>CBFIAR010000014.1:0-93002 GCA_965660625.1 Glaciecola sp. | reverse complement strand
ACCTAACTAAGCTTACCTTTAACTACGAGGCGCTTTGTCCGCGATGCATCTATAATTATGATACTCACGTCTGCGCGCTCCTAATTGACTATGCTTTTTCGAGATCAGCTGATTGCATTGAGTTAAATTCAACTTTATCTGCAATAAAGGTAACTTCCGTTCCACTAAACATCGCCATTTGCTTTAGCATTTCTACTTGATGCAAGGTCAAGGTGTGATCGCAAAATATCTCAGCACAAGTTTTTGCAAATAATAGACGTTCAATAATATCAAAAGCAGACGCTATTTCATTTGGCTTAATATTAAGTACTAGTCGATGAGACGCTGCCAGCTTAGTGTTAACAGAGACGTGGGCAACCCAACGTTGTTTGCTAAATACTCCCTGTGAACTGCTTATTCCAGAACCCTTATTTATCGCTTGACCGTTGAATGATTCAATTTGCATATTAGTTCTCGCTGTCTATTTGTACATAATGTTTATTTATACAGTAGTACTGTATAAATAAACATGCAAGTACTATTTTAATCTTTTTTAATTTAATAGACGAAAGGGCAAAGAAGTCAGCTAAGGGGACATATAGATATACTCGAGGGCAATGACCTATAAATCTCGCCGCACAATACCGCACAATACCGCACAATAGTAACTTGGTTGCAGCTCTCGTTGTATTCCCTAAAGGTTAGCAAAAATGCCGCAAAGTTCGCAGCTTGCGGGGCGGGAGCTGTTAATAAGTGTCATAATAAGTCAGGAATTAGCACCCACTAGGAATGAACGCTATTGATGGAGTGTCAATGGAGTTTGTCGTATTTTAGTAATGCTCAAATGCTTGCAAGGATTCAGAATGAGTTTACAAGGCTGACGTATATGTTAACTAGGGGCTTAACGAGTCGGTCGCTGAGTTAGACTTAGGTAAGAATAGATGGTTGTATAATCTTGTTGCGTACTCATCGGTCATTCCAGAAATATAATCAGCTAAGACCCTATGTTTTGCAATATCGGTTCCCGCTTCTATCCAACGCTTCGCCGTATTTGTGGGAAGCAACCTTTCAGGCTCAGAACTAAATGCTTCGAATAACGCCATTACTATCTGTTGTCCTTTATACTCTAAAAGTTGTAGTTCAGGCTTACGAATGACGTAATTAAACACAAAGGACTTAAATAGGCCGAGTGCAACTTGATAATGTTGTTCAAATTGAGCGTTGTAATCAATAATTGCTGATTCGAATAATCCCTGTTTCTGAATACTGATTGCGGTTATGAAACAGTTAACCAATGCACCGATAGCATTTTTTCTCTCATAAGGTGCCGAACTAAATAAATTACCGGTTAAAACATCTATTTGTGCTGATAACCAGGGGAGTTTAAGCTTTTTAAGTGGAGTGACAACTTCAGCTTCAAATGAGTCACGCGTAACCATTGACATGACAATTGCGTCCTCCAAATCATGAATTGCATAAGCAATATCATCAGCCAGCTCCATGATCGAGCAGTCGATAGATTTATAACATGTTTTTGAGTGACAGTTATCGCCAACTGAAAACTCAATGAAACGATGCTGGTCGCTTAGGCTTAATGGAGCAACTACCCAATCGAATGCATCCTTGTCGCATGAATATAAACCTTTAGGTGGATGCCACTGTTTAGATTTGACTAAGCGATGTGATTCTGGCTTATCAGTCTCAAGATGATGATTGGTTAGGATATCAATATAGTTAGGGTATTTAATTAAACCTAGCAGCGTTCGTCGAGCTAGGTTCATACCATCAGAAGGACTGTACGTCTCTAATTTAGTGAGTATGCGAAACGTTTGCCCATTACCCTCAAAGCCACCATGTTCATGCATCATATAATGCAGCGCAATTTCTCCGCCATGACCAAAGGGAGGGTGTCCTATATCATGTGCAAGGCATAAACTTTCAATAAGGTGCTCATCAACACCTAACTTTGCCGAGATGTCAGGCTGTTTTTGAGTCAGTTGGGCGGCGATGCCAGTGCCAATCTGCGCGGCTTCTAGGGAGTGCGTTAATCTGGTTCGATAAAAGTCACTAATACCAATACCTAAAACTTGCGTTTTAGCTTGTAGCCGCCTAAAAGCGGCTGAATGCATAATTCGCGCTTTATCTCGCTGATAAGCGTTACGGTGATCGCCGTCGCGTTTCTCCAATCGAGTCAGTCTTCGTTCTGTCCATGCATTTATATGCGTCATAATGCTCCTTTGTACTGCTTTTTTGCGAGAGTGTGCTTCTTTATTTCTTGATATATCACTCGGCAAGCTGGTCTACACTAACAAAACATTTTTCTTGAAAGATTGATAGAAAGTAATCAACTTCAGGCATCGTATTTTTGTATTCATTCAGCATCCTTTCTAGTCTTGTTTTGACGTGCGAAAACTCTACGTTCTGAAAGCGTAATTCATCGCATGCTTTTAAGTAAGCGGAAATAAGATCCGCTGCTTTAACTAAGGTTTTATATTCTGCATCAACCTCCTTCTGCACTAACAATGGTTTGAAAATAGGCTGTAACTCTACAGGAAGTGTTTTTAAACACTCTAGTTCTGCCATCTCTTCGATCTTCTTAAATTCGCGAGTGAGGTCGGGATTGTGGTATTTGGTGACGTGGTTGATATCTTGTAGCTTTGTTTCAGACACTTCATGATATAGCGCAATTGTGGCTGCTTTTTCAGCATTTAGTGTGCCCTGGAAATAGGTATTTCTTATCACAGCGAGAAGATGGGCAATAACAGCGACTTGATGGCTGTGCTCTGCTACATTTTCCTTCTTAACCGAATGCATGAGAGCCCATCTTTTTATCAGGGGCATACGTAAAATCCATGCTAAAAATGCACTATTCATTAATTTTTAATTCCTTTTCTGGCTGAACGCATTGATCAATACTTATGTTTGCTGTGAGTTTAACAACCATTATAGTGACATTTTAGTTTACTCTTAAAAACAATGCTTGAGGTGTTCGTCATTGTTGATAATGACTAAAAAAACGTTTCATTTGTGAAAGAGCCGGAGATAACTGTTCTTTATGTGGAAGAAATACTAATCTGAAATAACATCCTTCTTTTAGATTGAAAGCACTGCCATGTACCAATAATATTTTCTCTTTATTGAGTAAATCGAGCACCATGTCGACGTCACTGGAAATGTTGAATTTTTTAGTGTCCACTTTGGCAAAACAATACATTGCACCCATTGGCTTCACGCAAGTGATACCTTCTATATTATTTAGCCCTTCGAATGCTATATTCCGTTGTGATAATAAACGTCCGTCGCCAGTGACCAAATCATTGATACTCTGATATCCACCCAGCGCGGTTTGAATCGCATGTTGACAAGGTACGTTTGCACACATGCGCATAGAAGACAAAATAGTTAAGCCCTCAATGTAACTTTTCGCTGATTGCTTATCTCCACTTACCAACATCCAACCCGCTCGGAAGCCGGCGACTCGATAGTTTTTGCTTAAACCGCTAAAGGTAACACAAAATAGATCGGGTGCAAGAGAGGCGATGCAGGTGTGCTTTGCATTGTCATAAAGTATTTTATCGTAAATCTCATCGCTGAATATGATTAAGTTATGCTTACGTGCCAAATCTGCTACTTGATGCAGGAGTGCTTCGCTGTATACCGCACCAGTTGGGTTATTTGGATTAATTAACACGATTGCTTTCGTCTTCTTTGTTATTTTTGATTCAATATCGGCCAGATCGGGAAACCAATCTGCTTGCTCATCACATCGATAATGCACCGCAGTGCCCGATGATAAGTTGACGGCAGCCGTCCAAAGAGGGTAGTCGGGCGCTGGCAATAATACTTCATCGCCATTATTCAGTAGCGCTTGCATGGATAACATGATCAGTTCACTGACACCATTACCCAAGTAAATATCCTTAATTTGAATATGCTTGATACCCATTTGTTGATAGTACTGCATCACCGCAACCCTAGCGCTATATATGCCTTGAGAGTCGGTGTAGCCTTGCGCACTGGGTAACTGATAGATAACATCTTTCAATATATCATCGGGAGCTTCAAAACCAAAAGGCGCTGGGTTGCCAATATTTAGCTTTAATATCCTCTCTCCGGCTTCTTCCATTTTGTTTGCTTGTTCTAATATGGGGCCACGGATATCGTAGTACACATTATCTAACTTATTGGAGCGATTAATTTTGGACATTGAATAGGTGTCTTAAAGCAAGAGATTTGATAGACGACAAGAATAGTACAGCTAGAACCTCCTGTTAAGAGGGGATGACAAATTTTGTCACATTTTTTATTGTTTAAAAATTCGACTCCTACAGTAGTATGTGCAACTAAGGATATGTTTTGTCTAACTTGGAGGTCTCTATGCCTGCTCCTTTATTGTGGCTTGGTGCTGCTTGTTTAGGGTTATATGCTTCAAATAGAGCAAACGAAGCTTACTTGAGAAGCTCGAGCACTGTCGGTAAGCTACCGGGTGAATCGAACAAACGTGTCACACCAAAAAACGGTGCTATTGTGACTTGCGGGATATATGGCGTGTTGGACCATACAGGTGTGTGGGTAAACGGCAATATATATGAATTGAGTGGAAAGGGGCTTATTCGTTCGTTGTCACCGGAGCGCTTCTTGCAAAATCGGACGGGTAAAAACATCTATGTCGCGTGTGATGAACATTTTATGCCGCTTGCTACTGATGACGTTTCGCAACGATGTATCGATAACTTGTATGAAATGCGCGACTATCATTTGATAAACAATAACTGTCATCAATTTGTTGCTGAAATGTTGACCGGTCAACGAACCAGAATAACGAGTTTTAGTGAATTGAATAAAGCACTTTCTTCACTATTTTTGACCAGTATCAATTGGCATGAAGCTAAAATTAATTTTCGGTGAGTATGTTTTGAACTTGATCAGTTTCTGAATTAGTATGAAGTGTAGCTGTTGATTTATTTATTCAACAATTAAAAATACTACATCACAATTTATACTCCATCATGAGTTAACGATTTACGCTTAATAGGAGATACTATGTCTCAGCAGTTCGACGAAATGCCAGATACGGCCATTGAAAACAGTGGCATTGCCCGTGTAATACCTTGCCGGAAGCTAGAGATGTTTGATTCGCTTAAATGGTTGAGTCTTGCCGTTAACGATTTCAAACGAGCACCTGTTATTAGTTTGACTTATGGCGCGGTATTTACGCTCATTCCGTGGCTGATCTACTATCTGATTGCTTCAACCGGTTGGTATATGATCATATTCCCAGCAATGGTGAGTTTCATGTTAATTGGACCTTATTTAGCCGCAGGGCTGTATGATGTTGCTTGGCAGTTTGAGAAAAAGAGAACACCTTCATTTCGACATTCATTAAAAGCGATGTCCAGAAACGCCGTTAATGAATGGGGTTTCGCTATATTGCTGATGGTATTCATGATTGCTTGGTTACGTATCGCCTCGTTACTGCATGCATTTTATCCTGAAAATGAAGCGTACACCTTAGTTAGTCTTGCTACCTTTCTGATTATTGGTACGCTGATCGGTGCGGCGTTGACCTTACTGGTATTCTTTATTACTGCTTTTACGCAACCAATTCTGCTAGAAAGGAAAGTTGACTTAGCAACAGCTGTGCTTACGAGTATGAACGCCGTTTGGTTGAATAAAAAAGCCATGTTGTTTTGGGCTTTCATCATTTTTACCGCTGTGTGTATTGGATTTTTTACTTTCTTCTTAGCTTTCTTAGTGGTCATGCCACTAATCGGCTATGCTAGTTGGCATGGTTACATAGATACAATTGAGGTAAAGCGCGAGAGAGCCTACGAATAGATACACTGATGCTGGGTTTTCGTTTAAATGCTAGAATTGGAGAATAAGCCACAGGTTAACCTGTGGCTTTATTTGACACCCACATTGTCTGGTAGGGGGCTAAGGACAAAAATTCGGTTGCCTGATTAATGCTCTTTTCTGCTATTAAGTCATACCACAAACTATTTTCAATCAGATTGATATCGGACAAGCGGATTTTTTGCTCTTCATCGGTGATGTTAGATAAACAAAATATGCTTTGTTTACGGTCAATACTTTGTCTCCAATAGCCAAATATGTCCGTCCCTAACTGCAGAGTAAATTGAACTGCATTAGGATGAAATGCGGGCTGTGAGCGTCGTATCCGTATTAACATAGACAAACCCGACAACACATTCGCATGCAGGCTCTGTTTATTCTCTAATTCATAAATTAGCTTATCAAAATCCCAGCGATGGCGATTGATACCGCGATTGTGGCCCGTATTTTTCACTTTATCTTCATCGTTAGGTGTCCCCAATAAAGAGTGAATATAAATGCCCGGTATACCCTCTAGGCCAAGCATAATTGCATGTGCACACATAAAGCGGTGGAGTTGGTATTGGTCGGGGCCCTTTATCGTTCCTTTCAATGCGTCAATTAAGGCAATATTCATCTCATAAGGTTTTTGTAGACCATTGTCTGTTTTTCGCCAAGAAACTTTACCGCCAAAATTTTGCATACAATTTGCAAGCTCAGTAATTTCTTGCTCATCCAACAATCCTTCAGCTGGTCGCAAGCCAACACCGTCATGCGAAGCGATAAAATTAAAGTATGCAGTGCCATTCTGTGCCGGCGGCATACTCATCATCCAGCTTTTTAAATAAGCACAATTACCAGTTACTAACGTATTAATGAGCAGTGGTGGTAAGGAAAAATTATAAATAGCATGGGCTTCATTCGCATTACCAAAATACGTCAGGTTTTCTCTATTCGGAATGTTCGTTTCAGTGATGATAATAACTTCGGGCGCCGTATGCTCGATAAGCGTTCTTAAAAGTCGCACTACTTCATGTGTTTCCGGTAAATTAATACTCGCACTGCCTGGCACTTTCCATAGAAATGCGATCGCGTCTAAACGAAAAACCTTTGTGCCTTTATCTAGATATAAACGAATGATATCGACGAAAGCGACAAGGACATTTGGATTTCTAAAATCGAAATCAACCTGATCGTGGCTGAAGGTGCACCATACATGTTTTGTCCCATTCGGCGTTTCAACTTCCTTTAACAGGTCTGAAGTTCGAGGACGCACTACCATACTGAGGTCGTCTTCGGGTGAAGCAGTAAAAAAATAGTCGCTACCAATACCTTCTTGTTTGCAAAAGTGCTCGAACCATTGGCTTCGTGCTGAACAATGATTAATGACAAGGTCAGTCATGAGCGAATATTCTTTGGAAATAGCCTCGATATCGCTCCAATCGCCTAAACTTTGATTGACGATAGAGTAGTCAATGATGGAAAAACCATCATCCGAGCTATAAGGAAAGTAGGGCAATATGTGCACGTGGCTGATAATAGAATCACAATATTCATTAATGAACTGCCGAAGTGTTTTTAATGGTTTTTGACTCAAACCAAATTCGACTCCCTCGGTGTTTTTTACGATACTGTCACCATAAGTGATCATGACAATGTCTGATTCATCCCACCTATTTTTGTGTGGTGTTGGATAATGACAATTCTCGTTTCCCGTAACACCAATACTGCGCTGTAATTTAGGCACAAGTATTTCTATCTCAGAGGAAGTGAGAATTTCTTTATAAATAGCTTCCAAATGATGTTTTACTTTAGCGGTAAATTGAACAAAATGATCTGCCATTTTAAAGTCCTTGGCTAAATTCTTGGAAGTCCTCTTCAACTGCTTGTTTGAGTCGCTCTAAAACATCAGGTTTAGCGCTAACAACACGATTCCAGCTGGGTATGAAGGGGGTTTCCATTGGATTTTCTAAAAAGCTTTGTCCGGCCTTCATGATATTGTGAGCGAACATTTCAACCGCTTTCTCTTCGTTGTGAATATCGAGTTTTAAACCATTCATGACCGCATCGTTACGATAAGTTTCAATGAAGTCGAGTGCGATTCGGAAATAAGTCGCTTTTATCGTTCGAAACGTTTCAGTATTGAAGGTAGTACCTTGAGTCGCTAGTTTTCTGAACAAGGCCTTAGTGATATCGATAGACATTTTTGATAAGCCTCCTTGTTCGTTATTTAACGAGAGGTCTTGGTGCTTATGATCGTACGTTCTAGCAATGTCAGCTTGGCACAGTCTGTTGTGCGAATAATTTCTATGCATTTCAGACAAGACGCCAATTTCTAAGCCCCAGTCGCTCGGAATTCGAATGTCATTAAGTACATCTCTTCTAAAAGAGAACTCTCCAGCCAATGGATAGCGGAAACTATCCATAAACTCTAAATAATCGTTATGACCTAATGTTGTTTTTAAGGCTCTCAAGAGTGGAGTCACTAATAATCGAGAAACCCGACCATTGATTTTCCCGTTGGCAACTCTAGCGTAATAGCCTTTACAAAATTCATAATTGAATTGCGGGTTTGCTACAGGGTAAATCAGTCTAGCTAGTAGAGAGCGCTCATAGGTCAAAATATCACAGTCGTGCAACGCAACACTTTCGACTTTACCTGACGCTAGAATATAGCCCATGCAATACCATACGTTTCTGCCTTTTCCTAATTCCTTTGGTGCTAAACCAAGTTCTTGTAATTCAGCATCAAGTGCTTGCAGTCTTGGTCCGTCATTCCATAAAACGCGATGATGCTGAGGCAGCGTTGAGAAAAAATTAAGTGCATATTTATATTGGTCTACATTTGCACGATCAAGGCCAATGACAATTTCAGAGAGGTAAGGAACTTGCCTAATATGTTCTATTGTGGCTGGTAGTGCTTGGCCTTCAAGTTCAGAAAACAATGAAGGTAAAATGAGGCCTAATGGGCGTTTTTTAGAAAATTCACTGAGTTCTGCTTCGAGATCATCAATGGAACGATCCTCTAAGTTATGCAGCGTAGTTACTATGCCGTTTTGGTAAAAATCAGCCATTAAATAGCTCCTTAAGTTGTTTTATCGGGTTGTTCGCTTGAACTAATAAATATCGATTCAGGAATAAGCTGATCCAGTACTTCCGTCCAACCTTTTGGACCCAGTTTATTGCTCGTATATAGCTTCTGTCTTCGTTCTAATTCTGGAGGTGCGTGTATAGGCGAAGCAATTCTGACTGCTATATCAGCAATTTCTAACATCGATACATCGTTATTACCGTCGCCTAACGCAATTGTGCTCACGGTTACGTTTCTGTGCTGTCGCTGATATTCTTTCAATAACCATGTTAACGCCATACCTTTACTGCAATACCCTCCTACGTGCAAAAATCGACCGCCTTTTACTGGGTGAGCGCCTAAACCACGCAACATCACGACGAAGCTGTCGAGTTCTTTTTCGCTGCCTTTCCATAGCAACGGTTCACCAAATTGTCGCTGTGAGGAGAGTCGTGCATCTTCTGGTTCAAGTCCGGTTATCTCTACTATTTGATCAAGAGACATGTTTGAAAAGGAATCAAAAAGATGCCCGAATTCAGGGCTGATCTTGTTGATTAGACCGAGCCAATAATGTTTTTTTGAGCTAAATGACTTAACCCAAAAACCGTCCTGCCAGACTGCCCCTTTTGGCTTCTCTGGCAGAAAGTTTTTATTGATAAAGATAGCAGCGCCGTTTTCTATAATAAACGGCCCATTTAAACCTAACCTTTTGCGCAGTGTCAGCAGTTCAGCGAAGGTCTTACTTGTGTTTGGTATTATTGGGATTCCATGACCTAATAAGCGCTGCATACAGACTTTTGCATCCTCATGCTCATAACTGTAATGGTCAAGGAGGGTGCCGTCTAAGTCGGTGAATATGAGGAATTGTGCACTATATTTACTAATTACTTCACTTTGCATGATATCTACTTTTTGTAATGTTTCGTTCATTATCTAATTCGAATATAAAGTCAGCGTACTTTTCTAATGTGAGTAAAGTATGCACGGTTAGCCTCTGATAATATTGAATAAAGCTCAGGATCTCTTCATCACTCATAATGTGTGATGCATTACCTACACGAAGCGCAAGCTTCTTCTCTTGTTGACGTCGCCATGCATAAACAGCATCAAAACTAGGTGCTTTTAAAAATACCCAAGTGTCAATGTAGTGATAAAGAGGTGTATATTTAGTAGACAATGCGTTATTAACGTAGCTTCGCCAAGCACCGTCGCTATCGCCATTCTTTTCTAAGGCATTAACAGGAACAGCCAAATCTGCATTGTCTTGGGCACGTGTTCCCCAGCACCAACCTTCTATGATAACAATATCAATGGGGCCCTTGATCTGCTGCCACATGTCAACAGGTGCTCTATCATCAATTGATTTGTCAAAATTGGGTATGTTAACAGCTTCTCCATTAGCCAAGGACGCAATAACCCTTGCCATTAACTCGGTATCATGTGTGCCCGGGACACCTCGCGTTAATAATAAAGGATGTACCGTTTGTGCCAGATTTGTTCGTTCTAGCTTTGTGTAGTAAAAATCATCAAGAGACAACACGACTGATTGTTTGCCGTAGTACTCCTTGAACAAATAATTCATTAGACCGCTTAAGGTCGACTTCCCTGAGCCCTGACATCCGTTAATACCAATAAAAAACGGGGTAGGTGAGGCATCTCTTATTTCCCTTGACTTATTTTGGTGCACATTAATTGAGTCACAAAGCGGTGTGAACCATTTTAGTGCAACATCAAGATAAGCGTTTGGTAGCTTTTCATCAGCAATGTATTTTTCAATTAATTCTGTAAGTTTTAGCATTAAAGCCTTATATAGTGATTGGTAATGCGCTTCTCAGCGACACTAAACGGCATGTATAACCATTGTTTGATTGTACTACCTGGTTGTTACAGCCCCTAAGTAGGGATAAAAAGTTTGCAACAGGTGCTCAATATAGTGGATTACTATTCAAAGATTATGCCAATGAGATATTTAAGCCATCTATCTGTCATTCCGCACCTCAATATAAAATTAAATTTGTTCAATAATTGATCAATGTATCTTAAGTTGTTAAAAAACACTTGACGCCGATCCCCTGTTTTGATCTATTATTCTCTTTTGAGAGCACAATATTATGCCTATTCCTTCTTCTAAAATACTCGATCACCATGGCCTCGTTGCTGGCTTTTGTCATAGTCTTGGTTTTGCTGACATTATTGATAAGGCAATAGGCGGCGCTGCCCCCGAGCGTAAAGTTACTTGCGGCCAATTAGTCACTGCAATGGTCTTAAATGGTCTTGGCTTTACTGGCCGAACCTTGCATATGTATAGCGAATACTTCAGAAACAAGCCAGTCGAGCGGCTCATTGGTGAAGGGGTGTTACCTGAGCATATTAACGATGATGCGCTAGGGCGATGCTTAGATAATTTGTACGAGTATGGTGTTTCCGACTTGTATCAACAGTTAGGTGAAGCTGTAGTGGCTAAGCTAGGCTTAACAACCGAAGCCTTGCACCTTGATTCAACGAGTTTCCACTATGATGGTCAAGCCACTGAGGACGATGAGCCTAGGCACATCACTATAGCCAAAGGCTATTCGCGTGACCATCGACCTGAGCTCAATCAAGTGATATTAAATCTTATATGCGAGAACCGGTCTGGCATTCCGGTATACATGAAACCTGCCAGTGGTAATAGCAATGACATGGAGGGTTTTAAGCAAATTGTAAAAGCACATATTGGCAGTTTAAAAGCCGCGCAAGCGAGTCGTTATCTAGTCGCCGATGCCGCTCTATATGTGAAAGAAACGATTGAGCACTTAGACACCCAAGGTCAATTATTTATTACGCGCGTTCCGCAAACACTCAAAGAAGCTAAGGAGTTGGTAAAACAAGCTCCTACCTTAACGTTTAAGCCTATTTGTGATGGTTATGAAGGCGTCAGCTATGACAGCGAATATGCCGAGGTGAAACAAAAGTGGTTACTCATTCGCAGTGAGCAAGCCTATAAGCGTGAGCAACACAGCCTAAATAAACGCATGTTAAAAGCAGGCGAGCAAGCCCGCAAGAGTTTTAAAGTCTTATGCCAACAGCGTTTTGCATGCGCACAAGATGCACAAAGCGCCATCGTCAAATGGCAAAGCAAACAAACGGTGTGTGATGTTAACGCGCACGTCATAGAAATTGGGGTGTATTCTAGCGCAGGAAGACCAAAACTAGGCGAATTACCTATCCGTATTGAACACCAAATCACGGGCGCATTATGCACACCACTCGCCTCTAGGCAACATGCCTTGCAACAGCTGGGGCTGTTTATCATTGCTACCAATGACATCAGCAGCGACGTGGATATGAGTAGCTTACTGAGCAGCTATAAAGCCCAGCAAAACGTCGAAAAAGGCTTCCGATTCTTAAAAAGCCCCGACTTCTTAACCAGTGCTATTTACCTCAAAAAGCCAGAGCGTATAGAAGCATTGCTCATGGTCATGACCTGCTGCTTAATGGTGTATGCGGGGCTGGAGCATCAAATTCGTAAAACCTTAGTCGAGAAAGATTGCTACTTCCCCAGTATGAAATACAAACCGGAACAACGGCCCACGGCGCGTTGGGTATTCCAATGCTTTGAAGGCATAGCGGTTATATATTTACCGGATAAAACGGAGTTCGTTGCCAATTTAGAAATGCGCAATCAAACCATCATTGATTGCCTGGGTGAAAAATACCAAAAGATTTATTCTTAAAATGGGTGCGGAAGATCGGATCTATGAATAAACAGCTAATATCGTGTGTTGACAGTTCCCGAGCAGCAAGCTGTGTGGTTTGTCGCCACTTTTGGTAAGAGTAGGGAGTGTGTAAGAGTGCAGTACACTCTTACATTTCTAATGCGGGTAGCTATTTTTTAATTGCAGTAAATACGGCTCTTTTGGGGGCAGGATAACCTTCAATGGTAAGGGCCGAATTAGTTGGGTCTAAAAAGTCACTTAAAGAATGATTGTTCATCCATTCGGTTGCTCTTTGTTCCTCGACAGTAGTGATGCTTTCATCCACTTTTTTAATATCCACAAAACCAACGCGAGATAGCCATTGCATAAGTGCATCAGGACTCGGTAAGAACCAAACATTACGCATTTGTGCATAGCGCTCGCCCGGCATCAATACTGATCTTTCATCGCCATCGATAACGATCGTTTCAAGCACCAGTTGTCCACCATGAACTAGCTGATTCTTTAGTTGATATAAAAATTCAATAGGATCACGGCGATGGTACAGAACGCCCATGGAAAACACGGTATCGAAAGCATTTAATGTCGGCATATCTTCTATGCCAAGAGGAACATAATGCACGCTCTTGTTTGGTAGGTATTTCTTAAATATTTGAAACTGATAGAAAAAAAGTTCTGTAGGGTCAATACCAATCACTAGTTGCGCATCTTCACCTAACATTCTGAACAGATGGTAGCCGCTGCCACAGCCAACGTCCAACACTTTTCTATTGGTCAAAGGCGCAATATGAGGTAAAACTCTATCCCACTTCCAATCCGAACGCCATTCTGTATCAATGTCAATACCGAAAAAGTGAAAGGGACCTTTGCGCCATGGCATAAATTGCTTCAACACTGATTCGACATGCGCGGTTTGTGCTTGCCCAAATGCGTCGCCTTGCGTGATTAAGACTTGAGATTTTAAATCAACGTTGTCAGCTTCGATCGATGGAAGTTGTTGTAATTGCGCTTGCCATTTTTTCCTATCACCATGTTTCGCTAAATTTTCCCATTGTTGGAGTTGCGGTATGAGATGAGCTACCCATTTTTCTAGTTCTGTGCCTAGTAATTCTGTATATAATGCGGACTTCCAATTCATATCACTATCCTTTAATGGCAAAAAATGAAACGAAGTTAAATTGTTGATACCAAATGCTAACAGCTTCAAAACCGATAGTTTGTAAGCGCATTTCATGGGATGAATACTCATCAAGGATCATAACGTTTTCTAGTGCGGTCCGCTTCTGACTAATTTCTAAATTACTATAGCCATTTTCCCTCTTGAAATCGTGATGCAAATCGATGATGGCAGAATCCATTACTGCATTGCCTAATTTTATTTTTTCCGAGAGTATCAAAATACCACCAGGAACAAGCGCTTCGAATAGCTTCCCCATTAGGGCATCTCTTAGCTTAGGCTTAATAAATTGCAGGGTAAAGTTCATGACGATTACCGATGCTTTGTCCAGCTTAAAATCAACAATATCAGCTTCTTTAATGCTGATAGGGCTTTCATAATTGTAAGAATCGACATGACGCTGACACCGTTCAACCATTGCAGAGCTATTATCAACCCCAACAATTTGGATATTTTGTTGCTTGTTATGCTTAGCGATTGATAAGCTCACTGCACCTAGCGAACAGCCCAAATCGTAAATTAGGGTGTTCGGAACTGCAAATTTTGCAGCCAACCTCCCAACGCCATCTATTATGTTCGCATAACCAGGTACAGATCTCTCTATCATATCAGGGAACACATCGGCAACTTGATGATTGAAACTAAAATCATCTACTTTAGTCTGCGGTTTCTGATAGATCGTATCTGGTGCTACTTTATTTTTGAATTCGGGCATGATTTTCTGAAACTTATCTTTAAAATAACAATTATATAGCTATGGGATGTTTTGTGCTGTAGTGATACCATCACACCTGAGCATGTAGAAGTATATAAAAAACACGGTTGCTGTTATATACTAATTATAAATAAATAGCTGAGCCTATAACTATGTACAAGTTTTTAATAGCAGATGACCACCCTTTAATGCGCGAAGCTATCATAGGTTCTCTGTCGCATTCTTTTGATAATGTTACGTTTTTAGAGTCTGACTCTCTTGACTCAACCGTTGCCGTTTTGCGTAAAAAAAGCAACATCTCTATCATTATATTAGATTTAACGATGCCTGGTTGTGATAATTTTTACGGTTTGCTTCGCATTAAAGAGTTATTCCCTGCTGTTCCCATTATTGTCCTGTCAGCGAGCAATTCTCCAGAAGTTATCTCTCAGGTGATGTCATTTGGAGCTGATGGTTTTATTGCTAAAACAACAGGTACTAAAACCATTAAAGAAGCAATATTGACGATTTTGAACGGTGGTAAGTGGCTGTCCGATGCCGCTAAAAACTCGATAGTGGATATAGACAACGATGCGATCGATATTGCAGATAAATTGAAAACACTCACGCCCAAGCAATTTCAAGTGTTGAAATTGGTCAAAGATGGCTTAATGAATAAGCAAATAGCAAGTACGCTTGATGTCACTGAGGCCACCGTTAAGGCGCATATTGGTGTTATTTTTAGAAAGTTAGATGTAAAAACTAGAACACAAATTGTGTTAGCGGTAGACAAGCTTCAGTTGGATTAGTTTGGTTTGCACACTCAATATCCCTTAAAAAGCTAAACCTTCAAGCTAACAGATGTACGATAAAAACTTCCCATTGGTCGATTTACACCGTCATTTGGATGGTAATATTCCCCCGAGACTTATCTTGCAGTTAGCCCAAGAGCAGTCAATTAAACTGCCTGTGACCACCGAGCTTGAGCTCGTAGAGCATGTTTATATTAAAAGTAAAACCAGTGATTTACTCGCTTTTTTACAGAAGCTTGAGGTGGGTGTCTCTGTGCTAGGAAGCCCTGAAGCGTGTTATAAAGTCGCGTTTGAAAACGTAGCCATGGCCAAAGCAGAGGGGATCGATTATGCGGAATTACGCTTTTCACCTTTCTTTATGGCCAAAGCATTCTCCCTGCCATTGAATGCAGTTGTTGAAGCCGTCGTCGAGGGCGTAAAGGCAGGAAATGCAGTGTGTAATACCCATTACCAATTAATTGGAATTCTCAGCCGAACCTTTGGTGTTGAGTCATGTCAAATCGAATTAGCCTCAATATTAGCATATTCGGATAGCATTATTGCTCTGGATTTAGCGGGTGATGAACTGAATTATCCAGCGTGTTTATTCATTGACCATTTTAGAGCTGCTAGAGAGGCTGGGTTACAGATAAGTGTGCATGCCGGTGAAGCGGCTGGACCAGAAAGCGTATGGGAAGCAATCAAACTACTTGGAGCGAAAAGGATAGGGCATGGAGTCTCAATAGCGCAAGATCCAAAACTCATTGAGTATATGCTAAAACATGACATTGGTATTGAAAGTTGCTTAACATCGAACTATCAAACAGGTGCATGGCTAGACACTGCGAACCACCCCATAAAAACATTTCTTGACTGTGGATTATCGGTCAGTTTAAACACTGACGATCCAGGTATCTCTAATATCAATATCAAACATGAATATTCTGTTGCTCGTGATACCGTCAATCTGAGTATAGAGCAAATCCAGCAGATTCAACTCAATGGCCAAGCACAACAGTTTCTAAAAACGTGAAGTACCCAGCGACTAACGATCATTGGGTTTTCTTTCTATATATGCGAAAAAAGGATTTCAGAGAGTCTGAAATCCTTTATATTCATCTATTTACCGAAGCAATTAAGCGGCTTTGGCAGACTTCGTTGTTTTGCGTTTTGTAACCGGTTTCTTTATTTTCTTACTCGTTGACATTAACAACTCTTGGTTGTCGAAATCATCAACGTTGATAGCTCTTAATCGACCCGCTTCAGCTTCTTTCATCAACTCGGCTTGTTCACTCGTAATGATGCCTTCTTTGAGCGCTCTGTCAGCTAATACGTCAAGGTTAGTCATTGGTAGTTTTTCTCCTAATTTTTTACAAATTTTGTCAAAAATAGGTTCGCACTTGACGATATTTATTAAGGTTTTCTCTAAATCGCCTAACAAATTACCGGCTTCTTGAGTGAGATATTGGCCGTGACCAAGTCTGTCTCTAGTTGAGTTAGGGTGCTGCAAAATGTGCGCAATTTTATGTTCGAGTACGTCAGATGGTGCGCTATAACGTTTACCAAATGGCAATACTAGCAAACGCATTGACGCTGCGATGATGGGGTTAGGGAAGTTTCTCAAAAAGTCATCAAGTGAATCTTCTAACTTGGATAAACAATCCTGCATTGCCCAGTGAACGAATGGAAGGTCATCATGGTTGCGGCCTTGCTCGTCAAAGCGTTTCATTACAGCAGAACCTAGGTAAAGATAGCTTAAAATGTCGCCAAGACGAGCAGATAAACGCTCTCTTCTTTTCAGTGAGCCACCTAAAACGCCCATTGAAATATCCGTTAATAAAGCTAAGTTTCCGCTATAACCTTGCATGCTTTTATAGTATTTTGCAGTTTCGTCTTTAAAGGGCGCGGAACTTAATCGGCCGCCGGTTAAGCTAAACCAAATTGAGCGGAATGTATTGCTAACCGCAAAGCGAATATGACCAAACACAGCATCATCAAAAGCTTCTAATTGTTCTTCACGATCTTCCATTTGTGACGCATAAATTTCTTTTAATACATATGGGTGGCAGCGCATTGCGCCTTGACCGAATATCATCATGTTACGGGTCAGAATATTTGCTCCCTCAACAGTGATCGAAATGGGAATTCCCTGATAGGCTCTGCCTAAGTAATTATTTGGACCCAGGCAAATACCTTTTCCGCCATGAACGTCCATCGAATCGTTAACTATTTGACGCATTCTTTCTGTGAGATGGTATTTACAGATAGCAGATATAACTGAAGGTTTATGACCTAAGTCAACCCCAGCAGTTGATAGCGAGGTAACTGCGTCCATCAAATAGGCGTTTCCGCCGATACGACCAAGCATCTCTTCAACACCTTCCATTTGTCCAATGGGCATTCGGAACTGCCGACGGATTCTGGAATAAGCACCCGTTGCTAATGCAAGTGATTTCGCACCTCCCGCTGCTGATGATGGTAGTGTAATGCAGCGTCCAACGGATAAACATTCCATTAGCATGCGCCAGCCTTTACCGGCCATCTCTTGACCACCAATGATGTAGCTCAATGGGACAAAAATGTCTTTTCCACGAACGGGCCCATTATGGAATGGCACGTTCAGCGGGAAGTGTCGACGACCCACATCTAGCCCCTTGGTTTCTCTTGGAATTAAGGCGCAAGTAATGCCTAACTCTTTCACGTCACCAAGCAGTCCATCTGGATCTTGCATCTTAAACGCTAGACCAATAACAGTCGCCACGGGTGCTAATGTGATATACCGTTTAGAGAAGGTTAAGCGCATGCCTAATACCTCTTGGCCTTCGAACTCACCTTTACATACAATGCCTACGTCGGGTATTGAACCAGCATCAGAGCCGGCTTCTGGCCCAGTAAGCGCAAAGCAGGGAATTTCGTCACCAACTGCTAGCCTAGGTAAATAATAATCTTGTTGCTCTTTAGTGCCGTAATGTTGCAGTAGTTCGCCTGGGCCAAGTGAATTTGGCACGCCGACTGTACTAGATAACACGGCACTGACGCCCGCTAATTTCTGCAATACTCGAGATTGTGCATAGGCAGAGAAGGCGAGGCCGCCATATTCTTTTTTGATAATCATGGCAAAAAACTTATTATCTTTTAGATATTGCCAAACTTCATCTGACATATCTGCATCAATATGGTTTATTTGCCATTCATCAGCCATTCTACTGACGATTTCACACGGACCATCTAAAAATGCTTGCTCTTCTGCGGTCAAGCGTGGTTGAGAAATGGCATGAAATTTCTGCCAATCTGGTTTACCACTGAATATATCGCCGTCCCACCAGACGGTACCAGCATCAATTGCTTCTTGCTCGGTAGTTGACATTTCGGGCATTACGCTCTTGTAGAAAGCCAAAAGCTTAGGTGTGATGTAGCCTTTACGAAATGGAGAGTAGGCGAGAGGTACCACTAGGATGGCATATACAATCCAAGCAACGGTATGTATCCCACCAGCCGCAGCGCCTACCACCATCGCGACAACTGTCGCAATGAGTGTTGTTTGCGAAGAGGTCTGTTTATAGGCTGTTACACCATAAACGCCAATAACTATAAGTAACCATAATAATTCGTTCATGCAAGTTCCTGCAGGTCTGACCAGATTATTAAGGTTATTACTTGAAGCTTTAAAGATCAAGTCGATGAGCACAAAAGAGGACGAGTATCCTCAAAGATTTTTTTACATAGTATGCAATTGAGTAAAACTACAATTTTTGGTAAGTTTTTAGACGAATATCGCCCTGCTCATCATTATCTTTAAATTGTTGAAGGCGCACTAAGACATAATCAAGACTAGGGGCAAACCATGCGTAGGTCTGTCGAGAACTGCTATCGCGATTAACTCTTACTTTTATTGCCTCAACACTGCCATAAGGTAGGTTTAATGTTTCCTTTCCTAGGGTTTCGATAACATAAGCGCGTTTTTGACCACGGTAGTTGAGAAACTTATACTCAAACTCTTCTTTCTCCTGCGCTAATTGTCTTGATATATCGATACGAAATAATTGGTTATCAAACTCCCCGTCCCACGGTTGATTGTCTCTCCCCTTGATAATAATGGTCTTTGTTTTTGCATCGAATTTAGCGCTTAATGACTTATCTGGACCTGTTCCTGTGCGTTTGAAGTCGTAGGCAATTGGCGTTATTCTGCCGTCAATAAAGGAAAATAAACTTGTTTCGTACCTTCTGTCTGAAAGAAAATAACGAGATACCTTAGATGAATACTTGAGTTCGTAGAAGTTGCCACCTGATGATTTTAAACTGAGATCAGCACTGCCGATGTTGTTATCATGTCGCCATGCTTCATAGTGGGCTATGAAGGGTGAGGGTAATTCATTAGCTTCTTTTGCGAAACTCATGTTGGCAGTAAATGCAAACATAATGAGGCTTGTTACCTTCAACATCTTAGTCACTCGCATAGCCACACTCCGGTAATTTTTGTCCATCAAAAAATGCTTTCATATTTGTTAGCACGATTCTTTCGTTACACAACCAATTAACCACGAGTGGATATATTTTATGCTCTTGCACCAACACGCGTTCTGCCAACTCATCTGCCGTATCATCTTCAAATACCGGCACCTTCGCTTGCAGTATCACTGGCCCACTATCTAATTCTGGCGTCACAAAATGCACAGAAGTACCGTGTTCAGTGTCTTGGTTATCTATGGCACGCTGATGCGTATTCAGTCCAGGATACTTCGGCAACAAAGATGGATGAATGTTCAATAATTTACCCAAATATTTCTCAACAAACGCGCTACTTAATATCCGCATAAACCCTGCTAAGACAATAATATCCGGTAAAGACTCATCGATTTCTCCAGCGAGTGCCTGTTCAAAAGCATCTCTGTTTTGAAATGTTTTATGATCAACACATACAGATGGAACATTCGCTTGAGCGGCAGCTTCAAGCGCGTAGGCGCTTGGTACGTTTGAAATCAACTTGACGACCGAACCTTTTATTAATTCTTTCGTGCAAGCATCAATAATGGCCATCGCGTTTGAACCGGTGCCGGATACGAGTATGACAATGCGTTTTTGAGCAGCAGCCATTATGAATTAATGACCACTTGTTCATGACCTTCTTCTAGCGTCTGTATTTCACCAATAATCCAAGCGTTTTCACCCAAGTCGTTGAAGGCTTTTGTTATGCCAGCGGCATCGTGTTCTTTTACAACTAAGATCAGTCCAACACCACAGTTAAAAGTGCGGTACATTTCGTGAGTGGTAACATTTCCTTTTTCTTGTAAAAGTGAAAATATAGTTGGCCATTGCCAACTTTTCCCATCCACAACGGCTTGCATATTTGCTGGTAATACTCGAGGAATGTTTTCCCAGAATCCACCGCCAGTGATATGTGATATTGCGTTAACGTTATGCTTCTCTAAAATCGCCAATACAGACTTAACGTAAATTCGAGTTGGCTCAAGCAAATGGTCACTTATCGACTTGCCGTCTAATGGCGTATTTAAATCTAAACCACTCACTTCAATTATTTTTCTGATTAAAGAATAACCATTTGAATGCGGACCTGAAGAACCTAATGCAATTAACTTATTGCCAGCAGCCACTTTGGAGCCATCGATAACGTCTTCTGCTTCTACTACACCAACGCAAAAACCAGCAACATCATAATCTTCACCGTCATACATTCCTGGCATTTCAGCAGTTTCGCCACCAATTAGAGCACAACCGGCCAGTTGGCATCCCTCGCCAATACCAGTGACAACAGTCGCTGCAGTATCAACATCCAACTTACCTGTTGCGTAGTAGTCTAAGAAGAACAATGGCTCTGCGCCTTGCACAATGAGGTCGTTCACGCACATCGCAACAAGATCAATACCAATACCGTCATGCTTATTTTGGTCCATAGCCAAACGCAGCTTGGTTCCAACACCATCAGTGCCAGACACTAAGAGAGGCTGTCTATATTTTGTTGGAATAGAGCACAGTGCACCAAAACCGCCTAAACCACCTTTGACTTCAGGGCGATGCGTTTTTTTGCTTACCGACTTGATTCTTTCAACGAGTTGATTCCCTGCATCAATATCTACACCGGCATCTTTATAACTTAGTGGTTTGGTTTGCTCAGTCACACGCTTTCCTCTGAAATTTTTGAAGGCAGAATTTTACCAGTTCAAGGAATGAAAAGGTATCAAAAATCAACTAAGAATAAATATCGGATGCAAAAAAGCGCGAAATATCTGACAATAGCGTCTGATTGCTATCAGGATTTACTAGTTTTGAATAAAATGTTTTCTATCTTCTGGGTTTTTGCTTTGTCCTTCTGTTTATCGGTGCAGAGTCAAGCTGCGCCGATTGAGCACTTAAATGAAGGGCAAATTATTGTCACGGATCAATCAATTTTTACACAAAAGAAAGCCGGCAAGAGTGCCTTTCAGCAAGTGCTTGTTAAATTAAGTGGCGACATTTCTGTGCTTGATAATCTAGAAGTAAAACGTTCTGCAACAAATTTTGAGCAGTACTTGGTATCCAGTACTTTTATTCAAGATGGTGATAAGCTTATATATCAAGCTGAATTTAACGAACAAAAGATCGTAAGTTTGCTGCGCTCAGAGAATCTGAGTGTTTGGGGTAAACGCAGACCGTCGGGTTTGCTTTGGATAGTAATCGAAGATGATATCAGCAAGAACAAGTCTCTCGTTACGCAATCGATTAGTAGTCAATATTTAGACGTTATTCAACAATCCGCGTACGACCGTGGCATCGAATTGCTTATGCCTATCGGTGATTTGACAGATTCAATGAACGTAACAGCGCTCGATGTTTGGGGTTTATACTCATCGTCTATATTTAACAAATCAATTCGTTATGGCACCAATTATGTCGTTGGCGCGCGCGTTGGTATCGTTTTTGACGATTTCAGCGCAAGCGAAAAGCTTCAACTTTCTTATTTCATAACAAACGGTCAAACTATCGAAACTAGTGAAATCGTTGGCGATACGGTGAACGGGCTAATCACAGAGTTTGTTAATCAGTATGCTGCTTATTTAGCGAGTCTCTATTCCATTGGAGCAAGCCAAACGGGTTTAAGCTATCCAGTAACCCTGCATGTTTCTAATGTCAACACTCTGGTTAAATATCGAAAGGTATTGGAGATATTAACATCGTTAACAGTTACTCAGAAAGTAGAATTGCAGGCACAGTCGAAAGACATTGCCAGTTTTGTTTTGACTTCTAATGTGCCTGTTCAGCGTTTAAAAACAATTTTGAAGCTGGAACAGAATCTTCGAGAGCCAGAGTATCAGAGGGCAGATGTTGCCGTTGCGATCGATTATGAATGGCGGGGTAACTAAGCTTGCAGCTCAGCTTACCTGTTTCCTTGCCGGATGACGAAACGTTTGATTCTTTCCTAGTGGCGGAGAATGAATTTACTACAGCATACCTACAGAAATTCTGTCAGGGTAATATGGGCAGTATCAAACCGATATGTTATCTGTTTGGTTCTTTGGGCTCGGGAAAGTCGCATTTATTGTTTGCCTGCTGTCACGAGGCTACATTAAATGGACTGCAAACCGTGTATCTCAATATGCTCGAATTAAAAGAAATGCCGGGTGAGATCATCAATGACGTGGTCGACTATGACCTTATATGTATCGATAATTTGCATGAAATTGCGGGTAATGAGACTTGGGAAAGAACAATCTTTGATCTCATTAATCAGGCATTGGAACGCGAGCATCAACCTAAAATTATTATTTCAGGTCAAGCATCTCCGCTCATCGTTGCTTTTACATTGCCAGATCTCGTGTCAAGGCTAACGTGGGGGGCAGTTTTTCAGTTAGCAACACGCTCAGACGAATCGTTGCGTCTTATTATTAAGTTTCGCTTAGAACATAGAGGACTTGAGGCCAGCGAAGACTGTATTAAGTTTTTGTTAACGCGGGTTGACAGGGAACTCAGTAACTTAATGTCAATTGTAAATGAATTAGACAAAAAGTCACTGCAAGCGAAGCGCAAGCTTACAATTCCATTTATTAAGCAAGCACTCGAGTTATAGGTATTAGCGGTACAGTTTCTATACATTAACGCTCTGGTAAAGCAGGCCGTCCGATATGCAGGTTAGTTTCATCTTGCACTGCTTCCTTTTCAAACCGATACGGAATTTGGTTAACACTCTGCGTTCCTATATTGTCGCTTAGATTTATGTTATCGAACCAACTGACATTTCTGCGTAATTGTATTGGATTCGGTAATGCTGCTTGCAGGGCTGCAATATTACCAAGCTCAGGCAGGATATTGCCTACAGTGAATCGAACCCTGTTTTGTATAGAAAGAGAATTAAAGCGATCTCTTTGCCCCCATGTTACTAGAAGGTTAGGATTGTCTTCGGTGTTTATAATGCCGATATCAGCTGACGCCCCTAAACGATATTGCATCATGAACCGTTCAAATAAGGTCGCAAAGTCTTCCCGTTCATTTAGATATGAGTAGTAAGACGACGCAATATCAGGCGTGAAAAACCCTTCAATATCGCTACCGATATAAGCTTTTTGAGTGCTATTTGCGGTTTCACCTGCAAAGCTTACTTGCGCCAAACCCTTCATTTGAGATGAGCTAAGCGGAAATGTATTGATCATGATGTCTGAATTGGTTCCATTGTTCCTAAAAAAGCTCAGCGGATCATCCGAATTTGACAGGCTTGCCCATACATCATAAGGAAAAAAATCATTAGCATGGCCTAGTTCATGGTACATCAACCAGGAAATGTCGGCTTCAAGTACATCAAATGTTCTAGTCTCTCTCGCTGCGGAAGAAAAACTCACCCCCGGCACGTAAGGCGCATTATCTTTCACATAACGCCAAAAAACTCTGAATTTAAGATCGCCACCAAAGCCACTTCTGAAATCTGGAACCTCATTCAGAGTGTCTCTTTCCTCTGGTGTCAGCCAAAAATTCCTAGCATCTAAATAAATTGCTCCGGTAGCAGCCCAATAAAACGATGGCCGTACGTCGTATGATATAACAACAGCTGTAACTCCTCGCAGCAGTTTAAGCATGTCAGGTCCTGCCGCGGACTGTTCGAGATACTGACGAAACCGCTTGCCCATCCAGTCGTGCGATACAAGAGTTCTATCCAGAATATCCTCAATTGTTGGCGTAGTGGACTGCTGTCCTATTAGGGGTAAGGTACCAAAGCTGCAGGTGCGATTAAGAGTGTTCGTGTAGACACAAGATTCAATCGCGTTTTTGTAGGGAGAATCGGAATTAAAAGCATGTACATCTTCACTAGTGATGATGTTGCTATTCGGAAAATAAGCTTCGTCAATAATCTGGGTGTCGTTAATCGTAATAAAGAGCGAATCGACAGCGATGAGGCCATCTAAGTAGTTTACGCTGGTTTCAAATCGAATGACTTCGTCTTTTGTCACTGCAGGAGCGTTGAAAAATGCGCTATTACCCTGACTCTGAAAGTCTAATACAGCAGGTCCTGCTACTTGCTTCCAAGTAATTGTGGCGGTGCTAATATCGTTGTTAAATGAGTCGACGCGAAGTGACACTTTCGCTCTTTCCGTTACCGTATGATCTAGCCGTAAGTTCGCAACCGCGGTATTGCTTTGCTGTACAGCAAATTCATGGATGATCTGTTGTCTGCCTACAATGGTGGTTACCTCAGCCTGAAGGACATAGTTGCCGGCTTCAAGGGTATCAAAACCAATGGTTTGAGCATTAGAGGCTAACAGATTTAGTGTTGGTCCGCTTAGTTGTTCCCAGCGCACCTCGCTTATCTGAGCACCATCATTGGTGGTAAGTGCAAAGCCGTATGAACCGTTGGTGACAAATTGGCTATCACCGAACAGTGCAACGTTGCCAAAAGTGGCAATGGGCTCGATGGTTCCGGTACTTTCAGTTATTACAGGCGGAGGTAGCGTTCCTCGCCCGACGGCAGTGCCATCATTAGATGAGCCGCCACCGCATGAGGCTACGATAAGTGAGCTGCACAATAGTGTGACTGCCACTAATTTATGTTTACTAATAAAAACACACTTACTCATTTTATTTGCCCTCAAACAGTTCTTTTTCTTCATCCATTACGGCTTTTAACTTCGGTAGACCTGTTCCTAACTCTTGCCCCCTTAATCGAGCGAAGCTGCTACAACCGATAAACATACTGACAGCGAGTAGGAGCTCGATAATCGCATATATCATTTGACTCGGCTCAGCATATGTGACCGTAATACCGTGTAAAAAGTACAGCAACACTATAAAACTAGCCCATGCATGGGTGTAGGGTTTTCCTTGTATTATGCCGGGAAGCGGCAATAACAGTGGCAATATATAAAAAAGGATTTTAAAAGTGACAGAGTAGTCAGCCGTTATTGGTAAAAAGAAATACCAAACAATCATCCAGGCAAGCAGCGCAAAATGAGAACCCAAAGCAATATATCGCAATTGCTTAACCCGAGTAGACATTGGGATTATTTTATTAGATTGGTTCATATTATTTTCCTGAATTCATTTTCAGCTGCTTAGCCATTGCAGCGAGCCGTTTACCTTGCGAAATGGCTATTTCCTCTTCTTCATAGCTCAGTTTTGTTTTGTTATCTGAGGCGACAGCAGATGCGCCATAGGGTGTTCCACCCGTGGTCGTTTTGTGCAAATGGGCAACAGAGTAGGGCACACCGAGAAAAACCATCCCATGATGAATTAATGGCATCATCATACTGATCAACGTAGTTTCTTGTCCGCCATGCAAACTGGAACTGGAAGTAAAAGTGCAGGCTGGTTTGTTAATTAAGCTTCCTTTAAGCCAAAGGCTTGATGTTGTATCCCAAAAATACTTCATTGCTCCCGACATATTGCCAAAATGGGTTGGGCTGCCAAACGCTAGTCCATCGCAATTTGCTAGCTCGTCTAGCGTAACGTAAGGTGCGCCATTTTTAGGCACTGCCAAAACACGAGTATCAATACTATTAGTGACATCTGGCACCGTCCTCAATATCGCTTCGACTTCCTCAGACTCTATCCCTCTCACGATCGATTCAGCTATTTTTTTTGTCAGGCCGTGTTTGCTGTAATACAACACGAGCACTCGGCACGGGGTGTTATTCATTATTTGCTTCTACCTGTTATTTATTTTTACTTATATCCACAACCATTGTTAAACAAACTATCTGGAACTTAGGATACTTCATTATTATGCAAGGGAACTTTTAGAGACTGTTCGATGTCTATTTTTGGATTAATGTATGTAGCTGTTAATGTTGTCTCTGTTATCTGTAGAATCTCTGATATTCTTTCATTTTAACGATAATGTTGATGATTAGTGTGACAAATCGTTCTAATATCGAACCAGTATAAAACGAAAAAGGAGTGACCAGTGAAAAAGATTCTTCTGTACTTAATGGTTGGTATCAGCACTCTCGTTCTCGGTATTACTTATCAATTAAATAGTAAATACGATTTTACTACGCTCGATGGTTCAACTTACCAATTTAAAGAATTGGAAGGTAAATGGGTTGTTATCAATTATTTTGCAGAGTGGTGCGCCCCCTGTTTGCGAGAAATCCCAGAACTAAATGAATTTCAAAAGCTTACTGACGGCAAGCAAAGCGCCATTCTATTTGGGGTAAGCTATGACGCGATGCAAGATCATGAACTCTCTTTGTTAGCTGAAAAATACAAAATTGCGTTCCCGCTGATTAATAATGTTGAAACCGCTTTACCATTCGAGGCACCAAAATATCTACCTGCAACGTATCTTATCCGACCTGACGGCACATTAGCAGGTCAACTGCTTGGTGAACAGAATATCAAGAGTCTTAGTCAAGCAATGAGCGAAAAATAAAGCCAATTGAGAGATCGGTATACGCACTAGAGCCTTTCTAGTGTTTCCATCTCGTTTCTAAATTGTTCTATTCTTGCTTTAATCCTCTGTTTCTCTAAAAAGTCCATACCGCTCTCATTGTAGGCAAACTGGAGTTCGTCAATGGCTTTCGGGTATGCTAGTAATAATCCATACTTTTCAGCACTGGCTTTGTACATTTCTCGCTTCTGGCCAGTGGCTGTATACGCATCAATCAATAAAGAATACGCCAAGAAGTGTTCCGGATTGACTAATAATAAATCGCGCAGTATCTGTATTGCTTCTGGGTATTGTTTCGCTTTAATCATGGCGTTCGCTAGGTTCAATGCTAGGACCGAATTCTTAGGTTTTAATTGCCAAAGTGGCGTGAGCATTTCCACTGCTGCTTTAGGATTCTGTTGAGCAATTAATACATCTGTCATTGCATCTAGATAAAATAAATTTTCAGGATCCTCATTCAATAATTCAGACAAAATTTGTGCAGAGGAGGCATACTGTTCACTTTCAAAATAAGACAGTGCAAGACCATATAATGCTGCTTCACGAAAAACGTATTTTTTTTCTTGAACCTGATAGCCAAAGTAATTTATGTTTCTTAGTGGGTTGCTTTCATATCGTGCGATTATCCGTGCTTTAACTAAACTAAAATTTAAGCTGGCTGGCACATTTCTTGTGCCATAGGTCGCAGCTCTTGCGCGTGTTTCTGAAATCCGATTCTCTGGAACTGGGTGAGTTCGTAAAAATTCGAGTTGACTACTTTGCCCCCGCGACTGTTGTGCTAACTTTGAGAAAAAAGCAGGTGCGCCAGCAGGATCAAAGCCTGCTCTGGCTAACATTGAAATACCTATATTATCGGCTTCTTGTTCCATGTTTCTAGTGTAATTAATTCGACCTTGTGCCGCACCTGCATTACCCGCGCTGATTGCTGCTATTCCGGCTTCAGGGTCAGCCATTGCAATCAAAATGCCCCCAATTAGTGATGCTATTTGTAGGGGCGCACTGCGTTTTTGTGCTTGACTAGCGCGAGCGAGGTGGCGTTGTGTCACGTGAGCCACTTCGTGTGCTAGCACGGAGGCTAACTCACTCTCCGAATCCGCCTGAGTAATCAAACCCGAATGTATACCAACGTGTCCGCCAAAAAAAGCAAATGCGTTTATAGTACCGTTGTTAATCATGAAGAATGAAAAAGGAAACTTTGCATTGTCTGCTTCGATTACTAATTTGTTGCCTAAATCCTGAATGTATTCATTAATCAAAGGATCATGAACTATCGGAGCTTGTCCCCGCAATTGACGCATGACAGCTTTTCCGACCAATACTTCTTTGTCAATTGTTAATGTGTCAGATGCCACGACACCAATTTCTGGTAATTGGTTTTTGTTGCTATCCACAGATTGGGCATTACCAATAATTGGCAACCACAAGCAACTGAGCGCGATAAATACTTTTTTGGTTAAATTCATACTCATATTTTGTTTCTAAGTGTCCCTAACGGCGCGATTGATATTTACGATACATAGACCGTTATAGCACAATATAGTTTCACTTTATCTGGTTTTAAGTTGAAACAAGGTTTACCATCATTGCAATTAAATAATAAATCAAAGAGAAGGATAGATACCCCTCATGTTTGGCGTTTTTGATCGTTGGTATAAACGCAAGTTTTCAGACCCTAATGCGATGATGCTATTGATGTTAATCATCGTCAGCACCGTTATTTTGCTTGTGTGGGGCGGCATTCTGATGCCAGTCATTGTTGCTGCTGTTATTGCGTATTTATTAGACTGGCCAGTGACTCATTTACACAAGCGCGGTATAAATAGAACGATAGCTACATCTATTACCCTTATTATCTTTATTTTGATTAGTATTCTCATGCTAGTTGGTTTAGTGCCTATTATTAGCAAGCAGAGCGTTAATCTTGTACAAGAATTACCACTGATATGGGATTCAGCGCAAAAGTGGCTTGCTAGTTTACCCCAGAAGTATCCGGATGTTATTGAAGTCGATTACATTAAAAATACAATGGCGTCGGTCAATCAACGTATTGTTGGTATTGGACAGCAGGTGATCAGTATTTCTGTCAGTTCGATAGGCAACTTGGCTGCTTTATTGATTTACATGATACTCGTGCCGCTAATGGTTTTCTTCATGCTGAAAGACAAAGCGCTATTTCTTAATAGTATTTCAAATGTGTTACCCAACGAGCGTCGTCTGATCACGCAGGTCGGAGAAGAAATGAACTTACAAATTGCTAACTATATTCGCGGAAAAGTGATCGAAATTTTGATTGTCGGCGGAGTCACATCTGTTGCATTTACTTTTATGGATTTGCGCTATTCTTTATTGCTTGGTGTACTCGTTGGTTTTTCAGTGTTAATACCCTATATTGGTGCGGCAGTGGTAACAATTCCAGTCGCTATCGTTGCTTTATTTCAATTTGGAGTGACGCCTGAGTTTTGGTATTTGATGTTAGTTTATTCAATTATCCAGGCTTTAGATGGTAATCTAATTGTACCTGTTTTGTTTTCAGAAGCTGTTAGCTTGCACCCTTTGTATATCATTATTGCTGTCTTAGTATTTGGGGGGATGTGGGGATTCTGGGGAGTATTTTTTGCCATCCCTTTAGCGACATTAGTAAAGGCCGTTATTTCAGCTTGGTCATCGCCGATCCAATCCGACATAGCGCCTGAAGTGAGTTCGGAAAAAGTGTGAGTCATATTGTAAAACAGAAAAAGACGGTTAATTGTCCGTCTTTTTCACTAAAACTGGCTCTATGCCAATAAGTCTAGGACTACTTGGTGATGCTCTTTGGTTTTGAACTTATCTAATACGTGAGTGATAACACCATTTTCGTCAATGAGAAAACTCAATCGATGAATGCCATCATATTCTTTTCCCATGAATTTTTTTAGACCCCATACGCCAAAAGCGTCAGCAACCGCATGCTCCTCATCGCTAAGCAGGGTAAAGTTCAATGATTCTTTTTCAATAAACTTAGGTAGGCGTTTCACGGCATCAGGACTAATTCCTAATACGATAACATTGTGCTTGTCGAGTTCATTTTTGATATCGCGTAAGCCCTGAGCTTGGATTGTGCAGCCAGGCGTCATTGCTTTTGGATAAAAATAAATTAATACTTTTTTACCTGAGAAATCAGATAGAGATACAGCCTCATTAGACTGGTTTTGTAGTGTAAATTGAGGCGCTTGATCACCAGCTTTCAATGTGTTCATTTTCTTCCTTTATTTCGTTGTGCGTTACTTTGCCAGATAAGCCGAGATTGCACATTAGTTGTTTTATTTCTTCGTCGAAACTCACTAAGTCCAATTTTTTCATGGCGCTGAGCACCATTTTACATCTAACATTTTCAACATTTGTTGTTTTGTCGATAAATGTACGTTGTCTGAATGCGCTTACAGATACCTGCCGTTGCGCAAGAAAGCCGGTTACCTTCTTAATAATGCCTTTCGCATCTTCTCCAGAAAACTCTAAATTGATGAGTTGTTCTAAATTCTGTTTTGCGTGTCCACTTGTGCGTTTTATCATCGATAGAAGTTCATGTTGCATGCATAAAGAGGATAATTGTAATTCCAATTTAGTGATAGCTGACTGAGTCCCTTCGACGATCATAGATAATGAAAAATCTGTCCCATAAATTGCATGGCGGCTATCAAGAATGTTACAGCATTTATCATGCACGCAAGCACTGATCTCACTTAGAATGCCTAACTTGTCCGTACCTACTATATTGACGATAACCTGTTGCTTCATATCAAAACTATACTCGTGGATAAGAATGGTGATTTTAGCACAAGAAAAAATTCAGGAACATGCTTGCTTAAAATATATGCATACACTAAATATTATAAAAAAATATAATGGCTTGCGCTTTATCTGCTTGTGTTTATTGCCTGTGAACACTACCATGTCGAGCAGATTTAAAGGGGGAATAATGTTTAAAGGAAGTTATGTTGCATTAGTAACGCCTATGTTGCCGGATGGCAAGATAGATGTGCCTAGTCTGAAACGCGTAGTTGAGTTTCATTTGAATAATGGTACGCACGGAATTGTTGCTGTTGGAACAACCGGTGAATCAGCTACGTTGCCATTTAAAGAGCATATCGATGTTGTTAAATTGATAATTCAATTTGTAGACAACAAGATACCAGTGATAGCAGGTAGTGGTGCAAATTCGACTGCAGAAGCCATATTTTTGAGTGAACAAATGGCAGGCTTGGGCGTTGACGGCTTTTTAAGTGTTGTTCCTTACTACAATAAACCACAGCAGGCAGGTATGATTGCGCATTTTAATGCAATAGCTAACGCAACCGATATTCCTTTAATATTGTATAATGTACCAGGGCGAACCGTTGCTGACATGTTGCCAGAGGCAGTAGCCGAGTTGTCTAAACATAAAAACATTGTCGGTATAAAAGATGCAACAGGTGATTTGTCTCGCTTAGAACAAACTAAAAAAATGGTAGATGACGATTTTTTATTCTTCAGCGGCGATGATGAATCTGGTTGTGACTTTATGTGCAAAGGGGGAGATGGCGTTATCTCAGTAACGGCAAATATCACTCCAAAAATTATGAGTGAAATGTGTGAAGCTGCCCTTAGAGGCGACTTCGAGTTATCACAACAACTAAACAAACAAGTAATAGAGTTACATCGGGTATTGTTTGTTGAACCAAACCCTGTGATGCCTAAGTGGGCATTATATAAAATGGGTCTCATTGATGATGCTTTTTTGCGACTTCCAATGGTTTTACCTGAACTTAATAGCAAAAAAGCAATCGAAGACACTCTCAGTGCGTTGAATTTAATTTAGTTAGGTTTTTAATGAAATATAAAGCGATAGGTTTAGGCCTCGTTGCATTAGCTATAGCTGGATGTGCGGGTAAGGAAGAGCGTGAAATTGCATCAGGTAGTTTTAAGTACTTGGAGGCCGCGCAGCACAAGTCCCTAGAAGTACCTGTAGATCTTGATCCTCCAAATTATTCTCAACGATATATCTTGCCAGAAGTAGGTGAGAACGCGCCGAAAGATTTGAAGGGAAAAAAGTTAAAGGTAATTCCACCATCATTAATATTGCCGCTGGTGGCAGGCACGCATGTTGAAGAGGGTTCAGAGGACGCGAAAGTTCTATTTGATCAGGTCAATGACAACGAACCTCTGCAAAAAACGGTGTGGGACACGGTGTTAACTTACCTTGAAAAGATCAACGTCGGTGTTGAGAAATTCGAAAAAGAAAATAATATTTTGGTAACCGATTGGGTGACACAGAAGCGTGAAATTCCGTCAAGTTGGTATGATATGACGGATCACTATGCGATCGTGAAGAAAAAGTTTAAATTTACGATGAAATTAGCACCACACGGTAGAACTGCATCGCTTCAAACAGAGCTTATTGACTATGTAGATGAATCAGGTAAAGCAGCTTTCGCGCAAGTAGACCTCATTAGTAAGCGCTCAGAAGAATCGAATTTTTTGAATAGCGTCATTACCGAATACGACTTTGGTATTCGCCTTGCAAATACGCAACGCATCGCGAAAATTCGTCAAGGCTTTCATACCGACATGGGGTTTGACGCCGACGGCAATCCCGCACTCGTGGTAGACGCCGTTTTCGAAAACACGTGGCCTCGTTTGCTACTTGTTTTGCGTAAAATGGGTTTTGATGTGAAAGATTTAGACCAATCTACAGGTCTGTTATTCGTTCAATATAACGGCATTGAAAGCTCTTGGTGGTCAGGCCTTTTGGGTTCTGAAGATAAATTGGACATCGAGAAGAATGAGTACCGTCTTCAATTAGGAGGGGTTGGCGAGAAAACAACAGTGACTTTCATGGATAATGAAAGTAAGCCGTTCGACGCTAGAAGAATAACAAAAATATTTGCACCATTTAAAGACTACATGGGCAATGAAGATTTAGATATTTAGGCTTAGGAATTCTTTGTATGCAAAAACGAGATGAATTATATCGCGGTAAAGCGAAAACGGTTTTTTTAACGGACGAAGCTGACAAGCTAGTTTTATATTTTAGAAATGACACTTCGGCCTTTGACGGAGAGAAAATTGAACAACTTGAGCGTAAAGGCGAAGTTAATAATAAATTTAATCATTTCATTATGCAAAAACTGGAAGCAGCGGGTATAAAAACTCAGGTAGAAACACTGCTTTCAGACACTGAATGTGTTGTGAAAAAGTTGGACATGATACCAGTAGAGTGCGTGGTTAGGAATATTGCTGCAGGTTCAATGGTTCGCCGACTTGGTGTGGAAGAAGGTCTGGTTTTAGATCCTCCCACGTTTGAGTTTTTTCTAAAAAATGATGCCTTGCATGACCCAATGGTGAATGATTATCACATCACTGCATTTGGTTGGGCCACTCAAGAACAAATAGACGAAATGAAACGCCTGACCTTTGCGGTAAACGGTGTTTTAAAGCCGCTATTTGAAAAAGGTGGGATGCTTCTCGTAGATTACAAATTGGAATTTGGTTTATCCAATGGTGAGCTAGTATTGGGTGATGAATTCACACCTGATGGCTGCAGACTATGGGATAAGGAAACGCGCAAAAAGTTAGATAAAGATAGATTTAGACAGGGTTTAGGTTCAGTAGTTGAGTCGTATATCGAAGTAGCTAAAAGAATTGGCCTCGACCTATAACTTTTTCCCAATAACGATGAATAATAAAGAGTACCTCAAGGTGCTCTTTTTTTAAGGAAAAATAATGATTAGAAAACGTTTGATAGCGCTTGCCGCTATTTCTTGTATTGTGAGTAGCATTTCTTATGCGCAACAAAGTGATTTACAAGAAGTTGAGAAAAATTTAAAGACAGTCAATGCGCAATTTGCAGATTCTGCAGTGGTGGTAATGCGGGAATTAAGTAGTGAGAAACTTCCCGGTCTTTACGAAGTAACTATTGACGGTCAATCGCTTGTGGTTACGAAAGATGGCACACGAGCAGTTTTAGGGGAACTGTTTGATTTGCAAAAAATGATTAACCTGACTCGAATAGAAAAGCAGAAGGGACAATTGGTGTTAGTACAACAAGAGATTGTCAAGTTAACCGAGAGTGACTTCGTAACTTATCCAGCTAAAGGAGAATCGATAGGACAACTATATGTATTTTCAGATACGACTTGTGGCTACTGCAAGAAGCTACACTTAGAAGTTGCAGATTATCAAAATGCGGGCATAGATGTGAAGTATATACCGTACCCCAGAAGTCAATTAGTAGATGGACAGCCGGCGTTTGAAAATATGAAACAGGTGATGTGTGCAAAGGACAAGAACGACGCCATGACCAAAATTAAAGCCGGCACTGATAATGGTCAGTTTGTGCAAAAAACTTATGATGCAGAGTGTGTAGAAAGTATCAGAAAAGGACAAGCTGCAGGGCGTAATGTTGGATTAGAGGGGACACCGTTTATGTACTTAACGAAAGGTGTGATTCAGATAATTCCGGGGTATCAACCTTCCGAAAATATCATCCCTTTATTCACTAAATGAATTAACGCTTAATCTAATGAGTTAACTTGAAATCGTTTATTGAGGAATGCTCGAGTTTTTACGGGCATTGATTTGATAGGGTTAAAAGATACAATTACTTGACGTAAAGCTACGTTTAATAAAGCTTTATCTGTATGTCGCCAATAGGTTTGCAACAGCAAGGTAGAATTTCATCATCGTCTATAAATGCGAGAGGGTCGGTGAGGTACTCCACATCGCCCGAAATTAATTTGGTGCGACATGCTCCGCAATACCCCTCTCGGCAATGGTAGTGCACGTCAATGTTTTGCTGTTCAAGGTGAGACAACAACGAATCGTCGTTATTTTTGCAATTAAAAGGGTCCGAGCCGTCGACTCGGACCTGATACATTCCTTGTTTTTCTGACACTTTAGAGTTCAAATGCCTCAAAATCATCGGAAGCAACTTCACTGTCAATTTGACCTACGAGGTAACTACTGATCTCAGTTTCCTGAGGAGCAACCTGAACGTTGTCTGAACTAAGATAGTTGTTCATCCAAGGTAACGGATTACTCTTTATATCAAATGGCTGGCCCATGCCTATTGCCGCCATTCTGTGGTTCGCTATGTATTCAACATATTGGCAAAGAATTTCTTCATTCAAGCCTAACATTGAGCCGTTTTTGAATAAATAATGTGCCCATTCTTTCTCTTGCTCAACCGCCTTTAAGAATATAGCTTTTGCTTCTTCATGACATTCGGCAGCAATTTCAGCCATTTCAGGATCATCTTTTCCTTTCGCCCACAAATTAAGTACGTGCTGGGTAGAGGTTAAGTGAATGTTTTCATCGCGCGCAATGAGACGAATTATTTTGGAATTACCCTCCATTAATTCACGCTCTGCAAATGCGAACGTACATGCAAAGGAGACATAAAAGCGAATCGCTTCAAGCGCGTTAACTGAATTCATGCATAAGTACAGCAATTTCTTCAGTTGACGCATGTTAATAACGTGAGTTTCACCCTCAATAACAAACTCACCTTCACCTTGTGTTTGCCATAGTTGAGTCGCAAAGATGAGGTCGTCATAATATTTCGAAATATCACTTGCTCGTTTCTTTATTTCTTCGTTTACTACAATGTCATCAAAAATAGCACTTGGGTCAGAAAAAAGATTGCGTAAAATATGAGTATACGAACGTGAATGAATAGTTTCAAAGAACGACCACGTTTCGATCCATGTCTCCAACTCTGGAATTGACACGATAGGTAAAAACGCAATGTTAGGACTACGACCTTGAATCGAATCAAGCAAGGTTTGATATTTCAAATTTGACGTGAAAATGTGCCTTTCAGCGTCAGATAGTTTTTGAAAATCCATTCGGTCTTTGCTTACGTCTACTTCCTCTGGGCGCCAGAAGAACGATATTTGTTTCTCAATTAGCTTCTCAAAAATCGGATGCTTTTGTTGATCGTAGCGGGCAACGTTCACCGGATTACCGAAAAACATAGGTTCAATCATCGTATTGTTACTTTCTTGATTAAAGGTCGTGTATTTCATTGTTTTATTTTTTACCTATTGGTTTAATCAAATGAGTCTAAATCTTACAAGCACCACCAGCACAATCGTCATCTTCTTCTATAATGACTTCTTGAGCAGGTTTAGAGGTCGCTTCTTCAACATAGGCTTTGTCAGTATTGTCTGAAGCACCATCTCGGGTGTTGTGATAATAAAGCGTCTTAATGCCCAGTTTGTAAGTTGTTAGCAGGTCTTTCAATAGCACCTTCATCGGTACTTTGTTGCCTTCATATTTACCTGGGTCATAACTGGTGTTTGCTGATATCGCCTGATCAATAAATTTCTGCATGATGGCAACCAATTGTAGGTAACCGTCATTTGATTTGAGCTCCCAAAGTAACTCATAATTATCTTTCAAACGCTGATATTCAGGAACAACCTGTTTTAAAACGCCGTCTTTACTGGCTTTTATACTGATATGCCCGCGGGGTGGTTCAATACCATTAGTTGCATTTGATATCTGTGATGATGTTTCTGACGGCATCAGCGCCGATAAAGTGCTATTTCTTAACCCATGTTTAACGATATTATCGCGCAAGGTGTCCCAATCATAATGAAGGGCTTCATTGCAAATACCATCGACGTCCTTTTTGTAAGTGTCAATAGGCATTAAGCCTTGCGAATAGGTAGTTTCATTGAACTTAGGACAAGCACCTTTCTCTTTTGCTAATTCCATTGACGCTTTGAGCAAATAATACTGCATTGCTTCGAAGGTTCTGTGGACCAGACTGTTTGCGCTATGATCACCATATTTAACACCGTTCTTAGCAAGATAGTAAGCAAGGTTAATAACACCTACACCTAAAGTACGTCTGCCCATTGTGGCATTGTATGCTGCGGGCACAGGGTAGTCTTGGTAATCTAATAAACTATCGAGTGCGCGTACCGCTAAATCAGATAATTCTTCAAAGTCGTCTAAGCTTTTTATCTCGCCTAAGTTAAATGCCGACAATGTACACAGTGCAATTTCACCTTCTTCATCATTGACGTGGGACAGTGGTTTAGTTGGTAATGCAATTTCTAAACAGAGATTACTTTGACGCACGGGGGCTAGCTTCGGATTGAAGGGGCTATGGGTATTACAGTGGTCAACGTTTTGCAAATAAATTCGACCAGTACTTGCACGTTCTTGTACAAATAAACTGAACAGTTCAATCGCTTTAATTCTCTTTTTGCGAATGCTGTCGTCCGCTTCGTATATGCAATATAAACGCTCAAATTCGTCTTGATCGGCAAAGAAAGCATCATACAAGCCTGGTGTATCCGACGGACTGAACAGAGTGATGAAATCATCTTTGATCATTCGCGTATACATCAATTTGTTAAACTGCACGCCATAATCTAGGTGACGAACCCTGTTTTCTTCAACACCACGATTATTTTTCAGTACCAATAGAGACTCAACTTCCATATGCCACAAAGGGTAAAAAAGCGTTGCAGCTCCGCCACGAACACCACCCTGAGAACAGCTTTTAACAGCCGTCTGAAAATGTTTATAAAATGGAATGCAACCTGTGTGGAAAGCTTCACCACCCCTGATAGGGCTGCCAAGTGCTCTAATTCTGCCTGCATTAACCCCGATACCCGCACGCTGACTTACATATTTCACAATCGCGGAAGCTGTCGCGTTGATTGAATCTAGGCTGTCACCGGCCTCTATCAAAACGCACGAACTGAACTGGCGGGTTGGGGTTCTAACACCTGCCATTATCGGAGTAGGAAGCGATATTTTAAAAGTAGAAGTCGCATCGTAGAAGCGCTTAATGTAATCCATGCGCGATTCCGCAGGATACTTAGCAAATAAACACGCAGCAACTAAAATGTACAAAAATTGAGCGCTTTCATATATTTCGCCAGTGACACGGTTTTGAACAAGATATTTGCCTTCGAGCTGTTTTACGGCAGCATAGCTGAAATTCATGTCGCGCCAATGATCAATGAACTTATCCATTTCTTCAAATTCTGCTTCGGTATAATCCTGAAGCAAGTGTTCGTCATATTTGTTTGTTTCGACCATTTTCTTTACATGAGCATAAAGTGCAGGCGGCTCAAATTGGCCGAAGGCTTTTTTCCGTAGATGAAAAATGGCTAAACGCGCTGCTAAATACTGATAATCAGGCACTTCAGTTGAAATGAGATCCGCGGCTGACTTTATTAATGTTTCGTGAATCTCTGCAGACTTAATACCGTTATAAAACTGAATTTGAGCTTTGATTTCAACTTGTGAAACTGATACGTCAGAAAGTCCTTTCGCTGCCCATGCAACAACTTTATGGATTTTGTCTAATTCAATCGGTTCTTGCGTGCCGTTTCTTTTTGTCACTAGAAGAGTATTGTTCATTATTTATTATCGCTCTTTGGTCTGCGCCTAGTTATATAGCGTGATTTAAAATCCTTTAAATCCTTGCCTTGTTAACACTGCATGATTGAGTATAGTTTTATACTTAATATGCCGTGCTTGGCTGTGGATGAACACAAGATAGTGTTGTTTTGGCTTGGATGCAACCCAACATATAGTGTTTTTGTGCAGGTTTGTTACTAGAGATTGTTGCAGTTAGTAGGGGCTAACGTGAACGACACTAAATTAGCGCACTTATATAGGATTCAACTGCATTAGATTAATTTATTTTTCAGTAAAATAAATTAATCTAAAAAAGGTTTTTTTATACGTTTTTGTTTTAACGTAATCCGGTATCTAGTATTGATTTCTATAAAAGCCACTAGATATTGTGGTTAAAGCGGTTTGTCGCAATACAATATATAGTTAACATCTACGTTCTTATTCGACAGGTAATAGGTATTACTTAGCGGGTTAAGATGTAGCCCTGTTACTTCTCTCGGGACTAACGTTGTATTGTCTATCCAGCGGGTCATTTCAGCCGGCGTAATAAACTTGTTATGCTTGTGGGTGCCTTTAGGTACTAAGTTAAGCACATACTCAGCACCTAATATTGCCATGACCCAGGATTTCATGTTTCTATTAATCGTTGAGAAAAATACGCGTCCTCCTGGCTTTACAATATCGGCACAGGCTTGAATAACAGAAGCCGGGTCAGGAACATGCTCGAGCATCTCTAGGCAGGTAACAATATCTTTACTCTCAGGAAATGCACGCGCAAACTCTTCTGCACTGGTCAGTTCATAATTCACGCTTACGCCAGATTCGAGGCCATGCAATTTAGCAACGTCTAACGAATCTTTGGCTAAATCGATACCGGTCACATGTGCACCATATTGAGCCATAGACTCGGCTAAAATTCCGCCGCCGCATCCTACGTCTAATATCTCTTTTGAGGCTAAGCCTTTTGACTTTTCTACTATAAAAGAGAGTCGTCCCGGATTTATATCATGAAGCGGTTTAAACTCACCATTAAGATCCCACCATTTGGATGCTAAAGCGGAAAACTTGTCAATTTCATTGTTATCAACATTAACTGTGGTCATGTCATCCCCAAAGAATTCTTGTTATTTCAGCCCTTAACACAGTTAAGTATATCGACTGACAATTTTTATGGGAATTATTATGACATACATCTACATATTCCGCAGTCTTAATGATAATATCTACCTGCCAACCTTGGCTAAAATAACAAGTGAGCCATTTATGTCAGATCAACGTCTATTTATAGAATGGATAGCATCAGTTGATAAATGCTCTACAAATAATAAAGGACAGTGCAGTTCATGACTGATAACGCTAAAGAAATCCTGCCGATTAATATCGAAGATGAATTAAAAAACTCTTACCTAGATTATGCGATGAGCGTCATCGTTGGTCGTGCTCTTCCAGACGTAAGAGATGGCTTAAAACCAGTTCACAGACGCGTTTTATTTGCGATGAACGAGTTGAAAAACGATTTCAACAAGCCCTATAAAAAATCAGCCCGTGTCGTCGGCGACGTCATTGGTAAATATCACCCTCACGGTGATTCAGCAGTGTATGACACTATCGTTCGCATGGCGCAACATTTTTCATTACGCTACATGCTTGTCGATGGCCAAGGAAACTTCGGTTCCGTTGATGGTGATTCGGCTGCAGCAATGCGTTATACCGAAATTCGAATGGCAAAAATTGCTCATGAATTGCTAGCGGATTTAGAAAAAGAAACAGTTAATTTTGTACCTAACTATGATGGTCAGGAACATATTCCTGAGGTTTTACCTACTAAAGTACCGAACCTTTTAGTCAACGGATCTTCTGGTATTGCTGTGGGTATGGCGACGAATATTCCGCCTCATAACCTCACTGAAGTCATCAATGGTTGTATCGAATTAATTAACAACCCTGAATTAAGTATCGATGAATTATTGGAAATTATTCCAGGGCCAGATTTTCCGACTGCCGCAATCATCAGCGGGCGCAAAGGTATTGTCGAAGCTTATAAAACAGGACGTGGTAAAATTTATCTGCGTGCTAGAGCTGAAATCGAGCAAGAAGATAATGGTAAAGAGACAATTATCGTCCACGAATTGCCTTACCAAGTAAATAAAGCACGCCTCATCGAAAAAATAGCTGACTTAGTTAAAGAAAAGCGAATCGAAGGTGTTTCAGCTCTGCGAGACGAGTCTGATAAAGATGGTATGCGCATCGTTATTGAAGTTAAGCGCAACGAGTCAGGCGAAGTGCTGCTCAATCACTTGTATGCCAACACTCAGTTACAAACCGTGTTTGGTATCAATATGGTTGCGTTGGACAATAAACAACCTCGCATTTTTAACCTTAAAGACATTTTACAGAAATTCATTCTGCATCGCCGTGAAGTTGTGACGCGAAGAACTGTCTTTGAGTTGAAAAAAGCACGTGACCGAGCGCATATTCTTGAAGGCTTAGCCATCGCTCTGGTCAATATCGATCCTATCATCGAATTGATCAAAGCATCTCAAAGCCCGTCTGACGCTAAGAAATCACTCGTAGCACAAGGCTGGAATTTAGGCGATGTAGCTGAAATGCTTTCGAGAGCAGGGAATGACGCAGCTAGACCTGACTGGTTAGCGCCAGAGTTTGGTATTCGAGATGGCCAGTATTTCTTAACAGAAGAACAAGCTCAAGCTATCCTTGATTTACGCTTGAATAAACTGACAGGTCTAGAGCACGATAAAATCCTCGATGAATATAAAGCACTTCTTGATACCATTGCAGAATTGTTACACATTTTGGCAAGTTCAGAGCGTTTAATGGAAATAATTCGTGAAGAATTAGAAGCGGTTCGCGATGAATTTGGTGACGAGCGCCGCACAGAAATCACTGCAGCGACTCATGATATTGACATTGAAGATTTAATAGAGCGAGAAGACGTTGTTGTGACACTTTCGCGTGAAGGCTATGTCAAGTATCAAAAATTGTCTGACTACGAAGCACAAAGACGCGGCGGTAAGGGTAAGTCGGCAACCAAGATGAAAGGCGAAGACTTTATTGAGAAATTATTGGTCGCTAATACGCATGATCATATACTTTGCTTCTCTACAAGGGGCAGATTATATTGGCTTAAAGTTTATCAACTACCATTAGCAAGCAGGAATGCGCGTGGTCGTCCAATTGTTAACATTCTTCCACTGGAAGAAGGTGAACGTATTACTGCGATTTTACCGATTCAGGAATTTGAAGCAGGTAAATTTGTGTTTATGGCTACAACAAACGGTACGGTGAAGAAAACTGAATTGACGCAATATTCACGCCCAAGAGCTAACGGCATCATTGCGGTTAATTTGAATGATGGAAACGAATTGATAGGTGTCGATTTAACGGATGGAGAAAGCGAAATTATGCTGTTCTCTGACGCTGGTAAGGTAGTGAGATTTAGCGAAGACCAGGTACGTCCGATGGGCAGAACAGCAACAGGTGTTCGTGGTATTCGTTTAATGGAAACCGAAAGAGTGGTTTCTCTTATTGTTCCAAAAGGCGAAGGAGATATCCTGACCGCAACAGAAAACGGCTTTGGAAAACGCACACCAATAGAACAATATCCAGCGAAGAGCAGGGCAACCAAAGGTGTTGTTTCTATAAAAGTTTCTGAGCGAAATGGTCTCGTTGTTGGCGCTATTCAGGTAGACGAAAGTAAAGAGATTATGTTGATCAGTGACCAAGGAACGCTTGTGAGAACCCGCGCTTCTGAGGTATCTACTGTTGGTCGTAATACCCAAGGTGTTCGACTAATTAGAACAGCTGAAGATGAATTAGTGGTTGGTCTGCAGCGTATTGATGAGCTTGAACAAGAAGAGTTAGAAGACCTAGACGGAGAATCAGTTGAAGCAACTGCAGAGTCTGTTGAAACAGATTCATCCGGTGAAATACCTGAAGCGGATGCGCCAAGCGATTCAGAATAACCATTAATTCCGCAGTAAGGTAATTAATTGTAGAGTATAGATAAGCGGCGGTTTGCCGCTTATCTTGTTTTTGGAAGATGAATGTCAATGCAAAATATATTTAATTTTAGTGCTGGGCCAGCAATGCTTCCGCAAGAAGTTATGCAGCAAGCTCAAGAAGAACTCATCAATTGGCAGTGCTCAGGCACGTCAGTGATGGAGGTGAGTCACCGTGGTAAGCCTTTTATGGAGGTTGCAGAGCAAGCCGAAGCCGATCTTCGAGAGTTACTGCAAATACCTGCTAATTACACTGTATTGTTTATGCATGGTGGTGGTAGGGCTCAGTTTTCTGCTGTGCCGCTAAATATTTCAAAATCATCCGATTTAAGCCAGCATTTAGTGACCGGTCAATGGTCTGTTGGGGCCGAAGAGGAAGCACAAAAATTTTGCAGAAGCAGTATTGTTGCCACAAGTAAAGAAATTGAAGGCAAAATGTATGTACCGAAGCAGGATGAGTGGTCGATAGCGGAAGAACCTGGTTATTTTCATTACTGCACAAACGAAACGGTAGATGGTATTGAAATCGACTGGGTGCCCAAGTCACAGAGCGGTAACGTTCCGATTGTAGCCGACATGTCATCAAATATTTTGTCAAAGCCACTCAATATTAAAGATTTTGGTATTATTTATGCTGGTGCACAAAAGAATATTGGGCCATCAGGCTTGTCAGTGGTTATTGTGCGAAATGATCTGATCGGGTTCGCTAGAAAAGATACGCCAGCGATCTTTAATTATAAGTTACAAGCAGAAAGTGGCTCAATGTATAACACGCCGCCGACGTTCTCGTGGTATTTAGCGGGGCTGGTTTTTAAGTGGTTAAAAGCGCAAGGCGGCTTAACAGATATTGCCCGAGTTAATAAACAGAAAAGCCAAGTTTTGTATAATCAAATTGACGCAACGGGCTTTTACAAAAATAACGTTCATGATGATTATCGCTCAAAAATGAATGTGACGTTCAAATTGAGTGATGAGAGCTTGAACGACTTATTTCTTAAACAAGCAGAATCAAACGGCCTAGTTGCGTTAAAAGGACATAGAGCTGTTGGCGGTATGCGCGCCAGTATATACAACGCAATGCCATTAGCCGGCGCCCAGGCCTTGGCTGACTTTATGAAAGAATTTGAAAGGAATAACGGATAGATGGACAGTTTGACTCTTGAGCCCATTTGCCATGTTGATGGCGAGATAAACGTCCCTGGATCTAAAAGTTTATCTAACAGAGCACTTTTGCTGGCCGCTTTGGCAACTGGCACAACAACATTGACGAATTTATTGGACAGTGATGATATAAAACACATGTTGACTGCGCTGACAAAGCTGGGAGTGAGTTATCAATTAAACGATGATAAAACCGAATGCAAGGTGCATGGTCTAGGTGGTAAGTTTTCGACGATAAAGCCTCTGTCATTATTTCTCGGCAATGCTGGGACTGCAATGCGTCCGCTATGTGCAGCGCTTGCATTTTCCGAGGTCGACGTTGAACTCACTGGCGAACCTCGTATGGAAGAGCGTCCTATCGGTGATTTAGTTGACGAACTACTTCATGCTGGTGCGGATATCAACTATCTGAAAAATAACGGTTTTCCTCCGCTGCGGATTAAAGGAAGAGCATTAAAAACAAATTCATTTAACATAGACGGCTCCGTTTCAAGTCAGTTTTTAACTGCATTGTTAATGGCTTCTCCTTTACTCGAACATGAAGTAAGCATAAATATTATTGGCGAGCTTGTTTCCAAGCCGTATATCGATATCACGCTCAAAACAATGCAAAGTTTTGGTGTAAGCGTGATTAATAATAATTATAAATCGTTTGTTATTGGTGCAAACCAGTGTTATCGGTCACCGGGTACATTCTTGGTTGAAGGTGATGCCTCATCAGCCTCGTATTTTTTAGCTGCAGCTGCCATAAAGGGAGGCACTGTAAAAGTCACTGGCGTAGGTCAAGCCTCTATACAAGGTGATATCGCATTTGCTGATGTGCTTGAAAAAATGGGTGCGAAAGTAACTTGGGGCGATAATTTTATAGCGGTAACGGGCGCGCCTTTGTTTGCAGTCAACATGGATATGAACCACATTCCTGATGCGGCAATGACAATCGCCACAACCGCGTTATTTGCCACAGGAACCACACGTATTTCTAATGTTTACAATTGGCGCGTGAAAGAAACTGATCGTCTGCATGCAATGGCAACCGAATTAAAAAAGGTGGGTGCTATTGTTGAAGAAGGGCGTGATTATATTTCAATAACAGCCCCAGAACAGTTGAAGCATGCTGCGATAGATACCTATAATGATCATCGCATGGCGATGTGCTTCTCTTTGCTAGCGCTTGGTGAGGCAGGGATTACTATTAATGATCCAGGATGCACGGCGAAAACATTTCCGACCTATTTCGATGAGTTTCGAAAAATAGCCAAGTAATTAATTTAGGTATCAATCTCGAATATACTGACGGGCGAATAGTGCAATGCTGATAAGGGATTGCACTGTTCGCTTATGCGCGTATAATTGCCGCGTTTTTTGGCCATCAAACATAATGGAGTAATTATGCAGAAGGTGCCAGTAGTAACTGTTGACGGACCGAGCGGTGCAGGAAAGGGAACGCTAAGCACGCTTTTAGCTGAGCATTATCGGTGGCAATTTTTAGACAGTGGCGCAATTTATAGGGTATTGGCTGTCGCAACAACTCACCATGGTATTGAGCCTGATGACGAAGTTGGGATCGTACCTTTAGCCGCTAGCTTAGATGTCACTTTCGACACTCAAAACGGAGTGACGAGAGTGATACTCGAAGGCGAGGATGTTACTGACGATATTCGTACTGAAGAAGTGGGCTCAATTGCATCGAAAGTTGCTGCGTTACCTACCGTAAGAGAAGCATTATTAAGAAGGCAACGTGCTTTTGCTGAAGCACCAGGACTTATTGCAGACGGCAGAGATATGGGTACCGTTGTGTTCCCAAATGCAGACGTAAAGATATTTTTGACAGCAAGTGCCGAATCGCGAGCGCAAAGACGATACGATCAGTTGAAACTAAAGGGCCATGATGTTAAACTTCCGCGCCTTTTATCAGATATACAGGCTCGTGATGAGCGTGATTCGAATCGTTCCGTGGCTCCTTTAGTGGCAGCAAGTGACGCTTTGGTAATTGATTCAACCTCTTTAGGTATAAATCAAGTGCTTGATAAGGCAAAGAATTTCATTGAATCCAAATTGTTTGGCGACGATGTTTAAAGACAGTTATCAGGAAGACGACTGTATTACTAACAACCCCGTAATTCTATGGATGATGTTACGGTCTAAAAAAGAATATCAAATAAAATGACTGAAAATTTTGCACAACTTTTTGAAGAAAGCTTACAACAGCTAGAAACTCGCCCAGGCGCAATCGTTAAAGGTACAGTAGTATCAATCGATAAGGACATTGTTCTTGTTGACGCTGGCTTAAAATCAGAAAGTGCTATTCCGGTAGACCAATTTAAAGCGGCTGACGGTTCATTAGAAATCGCTGTTGGTGATGTTGTTGACGTTGCATTAGATGCTATTGAAGATGGTTTCGGTGAAACTATTCTTTCTCGTGAGAAAGCGAAGCGCCATGAAGCATGGGTTGAGCTTGAAAGAGCGTACGAAGAGAAAGAAACAATTAAAGGTATTATTAACGGTAAGGTTAAGGGTGGTTTCACAGTTGAAGTTAATACTGTACGCGCATTCCTACCTGGTTCACTCGTTGATGTTCGTCCTGTTCGCGAAACAGTTCACCTTGAAGGCAAAGAATTAGAATTTAAAGTTATTAAGCTTGATGCTAAGCGTAATAACGTTGTTGTTTCTCGTCGTGCGGTTATCGAAGCAGAGAGCAGCGCAGAACGTGATCAACTTCTTTCTAACTTGGAAGAAGGTGATGAAGTTAAAGGTATCGTTAAAAACCTTACTGACTACGGCGCGTTCGTAGACTTAGGTGGTGTAGATGGTCTTCTACATATCACAGATATGGCTTGGAAACGCGTTAAGCACCCAAGCGAAATCGTTAATGTTGGTGATGAAATCAACGTTAAGGTACTTAAGTTTGATAAAGAAAAATCACGCGTTTCATTAGGTATGAAGCAAATGGGCAACGATCCATGGCAGGAAATTGCTAATCGTTATCCAGAAGGCGCTAAGTTAAGCGGTGCTGTTACTAACCTAACTGATTACGGTTGCTTCGTAGAAATTGAAGACGGCGTTGAAGGTCTTGTTCACGTTTCAGAAATGGATTGGACTAACAAAAACATTCACCCATCTAAAGTTGTTAACCTTGGTGATGTTGTTGAAGTTATGGTACTTGAAATTGACGAAGAACGTCGTCGTATTTCTTTAGGTCTTAAGCAGTGCATCGACAATCCTTGGGAAACTTTCGCTAAGTCACACGAAAAAGGTGACAAAGTGTCTGGTAAGATCAAGTCAATTACTGACTTCGGTATCTTTATCGGCCTTGACGGCGGCATTGACGGCCTTGTTCACTTATCTGACATATCATGGCAGAAAACTGGCGAAGACGCAGTTCGTGACTATAAGAAAGGTGATGAAATATCAGCTGTTGTTCTTCAGGTTGACCCAGAGCGTGAGCGTATCTCACTAGGTGTTAAACAGATTGATGAAGACCCATTCAATAAGTATCTGACAGATAACAAGAAAGGTGTTATTGTTAACGGTACAGTAACTGAGGCCGATGCTAAAGGTGTAACAGTGCAACTTGGTGATGAAGTTGTTGGTTATATCCGTATTGGTGACCTTGCACGCGATAGAGTGGAAGATGCGAGTGAAGTAGTGAAGGTTGGTGATGCAATCGATGCTAAATTCATGGGCGTTGACCGTAAAAACCGCATAGTTAATCTTTCGGTTAAAGCTAAAGATCAGGCTGATGAAAAAGAAGCTATCGATAGCGTTAACAAGACTGACGAAGCTGGATTCGCAAGTGCGATGGCAGAAGCATTTAAAGCTGCTAAAGGCGAGTAATGCAATTCAGAGCGGCAGTTCCTGCCGCTCTAATTCCTCCCCCGGTTGCTTGTATCATTCTTAAATAGGAGATTAGCGTGACCAAATCAGAACTTATTGAACGTTTAGGCGAAAAAGCTCAACACCTTCAAGGCAAAGAGCTTGAGCTGGCAATTAAAGAACTACTTGAACAAATGGCGCAAACCCTTCAACGCGGAGAACGCATTGAAATAAGAGGTTTTGGCAGCTTCTCATTGCATTATCGTGCACCTCGCACTGGTCGTAATCCTAAAACAGGTGAGACAGTAGAATTGACGGGTAAGCATGTACCGCATTTTAAAGCAGGAAAAGAACTCAGAGATAGAGTTGACCTGTAAATATTAGCTATTCAGTAATCAAGGTTATTCGATGAAAGCAATAATCGTCTTCGTTGTTATTATACTGTTGTTAATGATATCGATTGTCATTGGTTCTCAAAATACCCAAATGATTACCGTCAACTATGTTCTCGCTAAAGCTGAATTAAGAGTTTCGACGTTTATGGTTATCACCATTGCGATCGGGTTTATAATCGGTTTCTTGATTATGTTAGTCCGTTTTCTTGGTCTTAAAGTGCAAAACAAACTTTTGCAGCGAAGGCTCAAGAAGTTATCCAAAGATTCCGCATAAATGTTAGAGGCTCTATTTTTAGCTTTGCCTGTAGCCGTTGCTTATGGCTGGGTAATGGGTCGAAATAGCCTGAGAAAAGCGCAGCGCAGACAATCTTCTATCCTCTCAAAGCATTATTATAGAGGACTCAACTTCCTCCTTTCTGACCAACCCGACAAAGCGGTTGATACTCTCATGAAAATGATTAGCGTTAATAACGATACCGTTGAAACACACATTGCCATGGGTAACTTTTTTAGACATCGTGGCGAACTCGACCGAGCTATCCGAGTGCATCAAAACCTAATTAGCAGGGATGAGATCAGCAACAAACAAGAAGCGCTTGCATTATTGGAGTTAGGTACTGATTATTTATTAGCCGGCTTTCTTGAACGAGCTGAGGGCGTGTTTCTGCAATTACTGGAACAGACACAACATTTTGATCTTGCTCAGCAGAAGTTATTTAACATTTATCAAGTGACCAAAGAGTGGAACAAAGCCATCGACTTGGCCAGTGCGAGCATTCAAATAACGCCAAATGACAAAAATTTGTACGTGTTACTGTCCCATTTTTATTGTGAGCAAGCAAAAGCCTTGCTTGAAGAAGATAAAAACGATGAAGCCACCTCGCTACTTAAAAAAGCCATTGTGATCGATGGTAGTCAAGTGAGGGCTTGGTTAGATTTAGGTAAACTTGCCCTTGCATCTGAGAACTATAAAGACGCCTTCTCTTATTTATCTGAAATTCCTAAGCGTGACGTTGATTGGCTCAGCGAAGCGATTCCCTTGTTAGAAGAGTGGGCAGGTAAAACAGATGGATGGGAGCAGTTGGATAAATTATTGGAACCTTATTGGCAAAAATGCGCCTCATCGTATATCGCTAAGGTCAATATAATTGCTCGCAGTGGTGACAATGAGCATGCTGTCGATATTCTAATAGCGCAGCTTCAAAAACACCCGACTATGCGAGGTTTTAAAACCTTACTCCAGCTTTACCAGAAGAATTTCAGTGATGTTGAAAAAACGCAAGAGAGTTTAGGTCATTTACAATCACTACTCGACAAACAAATAGGCCAACGTCCAAAATACAGATGCAATAGCTGTGGTTTTTCCGGTCGCCAATTGCGCTGGCTTTGTCCATCTTGTAAGACTTGGTCGAGCATCAAACCTATTAAAGGACTAGACGGAGAATAATATTATTATGATTACAGCATGCTCTGATCCTAAAGTAATAGTTGCACTTGATTTTGACGATGAGACTGCGGCTAACGAGCTTATTGCTAAGCTTGACCCGAAAGCCTGTCGGTTAAAAATAGGCAAAGAAATGTTCACCTATTTTGGTCCTGAATGGGTCAAAAAAGTAGTCGCGTTGGGCTTTGATGTTTTCTTAGATTTGAAGTTTCACGATATTCCCAATACTGTCGCCAAGGCAGTTAAAGCGGCAGCCTCTCTCGGTGTTTGGATGGTTAACGTTCACGCAAGTGGGGGACCTGAAATGATGAGAGCTGCTATAAAAGCGCTTAAAGAGACGGGTGAAAATAGACCCTTGTTGACCGCTGTTACCGTATTGACCAGCATGGATCAAAGTCAGCTGGATACGGTGATTGGAGATAGAGAAATAAATGAACAGGTTAAGCGTTTGGCGTTGCTCACTCAAGAGTGTGGTTTAGACGGGGTTGTTTGTTCTGCGCAAGAAGCGATAGCATTGAGACTGATAGTGAATGAGAATTTCCTATTAGTGACACCTGGCATCCGACCTGTCGGTTCTAATAAGGGGGATCAAGTTAGGGTAGCAACACCGAAGAGCGCAATTCAAAGTGGCGTTGATTATTTAGTTATTGGTAGACCTATCACACAAGCTATCGATCCACTTGATAGTTTAACGCAAATAAATGAGTCTATTAAACAGGAACTCATCGTTTAAGTTTTTCAGATTAGTTTGCCGGTGACTTACCCCGCGACTAGAGAGTACCGGGTTTTCTCACTATATATTCGATAAAAAAGGGAGCAAATTGACATTTGCTCCCTTTGGCTTTCTAACTTAAAAGCCTAGCTGTTTAATGCTTCTGCTGCAGGCATATAGGTTAGACCTAGTTTCTCGCCCAGCGCATCAACTACCGCTTTATACGTAACAATACCATTATGCACATTCAAGCCGTTAAGCAAATGCGGGTCATCAAGCATTGCTTGCTTAGGCCCTTTATTGGCTAACGCTAAACCAAAAGGTAAAGTGGCATTATTAAGAGCCATTGTCGACGTGCGTGCAACGCCACCAGGCATGTTTGCCACGCAGTAATGCACCACCTCATCGATAATATAAACAGGATCTTGATGCGTCGTTGCCCGAGATGTTTCAAAACAACCACCTTGATCAATCGCGACATCGACTAGCACTGAACCAGGCTTCATGTTTTTGATGTGTTCGCTATTGAGTAGTTTCGGTGCAGCTGCACCAGGCACCAAAACGGCACCAATAACCAAATCAGCGCGTGATGAATAGTAATCAATAGCGTCTGCCGTAGAAAACACCGTAGCCAAGCGGCCTTCAAAAATATCATCCAGTTCGCGTAAGCGATTTAAAGAACGGTCAAGAATAGTGACATCAGCCCCAAGGCCCATCGCCATTTTTGCTGCATTCAAACCAACAACACCGCCACCTATTATCAGCACTTTGCCCGGCGCAACACCTGGGACGCCACCTAATAATGTGCCACTTCCACCATGTGCTTTTTCAAGATAATGCGCACCTGCCTGAATCGACATACGGCCAGCAACCTCACTCATAGGTGCTAAAAGTGGCAATGTGCCACGACTATCAGTGACTGTTTCATACGCAATACACGTAGCGCCAGATTCAACTAACAGCTTTGTTTGCATCGGGTCTGGGGCAAGGTGTAGGTAAGTGTATAGAGTTTGTCCTTTACGAAGCATTTTACATTCGTTCGGCTGTGGTTCTTTTACCTTTACGATCATGTCTGCATTAGCAAATATTTCATCTGGTGTTTGTATAATCTTTGCACCTGCATTTACATACAACTCGTCTGTGAAGCCAATCGAGGCGCCCGCACTGGTTTGCACGAGTACTTCATGACCGCAATTAACAAACTCCTGAACCGCTGCCGGAGCAAGACCAACACGATACTCATGATTTTTTATTTCTTTTGGAACACCAACAATCATTTTTTAGACCTTAACAAAGTTAATTATTTGTGCGCAGTTTACTGCATTTTTCAGAAATAAAAATATCGAAGATTTTAGAATTGCAGTATAATATTTTGATTTATTCCTAAATGTTGAAATTAAATGCTAGTCAAAACACCCAAACATATTGATAGAATTGATAGAAAGATCCTTACTGTATTGCAAGTTGACGGTAAAATATCCAATGTTGAATTAGCAAAGAAGGTTGGTTTGAGTCCGAGTCCTTGTCTAGAGAGAGTCAAGAGACTTGAACAGCAGGGCTATATAACGGGCTATACTGCAACAGTTGATCCAACGAAGTTGGGGGCAGCGATGTTAGTGTTTGTTGAAATAACCCTTTCAAAAACTTCGGTTGATATCTTTGCAGAATTTTCTGCGGCAGTGCAAGGACTCGATGATATTCAAGAATGCCACTTAGTTTCAGGTAATTTTGATTTTTTATTGAAGGCGCGGGTTGCTGATATGTCTAGTTATCGGAAATTATTAGGGGACACATTGTTGCGATTGCCCGGTGTAAGTGAGTCTAGAACATACGTTGTAATGGAAGAAGTGAAACACACCAATATTATAAAAATTAACGATAAATAACATTCGTTCTGTATTCGTTTGTTTGGATTATGATATTCTTACTGACCATTAGGGATTAGTTGAATTATTGCTAATTCTATTAGCATTATAAATAAAAGAATTGTAGGGATATGGCGCGATTATCCGGAACACAACGATTAATGGAAGTAGGCATGATGCTGTCATGCGCAACTGCCTTCTTTTTATTAATTGCACTAGCTTCATTTCACCCCAGTGACCCAGGTTGGTCACAGGCGGGCTTACACAACGAAATTCAAAATCTAATGGGCTCTATGGGCGCGTGGGCTGCTGATATACTGTTGTTTACATTTGGCATCACTGCCTATGTTCTTCCTTTTGCTCTGGCATTCTGTGGCTGGTTTGTATTTTTACATATAAAGAGTGTCACTAAATTAGACTACCTAACAATCAGTCTGCGGCTCGTTGGTGCACTGTTAGTGATATTTGGTTTTACGGGTATAGCCAGTATCAATTTCGACGACTTCTATAGTGTATCCGCTGGCGGTGCGATGGGAGATATCATTAGCACAGCGCTAATCCCGCACTTTAGCTTTGTTGGAACAGTATTATTATTGATTTGTTTTTTCTGCACAGGATTCACTTTATCGACGGGTATTTCTTGGTTAAGTATCATTGACAGTATTGGCTTATTCACGATAAACCGAGCCAAGAACATTTACAGTTTACCTAAAAAAATGAGCACACTGTCATTGCCGACCTTTGGCACCGGTGAAGAAAAGGCTTTACCTAAACCTATTAGTATTGAAAGCATTGAACTTAATATCACTAGTTTGCGCGCTGAACCAGAAGCCGAATCGCACTCAGTAAACCCGACACATTTTGCAAAATCTGATACGATCTCAGATAGCAATAGCACTCCATCATTAAAAACAGAACCTCAGTTTCACATACCAGACGCTGTATTTCTGTCAGAAGATGATGTTAACTCAGCAGAGCAGTATGTCTACAAAGCTGAGGATGAGGCGCGTGCGCTAGAGCCAAACAGTGAAATAGAGCGACAACGTGTTCAAGTCGCTCAAGCTTCAAAAGCTGCAGGGCAGGGCGGTTTCCATTCTGAGCAAGGTATTAAGCCGTCAACAGCGCGGCAAGAAACGACAAATAATGATGTTGCAAAAGCAGTCATGCCTTCATTTGATTTATTAGAGCGTGCTGATAAGCACGAAAATCCGATTACGCAAGAAGAATTAGATCAAGTTTCTAGGTTGTTAGAAGAAAAACTAGCAGACTTCAGTATTGTTGCAAATGTGGTGGATGTTTTGCCAGGGCCTGTGATTACGCGCTTTGAATTAGATTTAGCACCTGGCGTGAAGGTAAGTAAAATTAGTGCTCTATCCAAAGATCTAGCTAGATCTATGTCTGCCATATCTGTTCGTGTCGTTGAAGTTATACCAGGTAAGTCTGTCATTGGTCTTGAATTACCCAATAAACATCGAGAAATGGTGCGTTTAAGCGAAGTAATTGAAACGCGAGCGTTTCAATCCAGTGAATCACCACTAACGATGGTATTAGGCGCCGATATTTCTGGTAAGCCAGTAGTGGTAGATCTCGGTAAGATGCCACACTTATTGGTTGCTGGTACCACAGGCTCAGGTAAATCAGTTGGCGTTAATGTTATGATTTTGAGCTTGCTGTATAAGTCAACTCCTGAAGATGTCAGACTTATTATGATCGACCCTAAAATGCTAGAACTCTCTGTTTATGAGGGCATACCGCACTTGCTAACAGAAGTCGTAACTGACATGAAACAAGCTGCAAACGCCCTACGTTGGTGTGTTGGCGAGATGGAACGCCGGTATCGATTAATGTCTGCATTGGGTGTAAGAAACCTAAAGGGTTATAACAAAAAGATAAAGGATGCAAAGGAAGCCGGCGCCCCCATAGTTGACCCACTATGGAAGTCTGAAGAAAGTATGGACGAAACAGCTCCAGAACTCGATAAACTGCCTAGTATTGTTGTTATCGTTGATGAGTTTGCCGACATGATGATGATTGTCGGCAAAAAAGTGGAAGAGTTAATTGCCCGAATTGCACAAAAAGCGCGAGCAGCCGGTATCCATCTTATTTTAGCTACACAGAGACCTTCTGTTGATGTTATTACGGGGTTAATAAAAGCGAATATACCGACTAGAATTGCATTTCAGGTATCCAGCAAAATAGATTCTCGGACTATTTTAGACCAACAAGGCGCAGAGTCGTTGCTCGGCGCGGGTGATATGCTGTACAACCCGCCCGGAACAAGTATCACTACCCGAGTGCACGGTGCCTTTGTTGATGATCACGAAGTACACGCGGTTGTTGCTGACTGGAAGAAACGAGGCGCACCTCAATATGTCGATGAAATTCTCAATGGAGAAGCGACTTCCGAGATGTTGTTACCAGGAGAGCTGGCGGAAGGAGATGATCAGGAGCAAGATACATTTTATGATGAAGCTGTCGCATTCATAACAGAAACGCGTCGTGCATCGGTATCCAGTGTGCAGCGTAAGTTTAGGATTGGATATAATAGAGCTGCTCGCTTAGTTGAGCAGATGGAACAGAGCGGTGTCGTAAGTCCACCCGGCCATAATGGCAATAGAGAAGTGTTAGCCCCACCTCCAAGAAAGGATTAGATTATGTTCTCTGCGAATAAAAGGAAACGTTTTGCGGTACCGACGTTAATCACTAACGTTGTAAGCACTTTAGCTATAATTGTGATGAGTGCCAATGCAATGAGTAGCACTGCCAAAAGTGCTACTGTATCAGAACTTCCAGAAATAACGGCTAAAGCTGAATTGAAAATAAAGCTAAGTAACTTAGTGTCATACTCCGCTAACTTTTCACAGAGTATCTCTGATATTAGCGGCAAAGAACTTCAACGAACTTTTGGCATTCTAACCCTAAAAACACCCAATATGTTGCGTTGGGAAACTCAAATGCCAGATGAAACACTGCTCATTGCTGATGGCACGACAGTGTGGAACGTTGACCCTTTTGTAGAACAAGTTACTGTGATGCAACAAGAATCGATTACACAGAATAATCCATTAATGCTCCTCGTTTCGGACGATCAAGAGCAATGGAATGCGGTGAGTGTCGCAAAGAAAGAATCTAGTTTCGTCGTTGCTTCAAAAGATGAAAATGCCAATATAGTATCGTTAACTATTTATTTTAATGGTGAGCAACTCACACGTATGCAGTCTACAGATAGGCAGCAACAAAAGAGTCTATTGGTTTTTTCAAATATTTCGCAAAATCAACCCGTTGCGCAATCCGTGTTTTCGTATGACATCCCTGAGAACTATATTATCGATGATCAACGTGGTCAATAAATGATGCTTGATATTTGCCCTAACTTTATGATTAAACAAGAATAAGTTATGAAATCCTCTGCCTATCAACCGCTGGCTAGCCTCCTCAGACCAAACCGTCTTAGCGACTATGTAGGCCAATCCCATTTGATTGGGGAGCAGGGAACTATCTCTAAAATGCTTGCGCAAAACACTTGTTATTCAATGATATTTTGGGGTCCACCTGGTACGGGTAAAACTACCCTTGTGCATCTAATTGCAGGCCAACTTGACGCCGACGTTATCGAACTTTCTGCAATCAATTCCGGAGTAAAAGAAATACGAGCAGCGATTGGGGAAGTGAGCGGATCGTTAACAAGCGGCCATTCAGATTTATTTGCGAAACAAAAAGTCGTTTTTGTTGATGAAATACATCGCTTTAACAAAAGTCAGCAGGATGCTTTTTTACCTTACGTTGAGAGTGGTCATATTATCCTGATTGGCGCAACAACAGAAAATCCTAGTTTTTCTGTTAATCGTGCTTTGTTATCTCGCTTACGTGTTTTTATTTTAGAAAAGTTATCAATTGAAGATTTAATGACGCTGTTAAACAATGCGATAGCATTCTTACAAGAACGCGAAGATAAAACCATTGAGTTTGAGGAGAACGCAGCTTTGGCGCTTGTACATCAAGCAAATGGCGATGCAAGAAGCTTGTTAATGAGCGCTGAAATTTGCAGCGATTTGGCAAGTAAAGGTGAGAAAATAAGTTTATCGTTGATAAAAAAAGCAACGGGCGCTAAAACGTTCGCTTTTGACAAAAATGGTGACCACTACTACGATCTGCTGTCTGCATTTCATAAATCAGTGAGAGGTTCATCTCCCGATGGCGCTTTGTATTGGTTTTGTCGCCTTTTAAAGAGTGGTGGTGATCCCTTAGTGATTGCCAGACGGTTATTGGCGATAGCGTCTGAGGATATCGGCAACGCTGACCCTAGCGCGCTACAGGTTTGTCTTAACAGTTGGGACCTATATCATCGTGTAGGCCCGGCGGAGGGTGAAAGAGCGCTAGCTCAAGCAGTCATTTATTGTGCACTTGCACCCAAAAGCAACGCGGTATACGCTGCTTTCAAAAAGGCACAACAACTTATTGATGATACACCCAGTTATGATGTGCCTGTGCATTTACGAAATGCCCCGACTAATCTAGCAAAAGAAATGGGCCATGGGGAAGGTTATCGCTATGCACATAACGAACCCAATGCCTACGCAGCAGGCGAATCGTATTTGCCACCGGACATAGCTTCAATGACCTTTTATCATGCTAGTGAGCGAGGCTTAGAAAAACGATTAAGTGCTAAAATGGCCTTCTTGGCTGAACTTGACGAGCAAGCTCATGCACAAGGTAAAGCACGAAAATATACAATAGGTTCATAAAATGCATACGTTTCAAGTATACTTTTTTGTAGCAATGGGAGGTGCAATTGGCGCCTCTATGCGCTATTTAATTGTTCAAATCTCGACTAATCTATTGGGAAAGGGCTTTCCATTTGGTACTCTTGTGGTAAATGTATTGGGTTCGTTTTTATTGGGCACATTGTATGCCTTTATGCAGCAAGAGAACGGGGAGAATGCAGGGTTAAGAGCCCTAATTGGCATTGGCCTGTTAGGGGCATTCACTACTTTCTCTACCTTTTCACTCGATACCATATTACTCATTCAGCACGGAGAAATATTGAAAGCGTCGCTCAATGTCTTTTTCAACGTCACTGTTTGTCTCATTTCAGTGTGGTTGGCTTTATTAATTTTCAAAGGATAATGTAAAAAATGTTAGATCCTCGATTGCTCAGAAATAACCTTGACGATGTAGCCGCGAAGTTGCTCAAACGTGGCTACTCTCTCGATGTTCTTGCGCTAACTGACTTAGAAGAAAAACGCAAAATGTTGCAATTAGCGACTGAAGAATTGCAGAATCAGCGCACAGTGCGCTCTAAAGCAATAGGTAAAGCAAAAGCTTCTGGTGAGGACATTCAACCATTGCTTGATGAGGTGAGTGGCCTAGGTGAAAAGTTAGATGAAGCTAAATCGAGCTTAGAAAAAGTCATGAATGCTTTAAACATTATTTATCAAGAAACCCCAAATTTGCCTTCTGACGAAGTGCCTGTCGGCAAAGATGAAAGTGAAAATCAAGAGGTGCTTAAATGGGGAGAAGTCCCCAGTTTCGACTTTGAAGTAAAAGATCACGCTGATGTTTCAGCAAGATTGAATAATGGCCTTGATTTTGAAACAGCGGCTAAGTTGTCCGGTTCACGATTTGTTGTTATGAATGGAGCTATAGCGAGAATGCATAGAGCTCTGGGTCAGTTTATGCTCGATGTCCATACACAAGAACATGGTTATCAAGAGGTTTATGTACCCTATCTCGTTAACTCCGATAGCCTTTACGGCACTGGTCAGTTACCGAAGTTTGGCAGCGATTTGTTTCATACTAAGCCGGCTACTGAGGAAGGTCAGGGGATGTCGCTCATACCAACCGCAGAAGTACCATTAACCAACATAGCAAGGGACGAAATATTCCCTCTAAATGCACTTCCAATTAAAATGACGGCTCACACGCCTTGTTTCAGAAGCGAGGCTGGTTCGTATGGTCGTGATACAAAAGGACTGATCCGTCAGCATCAATTTGATAAAGTTGAAATGGTGCAGTTAGTGCATCCTGAACAATCCATGCAGGCGCTAGAAGAGTTGACAAGTCATGCGGAAGCCATACTTCAGAAACTAGGCTTGGCATATCGTAAAGTTTTGTTGTGCACAGGAGACATGGGTTTTGGTGCAACTAAAACGTATGATTTAGAAGTTTGGCTGCCGGCTCAAGACACCTACAGAGAAATATCATCATGTTCAAGTATGGGCGACTTTCAAGCGCGCAGAATGCAAGCCAGGTATAAGTCTCACGAGATGAAGAAGCCTGAATTGTTACATACCTTAAATGGCTCTGGTTTAGCTGTTGGAAGAACATTGGTTGCCATACTCGAAAACTACCAGCAGGCAGATGGAAGCGTTAGGGTTCCAGAGGCATTAGTGCCATACATGAACGGTGTAGAGCGTATTGCACCTTCTGCGTAAATCTCTGTTACAAACACTTTGCTGGCTTCGGAAGGCCAGCAATTTTAGTCGCTTGTTTTGCAGGACCTTGAGGGAATAAACGTTGCAAGTGGCGACTGTTTCCAATATCAGGTCCAAATTTATTTGCTAAGCTTTTGACGAGTACTCGTATTGCTGGACTAGTTTCGTATTCTTTATAAAACTCTCTTACGAAAAAAACGACCTCCCAGTGTGCGGGACTTAACTCAATTGATTCCTTTTTTGCGATGAATTCGGCAATCTCGGTATCCCAATCATGATAATCCAATAGATAACCATTTGAGTCGATCTCTATTTTCTTTCCCGCTACCTCTAAAAATTGTTGCATACCGTTTTCTTACTCGTATTTAAATCGACAGCTGGCATTATTGAAGTGTAATGCAAGGGACGTGTTGCACAGTTAACCTTACAAACTCTTCATATTCTATGATATTTATTCTATCGTTCCCTACAAAGGTCGATAATAAGCCACTTCCCAATAGGTCACGTTTAATCACGTAAATAACAGTGTCATTGCGCTCACTTAATACACTCAATATATTGTGTAGCTGATATACCCCTTGCTGCGCCACAACAATCGGCTTAGTGTTGTTAATATCATACGTACCCAACATAGGGGTAATAGCTTGATATTCTGAACCTAAATAAAGAATTAACATAAGAACATTATTCCTAAACTAAAAGCGTATGACAGCGGTTGATGTATTGCAAAGTTGACTGAACTCCACGCTGCTTATCGGCAATGCCGTGTCGATCATCGCCGCACTGGACAGCTTAAGTGACGTGATATCGTCCTCTACATAAAATATGCGCTCAATGTCATACAAGGGCATTACCTTGATTTGTTTTGCCATCGATTTTTTATGTAGATATATAGCATCTTGCTTATCTAATAATTGATAAAGTCCTAGTTGTACGAATACAAAAGTGACTTCAACACCAACATTGCTTGCTGAAAGAGCTGCCTCTAAAGCGTCTTGTGCCGCACTGGTGTAGTAGGGGGGAGATGAAGAAATAATCAGTAAGGTAGTCATGACTAATCTCTAAAACTGAATACAGATTGGCGAACTGTCGTTGCCAATTGCACTCGTACTAAGCGCAGAAAAATAGTCAGCCATACCTATTGGACAAAATACTTTGTCCATATTGCTATGTCGACCAAATATTTTCGCATCATCTTCAGATAACACACCACGCTTGGCCGCGGCTGTAACACAAACGTTCAGAGGTGTTTTTGTTTGCTCTGCAAAATGAGTCCATAGTTGCAGCATATTTTTTTCACCAGCTCCCGCCTGAACGTCAGTACTTGCGTGCAAAACGCCCTGCTGATAAAAGAAAATCTGCTCTATTTCATGGCCTAATGAGATCGCAGCCTCACAAAAGCATAGTGCAGTTTGGCCATTTAAAGAATCAAATGGAGATCGCGTAATAAAAATAAGGAATCTATTCATAACAAACAAAAACACCCCTTAGAAGGGGTGTTTTCCACGTTGAGTTTGAGTGTTCAATCGTCGCCGCCGAATGCGTTTAGCAACGCTAGTAGCGAAGTAAACAAGTTATATATGTTCAAGTAAAGCGCAACAGTTGCCATGACATAGTTGGTTTCGCCGCCTTTCACAATTCTACTCGTATCGTAGAGAATGAAACCAGAGAAGATGAAAACAATGACCGCGTTAATTGCTAAATGTACAGCAGGTACAGCAAAGAATATATTCGCTATAATAGCGATTATCGCAAATACTAAACCGACCATTAAAAACCCGCCCAAGAAGCTAAAATCCTTCTTGGTCGTAATCACATAGCCAGACAGCGCTACGAATATAATCGCTGTTGTGCCAAACGCCTCCATAATGAGACCTGGATAACCCACGTTCAGATAATAGTTGATAAGTGGTCCTAGCGCTGCACCCATTAAACCCGTGAATAAGAATGTTAGAGGAAGCGCTGCCGCAGAATTAGCGTATTTAGAAACTGCAAACAATGAAGCGAAGGCGGCTAACATCAGACCAATTCTTGCGAAACCACCCAGACTCATACCCATTGTGATCCAGGCACAAACAGCACTAAAAACTAATGTCATAGACAGCAGTAAATAGGTGTTTTTTAATACCTTGTTGATTTCTATTACTGACCTAGTGCCAGAAGCAGAATATACTGAACGTTGTTCCATTTTTACGTCTCCGCGTTAAATAATAATTGAGTAAAAAAGTTGGTTATTTGTTAGTTACTTTGTAGGGTGTTTAGTTCAATATTTCAAGTAGTTTTCGCTAAGTAACGTGTATTATTATAGGAATGTGTAAAAATTGTTCAAACAAACAAAAAAAATAGATTTTTTTGGTGTAAAGACTTTACAACAGACAGTTTGATGCTTAATATGCGCACCTCGTTACGAGACACAGCCGCTAGCAGATGAACTTAACGCCCTTGATGAGGTCTTAAGATTAGCGCCTCGGTGTGTAGGTTGTAAGAAAAATAATTAGTTTTACATGAAGCTAAAGAAAAAGTTTATGGATAGCTGGCAGAGCTCGGTTTAATGCACCTGACTTGAAATCAGACGTACGGTCAAACGTACCGGGGGTTCGAATCCCTCGCTATCCGCCATAGTAAGGGCCTAAACAATGTTTAGGCCTTTTTTTTTATTAAAAATCTTAGTCGTTTTATGCAATATCAGCATCTGTTTCAAGACGCAACAAACCGACAAGGTTTATCTAAAAATGAATTAGCCGGCGAGCAGTGACGACTGGTTGTTCTCGCTATATATTCGATAAAACTGACTCATTGCCAGAGTGTCATTAAATCACACCATAACGCAGTTAGCGACAGCAGCGGTGCTACACCACCTAAATCGCTTGGCAGCCGGAAAAAAATTCGCTACATGCATTAAAGCAATATTCTAAAGAGAGAAATTCTTCAAATTCTAGTAACTATGTTAACTGGGTTGAAGTACCGAAATTACAAACAGTGCGCACTCAATAGCTATAATGCATAGTTTTTGAGTAGCTAAAATGGTTTTTATCGGATTTTAATGCAACTATCGATAGCGCTTATCCATTTATAGTTTATAGTGACAAATCAATACTATTGATACATTTAACTATTCCAATATTTCGCAATGTGTAAGATACTTTCTGCTCAAAGAAAGCCGGATTTAATATAAAATAAAAAGTTGAGGTTCCGACGTGATCAAGATTTTATTGGTTGATGACCATGAGCTCGTTAGGACAGGGATCAGTCGCATATTAAACGATATTAAAGATTTTTCTGTTGTTGCTTCCGTTGGAAGTGGCGAGGAAGCCGTTGAGCTTTGTCGAAAAAGCCCGCCAGATATCATCATGATGGACATCAGTATGCCAGGTATTGGTGGCTTGGAAGCGACTAGAAAAATTTTGCGTTTTTGCGACAGTACACGCATCATCTGTTTGTCAATGCACAAAGAAAACCCATTACCTACTAAAATAATGCAGGCGGGTGCACATGGTTTCTTAACCAAAGATGCTGACCCCAATGAAATGGTAAATGCTATTTATAAAGTATTCTCAGGTCAGCGTTACATAGCTGCGGACGTAGCTCAGGAACTTGCTATAGGGAGTACGTTGCAGAATCATGAGAATCCGTTTGAGAATTTATCTGATCGTGAGCTAGAAATCGCAATGATGCTGACAAGAGGTACTCGTGTCCCAGAAATTGCCTCAAATCTCAATATCACCTCGAAAACAGTCAACACCTATCGCTATCGAATGTTTGATAAGTTAAAGGTGAATTCAGACGTTGACTTAACGCATTTAGCCTTGCGCCACAAGCTAATACAAACCGAATAGCAATGAGTGAAGATGCTCGGTTTGATTCAGAGGCGTTTCTAAAGAACCTGACTTCAAAGCCAGGTGTATACAGAATGTATAACGTCAGGGATGAAGTCATTTATGTAGGCAAGGCAAAAAATTTAAAAAAACGAGTTGGTTCATATTTTCGAAAAAATGTAGACAGCGTAAAAACGCAATCGCTTGTTACGCACATTGCAAAAATGGATGTAACGGTTGTTTCGAGTGAGACAGAAGCGTTTATATTAGAAAATAACTTTATAAAAAAATATCGACCACGTTACAACGTAGTATTGCGAGATGATAAATCATACCCTTTCATATTTCTTTCTGAGCATGAGCACCCGCGACTTAGCTTTCATCGTGGTACGAAAAAGCTCAAAGGTACTTATTTTGGTCCATATCCTAGCGCTTGGGCGGTAAGAGAAAGCCTTAGAACCATGCAACGAATATTCCCCATCAGACAGTGCGAAGACAGCTACTACCGGGCTCGCAGTAGACCATGTTTGCAGTATCAAATGAAGCGCTGTTCGGCTCCCTGCGTCGATGGTTACGTGAGCGATCATGATTATCAAGAACAAGTGAATTTAGCAACGCTTTTCCTCCGAGGAAAGAATTCTGAAGTGATAGCTTCGTTGGTCGACAAAATGGAGCAGGCAAGTATTGCCTTAAACTTCGAAGCTGCGGCTCGTTATAGAGATCAAATTAGCGCATTGCGTCGTGTACAGGAACAACAGTTTGTGACGGGTGAACAGCAAGAAATGGATGTATTTGGTTTTGCATTTAAGAATGGTTATGCCTGTGTTCAAGGATTGTTTATTCGAGAAAGCCAGTTATTGGGTAGCAAGTCATTTTTCCCTAAAATTCCGAGAGATATAGATGGTGAAACGGTCTTCCAATCATTCATTTTACAATTTTATCTTGCTGGTAATAAGACGATCCCTAGACAGATTGTCATTCCAATTAAGTTTCCAGAAATGGAGGATATTGAGAAAGTTCTATCAACTGAAGCGGGCTACAGAGTTAAATTCTTTGAGGGAGCGCGAGATGAAAAAAGGCAATATTTGCAATTGGCGAATAAGAATGCTGAAAATTCGCTAGAAACCCAACAAAATCAACAGAAATCGATGTTTGCACGGTTTGTTGATTTGGAAAAAGTGATTGAAAGAGATACACCCATTAGTCGAATGGAATGTTTTGATATTAGCCACACCTCAGGCCAGCAAACTGTTGCTTCGTGTGTTGTTTTTAACAGAGAAGGCCCTCTGAAGAGTGATTACAGAACATTTAATATCGAAGGAATCACACCGGGTGATGATTATGCGGCAATGGCGCAAGCATTAAAACGGCGTTATAAATCCCCTAATGCTGATGCTAAATTACCTGATATTCTGTTTATAGACGGTGGTAAAGGGCAACTTTCACAGGCCGAGTCTCATTTTGAAGACTGGCCAGCCGAATATAAACCAATGCTTATAGGTGTTGCTAAAGGAAGTAGCAGAAAAGCCGGGCTTGAAACGCTCATTAGAGCCGGTTCTTATGAAACTATTCCAATGCAAAGTGATTCACCTGCATTGCATTTGATACAGCACATTAGAGACGAGTCGCATCGTTTTGCGATATCAGGGCATCGAAATAGACGACAAAAAGTCAAAAAAACATCCACCTTAGAGGGAATTTCTGGCGTAGGACCTAAGAAAAGGCAGGCTTTATTAAAATATTCAGGGGGTCTGCAGGGTCTTAAAAAAGCAAGTAAGCAAGAAATTAGCAAGGTTCCAGGGATAAGCGAAGAACTTGCCGATATCATCTACGATCATTTGCATTCTTAATTAGGTTTGTTCTGGTATCATAACCCAATACGAGAACGTTAAGCCAAGGTATTTAACTATTATGTGGACCATTCCCAACATCATCACTATGTTCAGAGTCCTTCTGATACCCGTATTTGTGCTTGTCTATTTTCTTGATTGGCGTTGGGCACATCAAGCCGGCGCTTTTATTTTCTGGTTTGCAGCAATAACCGATTGGTTTGATGGCTATTTAGCTAGAAGATTAAAACAGTCGACGCCTTTTGGTGCTTTCCTTGATCCTGTTGCTGACAAACTAATTGTTGCAGCTGCGCTGCTCATGGTAACGCATACTTACGCTAACGTATGGATAACCGTTCCCGCAATTGCGCTGCTGATGCGTGAAATTTACATATCGGCTTTGCGCGAATGGATGGGACGCCATGGAAGCGCGTCCGTGGTTAAAGTTTCATTTATTGGTAAATCGAAAACGATGGCGCAAATGCTGGCGTTAATTGGTTTATTATCTGGTTTAGAGGAATTTATGGGCTTTCCGATCTATTGGGTAACATTAGGGAAAATCTTACTTTATTTTTCTGCTGTGCTATCAGTTTGGTCAATGCTTGTATATACCAAGGCTGCGTGGAAGCAACTTAGTCAGGTAAAAGCTTAGTTTTTAGTTGTTTCAGTGCAAAATTGCACCGAACTGTACAATTTTTAATGAAACAGGATATTTCTTTAAGATTTAGTGTTGACACGTTTGTTTTTGAGGGTAGAATGCACCCCACATTTCGAGGCGGGAATAGCTCAGCTGGTAGAGCACGACCTTGCCAAGGTCGGGGTCGCGAGTTCGAATCTCGTTTCCCGCTCCAATTATTTTTGATTGGTGAAATGTAAAAGCAACAATGTTGCGGCGGAATGGCAGAATGGCTATGCAGCGGATTGCAAATCCGTGGATCTCGGTTCGACTCCGGGTTCCGCCTCCACTTAATGCTAGTTAATTAAGTCGCAACATCAGTGCCCGGGTGGTGAAATTGGTAGACACAAGGGATTTAAAATCCCTCGCTCGTAAGAGTGTGCCGGTTCAAGTCCGGCCCCGGGCACCATTCTTATTGATAGTATTCACTAGCAATAAATAAGTAGCAAATAAGTAGCAGATGTAGATTAGAAAGTCTCATGCAAATAAATTTATTTTTTTGTATCAACAACAATCCCCACGTACATAACCCAAAAATAAGCCCTCACTTTTTAAATCTAGATTGATTTCTCGGCTGCAGCACTATCCATTCATAACTGTATAAAAATCAGACGTTCTAGTATCGGATTATTTTACACTTTTTATTTCTTAAGATTTCATTTGTTCTTATATTATTGATATTTATAGATAAAAAAGATTGGCATGTATTTTGCATATCTTCAAGCATTAAAAAAAGTTAATACACCTGACAATACAGGTGATTTTTACAAACGAGGAAATATTATGAAATTTAAGATGATAAAAGCGGCTTTGGCTGGTTTAGTTTTAGGAGTTAGTGGTTTTGCTAATGCTACTATAATCTGGGATCAGGGTCCTTCCACGGGTGATTTTGGAGGTTCATGGAATAACTATACTATATCACAAAATTTTGCTGATAACGTCATGTTTACTAGTGATACATTGGTGACAGGTCTAAACTACTTTACCGATTTTGATCTTAGCTCACAAACTGGGAGTAGTGCATTCAATCTGCATATATACAATGACGCTTCTGGCGCGCCTTCAACTTTGTTTCACCAAGAAAATCTTGGCTTTTCAGCTTCGGTTTTAAATGCGGGGACAACGTTGAATGGTACGAGCGTAAATATGCTGGAATTTAATTTTAGTGGATTGAATTTTTTAATGAATACGACTTATTGGGTTGGTCTTTCTGGAAATGGTTTTGGGGCAGGTCAAGTATCTTTGAGTGGCACCTTTCCGCAAGACGGTCAAATAGCTAGGTTTTCTGGTGATACATTTAGTACTATGGCGACCGTTGGTGACCAGATGTTTCAATTAACTTCGGCGGCGGAAGTCCCTGAACCATCAACTTTAGCCATCCTAGCATTAGGCTTGATTGGTTTAGGTGCACGTCGCTTCAGAAAGTAAGCTTAATAGTTCGGCCCCGGGCACCATTCTTTTTTAGCAAGCTGTTATATATGCCAAATTAATGGTTTAATTATGTCATGTTTTTTCTAATGACATTATTGGTTTGCTTAGTCCATGATATCCACCAGTATTTCTTGTTACGACTTATCTCAAAGAATCGAGTGTAAACACACTGCTACTATTAAAACACTATTCACAACAATGGCAAACGCACCAGCATCAAAGCCAGATTTGCTTCGCAACGGTGTTTCATTGTACATACCAAACTCCTTATTCTTCGATTTCGAAAATGACTTTGTAGATAAAGAAACCTCGCTTAGCAATATGATGCCCTCTCGTAACACCTTTCAGGTTTCGGCTCAAAAACTCGGACTCAACTTAGATGACGAAATTGTAATTTATGATGACTTCGGTAATTTTTGTGCATCAAGAGCTTGGTTTATGCTTTTATCTATGGGTTTTACGAATGTTAAAACGTTAGACGGAGGATTACCCGAATGGATTAACTGCGGGTATACAACGGAAACCTCTCTAATAAGTCCCAACGTCCAATCCAACGTTCAGGTGAAAGCATCGGTTAGTTATTCCTTTGTCGATTCAGACTATATTTGTGCTGCATTATCCGCATCTTTATCAGTAAATGCATCTCAGGCGTCAACTGCATTTACCCTGGAGGCAGGCACAACATCTAAGTCCCAACTTATTGACGCAAGGAGTTTTGGACGATTTGCCGGCATCGAGCCTGAGCCAAGGGCTAATATGAGGTCGGGTCATATACCTACATCTGTGAATATTCACTATGCGAGTTTGCAGCATGCAGGTAAGTTTAAATCTGTAGATGAATTGACTGTCATATTTGACGATAACAACATCACTCTCAAGGAAGAAATGATAATAAGCTGCGGCAGCGGAATAACAGCCTGTATTGTTGCTCAGGCAGCTTATTCCTTAGGAGCTTCCTGTCTTAAAGTTTACGATGCCAGTTGGTCAGAGTGGGGTGCCAGTCACACCTTGCCTATTGAGGTTGCTGAATGACATTTAACTGGCTAGAGCTCATCTCGATCGCTGTTATCCACTTTTTTGCCGTTGCAAGCCCTGGTCCCGACTTTGCTGTTGTACTCAAACAAAGTATGCAACAGGGAAGAGCCGCCGCAATTTCCACTAGTATAGGCATCGGTGCAGGCATTCTTTTGCACGTTAGTTATTCTCTGATTGGAATAGGCCTGATAATCAAGACCACTCCTTGGCTGTTAAATATATTGTTGTATTTGGCAGCGGCATATCTAGCATGGATTGGTATCACTGCTTTAGAGAGCCGACCACATGGCCATGCAAAACTATCGGATGTGCCTGTTCCACAAAAAAGCGTAACAAAATCGTTCATGCTTGGTTTTATTACTAATGGTCTAAACCCTAAGGCCACTTTATTCTTTCTGTCAGTTTTTACGGTTGCGATATCCTCAGAAACGCTCTTGTCACATAAAATTATATATGGTGTATATATGGCTGTTGCGACCGCCGCGTGGTTTATATTTGTATCCATTGTTATTACTCATCGAAGAGTACGCGCGTTTTATGAGCTTAATGGCTATATTTTTGATCGTATTATGGGAGTTGTTCTTATAATCATGGCTTTATTCCTAGTTATCACCAGTTGACTTGAGAACTGTTTCATAATTTTTAGTATACTTGGTCGAAACAAATTTGGTATTTATTCGTTTTACTAGGCCCTGTTGATCTTTGCTGTATGAATTTTGTTCATTCTATGTGTTCAGTGATAGCGGCGCGTGCTCGCAGGAGCAGTGGTTCTGCATCAAGAGCTCGCAACAAAGAGCAACAGGCCCTAGTCTCGATGAATAAATCTGTAAAACGGTGGAATACATACGTGAAATATATGCGCATATGTTGCCCAAGATTAAAATTAGTAATGTCACTTAATTAACCTAGAAAAGTAAGCCCCAATGAATACAGACCCAAAACAAAATTACTCGTTAGATATCAAGAGCCTTTTTGAACGTGGCAACACAGCAACAAAGCATAACTTACCGGTTATGCTTCGCTGCCTGTTTATCCTACTTTTTATAGGACTCGCTGCATTTGTGGCTTTCTTCAATATTTACAATATAGAAACCGTGGCTCAACTCGAATCTATGCAAACTGAAACGTATTTTTTCAATATGTTACTGACCGTTGCAATGTCACCACTCATGGCTGGAATGGGTATGCTGGCGGTTAAAACAGAACGTAAACAAGTTATTAATGTCAGTACTTTATTTATGTATGTTCCTTTTATATTGTGGTTAGCAACAGCAGAGTTAGTTATTTCATTGCTTACCCAAGTGGGTATGACGCTGTTTGTTGTACCGGCAATTTATATTTTTATCACCACTATTTTCGTGAAATTCTTAATTGCAGATAAACAACTAAGACCGTTTCTTGCAATTAAAACCTCCATTCAAATGTGTAATCAGTACTTATTGCAACTTACTCTCTTATTCGCTATTTTCTTAGTTCTGTTCGTGATTGGCATGCTAACGTTTGGTTTAGCATTTATTTGGGTAATGCCCCTTTACTATAATGTCACGGGCATTCTATATAATGACTTGTTTGGGACTGTTGTTGAGAGACATCAAGCAAGCCTTACCACTTCAGAGGAAACTCATTTTGATGCATAAATTGAAAATTATTTCGATTGCCGTCATCGCTCTTGTTTTAGTACTTTTTAGTATATTTTTGTTGCAACCTGAGGAATCGGTAATACAAAAAATTCCGCAGAGTGAATCGGCAAAAAAACCTATACCCGACTTTAGCCAATATGAAATCACGAAGGATAAAAAGAAAGCTTTTTTTAGTTATTTGAAGCCCGCCGTCGAAGTACAAAATAATCATATTCTGCTGCAGCGAGAGTTTGTTCACGGTTTAAGGGCAAAGCATATATCAGGTGAAATGATCACTGAAAAACAAATGCAAGAGCTCAATTGGCTCGCACAAGAATATCGTGTTGACATAGATGAAGAGCTTGAACCTGTATTTGACAAACTATTAACCAGAGTAGATATTATTCCAGTAGAACTAGTACTGGTGCAAACTGCAAATGAATCCGCGTGGGGAACGTCACGGTTTGCTCGTCAAGGTTATAATTTCTTTGGTCTTTGGTGCTTTAAGGAGGGTTGCGGTTTTGTGCCTAAGCGCCGTAACGATGGCTCAGTGCATGAAGTTGCGAAGTTTAGCAATTTATCAAGAGCGATGTATACTTACATGCGTAATTTAAATAGGCATGACGCTTATAGAGAAATGCGATTAATTAGAAAACAACTTCGTAACAAAATGGAGCCTATTTCAGCAGTTGCGCTAAGCGAAGGACTGACCAAATATTCAGAGCGCGGCGATGATTATGTCGTGGAATTGAAACAAATGATTAGAGTTAATAAGGACCTAATGTAATGCAAAAGCGTGTTCTATTCGCAGTGTTGACAATATTGCTAACACAGGCTGCCTCTGCTGACGAAGTAGCAGTTAGCTACAAGACTTTTTATAGCCACGTTAAGAAGCTAGACAATGAGGATACTCGTGCTTTACAGTTCGCGTTTGGTTTTAAACATGTTGGCACAGGTGAGCTTTGTACAATAAATGAAGCACGCATAAGCACTCAGAAGATTCAGTTGCCTCTAAAGGTCACATCTGAGAACCGTTTCACTATTCAATCTGAGAAAGCCCTGAGCTTAGCTGATGCATTTGTTGTTATAGATTTTAAAGAACCATCAAATCAGTGTGATATTTCAGTTCAACTTGAAACAAAACCTGAGTTTCTTAAAACGGAATATACGTTCGCAGAAATGCAATTTATTTACGAGCAATACGAGGCGTTTTTTAATGAAATGGGCAGCTTTTTGTCTTTTATGATGCCCACTGTTAAGGGATTGATGCTTCAATTTAGTGATAATAACTTGAGTGAAACAAGCAAAACAGGTGAAATGGTAAATGCTGGTACATTGATGTTGGATGATGAATGGTTTGAACGTAAAAAAGGCCTTAAACTGCAAACTATACCGTTACGCATAACGGCGATGGCAAGCAAATAATATGGATTTTCTAAGTTTCTTTTACAATGTTTAATTGATACGCAATTTGATGCGCCAAGCGCTCAACTGCCTGATTTCCCTTCTCTGCAACTTCAATTGCACGATGAAATTCAAGTATTCCGACGTCATGCAGTTGTGGCTCAATAAGAATATCAGGTGGTTCACCAGCGAGTCGAGACCGAGTAACTCTCGCCTGCAGTATCTCTAACGAACTGCTCATCACTCCGACTATGCCTGGAGGCGTTCTCTTGTTTGGTTTGATGTCTGGAGAAAACCACTTTTTTATGAAGCCGTCGCTAGCTCTATCGAGCATTTCATCCGTTTTTCGTTGATTTTCTTCATGCTCACGCTCACACGTTTCAATTAAACGAGGACGAAAATCGGCACTCAAATTTACAGCAATAACAAAATCGGCTCCCATGTGCCTGCATTGATTTACAGGAACTGGGTTCACTACAGCACCATCAACTAACCAACGACCATTATGTTCGACGGGGCTAAATAGAGCAGGTATTGCGCAGGATGCTTGTATAGAGTCACCAACTTCACCTTGATTAAAAACAACCTCTTTACCAGAGTAAAGGTCAGTTGCTACGCAAGCACAAGGTAAATGCATTTCTTCGAATGTCAAAGCACAAAAATCTTCTCGCAGTTTATCAAAAACTTTTTGTCCACTGGCAAGCCCACCACGACGAAAGCCGACACCCAGTAACTTAAACACTTGCCATTCGGTCAGTGTATTTGCCCAAGCCTCTAGTTCATCGAGTTTTCCACTGGCAAAAGCCGCGCCTACGTAAGCTCCAATTGAACATCCAGCGACAATATCTATTTGAACGCCAGCTCTTTGTAAGGCCCTTATGATGCCAATGTGAGCCCAACCTCTTGCGGCACCTGCACCTAAAGCAAGTCCAATTTTCATATTATTCCTTGTTATATGTTTGCGATTTGTATCATGAGTGATTCATCAATATTGGTTGATGAAATTTCTTCGCTACTGAATTCGTATTCTTTCTTTGGAGTACTTCTATCTATAGATAATGTGTCGAAATCAAATAATTGCTTATCTGCCATCTGACTTGGACTTATATTTTGAAAAGACTTAAACAGATTCTCAATTCTGCCTGGCGTCTTTTTGTCCCAGTCAGTGAGCATCATTTTTATATTCTGACGCTGCAAATTCTCTTGAGAACCGCATAGATTGCAGGGAATTATAGGGTATTCATTAATCTCAGCTAAACGAGCAATATCTTTCTCTCGACAGTATGCCATGGGTCTAATAACGATATTTCTTTTATCATCAGATAGCAGTTTAGGGGGCATTGATTTTAATTTGGCGCCATAAAACATATTTAAAAACGTTGTTTCAACCATATCATCCATATGATGGCCAAGTGCAATTTTTGTCGCACCTATGCTTTCCGCGAATGAATATAAACTGCCACGACGCAGCCGAGAACACAAACCGCATGTGGTTTTACCCGCTTCAATTTTTGCTTTAACGACAGAGTAGGTGTCTTTATCAATAATGTAGTAGGGGATCTTTTTCGACTCTAAGTAGCTAGGTAAAATATGCTCGGGGAATCCAGGTTGCTTTTGGTCTAAATTTACCGCAATAACGTCAAAATGAATTGGGGCTGACTTTTTCAGACTTATCAATATATCCAACATCGCAAATGAATCTTTGCCACCACTTATTGCTGCCATCACTACATCACCATCTTCTATCATGTTGTAGTCGTCTATAGCTTTACCAACATTCCTACGTATTTTTTTAGCTAATTTATCGTTACTGTATTTTAGCTTTTGCTTAAAACCTACTTCTTGACTCATTATGCATTCCGACAGCCCACAGGCTAAATCAATTCATTCAAAATAAAAACGCTGGACCCAATCTTTCTTATTGAATAACCAGTAAGCAGAAGAGACGTTTTTCTATGTGCGTTATTTTAATGCTTGAAAGCTTGGTAAGCAATTAACAAAAAAGCGTTAGGTTAAACACTTAACGCCCGAAATGGAAAAACCTCCATGCATAGTGTGACATAACGCAGTTTTATTGCACTAATTAGTCTATTACTCATATCATCCCATGGTCAGGGCGAAGCGATGTTGCGACGTGATTCATGCAAGTTTTTTGCAACGTATCTGATTCTTCAAATAATCATGCTGCTGAAGTGCAGCGAGATATTATCGTTGCTCCACCAGAAAGTGATTTTTCTTTTTTTGGAAATAATCAGATTATTACGATCAATGCGGCGAAAGAGAATCGGCTTTATTAGGGAAGTGGACGGCGATAGGTCACAGTAACATTTATCATAGATAGAAGAAAACACGATTGTTGTAGCGTCTGCTCTGTCGCAAACTGCGACAGCAGGCAAGACTGGCATTATTGGCCAGGGGGGGAGTATTTTAGGCTAACAAACGCTAGTGAGATTAATTTCCATATCGGGAAGACGCTGCCTAATTCCGTCAAAATTAATAATGGATATCAATTTCCCATCGACTTTAATTAACTCTTCTTTTTGAAATCGGGTTAATAACCTACTAATAGTTTCGACCGTCAAGCCAAGGTAATTGCCGATTTCATTTCTGGTCATAGATAGGTTGAACTGCTTTGCTGAAAAGCCTCTTTCTTCAAACCGCTGAGATAAATGGCTCAAGAAATGCAACAAACGTTCCTCTGCACTACGTTTGCTCAACAACATCATTAAATCATGATCATGTTTAATTTCCGCACTCATGAAACGCATTATTTGCTGTCTCAGTTTTGGAAATTTCACCGACATCTCGTCAAGGGTATCGTATGGTAGTTCGCAGACCATCGCGGTTTCTAAGGCTTGGCTAGAACTGCCGTGCTTATTATCCTTTAATGCATCAAACCCAATAATGTCGCCAGGAAAATGGAACCCAATAATCTGTTCAACACCATCTTTGTCGCTGACATATGATTTAAACGAACCTGAGCGAACTGCGTACAAAGAATGAAACGCATCGCCATGACGAACTAATTTATCATTTTTATGCAAAGGTTTTTTGCGCTCAATAATATCGTCTAATGATTCCAACTCATTTTTATTTAAACTAACCGGTAAACACAAGTGACTAAAGGTACAACTTTGACAATGAATCGAAAGTTCGGGGGCTTTTGCCATTACGTACTCGTTATTGTTAAATAGTGCTTAAGTATTGCGCATAAATAGGTTTAAGGTCAAGGCTAAAGAAAATGAAAATAGCATGAGAGAAATAATCTTTCTAGTCATTTTATGTTGCAAAATAGGAACTAAAAAACTTGCTCCTAAACTTGTTGCGATAAGTGTAGGGAGTGTCCCCAAACCAAATGAAAACATGACAAGCGCTCCTTGTATTGCTGACTCACTCGCCAGCGACCAAGTCAATACAGAGTAAACTAATCCGCAGGGTAACCAGCCCCATATCATGCCGTAAAGTAGGGTGTACAACGGATTTTTGAAAGGGATAAGTTTTTTGGATAATGGAGCCACTCTTTTCCAAAGGCTTGCTCCGAGCGTTTCTAAGTATGATAAACCTTTGTACCAGTCGCCGATATAAAGCGCCAACAAAACTAAGAACACAATACTAACAAACTGTAAAATCGGGAAACTGGATTGGATATTAACGGTCGCAATTCCACCTATAAAACCAGTGATTGCGCCTGCAATTGTGTAGCTAATAATACGACCAAGGTTGTATGAATAAATATAAGGAAGTTGCGATTGTCCTTTGGGAATTGCAAATGAAAAAGCACTGGCAATACCACCGCACATACCAATGCAATGGACACCGCCGGCAATACCAATGAAGAAAGCTCCTAAGTAGTTAATTTCAAACATTATTATTTATCGTTAGTATTTGGTTTCGATGCATTAGTGGGTGCATGGCTATTTTTGTTTTGTGTAACGTTAATTCGATCATTGTTCACATTTTGTGTATCGATGTCGTCATCGAATAAAATGCTATACCCTTGCCGATCGAGATCCTCAAATTGATTCGATCTTACAGCCCAAAAAAATACCACGATGGCGATACCGACAATAATGATTGCGAGGGGTATTAACACGTAAATAATACTCATAATATGTCACCCATTTATTTGTATCTTAATCTTTAAGCAGCCTCGTAGAGTTAACAACCACAATGACCGAACTAATCGACATTCCGAGCGCTGCCATCCAAGGTGTTAGAAAACCGGCCATAGCTAATGGTAAAACTAACAGATTATAAGCAATTGCCCACACCATATTTTGCTTTATTTTCAGTCGCGTTCTTTTTGCCATAGCCAAAAGCAAAACAAGCGAATCTAATCGTGCGTTTAGCAAAATCACGTCAGCCGCATTCTTTGCTAAATCGGACGCGTTGCCAACAGCTAGCGACACGTCTGCTGCCGCCAAAACTGGAGCGTCATTAATACCATCTCCAAGCATTACTACTTTTTTACCTTGCTGCTGCATTGTCTTTATTGTGCTTAATTTTTGCGAAGGGGTGCATTGTGCATAGGTATTATTAATACCTAACTTGCGTGCAACAAAACTGACATTTTTTTCGCTATCACCACTTAAAATGCTGGTGTCATGTTTTAATTTTTGCAACACATCAACTACGTCATTCTTGATTTCGTCAACTAACCAGAATGCAGCGACAATGACGCCATCTTTAGCCAGCACCACGGACGCATTATCAAGCGCAGTCACTAACTCCTCATGTTCTTTAAGGCCTATAAAGTTAGCAGAACCCAGTTTATAAAAATGTCCATTAACCTTACCAGCAATGCCATTGCCGATACTTACACTATATTCTTCAATGTGCTGACCTTTGGTATTAATATTGAGCTTTGTAAAGGCTTTTGCAATAGGGTGTTCAGATCTCTCTTCTAATGCCGTAGCAATAGAAAGAAGCTTATCTTGCTGCGCGTCATCAGAAAACCAAAATCTTTCGATAGAGAGCTCTCCACAGGTTAGGGTACCTGTTTTATCAAACACGATGTCTGTTATTTCAGTAAGCTGCTCAAGTGCATCGGCGCGCTTAAGCAATATACCACCTTTGTTTAGTTTCGCCATTGCACACGTCAAGGCGGAAGGCGTTGCTAAACCAAGTGCGCAAGGGCAGGTAGCGACCAGCACAGAAATAGCAATCCAAAACGCGTTAGCACTATCCTGAAAGTACCAAAATGCGTAAGTAATAACCGTTAAAATCAGAACAATAGCGCCGAAGTGACGACTGAGTTTGTCCGCCATCAAGGCTACTTTAGGTTTCGTGGCATGCGCTGTTTCTTGCAGTCGTAATATTTGATTCATCATCGCATATTTAAGGGTGGTGGTGACTCTGATGGTAATAACACCCAGTTGGTTGATTGTGCCACCGTATACTTGAGCGCCCTGATACTTTTCGACTGATTCAAACTCGCCGGTTAACATGGATTCATCAATAGTTGCTTGGCCTTCAGTAATTTCACCATCTATTGGGATAATTTCACCCGCTTTAACCAGTACTAGGTCGTTTATTTGCAGTTGCTTTGCCAACACAGACTTTAGTTCACCATCTACCCATTTAAAGGCGGTGACGGGAATATGCTTTAACATATTTGAAGATATTTGATTTGCTTTGTGGCGTGTTCTTTGTTCCAAATAGCGACTGATAAGGAGGAAAAATACGAACATACAAATTGATTCAAAATACACTTCCGCATCAACTTGATTGATTGTGATTATGCCAGCTATATAAGTTGATAATATAGCGAGACTAATTGAAATATCCATATTAATTGTTTTTGCTAATGTTGCCTTTAATGCGCTGAGGTAAAAAACACTGCCTGAATATAAAACAACTGGGGTCGTTAAAACAAGGCTTACCCAATTGAAATAGCGGGTTGTTTGTGAATCCATATCACCAAAGAGATCAAAGTATTGCGCCATGGCCAACATCATTACTTGCATGGTCATTATACCTGCCAGACCCAGCTTCTTTAGGTAAGCTTTTTGTTCATGTTGAAACGACGCTTCATGTTTGTCTGCTTGGAAGGGCAGAGATTCATAGCCAATGGTTTTTAACTTCCCCAGCAGTTGCGAAAGGTGAATTGCATCATTGTCCCACGTCACCGTTGCACGCCGTGCCCCTACGTTAACAGCAACCTGTTTAACGCCATGCATTTTTGCTAGCTGTTTTTCTATTAGCCAACCACAGGCCGCACACGTTATACCTTCAACGGTTAATTGAATTTCTTTATCTGTACCGCTATCAAAAACAAACTCTTCTTGTAGTTCTGGCTCATCATAAACTGCAAGTTTACTCATGGTATTGTCGAGAGCAGCGTCACCTTTAGCGGCTGGTTCAGTCCTAAATTCGTAGTAGCTCTCAAGGCCGTTATCGACAATCGTGCTGGCCACTGCTTGGCAGCCAGGACAGCACATAAAATGTATATTCTTGAGAATGGTGACAGGGTATTTAGGACCCTCTAAATTTGGCAGCCCACAATGAAAGCAATCACCTTTTGAAATATTAATAGCCATTGAGTATGGGTACCGCCATTATGGATTAAAACTAGTCGCTTTTGATGTGGGCAAGGTGATGGTTTTTTGGACTTTCCAACTTTCATCAAGTGGGGTAAGTCGTAAGCGCCATTTTCCCTGTACGCTGGTATTGCTTTGAGCTCGGTAGACTCCACTTGCGTCTGCACTGAGTAATACAAAAAAGTCTCTCTCTTTCAGAGTGACATGAAAAAAGTCCAATTTTAGTGCCTCTCTGCTTTGCGGAGCCCCTGACACAAATTCCACGGAGATGACATCATCCGTTATATTTAATCTAGTGCTGATCCCAAGTGCTTTTGCTTTCTCGATTTTATCTAACCTAGCATTAATTGATTTGCCTTCTTTGTAGTAGTCATCCACAACTAGACTGTTGGTACCATCAGTTGCGAAATTCACTACAATACCACCAACTATAAAGGATGACACGGGTATGCAGATCAGAAACCAAGGCCAAAACTGTTTATACCAAGGCTTAACGTCTAGTTCTTCCATAATGCTTAAACTCTTTTTAACTTGTGTAAATTATCTATGATGTCGGTGAGAATTATACGGAATTGGATAAAAAAAAGCCTCGTTAATACGAGGCTTTTTTTAGTCGTATGTTTACTTTATTTGAGAGAGGCTATAAACATAAGCGGCAACAACATGCACTTTGTCTTCACCAAGTGTCTCCTTAAAGGCAGGCATCACGCCGTTACGTCCGTAATAGAGCGTTTCAGTCACAGTTTTATGATTACCGCCATATAACCATATATTGTCTGTAAGGTTAGGGGCACCGATCATTTGATTACCTTTGCCATCCATTCCGTGGCAAGCAGCGCAAACCACAAATCTGGCTTTTCCGGCATCTTTTAAGCCTTGATCAACATCCCGACCACTCAAACTCAAGGTATATGCTACAACTTCTGCTACACCGTCTTCACCCATACTGTTGAGCCAACCTGGCATTGCGCCGCGACGACCTAAGATTAATGTCTCCTTAATCTTGTCACCAGAGCCACCGTATATCCAGTCGTTGTCAGTAAGATTAGGGAAGCCAGCCGCCGCTCCTTTAGCGTTTGAGCCATGACACTGCGCGCAATTCTGTAAGAACAAGCGTTGGCCAACTTGCACCGCTTCTTCATTCTTTGCTAGCTGTTCAACGGGTGTTTTTGCATACTCAGCAAAAATAGGATCGAATTTTTCATTTGCATATTTAATTTGCAGTGCATATTCGTTCCAATTACCGTCTTCAATGTCTTTTTGTAACGCAAGCTTCGACTCTTCAAGTGACAACATACCTTGGTTGGAACTTTTCCAACCAAGAAGACCCTTATACCCACCTAAACCAGGATACAAAAGTAAGTAAGCAGCACCCCAAACAATACAAATGTAGAATAATATTGTCCACCAACGAGGTAATTGGTTGTTCATCTCTTCTATGCCATCGAATACGTGCCCCATCGACTCGCCTTCCGTAACCCCCGTGCTGTTCGACAAACACCAACGTAAAAGGAGATAACAGCCTAATATTGAACCTAGCGTTATTATAGATATCCAAATTGTCCAAAACATACTCATAAGTTCAAGACTCCTGATCTTTTTTATTTAAATTTTGCTTTTCTTCGTCATCGAAAACTAAGTTTGCTGCCTCATCGAAGCTTTTTTTATTGCGGCTGCTGAATGCCCAATAACAAATGCCAACGAAAGAGACGAAAACGATAACCGTAAATATGCTGCCTATAGTTCCTTGGTCCATTATTTTAAATGAGTCCCAAGTTGCTGTAGATAGGCAATCAAAGCTTCCATTTCTTTTTTGCCCTTTACTGCAGCCTCAGCACCTGCAATATCTTCATCTGTATAGGGCATACCTAGCATGCGGTTAACTTCCATTTTTTTGACAATATCTTTACCATCAAGCGTGTTCTCAGCTAACCATGGATAACCCGGCATATTTGATTCAGGTACAACGTTTCTTGGGTTCATCAAGTGAACACGATGCCATTCATCACTATAACGCTCGCCAACTCGCGCTAAATCAGGTCCTGTTCTTTTTGAACCCCACAAGAAAGGGCGTTCCCAAACAGATTCGCCCGCTACTGAGTAATGTCCATAACGTTCAGTTTCAGAACGGAAAGGGCGGATCATTTGACTGTGACAACCAACACAACCTTCACGAATATATATATCACGTCCTTCCAACTCAAGCGCTGTATAAGGACGTAAACCTTTAACCGGCTCTAATGCTTGTTGATCAAACATTAACGGTAAGATTTGCGCCATAGCACCAAAACTAATTGCGACTAGAATAAGAACAGTTAATAACCCGACGTTTTTTTCTAATAACTCATGTGGATTTTTCATTATCGTTCTCCTTATGCCGCAGCCATTGCAGTGTTATCTACAATGCTTTCTTTAGGTGCACGGATTGTGCGATAACAGTTGTACGCCATGATTATCATACCGGCTACAACGAACAAACCACCAATAAAACGAACGATGTAGAAAGGTTTAGAGGCTTCTAATGACTCCACGAAAGAGTAGGTTAGCGTGCCGTCAGCATTTACTGCTCGCCACATCAATCCTTGTAAAACCCCTGACATCCACATTGCAACGATGTATAAAACCACACCGATTGTAGCTAGCCAGAAGTGAACATTGATTAGCCTTGTACTATACATTTTAGGTTGTCCGAACAGGATTGGGACTAAATGGTATACAGAGCCGATCGTAACCATTGCTACCCAACCTAGAGCACCTGAATGAACGTGACCAACGGTCCAGTCAGTATAATGAGATAGGGCGTTTACTGTTTTAATCGCCATCATTGGCCCTTCAAAGGTAGACATACCGTAGAAAGACAGTGAAACAATAAGGAAGCGTAATATTGGGTCTGTTCTCAACTTATGCCAAGCACCAGAGAGTGTCATGATTCCGTTAATCATTCCGCCCCAAGAGGGTACGAATAGAATAATAGACATAGCCATACCCAAAGATTGTGTCCAATCAGGGAGCGCGGTGTAATGCAAATGGTGAGGACCAGCCCAGATGTATAGAGATATAAGCGCCCAGAAGTGAACAATTGATAAACGATATGAATAAACAGGACGGCCTGCTTGTTTAGGCACGAAGTAATACATCATTCCTAAGAAACCCGCTGTTAGGAAGAAACCTACTGCGTTGTGTCCGTACCACCATTGCATCATCGCATCAACAGCGCCAGCATAGATTGGATATGACTTACCAAAAGTGACGGGAATGACCATGCTGTTGCCGATATGCAATACAGCGACGGTTAACATAAACGCCCCTAAAAACCAGTTTGCAACGTAAATGTGGGAGGTTTTTCGTATAACCAGTGTACCGAAAAAGTTAATTATGTAGGCAACCCAAACCAATGTAATTAAAATATCAATTGGCCATTCTAATTCTGCATACTCTTTACTCGACGTATATCCTAGAGGCAGAGTAACTACCGCAGCCACAATAACGGCCTGCCAGCCCCAAAAAGTGAATGCAGCTAGTTTGTCACTAAAGAGTCTCACCTGCGATGTTCTTTGTACTATATAATAAGACGTGGCGAATAATGCGCTGCCGCCAAATGCAAAGATAACCGCATTTGTATGTAGAGGACGCAAACGAGAGTAGGTTAACCATGGAATATCAAAATTTAGCGCAGGAGCAAATAATTGCGCAGCAATTAATACCCCCAATGACATCCCAATAATGCCCCAAACTACTGTCATTATTGTAAATTGTCTGACTACCTTGTAATTATAATCAGGATGTATTTGGCTTGTTTCACTCATATCAATAAATCTTCCGCGTAGAGAAAAAATAACTAAATCGCAATATAGCTTACCCGCTAATGATCCTTAGTTGAGTAAGAATAACAAGTTAAGTAAGCTACTGAGATGTAACGGGTGGATCATAATGTTTTTAAGTACAAAAAGATATATTACTTAGCCTTGTCTTGATCTTCATCAATAAACCCAAATTTATCGTTAACAAAAAGTAAATTAAGTAAATAAAATGCATTCAAAACAGACACTAACACTCTTCTTTTTCCTATTAATCGTAAGCGTTTCAGGCGTATATTATAAAAATGTTAACAGTCCGGTAGCTTCGCAAGAAAATTGTGATTTAACCTACAAAAAGTGCACATTTATGTACGGCGATGATCAAATATCTATAAATTTTTTATCTCCAATCGTCACTGAAGAGGAAATTTTACTCACTTTAGAGCTACCGCCGAACGTTAAACTAAACGAAGCATGGATTGAAGGCCTCAATATGTTTATGGGAAAAACACCTGTTATTGAAGAAGCGGGGCACTATGTTACGTTTCTAGGAAGCTGTAATCTCGACAAAATGCATTGGCAACTTAATCTAAAGATTGAAGATAAAAACGGCCAAGTGACTGAGTATTCAGCCGTCTTTTATACTTACAGTGAGTGAGTTACATTTGGGATTGTTGGTAATTCGCTAAACCGAGTCTTTCAATCAAACCTAGCTGCTGCTCTAGCCAGTGCGCATGATCCATTTCTGTGTCAGCTAGCAAAACCAGTAGCATGTCTCGCGTAACAAAATCTTTTTCAGTTTCGCACATTGCTATGACCGTTCTCAGCTTGTCAGCGACTTCGTACTCAACTCGCAAATCGCTTTGTAGCATTTCAGCAACAGTATTGCCTACCTTATAGCCAACACGCGTTTGCATGTCGGGTTGACCACCTAAAAATAACATACGTTCTATAAGCTTAGTCGCGTGACCTTTTTCATCATCAAACTCATGGTTAATACGCTCATATAATTTATGTAAACCCCAATCAAGATACATTTGTGAATGCACAAAGTACTGATCCATTGCAGCTAATTCATAACCAAGTAGGGTATTTAGCCCATCAATCACATTCTTATTGCCTTGCATGTTAATTTTCCTCTACTTGAGATTGAAGGTAATTTTGAATTCCCAACTGTTCAATTTGATATGCTTGCGTATCCAACCAATCGTAATGGTCTTCTTCATAGTCAAGAATACTCGATAACAAATCCCGAGATACGAAATCTAAATGTGCTTCACAGAGCGCTATCGCATCTTTCATCTGAGGTATTTGTTTAGTTTGAAAATCAGCATCACATTTGAGCATTTCAACAGGTTCTTCACCTATGTTAATTTTGCCGAGCATTTGCAAATTAGGTAGCCCTTTAAGAAATAAGATACGAGCGATTAGCTGATCTGCTTGTTTCATATCTTTGATTGATTTTTTATAGCATGTCTGATTGAGCGCTTCAAATCCCCAGTTTTTATACATACGAGCATGCAAAAAATATTGGTTTATTGAGGTGAGTTCAATGGTAAGTACTTCATTAAGTACTTTGATTACTTCGGGTTTACCTTTCATTTCGTTGCCTCTTTTCCTGAATTCAGCTGAACAGGATGTTTTTGATTCAAAACTATTATAGCTAGGTTTTGTGCAATATCAATGTGAGTAAGAAATAACCTTTAAAATTCAGTATGATAGTAAAGAGAATGATTTGCATTAAGCTGAGGATTTTAAGCAATGCTCCCGCTGATTAATTCGAATTAATCAGCGGTATGGCTGAGCATTTCAAAGCTTTCTTCTGCAAAGCCTAGGCCAGCTTCGGCAAAAAAGTTGAAGACTTTGTCTACCCCTGCGTCCAATAATGGTTGAACTTCATCTTCATATCTGGCGATCGCAGCAATCTTGCCAGAATAAGCGGCGGTCCTCAGCTGATTAGTGATATTTGACGAGTCCTCAATAGACGGCAGAGCCAACAGAATTAATTCAATCTTGCTGATGTCTACATTTTCCCAAAGGTCTATATTTTCACCATCTCCGAGAATCGCTCGGTAATTTTGTTCTCTTAATGAACTTACTTTATCTAAATCTGCGTCCATACCAGTAACGCCTTTTTCCATCAATTTTGCTAAGGTCTCAAAAGCACCTTTGCCAACCCTTCCCATTCCGATTACTAGCACTTTTGTGTCTAGTAGTTCTGGATAAATGTCTTCCTTTAAAGGAATGTGCGATTGAAACTTTTTTAATTGTTCTTTATGACGGTTATATCTTTTGTGTGAACTTTTGTACATTGCACTTGTGAAAACAAAAGAAAAGGAAACGCTAAGCGCCATAATAACTAACCAAATGCTGTCTAAAAGTCCTATGCTTACTGCAACTGCTGCCACGATAAGCCCGAACTCACTGTAGTTAGACATCACTAAACTAGACAAAAAAGACGTTCGCGCTCTGAGTCGAAATTTGGTCAGAAATATAAAGAATAGGTAGAATTTAATTGGGAGCAATAGGGTGATGAGCAATGCAATAGCGGTAATTTCTATGGTTGGAAGGGCTGTTAAACCAATGGTCAGGAAAAAGCCGATCAGAAATAAGTCTTTAAAACTCAACAGTGCCTTTGACAACTCATTTGCTTTTGAGTGACCTGCAATCAATACGCCGAATATAAGTGCTCCCAAATCACCTTTAATGCCAACAAGTTCGAATAGCTGATAACCACCCAATGCTAAAATAAAACCAGACAATGGCAGTAATTCACCATGCCCGGATTTGTTTAATATTTTATGTAGAAGCGGCACGACTGGAATGAGTAAAAAGAGCATTAATGCCCAGGGTGAAGGTATCTTGCCTGATGCCACAACCATAAATAGAACGGCGAAAATATCTTGCATTACCAAAATGCCAATAGCAACTTTACCGTGTCGAGTTCGACTTTCACCGCTTTCTTCTAATATTTTTACTACACAGACGGTTGAGCTAAAGCTAAATGCAAAGCCAATTAAAGCTGCTGTTGCGGGCGACAAATCAGTAAAATAAGGCAAACCGATCAAGCTCAAAAGCAAAAATACTGAGCTAATAAATACGATCCACACAGTAGTATGTAATATGCTACTTAACCATATTTCGCGTTTCAGTAAATCTTGAACGTTTAGCTTTAGGCCAATAGTAAAGAGCATAATTGTTATGCCGAGTTCAGCGATGTCTTGCAGGCTACTATTATTTTCGATTCCCCAAGCGTTTAACGTAAAACCAGCGATGAGATAACCAATTAAGGGAGGTAAGCTCATCAACTTAAAGGCAAACCCGAAAGTAAAGGCAAGTAATAGGTAGATATATTCCATTGGCGTTTTATGTTCTCAATTAATCAATAAGGGGCAGAAAAAATACAGCCGACGTTCTGTAGCAATAAGGGCTAAGGTGCTGGCTCTCATAACTACATGATATCCTTGAACTCTCTGCAGATATCTTCAATCATCGGTATATAACCTAAGTCCTAATACACACACGTTGTAGAAATTAACATGTTCTGTCATATCATATAATCAGCAAATGGCATGAGTTTATCACTTACTTCCCAAATCAACATCACGTTAAAGGCGTCAATTTCATGAGTTATGTCAAAGCAATCGTCAGAATTAAAGAAATCTCCATACTGTTGCCAATGTTAAAAACGGTTTTCAATTAAAAACTAGAGGATGTATGTTGAATGGCAAAGCCCAATAGAAAGACGCCGGATTCCTTCGTGGATATCTGCGGCAGTCAATGCAAAGCCCAGCTTTTCAGATACCAGAAAGGCGGTAAGGGTTCATTGATAAAATGTTTTAAACAACGCTTTAGCTCGTCGATGATATCATGCACGAGCCGAGACCAAAGCACCATCGGTTGAATACAGCAAGTACATCGTTTATTCTTCTCTTCCCGCGAATGCCAACTAAATCACCGGAACCACTAATGACAGATTGCTCTCTTCGCCTGCTGCTGGATTTTGATGCCTGCGCCCAAAGAGATAAGGGCCAGGCATCTGTATTCCTGCACAGACGCGATCGGAAATTCGCGCTAACCTGCAAAGAGCAATCCGTAGAAGCTACACCAAAGCGATGGATTGCCTATATAAACCGTTTTAGCGGCGCAGAGATTGGGCGTGAACAATTAACCCAAACGCTTCGGTTCTGGAAGTGTGTTAACACGAGCTTTTTGGTCATAGGTGCCTTATTTGGTATTTTTAGCATGTTAGGCCTGCTGTTTTTTGATGGTGGCCAGCGTATTAATGTCACTGTTATCATTGCCTTTGTTGCTTTTCAGCTTTTGCTAGCGGTGTTTACAACTGCTCAGTCATTAGTAGGCTGGCGGCCGTGGCATTCTGTCATCAAGCGTTTTAGAAAAAATTCGCAGTCGTCGGTTTTAACGGGGCTTCAGCCTGTGCTGATGGCGCGGGCTGCACAATTAGGTGGCCTATGCTTTGCCTTGGGAGGTTTAATAACCTTGTTGGTAATGGTACTGCTTCAAGATCTAGCGTTTGGTTGGAGTACCACACTAGAGACCGGTGCGAGTTCATACCATGCGATGATTGCAGCAATTGCAGCGCCTTGGGCTTGGCTTTGGCCCGCTGCTGCACCCGAAATGGATCTAGTTGAAGCAACTCGTTTTTTTCGGGCTAGCCTAGAACAAGAAAATACAAACCCCAGTTTATGGGGGCAGTGGTGGCCATTTATTACCATGTTATGGATTACCTGGACACTGCTTCCTCGCTTAATTTTCTATGTATTAGCTGGAATCTTGATAAAGCGTAAGGCGCGCCAGTTGCTGTTGAATCATCCGGCGATGAGTGCACTAAGGTATCGTATGGAAACCGAAATACTAGAAACGGGAAATGACCACAACGATGCTTCTGATTTTCCTAATCTCACTAATCAACAATCGCTCACTCCATTGCCAAAATCCAGTATTATTTTGACTTGGGCAGGCGCGGGCGAATCAGAACTGCCAACATTGCTCACTGAGGCGAAACGTATTCAGGCGAAGGTAGGTGGCCGAAGCACCTTAGAAGAAGATGAGAAAACCTTAGAAAAAGTCGCAGAGCAACTTGTGAGAGAAGCCAAGCGCTGTGTTCTCTTAGCTACTCGCTGCTGGGAACCTCCAACCGGAGAACTAGAAGATTTTATAACTAGAGCAAAAGAGCTATGGCCTGAAGGAGCACATATAGTTTTAGTGCCTCTGGCGAGCAATATTTCTCGTGAACCAGAGCAGCATCACATACAACAATGGCTGAGGTTTGCTGGCCGTATGCAAAGCCAATTTGTGAGTGTGAGTGTTATAAATTCAAGTGATGATAGTCACTTTACTCGAGCAGGACCAAAAGCATGAAAAATTCCCCCAATTTTGCTGTTGTAGGTCATCCTAACAAGGGTAAGTCGAGCATAGTGGCTACGCTTTCTCAAAATGATGCAATCGCGATCGCACTAGAGCCAGGAACGACACGTGCAAGTCATTCTTATCCGTTGCGTGTTGATGGTGAAACGCTATATACATTAATCGATACTCCCGGTTTTCAAAGGCCGAGACGTGTTCTGGAGTGGCTTAAGGCTCACAGTGTTTCTGCTTCGGATCACAGCGAAACGTTAAACGCTTTTGTGATTCAACATAAAGACGATAAGCGCTTTGCTGACGAATGTGAGTTGCTTACACCGCTTATTGAAGGCGCGGGTATTATCTATGTCGTAGATGGTTCCGTACCTTATAGCGCAGAGCATGAGGCTGAAATGACTATCTTACGTTGGAGCGGTCGCCCTAGCTTGGCCTTGATCAATACTATTGGCTCTGAAGACTATAGCGATACATGGCAGGCCGCCTTAGGGCAGTTCTTTCAAGTCGTGCGCAAGTTTGATGCCGTTCACGCTCCATTTAAGCAGCATTTAAGCCTTTTACGAGCTTTTGGTCAGCTTGAACCTGACTGGGAACAAACGATGGATAAAGCCACATATTATCTATCTAGGCAGCGTCAGCAAAGACAAAGTCAATCGGCTGCCATAATAGCCAAAGCGTTGACTGACATGATGTCCTTTCAAGAAAAGCGTACGTTGATGAATGGTGAGTCGATTCATGAAAACGACAATAAGCTAGCTGAACAACTGCGTACAAACTGGTACCAGCATCAACGTGAACGTGAACGAACGCTTCGTGTCGACATTGAACATTTATATCAACACAAGCGCATTCGCAGACAAGAAGCCGAACTTGAATGGCACAGCGAACACGATTTATTTTCCGCAGATAGTCGGCAGCACTGGGCGGTAAGTCGTCGATACCTAGCCACGGCGGGGTTTGGAGCGGGCGCAATAAGCGGTGTAGGCTTAGATGCTTTGACTTTCGGTACTTCTTTTGGAACAGGCGCTCTCGTAGGAGGTTTACTCGGGGCTGCGGGAAGCTACTACTATGGGGGGAAGTTACTTTTACCAGCATTAAAAATAGCTTCGATCAACAACGGTCTTAAAACCGCTACTTTTGGCCCGGTTCAAGACAGCCAATTTGCTTACGTAGTATTAGGCAGAGCCGTTGATCACTGGTGGCATATTAGCAATAGAAATCACGCCGGTCGCGATTTGCTTGATTTAGCGTCAGCCGACAGTCATTGGATAGAGGGTTTAGATAAAGAAAGCCGCCAAGTTATTCAGAACACAATGGATAGAAGTCGTAAACAGAAGTCCTTAGATGAGAGCCTGCAGCATCAATTTCACAAAGCGCTAGATAAATGCATGGTGGTGTATGAATTATGGAGATCCAGTAAAACATAAATTTAACCAAGCTTTTTAGCTTAGCTTAATTGTTTGGTCTCATTTACTACATCATCTAATGCATCTGCGAGAGTAGAGTAGGCGGCGCAATAGATACCGTCTGGCCTAAACCCTGCCTTTGCTAATGTTTTGAGCGGCTGGAATTGAAAATCAGCGAGTAATACTCGAGTATTATTGTTCTTACACTTTTCAATAAATTTATACAGTGCGGCAACGCCACCAGAATCTAAAATAGAGACACCGTCAAAATACAACACTACACCTTCTTGCTCTTCGCTTAGATGTGCAAGTTCAACAAAGACCGTGTCGGCGGCTGCAAAAAAAAGCGGTCCATTGATTTTGAATACCTTCCAACGAGGTGGTAAATCAACATTTACATGTTTTTTCTGCTCACTTATGTCTTGCACTTTCGTCATGTCCGCTACTTGTTTCATAAACAAAAGCGACGCCAGAATGACTCCAACGCTTATGGCGATTACCATATCGAATAAAATGGTCAATGACAAACACACTACCAATACCAGCACTTCACTAGCCGGGGCTTTCTTAAGTAGATGGATGATTTTTGGAGCTTCACTCATATTCCAAGCCACCATTATCAACAAAGCCGACATACCCGCCATTGGGATATATGCCAAAATTGAGGTGAGTGATAGCAAGGATATTAATACTACGAATGCATGTATCATGGCGGCGATAGGACTTACTGCGCCTGCCTTATAGTTTGCTGCAGAGCGCGCAATTGCGGCAGTAGCCGTGATACCACCAAAAAATGGTGTCACTATGTTGCCAATACCTTGACCGAGTAATTCGCTGTTAGCACTGTGTTTTTTCCCTGACATGCCGTCGAGTACAACTGCGCATAGTAACGACTCTATAGCCCCGAGCATGGCAATTGCAAAAGCGGCAGACAACAAGTCACTTGCTAATTGCCAGCTCAGCACCAATGGCAGTTCGCCGTCTTGGGAGCGCAGCCAAGGCCATTGAAAGTCAGGCAGCATTGATGGGATACCCGCTCCCAATGAGCCATCAGAAAGTGTAAAGCTAAAGGTAGAACCAATAGTGTCCACCTCAAAACCTTGCTGGTTTAGTATTAATGTCATAACACTGGCGACGACAATAGCAGGCAGATGCGCTGGTACCGCCAGCTTCATCTTAGACCACAAGTGAAATACTACAATGGTGCTCATTCCGACCAGTAGTGTCGGTAATGAAACCTCTGGTATCGTATTAATTAAGGCAACAACTTTGCCAGCAAAGCTTTCCGGCATCTCGCTTATCTTTAAGCCGAAAAAACCTTTCATTTGCAGTATGGCTATTACTATGGCAATGCCGCCGGTGAAGCCTAAGGTTACTGACTCCGGTATGTATTGAATATATCGTCCTAGCCGCAATACAGCCATGATGATCAGAATAATGCCAGACAATATACTGGCAAGAAGCAAACCAGACAGCCCATATTGATGAACGATTGGGTATAAGATAACCACAAATGCAGCGGTAGGGCCCGATACACTAAAACGGGAACCGCCGGTAAGCGGGATAATAAAACCTGCAATAATAGCGGTATATAGTCCGTACTGAGGTGCGACACCAATGGCGATGGCGAGTGCCATTGCTAATGGAATGGCAATGATACCAACGGTTAAACCGGCTAATAAATCTTTAGAGAATGCTTTGCCTTTATAAGGAATGTCATTTAGAGACTCTTTAAGTGCATGACCCATTCTCAAAGAAAATAAGTGATTTCTATATTTCATCGTCTAGTAATCCCGTCCCCAATCTTTTATAAATGCGCAAGCTTATTTGCTGAACTATATGCCTATTGGTTTATAATTCAACTACCACAGTTGATATTGGTAATTTATTTACACAGCATTTTTTTATGTCATTATTGCGCTGTGTGAAATCTTATGTACTTCCGTTATTTAGAGGATTATTGTGAGCAAAATACAGCATATAGGTGTTTTTACTTCAGGCGGTGACGCTCCTGGTATGAATGCTGCGTTATTTGCGGTGGTTAAAACCGCCGAGACGCTCGGCATCAAAGTCAGCGGCATACGCCGAGGGTTTGAGGGTTTGATTGACGATGATCTAATACCGCTTCATTCTCAGCAATTGCAAAAACAAATGCATCTAGGAGGCACTATTCTTAAAACTGCCCGTAGTGAACGTTTCAAGTCTAAGCTGGGACAAGAAAAGTCTATGCAAACAATTAAAGACAATAACCTTGATGCGCTTATTGCTATCGGTGGTGATGGTACTTTTCGAGGAATGTTATCGCTATCAAATATCAGCAAGACTCCCTTTATTGGCATCCCCGGTACAATAGATAACGACATCGCGGGCACTGATTATACGCTCGGGTTTGATTCAGCGGTCAATACAGCAATAAAATGTATTGATAATATTAGGGATACTGCGGAATCTCATAATCGAGTGTTTTTAGTTGAGGTGATGGGACGCGATTCTGGTTATATCAGTATTTATTCAGGCCTGAGTTGTGGTGCAGACTCCATACTTATCCCTGAAAGTGCCCAAGATTTCACCTATCTTTTAGAAAAAATTAAGAATTACATTAGCGAAGATGCTTTTATTGTGGTGGTTGCTGAGGGAGATGAGGTTTGTGTTGAAAATGTTGCTGCGAAAATACGGAACGTAAACACTAACATCGATTTACGAATAGCTAAGCTTGGCCATATCCAGCGAGGCGGGAACCCCTCAGCTCAGGATCGTATGCTGGGGATCAGGCTGGGCGTCCTAGCTACAAAAGCTCTCAGCCAAGGAGAGGCCAATAAAATGGCTGGAATTCGCAATAATAGGCCGACATTAAGCTCATTTGAGTCCCGTGTTAAAGAGCATATAATCGACACAGAGCTGCACGACTTGTTAGAATTATTCTGTAAGTAACCACTTTTTTGTTACTCATAACCATAGTCGAAAGCATCCCGAGTGTTCTTTAAATTTAAATATAAATTGCTCTTTTCTCATTTACTGCTATTGAGGAATACCACATGGTAGTAAGGGAAACCCCCAATGTCGCTAGCATTAACGCAAAGTTATGTTAGTCCTATACTTTAGATAGCCAGTATCTTGTTGAATGGTCTGTCTACAAAATTAGTTAAGGATTAATTATGAGTACTCTACCCAACATAAATGAAGAACTTCGCGGTAAATTCGGCTTACATACTTTGCTTGTGGGAATATTGTTTATTCTAATGGGGACGGCGGGAATAATCGTGCCCATTGTGATGTCGCTAGGCACTGTCGTTTTCATTGCTTGGCTGTTGTTTCTTGGCGGCGTCATGTGGGGAATTCACACTTTTCGCTACGATCGAAAAGGCGTAACAAATTGGATTAAATCGACACTACTGATTGCCGTCAGTGTTTTGATGCTTATATACCCCATGCCTAGTATCGAAGCATTGGCTCTTTTGCTGGCCATTTATCTTCTAGTTGATGCCTTTAACAGTTTTATCTTGGCAAATGCGATTCACCCAGTTAAGGGTTGGTTTTGGATGGCCTTCAATGGTTTTATGTCGCTTCTCTTAGCAACTTTATTTTTGGCAGGTTGGCCAAGCACCTCCTTATATCTGGTCGGGCTATATGTAGGCATTAGCCTACTTTTTGATGGTTGGGCATTATTTGCGATTGGTTGGACCCTGCGAAAAGGCTAAGACACTCAACAGATGGTTTTCGTTAATTTTTATTTAACAACTTCCCATTAGACAAACTATAAAAATAAAATAATAACGTTGCTATACATACGCCCGCAAATGCAATAGCCATATCCTTTTGAGCATCCCATATATCGCCTTGCGTACCTAAATATGAAATGCCTTGCTCAGTAAAGAAAATGTCAGCAACCAGCCATTCTATGATTTCATAAATTGCGCCAACGAAAACTACCAACAGCATAGGTAAGAAGAGTGCAATGTTCTTAGGGTATTTCTTCCATTTTGAAAAACATTCCCACATCGGGTAGAAGAGCAAGAGTCCGAAGCTAAAATGTACAACACGATCATATTGATTTCGAGGCGAATTAAATAATTCCTGAAAGTAAAACCCCAGTGGGTTAGCGGCATAGGAATATTTTGAACCGTATACGTGCATGCATAAAAAGAGGCAAAGCAACAGATAACTAAAGCTGTTGAAACGGAAGGATTGGTAAGTGCTGAATAAAAAAATCAGTGACAGTACCGTAAGCGTATTTTCAATAATCCAATTTGCCATGTCGGTAGTGCCGATTATTGAATTTGCCCATACCGTGATGAAAAATAAAATATAAACAAGCAACAGAGAGTTGTTTCTTCTCTTCAGACTACCAAATAAATTCATATAAAATATTCCACTTTCGTAAACAAGCAATCAATGAGAGTCATTATGCTTGGAACACAGATAATGTTGACCGAGGTCAAAAACTATACCTTGTTTTACGCTACTTTAATTGTACAAATTATAAACATAATTAAAAAACAAAATGAGGTTTAGAATGTTTAGCATCATGAAAAGAATACCGGTCTACTTTTTGTTATCATCTTTACTGTTACTTTGCGCTTGCGCAAGCCCCAGAGGCGAGAATGAGGCGGGAGGAATGATTATTGGAGGCATATTAGGAGGAGTACTCGGGCACCAAGTCGGCAGTGGTAGTGGACAAACAACGGCAACAGTTATTGGGGCAATGATCGGGACTACCATTGGAGGAAATGTGGGCAGGAGTATGGACAAAACTGATCGCTTAAAAGTAAGCCACTCCCTTGAAACAGTCCGGACTGGTGTAGAAACACGCTGGAAAAATCCAGACACGGGGTATCAATATCGTGTTGTTCCGACTCACACTTATGAGGAGCCAGAAGGTCCTTGTCGTGAATATACTCTGGAGGCAAGCATAGGTGGGAAAACAGAGCAAATATATGGCACGGCATGCCGTCAGGCTGACGGAAGTTGGCAGGTAAAGAGTTGATTAATAGTAGCTGATAGTAAGCCAAATTCAACTTGGGATGATTAGATAGCGTCCAGCGTATCATCAATTGCACAATTGTGAGCTTACGGCAGCATAGCATTGACATAGGCCGTTAGGCCTACATCAAAGGGTTTTTGCGGGTGTGTAGCTTACCTACTTTCAGTGTAATTCCACGGTAGGTAGTCGGCTGGGTTGGCTTTAACCGCCTCTTTTTCTTGTTGTAGCAGTATAAAATACTCGAACACATTGATTTGCGCTTCACTCGCGGTGGCAATCAGTGAGGTAACGATATCGCCTATAGTTGCCCCGGTTTGATTGCGGTGGAACATCGCGTTTTTTCTGTCTCGCACGACTATTTTCAGCATCGCTTCAATGGCGTTATTGTCTAGCTTTGCATTTTCTATTCGGCAGAAACAGCTCAGTCCTTCATAGTGTTTAATGAAGTAGCGTACGGCTTTGCCTAAGGCGCTGTTGTCTTCGACTTCCTCGCTATGTAGCTTGGTTTCCCCCCACTGTTTTATTTCTGCCAGCACGGGCAGCGAGTGTTGTTTATGGTAGGCGAGTCTTTGTCTAGGGCTGAGCGATTGTTCTATGATTTCATGCTCGTTGACCCATATTGCCTCATACCTTTCTAATACGTACTCCACCTCTTGCGGGAAGTGCGATATCACATCGACGAACTGGCGTCGTGCATGGCTGTTGCATAAAGCAAGTATTGACGCACATACC
>CBFIAR010000013.1:9553-102488 GCA_965660625.1 Glaciecola sp. | reverse complement strand
GTGTTGAAGCGACCAGGTGTGCTCACATTTTTCAGCAACATGCCTAAGTGTGTTGTTGCTATAGAAGCATGCGCCACTGCCCATTATTGGGCACGTGAGATTGAGCGTTGTGGTCATGCGGTCAAGCTTATTCCGCCACAGCGTGTTAAAGCATTTTTGGTCGGCAATGGCAGTGCTTATCGCAAGGGCAGAGATGTATCAGCATCTTTAGGGCTGGTGCCAAAACAACATAGTAGCGGCGGCAAAGATGTACTATTGGGCATTAGTAAGCGCGGGAACCGCTATTTACGATGTTTACTGGTTCAAGGGGCGAAGGCGGTCGTGTCGCGGGCTAAAAAGAAGGATGATAAGCATAGTTGTTGGATAAATAATTTAGTGAAAACTCGAGGCCACAATCGTGCATGCGTTGCTTATGCTAACAAAATGGCTCGTATGGCATGGGCAATTACCGTTAATGAGACGGAGTATTCAGCAGCATAGAGATTTAGAAAGGTAAGAAGAAAACAGAAGTAGGAATACTCACCACGAATTGCGTTGGTTTTACATAAAGATGACACAACAGGTCAAACCGGCATATTGAAAACCTGACAACCTCAGCAGTTATAAAAACTGACATTCTGATAAGGACAATATGCGCGATTTACATCAAGGTCATAGTCTTAAGGCTAATTAAAGACCGTATATATGACAGCAATCCTGTCCCTGTTATCAAAATGAAAAACCTTGCAATACGGGAGGAGACCATATATGAGGTTGGTAAGTGCCTTTTCTGGTTTCTATCGATAAATCTAATACTGGTTGGAAAATAGCTCTCTAAACTGGCTTTTCCGAGCCTAAACCAGTCATCGCCGCTTCAACTTTTTACTCAAATAAAGGTAGCTTTTTAATCTTAAAAAGCTTGAAGCATTTTTTGGCGTCACCCTAATTGATTTTTTTCTTACACATTGCTAACCTAATCAAATTTTCGTTATTACAAAAAGAAACCAATAGGTGTTGATTTTGCTGCAACATTTTATGTGGCCAGCCATAAAGAGTCTGTATATACGGAAGCAAAGTATACACTGTCATTAGGTTGGTAAAAAGTAAAAGGGTAGTATGCATTTGAAAAAACGCGGGTGGGTTACACGAGGGGCTGGCTTTTTGGGTTTGTATCTTTGTGCACGCCCATTAAAAGAAAAAGATGAGGTGATAGATGTCGATAATGTTTCTACTAAGGGCAAAGGAGAATATTGCTTAGTTGATGTCACCTATCCGTTTCAAGCTTATTTACCACATAGAAAACAATGAAGCTCAATCTATTCGCAAACCTAATCCAGTATGGCGATAATGTTTGCTTAATCGAGCACAGCCAGGAAGTTACATATGCTCAACTTCAATCTCAAGCAAACGAGATAGCAGAGGAGTTGTCCCTAAAAGGCACCGCGCGAAAACTAGTATTTATTGAAGTAGATAACTCGATATTATCGATAGCAACTTATGTGGCATGCATACAAAACCATTGCCCCACCCTTTTATTGAACCCCGAAAACGCTTCGCAAAACGAGGCATTAAACGACAAGTACCGACCAAACTTATTTATTAATACTTGTGGGAAAATTAGCATACAACATATCAATGCAATCCCATATAGCCTGCACCAAGAATTAGCTTTATTATTAAGTACATCAGGCTCAACAGGTACCCCAAAACTCGTTAAATTATCTCACAATAACATTGCATCCAACACCCAAAGTATCATCTCCTACTTATCTATTTCTCAATCAGATAGGGCAATAACTTCATTAAAATTTAATTATTCCTATGGATTATCCATCATAAATACGCATCTGTGCGCTGGAGCAAGCATTGTTTTAACCCAAGAGAATTCTCTTTCTACTGCTTTTTGGGCGCAAGTCAGACAATATCAAGTGACTAGCTTTTCAGGGGTGCCTCATCATTTTGAAACCTTCAAGGCTGAAAACTTTTCATTCAAGCCTTACCCATCGTTACGTTATCTTACGCAAGCGGGAGGCAAGCTACATCCTGATCTTGTTAAAGAATTTGTTAACAATGGACGCGAGTTTGACATTGATTTTTGGGTAATGTATGGACAAACCGAAGCCGCCCCTAGAATTTCGTATTTGCCTCCTGACTTAGCTTGGCGCTATCCTCAAGCGATAGGTAAAGCGGTGCCTGGCGGTGAGCTCTTTTTACAAAGTAACAACGGGGAAGTTATTACTCAAAATAACGTGGAAGGAGAACTAATTTATAAGGGCCCCAATGTGATGATAGGTTACGCTTCGCATGTGAATGATTTGGCGGAAAAAACTGAACTGCCTCATCTAAAGACTGGCGATATTGCATTAAAAATCGATGTTAATATTTATCAAATTACTGGCAGAGTATCACGTTTTGTAAAGCCAATGGGGATTAGAGTCAATTTAGATGACGTATCTTCATGGTTAAAAACCCAAGGGCACAGTACTGCAATAGTTAGCAATGATAAAGAATATATTCTGATTGCTTTCCTTGCCTCAGAACAGTCAAGTTCTAATCAAATAGTGCAGTTAGTTGCCGAATACCTTAAGCTACCCAAAAATTACATTATCGCTAAAGAGTTTGATTACTTCCCGCAACTTGCAAATGAGAAGGTTGATTATAATCAGGTAAAAAAAGACATTAATCAGGTAAAATGGCAAGATGTAATCCGTTGGTTTCTTGCCAATTTTTTTAAAGCGATTAAAGAAAACTTAGGCTTAAAAAACAAACAATATAATTCTATACTCGAACTCTATCTTTATCATTTTCCTGAAGAAAAAATAGCTGATAGCACGACGTTTGTTTTATTAGGTGGTGACTCATTGTGTTACGTACAATTGTCGTTGGAGATAGAAGATTATTTAGGTGGTGTATTGCCGACAAATTGGCATCAATTGCCAATAAAAGCACTCGAAGAAATGAAATATGAAAACCGCTTTTAAATTAACCTATATTGATGGGCAATATATCGCTAGGGCGCTGGCTATTTTGTTGGTGGTTGCTAATCATGCTTCTGTGTCTATTAAGCTGTCTGGCGGCATGCTAGTTTTACTTTTTATTTCTGGCTTTAATTTACTTAAGTTTTCTGTGGGTAAATCAAATAATCAACTGGTAGTTTATTTTTTCAAATTTGCAATGAAAATAGCCATTCCTTGTTTTCTAATTTCTTGCGGCTATTTTTTATTACACCAAAAAGCGCCACTGGACGAGTTGCTATTTTTCAATAATTGGGTAAAAACAGACGATATTCCATGGCTGCCAACTTGGTACCCACAGATGATTTTACAAGCCACCTTAATAATCATTTTTTTCATGTTAGTTTTCAAGCCTTCTAATTATATCCAAGAAAATATTATGAATTTTTCACTGCTCAGTTTTGTTATTGCCGCTGGTCTACTTCCAATGACGTATGTTTTACAGTTTTACGGGATAGCGACAGTTGAAGCAAGGTTGCCATTTTCTTATTTATGGTGTTTGGTGCTTGGCTGGCTCATTTATGCGTGCAAAATAACACTACCTGAGGCATATAATAATGTAGTATCGATGTTATTATTTCTTTTGATTTCGACTATTTGTGTTATTCCCCATGAGTTTTTACTACCTTTCGTTTTTTATCAACATCAAGGTCTGGTCCCTTATATTATTTTTTCTACCGTAACGAGCTTATTTATTGTTAACCCTAGGGTGTTAATGCCCAATATTGTAGCTTCCTTACTTAAGACTATAGCAAATGCGACATTTACCATTTTTTTGGTGCATATGAGTTTTTTCTATCTGTATTACGTGTTAACCCGTTGGGCTACTCAAAACGGTGTTTTTCACACAGAAATGTTTCTATTTTCTTTTGTTGGTTCTTTATTGTTCTGGATTTTATGGGATGGATTACAAAAAGCTTACTTTCAAACCAAGCAACAGATTTTAACCGCTAGGTAAGCTTTATTTTTTTAGCGCTACTATAGATACAACTCAAATAAACGAAAATAAAACAAAAAGTATTGAAACCACACAACCGCTTAAACGAAATACGCACAGTGTGCGGTAATTGTTGAGATAACAGTCCTATGAAACGGTTCTTTAGAAGTTTAAAAACGGAATGGATACCAACAACAGGCTACGTCAGTTTTAGTGAAGTGAAGTGAAGCACTGTATCAATGATTATATTATTGGTTATTACAGTGAAAGTAGGCCGCATTCATACAACGGAGGATTGACGCCAAATGAATCGGAATATAGGTATTGGAAATACTATAAACCCGTGGACAAAATGACTTGACCATTTGAGGGACTGCAACAATGATAGTATGTGAAAGTTATAGGTGATGTTTGAGAATAAAAAATCGCTTAACATCTTTACGATATTAACCGATTTGTAAATCGTTTTCTAACTCGCTGAAATCACTGACGAGTTAGTCTTGCGTTACATATTCCGTTTTTTTGCTCTCAATACTAGAGGAACGAGAGCAAGTATAATAAGAAAAAAGGTAGAAGGTGCAGGCACTTCTGTAATTACACGGATTTGGTCGTTGTTCCCATCAGAACCAACTCTCAGCTTAGATAATAACAATGTATTACCTGAAAATGAGAATTCATCACCACTATCTTCAAGGCGACGCGAAGCACCAGTGGGGTATGTTGTGGTTGCTAGACCAAAAATACCATCGGTAGCATTCAAATAGCTTTTACTAACGATTAATCCGACGATTTTGCCGCTAAAAGTGAAACTAATATTATTTAAGCTACCAATAACACCATTTGACACCCTATCAAAGTGAATGAAGTGACTACTATATGTACCAGCACCAAGAGTTCCACTACCAAAGCTAGAACCAGAGAAACCGACTAGGCTAACTCCAGAGGAACTAATATCGAAGTCTATATTTAAAAGGTTTGAAATAGTAATGTATTGAAGCTCATTGAAAGCGAATAATTTATTGTCACTCTCAAGAACGTCAAACGCTACGCTAGTAGGATTAGTGGCTAATATATCACCGCTTCCCGTAACGGAAATCAATGCTGAATTCGAGGCAAATGATACGCCGAGTAATAAAATCGCCGCTGTACTTTTAAGCTTTTTTACGATGCTCATACTACGAGTTCCTTTTTAAATTTAAGTGTTTAAAACAATAACTATTAAACACATGCTTAAATCATGCCATCATTAAAAAACCATAAAAATCATAAAACTAGAACAACCCGTCCGATTTCAGACTATTAAAGTGTAAAATATCCTGACACTTTTATTGTGAGGATAAGACGGATGACAGCTATTTTCTACTCCTTGTGACAGCTGTCTTTTTGACTAGGTTGGTTTGTTGAAATGTCGAATTGTGGAAGTTTTGTGTGGTATGTTAGCATATTTTCATCCGCTTAGATCGCAAAATAACATCCATCGAGATCGGTTAATAACATCAGCTTAGATCAACGAATAGCCTCCATCGAGATCAGTTTGATGCAAAATGTTATTATGCGTCTGTTTAAGGGTTGATTAACTAGTAACATTTGAACGTCTCCTTACCTTAACAAAGCAGAAGTAGTGTAAAAAATCCTGTACCTTCAATTTATGGATAAAATACTCATTTAATTTTGAATGGTGTACGTCCGCAATTACCGCATGCTGTGTGAAAACCCATTTTGATCACGTTTCGGTCTGAGTATCGCATTCTTATGATCAATCATTCTTAACAAGCGATCCAAGTAACTCTCTTCCCAAAAGCGCTTGATGACTTTATCACCGAAGAAAATACAGTGCGTGTGATAGATGCCTTCGTTAACGGATTAGATTTGACGTCGCTTAGATTCGAGCGCGTGAATGCTAAATTAACCAGTCGGCCTGTTTATCATCCAGCGGCTATACTCAAGCTTTACATCTATGGTTATTTAAACCGAACTCAGTCATCACGTTGTTTAGAAAAAGAAACTCACCGCAATGTTGAGTTGATGTGGTTGCTAGAGCTTTTGCAGCCTGATTTCAAGAAGATTGCAGACTTCAGAAAAGATAACGGAAAGGGCATTAAAAATAGCTGCCGTATATTCGTTGTACTGTGTCGTCAAATGAATAGGTACAATGACACTATTATCGCTATTGATGGCAGTAAATTTAAAGCTGTCAATTCCAAAAGCAATAACTGATGGCACTTATGAACAGCAAACATACGATGCAAACAACAACTTAAAAAAGCTTAGAAATGACGGCACATTGTATCTTGATGGGCCGAAAGTGCTAAAGAGCGGGACGTTGGGGAAACGCAACGAAACAGTCTACATCACCTTGGTGCCTGACAATGAACATCAATAATGTCATCAAAACCCTTCGTCAATCGCAAAAACTGCAAGCAGTGTCGGTTTATTACTCTCAGGCTCAGCCATCAATCCCTGCAAACCGAGAATTTTTCGAAGAGATTACACCAATTTTAAAATTGCTACTATGGGCGTTTAAGCAAGCTCACTTTGAAGCGTACATCTCAAAATGGGGTGAGCTATCGCTTTTCTCTCAGGCTCTAGGTTTCGAAATATTGATAAGAATTGAGCCTAACACTAAGTATATGTGCCAAGCATCACAATCAGCGCTGGAAAAAAACGGCTATCAGGTGCTAGAAGTGCAAGTACACTTTTCAATTGAAGCGCTCGACCAGTCCGTACAATCGACAAAAATTCTATAGGCACCTCAACAACTCAAAGATTGCAGTCTCTTGCCTGTAGCAAAAATGAATTGAAGGGCAACTTAGAGCGAATTGAAGTCAGTAGCGTTTTTTCCAATCGTATGACCGCTCCTAGGCTCATTGCTGGCGTTCTTTATAACTTCACAGTGAAGTTATACACCAATCTCCGATTTCTATTATTGACTATTAGTTTATATCCAAATTATTGTTTGACTGCTATATTTGTATGCATTGTCACTTCAAAACGGATTTAAAATGAAATTTTTTCTTCTTGTTATATCTCTTCTAATAGCCTCTTTTCCAGTTGATGCCAAAAAAGTTAGAGCTAGAGACTTAGGTATTCCTTTCGTTGGTGAAACAGGGAAATACAATACAATAACAGATGTAAAAGGCGTTGAAGTTGGTTATAGCACTATCATTTCAGGTGAGGGTGACAGTTCAGCTGGAGAAGGTCCAATACGTACAGGCGTAACAGCAATTTTTCCAAGAGGTAAGAAATTTAGTCCTGTATATGCGAATTGGCATAGCTTTAATGGTAACGGTGAAATGACTGGAACAACTTGGATAACTGAATCTGGTTTTCTTGAAACACCGATTATGATAACAAACACAAATAGCGTTGGAGTCGTTCGCGATTCTGTTCTTAAATGGTACGTAGATACGAATTGGTATCAAGGTGAAGACTGGTGGTATACGTACCCCGTTGTTGGTGAAACATATGATGGATTTCTAAATGACATATACGGTTTTCACGTCAAAGAGAAGCATGTTCTTGAGGCTATCAACAATGCAAGTGGTGGTGCTATAGCAGAAGGAAATATAGGTGGCGGCACTGGAATGATTTGCCTTGGTTTTAAATGTGGCTCTGGCACTTCATCTAGGGTTATTACGATAAAAGAAAAATCGTATACTTTAGGTGTTTTTGTACAGGCAAACTTCGGAAGTAAAGAAAACCTGACCATTGCGGGTGTTCCAGTAGGTCGTGAGCTAAAGGATACGCAAAGTAGCATTTTTAATGGCCCACCCACATCCCGACGACAAGAAGGGGATGGTTCAATAATTGCCATCGTTGCAACAGATGCACCACTATTACCTCATCAACTTAAACGAATAGCTCAAAGAATCACCATTGGTATGGGTATTGTTGGTGGTCGTGGAAGTAATGGCTCTGGTGATATTTTCTTAGCATTTTCTACCGCTAACGAAGGTGCATTTAACCGTGATGAAAATACTACTGTTGAAACACTCCCGAATGATCTTATAACTCCTCTATTTGAGGCAACGGTAAACGCTGTAGAAGAATCAATTATAAATGCAATGGTTGCGGCAGAGACCATGGTAGGTCAAAACGGTAATACATCGCGTGCGATACCGCATGATAAACTTGTTGATGTGCTTAAAAAATATAATGTGATGCAGTAATAGTTTACTTTTTACTCCACACTAACGTAAGCAATGGGATGGACTCCCCCTCAACCTGACTAATAGGCTTTTTTAGGCCACAATGGTAATTGACAGTAACCAGTATTATTCAAACGAGGAGAAGCCGCATGGCTAACATTACTAGAGTCGGTGTTGATATTGCAAAGTCTATTTTTCATGTACATGGTGTAGATAGATTTGAAAAAACACAATGGAAAGGGAAATATAGCCGTAAAAAGTGGATTGATGCCTTAGAAAAGAAAGTGCCTAAGGAAGCGGTAATAGCAATGGAGGCCTGTGGCTCTGCCCATTACTGGGGGCGTGAATTAAATAAGAGGGGGTTTACGGTTAAGCTTATCCATCCTAAATTTGTGAAGCCATATGTGAAGAGCAACAAGAACGATGCTGTTGATGCTGAAGCAATCTGCGAAGCGATGGCACGACCGAACATGCGATTTGTACAAATTAAAACGGTTCAACAACAAGATGTGCAATCCGCACATAGGATAAGAGAAAAATTAATGCAACAACGAACGGCCAAAGTGAACCATATTAGAGGCTTAGTTGCCGAATATGGTGTCATTGCGCCAGTAGGTATTAAAAATCTAAGGGAAGCCATACCTACTTGGCTGGTGGATGCTGAGAGCCATCTATCTGCGATATTTCGTCAATTATTAAGTGGATTGGCAGATGATTTATCTTACATTGATAATAGAATTGATGAGTTGAATTTGATAATTAAACAGCACGTAGAAACTGACGCTGTAGCATCACAACTCGTTGAGGTTCGTGGCGTAGGCATTCTTTGTGCCAGTGCATTAACAAGTGCTATAGGTGATGGTAAAGCCTACCGTAAGGGTCGTGATTTTGCAGCTTCTTTAGGCTTAACACCACGACAACATAGCACCGGTGGCAAAGATAGATTACTAGGGATAAGCAAGCGCGGCGACGGTTATTTGAGAAAATTATTAGTACATGGCGCAAGAGCCGTAATAAGACACGCTAAGGATAAAAATGACTATTTAAGCAAATGGTTAAATAAGTTGCTCAAGACGAAGCATGTCAATATAGTCACCGTGGCTTTAGCCAATAAGATCGCCAGAATAGCCTGGGCTATGGTAGCAGGCGATAAGCGATATCAACCCAACCTAGCAGCAAATTTGACTGCTTAATGTAGATTAAAATATAGGTAAATAGTAAGTTTCAAGCAAGTTGCAAAGTATAGTGTGAGATGGCAAACAGGTAAGACCGACACCTGAAAAACCCAATATGATCGAGGAGCCTAATGAGCTCGTGTAAGCGATAGGGATCAGGTGTGCGAATAGCCCATAGAGGTTCGATACGTAATAATTAAAGTATCATTTAGAAACCGAATACACGTAGGCAGTTATACCCAAATGTTATCGAACAAAATACTTGCAAATGAGGGAGAGTCCATACACGATCATTTTAGACCGTTCTTTACAACTGTTTGATTAAGATCTAATTTTGCAGCACTAACATGTCTGACTATTCCTGCCGGTACTTTGTATTGTGTTTTACCGTTATTGTTAGCAATCAACACCGTTTTGCGGTTTTTCTTTAGTAGCGTGCCAGTGACTGTGGTGCCATCATGAGTAAATTGTACTTTCATGCCAGGTCGTAACATCGCAAGCGCTGCTTCGTCTTGTTGCTTTTGTAATTCATCGATGCGCTCACATACCTATTGATTGAGTATATATAGTTGGTCAATGGATAAATGGCTGATGTCTATCGTTGTTTTGATGTCTTTATTTGTCATGGTGTGTTTACTTTTTCTATATCTGAGCGAAGACGCTTGTCTGCGAACATGACTTTCCATCGCCTGGGTGTTAAGTCGATGACGTCTTTTGCTGGATGTTGCGAGACGCGCTGCAGTACAAAATATGACAAAAAACATTGCGTAAATGACTAACTTTTAAAAAATAGTGAGCGGTTGGAATAAGAAATATTTCGTTCAAAATATAGCTAAATAGAAGTGCAGCAGTTCGACTAATTATGAAAAATCAGGACACAATGAGGCTAAAATAATTGACGTTTACTGATAGGCGATTTTAAAGGAGGGCTAAGTAGCGTCATCCCATAATTTTAGAAAAATAGTCGCCTTGTTAATGTCAGCGGTGACGTTTCAACGCAATATACGGCACCATCTAATCCCAGCTTAATGATCCTATTTTGTGGCATATCGCATTTTGAGTCCCATTAGACCCTTGCTTTAAATAGGTTAATGTTAAACAGATTGGCGAAAACAAGCATTTATGAACTGTTTATTAGTGTGTTGTAGGGGTACTTTTTTACATGAAGAGCGACATAGTAAAATGAATATTCCTTTTGCTAATGTAAGTCGCTATCATGGTTGAAATAGGTAAGTGAATCGCCCCTAGTTTACTAGATGCCTCTTAGTTAGCATTCGCAAAGTTGGAACTTGAATCAATGTTAGAAGTATAATTCTTTTTTGTAGGTCTACACTGGCATAACATGGCTGAAGTAAATGGTTCACTTATTTAATGCAATAGGAGATTAGTTCAGGTGTCGATCTGTAATTAAGTTTGTGACTCTTTAGCCTTGCAACCCCTCATGTGACGCGAGCCGAGTTTTAATTAAGTTTGTGAATTTCTCCATTTATTCATGTTAAATTCGAACTTTTTATTTAATTAAGTTTGTGACTGGTGTAACTGACAGAAAAGTAAACAGCATAAACTAAAATTCATACTCAGAGAACCGGATATAACGCAGCGATATGTGAGGTCTAATTAATGTTTATAAATAATGCATTTATGTAAACATGCCTTAGCGGGTATGTGGTGACTGTAAACATGAGAAGTTGGTTGCATTTAGCTGCAAGCGACGTGGATTTTGCCCTAGCTGTGGAGCGCGGCGAATGGCCGAGAGTGCAGCCTTGTTGGTTGATGACGTGCTTCAGAGCTACCCAGTTCGCCAATGGGTGCTGAGTTTACCCATCCCGCTTCGATTGTTACTAGCAAGGTATCCACGCGAATTAGGCAAGGTGATGCAAATTATTCACCGCGCCATTTCCACACACATTGTGAACAAAGCAGGCTTTACTAACAAACAAGCTAAGACGGGGGCGGTGACGCTAATCCAACGCTTTGGTAGCGCACTTAATCTGAACATCCACTTCCACATGCTGTTTCTGGAAGGCGCAATAAGTGAAAATCCATGGGGCGGCACGACATTTACCCGTATTAAAGCACCGTCCCATAGCGACATGGTGGAGCTAGTTCACACCATTAGCCAACGAATTGCCAAATATTTGGAGAAAGTGGGCTTGGTGGAGCGTGATATGGAAAACAGTTTTCTCAACTTACCTGTTGATGATGAAGATAGTTTACTGCAACTACAAGGTGCATCTGTTAGCTATCGCATTGCCATGGGCCCTCAGCAAGGCCAGAAAGTATTTACACTGCAAACCTTACCGGCTAGCAATGAAGGCGAATATGGTCAGGTAGCCAATACAAGTGGATTTTCTCTACACGCAGGCGTATTTGCCAATGCCGACGAGCCTGAAAAACTAGAAAGGCTATGCCGGTACATCAGCCGCCCAGCGATTAGTGAGCAACGTTTGAGCATAACCGACCATGGAAAAATACGCTATGAATTGAAGACACCCTATCGAGATGGCACCACACACGTATTCTTTCACCCTACCGACTTTATTGGCAAACTAGCCGCTCTCATTCCACCACCTAGACTCAACCTTACGCGTTTTTACGGCGTATTCGCCCCTAACAGCAACCTTCGCGCCCAAGTGACGGCCTCACAACGAGGCAAAAATAGCCCAAAACTTATAAATAAAGAAGATAGTCAATCTGATAAGCCATACCATGCCAGAGGGATGACGTGGGCACAGAGATTAAAACGGGTCTTCAACATAGACATTACTGAATGTGAGAAATGCCAAAAGCACAATGTAACGATAATTGCCTGCATAATTGAACCTGCCATCATCCACAAGATATTGTCGTATCTAGACAAGCAAGGCTCACCCATCACTGGAAACAACACTAGAGCACCGCCACTTGAAGCTTTAGAGCAAACGCCCCTGTTTGATGATTTCACCATCCAAAGAAATTTTGACTTTGCTGAGGCGGTCACCGACGCATGACACACGAAAAACACAATGATGCTTGAACATGCCATATGTTGAGGCAAGGCCCTTCGCACCTCACCATCCAGATTTCAGTACCAAAGGCCAGCTTACTCAATCACCTCAACGACAAACATCCCGCAAATTTCTTCAACACCACAAATGAGTAACTACAAAACCACCCGCAAATACAGCTGTCACAGCGACTAGTCGGTAGCGTTAATTTGTCCTATACTCTTAATTTTATTGTTGAATAATGGGGTGTCCACCTCCTTTGATTCAATTGTTGGGTAATCATTCGTCACACACCTAATATAGAAGGAAAGTATCATGAATATTGAGCGCATAGCGGCATTTTCAAACGGCTCATCGGGTGGAAATCCAGCCGGTGTTGTATTGTGCGAGACAATGCCAACTCCAGATATTATGCAAAACCTCGCCGCCCAGATTGGCTACTCGGAAACGGCATTTGCCACCCCAGTAAACAAGGGATGGAAAGTACGTTATTTTTCACCAGAAGTAGAAGTTGACTTCTGCGGGCACGCCACTATTGCGCTTGGCGCTGTCCTCGCAAAAACCATTGGGACCGGAGAGTTTGATCTTACGCTTAATCATGCAGAAATTCGCGTGGAAGGTTTCGTTTCAGAGCACTACTGGGGAGCATCATTTGTTTCCCCCCCAACCCACAGTCAATCAATAGATCCAAGCCTATTACAGGAAACCCTCACTTTATTTGGGCTTAACAAAGAAGACTTGGATACGCGGATCCCGCCAGCTATAGCTTTTGCAGGAGGAACGCATCTCATTCTTACTCTTAATAGTAGAGAGAAGTTAACACTGATGAATTACGACCAGAAGCAAGGGGCAGACCTGTCAAAACGTGCTGGTTTGGTGACTTTTAGCCTGATTTATTCAGAGAGTGACACGGTATTTCATTCGCGGAATCCGTTTCCAATCGGGGGCGTTTTTGAAGATCCTGCGACGGGGGCCGCTGCCGCTGCATTGGGAGGATATCTTAGGGATATAAACTGGCCACACTGCGGGGTAATAACCGTTCACCAAGGCGATGACATGGGTATGCCCTCTCGCTTAAATGCAAAAATTTTCTCTGAAAAAGGTTCCGGTGTAAGAGTATCAGGCTCTACAAGGGAAATTTGCTAAACGTATTTACGAGGTTTCAATTATGGTATCTCCCGAACAAAGGCTCAAGTCGTTGAATCTTACGTTACCAACTGCACCAAAGCCCGCTGGACTCTACCGCCCAGCGACTCAGATTGGAAACATGCTGTATTTATCTGGGCAAGGTCCAAGAGATAGCAATGCGCAGTTTCTCACCGGTAAATTAGGGGACGGCCTTGTAACATATGACGGTTACCGTGCAGCAAGTAATACCGCATTGCAACTTCTTGATATCGGTAGCACCATGGTATTGCATACTTGGGGGTCTGCGATGACGCATCATCCCCATGTGCATTGCATTGTGCTCGGTGGTGGAATTAGCCTCGATAAACACAGTTGGAAGGCGCGTAAAAAAGGCTTTTTCCTACCGGTTAGAGTGTTGTCACGCTTGTTTAGACGGCTCTATATGCAAGGGGTGAGGCAGTTGTATGAAGCTGAGCAGTTACAGTGCTTCGGTAAACTCGCAGAAACCGCTCACTTCGACGATCCGATAAAGCTCTCATCGTGGACACATGCTCAGCAACAACGTGAATGGGTCGTCTACGCTAAACGTCCCTTCGCTGGCCCTAAAGCTGTGTTAGCTTACCTCTCTCGATATACGCATCGAGTGGCGATTGCTAATAGTCGTTTGCAAAAGATGGACAACGAACATGTTCACTTCAAGTACAAAGACTATCGGCGCAAAGGCAACAACATGCACAAGCTGATGAAAGTCGACACTGACGAGTTCATTCGTCGCTTTATGCTGCATATACTGCCCAGTGGTTTCCACCGGAGCAGGCATTATGGTCTGTTGAGCAGCAAGGCTAAGCTCAAACAGTCTAGGCAATTACTGCATGTATCCGAGCCAGAGGATGAGGAAATAACGCAAGAAACGGACGAACCGTCAGCACCGTTTATGTGTCGGGAGTGTCATTTACCGCTTAAAATAACAGGCCTTAGGGGTGCGGTATACAAACCTAGCGCACCGCCCAATTGATATAGAGAGTATGCGAAATGGAAATTAATATTACCGCTCAGCTTGGTAAGAGTGCAGTTGTGCCTAAATACAGCCAATTAGGAAAATACAGATTAAACAATCGTGTTTTAAGGGCTTAAAGCGACATCAAGAAATGAGAAATAATAAAAAAACACCCAGTAGAAACTTAATACCCACGCAAAAACCAAGATCACGCCACCATCAAAACAGCGAAATCCCCATAGTCATGCATCAAAGGTAACCCACCGCGGTTCCGTCCTTCTGCCATTATCCGCCATCTGTCCTTAAACACTGAGGTAAAGTGAGGCTTTACTGGGTGGACAGTTAGCAGATAACCTTCAAGATAGCGGACATAGCGATTTATTGTGGTTTAGTCTCTTTTGAGCGATAAGCGGATCGTCGCAATTGGGTTACCAGAGGACTGTTTTAGACAATAATCGGTCTGTCAACGATATGATTTCCTACCTCTAATTTTGGTCATAAGCGGACGGTTGATTCAGAAATAGCGATGTCAACCCAACGAACATTGCCTCCATTGAAAACGCCCTAAGTAGTTCATCTAGTTAAAGGGGAAAGGAAAACCTTGTCGGCTAATTTGCTTATATTGGCCAATGTTACCTACAAAGAGCAACTGCAACTGATTCACTGTAAAAAGTACCCCTATGGGGTACTATATTCTTTGAGCTCTTCATTATAGACATAGCCGTCTTGAATCTGACTAAGTTTGATAAATTGTTTGACTGCTGGTGCGTATACAATCGTTTCACTCGTCTCGGCACTATACCCCCTAGAGTTACTAACAGTACCCTCATACTTTATCGTGTATGCCATAAATGAACCGGCTTCAACCGTCTCCATCTTGAAAGCTACTACTTCTGCATTAAAGGTGCTCTGCCCGGTCGTACCGTCTTGACTTGTCCAGCTTTCTTGAAATATCCATTTTTTTCCAACTTTTAAAGGCCAGCTATATCTCGGGGTCTTGCTGTCTTTGGGGTTAATAATACTGCTCAACAAAGTCTTGCTGTCACCATTTTTTAAGAATAGTTGACTTTCGATACTGACGATTTCCTTTTCGTCTATTCCACTTGCTCTGATGTCTCCATCCGATGCCACACCTTTAAATTTCCAAACCCATTTTTCACCAATAGAATAATCATGTAGGGCAGGTTTGTTTGCCAGCATTTCTTCGCTAACAGCGCCAAAACTAATGAGATAAAGTACTGTAAAGACAGTGTATGCATATTTTTTCATTTTTAATTGAGTTCCCTTTTTAATAATTTAAAGTCAGACTGTTATTCTCTTTCATGACCGCGCATTTCTGCTGTAGCTGAGAGAAATACAGGCAATGTTTTTTTTAACCTGACATAGCATGTTATTGCTCGCCTTATTCAGATACCTATCCAAACCTGAACCGAATGACCGGTTCTATATTGATGAAGAAGGCGCTTTATTCCTTCAAAGTTCTTTGACCATATGTAAAATTTCTGACTGAAAGCCAGTTTGAGAATAAAAGCTAATAGCGCTCTTATTACTTGCAAATACTTCCAAATGCATCAATCTGTAACCTAATCCTTTAGCCCATTTTTCGGCCGTCTCGATTAAGACGGTTCCGACACCCGTCCCTTGATTTTCCGCACTTACTGCCAGTAATGGAACTGTTGCACACGTCTCGCCTGACACTCCATCGTTGTGGGTTCGAACATGTATAAAGCCTATCGGCTGATTATTTTGTTGTGCAATAAATGTCTCGTTGGGAACCGAATTGTTCGCTAGTATTTCTGTTATATAGTTTCTCTGCATAGTTTGAATCGTGTCTGGCTCATGCCAACTCAATTTGGCAACGTTGGCAAGCATAGGGGACTGTTCAAACATGAATGGATGATCCGTTTGTGTTGCTCTTCTTACTTGAAGCTTCTTTCCCATCTCTGTCACTTTTGCTCCATTATGATTAATTCTCGGCTCGGTAATAAATGCATAGCTTGTTGTCGTCCAAGTCCCTTACATAACAGGAATAAACAGGACCACGCGTATTGGGTTCACCTGCACAATTACCGCCTATTTCAACTGCTTTACTGTAAATATTATTCACTTCTTCAGGAGCGTTGACAGAAAAACCTATCATTGTTCCGTTACCCTTCGTTGCAAGAAAACCATCAAAAGGCAGTGCTACAGCAAAAACAAAGCTGTCTCCTGACCGGAAGGTCATTCTGTCCGTTGTATATTCCTAAGCGGACGCTGCCAATTTCTCTAGAAAAGGCATCAAAGGGCAGAGATCGGTTTTGGTATCATTCATTATCCAACGTCTTGCAAGGTTTCTTTACACAATAAGTGTAAAGTGCCAGTAAAAGTCCGCAAATTACAAGGTGAACAACTTTAGGGTTAATGGTTTGGAAATTGATGAACAAGAGCACTTAGAGAGACAGAAAAGCATACAAGCTTATTTTACCTATATTGTTTTTTTTCAGGCACCCAATTGCTCCCGTCACCAATAACGCCCCCATTAACCATAAGTAGCTCAAGTAACCAAATGTGGTGGCGGATATTAGGGCTTTTTCTTGTGCTAGCGCCATAAATTTTCTGACTTCATCTACCCCAGCTTGAAGCTCTGCAAATTCTAAGACTCCATTTAGTTGTAGTAGCAGGAGGCTACTTACACCCAAGCGAACCGCCCCATAAACCAAGAATAGTAAACCAATAACAATAGTCAGACGGTTTTTCATTTTTTCAGTCATTGCAATATACCTAAGATAGTTTTTAAAGCGCTTAGCGCGGGAAGTTCGGAATGTATCGGGATAGAAAGCAACTGCTATTTTTCGATACTGGTGCTACTTTTCTTCTCGTTTCAATGATCTCATTTGTGTTTAAGTCATACATCAAAAACATAAAATAACTCACATGCTCTGTGAATGAGTATGGCGTCGGCATTATCCTTTTGCTCGAACGTCGCCAAAATAACGACAAACCGCAAACTGAAATTAACGCAAATTTTTTCATTTAGTTGTTCTCTATTGTTCGTTCATTTTGGCTGGCAACGCAATGGTTTTTGCAACAAATGTTTTGTTTTCAATGCGTCATTTTTCGTTGCGTTTATACATGACCAAATAATCAATGTAGTGTGTTTTCTTGTCACCCAACATTGTTATGCTGCTATCACGGCAGTTTTAATTAGTTAATCAAATTCACTCGTACTACAAAGGTGCTTAGTTGGCATTATTTTGACGTGAATCGATTGCTGCACCCAATGCAACGCCAAGCGCGATACCCACCCCGTTGAGCTACCCAGGCTATCAGAGGTGAAGCCGAGGGCGATACCAACAGCTCCGCCAATGACAGCACCAATTTCCACAAAGCGCCCTTTACGCTTTTTAGATTGATTGTGATCTTTCATCATTTCTCCTATTAAATCGTATTTTCGCCACATCGGTTTTAATATGGCAATAGCTAAAATGACCTAGTGTTTCTCCCATTCCTATTCTGCAAGCGAAATTGCAAAGCAACTACACTCATTGTGTGTTGCCAATAGTGCTTTTTAATAAGGCAAAGCCCATCCAGACAAACCAGATTATCTGGCTTAAGCCAAATGCTTCTTTCATTTCTGGCACTGACTGAAACAGCGTGAGTACACCGAAAGTGCCCACGACAAGCCCTAATAGATGCAATCCTTTTGCTAGTTGTGCTGTTTTTAGTCCATGAATACTTAGAAGTAATACCCACAGGCCGCCAACCAATTCAATACCACCTCCTAAGCCATTTACCACGGTGGTATAAACATAAAACAGGGTGTCTGTATGGGCACTACTTTTGGCAAACAACGAAAGCATTGTGTTCATCCCAACTAACGCGACCATACCTGAAGCCATCATAAACACTACCCAGATAAAACCGAATGCACTCGCAGCGTTAAGAAGGTGTGATGACAAGACGTTGAGACGTGCGTGAGTCGCCTGTACCGCAATAAGAAGTAAGCTTCCAAATAGCAAGTAACCTACAATGTTCGCGAGACTGAGTAGTGACTGTTGTGATCCGATATAAGCGATTTTATCCCTCACTGACTCCGTTTCAGGAAAAGACAAGGCAATACCGAAGATTAAAAACATTACGACGTAGCACATCGGCATGGTAAAAAAAGCACAGGCACCCCATCGCATGAGTTGGCGGTTTGATTTATTTTGTTCACTTGTATTGCAATTCATTGTAAACGGTTCCTAACGACCAGAGGGCTTATAGCTGAATCAATAGTAAATGCGATAATAAGGAGTAACCTGTCTTGATTCGTCTTTTCTACGTAACTCGGACAGTTTTTTGCTGTTAGCCCGTTAATGATATTGTTCTAATGCATTACAATGATGCGTAATGTAGTCAGAAGGGTGTTTACTCTGAGTGGCAAAACAAAGTATGTCGTCATTTTGTGTCGCGGTATTAAATGATAAAAAATGGAAAAATATTGAATGTCTGAAGTTTTCTTGGCAACCATGGCAATGGCGGTCGCAAGTTTTACGCTGTTATTAATGCCTATGCAAAAGTCTTCACCTGCAAAGAAAATGTTGGTGCTTGTTTTGATCTGTTTGAGTCTAATTTCTGCTCGCCCAATGATTTTTGCTTTTTTACCTTGGTTTACTCAGTTGTATGTCAGTATATTTCCTTTGTTGTTTTTCTTACTTCTGCCCAGTTTATGGTTTTATCACCAAGCGCTGATAGCCGAGCACCAGTGGCAATGGACGCCGGCTATGTGGAAGCATCTTTTGCCACTGCCGTTCGCGGGCGCATTGGGTGTCGGGATTTTCCTATTGCCTGAGACATCTTTCAACACCATGTTCTTCTCCGAGCAAGACATTGATGATCCTTATATTGATTTACTGTCCGCTGTATTCTTTGCAGGCGTGGTATTGTGGTGTGCACTGAGCTGTAGCTACGTTGTCATGTTGCTAAAGCGAACGGTCGAATACAGAAAGCAGCTAAAAAATGTGTTTTCAAATGAACAAGGTAAGAGTCTTAACTGGTTAATTGGTGTTTCTTTGCTGATCGGTTTTTTCTGGATTTATGCACTGGTTGTATTAGTGCTGGAAGATAAATTGCAGTTTATTGGCGTGTCTGAAAGCGGCGTGCTGGTGCTACTTGTCACCATAGTTTGGATGATATGTGCCAATGGGTTACAACAGCGACCTAGTTTTGAAAACGACCCTCCACCGACACAAGTAACAGCCCAGCAACAAACTACAAAAGCCTATGAGCGCTCGGCGTTAACTGATAATGATTTAGCTGCGATAGCAGAAAGATTGATCAGAGCAATAGATGAAGATAAGGCTCACCTTGACCCAGAATTAACATTGGCAAAACTATCTGCAATAGCACGGGAACCGTCGCAGTACATATCCCAAACGTTATCACAGCATTTGCAAACAACGTTTTTTGACTTCATCAATAATGAGAGAATAAAAAGTGCTAAGCTCATGCTTGTAGAGACGAATCAGTCAGTGCTTGATATCGCGCATGCGACAGGATTTAACTCGCGCTCGTCTTTTTACAAAGCGTTCCAAAAATTTACCGACCAAACACCCAGTCAATATCGCAAAGCACAGAAGTGATTACTATATAAGTGTTGTAGAGAGTTTATCTCCATATTCTGTTAAGCTCTCTGAAAACCAATTATTGCTTTTCATTTTTTCATGTGACGTTCAACTACTACCGCTCATCCAAGGTGTCCATGAGAACGTGCGATCCATGGTTTAAACGGTATGGATAACGTCGTGCCCAAAAAGCGGAACACGCCTATCGCTAATATGAAAGCTTTTGGTGCCGTTGACCATCGTTGGTGACACTGACCACATTTCCTTTTGCATCCCGATTAAATGTTAGTACACCACTACTGCCCTGGCTGACTTCACCATTTTCCACTAAACGAAAGGTATCTTTGGCCACTTGCCTATACTGATACATCGATTGTTTAACGTTGCCAGCAGGCAGATACATTAGCATGATGTCACTCCCCCACGGTGTCACATAGTACTCACTGTTCCATGGGTTCAGGTCATAAAATCCTGCATACTGTTCTAATGAGGCCTGGCTAGCATGCTGCTGCTCAGATTGTTTTGGCGCTTGTTCAAACTTCCTTAGGATTTCAATAAGGCCATTAACGTATTTTAAGGCTCGAATGCCGTTAGCATTAATGAGTATTGCATAGCCCCTTTTGTTGGTAACATCCAATTTTAAGAAGTTGACATACCCAGGGCACATACCGCCATGCATAGCCCACTGAGCGTTGTTTTTATCTGTGTTAACAACGTAGCCGTAACCTCTGTCCGGTTCGAAACCTTCAGATTGGCCATGTGTTTGATACATCCTGTTTAAGGTTTCAGGATTAAGGTATTCATGGTCGTTACTGCCTATTAACCTGAACTGCCATTTAACAAACGTGATTAAATCGTTCAACGAGGTGGATATTCCAGCCGCTGATTGGAGCGCTCTGGTTTGATATGAATTTGCTTTGGCTCGCTGACCATTTCGACCTTTGGCGGTGAACCCAACAGCATGCTTCCTGCCTAAATCACTTATTGGGAGCTCAACAGTAGAATCATTCATGTGTAAAGAGTTGAAAAACGCCGTTTCCATGAAGTCTTTGTAGGTGCTACCGGTGACACGGGAGATGAGAATACCAAGCAATGCATAATTAATGTTGCCATATGACATTGTCTTACCTACCGGATTTTCCATCGGCTGCAGCTTCAGACTTTCAAACATTTCTGGTATTGTCGGAAACGCATGTTTAGGCCCGCTCCAATAGCTAAGACGGGCATCACGAGGCAAACCAGAGGTGTGACTGAGTAATGAGCGAATAGTTATCGGACCACCGTCGGTGTTCATGGTGTCTAGCGTCAACTCCGGAATCCACTTCATAATATCGTCGTCTAGATTTACTTTTCCTTCTTCAACGAGCTTCATTACCGCAGTTGCGGTAAACACCTTCGAGGTAGAGCATAAGCTGGTTTGCGTATCGTGAGTAACTTTCGCCACTATTGAGGAGCGCGTATCACTGAAAGTCCCGCTCCAAAGCGTTTCTTGGTCATCTACAATGAACCCCATAATAGAGGGGATATTCTCATAGTCTTTTTCAGCATCTAACCAAACCTCTATCAATTTAGTCGCATCATCAATAACGAACTTGGACCGCGAAAGGTCTGCCGCATTGCTTGCAAAACAAATCAGGCTTGCAATGAATACGATGAGTTTTTTCATTTATTTTCTACCTTGGCATAGTCATTTAAAATTAAATAGAAGACTCATAAGCAGCGTGTCGATGACCTGTCCCTCCAAACCTAGTGTCAGGACATTTTTTAGCTTCGGTTCAAAACGAGTGAAGTGCCTGATTATGAGTTTTGTTTTGGTAACTGCTTTCGTCGTTGGGATAACTACTATAAGAGGCACAACATATTGATTCGTCTCACCTTCGTAACTCGGACATTTTTTTAGGTTATTAATTCTTGATTGATTGAGTTTCGAGAAGGTAATCGTTACATCGTCATTATGAAATGTACGGCTCTCCCTTCAACACTATTATTTTGTGTCACTCTATTTAGAGCGGCGCTGAATTTTGTATCTTCTAAAGCTGCTGCTGGACGATAGCTAAAATTGTAATTTCTCTTTTAACTCAGGTAGCAATCAGTTCGTCTTAGGAGATATCCCCGCGAACATTAAGCAACATGCTGATTCTGGTCTCTTTCAACGTTCGCAATGTTAGTGAAGGCCACATAAGTTAAGTGACCCTTGAACGACAGCTATCATGGAGAACTTGTCAGTCATATTGAAAAATCCCGATAGGCCGGTATACGGTAACAGCAGACAACCATAAAAGATCTAACAACGGCAGCAATTGCCGTGCAAGCGACGGTCACCCAAAATAGCTAAATGGCGGCTTTATGGTAACGATAATTAAAACCAATATGTGCGTTAATCGAGGGCATTGCTTTCATTTCGTAGTGGCTCCTGAACGTCCGCTATGGAAGTCGAGCCGACAGTCAGTAAGTGGCATCTCAGATGCTTCAATATGCTTGCAAACCAACCAATCTCTATAAAAACGAACCGTCCGGAATCTTGGGCAAAACAGTCGTTCGGCTAGAGTAGTTTCAATGACCAATTGAACTCACATGGGCAAAGCCGCCGTTCAGCTGAGTCAGATCCTACTGCTGCAATTCGCTCACACCTTCCACTAATAGAAATCAAAAATTGATTAGCCTTTGACAAAAAAGAGAACCATCATTAGTTCGCTCTTCAACTGCTACCTTTTCACAATCTTAATTAAAGTCACAAACTATATTAAAACAGTCACAAACTTAATTACAGATCGACACTACTCAGCAAAATCCCGATAAGAATCTAAATCAGGACAAGAACAAATCAAGTTTCTGTCGCCATACACGTCATCGATACGGTTTACTGTTGGCCAAAACTTATCTTTCGCCACGGCTTCAACCGGATAAGCTGCTAATTGACGGTCATAGCTTCGATTCCAATTGTTATCACAGATATCAGCCAAGGTGTGCGGTGCGTTATGCAATGGGTTATCCGTTGCATCCCACTCGCCCGACTCTACTTTGGCTATTTCGTGGCGAATAGACACCATCGCCTCAATAAATCTATCTAGCTCAACTTTGGCTTCTGATTCGGTTGGCTCAATCATGAGCGTTCCCGCAACAGGGAAACTCATTGTTGGTGCGTGAAAACCATAGTCGTTCAAACGTTTAGCGACATCCATTTCAGTGACGCCAGACGCTTCTTTTAACGGACGTAAATCAATAATACACTCGTGAGCAACACGACCATTATTACCTTTATAAAGAATCGGATAATGACCTTCCAATTTTTGTGCAATGTAGTTTGCATTCAAAATGGCAACTTCGGTGGCCTTCTTCAAGCCGTCACTGCCCATCATTTTAATGTACATATAGCTGATAGGGAGAATCGATGCACTGCCCCATGGTGCCGCCGAAATAGCACCATTTGTGCCTAGGTCTTCACCCGTACCACCGGCCTGCAAACCAACCACACTATGGCTAGGCAAGAACGGCGCTAAATGCGCTTTAACACCAATCGGCCCCATACCCGGACCACCGCCACCATGTGGGATGCAGAAAGTTTTGTGTAAGTTTAAGTGCGACACGTCTGAACCAATTAAGCCCGGCGATGTTACACCTACTTGTGCGTTCATGTTTGCGCCATCCATATAAACCTGACCGCCAAATTCATGCACTATGTCACAAATCTCTTTGACTGTTTCTTCATACACACCATGTGTAGATGGGTATGTGATCATCGCGCAACTCAAGTTATCTTTGACTTCTTCAGCTTTCGCACGAAGGTCATCTAAGTCAACGTTGCCTTTTGCGTCACAGTTAACCACAACAACTTTTAAACTCAGCATTTGTGCTGAAGCGGGGTTTGTGCCATGCGCCGACTGTGGAATTAAGCACACGTTTCTGTGGCTATCACCGCGACTCGCGTGATAACGAGTTATGGCTAACAAACCCGCATATTCACCTTGTGCGCCCGAGTTTGGCTGCATCGACAATGAATCATAACCGGTGATATTAATTAACCAGTCGCTGAGCTCATCGATCATATGCTTATATCCAAGCGCTTGATTGAGCGGTGCGAATGGGTGCAATTGTCCAAACGCTGGCCATGTTACTGGGATCATTTCCGCCACTGCATTCAGTTTCATAGTACAAGAACCCAATGAAATCATGCTGTGGTTTAAAGCTAGATCCCTATTTTCAAGTGACTTAATGTAGCGTAGCATTTCCGTTTCTGAATGATAGCTATTAAACACATTATGCGTCATAAATGGGCTTGTACGCACTAACGCTTGTGGAATAGAGGTAGACCCATTTGCAATGATATCGGCATCAAGTGCTTCAACACTGAGTCCGTGTCCTTGCCCGATGAGCACATCGAACAAATCAAGAATATCTTGGCGAGTTGTCGTTTCATCTAAACTGATACCAACTGTGCCTTCGAGGTCGGCGCGCAAGTTCATGCCTTTCGCTAATGCTTTTTCCAGAGTTTCAGCTTTGTTTGTTACTTTCACAGTGAGCGTATCAAACCAAGTATTATGCGCTAACTCAAGGCCTTTACTGACTAAACCCGCTCCTAAGATATCTGCAAACCGATGAATACGATTAGCAATAGTGCTTAAACCAACAGGACCGTGATACACAGCGTAGAAAGACGCCATATTTGCAAGCAATACCTGTGCAGTACAAATGTTAGAGTTAGCTTTTTCACGACGGATATGCTGTTCACGAGTTTGTAAGGCCATGCGCAATGCTGGACGGCCGCGAGTGTCTTTTGACACACCAATAATTCGACCGGGTAAAGAACGTTTATAGTCGTCTCGTGTCGCAAAGAATGCAGCATGCGGACCACCGTATCCCATTGGTACGCCAAAACGTTGCGCACTGCCGAGTACCACATCGGCACCAAGCTCACCCGGCGGCGTCAGCATCGTCAAGGCCATTAGGTCTGACGCAACCGCTACAACACCTTTATTCGCCTGCACGTCGGCGATAATTTGTGTAATATTTTTAATTTCACCCGTTGAACTTGGGTATTGCAACAATGCACCGAATACATCGTGACTTGGCGCTTCAGATGCTTCACCAACGATAACTTCAAAACCAAACATGTCGGCGCGTGTTTGAACAACGTCTACTGTTTGTGGGTGAACGCCTTTAGAAACGAAAAAGCTATTCGATTTTTTGTTTTTAGATACGCGTTTTGCTAAGCCCATGGCTTCAGCGGCAGCGGTTGCCTCATCCAATAATGAAGCCGACGCTAAAGGCAAGCCAGTCAGATCAATGGTCACCTGCTGGAAGTTCAAAATCGCTTGCAAACGACCTTGTGCAATTTCTGGTTGATAAGGCGTATATGCCGTATACCAACCTGGATTTTCTAACACGTTGCGCAATATAACGTTCGGCGTATGTGTATTGCTGTAACCCATACCAATAAAGGAACGATTAATCACGTTTTTGCCTGCCACCGCTTTTAACTCGGCAAGTGCATTTACTTCTGTTTGCGCTTCGCCTACGTTAAGTGGCTCGGGCAAACGAATACCTGCAGGGACAGTTTGCTGCATCAAATCGTCTAATGAATCAGCGCCGATAAACGACAGCATTTCTTCCATTTCACCCTTGCCTGGACCGATATGGCGGCGGATAAAATCGTTCGATTGCTCTAAATCTAACAACGAAGCGGGTGTATTTGAATTATTCATAAACTGGCGACCTAAAAACAAAATTTAAAAACAAAGAAGCCCAGCTTCGCACTGTACGCGGAAGCTCGGATTGAGCGATATTAGCTAAAACTAGGTTAAATGGAGCTATGAAACGCGGACATTGGCCCTAGCATAAAGCAAACTTAGTCTTCTATCGACGCGCCATAGGCTTCTGCGTCCATCAAGCTTTCAACTTCAGCAGGATCTTCTGCTTGGATTTTGAACATCCAACCTTCACCAAAAGCATCAGAGTTCACTAATTCTGGCGAATTCTCTAATAAACTGTTTACTTCAATAACTTCACCTGTAATCGGCGCATATATATCAGAAGCGGCTTTTACTGATTCAGCAACCGCACAATCATCACCCGTTACAACGGCATCGCCAACGTCGGGTAAATCAACAAACACCATATCGCCGAGCAAGTCTTGTGCATGCTCAGTAATGCCGACGGTAAATACGCCGTCACCTTCTGGACGAACCCACTCATGAGTACTGGCATAACGTAATTCTGTTGGTATATTGCTCATATTCTTTCCTAACTGTTGTTAAATAATTAATAATATTCTTTATTACTACAATTTCGATTGAGGCTAAGCGCGAGGCTGCGATGAGGCCTATAATACGCTTTTTCCATTACGCACAAAGCTAGGCTTCACGACACTTACCGTTACCCGTTTTTTGCGCATTTCAACATCAACGGTGCTACCAATTTCAGTGCCTGCCGGCACTCTTGCCATCGCAATACTGTAACCTAATGTAGGTGAAAATGTACCCGAGGTGATAACGCCCTCACCTGCTGATGTAAATACTTTTAGACCCGCACGAAGTACACCTTTTTCGGTCATTATTAAGCCAACTAATTTTTCGTGCCCCGCTGCTTTTTGCGCTTCTAGGGCTGTGCGTCCCATAAAGTCTCTATCTGCAGGTTCCCAAGAAATTGTCCAGCCCATGTTGGCAGCCAGTGGAGAAATCGTCTCGTCCATGTCTTGACCATATAAATTCATACCTGCTTCTAAACGCAATGTATCGCGAGCGCCCAAACCACATGGCACAACACCTAACGCTAGCAACTGGTCCCAAAACTCTTCAGCACGCGCAACCGGCACCATAATTTCATAGCCCGCTTCACCGGTATAACCGGTTGTTGCAATAAATAAATCTTCCGCTTGCACACCAAAAAAAGGCTTCATGCCCTCAACAGCTTCTTTTTGCGCTGCAGAAAACAAGCTCTGTGCTTTCGCTTGCGCATTTGGGCCCTGCACCGCAATCATGGCAAATTCATCACGCTCATTAATCGACACATCAAAGCCATCAGCAATTTTGTTCAACCAATTCAAATCTTTCTCTTTGGTCGCAGAGTTGACCACTAAACGATAGTTGGTAGATTCAAAATGATAAACGATAAGATCGTCAACCACACCACCTTCATCATTCAACATACCGCTGTAAAGAGCTTTGCCTTTCAGCTGAAGTTTCTCAACATCATTAGCCAACAGGTAGCGCAAATAATCCTTCGCCTGAGCACCAACAACGTCAACAATGGTCATGTGGGACACATCAAACATACCTGCGTCTTGACGCACTGCGTTATGTTCTTCAATTTGTGAACCATAATTGATTGGCATATCCCAACCAAAAAAATCAACCATCTTTGCGCCCGCTTTGATGTGCGCGCCATGCAGTGCTGTGGTGTTCATTCGCAGTTTCTCATTGTAATAAATAATGAATCCAGTATAGAAACGGCTGAGCATAAGATCCAATTAAAAGTCCTAATGAATACATTTACTTTTTAAATGTATTCGCTAAAATGCATTAGAACTACTGATACTACCACCCCCGAAAGCAAGGCACATAGTCAGAAACATATACCATCGCCTTTGCTGCTAAAAAGTGTCAATCGGCAGGACGCCGATTGACAAGCGCCACACGGACGTGCTCGCAGCGACTTTTTAGCAGCAAAGGCGATGGTATGTGCTTCGGAAAACAACCGCTAGTCATGTTGAAGAAACAGCAATAGAGCAACAAACATCAGAGAACACATGAAACAACTATCCTTAGACAATTTGCGCACCTTTGTCAGCATCATAGAATTAGGTGGTTACAGCAAAGCGGGAGAATTACTTGGCCGCTCACAACCCGCCATCAGCTTGCAAATCAAAAAGCTCGAAAACCAGCTTGGTAAAAAACTTTTTGATAAAGTTGGGCAGCGCTATCAAGCCAATGCCGATGGACAATGGCTTTTTGAGCAAGCCAAACACATGCTTGCCATTAATGACGATATATTCCGCCGCTTAGAAGATGGCCAACTAAGAGGACGCTTAAGGCTGGGTATCCCTGGCGAATTCGCAACGCGCTTACTGCCCAGCATCGTTGGTGAGTTCAATGTACGTTATCCTGACGTATCGCTTGATGTCACTTCCGCACTTAGTCGCCAATTACTCAATGCCAACAACCGAAAAAACTTCGATCTTATTCTCGCCTTAGTCAACCCAGAAGACCCCATTGAAGGTGAACTCCTAATCGAAGATGAATTAGTTTGGGTCGGCGATGCAAAGCAAGCGCTAAATTCAAGCAAAATTTCCTTAGTGCTTGCCCCGGACGGCTGTGTATATCGGTCTCGGGTTATTCAACAACTAAAGCAACAAACCAACGCATGGAAAATAAGCTACACCAATGCCGATCTTTACGGCTTAATTGCCGCCATAAAACAGGGTTTGGGGGTTACTGCACTGGCAAAAAGTAGTGTGCCACCAGAGCTAGACATTTTAAAAAACAAACGTCTGCCAACCTTAGGAAAAATAAAAATATGTTTATTTAATCAAGACACTCAGCATCCACAGGTTAGCAAAACGCTGTCAGATTACATTCGATCCAGAATTACCTGAAATGGCATTTTTTTGCAATTTTTTGAAGCAATTCAAGAAATGCAGAATTGCGCGCATCGAATACGCCGGTGCAGATTACATTTGCAAATCGCGCAACAAAATCGTTTGTTGGTTTAACACCTCGCCATTGCGGTCTCTCGCGGTCAATACGATGTTTGACTCTAGCGTGTTGTCTTTCCAGTTAACCACAACTTCGCCAAAGTTAGTATCTCTTACGACTGCACCCTGTCTAAATGTATTATCCTCAGTAACGTCGGCAAAGTCTTGAGTTATGCCGCTGGAGGTAAAGTCCCAAATAGAATAAGGTACCTTATGACCCAATTGGCCTTCGTCCTTTGAAATTTCCATCAAGTGGCGATCGCCGCTCAGAAACACAACGCCGTTCGCCTGTTTGTCCGTGATCAGTTGATACATGCGGTCACGTTCATGTGGAAACATTCCCCAACCTTCCCAAGCGTGTTCATACGCAACAAGTTGAATGCTGCTGACAATGAAACGAACGTCCGCTGTTTTTTCTAATTCTTGCGCTAACCAAGACCACTGTTGTTTGCCCAGTATTGTTGCAGATTTGTCAGTTACCGGTAAATACGGACCTTTATTTTCCGGCCGTCCATCGGCTCGTTTTATAATTGCATCGCGATGATAGCGTGTATCAAGAATGATTAGCTGCACCTGCTTACCGTCATCGTTGAACATTCTTGATTGGTAAACGCCCTCTTGTTGACGAATGGGAGCGTCTTTTGCGACTTCAAAAAAATCCAGGAAAGCTTGTTGGCTTTCCTTTTTCATCACAAATTCTTTGCCGCCGTCATTTTGACCGTAATCATGATCATCCCAAGTACCCAGCATTAAGGGCACTTGTTTTCTAAATGCCGCAAATTCAGGAATCGAATTGGCCTCAGCATAAGCTTCATCAAACCTAGTTCTGGTGGTAACTTGCTGCACCGAAAGCTTGCCGTTTACTTCGTAAAAATCCGCATAAACATTGTCGCCAATATACAAAAACATGTCCGGATTTACTTTTGCTATTTCTGTCCAAATCGGCTGTGGTTGATTTTCACGAGCGCATGAAGCAAATGCAAATAGAAACTGATTATCCTTCTCTTTAGCAGCATTTGACAACGTTTGAACACAGCCGGTAAGTGAAAGCGTGGACAACAAACTAAGGGTAATGATGAAATGTCTTCTTTTGATTAGCATGTAACCGTCCCTGATTAATGATAACGATGAATAATTAAAAATCACAACTATTCGACTGAATATGCTACATCCGCGCAGCATGAGTATAAGTATAAGTATAAGTATAAACTTGCAGATGTTACAGAATAATGACGCGATAAAGGTTACTTTATATACATTAAAATTCACACACTATTTTAACCTGCCACGCATGTATAGTAATTGTAAATCCTGTTTACATCTTTAGAGCCAACTTGCTGTGACCATTCGCTAATTTCATCGTATACTGTTTCAAAACAATAGAACGGCAGAGCCCTATGCTAGCTAAAACAACTTTTCTCCTTAACCGCACAGCACGCATAAATAAAGTATTTTCGGATAAATCCATTGCGCAAGTCGACCCCAGAAACGCGCGAATGTGTTATAAAACAGTGATGCAAAGATCCATGACTAGTATCTTACTAAGCATGCTTCTCAGTTTGCTTGCAACCTCGGTGTTTGCTGCGCCTGGGGCATCAGCACCCGCTAAACAAGAGAATGAAGGTGAAGGTCCATACACGCGCCTAATTCTGCGCGCTGTCACTATTGTCGATGGTGAAGGTGCACCCGCTCGCGGTCCTGTTGATATCGTCATTGAAGAAAATCGCATTACGAATATCGTCAACGTAGGCAATCCAGGCGTTCCTATCAAGGCAAATAATAGACCCAAACTGCGTGATGGCGACAAAGAAATGCTGTTACCTGGTTACTTTGTTATGCCAGGCTTTATTGACATGCATGGTCACATTGGTGGTTCAGCTGACAATATTCCTGCCGAGTATGTGTTTAAACTTTGGTTAGCCCATGGCATCACTACGGTGCGCGAACCCGGCAGTTTTAATGGCCTTGATTGGGTGCTCGAACACGCTGAAAGAAGCGCTAAAAACGCCATTGTAGCGCCTCGCATCATTCCCTATTTAGGTTTCGGCATGGGCAGTGAAAAGCCAATTTTCACCGCTAAGCAAGCGCGTAATTGGGTTAAAGATGCTGGTAAACGAGGCGCAAAAGGCATTAAGTTTTTTGGCGCAACACCTAAAGTTATGGAGGCCGCTTTAGATGAAGCGAAAAAACAAAACTTAGGGACGATGATGCACCATGCTCAACTCAACGTCATGAGCATGAATGCGCTAGCTTCAGCCAGGTTGGGCCTAACCACCATGGAACATTGGTATGGTTTGCCTGAAGCTCTTTTTGAAGATCAAGTTATTCAAAACTATCCCGCAACTTACAATTACAACAATGAGCAAGATCGTTTTTCTGAAGCGGGTAAATTATGGAAACAAGCCGCACCTTTCGGTTCCGAAAAATGGAATGCGGTTCGCGATGAACTGATTGAGTTAGATTTCACCATTAATCCAACCATGACTATTTATCAGGCAAGTCGTGATTTGATGCGTGAGCGCAATGCTGACTGGCATGACGAATATACATTGCCAACCTTGTGGGAATTTTTCAAACCCAATAGATATGCACACGGTTCGTACTGGTTTGATTGGACCACCGATGAAGAAATCGCTTGGAAAGAAAATTTTAAACTGTGGATGCAATTTTTAAACGACTACAAAAACCATGGCGGACGCATTACCACGGGTTCTGACTCAGGCTATATCTACAAAATTTACGGTTTTGGCTACATTAGTGAATTAGAGTTATTGCGCGAAGCGGGTTTTAACCCTTATGAAGTGATTCAAGCAGCAACACTTAATGGCGCCGAAGCGTTAGGCATGGACGATCAAATTGGCTCAATTAACATTGGTAAATTAGCTGACTTGGTAATTATCAAAGAAAACCCATTACGCAACTTCAAAGTGCTCTATGGCACAGGGCATTATCAGTTAGATGAAAACAATCGGCCAACTCGCACTGGCGGCGTTGATTACACGATTAAAGATGGCATTGTATATGACGCAAAAGCACTGCTACGTGACGTTAGACAAATGGTGGAAGCAGCTAAAAAATAACTATCTAATCCATTAGGGCCTTAGTGATGAACTGAGGCTATAATTGGCTCCCTTTTAGCCTTCGGTGCGTATATCAAACTGCTGCACTCAATACTTGAATCAGTGAGCATTAAGGGTAAAGTTTGCTCAGCGCTGGTTATTAAATCAGATTACCTGAATATAATGTTCGTAACGACAAGGTGATTGGATAATGATCCGACGACTTAATATGCTTGTGAACATGCGTATCCACCACCTCTAATCCTCTGTAGTAAACATGATCAAGATGTTTAAACAAATGGTTTAGCCTAGGCTGACGTATCATTTCTACCTCCTCTAAAGAAAACGACACAGCCAACTTATTGAAGTATTTCAATCTTTTCACATTCCATGTATTGAAGTCGCCGGCCAGTAATATAGGACCATCATGATGCTCCAATACAGTAAAAACCATATCTACATGCGCTTTGAACTTTTCAAAAGATACAAAGTTGATAATATGAGAATTAACCACTAGCAATGAGTGCTCGGGAGGATTCAATGGATACACAGTTGCGAGCAACATTTTCTTTGTTTTTGTAATCGGTTCACTGTGCGTGGATACCGAAAAATGGTGTTGTTTTGCTGCCACAGTCGACCCCGTCTTAACACCATTCTCTATTTTAGTATGTGCGTTCCTGAAGCTGCGTGCCATTATCCACTGATGCTCTAACGACGTTTTAAAATAGCTATCGAAGGGTGAATTTAAAATAGCTTCCTGCAATAGAACGAGGTCTTTGTTGTGTGTCAGTGCTATAAAGTCTTCTTGCCATCCCTTCTTTTTGCACTTAAATACGTTCCACAACAAGACCTCAATGTGAGGCCCCATAACTAACTTTCTGGCTCGGCCCATAATTTTGAGGGATTCAAGTTTAATGTAACGACCTTTAATCATGACAACCTTAGCCTGTAATCAATGTGACACAAACGAGATAATTATTTGTACCCGTCGAATTACAAATAGGGTGAAAATAAACGAACCAAATTATTGCGAATTTTTTTGTAAATAGCTAAACGATATAACTCGTCCTCAATAACGAGATCTGCATTTTGTCTTTTTAAACTAAACAACGTGCTGAGTTTGGCATTAAAATCCGCATCAAAACACTCTAGGTTGATTTCAAAATTAAATTCCAGACTTCTCGGGTCCCAATTAGTTGAACCGATGAATGACCATATGTCATCAATGATGATAATTTTACTGTGGTCAAAAGGTCTTTTATTCTTGTAAATCTTTATTCCGTGCTGAATTATTCTTGGGAAATTAGCTTCCATTACCCAATCCACAAAAATAATATTACTGTGTTCAGGTACAATAATTTCTACACAAATTCCCCGCAAAGCAGCAGCATGCAATGAGCTCATCAATATCTGGTCTGGAATAAAATAAGGCGTCATGATTTTCACGCTTTTTTGCGCACAGGCTAAAGCGTTGATTAATGCCCATCTTACCCTATTGTGGTGTTCGTCAGGACCATCTTGAATAACACGGGCAACAACGGAGTTCTGCTTAGTTTGCTTATTCGTATTTGGCTTGAAGAATGGAAATTGAATTAACGATCCTGTCGCAAAAAACCAATCTTCTTTAAATACCTGACTGATTTGATCGATTACCGGGCCGATAACTTTAAAATGAATATCGTCAACCGGACGTGACGCTTTTTTTACGACGTTATTTTTACTAATGTTCATACCTCCGATATAGGCAACGTCGCCGTCTACGCAGAGTATCTTTCTGTGGTTCCTTAAATTAATAAAACGAATACTGGTAAACGAAATAGCGGGTAAAAAGCGGGCTGTTTTTACGCCCAACTTTTTTAATACCCGGTCTGATTTACGCCAGCTATAGCCAACACCGATGCCATCTAACAGGACGTTCACTGTGACCCCTCGTTGATGTGCGGTAGCTAAAGCCTTAACAAATTGCTTTCCGAGCGGATCATAGTCAAATATATAGCTTGATAAAACAATATAGTGCTTAGCATTCTCAATCGATTCGAGCATAGCTGGATAAGCCATATCTCCGTTAACAAGCGGCTCAATTCGATTATCTGCAACGTAATTAACCGGATTAATGGTGTACCCAGCAATGATAGACGAGTGCCAATTTTTCGGTAAATGGTGAAAATCAATTACTTGCTCTTGATTGCAAAAATCTTGTTTGACGGTTTGCGGGTGTCCTTTTTGCGCTAAGCGCTTGATGCGATTTATGCCAAACAACCAATAAAACAAAGTGCCTACGACCGGTGACAAAATCACAAGGCCAATCCAAGCAAGAGAGGTACGCTCGTTTTCCTTGAACAAAAGTACATGTAAAGATGTCAGAAGAGATGAGCTAACATGCAAAATAACTGTTATGGTTACCCAATGGATGGCAATCCATTCTAGCAATTCTTCGAATATTTGCATAAAACCCAACTTAACTAATGCACTGCTAAATCAATGACGGAATACAAAAGTGCTTAAAGAATATTACAGCAATATTGCCACTTATCTAACGACCACTTTTGGTGCTCATTTTATATTCTTAATTGTTGTCTTAACAACCACAGCCTCTGTTACCTATTTTGTTGTTATAACCTACTTTATTACACAAATGGACAAGCACTATTTCTTGCGTCGTATCAGCCCTGACAATGGCCTTCGTATCCATTCTCACTCACGTCCAATGAATAGAAGTGTAGTCGGCGTAATTAAAATTGCAAAAATCATTCTTGGATCGAGCTTATTGGTGTGTGGGATCTTGATGTTGGTTTTACCCGGTCAAGGCTTAATTACGATACTCATTGCGTTGAGCTTGCTGCCGTTTCCGGGTAAGGGAAAAATGGAACAGCGCATACTTTCGCGTGATTCGGTTCGCTCCACTCTAAATTGGATAAGAGTAAAAGCAAAAAAAGAACCGTTTATTTTCGATTAAATCGACACAGCAAGGCACAATATGTCAGCCTGTCTGCACATCATGCCCGCAAACATTAGGCCTTGGCTAATAGAGGCATTTTGCCTGCACTGCCCATCGCTTGTTGAATAAAAAACTGTTTGATAGGCCCAATCGCATTGGCCGCGGTTAGGCCCATATTTCTCGCTAATTTCAGCCCCGGATCCTTGCCGTTAAACAGTCGTTTAAAACCTTCCATCGTAGCCACAACCTTAGCCGCATCTGCTTTCCTCCAGCGCTCATAAGGCCGCAACGCTTTTTTGGTATGGAATGGCTTACCGGCTTCTTTTAATCCACTTAATACTTGTGCTAGCGCCGCTGCATCCAATAAGCCTAAATTAGCGCCTTGTCCTGCTAAAGGATGAATGGTGTGCGCTGCGTCTCCAACTAGCACAACACCAGTGTCAGCCCACTGTTGTGCATACTGCATCTTTAAAGGATAGTTGAAGCGTTTCGTCAAAAGCTGGCATTTACCCAATTGATTATCGAGTGCTACCTGCACAGATTTGCAAAACTCTTGCTCACTCAAAGCCAATAATCGTTCGGCTTCTCGAGTATCTTGCGACCACACAATGGAACAAGCATGAGGCGATGACAGTGGTAAAAACGCCAAAGGTCCAGTGGGTGTAAAAGCCTGTCTAGCGATATTCTGATGCGCTTGTTCTGTTCTAATATTAGTCACAATCGCCGTGTGATCATAATCCCAAAAGGTGACAGGAAAAGCTGCTGTTTTGCGCACAAACGAGTTGCCTCCATCCGCGCCTACAATTAACTTCGCGACTATCATATCAGTGCTTTCAAGATTGATAAATTGTTGCTCTTCACTGCGACTAATCGTTGTGATTTTTTGCCCAAGGAAGCGTTGAATATTGTTTGTTGCTTTTACACTGTCGAATAAAGCTTGGGTAATGCAACTGTTTTCAATAATATGGCCTAAGTTTTCGGCTTTATTTTCATGCGCAGAAAAAGCGATGCGACCAAATGCTTGATCTTCCCAAACATGCATTTCAGTATAAGCTTGCATGCGCTGGATGTTTTGCCAGGCTCCCACATTCTTAAATATTCGCTCACTCGCTTTACTAATGGCACTCACTCTTGGTGAAAACGCCTCAGTAATCTCTTGTGCAATATCATTCGCGTCGATAATCGCGACCTTAAAATCTTGTTGCGCGAGTGCCAAAGCGAGCGTTTGCCCAGTAATACCAGCACCCACAATGGCAACATCTACATTAACCAGACTCACCTAGCGCGCTCCTTTGGCAACATCTACCAATATCTTGATTAAGATGGAGGGTTGACCCAACGCTGTTGTAATACCATCGTGACTTTTTGTCATTTAACTCGCCATCAACGCTTCAATTTCGTTAACTGTCTTGGGCACTTTACTGGTCATAATATGGTGGCCACCGACCGTGATAACAATGTCATCTTCAATACGTATACCGATGCCTTTGAATTTATCGTCGACCTTGGCGCTTGCAGGAATGTATAGACCAGGCTCAACAGTCATCACCATGTGCTCTTCCAACGGGCGATCGACGTTGTTGATTTTATAAATCCCAACATCGTGCACGTCAAGCCCAAGCCAATGTCCCAAGCCATGCATAAAATATAAGCGCCACGTTTCTTTCTCTATATTGTTCTCAACCGAACCACTTAAAATACCAAGTTCAACGAGTCCTTCAACTATCACTCGAACACAAGCCTGCATCGCTTGTGAAATTGTATTACCAGGTTTAAGTTGCTCCAAGGCTGCGAGCTGCGAATCTAACACTAACTGATAAAGTGCTTTGTGCACCGGAGTGAATTTACCGTTCACGGGAAAAGTGCGCGTGATGTCTGCGGCGTAACCTTCAAGTTCACAACCGGCATCAATTAACACGAGCTTACCCGATAAGAGTTCCTCAGCGTTTTCAGTGTAGTGCAAAATGCATGCGTTCTGGCCGCTCCCTACGATTGTGCCGTAAGCGGGTGAGCGTGCACTTTGCATGGCAAACTCATGATGAATTTCGGCTTCGAGATGGTACTCAAACTTTCCGGGCCGGCAAAATTTCATTGCTCTCACATGCGCCATGGCTGAAATATCGGCTGCGCGTTGCATGATGGTGATTTCAGCATCGGATTTCAACAAGCGCATGGCATGCAAAAGAGGTTGAATATCGTGCATGTTTGAAGGGGCAACTTTACTCTGTTTCGGTGCATTTCGACATTCTGCAAGCGCGGCACTAATAGTAGAGTCAACTAGCGGCTCCGCATCAAACGAAAAATAAATGTGTTGATGGCCATCAATAATGTCGACTAGTTCTTCATCAACATCGTCCACGTCAAGTGCTAAGTCTGTGCCTAATTTTCTGGCTGCGCTATCCACGCCTAAACGCCTGCCGTGCCATATTTCAGCTTGCTCGTCCCTTGCTTGTACGAAAATGATAGATGACGTTTCTTTCTCTACTGCGGAGGCTTTATCCTTATATTTAAAGAAGCCATTATTAGACAAAACTAAAAAGGCATTCGGTTCATTAAATCCCGTTAAGTACCAAAAATCACTGTTTTGCCGAAAAGGATATTCGGTATCGTTACTGCGCGTCATTAATGAACTGGCGGCAACGATACAAATACTATTTGGCTCACACTGAGATAATAAACGCGCTCGGCGCTCTTGAAACTCTGACAGAGAGATTGTCATTTTTTAACGATATTCCTTTGCGTAATCTTTCAAAATAAACCTTGATGAGAGCAACCATGGCCTAGAACTGGATGCTTGTTCGCTGACTCTTATTGTATATTGCTTATACGGTCAATGTACCGAATTGGTCACATTATCTGATTCTAGGGGCGATTTACCCAGTTCAGTGAAGCAAAGCATAGCTGTAATGCGAAGGTATTCGATCACTTCAAATAGCGCTTGCTCTGATTCTTCGTCATCATTCATTTCTTCGTCCATACGCGCAATCTCGATAAAATCCTCTAGCCCTTCTTTTACATCAGCAGAGCAGGCTGTTAAATCAGCTTGATGCAGACCGAACCCTAACAGAAACCCCTGTACCCAATGCAGTAAGGCAGCACCACGGTCATTAATTGGCGACGCATCATCCGGAAGGCAGAGTGTGAGCGCAAATTCAGGATCAACATATTGCTGACAAATTTCGTTAAATAAAGCCACTATTTGAATTTTAGCTTTATCACTAAAGCCATCACCTTGGTTGATAACGTCACTCAAGGCTTCGATCCAAGTCTGATCATCGGCAGTCATCCCACCTGCTAACATACCGCATAAGATACCTTGCACTTCAGCCGCATCAACAATGATGTTTTCTTGTGAGAGCATGGTAGAAAAAGTTTCGTAACTGGTAGTCGTCTTTTGCACGAATATATCCTTTCATCAATAAGCGTCTATCCTATCAAATAGGCAATCAAAGTGGAATCATCGTCGACTTTTTAGGCTTTTGCATTGGCAGGAGTGAGAGATAAAAAAGACACGTAAGCACGTATAACAAATAATGAGTGGGTACATTTGTAAATACCCACAGCGAAACTTTAAAATAAATAAATTCAACAACTTAAAAATTAACACTTTAAAAATAGTGGCTCTGTCATTCAATTTTATCGCTAATTTTTTGGTTTTCAAGCACCTGTAAATCAGCGGCTACAGCAAACTGTTCTGAGAAACACTTCATTCATTCTGTCGTTTCATGTAGTATCAACACCCCCTAGCGAAATTTGCAGGGTCCAATGCTTCCTGGAATGTTTGCGAGTGCATTTCATGTTCCTGGCCGATGCTTAAAACTTCGGAAGTTGACACTATTACTATTGCGTAAGCTCGACCCGTATCGAGAAACCTGCGGTAATGTAGATACCTCCACCGTGTCCTTGTCGGCACACGGACGAAAAGTGTACGGCGGCATTTTGGGAAGCACCATTTTATATTCAATATTTTTCTACAAGGCCTTGCTTTTACTCAGTGTAAAAACTGAGGCGCATAATGCCAAGGCGTAACCACAAGGCATAACCATGGCGGTTTTTAACTTTGGGTCAATCAATATTGACCACGTGTATTCTGTTCCTCATTTCGTCCAACCAGGCGAAACGCTGTCATCAAGCAGTTACCAAACTCTCTTGGGCGGCAAGGGAGCAAACCAGTCCGTTGCGCTAGCCAAAGCGAATAACCAGGTTTTTCACGTTGGCGCGGTCGGCATCGCTGACAGCGGTTTCATTGCACAAATGAAAGACGCTAGTGTTAATTGTGATTTCATACGTGAAATGAGTGACGTTGCTTCCGGACACGCCATTATTCAAGTTACCCCAGATGCCCAAAACAGTATTATTTTGTTCGGTGGTGCTAATCAGTGTATCAGTGATGATCATATTGCTAGCGCATTAGCCACCGCCAAGCCCAACGATTGGGTCTTGATACAAAACGAAACCAACGCCATTGATAAAATCATCACAGAAGCGCACACGCGTCAATTACGTATTGCCTTTAATCCAGCACCAATGACTGAATCGGTCAAACAACTTCCGCTAGACAAGTTAACGCTGCTGGTAGTCAACGAGATTGAGGCTGAACAACTCACTGGAGAAAATAATCTCGAAGCAATTAAACGCTCGCTTAAAACTACCTATCCAAATACCAAGGTTGTTCTCACATTAGGCAAAGCCGGAGTGTGGTTTTTTGAAGCCGACAACGAAGAATTCTGTGCGGCATTTAACGTCAAAGCCGTCGATACCACAGCAGCAGGAGATACCTTTATCGGCTTTTTCTTAGCGGCTTATCAAGCAAATAAAAGCATCGCTGAAGTATTAAAATACGCATGTGCGGCATCAGCATTGGCCGTTATGAAAGCAGGCGCTGCACCCTCCATTCCCAGCGCTGACGAAGTCATTGCTTTTTTACAAACACACTAGGTATTCTTCATTACCGGTTGAATATTTATAATAAAAAGTAGTTATTTGCGGTCAGCAAATATGCTTCAAATGAGAAAAGAGACAACTATGACACATAAGATTATATTGGATACGGATCCGGGTATTGATGACGCAATGGCGATATTTTTTGCGTTCCAGTCACCCGATATAGAAGTGCTCGGTCTAACCACTGTTTTCGGCAACGTACCTGTATCTATGGCGGCACAAAACGGACTCAGTCTTTGCGAACTTGCTAAAGTGAATATTCCAGTATGCAGGGGCGTAGCAATGCCATGGGTAGGACCTGAATCGAAGTATGCACATTTTGTGCACGGTGATGATGGTTTTGGCAATATTAATCATCCTGCTCCTGTAGGTAAAATCGATCCGCGCAGTTCCGCTGAATTCATCGTCGAGATGGCGCGTAAACATCCAGGTGAAATCACCCTTGTTGCTGTTGGACCTTTAGGTAATTTAGCGTTAGCGCTGCGTTTGGATCCAAACTTGCCCACACTCATAAAAAGCGTAAACATCATGGGTGGTGCAGCGTTTGTCCCAGGAAATGTTACCCCTGTCGCAGAAGCAAATATCTGGAATGATGCTTACGCTGCCGAAATCGTTTTAGCTGCAGATTGGGAAGTCAACATGTTTGGTTTAGATGTGACTTACGACCTGCCATTCCAACCAAATTTTACAACGATATTAGCGGAGAAAAATCCAACACTCGGTGGGTTTGTAAAAAAAGCAGCGAAATTCTACACCGAGTTTTATTCTCAAGGTAAAGAAACAGAACAATGCTATTTCCACGATGCATTTCCATTAGCGTATATTATTGACCCGACATTATTTGAAATGACCGCAGGCAATGTTCGCGTCTCTACTGATAAATTGAATCAAGGACAAACTAGCTTTGCGCCTTACGGAACAACAGCGAGTCCCGATTGGTTGGAAGCCTCAAGCGTCAACTTTGCCACAAAGGTTAATCATCCTCGACTCACCGAACTGTTTATTAACCGCTACGCTCTATAGAGGGGTGTGTCAATCTTGGCTAATGAAACCCGTGATATGTCCACGCCTGCGATGAGTATACAAACGCAAAACGCTAAAATGAGAAAAGACCTACGCCAAACGTTCCGCAATAAACGTTTGGCGCTTTCAACAGCACAGCAAAAAAAAGTAGCACAGCAACTGGTCTTTCAATTTAAACAGCAGTCAGTATTTCAGAGTGCACAAAATGTGGCATTGTATCTAGCATTTAATGGCGAAATAGACACCCAGCCCCTGATTGAACACTTGTGGTCATTACAGCGCAATGTCTTCGTTCCCATTTTGCACCCTTTTTGTAAAGGCCATTTGTTGTTTCAAGCTTTAAGTCCAGATACTCAAATGCGTAATAATCAGTTTGGTATTTTAGAGCCGACACTAGATGTCCGCTATGTGTGTCCATTAGACAAGCTTCAATTGGTATTAACACCGCTGGTCGCATTTGACTCAAGCGGAAACAGACTGGGCATGGGCGGAGGTTTTTACGATCGTACCTTGCTTGCCTTACAGAATAGAAGCATGAAACACCAAGCTACTGTCGCTGGACTCGCTCATGAATTTCAATTAGCGTCCACTTTACCCACAGAAACTTGGGATATTGCACTGCCTTACATACTCACATCAAGTAAACTTTACTCTTTTTCGTAAACCCTTTGTATTAGAGAACGTTTAAGACTAAATTCAACGCAAGTAACCAAGCTTTTTATTTAGATGCAACGCATAATTGTTGCGATGACAACACAAGGATATTGGAAATGGACCAAAATCAGAAGAAAAAAGCAGCTGCGCAAGCTGCCCTCGCATTTGTGCAACCTGGCACCATTGTTGGCGTTGGAACAGGCTCAACGGTTAACTTTTTTATTGATGCACTTGCAAGCAAAAAGAATGACATTGCCGGGGCCGTCTCTAGCTCAAATGCGTCTACTGAAAGATTAACAAAACTCGGTATTGAGGTATTTGATTTAAATTCAGTAGACGACCTCGACATTTATGTGGACGGTGCAGATGAAATTACTCAACATAAGCATATGATCAAAGGCGGTGGAGCAGCGTTAACACGTGAAAAAATTGTTGCTGCGGTCGCGAAAAAATTTATATGTATCATTGACGACACCAAGCACGTACCAATCTTAGGCCGCTTCCCTCTTCCTGTTGAGGTGATACCTATGGCGCGTTCTTATGTTGCTCGGGAAATTGTTAAATTAGGCGGCGACCCCGCTTATCGCCAAGGTGTTGTGACAGACAATGGCAATATCATTCTTGACGTGCACAATTTAGACATAGTAAATCCCGTTGAACTAGAAACGCAGTTAAACAACATCGTCGGTGTTGTGACTAACGGTCTATTCGCTGCTCGCGGCGCCGACATTGTTCTTTGCGGAACAGAGCAAGGCGTGGTAAAGAGTTAACAATGCGTGAATAAACACTGTGCAGCTTGCTTTTAATTTGCTATATTAGGGCAGAAAACAGACGTCTAGATGTCTGATTATATTCCAATTACGTGTTAAGGTTTTCGTTCAATGACTAAAGTCTCGCTCCCTAAAGAAAAAATCAAAATCCTGTTACTTGAGGGTTTACATCCTAGTACCGTTGAAACTTTAAAAGCCAATGGTTACACCAATATCGAAACCTTAAAAACTTCGCTTCCTGAAGACGAACTTATTAAGAAAATCAAAAATGTTCACTTCATTGGTATTCGCTCCAGAACACAGCTCAATGAGAAAGTGATTGCTTCAGCTAACAAATTAGTCGCGGTAGGTTGTTTCTGTATCGGTACAAACCAAGTTGATTTAAAGGCAACATTAATACGTGGCATTCCCGTATTTAATGCTCCCTTTTCCAATACACGTTCGGTTGCTGAATTGGTATTAGGTCAAATCATTATCTTGCTGCGAGGCATTCCAGCTAAAAATGCAAAGGCGCATCGAGGTGAATGGGATAAGTCTGCAGTTGGTTCATATGAGGCGCGAGGCAAGACTTTAGGTATCATTGGCTATGGTCATATTGGTACGCAGCTGAGTATTCTCGCCGAACACTTAGGGATGCGCGTGCAATTTTATGACATTGAAGATAAGCTAGTATTGGGCAATTCAATTCAACTTAAGTCTTTAAAGCAACTACTTAATACCTCGGATATTGTGAGTCTGCACGTTCCAGAAACCGCACATACTCAAAACATGATTGGCGCCAAAGAACTATCGCAAATGAAACAAGGTTCTATTTTGATCAATGCCGCACGCGGAACCGTCATTGATATCGACGCTTTAGTAGACGCACTTGAATCGGGCAAGTTAAATGGTGCAGCTATTGATGTATTCCCTATCGAGCCGAAATCGAACAGCGAAGAATTTGAATCACCACTGCGTGCTTTTGACAACGTCATATTGACGCCTCATGTTGGAGGAAGCACCCAAGAGGCACAGCAAAACATTGGTATTGAAGTGGCTGGTAAGTTGGCAAAGTACAGTGACAATGGTTCAACCCTATCAGCGGTCAACTTCCCAGAAGTATCCTTACCGTCGCATGTCAATCGCTCTCGCTTATTACATATACACCTTAACCGCCCGGGTGTAATGACCCAAATTAACCAAGCTTTTGCAGATCACAATATTAATATTGCAGCTCAATATTTGCAGACTATTGAAGAAGTGGGTTATGTTGTCATCGACGTTGAAGCCGACAGAGCGGACGATGCCTTCGCACAATTAGAGGCGATTGAAGGGACGATAAAAACGCGTCTTCTGCACTAAACTTCCCTATATGAAACAGACAAAAGAAGTTAACTCCCCATGCATTAGGAACTGCTGTCTTGACCTCCAAGACATTTGCGTGGGGTGCAAACGGTCAATACACGAGATATTGGCTTGGAGTAACGCAAATACGAAAGAGCGCTTGCGCATTCTTGAACAAACCGAGCAACGGCGAAGTGCGTCCAAAAGCGCGTACTTTGTTTCTTTGGATGATACTGGTTGAATTCCCCAGCGACTCAATATCACAGGGTTTGCTCGCTAAACAGTCGATTAAAACGAAAAAGCGCCGTTTTCAGTCATCCTGAAAACGGCGCTTTAGTTTTCCACTCACTTTGTGTTTAGAAGAAGGTGTAAACCAAGTTAACTGAAGTTTCAGTATCTAAGTTATCACGCTCGCCAGTCACGTCGGAATTGTGGTCAAATTTGACTGCGATTTTCATTGATAAACCACCCGCGATTTTAGCACTAACGGCACTTTCTGCACGAGATTTGGTATTGTCTTGACCGATTTCTGTGGAAAAAGATTGCGTGAATTTAGCGGTTTCTGAAAGAGTGTATTCATAAGCAAATGCACCACGAACAACCACACCATTTTCGGATTCAGTTGTTATACTACCCTGAGCATCTGTCACAAAACGTTCGGCAAATGAATAACCAGGACCAATACTGTATTGAAAGCTACTTGTGTCGTCTTTCCAAAGTTTTTGGTTCCAACCGGCCGCAATTGTCGCTTGATAATCAAACTCACTAAAACGGTCATCTTCGAACGAAGCAAAGCCAAATAAGCGATGGTCCGGGTTTTCTAACTTATAGTTACCTTGACCAGATGCAAACTTCTTATCAGCTGAGGTTGTATCCACGCCGTCAACTGTGTCTTTTTTATACAGTGCTTTAAGGGTAAATACATTGCTCCACTGTTCAAGCTCTTGAGTGGCATTTAACGCTGCATTTGCTGAGGTAGTTTCGGTATTACCAGAGGTGAAAATAAAACCCAGTTCACCATCCAATGTAAATGTTTGTTCTTCTGCAGCCTGCACACCAGACCCGACTAGGCCGAGAGCAATAATTGCCGATATAGTTGAAAGTTTCATAAATTTTTCCATATTATTTTTTGAAGAAGGCTAGAAACAGCGAATAGCATAGCCCCCATTTAGCGCGGCATTATCATATCTATATTTAAAATTATGGCAAGTTAAAAAAATTGATAAACCAATGAAATGCTCGTTTCAGTGCTCAAATCTTCATTTACCTGCAGCGTGCTGTCATTATAAATCATGACAAAGGACAGCTTCATTGCTAACGATGCAATAATACTGGTCGTAAGCGTTGTTTCAGAGCGTGAGCGATTGGTCACCTGCCCCGCCTCTGTGCTGAAAAATTGTCTGAACTTGGCGGCATCATTGAGCTCCAAGCGATAATCAAGTGACGCTCTTATAATCATTTCATTGAAGGTAGCGTACGACTTTTGATTTTCTTCGTCGATGGTTTCTCTTTCAGCATACGAATAGCCAGGTCCCACACTGTATCTCAATTGGCTCTCTTCGTTTTTCCAAACGTGGGAACTCCAACCAGCAGCAACCGCCGCTTGATAACGAAAACCATTAAATCGGTTGTCATCATATTCAGCGTAAAGAAACAATCGGTTGTTTTTGGAGGACAGTTTGTAATCTAGCTGTGCATTTACTAAAAAGCGCTGGGCAGTGACAACCGTCTGTTCATCAACTTTATTCTGCTGATAAACGATTTCGCTGTAATACCGATTACTCCACTGGCGAAGTTCATGCTCTGAAATGAGCGCTCCTTTGAACGTGGATGTATTGGTGTTGCCACTGGCGGTCAATAAACCAAGCTCACCGCTCAGCGTGACTTCTTTGGGGTTTTCTTTTTGTCTTTTTTCTTTCAGATAGAGCTTTTTCAAAAGATCACTTGAGGCAGTTGCCTGAAACGACAAAATAACGGTGACACAAAAACACCCCAGAGGGGTGAGTAATTTCAATCTAGACATGTTGTTGGTATAGCTATTCAGTGTTTACGAATTTACGAATTTATCAAGTTCGCAATATTAGAAGTTTCCATGCGCGAATAGTTTGTGATCATATCATAATCTTCATCGCTCAAGCCAACAGTCTCTTTAGCTAGAGGGTTAATTTGTGGGAGAATGTCAAAGTTAATATCTTTACCTTCGCATTCACACATGGCCATTGCGATATAAACGATACTTTCTTCTAAGTTTATGTGTCCGATGGACGGATGTTTTAGCCCTTTCAAGGGAATAAAGAGTGATTGTGGGAGCTTCCATTCCTCAACAATGTGGCCGCTGCACTCTGGAAAAGTGAAGCCAAAGTGCTTCATCTGCTTCGCCAAAGGCGCGTTTATTTCAGGATCATCCTTGTACTTTGTATAAGCTTCGGGGTACTTACTGGCAACTATGAGTTCGCTTAAACCTTGCAATATACCAAGAACAAAGAAGCGATCGCTTCCCCGTGATTGCGTTTGTTGAGCAATACTTTTAGCCATCACACCGCACATCACCGCTTTTTGCCAATACTCTGCAAAGTCAATAGAAGACGAATTGAACTTTTTAAAAGCAATATTCGCTGTTTCTGCAATCGAAATATTATAGGCAGCTTCACCACCAATGACATTGAGTGCCTTTGGCACTGTTTCTATTTGACTTGGGAATCTGAACAAGGAACTGTTCGCTAATTTTAGTATTTTTGCACTTAATGACGGGTCGACAGAAATTAATTGTGCTATGTCAGTTAAGTCTTTTTTCGTGTCATCTAAGGCAACCCTCAAGTTCACGCAGGTGTCTGGAAGAGTAAACGATTTTGACGCAAATTTTACAAGAGGCTTGATGGGCATAGTTCCGATCTTAGTTTTGTACAATGCGTGAAGTATATATTATCCAAATGGTTGTAGGGTGGTAACAATAATACCCATTATAGGTAATCTATACCTATAATGACTAGCATGTTTCTAAGTTGTCTATTTATTTAGTTTTTTCAGAAGTAGCAAAATAAGATTAAAATAAATCTTGCTGTTCACCCAGTGAATTCTGTGGTTTTGACTCTTCCTGTTTGCGCAACCATGATTGTCTGCGGCGACTGCATGCTTTCACAATGATGCGTTTGGTTTGGTCATCAATATCAAACCAGTGAAGTCGTTCCTCACGGCTTCTAAAACAGCCTTTGCAATAGCCGCGCGGCCCGGATTGGCAAACGCCAATACATGGACTCGGGATAGCAAAGAACTCTAGCTGTTGCATATCGCTCATAGTGGTAAGTGTCTCAATTCAATGATGTGATTTTTACAATTTCACATTCCTTATTAACACACAATTGTCCTATTTGTGAATCAAATAAAAACTGTTGGTGCGCATATTTTTCAATATAACAGTGCCTACGACGAGATTTAGAATGAAAAAGCACTGTTTTTTGTTCTTGCATCTTAGTGGACTCATCGGCATCGCTGCTGACTCATCGGGCGTCGCTGCTGACTCATCGGGCGTCGCTAGTGACTCATCGGGCATCGCTGTTGGCTTTTCATAGACCGCAATCTATAAAGGCATCCCTTCACTTGCCAAAATACGCTGTTCGTCATCCTGACCGCTTACAAAGGACGTCCTTGTCCTTTGAAAATTTTGGCAAGTGAAGGGATGCCTTTATAGCTTGCTAGTTATGTGCGCTGTTGTCGCTGGGAGCTTGATTTTAGGTGATGCTGATACAACAAACTAGGCCCCACGGCGAGATATGGCATAGGATAGGGCATAGAGAGTGGGCGAACAGCGGGTGCCTTAAAACACAATGCCAATACAACAAACCTGGCGCAACGGCGCGATAAGGCCCAGAGAGGGGAGCGTTCGGCACCTTCATCGCGAAAAACCTTCTAATGCCAAGGATGCCATTAGAGAGCGGCCAGGGATGGCGAACAGCGGGTTTGTTGCGATGAAGGTGCCGAACGCTCCCCTCTCTAGGCCTTTTTCTTAAGCAAAAAAAAGCCGATACGACAAAAGTACCGGCTTGATGTTTACAATCTAAAAGCGCAATTATTTTTTCTTGGCTTTTGGGTTCGGCATGTCTGTGATGCTGCCTTCGAATATTTCAGCAGCAAGGCCGATTGATTCGTTTAACGTTGGGTGAGCATGGATAGTTAATGCGATATCTTCGGCATCCGCTCCCATTTCGATCGCTAGACCAATTTCGCCCAGCATTTCGCCAGCATTCGTGCCGATAATAGCACCACCGATGATGCGACCTGAGTCTTTTTCAAAAATCAGTTTTGTCAAACCATCAGTTGCGGCAGATGCAATTGCGCGACCAGATGCCGCCCAAGGGAACGTGGCTGCTTCATAGTTAACGCCTTGTTCTTTTGCTTCTTTTTCTGTCAGACCAACCCAAGCAACTTCCGGCTCAGTGTAGGCAACCGAAGGAATGCATTTTGGATCGAAGTAATGCTTCTTACCAGCAATGACTTCAGCAGCAACGTGGCCTTCATGCACAGCTTTGTGAGCAAGCATTGGCTGACCAACCAGATCGCCAATCGCAAAGATATTCGAAACATTGGTGCGCATTTGCTTATCAACGTCAATGAAACCACGATCAGTTACCGTCACCCCAGCTTTCTCAGCTGCAACCAGAGAACCGTTTGGCTTACGACCAACCGCAACCAGTACGCGGTCATAACGCACAGCTTCAGCAGGTGCTTGCTTTCCTTCAAACGTGACATACAAGCCGTCATCTTTAGCTTCAACGTTCGTCACTTTAGTTTCAAGCATTGTGTTGAATTTATCTTTGATGGTTTTCATGTACATTTTGACAATGTCTTTGTCAGCAGCCGGCATCAACTGGTCAAGAAACTCAACAACATCAATCTTCGAACCTAAAGCATGGTAAACCGTGCCCATTTCAAGGCCGATGATACCGCCACCCAAAACAAGCATTTTACCAGGGATATCGCGCATTTCTAACGCACCGGTTGAATCAATGACGCGCTCGTCATTAGGCACAAACGGTAAATTAACAGGCTCAGAACCTGCAGCAATAATTGCATTGTCGAATGTAATGGTCGTTTTACCGTCGTTACCTTCAACTTCGATAGTGTTCGGGCCAGTAAATTTACCGTAACCCTGCACATGCTTCACTTTACGCATCTTTGACATGCCAGCAAGACCTTTAGTCAACTGAGTGACAACGCTGTCTTTCCAACCGCGAATTTTGTCTAGGTCGAACGTTGGTTCGCCAAAAGTGACGCCATGAGCAGAAAGGTGTTTAGCCTCTTGAATCACCTTAGCAACATGTAATAGTGCTTTCGAAGGAATGCAACCTACGTTTAAGCAAACACCACCGAGCGTTTCACGAACGTCTACGATAACGGTGTCTATGCCTAAGTCGGCTGCTCTGAATGCTGCAGAATATCCACCAGGGCCTGCGCCTAGTACGACCAACTGAGTTTTAATCTCGCTCATTATGACCTCAAAGTTATATGATTAGATGCGTGCTACGCGCGGATTTTACCGATTCGCGCGTCAACCTGCAAAATTTTTTGTTTTAAGAGCAAACGGCTCTCAGAAAATGCTTTATAACAGAATACGTCTTAAGTCTGACAATGCACCACTTACGTGAACCGCAAAGCGCGCAGCCATTGCACCATCAATAACGCGATGGTCATATGACAACGACAACGGCAACATTAAACGAGGCTCAAAGTCTTTACCATTCCACTTTGGTTTTATCTCTGATTTAGACACACCCAAAATAGCCACGTCCGGTGCATTGACGATTGGCGTAAATGCCGTACCGCCAATCCCGCCTAAACTAGAAATAGTGAAGCAACTGCCCTGCATATCTGTCGACTTTAATTTGCCGTCTCTCGCCTTGACGCTGATTTCCATTAATTCTTTAGAAATTTCCATGATGCCTTTTTTATCAACATCACGAACAACTGGAACTACTAAGCCTCCAGGAGTGTCGACAGCAATGCCAATATGAAAATATTTCTTCATCACTAAAGCTTCGCCAGACTCAGACAAACTGCTGTTAAATGCGGGGTATGCTTTCATTGCATCAGCAACGGCTTTCATCATAAACACTAGGGGTGTAATTTTCACACCTAGCTTACGTTTTTCAGCTATTGCATTTTGTTCCTTACGGAACTCTTCTAGTTCGGTAATATCGGCTTCGTCAAACTGCGTTACGTGCGGAATGGTTACCCAGTTGCGATGAAGATTTGGACCAGACAGTTTTTGAATACGCGTTAATGGCACCTCTTCAACTTCACCAAACTTGGCAAAATCGACTTTAGGTTGCGCCAACACTTGTAAACCGCCACCGGTACTACCTGAGCCTGCTGAACTGCCAGGATTCATCTTAGGACGTGACAGTTCGTATTTAACAAACGACTGCACATCTTCTTTTTGTACGCGATTCTTGCGCCCAGAGCCTTCAACCTGAGTAAGATCAACGCCGAACTCGCGAGCTAGGCGACGAACAGAGGGCGATGCATGTACTTTACCCGTACTTACCTTGCCACCCGCTGACGGATGATGGGGTACTGGTGGCACCTTTTGTGCTGGCGCACTGCTTGTATCACGTGCTTTTGAAGATGACTCTGCCTCAGTGTTATCAACTTTACTGTTAGCAGCATCATTCGAATCTGCCGTGTTTTGCGCGGAATCCTCTTCAGTTGACGCTGCCTCAGCATCTTCAACTTCTAACATTAATACCAGTGAGCCTTTCGATACTTTGTCACCAACCTTGACCGCCAGACTAACAATTTTACCTGCCTGTGGCGCAGGCACATCCATGGTTGCCTTATCAGTTTCAAGTGTAATTAAGCCGTCTTCTGCGGCAACCGTATCACCCTCAGCCACTAACATTTCGATAATTTCTACGTCGTTTGCATCACCAATGTCAGGCACCGTCACTTCAATTGTTTTACTCCCGCCTGACGTAGACTTAAGAGGTTTGGATGCTTCTGATTTAGGCGTTTCTGGCGTAACGTCATCAGATTTAGTGTCTGCAGGTTTACTTTCATCAACTTGTGATCCCACCGTATCTGACTCAGCAGCACCAGACTCCATTTGACCTAACACATCACCTTGCTTAATTTTGTCACCCACTTTCACCTTGAGTGACTTTATCGTGCCGGCTTCTGAGCATGGAATATCCATACTCGCTTTATCACTTTCTACCGTCACAATTGATGCTTCTACATCAACCGAATCGCCTTCAGCAACTAAGATTTCAATAACTTCAACTTCATCTTCGCCAACATCAGGAACAATAATGTCTATTAAATTTGCCATATACATTCTCCCTAATTAAGCGTACAGCGGATTAATTTTATCTGGGTCAATGCCCAAATCCTTAATCGCTGTTGCCAGTTGTTTCTTATCAACATCACCCGCTTTGTAAAGTTCGTATAGCGCTGCATACGCAACGTTATTGGCATCTACTTCAAAGTGACTACGTAAATTGTCGCGACTATCTGAACGACCAAAACCATCAGTGCCTAACACCCGATACGCGCCAGGAACAAATGCTCTGGCTTGTTCGCCATAAGCTTTAATGTAATCGGTAGCGACTATCGTTGGGCCATCGTTTCCATCAGACAGTACTTCCGTTATGTAAGGAACGCGAGGTTTCTTATCAATGTTTCGCATGTTCCAGCGCTCGCAATCAATGCCGTCGCGAGTCAATTCGTTGAAAGAGGTCACACTGTAAACTTCTGATTCAACATCGTACTTGTCAGCAAGAAGCTCAGCCGCTTTGCGAACTTGCACTAATATAGTGCCCGAACCGAGTAGTTTTACTTTAAGTTTCGCTTTCTTGGCGCCAACGGTATCTAACTTATAGATACCTTTGATGATGCCTTCCTCGCTGCCTTTCGGCATTTCAGGCTGTACATAGTTTTCGTTCATAACCGTCATGTAGTAGAACACGTTTTCTTGTTCTTCTAACATTCTGCGACAACCGTCTTGGGTGATCACAGCAACTTCATACCCATAGGTTGGATCGTAGCTGATACAGTTTGGAATTAAGCCAGCCTGTATATGTGAATGACCATCTTGATGCTGCAAACCTTCGCCATTTAGCGTTGTTCTACCTGCTGTACCGCCCACTAGGAAACCACGACATTGGCTATCGCCTGCAGCCCATGCCATATCACCCACACGTTGAAAACCGAACATAGAGTAATATATGTAGACCGGCAACATAGGTAAGTCATTCGTAGAGTAGGATGTACCCGCGGCAACAAATGACGACATTGCACCTAACTCGTTAATACCTTCCTGTAACACTTGGCCTTCTTTATCTTCACGATAGTAAGCCACTTGGTCTTTATCTTGCGGTATATATTTTTGACCCGAGTTTGAATAAATACCCACTTGACGGAATAAGCCTTCCATACCGAAGGTGCGTGCTTCGTCAGGAATGATTGGCACTACGTTTTTACCCATCTGCTTGTCTTTCAACAGAACAGTGAGAACGCGAACAAAAGCCATCGTTGTGGAAATCTCGCGATCGCCGGAGCCTTTAGTAATCGCATCAAATGCTTTTAATGGCGGAGCAGGCAAGTCGTGAGTACTCTTGGCCAAGCGCACCGGCATATAACCATGCAAAGCTTCACGTTTTTCACGTAAATACTTCATTTCAGGGCTATCTTCATCAAACTTGAAATAAGGTAATTTTTCGACTTCTTCGTTGGATAAAGGAATATTCAAACGATCGCGGTAATGCATGACACTTTCGTGATCCATTTTTTTCACGTTGTGTGCAATGTTTTTACCTTCACCAGCGGCCCCCATGCCATAACCTTTCACCGTTTTAGCAAGAATAACTTGTGGACGTCCCACAGTTTCTGTTGCGCGTTTGTAAGCGGCATAGACTTTAACTGGATCGTGTCCACCACGATTCAAGCGCCAAATATCTTCGTCAGACATGTTAGCAACCATTTCTTTCAACTCAGGGTACTTGCCGAAGAAGTTCTCGCGCGTATATGCTCCACCTTTGGCCTTGTAGTTCTGGTATTCGCCATCGACGGTTTCATTCATAACATCAAGTAATTTACCTGAGGTGTCGCGGGCGAGTAACGAATCCCAGTAGCGCCCCCAAATCACTTTAATGACTTCCCAACCTGCGCCGCGGAATGTCCCTTCAAGTTCTTGGATAATTTTACCATTACCACGAACCGGACCATCTAAACGCTGCAAGTTGCAATTGATAACGAAGGTTAAATTATCTAATCCTTCACGAGAGGCTAAACCAATGGCACCCAATGATTCAGGTTCATCAACTTCACCGTCACCCATGAAGCACCAAACGCGCTGATCAGAACAATCTTTCAAGCCACGGTTAGTCAAGTATTTTAAGAAGCGGGCTAAATAAATAGCCTGCATTGGACCTAAGCCCATCGACACTGTTGGGAACTGCCAGAAATCGGGCATTAACTTTGGATGCGGGTAAGAAGACAAGCCCTCGCCACCCACTTCTTGTCTGAACATGTCTAATTGACCTTCAGACAAACGACCTTCAATAAAAGCACGAGAATAAATACCCGGAGATACGTGACCTTGTACGAACAAGTAGTCACCACCGTCTTTATCATTGGGCGCACGGAAGAAGTTATTAAAGCCAACATCATAAAGCATCGCAGATGACGCAAAGCTTGAGATATGCCCACCTAAATCTAGGTCTTTTTTCGAACCTCGTAGCACCATCATCATTGCATTCCAGCGAATGGCGTTACGAATTTTAGCTTCAATAGTTTGGTCACCAGGCATGTGCGGCTCTTGGCCTGCAGGAATGGTATTGATATACGCAGTCGTTGAATCGTAAGGCAAGTGAGCCCCGCTGCGTCGCGCTTTTTCAATTAACGACTCAAGCAAAAAGTGAGCGCGATCAACGCCCTCCTCTGCTAAAACTGCTTCAAGTGCGTCTAACCATTCTTGCGTTTCTGTTGGATCCACGTCTGGATGCATCACATCGGTCATGCTGCTTTCCTATATTGTATTTTAACGATAAACGAGGCTAACTGTAGCCTCGTTGTGTTTATTTAAGGTCATACCGACTCTTGCGTAAGTCATGTTCAAGAGTCTGTGTTTCCATTTTCTTTTACTTCAATTCTTCGCATTGCACGCTGTAACTTCACGTCACGTTTGTTTATGTCTAATAAGGTGCTTTCAACAAAGCCCAAGTGCTGATTGCTTGCTTTACGGGCTGCTTCAGGGTCTTGAGCACTGATGGCCTGCACAATGGCGTGGCGTTGTTCACGTATTTGCACTTCAACATCAGCGCCAGCACGCAGCATTTCTAAGTTTCGTTTAATATTTTCAACCAGCATGCCTTGCATACTGCGCATAACATGCAAAAGCACCATATTGTGAGCTGCTTTTGCCATCGTAAGGTAGAACTCCACGAGTGCTTCAGCTTCCTGCTGAGTATCGCCATTCACTAAGTTTGGATTAGCTTTTTTTGCATTCACATTTGTGTGCTGCAAACTAGGCAGACTATTTAAGGCATTATTTAACGCTTGGTAATCTTCCGGCTGGCCACGCAGCGCTGCATAATATGCTGCCATCCCTTCCAGTGCATGCCTAAATTCGAGTAAGTCGAATTGCGTTTCCGGTCTAGACGCGACTAGAGCCAGTAAAGGATCGGTCATTTTCGCACTGAGGTTTTGGGTAATAAAAGTACCGCCACCCTGTTTACGCTCAATCAAGCCTTTCGCTTGTAAGTTTTGAATCGCTTCACGCAATGAAGGGCGTGAAACTTGAAATTTTTCAGCTAACAAGCGTTCAGGTAAAAGTTTTTCGCCAGCAACAAGTGTCCCGTCCAAAACCATGGATTCAAGACGTTCTGTGATAACGTCGGACAATTTTTGCTGCTTAATACTTGCGTGCACTGCCATGCCCTACCTTTATATGTGCTTTTGCTAAGTTGAACGGGTTACTATAAGTGCTCAACTTGTTAACAAAACTGTGTCATTTTCTCGCCATTTTCAGCGAATGGTAATACCAATTAACCAAGATAGTGTAAGCAACTTTTATCCATCCGACAAGCCCTGTCTGTATCAAAGTAGTTAAGTGCAGCATAAATTACCAGTTGATGAAGGAGGATTGAAAGGATATATGCCTCCATATGTATTGAATAAAAGCGAGACAACCCTTAGATAATAGAGGCTGCCGCTTCTGAAAAGAAATGTTTACGATGTGCTAAGGAAAGATGTTAGGCAACTGCTCCGACCATAGTCAGCACCGAGACAACAACAAGCATAAATAATATATTACGCTTTGCTAGCCTTACCAACATGCGCGGTTCGTCAACACAGTTTTGTTGATCAGCTTCGACGTCTTCAGCCGCAACAGCAACATTGCTTAAGATTGTTTTTGCACTGGATGTTGTATCTACTAAGGCAGGTACCCAATAGGTGAGTGCTCGTGAAAAATGTCCCACCACCATAAATCCAAAGGTGGTTAAGCGCACAGGTACCCAATCAATCACATGCATTATTTTATCAATGAACAGCTCAACGTTTTCGTTTACGCATTCTCCCATAACTTCATCCTCAACCGCTTCAGGGTTGTTGCCGTTGGCCGTCAGTCTATGCGTGAACAACTGTAGCTCTTTTGCAATCGAATACACGATGACACCGGGAACACCCAACAGCACGAAAGCAATGATCACGGCAGCATACTGTCGGTAATTAATAAATACCAACTGCTGACCTACTTTATCTAATTCACCACTGTCATTACCAAATGCAACACTGTGCAAAAAACAAGCTTCAAAGTCCTTACGCTCGGCAGCTTGCAAATAAAATTTATAATTTTTACGGGTAATTGGGCAACCTAAACAAACCCAAAGCACAGCAAGTTGCAGCACAAAAGTAAGCAATCCGTTGTCAACCATCTGCTCAATAACCCATACCAGTAACGCTGGTAAAAATATGATAAGCAATAAAGAAAGCATAGATGCAGTATCGCTAAACCACTGGCGGCCTTGTAAAAATTTTAGGTACTTACCGACCAGTGCATGAATATGCCACTCAGGTGGTTTTGATGTGACACGCTCTAAGGCCATTACAATTAATAGTGAGATGAGAGTCATAAATCTTCCTTTATATAAGAGACTGCGCAAAGTATATGAGCGACTAAGCAAAGTGCAAAGCTATTTCACTGACAACGTGTATTATTAGCTTAACCCAAGTCTCGTTGAATTTCAGTTTCAATGACGCACATAAAACAGTAAACTTCTCCCCTTAAACTCTTTTATATAATCTGAAAATAAGCGCCCTTACCATGTCACTGATTAATCAATATCAATTAAATATTCCAAAGCAAGTTGAAGACGCATTATTAGAAGACCTCGGTGGGCACATCTCGATAGAAAAAGATATTACCGCAATGTTGATTGACGCCGATGCAACGATGTCAGCGAAAATCATCACTCGTGAGCACTGTGTTTTGTGCGGCCAAGCATGGGTGGATGAAGTTTTTGCGCAAATTCACCCAGACGTTCAACTTGATTGGCAACGTAATGATGGTGATGTACTTAATGCAAACGACACTATTGTATATATACAAGGCAATGCAAGAGCAATATTAACGGCTGAACGTTCGGCATTAAACTTTTTGCAAACCCTAAGCGGCACAGCAACGACCACAGCAAGCTATGTCAAATACTTAAAGAATACTAAGACTAAGCTTCTGGATACCCGAAAAACGCTACCAGGACTGCGTCAAGCACAAAAGTATGCGGTTGCATGCGCTCAAGGCATGAATCATAGAATGGGTTTATACGATGCGTTTTTAATAAAAGAAAACCACATTGAAGCTTGCGGAGGCATTAAAAATGCCGTCGCCAAAGCAAAGTTAATGCACCCAAAGCTGCCCATTGAAGTAGAAGTTGAGAGTTTGCAAGAGCTACATGAAGCCATAAATTCGGGCGTCAACACTATTATGCTGGATAATTTCAGCACAAAACTGATCGAAGAAGCAGTCGTTATTAATGCAGGTAAGTGTAAGCTAGAAGTGTCTGGCAACATTACCTTTGACAGACTGCAAGAATTGGCCGCAACAGGCGTGGATTATATATCTTCAGGCGCATTAACTAAACATGTAACAGCCATAGATCTGTCTCTTATTAGTGTTAGTTAACATACCTCAGCATAAGCATAATTCGCCCGTAGGTATGATTGGATGTGTCGAAACAAACACTTGGGTATGCGACTGCATACTTCACAAATGTAACTCTCCTCTTATACTTGGTCTCGAGGTTAAGGGGCAAGCACTACCGCACTTACCCTTCTAACTTAATTTAAATCAAATACTTTAAAACGCGTTGACCACGCACGGAGAGATACCATGAAAAATTCAGCTCAAAAAGGCTTTACACTAATCGAACTAATGATCGTTGTTGCGATTATCGGTATTCTTGCTGCAATTGCACTTCCTGCTTATCAGGGTTACACGAACAAAGCCAAGTTTACCGAAGTAACTAATTCAACTGCAGCAGCTAAATCAGCTGTTGAAGTATGCGCTCAAATTAACAACGGTTTAAACGCTTCTGCAACCTTAGCTTGTTCAGGTGGACAACAGGGTATCCCAGCAGACACAGCATTACTAACAACTACTTTGGGTGTGATTGTAGGGACAGCATCTGCAGCATCAGGCGTAGTTGACCCAGCAGATAGTGCAGCCGCTACGTATACATTAACACCAACATACGCTGCTGGTTCAGTAACTTGGGCTGCAGTTTGCAAGCCATCCACTCTTTGCTAAGATCGGCTAACTGATTGTTCATTGAAAAAGCCCAGCTTGTCTGGGCTTTTTAGTCTCTAAACTAAGTAAAAAGAAAGAGAATACCATGGCGAAAACAGCAGAAACATATACGTGGTCGGGCACATCAAAAACAGGCAGGGCAGGCAAAGGCGAAATCACTGCGGGTTCATTGCAAGAAGCCAAAAACTTATTGCGACGTCAGGGTGTCTCTGCAACTAAAGTCAAAAAATTAGCAAAGCCCTTATTCAGTAGAAAAGATAAAGTTGTTGCGCAAGATATTGCCGTACTATCGCGTCAACTAGCCACAATGCTGGGCGCTGGCGTTACTTTAATTCAAAGTTTAGAAATGATTGGCACTGGCCACTCAAAAAGCTCAATGCGTGATTTGTTAGGCGAAATCACTAACGAAGTCAAAGCCGGTAATCCACTTTCTTCAGCCCTGCGCAAACACCCTGAAAAATTTGATGACTTATACTGTGACCTTGTTGAAACGGGTGAACAGTCAGGCGCATTAGAAACTATTTATGATCGTATCGCCCTTTATAAAGAAAAGGCTGAAGCGTTAAAATCGAAAATCAAGAAAGCCATGTTTTACCCCATCGCGGTATTAGTGGTCGCTTTCATTGTAACGACAATCCTCCTCGTCTTTGTTGTTCCGCAGTTTGAAGAAATTTTTGCTGGTTTTGGTGCGGAATTGCCCATGTTCACACAGTTCGTTATTGGCTTGTCTAAAGGGATGCAGAATTACGGGCCATTTATTGGTATCGCTTTGTTCTTTGCGGCGATATTGTTTAAAAAGGCCCATGGAAAATCCCTTACTTTGCGTGACAGTGTTGATAAAAAAATTCTAAAAATTCCGGTCATTGGCGATATATTGAAAAAAGCCGCTGTGGCGCGCTTTACCAGAACCCTATCGACAACCTTTGCAGCAGGAGTGCCACTCATCGCAGCGCTCGATTCAGCAGCCGGCGCATCAGGCAACGCCATCTTCCGCGATGCCATTTTATTTGTTAAAAAAGAAGTAGCAGGCGGCCTGCAGATGAACGTAGCGATGCGCGCAACGAACATCTTCCCACCCATGGTCACGCAAATGATAGCAATTGGTGAAGAGTCAGGTTCTGTCGACAGCATGCTTGAAAAAATTGCGACCATCTACGAAGCTGAAGTAGACGATATGGTCGACGGCTTAACCAGCTTGCTCGAACCAATGATCATGGCCGTATTGGGCGTGGTTATCGGTGGTTTAATTGTAGCCATGTACTTACCTATCTTTGAGATGGGTAATGTGGTTTAACGTAAAAACATATTGTTAAAGCCAGCTTTATGCTGGCTTTTTATTGTTCAGTGATACCTGTGAATATGCCGTGTCATTTAACGTGCTATTCATTTTATAAGTGATGTTGCATTTTTTGCGCAATCATCACCGAAAGACACAAGGTAAATAAAAACGATATCCTTTTATTCAGCAAGCCGATAACATAATATAAACCCAAAAATCAGTACCCTAATCAAAAGGCAAAAGTCACTCAAATGGAAAATATTGCGTTGTTTGAACTATTAGCAGCATCCCCACTGGCATTTGTCATTACGACTTTGTGCATTAGCTTATTAGTAGGAAGCTTTCTCAACGTGGTTATTTATCGCCTGCCTATCATGATGGAACGCGAATGGCAGCGTGATATTGAACAATTTCAAAATCCAGAGAAAGAGCTCCCTACCGCTCCAACTTTTAACTTGGTAAAACCTGATTCGACCTGCCCCCATTGCAAACACAACATTAGAGCGTGGGAAAATATTCCGGTGATTAGCTGGCTCATGCTCAGACGTAAATGCAGTCAGTGCGCCAATCCTATTTCAGCACGCTACCCTGCCGTCGAGCTAATAACAGCGCTTATGTCTGCTGTAGTCGCTTATCAACTCGGCTTTGGTTTAACGGGTGTCGCTTTCATATTTGGCACATGGCTGCTTGTGGCAATGACCTTTATCGATTTAGACAAGATGTTACTGCCCGATTCTCTTACGCTACTATTGCTTTGGATTGGCTTGGGTATCAGCTGTTTTGACGGCACAATCTCTCCCATTGACTCTATCATTGGCGCGATGGTCGGCTACTTAAGCTTGTGGTCAATCTATTGGGCCTTTAAACTGCTCACAGGTAAAGAAGGCATGGGTTATGGCGACTTCAAACTGCTCGCCGCTTTAGGAGCCTGGGTAGGCTGGCAACATTTACCAATTATTATATTGTTATCATCAGTTGTGGGTGCGGTAGTAGGTATCAGCATGATGTTTATTAAGAAAAAAGACAGCAATTTAGCCATTCCTTTCGGACCTTACTTGGCCGCTGCCGGCTGGTTAACAATGCTATATGGCGACCTTATAGCTCAATGGTATTTATCTACGCTATGAGTAAATTAGTTATTGGGCTCACGGGAGGAATTGCCTCTGGTAAAACTACCGTCAGTAACCTGTTTGCAAAATTAGGTATAGACATTATTGACGCCGACGTCATTGCTCGGGAAGTCGTCGCTAAGGGTACTCCAGGTTTAGCAGCCATTGTCGAGAAGTTTGGCGATGATATTCTTACCTCTGATTTAGAGCTCGACAGACAAAAACTTCGCACTCTCGTGTTCTCAGATAACGAAAAAAAAGACTGGCTCAATGCCCTACTTCACCCACTCATTCGCGAACAAATGCAGCGACAAACGGCCAACGCCACCTCCCCTTACTGCATTCTAAGTGTTCCGCTGCTGGTTGAAAACAAACTCGACGCTTTGGTTTCTCGCACGCTAGTAGTTGATATTGATGAAGCAAGCCAAATGCAACGAGCAGTTGCCAGAGATAACAGTGAGCCAGCGATTATTCAGAGCATCATGGCATCGCAAGCATCGCGAACGCAAAGGTTAGCTGCTGCTGACGATGTAATCATAAATAACAAAGACCTTGACTGGCTCAGTAGGCAAGTACAGGATTTACATCAAATGTACCTAAACATTGTGAACAAAAACCTGTAAACTGTGTCACATGTTGTACGCTAGTCATATCAACCACTGCTCAAATCAAACAGAAGGAGCGCTGAATGCCAATCGCAGTCTACGAATTTCCGCTTTGTGAAAAAGTGCGAAACTATTTGCGATTAGAACAGCTTTTTAAACAACTGGATCACACTGCAACATTCGACAGTGAATATGAATGCCTGCATTTTTTTGATGTGTTGTTTACCCTGATGGATTTGCTCGAACGCTTAGATATGCGCACTGATTTCATTCGCGATATTGATGTACATGAAAAAAATCTAGTACATTGGTCAAGTCATCCAAACATCGATACCACCGCGCTGGAAGGTGCGCTGAAAAACTTGCACCGACTGTTATCCGAGCTAAAGCGCACCAACAAACTAGGTTCAAGCTTAAAAGACGACCGCTTTCTTAGCAGTATTCGGCAGCGTTTTTCAATCCCAGGTGGCGCAACCAGCTTTGATTTACCGCATTTATTCTGTTGGCTAAAACAATCTAAAGATGTGCGTAATAAAGACATTTCTATGTGGGTAAAAAAGTTGGCACTTGTGCGTGAAAACATTACGCTACTCATGCAGTATTTGCGTGAACGCGGGCGTTACCAAGAGGTTGTTGGCACCAATGGTTTCTACCAAGGTGTGGTCACTGACAAAATTGATCTTATTCGCGTGCGCTGCTCTAATAGTCAAGGTTACTTCCCTGTCCTGAGCGGTAACAAGTATCGATATGGCATTCGCTTCATGCAGCTGGTCCCAGAGCAAGGGTCAGGAGGCGGTGTACCCGGCGATATTACGTTTGACATTGCTTGTTGCTAGACTATCTTCCACCACATAACAAAATAGCCAAAGAATATGAAAGTAAATTGCCCCACATGTAAAAAAGAAGTCCACTGGACAACTGAAAATCGGTTTAGACCTTTTTGTAGCAAACGATGCCAATTAATCGACCTAGGCCAATGGGCCAACGAAGAAAACGCTATCCCCTCTGGCGCAAATAGAGACGCTGAAACCTCTTTACCGGATATGAATATTGATATAGAGGAAATTGAGGCAATGCTAGCACAGCAAGAGCAGGACTTTTTCAAAAACTAAGGTGTAGTAATGGCTTTAGCCTTGCACCTAGTTCACCAAACAGTTCTATTTTATCGTGGACCAATTCAACAAAATACCATTCTCAGCCTACTTATTTATAAAGGTGCAGCACGCCATGTCAGAGCAAATTGAAATACAAAAAATCTTAATTACCGCAGGTACACATGGTAATGAAATGTCTGGTATTGAGTACCTACGAAATTTGCAGTCGAACGAGAAAATACGAGGACAACTGCTTGCTCAAGGGAGTGACATTAACATTGAATTAGCGCTGGTAAACAAACTCGCGATTCAAAGACGTGCTCGCTATATTGATGAGGATTTAAATCGCCAATTTTGCCAAGAAAAATTAAACCGATTGTCAGGTGAAAACTTGGAACACCAATTGGCTATCGAATTTAATTCGGCTTTTGGCCCTAAGCACGAGCCTACAGTAGACCTTGTTATCGATATTCACAATACCACCAGTAACATGGGACCAAGCTTAATTATTTTGGAGACTGACGCATTTCACCAGCAGATGGCAAGGTATGTTAAAGCCAACATGCCCGACGCCATTATTTTAGTTGAAGACCACATTCCTTATAAACAACATCCGTATTTATGCACTATTGGTAAACGCGGTCTGATGATTGAAATAGGTCCTCAGCCACAAGGTGTACTGCGCCCCGCTGCATATTTGCAAACGGAAAAAATGACCCAGCTTGTGGTGGCTTTTTGTGACCTTTGGAACAAGCAAATGCTTGGCCAATTAGATGCAGTTGATGCTTTTCGATTAACTGAAGAAGTCTACTTTCCCTTAAGTTCTGAAGGCGATAAGTTAGTGATGATCCATCCAAGTTTGCAAAATAATGACTTTAAAGTGTTGAATAAAGGCGAACCCGCATTTTTAAGCTTTGAAGGAGAAACACTCGCGTGGGAAGGTGAAGACAGTATATACCCGCATTTTATCGGCGAATCTGCTTATTATCATCTGAATATCGCTTTTGCATTAGCACGTAAGACGATTATTTAAATCACGTGTTGTTTTGTGCGGGCACATCGTTTGCGCTAAATAGCACGCCTAGCACACTCAGTACCTTAGCCTCGAGTTGTTCCTGGCTAATACTAAAACCAAAGAGCGCTTTTGTATAAGTCAAGCCTGCTATTGAAGACAACACCATATCAGCAATATCTTCAGGCGTTTGGATTGCTTTCAAGTAATCCTGCTCTTGGCCAGTTTTAATCAAGCGTGCAAGTTCTTGGATTGCCGGCACATAACAGCGATTATAGTGCGCTTGCGACATTTCCTTATTTGATAAAGCTTGACTGATCATTAGCTGGTCAAATCTCACCACTTTCGGGTCAAAAATAATATCAACGATGTTTAGACAAAAAGACTGCAACATGTTTTGGTAGTCTACTTGGCTATGCACCTCTACTCTTGATGGCTCATAAATTTTAGCAACTTCCCTCGATACCACAGCTTCTAAAAGCTCTTCTTTATTTGGAAAATATTTATACAAGGTCATTTTTGATGTTTTAGCCGCTTTAGCCAGCATATCCGTGGTCACTGCGGCCACGCCAAACTCAAAAAATAGGTTTCTAGCTGCAGCTAATATCCTGCATTCAGCATCTTTACGATTCATAGTTACCGCTATTTATTATTGTAATCATGACTAAAACACACCTCAATTCTATCAGTATTACTAAGCTTAAGCTTATGTAAAGTGAGTTTATTATATTTCGCCACATCTGGGTTTTGTTTGCTGACAAATCAAAAACACTATGGTACTGTACTGTACAGTACTATAGTGTAATATCAACAATTAATGCAACTATCTGCGTTAAATCTAAGTAGGAGTCTAGCGATAACGAGCAATAAGCGGTGTCGCTCGGAGTTCGTAATTCGTGATTTTTAAAGCGCTGAACATGAATAAGCGTATTAATTGAAATCAAACAGATAAAGCAATTGCTTTAATGAAAGGATAAATAATGCGTTTTACACAAACCGCTGTGCTGTTAGCAATAACTGTTGTTATATTGAGTGCGTGCTCCGGTTCCGAGGACGACATTCGGCAAAACAAGCCAATCAAGCAGGAGCCTCCTAAAAAAGTTTGGACAAGCAAACTGCTACCTGCTTCCGATGGTGTCAAGAGACACTTAACCGGCACGATCCAAGCTGCCGATGCAGTATCAATTTCATTTGAAGTAACCGGTGTTGTGTCTAAAATGCACGTGGATTTAGGGCAATCCTTTGAAAAAGGTGACGTTTTAGCTGAGTTAGATAAAACACTATACAAAATGGCTGTTCAACAAAACAAAAGCGCCTTGGGTGAAGCAACAGCGGCATTGCTTGATATCAAGCAAACTTTTGAAAGAAACCAAAAACTCCGCGAACAAGGTCTTGTATCGCAGGCTTTGTTAGATAGCACATTAGCGAGTTTTGATATAGCAAAACAGCGTGTAGAAGTTGCTGAAAGCGCGCTTAATATCGCAAAAGAAAATTTATCAGATACAGCGCTTGTCGCGCCCTACTCTGGTCGAGTATCAGAACGTTTTGTTGCGCCATCACAGCAGGTCAGTCCTGGCGCACCGGTACTGAGTATTCAGGGTAATGCTTTGCTAGAAGTGAACGCAGCAATACCCGAAGGTTTAATTGGCAAAGTCGCTCTTTTTGACCAAGTCAGTGTGGTTCTTCCCTCGCTGAGCGCGACAAAAAACTACGCGGCAACGCTCACCGAAATTGGCGCTCAGGCGTCCATTGCAAATGCATTTCCAATTACGATCACGTTTAACGATAACCATAGTAGCTTTTATCCGGGCATGTCAGCCGAAATAATACTCTCGATCAAGCGTTTATTTAGTAGCGACGACTACTTTGAAGTGCCGTTCAGCGCCTTTACCACCGACAAATTAGGTCCCTATCTATACTTCGTTGCCACTCCACACGCTAGCTCAAAAAATTCACCAAGCACAGTGGAAGAAACACTCAATAAAGAAACAGTCAATAAAGACACACCTATTTACAGCAAAAGCACAAACCAAGAACAACACACCATCGCCGAAAAACACTATATTGAAATTGTTGAATTAAAGCCTGAAACCGCCATTATTAAATTTAAGAAAAAACCTGATATCAACTCGCTTTTTGAAGCAAGAATAGTGAAAACCGGACTCGACTTTATTAGGCCTAATCAAACTATTTCTGTCGTCGAAACCTCGACCAAAATATACAACCAATAGAGGCAACGCGCATGAATTTATCTGATATTGGTTTACGCTATAACCGTTTAGTCATGACCGTCGTGCTGTCATTGATGGTGTTTGGTGGCATCAGCTACTTTTCGCTACCGGCACAGGAAGACCCTTCCATCAAAATTCGAGAAGCCGTTATTACCACGCACTTCCCCGGTATGCCTGCTGAAAAAATAGAGCTCCTGATAACTAAAACGGTTGAAGAAGGGGTTCGAAATGTCGATGAAGTTGAAGAAATTCGCTCAATCTCTATGCAAGGCACATCCGTTGTTTACGTCGATTTATATGATCGCTATTTCGACCTTGACCAAATTTGGGACAAAGTACGAAACGAATTAGATAAGGTAAGAAGCGAATTCCCCGACGGCACGCCAGCGCATTTTATTAACGATAATTTTGGTGATGTGGCCATATTGACGGTTGCCTTACAGGCTGATGACGGTATTTTCATGGGCGATATGTTCGACATGGCTCAACATGCTCGCGACATGATTTATACGGTTGATGGCACACAATCGGTTAGCATACTGGGTGCACAACAAGAAAACATCGTAATTGAAGTATCAGACGTTAAGGCTGCGCAATTAGGTGTGTCTCCCTCTCAATTGCTTGATACCTTGCAACAACAGAACGTTATTCGCTCTGGCGGCAATGTTAACTTAAACGGAAAGAGTTTTAGTATTGTTCCAAGCGGTGATTTCACCAGTATTGAGTCAATCAAAGAAGTCATTTTCACGCTACCGAATACGAATAACTCAATTCGTTTAGAAGATATCGCTACGGTGTATAGAAGTATTCAAACACCTGAATTTCAAACCGCTTACTTTAATGGCGAACGTGCAATCGTGCTCGCCGTGGCTAAGAATGATCGCTTCAGTGTGACCGAATATACGCCCCGTTTAGAAAAAATGTTACGCGCACTAGAGCAGCAAATGCCTGCAGGCATTAGTCTTAACGTCATCACGCGACAAGCCGACCAAGTGAATGCTGCAGTGGATGGTGTGTCTATCAACGTTATTCAAACCTTGGCTATTGTGCTCGCCGTCGTCATTTTATTTCTTGGCGTTCGCATTGGACTGATTGTCGGTGCAATTGTACCTGCAGTGGTGTTAATTGTACTTGCACTGCTGAATTTCAGTGGTATGGCGCTTGAGCGCATGAGTTTAGCTACGCTGATTATTTCGCTTGGCTTGCTAGTCGACAATGGGATTGTGGTCGCTGAAGACTTCAAGAAACGATTAGAAAACGGCGAAAAGCGTCGAGATATCGTATCTGACATAGGCAGCACCTTAGCGATCCCTCTATTAACATCATCGCTCACCACCATGCTCGTATTTTTACCCCTGATGTTAGCTGAGAGTAGCTCTGGTGAATACACGCGCTCTGTTTCCATTGTGATCATTTATTCGCTTTTCACATCTTGGTTACTGTCTTTAATGGTAACCCCGTATTTATGTTATTGGTTTATTAAAGACGAAGCGGTAAAGAAGAAGTCAGGTTTTCAAGCAAAAGTGACAAATTTTTTTGATCTTATCAACCCAGTGTACAACTTAATTTTGCGTTTCGTACTCAAATATCGCGCGTTTACCATGGCATTAACGATATTGCTTTTTTTAGGCGCAGGCTTTGCGATGAGCACGGTTCCGGTAAAATTCTTTCCTGATTCTGATCGGGCTCAAGTACTAGCGTACATTGATTTGCCAGCGGGCTCATCAATGCATGAAACAGAAGAAGTATTAGAGAAGGTATTTGATGTTCTTGACAATAAAGAACGCTATCCATATGTAGAAAACTATGCTGCTTATGGCGGCTTCGGCGGCCCAAGGTTTGTATTGTCACTCACCCCAATTACGCCTGAATCGAGCAAAGCCTTTGTCATGCTTAATCTAATCGATCGCCAATACCAGAATGAAACGATCCAGAACCTACGTGAGGACTTTGCCATTGATTTTCCGAAGGTGAATGCTCGCGTCACCAAAATGTTTTTAGGCCCATCTGATTCAAATAAAATTGACGTGCAAATTATAGGCCCCGACAAAGACTACATTTATAATACAGCCTTAGAAATTGAAGAAATATTCCGTAATTTGGAGGGTACTGTCGAAATTAAAAACGACTGGGAAAATAAAATCACCCAAATTGACGTGCAAATCGACCAAGCCAGAGCAAAACGCGCAGGCGTTACATCAGCCGATGTGGCAAGATCCTTGGAAACCTTTTTCTCTGGCAGAGTGGTGTCAGAATTTCGTGAAGGCGATGATTTAATTCCTATCATCATTAGAGGAAAGGCAGAGGATAGATATGACATTAGCCGTATTTACGGTATTAATGTGTATTCAGCATCAAGAAACGTTAATGTGCCCTTAGAGCAAGTTGCAGACATCCATTTCAGCCCACAATATGCCAGAATTGCCCGTGAAAACTTATTTAGAACCGTCACGATTGAAGCTAAAAATTTGAATATGACAGCGGAAGATATGGTGCCTATTTTACAACCCGAATTTGATAAAATTAGAGAACGGCTGCCGCCAGCTCATCGTCTTGAATTTGACGGCGTGGTGAAAGATTCAAAAGAATCTCAGGCATCACTGAATGCTAACCTACCTCTGTGTTTAGCGGCAGTCATGCTGGTATTAATCGCTCAATTTAATTCCTTACGCCGCGCTGGCATCGTGATTTTAACAGTGCCGCTAATTTTAATTGGTGCTGTTATTGGTTTACTTAGCATGCAGGCCAATTTTGGCTTTATGGTGATTTTAGGCTTATACGCATTAGCTGGAATTATTGTGAACAATGCCATTGTATTGATTGACAGAATAGAGATTGAGCGAAAAGAAATGCAGGATCAGTATGAAGCTATAGTGGAAGCGTGTATGCGCAGACTGCGTCCTATCATTATGTCGACGGTGACTACCATTCTAGGCTTACTGCCTCTCATTCTAAGTCAGGACGCCTTGTTCTTTGGTATGGCAAGCGCACTGGCCTTTGGCTTAGCCATTGGCACATTACTGACCCTAGGTGTTGTGCCCGTGCTATATAGTGTATTCTTTAATATTAGACAACCGGCAGCGCCAAAATAGCATTCACAATAGCGATATTAGCGTCAGGAAAGTTAATCTTTTTGAGGTCATTAAGGTCTGCCCAACGATATAATTGGCCCTCCTTGCCAAATGGTTCATCGTGAAACTCTTCAACTAACAAAACCGATAGTAGCACATGCTTATCGCTATATTCATGGGCGACTTCAATCAATGGTGACGACAATGTGATACTTATTCCGATTTCTTCGTAAAGTTCTCGGTTTAGTGCCTGCTCGACTGTTTCGCCAAGCTCTACTTTACCACCAGGAAACTCCCACTTGCCCCCCTGATGTTGATCATCAGCGCGTTTACATATAAAAAAGGTGCTGTCCCTGCGAACAACACCTACTGCAACATGAACTTGTTTCATAAAAAAACTTCAATTCTCTTAGTAGATAGCGAGTATTAAATAGCCCGGTAAACGTCCTAAGACAGCTTACCGTGACATTGCTTGTACTTTTTCCCTGAACCACAAGGACAAGGATCGTTGCGACCTACTTTTGGACCTGAGCGCTGAACTGCAGCTGGCTTTTCAGTCTCTGGCTCTGTTATCGACTCATGCTCAAATTTTCTCTCAACTTCGGCTGCTCGACGTTGCTCTTCGACCGCTTCTACATCCGCTTGTTGCTGCACCTGCACACGACTTAATATGCTGATGACGTCTACTTTCAGGGTATCTAGCATTTGCGAGAACAACTCAAACGACTCGCGCTTATATTCTTGCTTCGGGTTCTTCTGTGCATAACCACGCAAATGGATACCTTGACGCAAATGGTCCATCGCAGCTAAATGCTCTTTCCACAATCCGTCAAGGCTTTGTAGCATGACTGCTTTTTCGAAATTACGGATAACTTCTGGCCCTACAGTCGTTTCTTTTAACTCATAGGCTTTTACAATTTCGTCGAATATGCGCTCCCTAATGGTTTCTTCAAATAACTTGTCATCGTTATCAAGCCATTCTTGCACCGGTGCGACTACCGCAAAATCGCTCTTCAAACGTTCTTCTAGGCCAGCAACATCCCACATTTCCTCTAATGATTGTGGTGGTATGTATTCGCTGATAACGTTAGCCACAACGTCTTTTCTGATATTAGCGATCATTGAACCAATATTACCGTCATCCAGTAATTCGTTGCGCTGTTCATAGATAACGCGACGTTGATCGTTAGCGACATCATCGTATTCAAGCAAGGACTTACGGATATCGAAGTTGCGACCTTCTACTTTACGTTGTGCATTCTCGATAGCACGGGATACCCATGGGTGCTCGATTGACTCACCTTTTTCCATCCCTAAGCGCTTCATCATGTTGCCCATTTTTTCAGACGCGAAAATGCGCATTAATGCATCATCGAGCGACAAATAGAAACGTGAAGAACCTGCATCACCTTGACGACCTGAACGGCCACGTAGCTGATTATCGATACGACGTGACTCATGGCGTTCAGTACCAATAATATGCAAACCACCAGAGACTAACACTGCATCGTGACGCTTCTGCCACTCAGCTTTAACATGTTCTAACTGCTGTTCTGTTGGGTTTTTAAGCTTCTCTATTTCAGATTGTAAATTGCCGCCCAACACGATATCCGTTCCACGTCCTGCCATATTCGTAGCAATCGTCACTGCACTGGGCATACCTGCGTTTGCAACGATATCTGCTTCCTGCTCATGAAATTTTGCATTTAGCACTTTGTGTTGGATTTTTGCCTTTTTCAAGACGCTGGAAAGTAGTTCTGAGTTTTCAATTGAAACGGTACCGACCAGCGTTGGTTGGCCGCGTTTAACGCAACTTAGAATATCCTCCACTATGGCATCATATTTTTCTGCAGCGGTAAGATAAATTTTATCCGCTCGGTCATCACGTACCATTGGTTTGTTGGTTGGAATAACGACCGTTTCTAAACCGTAAATATGCTGAAATTCGAATGCTTCTGTGTCTGCCGTTCCAGTCATGCCTGACAACTTGTCATATAGACGGAAGTAATTTTGAAAGGTGATTGATGCTAAGGTTTGATTTTCATTCTGGATATTAACGCCTTCTTTGGCTTCAATCGCTTGATGCAAACCTTCAGACCAACGGCGCCCTTCCATTGTGCGACCGGTATGTTCGTCGACAATGATGATATCGTCACCCTTAACAATGTAATCAACATCTTTTGCAAACAATTTGTGAGCCCGCAAAGCAGCATTCACGTGGTGCAATAAGGAAATATTAGCGGCAGCGAACAACGATTCTGTTTCGTCTAAAATGCCATGTTTTTGCAACAATTCTTCAACGAAAATTTGCCCTGTTTCGGTCAGGTGTATTTGTTTGCCTTTCTCGTCAATAGTGTAGTGACCATCGCCAATATTGTCTTCTTCATCTTCTTTTTCCTGTTGCTGCAACTCAGGAATAATCAGATTTATCTTTCTATATAACTCGGAGCTATCTTCTGCTGCACCTGAGATAATCAGGGGTGTTCTAGCTTCATCGATAAGGATCGAATCGACTTCATCGATAACCGCAAAATGCAGTCCGCGCTGAACTCGGTCTTGTGGACTAAACGCCATATTGTCGCGCAGATAATCGAAGCCAAATTCATTATTGGTACCGTACGTAATGTCTGCTTCATAAGCAGCACGCTTTTCCGCCGGGCTTAACCCAGGAATGTTACAACCAACCGTTAAACCAAGAAAATCGAATAACGGTCTGCTGCCGTCGGCATCACGCTTAGCGAGGTAATCATTCACGGTAATCACGTGAACGCCCTTACCCGAAATCGCATTTAAATAAGAGGGTAACGTTGAGGTTAAGGTTTTACCTTCACCTGTGCGCATCTCGGCAATCTTACCTTGGTGTAAAACTAAACCGCCTTTCATTTGCACGTCGAAGTGACGCATGTTGAAAACGCGTTTACTGGCTTCTCTGACAACTGCGAACGCTTCTGCTGCTATCGCATCCATTGATTCGCCTTTTTCTAAGCGCTCTCTGAATATAGCTGTTTTCCCCTTTAGCTCATCGTCGGAAAGTTCTTCGAATGCTTTCTCATATTCATTAACAGCAACCACTGTCTTTTTTAATTTTTTGAGTAAACGATCATTACGACTGCCAAATACTTTTTTCAAGGTGCTTGATAACATGCTATATGGTTTTCCAAAAATGACTAAAATAAAACGCGCGACATAATAACAATTATGCAGCGAATAAACTAGGGCGTGCTAGATAACCTTAGCACTGAACTGAGCTATTTAAATGAGTCAGGAGTGGAGTTGAACTGGGGAAAACTGAAAATCAGTTTATTTAGCGATAGATAAATGGTAGCGGATCGATCTGTTGACCGTTTTTTAGAACTTCATAATGCACATGCGCACCTGTCGATCGACCCGTATTGCCAACTAATGCGATACCTTGGCCTTTAGTAACAACGTCGCCGACTTCAACCGACAATTGAGCGTTGTGACCATATCTTGTTCTTAAACCGTTTCCGTGATCAATTTCAACTAGTTTTCCATATCCATATCTGTCGCCAGACCAGGTTACAACACCAGCACCTGTTGCAATAACGTCTTCACCTTCTTTGCCTGCGAAATCTAAACCTTTATGCATAGATGGACGGCCAGTGAATGGGTCTTTGCGAACACCGTAATAAGAAGACAACCAACCTGTATGGACTGGACGTCCGGCTAACTCACTCTGTCTTTCTATATTGAGGCCTAACATCAAAGATTCAAGGGCGGTGAGTTGCTGAATTTTAAAATCTAATGTCTCAGACATTTTATTGATTTGATTTGTTAAAGAAGACTCTGTGGCGTCTAAGGTCTGCATTTCTTCGCTAAGCGTAAAGTCTTCTCTATTTAGGCCGGCATTTTCAGCCATGGTTGCGGTAAGCAACTCCATCTGATTTATTCTGTTTTGCAAAACTGCTAGCTGATTTACGATCCCACCAACTTGCTGTTGGGTATCAACCTTGAGTTGGTCAACTAAAAGTGCTTGCTGCTCTAAGCCGGTCTTGATGACATTCACGCGAACGTGATTCTCATACACTGATTCAGTAGAGCGGCTGGAGATAAGGAAGATAATAGATGCTATTACAGACAAGCTCAGCAACTTGCGAGCGGATATCCGCTTCACAAACCTGCGATTCTTGCCTTTGTAAAGTATCGTAAAACTCATCATCACCCTTTTTATGTTCATTCTTTTTTAACAACCATGTCGCAAAACGACCGCTGCTGCCAAGTTGTTGCTTGCAGTCTACCTCTCTTATCGGCAGATAGACACATTTACCAAGCGGACCTACTTATATAAAGCCATACCTGTTACTGCGGTTTAAGCCGCATTCTTGCTCACTAGTTGATACAAGAGAATAGTTAAAAGGCTAAAGAAGGTTCAATGTATCTTATGGGCAAACTGTCCTCATTTTCAAACTCTACATACTTCCACGCGCTAGCATCATTGAGTATTGCATTTAATAACTTATTATTTAAACCGTGCCCTGTTTTATAGGCAACAAGCTCACCGATTAAACTGTGCCCACCTAGGTACAAGTCGCCAACGGCATCTAAAATTTTATGTTTAAGAAATTCGTCGCTGCAACGCAAACCTTCGGGATTCAACACTCGATATTCATCAAGTGCCACAGCATTATCCATGCTGCCACCTAACGCAAGGTTCATCGAGTTCATCAGCTCTAGGTCTTTCATAAAGCCGAAGGTTCTGGCTCTGCTGACTTCATCAACATACGAGTCAACAGAAAAATCGAGTTCAACCCTCTGACGACTGGCAGCGATAGCTGGATGTTCGAAGTCAATTTCAAAATTGACTTTAAAGCCGTCATGAGGCCTAAATTCAGCCCACTTATCGCCATCTTGTACGCGCACAGTTTTAATAACTTTGATGAATTTTTTAGGAGCATCTAGCTCTTGTACACCGGCACTTTGGAGCAAGAAGATGAAAGGAGACGCACTACCATCCATGATCGGAAGCTCGTGACTATCTACTTCAACGATAATATTATCTATGCCTAAACCAGACAGCGCTGAGGCCAAGTGCTCAACGGTATGTATGGAATGACCTTCAGCGTTCGTGATACATGTACACAGCATTGTATCTCCAACAGCATCGGCCTTGGCTTGAATGTCTGCGTGAGGTTGTAAATCAACACGACGAAAAACGATACCCGTGTTCGCAGGCGCAGGACGTAAAATCATAGTGACTTTGCGCCCTTTATGCAAACCGATACCCGTCTCTTTCACAGACTCTTTAATAGTACGTTGTTTTATCATTTTGTCTTATTCACCAAATAGAAAAACGGCGCGCATTATATTACTCAACCACTTTATTGTCAAAGACTTGCAATATTACAAGCTTTATTTTTGAAAAAACAACTGTTCAGACCACTATAATTAAACGCTAATCTAATCATAACTTATTAGTCTAATCAGCTTGTTTTCTCAAGAATGCCGGAATATCAAGATACTCTAATTCATTACTAGGTTGAGCTTCGTCGTCTAACTTTAACGCTTGGTTACCATCAGTACCGCCCGAAGACTTGTGCTCTCTAGCACCAGAAGTATAGTCTCTACCTACAGCACTCACGCGCGCATTATCATTGACCAAACTAATATCAGGCTTACGTTCTGCACCAATACCAGTGGCTACAACAGTGACGCGAACTTCATCGGTGAGTTCAGGGTCAATAACCGTACCAACGACGACGGTGGCATTTTCTGACGCAAATGCTTTAACCGCATTACCTACGATTTCGTACTCGTCGATAGCAAAGTCTAAGCCTGCTGTAATATTAACTAAAATGCCCCGTGCACCCGAGAGGTCGATATCTTCTAGCAGCGGACAAGCGATCGCAGCTTCTGCTGCTTCTTCAGCTCTATCTTCGCCTCTACCCACACCGCTGCCCATCATAGCCGTACCCATTTCTGACATCACGGTTTTTACATCGGCGAAATCGACGTTGATCAAACCAGGACGAGTAATAAGTTCAGCAATACCTTGCACAGCGCCACGAAGGACATCATTAGCTGCACTGAAAGCCTGTAGTAAAGGCGTTCCTTTACCCATCACTTTCAAGAGTTTTTCATTTGGGATCGTGATCAATGAATCGACGTGCTTTGAAAGCTCGGCAATCCCTTGATTTGCAAAGTCAGAACGCTTTTTGCCTTCGAATGGGAACGGTTTAGTCACCACAGCAACCGTCAATATTCCCATTTCTTTCGCAATTTTAGCCACTTCTGGTGCTGCTCCTGTGCCCGTTCCGCCACCCATTCCAGCCGTAATAAAAACCATATCAGCGCCCTCTAGCGTTTGACGGATTTTTTCACGATCTTCTTGAGCGGCTTCGCGACCCACATTTGGATCGGCGCCAGCGCCGAGACCTTTTGTAACTTCGTTACCAATTTGTAGTTTGATGTGAGCACTCGACGTCTTCAATACCTGAGCATCGGTATTCATGGCGATAAAGTCCACGCCTTCGATCATGTGCTGAACCATATATTCGACGGCATTACCACCGCCACCTCCGACGCCAACTACCTTAATGACGGCTTCGTCGCTTTGACTGTCCATTAGTTCGAACATTCTGCTTCTCCGGTATACTGAAACCTTTTTCTTTTATTATTTCGGTTTCAAATTGTTTTAGCGCTAACGGTTAAGAGCCCCCTAAAATTCGCCCTTAAACCAGCTTTGGATGCGTTTTAACACGCTTTCTTCGCCTTTCTTTGAAGACGTTCTTTTATTGTTTATATTTTGCTTACCATACTGTAACAGACCCACTGCTGTAGCAAAACAGGCATCATCAACATATTCAGCCAAACCTTTGACTGAGTGAGGCTTCCCAACCCTTACTGGCATTTGGAAAATTTCCTCGGCAAACTCTACGGCGCCCTCCATCTTGGCCGTTCCGCCAGTAATGACAAGACCTGCAGCAATTTGTTCTTCTAAACCACTGGCTTTAATTTGCTCATAAGCTAATTCAAATAGTTCTTGATATCTTGGTTCAATCACTTCAGCTAAAGTATGGCGCGACATCACTCTTGCAGGCCGCCCACCAACACTCGGCACTTCAATGCTTTCTTCCATGCTCACCATATCTTTTAGCGCACATGAATACTTGGTTTTAATGTCTTCAGCATTGCTCATTGGCGTGCGAAAAATTTTAGCAATATCGCTAGTTATCTGATTTCCCGCCAAGGGAATCACTGCCGTATGACGAATTGCACCATCAGTATAAATAACGATATCCATCGTACCGCCACCGATATCGATAACGCAGACGCCAAGTTCACGTTCGTCATCAGTCAACACTGCGTAGCTAGAAGCCAAGGCTGAGAATATGGTTTGGTCGACTCTCAAATCACAACTTTCAACACACTTGACCAGATTTTTAGCCATATCTTCAGCGCAGGTAATTATGTGCGCAGCGGCTTCCATCCTTACACCCGACATACCTATGGGATTTTTTATACCCTCTTGCACATCGATAACAAATTCTTGCGGTAACACATGTAGTAACTTACGTTCTGCTGCCATTGGCACCGAACGTGCTGCATGGATCACGTTATCTACATCGTCTTGTGTGACTTCTTGATTATTGATTGGCACCATCCCGCTCTCGTTTTGACACTGAACGTGACGCCCTGAAATTGACATGAATACTGAAGATACACTGCAGTCGGCCATCAATTCCATCTCATTAACCGCTTGTCTTACTGATTGAACAACGAGGTTCAAATCATTCACACCGCCCTTGTCCATTCCTCGGGACTTGTGTGTACCAACGCCAATAATACTAATACTATCGTCATCGAGTAATTCGCCGACGATGGCTTTAATTACGCTGGTTCCGATGTCTAAACCGACAATTAGGTCTCTTTCAGTAGCTTTAGACATGTTTCATATCACTCATTTTAATCATTATTTTCAGTAATTTCTTGTTCTTTTTTGTCATTTTTTTGCCAACCTACAGCAAGCCCTATATCATACCGCAAATCGATGTAATTAATCGCCTTATTTTGTGCCTGTAATAGCGGAAATATATCAATAAAATTCTGCAATCTATCGATAAACTGCTGACGCCCTATATTTAGGCGTATTCCGTTACTCAGCTCTAGTCTCCAAGCGAATCTTTCACTTAAAAATAAAGCGTTAATTGTCAGTCCAGTTGAGCTCAGTATTGACTGCATCGCATTGAACCCAGCGAGCGCCGTTTTTTCACTGCCTCCTGGTCCAAATAATTGCGGTAATTTTTTGCTTGGATCTCCACCATCAAATATGTCACCTTGGGTGTTCAACAAGAGATCATCATTCCAAATGGCAACAGGATGCTGTTCAACTAAGTAAATATGCAAACTACTTGGCCACCTTTTGCGCACCGATGCCCGATAAACCCAAGGCATATCCTCTAAAAGTTGATGAACTTTGTTGACGTCTAGTGCAAAAAAGCTGCCTTTTTGATTCTGTCTGATAAGCGCTTCCATTTCTGCGTCGACCAAAATGCGTCTTTCACCACTAAAAATAACTGTTTGTACGGGTAACTGTTGTTCATCTTCAAGCCATTGTTTAACTTGTACACCACCATAAATAAAACCGATTATCACAAACGCAAAAACAATGAGTCCAACGATTTTGTTCGTCGATTCTGTTTCACCTGTTCTTTCATGTTCATCGTATAAATCACTGTCATCGTCTAAGGGATCTGACTCATCGCTAAATTTCATTTTATTTGAGCGATGAACAAGAGTGCTGCTGCTCACGGTGTTTCTGCGAACATTGCGTCCTGTTTTTGATGAGTCGCCCTTCGACACTTTCTTACTCCAAACTAGACGTAAGAACTTGCAATACGAGCTGCTCGAAACTCAACCCTGCTTGTTTTGCAGCCTTTGGTACTAAGCTTGTTTCGGTCATACCCGGCACGGTATTAGATTCAAGTAACATGAATTCACCATGCTCATTACGCATTAAATCAACCCTTCCCCAACCTTTACCTGATAAGCCTTGAAACGCACTAAGAGCAAGTTGGCCTACCTGTTTTTCAGTCGTGTCGTCTAAGCCACTAGGGCAATGATACTCTGTGGTTTTATCGTTGTATTTGGCATCATAATCATAGAAAACGTGGGGTGTCGCCATGCGAATGGAGGGCAGCGCAACACCGTTTAAGATGGTAACCGTATACTCTGGTCCATTAATATATTGTTCAATTAATACATCGTCGTCATATTCAAGTGCTTGTTTTACAGCATTTTCTAGTTCGTCAGGCTGACTCACTTTTGCCATGCCAATACTCGAACCTTCACGCGCAGGTTTTACCATTGCAACACCCGACAGGTTTGCTAAAAGCGCTGCATAATCTGGCTTTAAGCTTGCATTGACCTGCTCAATGGTGAGTACTTTATAGGGTGCAGTTGGCAATGCTAACGTTGACCAAACTTGTTTGGAATAAACTTTATCCATGGCTAAAGCGGAGCCCAGAACGCCAGTGCCGGTGTAAGGAATACCTAACAACTGAAGGGCGCCTTGCATACTGCCATCTTCACCGCCGCGACCATGCAAAATGATAAATGCGCGGTCAAAGCCCTGAGCAACGAGATCACCGATTGGATTCTCTGCCGGGTCAAACTTATGTGCATCTACCCCAGCAGCTTGCAAGGCATTAAGCACGGCCGTGCCTGACGCCAAACTGACTTCTCGTTCAGCGGAGTTGCCGCCGAACAACACTGCTACTTTTCCAAACACTTCCTTGCCTATCTTACTCATGTCAGTTGCGTTATTTAGTCGTTGCTTCATGCATCGCTCGCCTTTTTCAACAATGCTGTTTTATTCAATTGAGTGAGAGCTAAGGATTGTGCAATCTCACCAATATTACCTGCACCTTGTGCGAAAAGCACGTCACCATCGTTTAACACATCAGCCAAAATTTTATACAAATTTGGCGCTGAACTGACGTAAATGGGTTCTACATTGCCGCGTTGGCGAATAGAACGACACAAAGACTTACTGTCGATACCGTCAATAGGGTCTTCGCTGGCTGCGTAAATATCGAGCAACAATAACACATCAACTTGCGACAAAACTTCTACAAAATCTTCGTATAGGTCCCGTGTTCGAGAATATCGATGCGGTTGATAAATCATCACAACCCGCTTCTCTTTCCAGTTATTGCGCGCCGCGGCAATCGTCATTGCTACTTCCGTTGGATGATGACCGTAATCATCGACTAAAATGGTACTGCCATAGTCCTGAGTAAATTGGCCCAGTACTTGAAAACGACGCCCAATACCTTGAAAACTTTGCAGCGCTAAGAGAATATCTGCATCGCTAATACCTTCATCAGTCGCTACCGCAATAGCAGCCGTAGCGTTCAACACGTTATGAATACCAGGCAAACTAAGTTTTACATACAGCGCTGTTTTATCTTTGCGTTGAACCGTAAAGTGACTGAAATTCAGTTCATATTTAACGTCAACTGCTCGATAATCATTGCCCTCTGTTTGGCCATAGCTTAGGTATTTCCGGCCGACTTTAGGCAAAATTTCTTGCACTACTTCGTCATCACCACAGACAACCGCTAAACCATAGAAAGGTAAGTTGTGCAGAAACTCAACGTAAGCGTTTTTCATTTTAGCGAAGTCACCTTGATACGCTTCGAGGTGGTCTGCTTCTATATTGGTTATCACTGACAGTGTTGGTTGCAAATGTAAAAATGAAGCGTCACTTTCGTCTGCTTCAGCGATCAGATATTTACTCGCTCCTAATTTTGCATTCGTGCCCGCACTATTGAGCAGTCCACCAATAACATAGGTCGGATCGAGCTTAGCTTGGGAAAATATGGTCGCGATTAAACTCGTTGTGGTGGTTTTGCCGTGCGTTCCCGCTACGGCAATACCATAGCGGAACCGCATTAACTCAGCTAACATTTCTGCACGACGAATAATCGGAATACGCAGCTTGGTCGCGATTTGGATTTCAGGATTACTTTTATTAATGGCGCTAGACACAACAACCGCATCTGCTTGCTGCACATTTTCAGCGGCATGACCTATAAAAATGTCAGCACCTAGCTTGATTAAACGAGCCGTCATGCTGCTATGCTTTATGTCAGAGCCAGACACCTGGTAGCCTAAATTCAGCACAACTTCAGCGATACCGCCCATTCCAGCGCCACCAATGCCAACAAAATGCAGTTTTTGCACACGGCGCATTTTATGCGGCATCAATGCCATAGGGTTATCGCTCCGCTCAGTCGTTAACTCAGCAATCGAATTCTCAATAGATTTTTTCTTAAGCCGGTCAATCGCACCGGCCGATGGATTATTTTCAATACTCACAATGTATCCCTTAAACCTTCCTGCACTATGGCAGAGGCTACTTTGAGTGTGGCGTTTTGAATACAAAGCGCTTTTGCTTTGCGCCCCATCTCTCTTATCTTATCTGAATTTGACAACAAGACATCTAAGTGCGAATACAAAGTTTCGGCAAGCTTGTCCTGCTGAATGAGTATTGCGGCATCATTGTCGCTCAATGATCTCGCATTGTAAGTTTGATGATCATCAACTGCAATTGGTAACGGCACAAAAACAGCGCAACTTTCAGTGGTCGCCACTTCCGCAACTGTCAAAGCGCCTGCGCGACATATCACAATGTCAGCCTTCGCAAATTCAGTAGGCATATCATCGATGAATTCAAGCACGACATCGTTTTGTTGCTTGTATTGCGCTTTCACCGGCTCCGCTTTGCCCTTACCGGCTTGATGCACAACGCTTATTGTGTATTTTTGACGAAGTTGATTAATAACCGCGGGGACGTGCTGATTCAAGGCCTGCGCGCCTAAACTACCGCCAACAATAAGAACGCGAAAAACCTTGTCCTTGTGCTCTACTTTAACTGTATGAAAAAACTCAGCTCGCACCGGATTACCAACAAATTCAACATTGATAGGCGAACGATTTGCAATCGCAGACGCTTTGACATCAAACCCACAAAGCACTCGCTTAGCGACTTTCGCCAACCATTTATTAGTCATACCAAAAACCGCGTTTTGTTCATGTATGATAATCGGTATGTTTAATGTCCAAGCGGCAATACCGCCAGGACCACTAGCGAAGCCACCCATGCCTAACACCGCCTTTGGCCGTAATTTTTTTAGTATTTTTCTCGCTTGCCAAACCGCTGAAATCAGCATTAGCGGAGCGAAGGCTTTCGCTACAATACCTTTACCGCGAACGCCATTTACCTCCAGAAAATGAATCTTAAAACCATGTTTGGGAACCAACTGCGCTTCCATTTTATCCGCAGTACCAAACCACTCTACTCGCCAACCTTGTTGTATCATTTCATGCGCAACGGCTAGGCCAGGGAATACATGCCCGCCGGTCCCTCCAGCCATTACCACTAACAATGGATTGCTGAGAATAGCAGAGGCTTCAGAAGCGCTAACATAGTGTTGCGGCAACGCTTTGTTCGACGAAGGTTTTTCTTGAATATCGGTAATCTTAGTCATCGTTAGCTACCCCTTCGGAAGCCTGTGATATCTTTTGTTCTGCCTTCCTGCTACTGCCTTTTTTATTCGTTTTTTTGCTACCGCCCCCGCGCTTGAGCGCCTGCACACCATCAACTCTCAATTCAAAATCGATGCGTAACAATATGGCAACCGCGACTGACATAACAATCAGTGAAGAACCGCCATAGCTCACTAACGGCAAGGTTAAGCCTTTAGTTGGTAAGATCCCTGTACTTGCCCCAACATTTACAGCAGTTTGAAAGCTGAACCAAATACCAATACCGTAGGCCAAAAAGCCATCGAAAGGACGTTCTTGCGCCATCGCTTTGTTACCAATACGAAGCGCAATAGCAACCATCGAAAGGATGAGCAAGAGGACGAATAACACACCGATGTAGCCCAATTCTTCGGCTAATATTGCCATGATAAAGTCGGTATGCGCTTCGGGTAAAAATTCGAGTTTTTGCAGACTATTTCCTAACCCTTGACCAAACCAAGAACCTCGACCATACGCCATCAGCGACTGTGTTAACTGGTAACCAGAGCCAAATGGGTCAGCCCAAGGATCGAGAAAAGCGGTAACACGTTTAACTCTGTACGGTTCAAACAGTATCAGTGCGACAACAGCCAAAACACCGGTAAACACTAATCCAAAGAACTGCCATAATTTAGCGCCACCCAAAAACAATAAACCGATAGTAGTCGCAAACATCACGATAACGGTACCCAAGTCAGGTTGATTAAGCAATAAAACTGCGAGTAAGAAAAAGACCGCCAGTGGCTTAACAAATCCTTTAAAGTTTTCGGTGATTTCTTCGTATCGTCTCACCAAATAGCCAGCCAGGTAGCAAAAGAAAAACAGCTTAGCGGGTTCTGCTGCTTGTATCGTAATTGGACCGATCACGATCCAGCGGGTACTGCCATTCACAGTGCGACCAATAATGAGTACTGCTACGAGTAAAGCAATCGCGAACAACAGTAAATAAGGATTAGCAGCGCGCCAAAAATTCATCGGCAAATTAAGCACGATCATAGCAGCGATAATGGCTATACCAATATAAATAGCGTGACGAATAGCGAAGTAAAATGGATTGCCATACAACCGTTCAGCTATTGGCATTGATGCCGAGGTTACTATCACAAAGCCAATCGCAAACAAGGTTATGGCAATTAACACTAGCATAAGATCGTATGGACGACTTTGCTTGCTATCGCTGTCAGTTGCGTTTTCATGCCGAGCAGCAAACAAAGCAGATAATTTATTGCTGGTTTGCATAGTGTTATTCGCCATTATGCCACCTGCTCCTTGACTGCATTCACAAAAACATCGCCTCTTTCTTGATAGTTAGAAAACATATCAAGGCTCGCGCAAGCTGGAGAAAGCAAAACAACGGCATTCTCATAATCTGCTTTTTGCAACAGCGATAACGCTGTTGACACGGCTTCCTGAAGGTCACGAACGCGCACTGCATTCGGTACAATTTGGATAAACTTTGACGCATCTTTCCCCATGACAATGAGGTGTTTAACTTGAGAATCTATTAGTTCTTTCAACGGCAATAAATCAACCCCCTTTGCGTCGCCACCAGCAATGAGTACGAGATAATCATCGACATTTTTAAAGCAAGCCAAAGCGGCCTGACAAGCGCCAACGTTTGTTGCTTTTGAATCATTAACCCAGGTAATGTGTGAGGTTTTATCGCCGACAATTTTCGTGGACACGTGGATAGTTTGAAAACGATGCGCTAGGCCCTTATATGCACAGATAGCGTCAATAGTTAGCTTTCTATCGAGCATCAGTTGATCGCATATAGCCATTACGATCATGGCATTAATGTAGTTATGAGCGCCTTTTAGCTGTAAGTCAGACAGCGTAAAAAGGCATCTACCGTCGAATTGGACGCAGGGTTCACATGTGTCTTGAACTACGCCAATTGAATATGCTGTCTCACTGTTTTGTAAACCTACCTCAGCGCAAATGATGGGTATTTTGAAGTGATTATCTTGCGCGTTATTTACAACACAACTAACAGGATAACTGAGCGCTTCATCTCGACACACGATTATTTTTTTTGTCATACCAAAAATACGTTGTTTGGCTAACTTATATGCCTCAAAGCTACCATGACGATCTAAGTGATCCTCTGTAATATTTAGGATAGTCGCAAATTCAAGTTGCAGTGATTCGGTCATTTCTAACTGATAGCTCGATAGCTCTAATACAACCACATCAAGAGGTTTGACTCGGCTCGCTTCTTCTAATAAAAGGTCGATTGCGCATTTGCCATAGTTTCCTGCTAGCTCAACCTGCAAACCGGCATGAGTAAGTACTTTACCCAACATATCTGTTACGGTTGTTTTACCGTTTGAACCTGTAATGCCGATCAGCGGTGTTTTATTAAACCAAGCAAATAGTTCGATATCACCAATGAGCGTACCGCCTTGTTGACGATATTGTGCAAAACAATGCTGATGCGGATTAACGCCTGGGCTGAGAACCACAATTGCAAATCCAGATAATGACATTGTCGGCTCAAAGATGGCGGCACTCACCTTCATCTCTTCATTGAGTTCGGGGGTATTAAGGTCTGCAACAAGCTTATCGTGAATATTCACATCGCGGTCAAGCACACACACTTTTGCCTCTTGAGAAAGCAAAAACCGGACACATGCGCGCCCGGTAATACCATAGCCGACCACGGCAATTGATTGGTGTGCCAAATCCCTATTCATTTATCTCAACTTCAACGTTGCCAGTCCAATCAGGACTAAAATTAATGAAATAATCCAAAACCTTACAATCACGCGCGGTTCAGGCCAGCCTTTTAGTTCGTAGTGATGATGTATTGGTGCCATTCTAAAAATACGCTTTCCGCGCATTTTAAAAGATCCAACTTGCAGAATCACCGAAAGTGCTTCGACGACAAACACACCTCCCATTATAATAAACACGATTTCTTGGCGAACTAAAATGGCTAATAAGCCAAGTGTTGCACCCAAAGAAAGAGAGCCAACATCGCCCATAAAAACCTGTGCAGGATAAGTGTTAAACCATAAAAAACCGAGGCCTGCGCCCACAATTGCGGTACACACAATCACCAGCTCACTGGTCATTGGTATAAACGGAATATTAAGATAGGCAGAAAAATTTATGTTACCCGTCACATAGGCAAATATGGCAAAGGCGCCCGCCACTAAGATGATTGGAACGATAGCCAACCCATCGAGTCCGTCGGTTAAATTCACCGCGTTACTTGTCCCAACTAATGCAAAGTAAGCGATAATCATGTAAAACACACCTAACTGTGGCATTACTTCTTTGAAGAATGGCACTATTAATGCGGTTTCGGCTGCAATTTGGGGGTTAGCTGTGTAGTATAAAAATGCTGAAACAATAATCGCAATCACTGACTGCCAAAAATACTTCCAGCGTGCAATTAAACCTTTAGGGTCTTTACGAACCACCTTTCGGTAGTCATCAATAAAACCTACTACACCATAAGCGACGATAACAACGAGCGTAACTAAAACATATTTGTTAGTTAAGTCAGCCCATAGCAGAACGCTAGTTAATATCGCAGCGAGTATAAGCAAGCCGCCCATAGTGGGGGTTCCTGCTTTTGACAAGTGACTTTGTGGTCCATCGTCACGCACGGTTTGTCCAATCTGCATAGTCTGCAACCAGCGGATCATCTTTGGACCAATGAAAATAGCGATTAGCAAGGCGGTTAACGTGCTTAAGATAGCACGCAGGGTCAAATACTGTACGACGTTAAATCCGGCATCGAACTTTGATAGCCATTCGGCCAGCCAAATTAACATGCTATACGCTCCCTACGCCTTTCGAACTTTCCCACGGGGCTTTCCTCAATTGCTTTTGCAACTAGTTCCATTTTTGAACTTCTCGATCCTTTCACTAAGATACTGATATCCCTTTGCTCACCAAACAAATTCTCGTTTAGCATTGCAACAAGAGATTCTTTGTTGTCAAAGTGAAACCCGTTTTCATGAAACACTGCGCTTGCGTAATGACTTAAAGGGCCGATTGAATATATTGATGTAATTCCTTTTGATTTAGCATATTCACCTACTTGCTCATGATAATAGCTTGCGTTATCACCCAGTTCTGCCATGTCGCCAAGGACTAATACGCGGTTACCTGGAAAGGTGGCCAATAAATCAATTGCCGCATTCACGGAGGCAACGTTTGCGTTGTAGGTGTCATCCAAGAGACGTATTTGATTGGTCAACTGCTTCACATTTAATCGACCGCCCACTTCGCGCATATTAAACAAACCAAGCTGCACCTCTTCTAAATTTGCGCCAACGCTAATAGACATCGCCGCTGCCACGAGGGCATTTCCAACGTTGTGCGTACCTGGAATACTTAAACGTATTGCTGCGTTACCAATTGGACAAACTAATTCAAATTCAGCGCAGCCATCCATGCCCATCGCAATATCTTCAGCGTGATAGTCACCATCTGCGGAGTCCGGAGAAAATGTTAAACAATGCAAATGCGATGTCTTGCCTTCCCAAAAAGAATAAAATTGGCTATCGCAATTAAGTATCGCTGTACCCGTCGTGCCAAGGCCTTTGAAAATTTCACTCTTCGCCCTAGCCACACCGAACAAGCTGCCAAAGCCCTCAAGATGCGATGCCGCAGCATTGACAATGGTCGCCACGTCAGGCTTGACTAAATTTGTAGTGTAAGCAATCTCGCCTAAATGATTGGCACCCATCTCGATAACGGCATACTCGTGCTGTTTTTCAAGCCTGAGTAGAGTGAGAGGCACACCAATGTCGTTATTATAGTTACCCTGGGTAAAAAGCACTTTGCCCTTCACTGATAAAATAGATGCCACCATTTCTTTTACCGTTGTTTTACCACTACTACCGGTAATACCAACGGTTTTAGGATTGACTTCTTGCTTAACAGCTGCACCCAATTTGCCCAGCGCGCCTTTCGTGTCCTCAACCAATATCATCGGCAATGGGCAGTCAACCGGCCTGCTAACAATAACCGCTGCAGCACCTTTTTCGAGGGCTTTTAATAAGTGATCGTGAGCATCGTGATTCGGCCCCACTAATGCGATAAATAGATCGCCGGGCTCTAATGTTCGCGTATCCGTGCTGACGCCCTTAATTTGCAGTTCTTCGACGCTTTTAGTGTTGAGCTTTCCCTCAACTTTTTCAGCAATCCAAGATAATGAAACAGAAATCATCTTCTTAACTCCATGGTTAACTGTTTGACGTATTCCCTCTCATTGTAATATTCGCGAACTGCGTTCAATTCGAGGTATTCTTCATGGCCTTTTCCTGCAACCACAATCAAATCGTCAGAGTGACTATTCAAATAAGCGTGCTTGATTGCAGAAGTTCTTTCTAAATCGATGCTTAGTTTAGATTTTTTTGTTATTCCACGTTGGATATCAGCAATGATATCTTCAGGTAGCTCGTTACGACTGTTGTCTTGCGTCAGAATCACATTATCCGCCAAATGTTCAGCAACCTTACCCATCTGACTGCGTTTTGAATTATCACGATCGCCGCCACAGCCAAAGATCACGATTAGCTGTCCTATGACGTGCTGACGCGCTGCCAATAAAGCCTGTTTGAGTGCATCCGGTGTATGTGCATAATCGACAATAATATTGCCATGCGTTGCCGATTCGAAAACTTCCATCCTACCTGGTACACCATCTAAGCTCGAAACAGCGTTGACTAGTTGCTCAAAACTAGCACCTTGCAACAGCAGCGCACTAATTGCTGTGAGTAAATTTGCAATGTTAAATTGGCCAATTAGAGGTAGAGAAACGCATGCAGTCCCCCAACTTGTTTTAAGCATAAACTCACTGCCGCTGGGCGTAAAACGAGGGTTTAGCGCCATACAGTACGTAAAATCTTGCTGATGCTTTGCATACGTCTTGAGTAGCGCTTCTGACGATGGTTGCTTAACACTGCATAAGCAAATGGTAGTATGCTGCGGCGCTTCTTCTATCCAATGTTGACTTTCTTCATCGTCAGCATTCACGACTACGTAACGCACACCGTCTTGCTTTAGTAACTGACGTTTGGCCTTTGCATAGTCTGCCAGGTTAGCGTGATAATCTAAGTGATCTTGGGTTAAATTTGTAAAGGCTGCGACGTCTACGTTGAAAGCACTCAGTCTTTTTTGATGCAAACCATGTGATGATGCTTCAATACACAGGCGCTTGCCTCCCCTATGTTCAACCAAATGTGCTAAGTAATGCATTGAAGCAATATCTGGCGTGGTATTGATAGTGTCTGAAATTTTAACCGCTTCTTTTCTCTTGGCGTAAAAACGCACGCCCATAGTGCCTATTGTTCCCGCTTCTTCATCACATGCTGCCGACAGTTGAGCACAAATGTGAGCAACCGACGTTTTACCGTTGGTACCGGTAATCGCAATGCACTGTAGTCTGTTTGATACATCCTGATGGAAGGCGCTGCATATCGAACCTATGTGTTTTTCTAGTTCATAAAAACGCATGATAAACGCTTGCCCAACGTTTTCTCTTTCACCATGAAGTTCAGGATTGTCGGTATTAACGAGAATGAATTTAGCGCCGTTATCGAGCGCATTTTGAATGTATGTATTGCCATTAACCTGAGTGCCTTGATGCGCAATAAACATCGAACCATGATCCGCTTCTCGACTGTCCAATACAATATTGTCAATTTGGATATCTGTAACATCAGCATCAGTGATTAAAATGTCAAAAATCGCCAGTACTGAGGCGATTGAACGAGTGTGCAGTTGATCTTCATTGGACGTCACGCTGACCCCCTCTGTGGATGCTCGCGGTTCTGGCATGATCATCTGGCGGTATATTCAGCATTTGCAGAGTGCCTGAAACGATTGCTGAAAACGTGGGCGCTGCTGTGTCACCGGAGTGATATAAATCACCTCCTGGTTCGTTAATCAACACAACTACGGCTATTTGTGGGTCTGAAACCGGGGCAATTCCTGCAAAGATATTGACATACTCTTCACCGTATCCACCAGCAACGGCCTTTCGACTCGTTCCTGTTTTGCCTGCTACACGATATCCAGGCACTCTTGCTTTTGTACCTGAGCCCCCTTCCTGCGTCACGCTCTCCATCATTTCTAATACAGCCATTGCGTTTTCTTGGCTAACAACGCGCTCTGGCAGTGCTAATGCAGGCTTATTCGATTTAATAATCGACAGTGGGACTTTTATCCCACCGTTTGCGATTGTCGCATACATTCTAGCCAGCTGTGCAGTGGTCACCGATATGTTGTAGCCAAATGATAATGACGAAAGCTCATGTTCAGACCAACGGTTGCGCTCGTGAAAAATACCGTTCGATTCTCCCACCATGTTAGTACCAGTATCACTCATTAAGCCCATATTATAATAGGTGTCCATGAGAAAATTTTTGTCTACCGACAAGGCCAATTTGGACGTACCCATGTTGCTAGATTTCTGAATGATTTCTGTAAGACTAATTTTTCCATAGTTGCGCGGATCCTCAACTCTGCTGCCGCCCAAACGCATCCAACCAGGGGATGTGTCAACAATAGAGTCTTTTTGAACCGTGCCATATTCCAATGCCGCTAGCACAGCAATTGGCTTTAACGATGAGCCTGGCTCAAAAGCATCAGTTATTGCTCTGTTGCGTAAACGGTGATTAGACACCGTAGTGCGGTCGTTCGGGTTATATGATGGCGTATTAGCTAACGCCAGAATCTCCCCAGTATGCACATCAACTATCACCACTGAGGCTGACGCTGCTTTAAAGTAAAGTGTGGCTTCTTTGAGTTCACGGTAAGCGAGCGCTTGAATACGTTGATCAATAGTCAACATTAAATCACCCGCTTTTTCACCAGCATGTTGTTCAATAATTTCAACTTGACGCCCCTTCGCGTCACGACGAATTTTACGCTTATCTGGAGTGCCCGTTAACCACTCGTTGTATAGTTTTTCAATACCTTCAATACCTTTGTCATCAACATTAGTGAAGCCGATAACGTGCGCAGAAACTTCTCCTGTAGGGTAATAACGTTTAGATTCATTACGTAAATAGATACCGGGAATAGCCAACGCTTCAACAAAATTAGCCATCGCTGGCGTCACTTGACGTTGAATATAAACAAATCGGCGCTTTGGGTTATCCACCCTGTCATACAGGCTTTGTACGTCTCGACCTAATACTTCCGCCAGTGCTTCGAATCGACGAGTATCTAGTGGTTGGGTTTCGCCCGTAACACTGTCGAAGCTGTTCACTACTTTTGGGTCAGCCCATATTGCTTTTGAAGGCACGCTCACTGCCAGTTGTTCGCCATGTCTATCGGTTATTAAACCACGATAGCTTGGATTATCGCGCACTCGAATAGTACGATTATCACCTTGTTGTATTAATAGATCTGGCTCTATTACCTGAATGTAAGCGGCTCTAGCAGCTAGACAAACAAACACTAATACAACGCTAAATAAGATGGTAAAAAAACGCCATTGCATCAGCATAGGAGACGTATTTTGTTTGGCTTGGCGGTCTTTGCTTTTTGCTCTTTTAGCAGATACACGCCCATTCGCGTCACCTGCCATTCGGTTTCCCTCGCACCAATACTTCGTCTTCCGGAGCTGGACGACGCATATTTAGGTTTTCACTCACTAATTGCTCAATACGATTGTGCTCAGTTAAGGCACTTTGTTCAATAATCAGGTGACGCCATTCAACATCTAGCTCATCTTTTTCTTGAATTAAAGATTCATGCTGCATGGATAATTGACGATTATGATGCACACTCAATACCACGCCTATTGCGCTTGCAATAACTGCGATAAATAAAATGACCTTGAATAAATTACGGCCTAAATCAGAGGTGATAAGCAACAGTAAGTTAAAGTTAGTACTAGACATCGTCATAATTTCTCCGCCACTCTTAGCACTGAACTGCGAGATCGCACGTTTTGCGCAATTTCTTCAGCGGAAGGTTTGACGGCTTTACCGATGGCTTTTACTATCTTATCTGCATCAATCTCATGCTGCATTATGGGCATACCATGAGGAACGTCTTTGCCCTTACTCAAGGTCCTGATGAAGCGTTTAACCACTCTATCTTCAAGCGAATGAAAACTGATGACTGCTAACCTACCACCACTCTTAAGAACGTTGACCGCGGCATGCAAGCCTTGGTTCAATTGATCTAATTCACCATTAATAAAAATCCTAACACCTTGGAAACTGCGTGTTGCAGGATGCTTAAATTTATCCTTCACAGGGACGGCTTTATCAATAAGTTGAGCAAACTCTGACGTGGTTTCTAAGGGTTTTACGATTCTTTGTTCGAGGACTGCATGCGCAATTCGCTTACCAAATTTCTCTTCGCCATAGGTTTTTAAAACCATGGTGATTTCTTCAAGACTGGCGTGGTTCAACCAGTCGGCGGCGCTCATGCCGCTAGACCGGTCCATGCGCATGTCTAGCGGACCGTCTTTTTGAAAGCTGAAGCCACGACTGGCATCATCTAACTGTGGCGAAGACACCCCTATATCCATTAAAACACCATCAATCTTGCACATCAGATCAAGTTCGTTGACGACGTCTTCAATGTTTGAAAATGCAACGTGATGAATGCTGAATCTAGGATCGTCGATAAAACGTTGGGCAGACATAATTGCAGTATCGTCACGATCCAATGCAATGAGCCGGCCTTTATTTGAAAGTTGTTTAAGAATGTCGGCGCTATGACCACCGCGTCCGAACGTCGCGTCTATATAAATACCATCTGGCTTGATATTTAAGCCAGCGATAGATTCATTGAGTAGTACTGCGCGATGAACAAATGTATCAGTTGTCATAGTGAGAAATCTTGAAGACGTTCAGTAAGCTCAAATTGACCTTGCTTTTCAGTTTCGATGTCTTCAGAAATTTGTTTTTGCCAAACTTCCGCATCCCAAATCTCAAATTTATTGAGCTGGCCAACAAGCATGATTTGTTTGTCGAGAGCGGCATGTTGACGGAGTGTCGGTGCAAGTAATATGCGCCCGCTTTTGTCCATCTCCCCTTCCATTGCATAGCCTAGCAACAGTCTTTGAAGACGGCGTTCTTGTGGATTAGTACTAGAAAGCTTACTAAGTTTAAGCTCAATTTCCTCCCATTCGGGAAGGGGGTAAAGTAGCAAACAGTTTTGTGAAGTATCGATAGTGCAGACCAGCTGTCCCTGGCAATCATCCAACAGCGATTGACGGTACCTTGTAGGTATCGTTAATCGACCTTTGCTGTCCAGATTAATTGCGTTAGCGCCGCGGAACATTCCCCTAGCCTTTTATTATTATTAGTAGCTCGTATTTTTATTAAGCTGGTTGCACTTTATCGAAAAAACCATTTTTCGCCACTTTGACCCACTTTTGACAGTTTATGTACCATCATGCCCCACTGTCAAGCACATTTGCATCAAAGTAAGGAAATAACTAAAAACATAAAACTGTATATAAACACAGGGTTTACGTAAATTTGAGCCATAAAAAAACCACCCGAAGGTGGTTTTTATGTTAGTTTTTAATTGCTTATATTTTGAGCGCTTGGTTTAGCTTTTTTTATCTTCTTTTGCTTCGTTGTCTTCTTTCGGCAGAGCTCTAATTTGCACTGTCTTGATTGGCTTGTCGCTTTTGTTCGATAATTCAACCAAACGGTTTAATTGTGCCAACGACATCATCACTGCATACATCGCACCTAAGAAACCCGCTTTGTGTAATTCAAGAATAACAGCATCGTCTAGTGCATTCAGCTTCTTCTCGTCGATGCTCATGATACCGGTAACGTTGCGAGCCGATCCATCTTGGTACTGTATACCAATTTGAATATTTTCCAGGAGGTCAAGCTCTACAACACGTTTTACAAAACGTTGATTCAGCATTTCACTGTTCGCTAGTTCTGCTAAGAATTGCTGACGATTTTTTAAGAAGTCCGTCGGCTCACCAGCTTCAGTGAACAATGCTTCACCTTCATCTGCAACTAAATGGCTGTTTTCATCGAAGAATACGCCCAATTTGTCGCCATCAGGGCGAATATCAAAAGGATAGCGTTGAATGTTCAATGGTACATGAGGCCCCTGCCATCTTTCTTCTGACCAAAACAAGTTTACATTCTGATCTACACCTAGCATTGCCACCGTGTGAATATTTTTGTTGGTTGGGTCTTCAATAAAAACGACCGGCATTGTTGACGATAAATGCGCGAATTCACGGATGGTTGCTGCTGCGAGATGGGTATCTTTTGCGAAGCTAAGATCTAATTGAGGAATGATTTTTAGATCTTGGTGTTTGTTTTTGTCCAGCGGAATGTAATTAATAGACATGTTGTTATAGTTCTCTTACTTGTTTTTGATGCGGCTATTTCTATCGTTAGCATTGCATCGTTCAGTCATGAAACTGCCATGAGAGGTTTACGAACAACCCGTTTCATGACGATGAAAATTCGGTTTTTACCCTGCGGATAAGGACGGGTTATTATCGCCTAAACAAAATTGGAAGTCACTCTGTAACCTAATATTAACAAGTAAAATTAGGCTTTTTTTGTGTTAAGTTGCACAATACGCATAGGGAAACTGATGTTGCTCACATGAAAACGTTCAATTTTTGTTCCATTTGTGTGATTTGAGCATTTTAGAAAAAAAATTAAAAGCAAAACACAAAAATGACGTATAAAGAATACCTGTTAAAAATTAACTATTACAAAAGGACTGCCAATGCGAAAACAATCAATCACTATCTTAACGATACTGACATCATTAATGCTGACTGCTTGTGATGCAACAAGCTCAGCGCTGATTAACGAAACCAACGCTCAGGCAGCGAAACGAATTACACAACAAAATATTATTGTCGATGGTCATATAGATGTGCCCTATCGACTACAAAAGCAATGGGTAGATGTAACAAAAAGCACAGAAGATGGCGATTTTGATTACCCAAGAGCGATAGAAGGAGGTTTAAATGCACCTTTTATGTCTATTTATGTCCCTGCTAGCTTGGATAATTCTTCTGAATCGACCGCTTTGGCACACAAATTAATTGACTATGTTGAAGCCATCGTGGGGCGTGCACCAGATAAATTTTCCTTGGCGTACTCAGTGGCTGATATTGAGCAAAACTTCAAAGAGAATAAAATTTCGTTGCCGATGGGGATGGAAAACGGTTCTCCTGTGCAGGGCTCGCTGGACACATTACGCACGTTTTACGAACGTGGAATACGCTATATAACCTTAGCCCATAGCCAGAGTAATCACATTAGTGATTCGTCTTATGACCTACGCAGGCAATGGAAAGGTCTAAGCCCTTTCGGTAAAGAGATGGTGTTGGAAATGAATAAGCTTGGGATAATCGTTGATATATCGCATGTATCAGACGCAGCGTTTTATCAAGCCGTCGATATAAGTATTGCCCCAGTCATCGCCTCACATTCATCGTTACGTACATTTACGCCTGGGTTCGAGCGCAATATGAACGACGACATGATTAAAGTCTTAGCAAAGAACCAGGGCGTTATTATGATTAACTTTGGCTCCAGTTTTGTAAGCCCTGTAGCGCGAAGCTGGCGTGACAACCGAACCCAAAAAGCAGATGAACTCGCCAAAATCTTCGGTGAAGACAGTCAAGAAGTCAAAGACTTTGAGGAAAAGTATAATACTGATAGCCCTTATCCATTTGCCACCCTTGACATTGTGCTTGATCACATTGACCACGTGGTAAAGTTGGTTGGTATTGACTATGTGGGTATCGGATCTGATTACGATGGTGTGGGCGATTCATTGCCGATTAACCTGAAAGATGTTTCCGACTTCCCAAACTTAGTAGAGGGATTATTAGAACGTGGGTAT
>CBFIAR010000013.1:0-9545 GCA_965660625.1 Glaciecola sp. | reverse complement strand
TGGCGATTCATTGCCGATTAACCTGAAAGATGTTTCCGACTTCCCAAACTTAGTAGAGGGATTATTAGAACGTGGGTATTCCGAAAACGACATCAAAAAGATCCTGAACGAAAACGTACTGCGCGTATGGCGCAAAGTTGAGGCGGTTGCGAAAGCAACGTAGCCACACCTCATACATGGAGCGTTTACATTAGGTATGTTACACAATCGGATGGCAATGTTTGCGATAAACACAAGATAAAAATTAATCGTCCTCTCTATCGCAAACACCGCCAACGATGAGGTTTATGGACATTAGAAAATGCCATATTAGCTATAGTTGCAGCAAACACGCCTTGTTGATGTATAATCGCTTAAATTAATTTAGAGATACTTACCAATGAAACTAATCGTACGAAATCTAGCAAGAGCCACAACGCAGGAATCGATCAATGCGCTTTTTACCGAGATTGGATCTGTGCAATCGTGTAGTTTAGTGATGGATAAATCGACGGGCAAATCGAAAGGCTTTGCTTTTGTTGAAATGCCGAAAAGTGGTGAAGCTAAAATAGCGATCGCGAAACTCAATAACATGGAACTTGATGGCGTTAAAATACGCGTAAAAAAAGCTGAAAAACAGGTAAGCGATGCAAGTAATAAAGACGAGAATACTGACCTTTAACAGCAGTGTCTTGCTATCTGAACGGTATGAACTCGAAGAAAAAAATAAGTGCAGTGCCTCAGAAACTTAACTCAAACAGCCTTGAGCATTTGCGGTTTACACGCTTCGATTGCAAGCTGCAGCTGTGATTCAAAAAAGAAATCATCCTCTAAATCCAAGGTTGCGGACAATTCTATTAGGGTAGAGTACAACCTGGGACTTGCGATTAGTTCAGCGGCCTCGACGCTCAAAATACTAACCTCTTCGTAAGTTTTCCATTCATTCAGTAGCAATTCCTGTGCTCTGCGATCTTTTCTATTTGCCAATCCAACTAAGGCTTCACCTCTCACTTCGTTATCTTTGTCAGATGTGCCGTTAAATAATGCCTCTCTTATTTCTGGTGTGTCAGTGTCTATTTGTGTACCTAGTCCAAACATCGCCCAATTTCTCGTTTCCGGATCATCATCGCGAGTTAACAACAGCATAGTATCGATAGCTTCTGGCGAGGTGTGACCTAGCAGAGCGAACACAACCCCATTCCTAATTTCTGTACTTGGATTGCTTGCAAGTTCAATAACATGAGCGATTGCTCTTGGATCAGAACGATGGCCAAGGGCAACACAAGCGCAGTAAACGACACTATCAACGTTGTCATGCAATGCTGATATGAGTAACCTGACGCTTTCGTCCAAAAACGTTTCGTCACGCCAGCCTAATTGGCCCAATATGTCAGCACCCACTGTTCGGTCAAGTGGGTCGTCACTGCCGAGATAGGTTTTTCCTAATTGAAACTCCTCCTCACCGCCTCGGTAATGAACCAGTGCAAGGCTGTTATCCCAACTCCCTTCGCTGGCACTTTCTCGATATTCTTGCTCGATTGCACGCCGATATCTTGCAACGACAGAAACACTGCTTTCACTTTTGTTTTCATACTTTAGGTCAAAACGCGCCTTCTTCAAGCTTAATTACCTTTTAACTGCTGAACAAAAAAATAATCTAACATTGCCATCATATTGTTAAACAACGGGTTGGGTTTTGGAACGGCGCAGCGCTCACTGATGTTAAGCCGCGTTTTGTCCACCCTAAGGCCAACCATCATTATTGGGCTCAGCACCAAATCCTGATGGCAGGTATCAAAAGAACTATCGATGGTAAAAACCTGATGGTTGCCCTGAATTTTGTTCAGTAACGACTCAACGCCATCGTAGGGCGCTATAATATCAGCGAGCGAATGGGTAACAAAAATTGGCTTTGAAATTGTGGTTTTATCTACTAACTCACGTACTTCAAAAATAACATCAGCGAGTGTTAGACCTGCGTAACCAGCAACCTCAGGATATCGATAAGGATGAGGACCGGTGCTAACAAAATCGCCATCTACAATTTTAGAAATCCACTTCATCCCCCATATTTTAGCTAGATTTTCTGCACTATCAGACAGTGCTAGCGCAGCGGAAAACAACAACAAACCGTCTATCTCATCTGGATGCAACAACATATATCTGGTCGCGAGTGTTGCGCCCGTTGAAAACCCACCAATGTAGGTTTTTTCTGAATAAGAACTAACGAGATTCATGATGCTATCAACATGCGCATACCAGCGTTGCTGTAAATTGGCATCGCGCATGTCGCTGGCTGCATTCAATTTACCGTGCCCTGGACTTAAGGGGACGACCACGGTAAACCCTTTACTATTAAGATGATCAGCCACTCCACGCAAGGAAAACGGCGAATCAGAGAGACCATGAAAGAGCACCACAATCGGGGCTATCTGTCGTTTACCCTCTTGGTTTGGTGTCCCTTTGGAATACAAAATAAAAGGCGAATTGCCTTCGTTTCGCAACGTTGATGAGCAGACTTTGTACTCATACAAACCGACACTTCCTTCACAAGGTTTAACGCTACCCAATTCTGTTTGATAAAGAGTCGAGAAATCGTCAAAAAGCTGCACCGGCAGAGCAAGTCTAGTAGCATCAACGCCTTGAGCTTGAACAACATTGTTAAAAAACCAAACAAGTACAATAAACATTGTGGCTTGAGTGCGTTTAACACTCACCGTTTTCCCGATACCAAGTGCCATCAATTTTATCTCCTTTGTATGCATTTTTTAATGCTAAATAGATTCATTATAAGTGAATGTTTACTCACAATCATGCTGCGCAGTCTGCGGTATTTTCTATTCTGCAAAAACAAAAAAGGCACCGTTTTGCAACATGTGCCTAAAATGTATGAGTTCTGCTTTTCAACGAGCAGCGCTAGATGCTTTTTAGGTAAGCTTCAAGTTCTTCAGCGCCGCCAATATGCTTGCCGCCAATAAAGACTTGAGGAACCGTATCACGACCAGACACTGCCTTTAAGGAAGCGAGTGTCGCATGAGTGCCTAGCACGATCTCTTCAAAGTCATATCCTGCATCTGTAAGCAAAACTTTAGCCTTAGCACAAAACGAACAACCTGGCTTAGTAAACAATGACACTTCCTCTGGTGCTTTCGCCCCTGGTGACAAATAGGCTAGCATAGTATCAGCGTCAGACACCTCAAACGGGTCGCCCGGTACATTTGGTTCGATAAACATTTTTTCTACCACACCATCATCAACTACCATAGAATAGCGCCAGCTCCTTTTACCAAAGCCAATGTCGCTTTTATCCACTAGCATTTCCATACCATGAGTAAATTCGCCGTTGCCATCAGGAATAAGCGTAATGTTTTCAGCTTCTTGGTCTGCTAACCAAGCATTCATAACAAATGTATCATTGACCGACACACAGCAGATTTCATCAATGCCTAGCTTCTTGAAGGTGCTAGCTAATTGATTATAACGCGGTAAATGGGTGGATGAGCATGTAGGGGTAAACGCACCAGGAAGAGAGAATAAGATAACCCTCCTGCCGCTAAAAATTTCTTTTGACGACATTGTCTTCCATTCGTCACCGCTCATCACAGGCCAAGTGACGTCGGGGACTTCTTTGCCTTCTCGATTCGGTAAACTTGTTGCTTGAGCCATATTATTCCTCTACTTAGGGTATTGAGTTGCATTCGTGAATATTAATAGATATTCACAATAAAGCCAGCAAAGGTGTAACTTTTATTAAGTCGGTATCAGACATGTAAGTAGGTATAGGATAATTTTGTTGGTTAGCAAAGTAGTAAGCTTAATACTATTTCGGAAGGATAAACGATGATAATTTTAGTCGGTGGTGAAAAAGGCGGTAGTGGTAAAAGTTGTATTGCGCAAAACCTAGCGGCTTATTTAACTGTGGAGAAGCTGGCGACAGTGTTGCTGGTAGACTGCGACACACAAGGAACAACGGCTGATTGGATTAAATTCAGAAATAATAATTTTAACGCTCTACCTATTGATTGTGTTCAGCTAAATGGCAAAATACGAAATCATTTGCTTGGTTACAACAGCCAATACCAATACGTGATTGTTGACTGTGGTGCCAAAGACATGTTGGCCTTGCGCTCAACCCTATCTACTGCGGATGTTGCCCTTTTGCCTATGCGTCCTAAACGCCGAGACCTCAAAACACTCAGTCATTTAGATGAAATGGTGCACAGCTGTAAAATGGTGAATCAACAGTTAGACGCGCTGATTGTGTTTACCCAATGCCCCTCTCAACCAAACCAGCAGTCAAGAATTGAAGAAGCCAAACGCAGTGCAAGCTTGCATGATATCCTTGTTGCCGAGCAAGTACTGCATGAGCGTCATATTTACGATGATAGCGAGGAGTCAGGAAGTTCCGTGCTAGAATGCGAACCGAAAGGCAAAGCAGCAGAAGAGCTTCGCAGCTTATTCATCGCTATCGTGCGAGATGAGAACGCTGAATCACAAGACTCTCGCGTTCACTACGCCTAATCCTAAAGTGACATTTGTGAGCAATTACGATGGTTTTTGCTCAAATACTCACACAATAGACCTTAGCCTTGAGTGTGCGTTTTTAAATCATCTAAGTGATATTTATCGATTAAGGAATACAGTGTCGGTCTTGTCACGCCCAGTAATTCTGCCGTTTTTGAAACATTTTGCTCTGACTGGTTGTAAGCTCTGCGAATAGCTTTGCTTTCAGCTTGCTCTCGCACTTCACGAAGATTAAGCACCATCGGTTCTGATTCTTTCACTTTTGTCATAAGACCGAGATCATCAGCGCCGATAACGGCGCCCTCAGCTAGCACCACCGCCGACTTGAGTTTATTTTGTAACTCTCGGATATTACCCGGCCAAGAGTGGCTAAGCATCGCATTAACGGCCTCATCACTAAAACCTTTTGTTTTAGTTCCGTATTCCTCTTTGTATTGGTGCAAAAATGTTTTTGCCAGCAACACGACATCTTCATCGCGTTCACGCAGCGGTGGTATAGAAATAATGATCTCCCCAACTCTGTAAAATAAATCTTCACGGAAGGTTTCATCTTTTACCATATTCTGGAGATCACGGTGGGTAGCGCAAACAACGCGAATATCAACCGCGATTTCATTTCTACCACCAACGCGTTCAATAACACGTTCTTGCAAGAATCGAAGCATCTTAGCCTGCAGACCTAACGGCATATCTCCAATTTCGTCGAGGAATAGCGTGCCGCCTTGAGCAGATTCAATCTTCCCTAAGGTTGTTTTATTAGCGCCGGTAAAAGCTCCTTTTTCGTAACCAAACAACTCACTCTCAAGCAAGTTTTCAGGAATCGAGGCACAGTTAATAGCCACAAAAGGTTTGGTTTTGCGATGACTATGCTCATGAATACTTCTGGCGAACACTTCTTTACCCGTGCCACTTTCACCTAATAACAGCGCCGTAATATCCGTTAGCGCAATTTTCTCTGCTTTGCGGCTGATGGCTTGGATCGCCTCACTGTTTCCTATAATTCGCCCCATCGAAGGATTAGACAAAATTAACAGACGATTCTCTTGCTCTAATTCAGCTAGTTTCAAGGCACGTTTTATGAGTATGTTAATCGTATCTGAATCAATCGGCTTCTGATAAAAATCGTACGCCCCCATGTCGATAGCTTTCAGTGCATTTTCTTTTTCATTATTTCCGGTGACCACAATGACCTTAGTGCGAGGCGCCAATGCCATAATTTCTTGCAAGGTTTTCAAGCCTTCAGAGGCATTGGCAGGATCGGGTGGCAAGCCTAAATCAAGTGTAACAACGGTTGGTTCAAATCGTCTAAGTTGGGCTATTGCCGAACTTCGGTCACCCGCAAAAACGGTATCGAATTCAGACAATGCCCATTTTAATTGCTTTTGAATGCCTAAGTCATCATCGACTACTAATACTTTATCCATTATAACGCCTTGTGTTAATCCATCACGGGTATATTTAAGGTAAATACGGTTCCTTGGCCAATTTCACTGGCAACGGTAATCATGCCGCCAATCTCTTCAATGTAGTTCCTAGCATCGTAGGCCCCAATACCCATCCCAGCATTCCCTTTGGTGGTATCAAAAGGTTTAAACAAACGAGTTTCAATAAAATCAGCAGACATTCCCTCGCCAGTGTCTATAACCTTAACCACAATAAAGTCGCGCTCATATAAAGTCGTCATTGATGTCTTAATGCTCACCTTACCATCATCACTGGTTGCTTGTTGCGCATTACTAATAAGATGATACATGACATTTGCAAATTTTTCGGCATCTATTTGCACTAATAGTGCCGACTCGCTCTCAATTATCGGCAGTGGTTTAAAGCTTTGGCAACGTTGTTCAACCACCTTTGTCAAAATAGCACCAACATCAGTCTGAAGTTGACGCTGACTATCACTGGTTTTCTTTTCCGTTAGTTGCTTAAGCATCTTGTCCATTCTACTTTTAGTATGCTCAAGTGTCTCAAAGGTATCGTCTATGAACTCCGGATTTGATTTATGCTGTTGAGCGTTCGCAAGGATCAGATCAATTTGCGCCATCACATTTTTTAAGTCATGTAGGACGAATGCTGACATTCTACTAAATGCCGCAAACTGTGCGTTTTCAGCTAATGCATGCGCGCCTTCAAACTGGAAAATGTAGTTAGAAACTTGCGCTGTTACAGCGTTGATATAGTCTCTTAATTCCCAATTTAATGACTTTACGTGGCCACTTTCTGCATCAAGCAACGCCATTCCCCATAATTTCTCGTGCCTAAATATCGGCACTATCAGCTGATAACCAAAGGAGTCCATGAAGTACGTTTTATCGTCAAGTTCCTCGTATTGATGTGGTCTAACGCGTAGCTCTCCAATATCGATTATCCACCCTTTTTGATCAAAAAATGACTGTAGCAAGTCAAGTTTTGCGAAATCATAATCGTGTCTGTCGGCAACGTTAATGGCAGAAACTTGCTGCCAACCATTTTTGTTTAACTTAAGTAGTACACCACTTTCATACTCGACTGCTTGCAGCATTCCATTCAGCGACATTTGATAAGCCTCAGCCAACGTATCTTGCTGCTCACTCAGAATATGAGTGAGTTTCACCCACTCTACTCGGTAGTCAAATTGGTTTGCGTAAAAATGTTTGGTGATGAATACTTTTATTTTAGTGCGAAAATTGTGCGACAAGAATAAACTGACTAATAAAAGCAAGGAGACACCGATAAGCACAAACTGCAAGGGATAACTCCATGATCCACCTAAGAATTTAACCAAATAGCCAACCAATGCCATTAAAAACAAATAACCACCAGCGACTAACAACAGGGTGCTGTGTAATACAACATCCCGGCTGACAAAAATAGTCACGCCCCAATAGCTGATGCGTCGAATAGCAAGGATCAAAAACGGCAACAGCGCGATGTAAATAAAGCCACGCGCATACACGTAATTTTCCCCTATTTGATTGATCATTGTGGCATTTGCGTATGTCACAAAATCAAACAGACTCAGCGCACCTAAAAATAATACTAGGGGTTTATAAGCCCACTTCTGTTCGCCAGATTGGCGATACACCAGTTCCAAGACTATAAGCATTTGCAAGGCAATTAAGGTATGTAGCGAGTACTGCCACAAATAAGGCAAGGTTGAGCTTGCCCCAGTGATAATGGCTACGGTAGGTAAAACAAGTAAGGACAAACTAATCGGACGCAGAATGATTTCTTTAAATGAGCTAAAATCAGACCGCAAGCAAGCCGCTAGAAATAACATCCATATCCACTGGCGGAGGGCGTCAGCAGTAAAAAAATGACTTATATGCGTTTGCCAACCCAACAGGCTAATATTACTCACCGCCCACAAACAAGTTGTCAGGGTTGCCGCTACCAAAAGGTATTTGGCAATCCCTGATTTACGTCCTGTAAACAGCAATAGCAGCAGGGCAAAGTATCCGAGTGCTGCAATCGCATAGCCTAAGTCGGCGAACATTATCGTTTTTGTACTAACAAGCTACCAATGGAATAGCCCGCTCCAAATGAACATAGAATACCGTAGTCACCTTTAACTAAATCTTCATTGTGCAGATTAAAGGCAATAACAGATCCTGCTGAAGCAGTATTTGCATAACGGTCAAGTACAATTGGCGCTTCTTCACGAGTCGCGTCTCGTCCCAACAAACGTTTGCTGATAAGCGTATTCATATTGATATTGGCTTGATGTAACCACCAACGGCTTAGGTTTTCCGGAACTAAATCATGTTTAGCCAAATGCGCTCGGATATGCTCAGCAGCTAATGGACAAACATCTTTGAACACTTTTCGTCCTTCTTGGTGAAACAATTTATCAGCACCATAAGGGTCAGTATCATTTGCGCGATTTAAGTAACCATGATTTGAACGGATATTACTAGAAAACTGAGTAAACGCTTTAGTCGAAAGCACGTTAAATGCATTTTCGCTGGTTACCATTTCTTCCGACTCTAATATAATTGCGGTGGCAACATCACCGAAAATAAAGTGGCTGTCCCGGTCGGTATAATTAATTTGAGGAGATACCAATTCGGGATTTATCACTAATACGGTTTTAGCCGTTTCAGCCTTGATCATTTCATACGCGCGATGCATACCAAAAGTTGCGGCTGAGCAAGCTACAAGCATATCAAAACCAAAGCCATTGATACCCAGTTCAGCCTGAACCTCAATAGCAATAGCAGGATACGAGCGCTGTAAATAAGCACACGACACAATCACAGCATCAATATCTTCTGCTGTTTTGTTAGCAGCTTTCATGGCTTTTTTCGCAGCTTCTACGGCAATTTCAGCCTGATTTGAAATTTGCTCATCACTGCGCTCCGCAATGATTGGACGCATTCGATTAATATCAAGCACGCCCTCTTTTTCATAAATATAACGGCTTTTGATACCTGAGGCTTTTTCGACAAACTCGGCGCTTGAATGTGGCTTTGCGCTAATCTCGCCCGACTCTATTTTCTCTGCATTTTCAGCATTGAATTTATCTGCATAATCATTGTAGCTATCAATAAGCTCTTGATTAGAAATACTGTGCTGTGGTGTCCATAATCCAGTACCACTAATAACCACTTGTCGTGTCATGTGTTCTGCCTTTTATTTTTTGCGTTAGCTTAGCGCTTTATTACATTTTTGTCATTATTGCATAAACTAAATTGAATACAACGGATGCATTGCGTGTATGTGCATTTCATTCGACACTACTGAGCTAGAATACAAGAACTCGCAACATCGCAGCGATGCTCTTTGTATTTGCACCGCATATATCCCTGCTATTGTAAGGCGTTCTTCGGTTCGGCAGCGCAATCATTCCCTTAGTCAGGGTGATTCAGGTTTCTTTCAACCTGGCGGGTTTGCCAGCTTCGCTGGGCAAAATCGAGTAGGAGGAGAATTTACACTCTCCGTCCTCTCACACCACCGGACGTACGGTTCCGTATCACGGCGGTTCATGGTAGATACTTGAGGCGCTGATAATAATCGATTAACGATACTAACCCAAGGTTATCGAAGAACTTTTTTGGTAACGC
>CBFIAR010000012.1:105707-111283 GCA_965660625.1 Glaciecola sp. | reverse complement strand
ATGTTGTAACTAACTGATATTTATAAAAAAATAAAAAAGGATCTAAAAAATTAGATCCTTAATTTCATATCAGCCCAGTCCTCGTGACGGGTTTTTTCTTTCTAGACCTGCTACTTCGTAGCGCTCACTATCGCGAATTAAGGAGACGGAAATTAAATAGGCTATAACTGATCCTTTTTGTAAAAGCATAGCTATATTAAAGGCGATTAAAGAACAAAACGCCTTTATGTTTTGATCAACAGTTTAAGGATTTCAATGAAAAAGAACGCAGTCTTACTATTAGTCATGTCAATGTTTACTTTAAGTTTTAATGCAGCGCTAGCGCGGGAAGACAATACAGCCTTATTTCCCTTGCCGTCGCTAGATGATTTTACAAAAGGCGATGACGGCTGGGCTTTCGGCCTCGGCCTTGGTGTTGAATACGAAACTGCCTACGAAGGCTCTGATGAATTTGGTTTAGAGATTCAGCCAGCTGGTGCGGTGCAATGGCGCCGCGGTGATAATATTTTCTACTTTGCGGGAGAGGCCATTGGTTGGCGTGGTCGTCGCGGTGATCGTTGGTTATTAGAGGCTTTGCTAGGTTTTGAGGAGGGAAGAGAGGAGAGTGACTCAGACGATGGCAACCTTGAGGGGCTAGGCGAGCAAGATGAGGGCTTTGAATTAGTGTTTCAATCGCGTTATGCATTTAGTTCAGATTGGCGTTATTGGCTGGTTGGTCGTATCGTTACCGGTGGTGAAGGAAATCTTGGGCTATTTGGAGCGGGTCGCCGTTTTGGCGACCAAATTGATGGAACCGGTCATGAAGTAAATGTTGTTGCCGTTTTTCACGATAGCGAATATGCCAATAAGGGTTTTGGTATAGATTCGCTGCAGGCGCAAGCCTCTGGTTTGGCTGCCACTTCTGTCAGCGGTGGACTGCGTTCGATTGGTGTCGATTACAGTTTTCGTCAAAATATCAATGAAAATTGGCAAGTTTTCGGTGAGGCACTTTTTGAATACTATAGTAGCGACGTGCTAGAAAGCCCAATTGCTCGCAGTAATTATGAGGCCGAAGTAGGCATTGGGATTATTTATATATTTTAGCTTTACGCTACTGATAATATCTAAATATGCCCAAGGCTACCGTTTCAAGTTTCATCAAGTAACGGTAGCCATGGCAATCCCTCTAGATATATTTGCTCGGGTTTCTTATTTCAATTTTCTACAAAGCGTTCAATAATCACCTTGTTATAGGACAAAACGGGCATACTGAGGTGGCTTCATTAAGTCACAAGTCGCTGGCGAGTTAAGGGTGTAAATTAACCGTTTGTGACAAAAGCTGACTCGGCTGTGAATGATGCGCACTGACGCGCTTTAACATACCTAAGACTGCCTCGTGTTTTATTGACTCTGATTGTTTTTTCTCTCTGCCACTTGAGTTACCCGTAAAAGCCAGTATGTCTCCGATGGAGGCAATTCCTGCCAAAGTGTCATCCGCATTGACAACCAACAGTCTGCGCACGCCTTCTTCTTTCATCATTGTTAAACAATCTTGCAACGAACTGTTCTGTAGGCAGCTTAATGGACTCTGATTTTGAATAACCTCGGCTGCCGTCAATGACCAAAGTGGCTTATGGTTTAACATTGCTGCCATTGCTATGTCACGATCAGTGACGATGCCCAAAGGTTTATTTTGCTGGTCAACTACCGGTATCGCTCCACAATCATTATTCCACATGAGCGAAGCAAGCTCTTCAAGGTTTGAGTTTGGCATGCATGTTTTAACATCGATACTCATTATTTCATTTATATTCATTAATAAAGCACTCCATCTTTCAGTTTTAGATAAAAATTACACTATTTGTAATTCCCTATGAATTCTATTCTTTCAGTCTAAGTCCTAGCTCATTTTGACGCTTGATTTATGTCAAATTTCGTCACGGCTTTTTGAGTGTATGATGAGCAGCATCTCAGCTAACTGTGATACAAAAATCTTACCTCACGACATACGGCGAGTATAAAGTACATAATTTGCTTTAGGACCAATTCAATACCAAATAATGTTGCATATTATTCCTTAATAGCAGTAATAGAACGGACCTATCATTCTCGCTTTTACTCAGAGCGCTAGTAAATTCTGAGACGCTATGAATAGGCATCCGGTTCACTTGTAAGATAGCTGTTCCTTCCTCAATGCCAGCCATGGCTGCAATAGAGTTGGACTTCACGGACGTAACCAGCACCCCGACACCTTGTTTTACGCTATATTGCTGTGCCAAACTTGCGCTTATCGTTTGTACTGTCAGGCCTAATTCATCACTCTGCTGTTGTGTAGCGTCTGCTAGCTGTTTTTTTTTGTCTAGTTTACCTATCTTAACCTCTAGTTCTAGGGGTTTCCCGTCACGTAAGATGCCCAACTTTTCATGACTATTTGGCGTGCTCATCGCCACTAAATTACGAAAACGACCTACGGTTGTGATAGGCTTATCCTGATAATTAATAATGACATCTCCCTCTTTTAATCCCGCTTTTTCTGCGGGTGAGTATTCCATTATTTGAGAGATCAAAATTCCCGCATTTTGATCTAATTTAAAAGACTCAGCTAACGCCGGAGATAACGCTTGAACGACTACTCCTAGGTGGTCTCGGGTTACCTCACCGGTATCCATTAATTGTTTAGCTATACGTTTAGCAAGATTAATGGGGATGGCAAAACCAATCCCCATATATCCGCCGCTTCTAGAGAAGATAGCAGTATTTATGCCTACAACTTCACCATTAAGGTTGACTAACGGACCGCCAGAGTTACCTGGATTAATGGCAGCATCGGTTTGAATAAAATCTTCGTAGTCACTAATACCAAGACTACTGCGTTCCTTAGCGCTTACAACACCAACGGTAAGGGTATGGCTTAAGCCAAACGGGTTGCCAATGGCTATTACCCACTCTCCAACTTCTAATGTTGATGAATCACCTAATGAGATAATCGGTAGTTTACTGCCGCTAATTTCTAATATAGCTAAGTCGGACTGAGGGTCTGCACCAATAATTGTGGCCATCAATTCCCTATTATCTTGCAGAGTGACTTTTATGCTTTCGGCATCTTGGACAACGTGATTGTTGGTCAAAATATAGCTTTTGTTGTTTAGTAAGTGAGTGTTGACAGAGAACACAAAGCCAGAGCCTTGCCCTCTTACATTATGTTGGTTTTGTCGCTGATCAGGTAACGAAAAATCACGGAAGCGTTCCCCGAAAAATCGTTCAAAAAGATCATGTCCAAACAAACCATTATCATCAAAGGGAAGTTGAAAATATGGCACTGTGGAGCGTTTTCTCTCGACATCAATAAAAACTACTTATGGCGATACGGCTCGAGCTACTGAAGCAAAAGCCTTACTTGTTTGACGCAAGTTTTCGATACCGTCATCTTGGCTTTTAGCCTGCACTAGTAACATTAACGCAGGTAATAAAACGACTAAGCAAATGTTGACTAATGTAATATAAAATTTCTTCACAATGCCTCCTAAATTTAATGATACCCGCCACCCTATAAAACGAAGACACAGACGAAACGATATGCTGAGTTAGAGTAATGCTGGGCATTCGGCCTTGAAGTTTATTATCGCTAATAACGATCTTGTAATATTGATCGCCGTCAAACTTGCTTACCTGACTTATCCTAAACTGCATGTGAAGGTAAGCACCAAACTCATAAAGGTAAATCAATGATAAAAGGATTGTGGTTTAGATGGATGCCGTGGAAAATAATTGTCAGGTATGCTGCAATGCGCCATGGTTTTTTAGATCCAATAAACTTACTGAGCCAGTTGCAATATTTTTTCGAGCCATCTAAATTAAGTGAACCTGTTGAATTATTGGGTGCAGGCTTGATAGTGAGGGCTGAGCAGGCAATTGACCGATTTTCCTCTAGACAAAGCTTATCAGGGTACTTCCACTCTCAAGAAGGTGAATGGGGTTCCAATGGGCAAGTCCTTAAGTTTGGCTCAGCTCCAACCACATTTGGAGGACTACCGAGTACAATTACATCGCTCCTTAAAACGTCGGAAGTGATCGACGTCGATATCGTGTTCGAGACTGAATAATGCATATTTTGATGATGACCAACACTTATTTACCACACATTGGCGGCGTGGCAAGGTCAGTAGAGGCATTTAGTCACTATTACCGCCAACATGGACACAAGGTTTTGATTATCGCACCAGAGTTTCCAGAAACGCCCAATGATGAAACCGATGTAATCAGGATACCGGCGATATAGCGCTTTAATGGAAGTGATTTTTCTGTAACTTTGCCCGTACCACACTTTTTAGGGGATCGAATCAACGCGTTTGAACCTGATATTGTGCACTCTCACCACCCCTTTTTAGTTGGCTCAACGGCTCGATTAATTGCTACAACTTATAAAATACCTTTGGTATTTACTCACCATACCATGTATGAACAATACTCCCATTATGTGCCTGGTAATACTGACACTCTTAAGCGTTTTGCGATGGAGTTGGCAACTAGCTACGCTAATATGTGCGATCAGATATTTGCTCCAAGTGAGAGTATTCGCGAAATACTAATCCAGCGAAAGGTAAAAGTGCCCATCGAAGTGATACCCACAGGGGTTGACATTACTGCATTTTCCCAAGGCAACGGATTAGGGTTCAGGAGTATTTTAGGCATTCCGCATGATGCTTTTGTGGTGGGTCACTTAGGGCGCCTAGCGCCTGAAAAAAAACTTATCTTTTTTGTGTAATGCAGTGATTAAATTTATGAAAAAAGAACCACAAGCTCATTTTATTATAGCGGGAAAAGGTAGTATAGAAAATGAACTTCTGGATATTATAGACAAGAGTGGTTTAGGTAAAAGAATACATAAAGTCGGTTTTTTGCAACAACCATTTTTGGCTAGTGCATATAAGGCAATGGATGTTTTTGTGTTCAGCTCTCAAAGTGAAACACAAGGCATGGTGTTAAGTGAATCTATGGCTGCTGGTGTGCCAGTTATTGCTTTAGATGCACCTGGTGTCAGGGAAGTGGTGGCTGACGAGCAAAATGGAAAATTATTAACTGCGCATGCTAGTTATCAAAACTTTGCAAGGGCCTTACATTGGTTTATAAAATTATCTGAACTTGAAAAAGTAGACTTATCGCAAGGTGCGCTGGCAAATGCTGAGCTTTATTCTCTTGATAAATGCGCGCAAAAAGCACTGCAAAAATATGATCAATTATTGGGTGCAGAATATGACCATCGTTATCATGAACATCAATTGTGGACGGATACTATAAATATGATTAAAGCAGAATATGATATAGTAAAGGGCTATGCTAAGGCCGCAGCGCGAGCGGTCAAGCATGATAATCAACAACTCCTGCTGTCCCCCGAAATCATCTCACTCAAAATGCATCTGCTCATTTAGCCTTAATCGCGGATATTAAATTACTGCGTTAATTATTCACAAGGAAGACGCTTATCTGCGCGCACGTTTTTTGCGCTAAGCATACAGATTCCTATCGTCACATGGAGTGCGAATTTTCAATGTAAAATATTGTAATAACTGGTATTTGTTGATACATGGCCAATATTT
>CBFIAR010000012.1:0-105609 GCA_965660625.1 Glaciecola sp. | reverse complement strand
TAGCGGATGCTGATTTATGGCAATTAGTTCAAAACTCGAGAATCACTGAGACAAAAATTTCAATGACAACATTAAAAGTATACCCACAAAAAAGGATATAATATGACCCAAATTACTTTGATCTGAACGGTGCTTATTTACTTCTGGCAAAAGATCCGATGCACCGATATACAAAAAATTTCCTGCAGCTAAAGGTAATAGAAAGGCAGTATTAATCTTTTCGGCAAACATATATGCTAACAACCCACCCATCAAAAAGGTTAACCCAGACAACACGTTAAATAGCAGTGCACTGCGGTTAGACCATCCACTGTGAATCAATACTGCAAAATCGCCAAGCTCCTGAGGGATCTCATGAGCTGCTGCGGCTAACCAAGCAGTAATACCAAGCCTAACATCGATCATGAAAGTGCCGCCAATAGCGAGACCTCCCAATAAGTTATGAAGCCCATCGGCAAACGAGATCATATATCCTAGGGGCTGCCTGCAATCTTCTTCGGCCTGATGGCAATGATGCCAATGTAATAATTGCTCAAGCGCGAAGAAACTACAAAACCCAATCACAATCCACACAAAGAAATGCAGAGTAATTTCCGAATGTGTTAGACCTTCGGGGATCATATGAAAGAAAGCTCCTCCTATCAGACAGCCCGCAGCAAATCCCACTAGCGGTATCATAATTTGGTGCAATGTTTCTTTCTGCAACAATAGTGTGATACTGCCAATAAAGGCAATGGCACTCATTAACCATCCGCTAACTATAATCCATGTTAATTCACTCATCTTATGTCCAATAAATATTGAGTTGGTGTTTGTTTTTTTAGCAAAGGCAATGTTAATCAGCGGAAAACTCATGTACCGATTAAAATCACTTGTGAGGATCGCAGCACAAAGCGTATTGGTTTTTTGATATCGAATATTGATGCAGCTCATAAAATACATAAGCATGAGGCTCAATTTTACTTAGCCTAAAGTGAACGATGTTGCATTAGCCAGCGAGTAACGGTTGATTAGCGCATCGTATTCTATTATCGACGAATAATGTATCAGTGAAGTTGGAGGGAACCTCACTTACTGTATCCTCACTCCAAAAAAAACTATTTAATATCAATAGGTTTTGACTAACTTCTAGAGAGCAATACATTTAGGCTTGCGCATTCAATTGGTTCAAACAAAACATACCTAGGGTCTATATATGGTCTCCTTCAATCTTGCAAGAGTAAACATGCTGTTTTGAAAGTTAGGTTTGCGTTCGTATCTCCGGCTTCTTGGTGAAGTGCTATAACTTCTAGCCTCGATGAATTTCGCCCATATCGTCCTTATCGTTGGCACGGATTGTTAGCCCACAGACCCTAGTAACCCCTGAATTTTGTAATATGGCGGCAAGGCGTTTCGTTAAAAAAGGAATGTTTAGGGTACTCAAATTGAGTTTATTCACTGCAATACCCGCTGATCTAAGTTGATGTTATTCCTGGATCTCGGTGGATGTTATTTTGCGATCTAAGCGGATGAAAAGATGCAATAGCGGTGTCTAAATCGTCTCTATTTGTCTGCCACGAGCAAACGCTCAATCTAATGATAAATATGCCTTTCCAGTTGGCGCTCCCGCACCAAATAACACCGCGTTCTTGTATTCGCTTTAACACCTGCTTAGTCAATGCCTCGTTCCCGGCATGCACAATAACCTGATTAAAATGGATTTCATTTTCTACAGTATAGCCTTTTTGCTCGAGTTGTTGGGCAAGGTATCTAGCACCATCATGTAGCCGTTCAATTAACATTGCGACACCCTGATTGCCTAAATGGTGCAGGCATGCCCAAAGATCAATTCCCCTAGCTCTGCGCGACATGTCCGGTGTGTAGATCATGTTGTCTCTGGTTTCGCCAAATTCAATATAGCTACCTTGTTGGTGCAATGCTTCACCAATAGCACTGGGATGCTTACATAAGATTATGCCGCAATCATACGGCGTGTTTAAGGTCTTGTGTCCATCTACTGACCAAGAATCAGCTAACTGAATGCCTGATGTTAAGTGTTTTAGTAACGGTGAAGTGGCAGCCCACAGACCAAAGGCACCATCTATATGACACCAAGCACCAGCATTGTTTGCTTTAGCGCACAACATCTCAAAATTGTCGAATGAGCCAGAGCATACGTTTCCTGCCTGTAAGATCAAAATGCATGTTGCATCAAGCGGTGGTAAACAACTAGCTTTAAGTCTGCCTTGATTGTCCGATGGAACAATCTCTATCGACTTAGAGCCGAAACCAAGCAGTCGTATCATTTTCGTTACCGTTCCATGTGTTTGGTCACCCATGATAAAACGCAGCCGGGGTGCGCCAATTAAGCCGTTTTCATTCACATTCCAATTCAGCTTGTTATATTGATGATGTCTAGCAGCAGCCAAACCACATAGCGTTGCAACGGATGTGCCGCCTACTATGCCCATTTTTGATGTGGCTGGTAAATTTAGTAGTTGTACTAGCCACCGTTCACAAACCTGTTCTAACTTGGCGGACAAGGGCGACATTACTTCTAATGCTGCATTCTGGTCCCAAGTATCGGCAAGCCAGCGAGCGGCGAGTCCAATGGGAAGTATGCCACCATTCACAAAGCCAAAATATCGGCTACCGCCCATATTTACCACGGTTTTTGAGCCAATGTCTGCTAACTTGGCGAATGTTTCCTTTGCATCGTTTTGAGCATCAGGTAGAGGTTCATCGAATGACGCCAATAGAGCGAGTGCTTCCTTTGATGGATAAACCGGGAGTTGGTCAGCGCTTTCTAAGTAGTCAAACGATGCAAGTTTTGCTTTGTCCAATAACTTGTATGTGTCGCTGAGATTGCTAGGCTGCATACATGGTCCATTTAAAAAGTAAGGGAAGGTTGATTGTTTTGGAAAAAAGAGTCTACGCTATGGTTACATGATCGCAAGTAAGTGCACAAAAGTTTATTAATTTAGAAGTAGATCGAATTATTTTCATCTCTTATTTGTAAGCACTCGCAGATAACTTTATCATCCCAGTATAGAAGTTTAACGAAGAGTATTATGACTGTATTTTCTGGAAATATTAAGAAGATGTCTGTGGACGTTAACCGGGATAATGTAGCGCAATATCAACTGAATGTTGGTGATAACACGCTCAACATGAACGATGTAATTGGAAAGCATATATCCGTTAATTATCAAGCAAGCATAAATTGTGTTTATTGTGGCAGAAAAACTAAAAAGAGTTTCAATCAAGGTTATTGCTATCCTTGCCTGACTAAGCTTGCTCAATGTGACACCTGCATTATCAAACCTGAGAAGTGTCACTATGAACAAGGAACCTGTCGAGAACCAGCATGGGGGGAAAGAAATTGTTTGCAGTCGCATTTTGTTTATCTGTCAAATACCGGTAATGCAAAAGTCGGTATTACGCGTTTTGTAACAGATGGCGTGTCGTCTAGATGGATTGATCAAGGTGCATCTCAAGCCATTCCAATTTTACGTGTTCAGAACAGACTAATGAGCGGTTTAGTTGAAACCGCATTAAAGTCACAAATCGCCGATAAAACCAATTGGCGTAAAATGTTACAGGGAGAAGCCGAGCCTATAGATTTGGTAGCGCTTAAACACACCCTGCTGACGAATGCTGCCCCCCAACTAGCGGCATTAAAAAATCAATATGGGATTCAATCATTAGCTGATATTGAGTCTGACATTATTAATATTGCATATCCGGTACACAATTACCCTAAAAAGATTAAATCCATAAACTTAGACAAAGAGTTAGGGTTTGAAGGACGATTAGAGGGCATAAAAGGTCAATATTTACTACTTGATCAGGACCGAGTCATTAATCTTAGGAAATATTCAGGCTATCACTTAGATATTCAGATTTAAGAGACCTCATATTTTATTGGCCATTTGATAGCGCTTATTACCCTCAAACCAATTGAAAATATTCTTTATATATAGACTCTGCAGCGCTGACGTCAGTTGGCGTTGTCATTGGACCGTGTTTTTATTGAGAGCAAATAGGGTATTTTTGAAGCGAATCCCCCCTTATTCCACTCACTTTAATGCAATTAAAAGTAAAACGTTACCCTTGTTTCAAAATATCCTTAAAGAGTTTCCATATCATGAAAAAGATTAAATCGTATGCCTCTTGTTAAGAGTTAATGGGGGCATAACGTTGCGGCATTGCTATTACTCTCTTGAGCGCTTGCCTTATAGCGTCTACAATAGCCAACTTTTATTTAACTCAGGCAAGCAATATGAACGATACCAAGTCGCCGACCGCTTTACCGGATCGCCTTTCCAGCAATTCTCGCAGTCCACATTACGTGGAAGAAATATTTGAGCATAATATTGGTATTATGTTGAATGGCAAAGAGCGTTTTAATGTCGAGGAATACTGCATCAGTGATGGATGGATCAAAGTTCCTTCACCAAAAGCATTAGACCGCAGAGGACAACCCCTTATGATTACGTTAAAAGGAGCAGTTGAAGCATTTTATAAATAGGTTTGCAGAGCAAATCCAGCATGAAATCGTTACTCGATTCAAACCCATTATTTTTACGCTAAAACAAAAAAACCTATTGATATTCAATAGGTTTTGAGTCTCTGTAAAGAGATGGTACCAGAGGCCGGACTTGAACCGGCACAGTATTACTACCGGCGGATTTTGAATCCGCTGCGTCTACCAATTTCGCCACTCTGGCACAGAGTGCCACACGACTTGCGTCGAATGGATGAGCATTATATCCATCTAAGATCATGTATCAAGTGTTATTTTACTCTTATGCAGAAAAGAGAGCATATTTTGCGAAATAAAGTACGCCCTTCAATGTTGTAGCAACTCTAAACAGTGATAACATGCGTAAAGTGTTTAAACGAGTTCCTTTTTAATTACCCTAGTCAGAGGCAATAAACGTTGGTAAAAAGTAAATCCAGATCTCAACAAAAATCAGAAACACGAAGTAGTGCAGAGACAGAGAAGAGTGATAAGTCGTTTCAACGTGCAGGTTTTTTTAGACGTTTAGCTGCTATGGTCTACGATGCATTAGTAGCAACTGCTGTGGGCATGCTGTCAGGATTAATTTTTCAAGTTGTGATGCTTATCCTGTTTCAAAACAAATTACTTGGTAGTCATGGTTATGCAGAGTATATGGATTATTTCCAATCCTCTGAGTCACTTCAGATAATGGCTAATGCATGGTGTGCTCTGTGGGTTGCGGCTTTTTTTTTATGGTTCTGGAAGCACGGTGGTCAAACCCTTGGAATGCGAGCATGGCGCCTTAAAATTTATAACTTAAAAGACGAGAAGAACATAAGTTACGCTCGACTTGCACTGCGGCTAGTCACAGCTTTTTTGGGATTAGGCACTTTACTCGTGTTAATCGATATTAAAAATAGGCAGTCGCTCCAAGACAGGATTGCTCAAACCGAAGTGCTTTATCTTTCTAAAGAAGAAAACGATCATAAAAGTTGGTAGGCAGGTTTACTGACGTCTGAGTAAGAGCATCGCAATACCAGCAAAAATGAAGCTAGGTAACAATGCACCAATGAATGCAGGCAGTTGAAAAACAAGGCTTACTTGCCCAAACACTTGATTAGCAATAAAGAATGAAAAGCCGACCAAAACGCCCATAATTGTTCTTGCCCCCATGGTGACACTTCGCAGTGGACCAAAAATAAAGGATAGGGCCATTAGCAACATGACAGCGACAGTAATCGGCTGCGTTATTTTACGCCAGAATGCTAATTCGTAGCGTGTTGAATCCTGATCACTGCTATTCAAATACTTTACATACCCAACCAGACCCTGAATCGATAACGCCTCAGGCTTTATTGCCACGATACCTAATTTTTCAGGAGTTAATGTTGAATTCCAAGACAGCGTCTTGGCCTGTGTTTTATCTATTTTATTGGGAGAAAAAGACAACAAGCTCACGTTTTGCAGCTCCCAACTGCCATCTTTAAAAAGTGCAGCGTCAGCGGTGAGAACGTTTGTTAATTCAAGCTCTGGGTTGAATTGATAGACCGTTATGTCTCGCAGCGTTTCTTTTGTAAGCACCTCACCGATACTCACGAAGTCGCTGCCATCTTTGGCCCAGAATAATTCGTCTGATAAAATCAGACTACCTCCGGACAATGCTGTCGTTCTTAACTCTTTCGCTTTTGCTTCGCTACGAGGAGTAACCCATTCACCTAACATCATCACAGCGATAATTAAGATAACAAGTGATTTCATAGCAGAATTAATAATATTCCAGCGGCTTAAACCTGATGTTTGCATCACCACCAGTTCACTGTTTTGAGCGAGTAAGCCCATGCCAATAAGACCGCCAAGCAGTGTCGCCATCGGTAGAAATTGTTCAATGTCTCGCGGTAAACTTAGCAGCACGTATAAAGCAGCCATGGTCATATCGTAGTCACCTTGTCCTACTCGACGCAGTTGTTCGACAAACTTGATAAGCGCACTGAGCCCCACTAACACTGATAGCGTAACGGTTACCGTTCCCAAAAGGGTCCGAGCTATGTATAAATCAAGGAGCCGAAACATTTTTTCTCCTTATGAATAGTTGACGCAGCACGGCTCCCATTTTTCGATCCCTTACAATCAAGCCAAAACCAACCAGTAACATTACCAAATGCACCCACCACAAGCCCAATTCTGGTGGGAGTTTGCCGTCTTCTAGCACTCGACGACTTGCTAATAACAATAAAAAATAACCAAGATATAGCAGTAGCGCGGGGAACATTTTACCGAATCTGCCTTGTCTAGGGTCAACTGCACTTAGTGGAACGGCAATCAGCACTAAAAACGGTAAAGAAAGCGGTATCGCAATGCGCCATTGCAGTTCAGCGATAGCCTCAATGCTATCTAATGTGATCAATTCAGTGGTTGGCATCGCAGTCAACTTGCGCCTTTTTTGTTCTTGGTCTCTTGGTGCAATTGTCACACGATATTCATCAAAATTAACAATCTGAAAGGCTTGTTCTGTGCTCGCGCCTTCATATTGGTTGCCGTCAAACAATACCAGCTGTTTATCACCAATCTCACTTGTCTCCATCGTGCCAGTTTTTGCATAAATCAGGTGCATTTTTTCGTCATCAGGATTACGTTGTGATAAGAACACTTTCTGTAGACGATTAGTCTCAGAATCAACATCGTGAATGAATATGACGGCTTTATTATTACTTGTTTGTTGAAAGCGACCGGGAATAACAGAGGCTAAGCCTGAATTTGCGCTGGCTTGATCCTGCAATTGATACTCTTTTTCAGCAGCAACAGGCGCAAGGTATAGCGTAACAACACCCGTAACTATTGCCATAATGACCGCAAATAGCAGCGTAACTCTGGTAACATACCACTCGCTGACGCCACATGCTTTGAGTACCGTCATTTCACTGTCGACATAAAGCCGTCCGTGTGCAAGCATGACGCCTAAGAATAGACTTATGGGCAGTACGAGTGATGCCAATATTGGGCTATAAAGGGTAATAAAACCAAGGACTAAATTAGCGGGAACATCACCATCAGAAGCATCACCTAAAATTCTAGCGAATTTAAGCGTGATGAAAATTGCCATGAGTATTAAAAATACAGCAATTTGTGATTTGAATGTTTCGCGCAATAAATATCGGAAAATTAGCATTTAGTTACTGATGAAAACATAGGTTTTAGTGGAAAGGTGCAGATATTTCAGTAAACTTAACATTTCTACCTAGTTTAATGCACACAACGTATATAAATCGGCTATAAGTTTAGCATAAAGATTTCTTTTGCTAACAAAGATTAATAGATTTTATTCGCATGAAACTGAAAATCAAAACAAACTCGGTTTTAAGCAGAGAAACTAAGCATAATCATTGAGGAAATATCATGGAATTTAGCGTCAAAAGCGGTAGTCCAGAAAAACAGCGCAGTGCTTGCATTGTGGTTGGCGTATTCGAACCTCGTCGTCTTACTCATGTTGCTGAGCAGCTCGATCAAATAAGCGAAGGTTATATTAGTAACTTGCTGCGCCGCGGTGACCTTGAAGGGAAAGCGGGGCAAATGTTGCTGCTACACCATGTGCCAAATGTGCTAAGCGAACGCATTCTTCTTGTTGGCTGCGGTAAAGAGCGAGAGCTCAACGAAAGACAATATAAACAAATTATTGCAAAAACAATCCAAACCTTGAATGAAACAGGTTCTATGGAAGCGGTATGCTTTTTAACAGAGTTACATGTTAAAGGAAGAGACACTTACTGGAAAGTTCGCCAAGCCGTTGAAGCCGCGAATGATTCGTTGTATACATTTTTACAACTTAAAACTAAAAAAGGCGAACCTCGTCGTCCATTGCGCAAAATGGTTTTTAACGTGCCAACGCGCAAAGAATTAACCTCAGGTGAACGCGCAATTGAGCATGGTTCTGCGATCAGTAAAGGCGTCTTGGTTGCAAAAGATGTCAGCAATATGCCACCGAATATTTGTAATCCTAAGTATTTGAATGAACAGTCTGCTCTGTTAGTGGAAGAGTATGCGTCTTTAAGTTTGGAAACCATTGGCGAAGCACAAATGGCTGAGCTTAAAATGGATAGTTATTTGGCCGTTGGACGCGGTTCTGTCAATGAGTCGATTATGAGTATTATTCATCATAAAGGCGGGGATGAGTCACAAGCACCGATTGTTTTAGTTGGCAAAGGATTAACGTTCGACTCCGGCGGTATTTCTATAAAACCCAGTGCTAGTATGGATGAAATGAAATACGACATGTGTGGTGCGAGTGCTGTACTGGGTGTCATGCACACGGTAGCAAAATTGAACTTACCGCTTAACGTTATTGGCGTGATAGCCGGTTGTGAAAACATGCCGGATGCAAACGCATATCGTCCGGGTGATATTTTAACTACGATGTCAGGGCAAACGGTTGAAGTACTTAACACAGATGCGGAAGGCCGCTTAGTACTTTGTGACGCACTGACTTATGTCGAGCGATTTGAGCCTGAAGCGGTTATTGATATTGCAACATTAACAGGGGCATGTGTTATTGCATTAGGCCCGCATGCAAGTGCTGTACTAAGCACTCACAATCCGTTGTCGCATGAGTTGATTAATGCGTCGGAGCAGTCTTCTGATAGAGCTTGGCGCTTGCCCCTATGGGATGAATATCAAGAGTTGATTGAAAGCCCGTTTGCAGATATGGCCAATGTCGGCGGTAGACCAGCAGGCACTATTACTGCTGGGTGTTTCTTGTCTCGTTTTACCAAGAAATACAACTGGGCACATTTGGATATTGCTGGAACAGCTTGGTTAGGTGGCGCTCGCAAAGGTGCGACTGGGCGGCCTGTGCCTATGCTGTCGCAGTATTTATTTAACAAAGCAGGTTTGGTGAGTGAAGATTAATGACTAGTGCACCTTATGAACAACTAGCGCGCCAAGATAAGTCTAAACCAAGCTCGAACCTTCATTGTGGGCGCGACAAATAATGCCAATCGTGACTTTTTATCAATTGGACGAAAATAGCAAAGATACAAAGCAGGACCTCTTAGAAGCCTGCTCTCTCCTGCTACTAGAGACGGTCAAGAAACGAAAGTGGGCTGCAGTATTGTGCACTGACAAGCTGCAAGCGGAGGCTGTCGACGAATTTGTTTGGCAGCACCCAGTAGAGAGTTTCATTCCGCACAATTTGCTCGGAGAGGGTCCAAAGCAAGGAACTCCCGCTGAAATTACATGGCTCGGTCAAAACCTCAATAGTCGTCACACGCTCATTAATTTGTCACAGAGCATGATAGACAATCCTCGCCAGTACCAACACATTATTGATTTTGTGCCTGTTGAAGAAACTCAAAAGCAGCAAGCACGAGAAAGATACAAGCACTATAAATTAGCCGGGTGCACGATGCAGTTCACCCCAGCTAATCAAATAAATGAGAGTAATTAATGGATAAGACATTCGACCCCCACAATATTGAGAAAGAGTGTTACGCGAAGTGGGAGCAGCAAGGTTATTTCAAAGCATCCGGTGAAGGTGAACCGTACTGTATTTTGTTGCCACCCCCAAACGTAACGGGTAGCCTGCATATGGGGCATGCTTTCCAGCATACTATCATGGACTCTTTGATCCGATATAACCGCATGAAAGGCAAAAACACGCTTTGGCAATGTGGCACTGATCACGCTGGTATTGCAACACAAATGGTGGTCGAACGTAAGTTGAATGCTGAGGGCAAAACTCGTCATGACCTAGGTCGCGATGATTTTGTGAAAAAGATATGGGAATGGAAAGAAGAGTCAGGCGGTACTATAACTCAACAAATGCGTCGTTTAGGAACATCACCTGATTGGGAACGCGAAGTGTTCACGATGGATGATAATTTGTCTGAAGCGGTGCAAGAAGTCTTCATCAAATTACATCAAGAAGGGGTGATTTATCGTGGCAAACGTCTAGTCAATTGGGACCCCGTGTTATTAACAGCGGTGTCTGATTTAGAAGTGGTCAGCGAAGAAGAAAACGGTCACATGTGGCATATGAAATATCCATTAACGGATAGCTCTGGCTACTTAGTTGTGGCAACAACGCGTCCTGAAACGATGTTAGGTGACACTGCCGTTGCCGTTCATCCTGACGATGCGCGTTATGCAAGCTTTGTTGGTAAGACGATTACTTTGCCATTAACGGGAAGAGAAATTCCGATTATTGCTGACGATTACGTCGATCAAGAATTTGGTACAGGCTGTGTGAAAATAACGCCTGGGCATGATTTCAACGACTATGAAATGGGTAAACGCCATAATCTTGAAATCATCAATATATTAACCGACGAAGCCAGAATAAACGATGTCGCACCAGCTAAATATCAAGGCATGGATCGTTTCGATGCACGAGCAGCTATTGTTGCCGATCTGCAAGAGTCAGGTGTTTTAATCAAAATTGATGAACACAAACTCAAGGTTCCTAGAGGTGATAGAACCGGTGTTGTTATTGAACCTTATCTAACGAATCAGTGGTATGTGGCTGTCGAATCACTTGCAAAGCCTGCGATTGAAGCTGTGGAAAGTGGCGAAATCCGGTTTGTACCTGAAAACTGGAACAAGACCTATTACCAGTGGATGAATAATATTCAAGATTGGTGTATTTCGCGTCAACTTTGGTGGGGACATCGAATCCCAGCATGGTTTGATGAAGAGGGTAATATTTTTGTTGGCCGTAACGAGGCCGAAATAAGAACAAAAAATAACATTCCAGATTCGGTAAAACTGCGACAGGATGACGACGTGCTAGATACCTGGTTCTCATCTGCACTTTGGCCATTCGCAACCATGGGTTGGCCAAAAGAAACACCTGAATTAGAAACCTTTGTGCCAAGCTCTGTGCTTGTTACTGGCTTTGATATCATCTTCTTCTGGGTTGCCAGAATGATCATGATGACGAAGAAATTTACTGGAAAAGTCCCATTTAAAGATATTTACATCACCGGCCTTATTCGTGATGAAAACGGCGACAAGATGTCGAAATCCAAAGGTAACGTGCTTGATCCTATCGACTTGATTGATGGCATTGACTTAGAGACATTAATGGAGAAGCGCACGTCCGGCATGATGCAGCCAAAAATGGCTGAGAAGATTGGTAAGGCCACTCAAAAGCAATTCCCTGACGGCATAAACGCTTATGGTACAGATGCCTTGCGCTTTACCTTCGCGGCAATGGCATCAACAAGCCGCGATATCAATTTCGATATGGGACGGGTTGAAGGCTACCGTAATTTCTGCAATAAAATTTGGAATGCAACACGCTTTGTGTTGATGAATACAGAAGAATTCGATGCAGGTCGTGATGGTGGCGAAATGTCTCTTAGTGTGTTTGACCGTTGGATTTGGTCACAATTTCAAGAAACGCTGAAAGCTTACGAAACTGCGATAGAGCAGTATCGATTCGATATTGCAGCGCAACACCTATACGAGTTTACTTGGAATCAATTCTGCGATTGGTATTTAGAACTATCGAAGCCAGTGTTGAATTCAGAGCAAAGTAGCGAAGCTGAAAAGCGCGGCACCAGACATACTTTGATTAATGTGCTTGAGCATATGATGCGTTTATTGCATCCATTTATGCCCTACATTACAGAAGAAATATGGCTGAAAATTCAGCCTCTCTCAAGCAATCGAACTATAGCAGAGAGCATCATGGTTGATGCGTTTCCAGTATTTGATGCAAACAAGCATGACCAAGCGGCAATTGATGATATTGAGTGGGTTAAATTATTCATCGTTGGCATTCGCAATATCCGTGGAGAAATGGATATTCCGCCATCGAAGCCGTTGCCCGTGTTGCTTAAGAATGTGAGTGCAAGCGATAAAGCCAGGTTAGACAAAAGCGGAAGCTACTTGGAAAAATTAGCTAAGCTAGAATCTGTCACCTATTTATCTGCAGGTGAAAAAGCGCCTGCGTCTGCAACAGCCTTAGTAAGTGAAATGGAAATTCTAATCCCAATGGCCGGCTTAATAGACAAAGAAGCTGAGCTTGCTAGATTAAACAAAGCAGCAGAGAAAATTGAGAAGGATGCTCAGCGTACAAAAGGCAAACTTAGCAATGAGAGCTTTGTGAGCAAAGCGCCTGCAGCCGTCATTGACAAAGAGCGTGCGAAACTTGCAGAGATGGAAATGCAGTTGTCTAAAATCCAAGCACAAAAAGCGGAAATCGAAGCTATTTAAGCTTTGATTTTCCACTAAACGGATTTAAAACTAAAAAGGAAAAATTATGTTACGACAGATATTTATGCCTGCGGTAGCCCTATGCAGTATTGCTATTTTGGCTGGCTGTTCACCTTCACAAGAGTCCCAAATGCCTCAAAAGCCAATAACTGAAAAGCAACGATTACAACAGCTGAGTATTACAGCGCCGCAAGCAAATAAAATTCCGTTTAGCGCTGAGTATCACGGAAAAACGATTAACGATCATTTCAATTGGTTAAAAGACCCTGGTTATCCAGAGGTTGACGATCAAGCTATTATTGATTATTTGAACGACGAGAACGCTTATTTTAATGCCTTTTTGACGCCTCAAAAAGCATTGGTAGACACCTTGTTTGAGGAGTTCAAAGGTCGCACAAACGACGTTGAGAGCTCAGTGCCTTGGATTGAAAATGACTATGAATACAAGTCTTTCTATAAGCCGGGCGAAGAGTACTTAACGTTTAGCCGTCGTAAATTGGATAGTGATGAAGAAGTTGTTTTCTTAAGCGTTACTGACTTAGCCAAGCCATTCGACTATTTCATTATGGACGATTGGGAAATTAGCCCGAATAATCAGCTAATTGCCTATTCATACAACACAAACGGTGACGAGCGCTATAGAATTGTAGTGAAAGATTTAACGACAGGTCAAATGCTGTCTGATGAGCTGACTGATACCAGTGGCGACATCGTGTTTAGCGCAGACAGTCAGTCTATTGTTTACGGTTCATTAGCTAGCGACCGTTGGTACACAGAAAGTGTAAAAGTACACACCTTAGGCAGCAAACAGGTAAGTGATAAAACGATTTTTAGCGAAAGCGATGACGGCTTTTTTATTGGGTTTGGTCTGACAAGCAGTAATGAATTTCTTGTTATTAGTACGGGTCAAAGTGAAACGTCAGAAGTTTACGTTGTGCCTGCAACTGACTTTACCGCAGCGCCTGTTAAACTAGTGTCTCGAGAGCAACAGTTTCTAAGTAAAATTGATCATGCGAATGGTTATTTCTATATACTTGCTAACGATACGCATACAAACTCAAGATTAGCCAAAGTAGCAGATGCAGAGCCAATTTATGCGAATTGGGAAACTGTTATTGCAGGTTCAAACGAACGTTATTTGATGGAGATGCAAACTTTCCAAAAATTCATATCTGTGGCATCAAGAGAAAACGGTATCGAGCGTTTTACGCTCTATGATTATGCCGGCAAAGAGCAAGATGTTGAATTTCCTGAGTCAGTATTCTCAGTGTCGAACGGCAATAATCGCGAGTTCAAGCAGGATTTTGTGCGTATCAACTATAACTCTATGATCACGCCAAGCACGATATTTGACTATAATGTAGCAAGCAAAGCGTTAGTCACGAAAAAAGTCCAAGAAATACCATCTGGTTATGACAAGTCGCAATACCTTACAGAGCGTATTATGGCTCCGGCGCGTGATGGTGTCTCAGTCCCAGTGACTTTGGTCTATAAGAAAGGTTTTAAGAAAGATGCAAGCCAACCTATGCATTTGTATGGCTATGGTGCATATGGAGCAACAATAAGTCCGCGTTTTTCTACTACACGCTTGAGTATCCTTGATAGAGGCTTCTCCTTTGCTATTGCACATGTTCGAGGCAGCGATATGTTAGGTCATCAGTGGTACTTGGACGGTAAATTAGACAAACGAACAAATACCTTCAATGATTTCGTTGATGTTGCTAGGCACCTCGTGTCACAAAAGTATGTTGCCGAAGGCAATATCAGTGTATCGGGGCGAAGTGCTGGTGGTGAGCTAATGGGAGCGGTAACTATTCAAGCGCCGGAGCTATGGCGTTCAGTGACTTTGGGAGTGCCTTTCGTCGATGTGTTGAACACTATGCTTGACGCTAGCTTACCGTTAACGCCTCCAGAGTGGAGCGAATGGGGTAACCCAATTGAAGATGCAGTGGCATTTGATTACATTCAGAGTTATTCACCTTACGACAACATTGCTGCGAAGGAATACCCGCCAATGTTAGTTACGGGTGGCTTGAATGATCCCCGAGTAACTTACTGGGAACCAGCAAAATGGACAGCTAAAATGCGTGAACTCAAAACCGACAATAATTTATTGGTGATGCGAATCAATATGGGCGCAGGCCACTTCTCAAACAGCGGACGATATGGCCGTTTGCGTGATTATGCCGAGGAAACTGCATTTATGCTGGCTTCGCATGGTATTACAGAGTAATTAGCAAAGAGTTACCAGTTAGTAAATGCGGTATAAAAAACGCGCTCCTGTAAAGTAAGCGTGTTTTTTATTAGCGGAACGAATCTATTGATTATTTTGTAGCGTCACAATAACGTATATCCTTTCGAGATGTAAAACACTCAGTTTGGCAATGACTCAGGGCGTGAAGCGGACGGTCAGGGCTTTTTAGCCAATTGGCGCTTTATGCAGACCGACCCCATTGGTTATGAAGATGTGATGAATTGGTATGCTTATGTGGGAAATGATCCGATTAATGGAAAAGACCCAACAGGCTTGTTTGGAAAGTTTAAAGAAGGATGGGGTATCGATTTTAGTTCTGGTTATATGCCAAATGATGATTCTAGCGACAGTGATACAAGTAATGGTGATTCAAGTATATGTCAATCTACTTGTGAAACATTTACCACTTCCGCTGGAGGGGGAGTTGCAGTTGTTTCAGGTGAAGGAGTTACGTTTATAATTTTTTCTCTGTTTATTCTCTGGGCGGTCAACGGGTAGTTCACCAGCAAGCTCACGAAAGTTTTTTTTGCTTTGTTCTCTAGCTATGCGAGTTAGAAATTAGTTACAGCCTCCATATTATATAGGTAGATAATATATATAAAAGCCTATTCTTACTGACTTTCAGAAGGGATAGGTTTTTTTACGCACTCACCTTCGTTATTTATAATAATACAATTTTTTTCTTTTACCGGGCGAGGAATTTCGCCATGCTTAGTAAATACTCTAAAATTGCTGCAAGAAACTATTGAAAGATACAAAATTGATGTTATTACTGCTTTCATTGAGCTCATGATTACCTCTTCCATTGTTTTAATAATTGCTTATTTTTTGTAAGATATGACTCCGAAATTAATACCCTCACGATTGTAATAGATCATTAATGTACCATCTACTCTAATGATTTAGAGACTACCGTTAGTAACTTAAAACTTGATGTCGGCTATTGTTTAGATTATCCGCCAGCAGTCATCAAACACCGAGAGTAAGTGGGGTTTAGTGTGCTTGACTGCTAGCCGATAATCTAAATAGAAGCTGCCATTTACTATTCTCAATTCTTAGACATTTGAGCACTTAAAGTAGCTGTTCAAATACACTTTTAGCAAAAGAACTTGGATAAGCACACAGCAATTACAGTAGTGCAGGTAAAACATGCAGCACAATATCAAGGCAAAAATGAGCAATAATTGCTGACATTAGACCATATCGCCAATAACACCAGCCATATAAAAAGGAGACTGAAATATTACCAAGCATCGTGCCCCAGATTGCAAAATTACTTCCTGCGCCATAAGCCATAAGCTGCGGTATATGTGCTGTACCAAAAGTAATGGCAACAATAAGCATTGCGCTCAAAATAGCTGTTAGCGTAAACTCTCGTAACTTGAACAGATACTTTAACAGCCATAGTAATAACGACATAAGTCCAAAGCGAAACCAGACTTCTTCACCAATCGCAGCTCCTATTGAGACTAACAGTCCTCCGGTTACTCCACGAAACCCATATTGCGGTATTTGTTCTGGCAAATATGGCAAACTGAAATACCTCAACACCAATAAGAAGATGCCCAATAAAATACTCGAAACAACCGCAAATAAGACTGAGTTGTAACCTGAACCTCTTGGGTAGGATAGATGCGGCTGATTCAGGCTTAATCCAATCGATTTACCGAGTTTAAAACCGATCAATAGACTAGGGACAGTGAGGAGTGATAAAAAAAGTAAACTTGGAAATATGACTACTGAGATCTCTTCACCAAGTTGCAGTTTTTCATAAATAATATTTGCTAACTGGGAAACAATAACTGATACAAATAAAAGACTTGCATACCAGCGAGTATTTACAATTGTGGTTGTCGTCATTGACATCGTTGGCCTATATTAAATGAAATTTATTGCTACACCTTAAACCAATTTTTGCGTATACCTGCAGGCATGGTATTACAAAGTATTTTAGAGAAAAAGTAATATCTACTAATTTTCTTTAGCAGACTAACCCAATTTGATTCGCGTATGTCCGCAATTCGCTCTAAGCCGATATTAGTGTAAAAAAGTCTGACAGTCTGCTATTCGCTCATAGCGGTAATAGCGATTGAAAGGCTGGCAAAGTATCTTAAGCATTCGCCAGCGAAAGCTTCGGGCGTTGTCTTTTTAGATACGTTCCTAGTCTATCTAACTCACTTCTGACGTTACCAATCTTGGCTGGGTTGATCCCTCTGGCAAAATACTCTTCAATGTAATGTTCAACTAAACTATCCCAATGTCTCATCATGTATGTTCCTTAATAATAAACTGACTCCCTAAAAAAGTAGTCAGTAAATTGAATAAAACATAACAATATGATGCACAACATGACGCATTCGAGAGCATGGTTAGACCTTGAATCGAACTAAACTAGGCTTTAAACGTCGATAAGCGACAAATCCGAGCCCTGTAAACAACCACATTCCTAACGCACCACCATGCTCGACAACCACAACTTCAACTGTTTCAACATATTCGTAGTTTTCACTTTCTAAGCTTAGGTAAGCTAGGTCTGCATCGTCAGTGCCGTCAGAAACAGCAAGCACTTCGTCGGTATCTGCATCGTATATAACCACCATGAGTTCATATTCGTTGCTTGGAAATCCGGTGACCAAATCATTTTCGATAATGATGGCGTCTTGAGTGTTGTCAGCATAGATATGATAGATATTTGTTGTATAAAACGGCGTGAACTGTTCAGAAGTTGAGGTATAAATGACAGCGTAAATAGGGGCTGATTGGTAAATAGTGTCAACGTCGAATTCGAGCGTAAAAGATGAATAGTAACCATCGTAGTCAATGTCTGCAGTCAACCCAACGTAGCTATCATAAATCCAAAAATCCAGATCATCATTGAAGCGAGCAGATTCTCTCGACAAGGTACTGGTGGTCGCTTGTGTTGATAGGACTGCTTTGTTTGTTGTTGCGTTTGTGTTTTGGCGCTTTGCTCCTTTTAATTGTTTCTTAACTTTTAAATGTGAGCCGTCCTGTTGTACCAAATTTGGTTGATATTCGGTTCCGCTAACCACCACTTCCTCAATTAATTTATTCCTTTGTGAGCTGTCTTGCCCAAATGTTGGCGCACAAGCAAAGGTGAGTACGAAAATAGTGGCTAATGTACTAACTTTAGAAGTCGTGGCGCGAAATAATTTCGTTTTAGGTGCGTTCATGTGTGTTACCTCAGATTAATGCTTAGAAAACATTATGCGGTTTGTAACCTGAACCCAATCTGAAATTAAACTGAACGGCAGCTGACTGAAAGGAGGAAATAATATTACTGATATTAGTCCTCCTCGAAAGCTTAAATGATCATGCGTTTATCGACTCTTACAGCCGTGTTGCGCGGCACGATTGACTTACCTCGAGCTAGCAGGTGGACACGAGTAAAAGCGGCACCATATAAAAGTATAAGCGACGAGTAATAAACCCAGAGCAGAATAATTACCATAGAACCGGCTGCGCCATACGCCGATGCGGTTGCGGTATAGGCAAGATAAGCTGCAATACCATAACGGCCCAATGAAAACAAAATAGCCGTTACAAGCGCCCCAGCCATCACATCTTTCCAGCTTAAAATGACATCCGGTAGCACTTTAAAAATGGTGGCGAACAACAGCGCGATCATGGCAAGAGAAACAATAAATTCGGCACTCCCTAGGAGTAGTTCAACAAATGGTAAAAATTCGGCAGTAAAGTTGAGTACGGCGCGCAGGGCGACACCGAAAAGCAGCGACACTAGCAGCACAAAGCCAATTGATAAAACGACCATTAGCGAAAAAAGTCGGTTTTTGGCAAGCAGAAATAAACCGTTGCGATCAGGGCTTGCCGTAACCCCCCAGATTGAATTTAGGGAATACTGCATTTGGCCAAATACTGTCGTTGCGCCAAGCAGAAGGGCTCCAATACCGAGTATCGATGGCAGCAACCCTGACTCCTCAATGCGTGATTGGCTCACAGCTCGTTCTACTACCGCAGCCGCTTCAGCCCCCATGATGTCGCTAAATTGAGCGACTATTTGGCCTTGCGCAGCCTCTTCGCCAAGCACTACCCCGATCACAGTGACCGCGATAATCACGATCGGCGCAAGCGAAAATAGTGTATAAAAAGCTAGAGCACCTGCGTAGCTAAAGGCGTTTTCAAGCAGCCACAGCTTTCCAGCGTCGCGGAATATATTTGTCCAGTAGCTCACAAAGTGCATCTTTGCTGATCTCCGTTTTATAGGGGCGAACGCGAAAAGGGCGCACCTATGCTCTGTTAAGATATTGAGTGAGTGCGAGAAGAGTAAAACAGATCCTTGGTCTATACAACAGTGATTGATTTCGCAAGGGTTTAGGCGATTGGCGTGGAACCCTAAAAATTGTAAGTCCACCTTCGGCTGTATCTGGGTGGCGAACAAAATTTAGGGAAAAAATCATCACTATAGCTACTTTGCTCTGGATGAAACCAAGCCCTTCATATCAGTACTATACCTTTTAAAATACCGTTGGATATCTTCCAATATTAGGTAGTTAAGAGGCACAATGAATAGGGTAATCACGGTTGCGAATAAAATACCAAAACCTAAACTAATTGCCATCGGAATTAAAAACTGAGCCTGCGTCGACTCTTCAAATAACAAGGGCACCAAACCGGCAAAAGTTGTCAATGAGGTTAGCAAAACCGGACGGAACCGTCGGCCGCCTGCGTTATAAACCGCATCTTTGAGGGCAATCCCCTCTTTTCGCTTCTGATTGATATAATCGACTAACACGAGCGAATCATTCACCACAACCCCTGATAGCGCTAGCATTCCCATAAAGCTGAGTAATGTTAGGTCCATACCCATTATCCAATGACCAATTACAGCGCCAACTAAACCAAATGGAATAACTGACATGACAATAAGGGGTTGTAAATAGGATTTAAATGGAATGGCTAACAATATATAAATAAGTATAGCTAAACCAACCCCGCCGACTAAAAGACCTTGTGACGATTCCTCTTGATCGCGAGCTTCGCCTCCCATCTCATAGTTGGTGCTAGGATAGGTGAGTACTGCTTGTTGTAGCCATGCCCTTATTTCATCTTGAACCAATGATAAATCACCACCTTGTTTGTCAAAATCAGCACTCACTGAAATGGTTCGTTGTCTATCGACACGTAAAATACTGTCGGGGCTTAAACCAGGAACAACCTCTGCAATTTGCCAAAGGGGGACCTCTCTATTTGACCCGACGCGGATCATCATTTGTTCTAAAGTTTCTATAGATTGTCTTGACTCAAGAGGGTAACGCACCATTACTCTAACTTCATCTCTGCCGCGCTGAACACGTTGTACTTCAAATCCAAATACAGCTTGACGAACTTGTCTTGCGACGGTGTTTAGATCCAAGCCGAGTAGCCTCGCTTCTGGTTTTAGAGCAAGCTGCAGCTCTTCTTTACCATCCGACAACGAGTCTTCAATATCTGATACTGCCGCATATTGTCCTAGCTGTTGTTTTAATTTCTCTGCAAGCTCATTCAATGACTCGGTGTCACTGCCTTTTAACTCAATATTAATGGGTGCGCCACCCCAACCGCCAATTTCCGCTCGATAATTCAGTTGTTCTGCTCCAGCGACTTGGCCAACTCTTTCACGCCATTGATTCACCACTTCACGGGTTGTTACGTTAACCGTTCTTGATTCTGGTGGTATCAAATCTATCTGAACGCGGCCAGTGCTTGAGTTTCTTCCACCACTTATGGAGTAGATGTTACGAATAACCGACTCGCCAGTGTCTTCATCGGTAAATTCTTTCTGTAAATCTTTTGCATGTTGAGTCATAGAAGAAATAATCCGATCGGTACTTTCAAATGCGGTACCTGCAGGCATGACCAATGTAGCGGTAGCAACCTCACTTTGTACTCTTGGAAAAAATACAAACTTGGTATGCCCTGCGGCAATGGTGCCTATAATGATAATCAAGATAGCGAACATTCCCATCCATGTTGCATAACGCCATCGCATTGCTTGGGCTAGGGCCGGTTGATAAACCTTAGCAATCAACACTTCTAATGAATTTGCTATTTTTTGCTGAACCATCGAGAGCTTGGATGAGTTCTTATCGTTTCTGGCTTTTACATGCTTTAAATGCGCAGGAAGAATAAATTTACTTTCTATCAGTGAAAAGAGTAAGACCGGAATAATGACGTAGGGAATTGCCGCATACCAACTTCCTCGACCCGTTTGAAAGGCCAAAGGTAAAAACGCAGCGGCTGTTGTCAAAATACCAAAGGTCACTGGGACTGCCACTTCTTGTGTTCCTTTAATGGCGGCGCTAAGCGGGTCCTCGCCTCGTTGCAAATGCGAATAAACGTTTTCGCCAGTCACAATCGCATCATCGACCACAATACCCAGTACCAGTATAAAGGCGAATAAACTCATCAGATTCAGAGTAACGTCAAATAAGGGCATAAATAAGAAGGCACCCATGAAACTCATAGGAATGCCTAAGCAAACCCAAAATGCCACGGATGGACGCAAAAATAGGGCAAGCAGCGCGATGACAAGCAATAAGCCCTGCCATGCACTGGTAGACAAGGTTTGTAAGCGAGCTTTAATTGGTTCACTTCGATCTCGCCAATAATCGATGCTTAATCCTTGAGGCATGTCTGCTTGCTTTTCATCAATATAGTCGCGGACTGCAGATGTTACTTCAATAATGCTTTCATCGCCGGTACGAAACACTTCTACTTCGACTGCTGAAACTCCGTTGAAACGAGTGCGCAAAGGTGTTTCTTCAAATTCGTCGCGTATATTGGCAATATCTCTAAGCCTGATCATGGTGCCATCTTGCGTTGTAATGATGGGAATATCACCAAAATCATCGGCTTTATATGCTTGCCCTAAGCTGCGAATGAAGATGTCGCCACCTTCAGTTTTCAAATTTCCGGCAGAAACATCCGTTGAATTTTGGCGTAAAACAGCGGCGACTTGTTCTAAGCTGATGTCATATTGCCTTAGCGACCACTCTTGAATTTCAATCGAAATTTCGTAAGGTAATACGTTGCTTACTTCCACTTGAGAAATACTGCTTAACGCTGCGAGTTCATCGCGGATACCATCGGCGAAACGACGCAGAGTTAAACTGTCATAGTCACCGTAAAGTATGACGCCAATAGCGTCCCGACGCCATTGGGGAACCTGAACTAACAAGCTCTCAGCTTCGACTGGGAAGTTATTAACCGCATCAACTCGAATTTTTATCTCATCTAGAAGGTCGCGCACAGCGTAACCTTCCTCTACTTCAACAGTCACAGATGCACTGCCTTCGCGACTTTGTGAAGTTATCTGACGAATACCCTCTAAATCTTGAATTGCTTCTTCGATTTTAATTGTAATGCCTTCTTCCACTTCTTGTGGTGAAGCACCAGGTAGCACCATTGATACTTGCACAGTGCGTTGCTCAAACTCTGGAAATAAATCAACCGGAATTTGTGTTGTGGCAACATATAGCCCGGAGATCATAATGACAAATAATAAAATATTCGCCGCTACATCATTTTTAGCAAACCATGCGATCATAATAATCTTCCTTTACTGCGCTACAGTTGTTAAGGAGGCTGCTATATTAGCGCGGTTCTGACTTGATTGCTTTCCAACAACGATAGACTGCAGTTTAGGTTCCTTTTCGGCTATCGGGGCAATCGCCTTTACGCGAGTGCCATCTGGTAAGTTAGCGGTGGGGGTCAAAATCAACTTGTCGGTCTTGCGCAAACTTTCAATACTGCTGCCGGTCACATCAGTCGAATTTGCAGCTAAGGCATCTGTGATAGGCGCTCTAGCAGAGACAACGACAGAGCGTGCGTCAGTCCACAAAGGCTGAATACGACGTTTCTTTAATAAACCATCATCAACCACTGCGACAACAAAATCTTGCGACACGGCGCTTCTAGGAATAACAAACACATTCTCTAAAGTATCGCCCTGAACCTTGGCCCGCAAAAACTGCCCAATTCTAACCGCAGGGCGTTGTTCAGTGCTGGTGAAGGGATTATCGATTTGCGCAACTAAATAAAGCATTCTTGTTGCTGGATCGAAGGCGCCTTCACTGCGCACTATTTTGCCGGTCCACTCATAAGTCTGATTACCCAGTTCACCAGATAAAACAACACGCGGTAAGCTGTCGATATGGTCCGAACCGTCGTCAATGCTCAGGTATGCTAAATCTGCAATTTTGACAGGCAGTCTCACTTCAACGGCCTCAACACTGTAAATTTCAGCAATAGCTTGGCTTGGATTAATCACCTGCCCCACGTCTACCATCTGCTCCAGTACTGTACCGTCAAATGGCGCTCTGATAGTGGTTCTATCGAGGTTTAATTTTGCTCGTTCTAAGCGTGAATTTGCAGCTCTTAAAGAGGCTTTTGCTGCCGTTACCTGAGGTTTGCGAAGTGATAGCAAGCGTGCGGCTTCTGTCTCGGGTGGTTTGTTCCATTGCTGCGCAGCGAGTTCTGATTCGGCCAGCTCCTGCAGATATCTAACTTCTGCTTCAGCAGCAGCTGCTGCCGCAATGTCAACTTCAACAATAAAATCTCGGTTATCTAGTTGAACCAGAATTTCCCCTTTGCTGAAGCGTTTACCTGTTCGAATATTCGGTGAAACATCAATGACCTTGCCATTAACGTCAGCCACAAGTACGGTTTCAGTTAACGGTTTAGTTGTGCCATAAGAATCTATCCACACAGGGTAATCTTGAATAGAGAGTTCTGCGACATCAACACCCACCGATGGCGAGGGGCGCGCAGCTCCCCACTTTTGTGCTTCAGGTTTGCTGCTAAACATGCCAGTAATGATGAGAAAAGCAATAAGCAATATCGCCACGGTGACTATACTGTGCAGGATCCAGGGTACTTTTCTGTTGTAGCTGGCTGATTTGTCTGGCTGGGCATTCATCTTTCTCTTTCTCCAAAACTTACTATGCCTATGCGCTCACAGACACAGCAATCTCGATCATTGTCAAAACGACAATTGATTGCGGTTAATATGATGACATAAAAAGTAACAAGTCAGACTACTTTTAAAATGTTAGATGCAGGTTTCGCCTAATGGCTGTTTGGTTAGTCTGAGCAAAATGGCAATGCTATTTTAATAATTCATGGTCAGCGGGTAATTGACTACTAATCCACATGACGAGCCGATGTTTTAAACTAGCTAAATCCTCTCTGTTTTCTGGCAAGGGGCTTATTAATTTGTCATGCACTAAAAGTCTGTACAAGCTTTCAATTTTTTGTTTCGCTGAATCACTCGCTGAAAAAGCGTTGTAGCCGCGTTTGATAGCATAAGCCTCGGCAACTGCCAGTGCTTTCTTTAACAGCGCATTTTCATTCTTTATTTTTTTCATTTATTACTATCTCAACAGACAATTCAAAAGAGCGAGTAAAAAGCATAAACGCTCCACCCGATCTAATCAATAAATATCAAGGGGCCGGAGAACATGAACTGGGTTGTTGTATCAGTCGATATCGGTTCGAGCTTCAAATTTTCTAGGGCTTATCTGAAGACTTATTGAACCGTTCCATAAGCATTATCAAGGCGATGCCGCACAACATTAAGCCCAATCCATATAGAAAATAAGACGGTTGCCCTGTTAACGACTCAAACGTTTGCGGAGAGACGTTGCGTTCAACTAACGAAATTTCTTTCCCATGGAGGTCAATGCTTGACCCTAAGGTTTGTTTCCATGGCCATACCTTGTTCAATGAACCAAACATAAAGCCACCGAGCAATGCGAAAGTCAGGTTTTTGTGCTTGCTAAACATCCAGTCTAGGAAATGTGAAAAGCTGAGTAAACCCATACCGCAACCGCATGCAAACAAGCCCAGCAAGCTAAATTGAAACTCTTTGATGGCTAGCATGACGGGGCCGTACATGCCGAGTATCAGCAAAATAAAAGCACCAGAAATACCGGGCAGAAGCATCGCGCATATTGCTAACATACCAGACAAAAAGAAATACACTGGCCTGGGTTCAATACTTACAGGCGTAATCATCGTAAACGAGTACGCAAAAACTGAACCAGCTATAAAGGTGATCAACAAAGTCACATTCCACCTGTTAACATGCCTAACGACTGACCAAGTTCCGGCAAGAATGAGTCCAAAGAAGAAAGACCAGAGTAATTCTGGAAAGGTGTCGAGCAAATAAACCACTGCCCTTGATAGGGAAATAACACTAAGTAGGATGCCAGCGAAAAGTGTTAGAAGAAAGCCAGCATTCATATAATTGAATGCTGCCAACAAACCTTGCTTAAATAAAATACGCAGAGCTTCGGGGCCACAAAGTTTAAGTGAATGGATCAGTTCTTGATAAATGCCAGTAACGAATGCAATGGTGCCGCCTGATACACCAGGTATTGCGTCGGCTGCACCCATCATGATCCCCTTGCCTGCTAAGGTTAGATAATCTCGCACTCTTCGTTGTGCTTGCATGCTTGCTCCAATCACTGAGTTAAGACAGATTTATTTACCCATAAATGAGGGTAGGGGTTATCTAGAAGACCTGCTATCTCTCATTCGCACATCTAACGTTGTTTGAGCCCGCTGTAAATTGCCCAAGTCAATTATTTCAATCATTTCACATTCATCTCTGATCATTTCTGATATCAGACTAGGATAATGACGACAGTCTTCGGGTCTATCTAAGTAAATACTGCAGGTATATTTAGTTTGCGCGGAGGCGCTTTTGGGAGGTTCAATTTCTAAAAATGGACACCGTGTTAGCTGAACGCCTGAGCTCGGGTCGAACCAAATTTCATGGTCTTTCACAAATTTAAAAATATCGGGGTTGAATAACTCCCATAAGTCTATCTCTTCTTTAGTCGCACTAAGTGCGCCATTGCCATATTTTATACAGCATTTACCGCACTGGTTACAATCCTTCATTATTTAAACAGACCACGAGCATTTAATATTCATCATCATCGTCAAAGTCATAATCTTCGTTATCGATCTCGTCGCGCTCAATAGCGCCTTCACCGATGAAGTAGGTACCCCAACCGTCATAAAAAACGTGATGCTTGTCTGCAATGGCAATAAGCTTGTCAGAGTCTGCATTGAATACTTCAAGGTCTAGCTTTTTTTCAACGGCAGCATCAAAGCAAAATACGGTGCCACCATCGTCAAGCACTAGCTCTTCTGCGTCACTTACTTCGAACCCGGCTTTGAAAGCATCAACCGCTGCTTTTTCTAAGGCATCAAAATCACTACTGGCAAAATGATGCTCAATAGTATGCGGCAGACTTAAATCGCTGCCATCTTCGGTAAGCGCTTCTATTGTTTCTCTATTGAATTCGTGCCATTCATTGGCGTCATGCTTACTCATACTAACCTCTTGTAATAATCTAGGTCGAGTGACCTTATACGTTATCTAGTTTTTCAGCTTCTATATTAAGCTGAGCAATTTTTGCCGACATAATCGAATGAACATGCTGCGCAAGCTGCTTCGCATTCACCTCTTCGGGTAATTCAATGGGTTCCATAGCTTCAATAATAACGGTGCCATTATTCCAGCGATTAAACTTAATTTTGTTGTGCATTTCACTTGCGCATATTGGAATAATTGATTTTTTAGCCGCTAAAGCTAACCTAAAAGCACCGGTTTTAAAGGGTAATAATCCGCGTCCATAACTGCGTGTACCCTCGGGGAAAAACCAAATGCTGAGTTTTTTTTGGTTCATTTTATCGAGTGTTGAATCTAAAGTATTTCTGGCGCTGCCGCTGTTTTTTCGATCGATCATGATGTTAGCAGAGAGCCAATAGATAAGCCCAAAAATAGGGATCCATTTAATACTTTTCTTACCAACTGTAACCACACCGGGTAAAGCGGCTTTGCTTATCGTTAGTATGTCGTAGCTATTTTGATGATTAGCAACAAACACATAGTTTTGTTTGCTATCTATTTTGTCTGAAATCCGCAACTCAATTTTCAAACCTAGGATCCGAACCATCGTTGAATAAAATTGACCGGCTAAATACACGTTATTTCTATGAAAAGGACGAGTCAGATAAATTAAGAAAAGAATGATATTTATCCCGATAAAATAAACAAATAACATGATGATTCGAATAATAGCTAGCACAGAAATTCCAAAAAGCGTGATCTAGCCACAATTATACGGAGATTTTTTTTTGAAGATACCTTATCGGTCGATTTAATGCATGAATTTTGCCTTAATGCCGATATACTCTCACTATCTATTTATCTCTAGTCAGTGAGCATTTATGCCGATTTTTAAGCATGAAGAATTGGAAGACGATATTCTTCAAGACTTAATGGAAGAAATTAATGAATTATATGAGGCCAGTGAGCAAACACTCATAGAGTTAGAGCTCACGCCCAAAGATAATGAATTACAACGTGCTCTATTCCGCTCGGTGCATACCATTAAGGGCGACCTTGGCTTAGTGGTCTTTACGCCTATGATCGATTTACTACAGCACCTTGAAGACTTGCTCGATTTGTTGCGCAAAGGTGAAATCGAATATACCAATAACATGAGCGATCTTATTCTTTTGTTGATGGATAAAGTAAAGGTGTTTGTTGAAAGCTGTATTAAATCGGGTCAGGCTGAATATGACGGCGAATTAAATGATGCTGTTATTGCCATTATCTCTAACATTGACGCAACAAACCAGTCTCGTCATGAGGGATTGCTTGCCAAAGCAATCAATCTAATTGAACCGTCGCGGCAACTCAATCAGGACGATAACAATTCATTGCAAGGTGGCGTTAATTTAGCTCGCACCGTGATCCCCAAGACGCTGAGTCCTGAACAACAAGTTGATTTGCTTTTTTTCAGAGAACTGATGAAACCGATAGAAAAGAGAGTTGGCTATCTTGAAGGGCGGGGCGATCGGATCGCTAAACTCGCTTTCTATATCAATGAACTCAGTGAGAACCCAATTGATGAAGCACAACTAGCGGTAGCATGTTATGTGCATGATTTTGGTTTGTCGTTTATGCCTGCTGATATTGTTAATAAAACCACGCCATTGACTACTCTCGAGAAAAACCTGTTGCGCTCTCATGTTTATAAAAGTGCACGTTTACTAGAAAATCTTAGTTTGTGGGATGAAGCTAGAAAAATAGTAATGCAGCACCATGAGTTAGTGGATGGCAGCGGATATCCATTGGGTATTAAAAATGAAGATATCTGTGATGGTGCAAAACTGCTTGCTATTTTAGATAAGTACGAGGGATTGATTAACCCGAAAGATGAGCACAGACAAACCAAAAAAGAAGCAGTTATCAGCATCAACAAAGCGTTCAAAGGTAAACTGAGTGGGTACTGGTTGCGCTTATTTAACTTAGGAATGACCAAGCTTTTAAAAGACTGAACATCGCTCTCCTGAGTTTAATAACCTTGATTCAAATCGATCGTTGAATCAAGTGGCAAACCCGCTATGTGCTTTATCAAATTGTTTTTAAATATCGTAAATACGAGCTCAGGTTGGCTTGTCGCGGCCGTGTGATTAGTCATGAGTAAATTAGGGGTATTCCAAAAAGGGTGTGCTGTAGGCAATGGCTCGGTTTTAAATACATCGATAACGGCACCTTGAATTGTACCCTCATTTAACGCCGTGACTAAATCTTCATCATGTTTAATAACATTGCCACGGCCCGCATTAATGAAGATGCCATGAGGCCTCATGCTTGCAAAAAAATGCGCATCACAGATCCCTGTTGTTGCAGACGTGTGTGGAAGCAAATTGACGATAAAATCAACACTGTTAGCGAATTCATTTAGTTGATCCAAGTGAAAATGTTTATCGGCTTCAAGCGGCTTACTTGTCGCATTTAAACTATAAACATTCATGCCAAATGCTTTTACCGCTTTGGCAACGACTTTGCCAATACTTCCTAAGCCCATGATCCCCAAAGTTTGATTTTGCAGCGTTGGAATACGATATTGTTGCCACTCACGATTATGCTGATTGGCTGATAATTCGGGAATATAACGCTGAAAATAAAGTAAATAAGCCATCACATATTCTCGCATTTGAGCACCAAATACATTTTTTAAACCCGTCAGTTGATAGTCTTTTTTAGCTATATTGGTGAGAGCGTTCACGCCAGCCCAAGTTGATTGCAGCCATCTTAGGTGATGACATTCATCAATATAACGTGACATAATATTCGGGTTCGCTAACGCACATTCTATGCTATTTAAAGGGGCGCCATCAGCATGCTCATTTGCCCAAATGAGTTCCACATTATTGAACTCACCTGTTGACTGCAATTCTTGTAATGCTTTTTCGTACGCACGGTACTCGCGAGAAATAATCGCTAGCTTAGTCATGTAAGATAATCCAAGTTTGATGAAATTCACAGTGAAGAAAACGGCACTAATGCCGATACTATTTCTACCACAGGACAGAATAATAAGCGAAGTAGATTTTATGTATGATTTCACCATTAACGGTACACTTAACGCAAGACTTCATGATGTTTATAACGCTTTTCATGACCCAAGTGTACTCGTTCGTTGGTTCGCGCCAGGCAACATGATGGTGTCACAGTTTATGTCTAACTTTATTGAAGGGGGCAATTACCGTTTGATCTTGCAATCACCTGATGGCTTCCAACAAACCATTGTTGGCTGCTATCAACAGATTAATCTGAACCAGAGCTTATGTTTTACGTGGAGATGGGAAGACACTAATAATACAACCAGGGTAGACATCGAATTTACATGTGATAACGATACAACCACTTCAATCAAACTGACTCAAAGTGGCTTTATTCGTGAAGAAGATATGTTACATCAGCAGTATGGCTGGATAGCGTCACTCGAGAAACTAAGCCTAGTGACTCGCCATCAGGCAATGGTCGCTTAATTCATCGCCAACATGATGCGCTTATTATTATTAAGTTGCTCAACTCGCTCCTGAGCAATCAATCTAAACGATTGTGCATGCTCTTTAGCTATCGGGTTAGCTTGAGGCAATGCCACTGTTCTTGGGTTTCGATGCACACCATCGACTAAAAATTCATAGTGCAGGTGGGGGCCAGAAGCTAAGCCTGTTGACCCTAAATACCCGATGGTTTGTCCCTGTTTCACGGTTTCACCGTACTTCACAGCACGCTTAGTGAAGTGCAAATATTTAGTGGTGTATTTTTCGCCGTGCTGAATAAAAACATGATGGCCGTTGTACTTGTCATATGCAGACTTAATCACTTTTCCGTCACCTGCCGCCATTACCGGCGTACCCACTTTACCTGCATAGTCGACACCACGGTGTGCTTTCCATCTTTTTTGTACGGGATGGAAGCGGCTCTTTTTGAAGCTTGAGCTAATATATTTAAACGACACGGGGGCACGTAAAAAGCTTTTACGCATGCTCTTCCCGTCAGGCGTGTAAAAATTTCCATCGTCGTATTTAACGGCTTGAAAAACTTCCCCTTGGTTTTGAAACTCTGCTGCAACGAAGTCTCCGAAGCCAATGAACTCACCGTCAATATACTGTTTTTCAAAAATCACGTTGAATGTATCGCCTTCGCGAATTTCTTGTGCGAAATCAATATCCCAGCCAAAAATTCCGGCTAAGCGCATTATTTGATTATCAGTTAAACCTGCCTCGGCACCCGCATTCCAAAAACTACTGCGAATTTCGCCTTGCGCAAAGCTGAGCAGTGTTTCTACCTGTTTAATGGAAATGTCGCTGGCAAGTTTACCTTGCGCATTCTTTTCCACGCTTAGAGTTTCAGTTTTAGAGAGAGGGTAGCGTAACGACAAAAATTGATTCGCATCGTCAACATGTACATACAAAACATCACCTGGTTTTATATGAATTAACTTTTTGGCAAGCTCACCAGCGCGGCTGACGTCATAAGTGTCGCGAGCACTCAAGCCAACCTGCGAAAATATTTTGGCTAAGGTATCACCACTTTCAACTTTGTAGGTTTGCCAGTTGTCTATCTCGTCTTCCACCGTGATGTCGTCGGTGTGTTCAGCAAGAGGAGGGAGGTGCAGTTCGTATTTGATGCCAGGAAGTAGTTGCTTTATTTCAACGTTTCTTGACGCTTTAACTGAATCCAATGGAAATAAAAGCAAACCCACCAAGACTAACGAGACACCGGCAAGTGTCCAACGATGTTGTTTTGGTAGTTGTTTTATTGTATTCGTAATCATACGACCGTAAAATGCTTGTTAATTGAAGCATGAGAATATAACGATTTTGGTCTTGAATCCAGCGGAACGGTTTAATTAACGCCTTGTTATTGTCAAAATATCGAGGGTATTTAGCTTCCTAGCGAGATATATCAGCTAAAATCTAATAAATTGAATTAGTTATAGAGCGAGGCGCTTTATACTTTTTACACCACAGGAATAAGTAATGGCAGATTGGCAAACAGCATTCGCGGAGATAAAACGCGGGTCGGACGAAATTTTAATTGAAGAAGAGCTGATTGAGAAGTTAAAAACGGGTAAACCTCTTAAAATCAAAGCTGGCTTCGATCCTACTGCGCCAGACCTGCATTTAGGACACACTGTTTTAATAAATAAGCTTCGTGTATTTCAACAGTTAGGACATGAAGTTATCTTCCTTATTGGAGACTTTACTGGTTTGATTGGTGACCCGACAGGCAAAAATGTGACCCGCAAGCCTCTCACCAAAGAGCAAGTGCTGGAAAATGCGAAAACTTATCAGGAACAAGTTTTTAAAATTCTTGATCCGGCGAAAACCACCATTCGATTTAACTCTGAGTGGTTCGATACACTAGGCGCTGCCGGGATGATTAAACTAGCGGCTAGCCAAACTGTAGCAAGAATGTTGGAGCGTGATGATTTTAAGAAACGCTACGCTAATGGCCAGCCTATTGCGATACATGAATTTTTATATCCACTGGTGCAAGGTTGGGACTCCGTTGCATTGGAATCTGACGTTGAGTTAGGCGGAACAGACCAACGATTTAATCTGTTAATGGGGCGGGAGCTCCAGAAGTCTCAAGGTCAGAAACAACAAACTGTGCTCATGATGCCTTTGCTTGAAGGTTTAGATGGCGTGCAGAAAATGTCTAAGTCACTAAACAATTACATTGGTATCACTGATGCTCCGACAGAGATGTTTGGTAAAATAATGTCTATTTCTGATGAACTAATGTGGCGTTATTATGATTTGCTGAGCTTTAGACCAATTGAACAAATCAAGCAGTTTAAAGAGGACATGGAAAAGGGCAAAAATCCGCGTGATATTAAAATTGCTCTGGCCCAGGAACTCATAGCACGTTTTCATAGTGAAGCGGAAGCGGAAGCTGCTCTGCAGGACTTTATTCAGCGCTTTCAGAAAAATGCGATTCCTGATGAGATGCCAGAACTTGAAATTACGACGAATGCCGAAGGGATTGCTATTGGAAATTTGCTAAAGCAGGCTGATTTAGTCGCTTCAACGTCCGACGCCATAAGAATGATTAAGCAAGGGGCTGTTAAAATTGATGGTGAAAAAGTAATTGATACACGATTAATTATGCTGGAAAAAGGCAAGAATGTTTATCAGGTTGGCAAACGTAAGTTTGCTCGAATAACATTGGTATAATCCGAGCACGTTCCAAGCAGACTAATTGCCTAACTTATTTGTTGGTCGGTTTTGTGCTTCCCATCCCATCATATCGCCCTCGAGGTGCATAATATTTGTAAAGCCGTTGCCTTCTAGCAAGGTAATAGCTTTACCCGCTCGAACACCAGAGCGACAATAAACCACCACTGGTGTGTTTTTAAACTCTGATAGACGGTCTAAATTGGTTTCGATTTCACTCAGTGGAATATTAACGGATGTTGGAATATGAGCCTTGGTATATTCCTCAACCGTTCTAACGTCTAGCAATAGCCGTTCAGACGGTTTCAGTGCTAACATAGCGTCAGCATGAATATCTTCAGCAGCCATTGTTGAAGCCGAAACAAGCAATAAATATAAGCAGGTCAGTAAACGGGCGATAGATATTTTATTGACACCTAATCTTGTTGCTCTTGCTGATGAAGTTGACAGTGTTGATGTTTTTGCTTTTTTCATTGTTACTATGTTCACTTTAGTTATTGCACTCGCACAAACTGCACCGCTCTTTGCACATTATATTAGCTAATTATTTTGAAAATGCACTTTTTTGCATAAAACCGCAACTTCAGGCAATACTCTTGGTGTGAACCTATGCAGCGCATCAGGGTTTACAGAAACTATTTTGGGAGCATACACTCTCTTGTGAGCCGACCAGAAGGCATTCACTGAGCTAATGTCTTGATGACTGGCTGCGATAACTACCTCTGGTTGTTCTCTGATAATGTCGGCCATGGAAAATTGCGCGAAGGCAGTAGGAAGCTCAGCGTAAATGTTCGTGATATTACACAGCGACAGCAAGGCGTTAATCCATGCATCGTTTGCCATGCCGCTGAGCGGCTGCTGATTCATGTAATAAAGTGCGTTGACTTCTTTATCAGCATATTGGGATTTAACCTTATTAATTTGAGCAGCCATCTCAGCGTGTAGTCTTTTACTTTTTGATACTGCGTTCAGTGTTGCGCCCAAGGAAAGTGTTTCCTCCATAAGCGCTTCAATATTTGCTGGAGATGAGCGAAAGATAGTGAAGCCAAGTTGTTCTAGTCGAGCGATATCTTGAGCTTTATTTCCGCCAGCCCAAACCAAAATAATTGTCGGCTTTAGCCTAATTATGGCAGCGATATCCGCGCCTTGATAATTCGCTACGATAGGCATTTTAACAGAACAAACTTTGTCAATACAACCGGTGGGATAAGGGTAATCACTGTAGTCACTCACCCCAACCAATTGTTTCTCGAGATCAAGTGCAAATACCATTTCTGTAAGATGGGGAGATAGGCTAACAATACGCTGCTGTGTACTTTTAGCGTGAATTGGCGATATTGTTAACAACAAAATTATTAACAATAATAAAAAAAATAGCGGATTCAGATACTGACTTATCACTTTGCTTTTAGTAACAAGGATATGTTTCGAGCAGGTAAAGCATGAATGGAGGTTTATAAGTATGATACGAGTGCTCTTTTGAGTTTTTGTTTACATTGGCGTAAATACAGTGCCAATTATTAGACAAGTTAACAGCAAGAGCAACAGGTTTACAAAAAGAACGCGGTTAATCAAGGCCATTGTGTTGGGCATAAATGCGACACTAGGCTCCCCTCGACCAATGTACTTGGGTCTGCGGATTTTCTTATTGTTATAAAATACGGCGCCGCTGAGATTGACGTCGAGAGAAAAGTGGTTTGCACGGAGTAAAATAGCACCGTGAGCTTCGTTTACACGCTTCATTAGCTTTTGTGTTTTAAGATAATCAATAACGTTGAAACCTCTGCTTAATATCACCGATAGCAATGCATTGAGTCGGATCGGCAACCACTGGAATATCATCACTAGTTTTTCCATCGGCTTTCCAAATTCACGATAAGCATCAATCTTTGGGTTCCAAACAAGGTGTAATTCGAAGCACAATCTATAAGTTAACATCGTGAATGGTCCGAAAATAATGAATAGAAAGTAGCAAACTAAGGCTTGATAATGAAAGCGCAGGAGTAAACTTTCAATAGCGGCTTTGCTCACACCTATTTCAGACAACATTGATGTGTCTCGCAACACTAAGGGTGATAGTAGGTCTTTTGCGAGTTTCTTTTTACCCGCTAATAATGCACGCCTAATGTTTTTAAATTGTTGAATATTAGATGAAAATTGGATGCATACATATAAAATAATGGCATCGAACAATTGTGGATAATAAACAAACTCCCTGAATATGCCTAATATGATGAGGCAAGGTGCGATGATCATAAATGGAGCAAGTGAACCGGATATTCGAGATTGTACTATTTTTGACTGAGCAGTCGACGTTGAGTTCGGATCTGGACAAACGCGCTGCGCCATTCTGAGTCCGAGCAAGCGAATAAAGGCGAGCGGATCTAAACGCATGGGTAAGTGCCAAAAACGCTCAAAGAGCACTACGGCACACAAAATAAACCAAGGTACAATAGCTGGCGTTGTAATAAAGTTAATTAGGCTGGGCATGAATCAGTGGAGCGCTTTTACCATTCCCATCACCAGCTGTGCGCTATTTTTCGCGGCTTTTTCTAAATAGGCTTGGAACGACACGGTCGAAGTTTTACCAGCTATGTCAGATAAGCTACGTATTATTAAAAATGGAATGCCCATTAAATAAGCGGTTTGTGCAATAGCAGCACCCTCCATTTCAACAGCCATCATTGACGGGAATTTCAGTAATGTTGCCGCTGCTAGCTCATCATTTCCAACAAAACTATCACCAGAGCAAATTAGACCGGTTTTTACATTTACGCCATCAATTTGCTTAGCGGATTTCTGTGCAGCTTCAATGAGTTGCTCATTACATACATAGTTCTCTGGCATTCCAGCGCATTGACCCGGTGCATAACCGAACACAGTTAAATCAACGTCATGATGAGTTACGGCGTTGCTAATAACGATATCGCCAATATTAAGCTCTTTGTCGAAACCGCCTGCTGAACCAGTATTAACCACATAGTCAGGTTCAAATTTCTCTATAATCATGGTGGTAGCGACTGCCGATGCAACTTTGCCAATGCCGCACTTCACCAACACTATTTCATGACCATGTAAGCTGCCAGTATAAAAGACAAGATGTGAATATGTGACTTGTTGTAAGTTTTCAAGTGACCCTTTTATGAGTTTAACTTCCTCGTCCATGGCTCCTAAAATTGCTATTTTCATGTGTTTTCTCATTGTTTAAATGCCGCGAAGTTTACTAAGCATGCACAGAAACGCAAGAAAACATATAAATTCTTGCGTTTATTTTTCGTGGTTAAGCGGAATCGGGGCGCTTAGTATTTTTCAATATTCTCACCGTGCTTACTCATGTGTTGAAGCTGCGATGTTAAGCCGCTACTTGTCGTGACGAGCGTACCGGGCGAGTAGGTCGTTTGGTCGGTGTAAATAAACTAGGCGCCTCTTCAACTGCTTGGGTTGGAAGTTTGCCTTGACGGCGTCTCAACGAAACTAGTTTCGATTCGATGCAGTCTCTGATATCTTCAATTTTATAGCCGTGGCGTGCCTTTATGCGCGCATGCGGTATCCCTGCAGAATCTAATGCGCCGGTAACAAAAAAATCGCGCGTGGTTTTGTGCCCTTCTTTTCCTAGTGAATGCACTAAATCAAGCGCTAATACGGGCGTCATGTGGGTTTTACTGACCAGCACAAAGTCGAGTTGTTTGCCGCCAGCTCTGAGCAATGCCGTTTTTGCCATTTTCTTGTTCGTGTTTCTGCGTAAGGCTAGGATGTCAGTCAGTTTTACCCGACACATAACCCTAAATTCATTACCTACCGCTTTTTCAATCATATCGAGAAATTGATGCTCAACGGGAGAGAAAAGCTGATTTTTACTCGTAAAGGGGAAGCTAACGTCGTCAACACTAAGTTTGATAGCAACGATAGCAAGGACGATTAACACCATAATAAGGATGATTGCGAATTCCATAACGACTCCTAAAACATTGGTTTGTTTCTTCAATTTTTGTAGTGAGGAAGAAACTCATCAAGACTAAATCAACATGGGAGGCTTCCCACCGTATATAGAAGGTTTAGCAATTGATGTGCCAATAGATGTTCTTAGTTAAAAATAAAGCTACTAGGGAAGATAAAAAGCAATAGGTGTTAACGCAGTGAGTAGAGAGACAAGCAACTAGCAACCACAAAAAAAGTCAGTATTTATGACCTAAATACCGACCCTTTGGGATGCGAATATAAGATTTAAGATGTTGAAAAATATTATTTTTCTGGTGACATTACAAGGATGTCTACTTGAGTGCCAGCACCATCTTCAGAAATGATCAGAGTAGTGTTGTTGTCTGCACTTTTCAACATCGTTCTTTTCTTAATTGTCTTTGGTTCAACAAAGTTATTTGAAGAGGCTAAATAGTATTGAATGACCTCTTCGGGCGTTTGAGGAATAAATAAAATCATTGATGCCGGAAAGTCGGCGGCAAATATTTGGCACAATTTGCCGTTTACCGGAATGCTCACTGTATTGAAGTTTTCAGGGCAGCCTGCGCTGCGTTTTTTTACCGTAACGTTAGCGTCGACGTGGTCCTCTAGCAAATCACTAGCGGCAATATCAGTCGCTTCTATGCCTCTATTTTCGGGGTCATCAGAATCGTTAATGGCATCAGCTTCAACCCGCTCAGGCTTCTCCTCGCTTACTATGGCGGGCAATACCTCCTCTGCCGCATAGTCTTGAGCCGCTAGAGCAACTGCTGGCTCGATTGCCGGCGTTGATTCGGAAAGCTCATCTTTGGCCTGGCTCGTAATGGCTAAACTAACTAGAACGAGTTCAGCAATCGATTTTTGTGAATGATCTACCTTTTTAGTTGCCGCTTGCATAGCCACAAGTTGGCTCACGGAACTTGAAGCTTGTGTGCTCATGTGGTTAGCTAGCTGCAGCTTAACATCGCTAGCATCTAACAGCGCGGTTAGCGCTTGCTCTACTTTGGCTGGAGTTTGTAATTTGGCATTCAGCGGGTTCGCTGCCACGGAGGTGGATAAAGAGGCGATGACAACACCTGCCACTAAGCTTGGTATGAGCCTAAGCAAAGGAGCGGTCTGATTGATGTTCGTTTTCTCTGAGTATTTCACTGTGTTTACCTACCTTAAATGATGACTTTCATTTGATTGCCGCGTTGCTATTACCGTTATGTTTATTTCCACTGAATGTTGGTACTGGTGTTTTTTTCATACGTAGTTTGAAGAAGGTAGATTGGGCCAATTTTCAAAGTACGATGTGCTGCAATCGAAAGTGATGTCCGTCATTCAGACTGTAGAAGTATCATCGGCAGGATACTAGCTGAACTGAAGGTTTGAAGTCTGCTAGATAATAGCTAGGTATGGTAAGCAATAACCTAATGAAGGGCTTGTTAAATGTAAATGACTCAGCGGTACAGTTCCACGCCGCTGCCGTGGCGTTAGAAAAACAGTTAAAATATAGCAAAAAGCGAGTGTAAGCAGCGAATATATAATTTTTCTACTGCACACTCGCTTCCTTATTAAAGCCTTGTATATAGTTGAACCTCTTAAACTTCCATATAATCAAGTATCCCTTCGGCTGCTTTGCGCCCTTCATCTATTGCCGTTACAACTAGGTCAGAGCCTCGCACCATGTCACCCCCTGAAAATATCTTTGGGTTAGACGTTTGAAATGCGAAGCGACCTTTTGCTGGCGCTCTTACTCTGCCTTTTTCGTCCAACATAATACCGAACTCACCGAACCACGGCGCAGGACTAGGTTGAAAGCCAAATGCAATAATCACGGCATCCGCTTCTAAAATGTGCTCTGAATCAGGAATTTCGACTGGGCGACGGCGACCCGCTGAATCCGGATCACCCATTTGTGTTTTAACCACTCGAACGCCAATCGTATTGCCTTTTTCGTCCACTGCAATATCCAGGGGCTGCAGGTTGAATTGAAAATGTACGCCTTCCTCTTTTGCATTGACGACTTCGCGTCGTGAACCGGGCATACTTTCTTCATCTCGACGATACGCACAAGTAACTGATTTAGCATGTTGACGAATTGAGGTTCTTACGCAATCCATGGTCGTGTCGCCACCACCTAGTACAACTACCTTTTTACCTTTCATATCGATAAAGTCAGTTGTTGCTTTTTCAATGCCCATAACGCGATTAATGTTCGCAATAAGGAAGGGCAGTGCTTCATAAACGCCGGGCGCATTCTCGTGTTCAAAGCCACCTTTCATTGATTTGTATGTACCCATTCCTAAGAAGACGGCATCATAACCATCGATTAAGTCTTGGAATGGAACATCTTTACCCACTTCGGTATTTAACACAAACTCGATACCCATATCGGAAAATATTTGGTGACGCAGCTTGATGACTTCTTTCTCCAGTTTGAATGATGGAATTCCGAAAGTTAGCAAACCGCCTATTTCTTCATACTTATCATAAACTACAGGTTTGACGCCGTTTCTGACTAACACATCAGCACAAGCTAACCCTGCGGGGCCTGCGCCAACAATTGCCACTTTCTTATCGGTCCAAACGACATCAGACATATCCGGGCGCCAACCCATTTTAAATGCGGTGTCTGTAATGTATTTTTCGATACTACCAATGGTGACTGCCCCAAAATCGTCGTTCAAGGTGCATGCACCTTCGCACAAGCGATCTTGCGGACAAACACGACCGCACACTTCAGGCAAACTATTGGTCTTGTGTGACAGTTCTGCAGCTTCAATTATCCTGCCTTGATTGGCAAGATCTAGCCATTGCGGAATGAAGTTATGTACCGGACATTTCCATTCGCAATAAGGGTTACCGCAGTCCAAACAGCGATCGGCCTGACCTTCTGTTTGCGACTGTGATAAAGGTTGGTAAATTTCGCCGAAATCCTCTTTCCTAATCATGATAGGTTTTTTTGGAGGATCGATTCGCTCGACGTCTACAAATTGATATACATTTTTAGCCATAGTATTTCTCTCTTCCTATTGCGCTTGTATGCGTAGTTCTGCGGTAGAACGGCTGATATGGCCAAGTAAGTTTTTAACATCGCTGGTTTTAGGCTTGATTAGTCTAAAGTTTTTACTTTCTTCAGCGAAGTTTGTGAGCAGAGCAAGTGAATGATCGCTGCCTGTTTCTTCATAGTGGCGGTTGATCAGCCCTCGTAAATGCTCAGAAAGAATAACTTTGTCGTCAACGCTCATAATATCAACAAGGTCCTCATTGACTCTATTGCTCATGTCATTAAACTCATCGTACAGGTAGGCGAAACCCCCGGTCATACCAGCACCAAAGTTCACGCCTATGCTACCTAGGCATGCCACAATGCCACCGGTCATATATTCACACCCGTTATCACCCATGCCTTCAATAACCGCCACGGCACCTGAATTACGAACTGCAAATCGCTCACCTGCGCGGCCTGCTGCGAAAAGCTTACCGCCGGTTGCGCCATACAAACACGTGTTACCCATAATGGTGCTGCTATGGGTATCAAACGATACATTGCGCGGAGGATGAATAACCAGCTTTCCACCAGTCATGCCTTTGCCTACATAATCATTAGCATCACCAATCAAGCGCATTTGTAAACCGCCGGCGTTCCAACAACCGAAGCTTTGGCCGACTGTGCCGGTTAGGGTCAGTTGAATCGGATGATCTGCCATGCCTTGATTGCCGTGTATGCTCGCAATATAGCCTGACAACGTGGCCCCAATACTGCGATCAGTATTGCGCACATTGTAAGTAAACTGCGCTCCTTTCAAGTATTTAGCGGCATGTTTGTTGTCCGCTAATATTTTTTTATTCAATACGCCTTTATCGATAGGTTCATTCGTTGTTTCTGAACAGAATAAGCGAGTATGCTTGCCAGCTTCAGGTTTAACCAATAGAGGCGATAAATCAAGTCGCTGTTGTTTCGCAGTTTGGCCTTCCAATAAAGTGAGTAACTCTGTTCGACCTACTAAGTCTTGGAAACTCGTCACACCTATACTGGCCATAATTTCGCGCACCTCTTGAGCAACGAACTTAAAGTAGTTCATTACCATGTCAGGTAAACCAATAAAGTAGTTTTCACGCAGAGTTTTGTCTTGGGTTGCGACACCCGTAGCGCAATTGTTTAAATGACAAATGCGTAAATACTTGCATCCTAGCGCGACCATCGGACCAGTCCCAAAGCCAAAGCTTTCTGCACCGAGAATGCCTGCTTTGACTACGTCTAAACCGGTTTTTAAGCCGCCATCGGTTTGCACCCGAACTTTGTGACGTAATCCGTTTTCAACTAGGGCTTGCTGTGTTTCCGCTAAACCTAATTCAAATGGGCTTCCTGCATATTTAACCGAGGATAATGGGCTGGCACCGGTGCCGCCATCATAGCCAGAAATAGTAATTAAGTCGGCATAGGCTTTTGCCACGCCGGTAGCAATTGTGCCCACGCCAGGTTCAGATACTAATTTTACTGAGATTAGTGCTTTAGGGTTAACTTGCTTTAAGTCGAAAATAAGCTGAGCTAAATCCTCTATTGAATAAATATCGTGATGCGGTGGTGGCGAAATTAGGGTAACGCCAGGCACTGAAAAACGTAAATCAGCTATGTATTTATTAACTTTGTCCCCAGGAAGTTGACCACCTTCGCCTGGCTTCGCGCCTTGAGCTACTTTAATTTGTATCACATTCGCATTCATTAAGTAATGCGGTGTCACACCAAAGCGACCAGAAGCGACTTGCTTTATTTTACTGTTCTTTTCAGTGTTAAAGCGGGCAGGGTCTTCACCGCCTTCACCTGAATTTGATTGCCCGCCCAATCGGTTCATTGCAATTGCCAATGCTTCATGTGCCTCCGGACTCAATGAACCCATCGACATCGCTGCGGTATCAAAGCGTGGAAATAACTTTTCCGCGGGTTCAACTTGATCAATGTGAATGGCTTCTTTGAAGCTCTTTATTTGCATAAGGTCACGCAAATGCGCAGGAGCACGACCATTTACTAAGCTACTGAATACTTGATAATCTTCGTATTTTCCGCTCACCACTGCTTTTTGCAGCGACGTAACTACATCCGGGTTGTATGCATGATATTCGCCACCGTGCACGTATTTCAACAAACCACCGTGAGAGATTTTTTTACGCTTTAACCAAGCAATCCTAGATAGATTTGTTAGGTCCTGCTCGAAATCTGCAAATGATGCACCTTGAATACGACTAGGCACGCCTCTAAAACACAGTGCAATGACGTCACTACTGATACCGACTGCTTCAAATAATTTAGAGCTTCTATAACTTGCAATCGTGCTAATGCCCATCTTTGACATTATCTTATATAAGCCTTTATTAATACCTTTACGGTAATTCATAACAGCCTGCATAGCAGTGATATCTAGCTCTTTATTCTCAACCATCTGCTCAATGGTTTCATACGCTAAGAAAGGATAAATAGCTGTTGCACCCAAGCCAATGAGTACGGCAAAGTGATGCGGATCTCTCGCTGAAGCGGTTTCAACAACAATGTTAGCATCACAACGTAGCGCTTTATCAATCAGTCTGCGTTGCACTGCTCCAACTGCCATTGCTGCTGGAATGGGCAGTGTTTCTGGGCTTATATCTCGGTCGGTAAGTACGACAAAAACAGCACCACGCTCGCGCACAGCCTCTTCAACCTCATCACAAATACGCACAATCGCCGCGGCTAAGCCTTCTTCGGGATGATAGTTAAGTTGAATGTTTTCGTTGTAATAATACTTTTTGTCCAGTTCGCGCAGTTGCTTTAAGTCGGTATACATAAGAATAGGTGACTCAAACAGCACTCGGTTTGCATAACCTCTGGTTTCATTGAATACATTCTGTTCACGACCAATACACGTGGCTAATGACATCACGTGATTTTCGCGCAGTGAATCAATTGGCGGATTGGTCACCTGAGCAAATTGCTGCCGAAAGTAATCATACAATGTGCGGTTGTTTGATGACATTATTGCCATAGGTGTATCGTCGCCCATCGAGCCTACAGCCTCTTGACCGTCTTTAGCGAGTACCTTGATGATTTGCTGCATCTCTTCGTAACTGTAGCCGTGCAGTTTGTGGTAGGTCGCCATTTTGTTATCGTCAAACACGCGCTGACCAATTTTGCTATGATCAGCACTTTGCACAGGAATAAGATGCTTGATATGGCTGTCTAACCATTCTTTGTATGGGTGGCGAGACTGCAGGTCGTCGTCAATTTCGTTGGTACGCCAAATTTTACCGGTATAGGTATCCACAGCGAGCATTTCACCGGGACCAACGCGGCCTTTCTCAATCACATCTTCTTGCTTGTAGTCCCATATGCCAATTTCGGATGCTAGAGTAATGAGTCCATCTTTGGTGATGACATACCGAGCAGGACGTAAGCCATTTCTATCGAGGTTGCAGGCTACATGACGACCATTGGTCAATACGATGCCTGCTGGGCCATCCCAAGGTTCCATATGCATTGAGTTAAACTCGTAAAATGAACGTAGTTCTTCACCCATGGTTTTGTTATTTTGATATGCAGGTGGCACTAGTAATCGCATCGCACGGAATAAGTCCATGCCGCCGGCTAAAAATAGCTCAAGCATGTTGTCCAGTGAACTAGAGTCTGAACCTTCTGTATTTACAAAGGGAGCGGCTTGCATTAAATCGGGTATCAATGGCGTCGCAAACTTACCTTCTCGCGCTGCAGCCCAGTCTCGATTGCCTTTAATAGTATTAATCTCACCGTTGTGCGCTAAGTACCTAAAAGGTTGTGCTAGAGGCCACTTTGGTAGAGTGTTGGTTGAAAATCTCTGGTGGAAAACACAAATACTCGATTGTAGGTTTTCATCGGCAAGATCAAGGTAAAAAGCGGGTAAATCTTTTGGCATTACCAAGCCTTTATAAACGGTAACGAGAGCGGATAAACACGCTACATAAAAGTCAGGATCATCTTCTAAGCGTTTCTCTGCCCGGCGTCTTGCCATATATAAACGGCGTTCTAGATCTTCAGTACGCCAGCCGCTAGGGCAATTAACAAAGACTTGCTCGATCTGTGGAACGCCCGTTAGAGCTAAATCACCCAATACTGTTTTATCTACAGGAACCTCTCGCCAGCCTAGTATCGGCAACATTTCGCGTTCCATTTCTTCATTCAGAATTTGGCGTGATTGTTCGGCAAGGGTGGGGTTCTGACTCAAGAAAATCATGCCCACGCCGTAGTCTTTCGTTAGCTTCCAGCCTCTGTCTTGCGCAATTTTTTGATAAAAAGCGTTGGGCTTTTGCAATAACAGTCCGCAACCATCTCCTGTTTTACCGTCGGCAGCAACGCCTCCACGGTGTTGCATGCGGTCTAGACCTTCAATTGCGGTCTTAACTAGTTGGTGACTTGCTTCACCTGTTGTGTGTGCAATTAGACCAAAACCACAATTGTCTTTGGAATCATTTTGATGATACAAACTCATGTTTTTCTCCTTCCTCGTTAACGTTCACCGAGGCACGTTGTCCTAAAACTAGCGTGATACTTGTTAAAAAAGCGATAATGTCGCTGTGTTTCTTTTTATTATTATTTTGAGCTTTTTGCTGTCGGATTTGACAGAATTCTTGAGCCGTTGTGAACTTTGATAATTACGAATTTTTATGCATTTCAAAACGGACTCGACAACATACATATTCCCCAAGAAAAAATCAATTATAAACAGCGATAATATTAATATTTTTTTGGTGAATGTTGTTTCCAAGTAATGGAAATTACAGTGATGTCCTTTGTTAATAATGAGTTCGGCCATGCATGTCTCACTCATCTGCATATGTTTGCAGAGGATTCTCTTTATTTGTGGTATGAAAATTATTTTTTTATTGCCGCTGTAGCAGCAATGTCTGTTTAGGCGAAAAAACGTTTGTGAATGAAAATGCTGTTCTTAATGCATAAGTATTGTGCTTTGCTGTGTCGTTATTCGATCAATTCATTTCTTTATTGTCACTTATTTTGCATTCTTGGTAGCATAGCCACCTACCTCTAGTTTAAGACGACCTCTTTTTATGCACTTAAAATCATCAAATGACTCTTGGGCCATCAAATTTGCAAAATTTGTTGACCGCTTTGGCACACTGAAAATTAGTATTATGTTTGTCATATTGACGCTGCTGTTTACATTAGCGGGCTCATATATAATAAGAGCCAGCTTAGGGAGTCAGGTTAATCCAGACGACTTCATTAGCGCACTCATCCTGACTTTACTGAGCGCACCTTGGGTACTGTATTTTTTTAGTGAGCTAATTAAACAACTAGAGCATAGTCGAATTAAGTTGGAAGATGCCGTCAGTCAATTAGAACGCTTGCGCAAACATGACGTTATTTTAAATCGTGAGTTACAAAATAATATTCGTCAGTTAAATTATGAAATAGAGCAGCGACGCAATGCGCAATTAGAGCGTGAGAGTGTATTTGAAGAGCTAGAGCGGGAAATAAAAGAAAAATCAGAACAGGAAATGCAGGCTAGGCGTTTATCTACACTGACACGCTCTATTATAGACGCGTCTCCTGACCTAATTTATTATCGGAATGAAGAAGGGCGGTTTGCTGGTTGTAACCGTGTTGCCGAGGAAGTGACCGGTAAAACAGAGGCTGAACTCGTAGGGTTAACACCACATCAGGTTTATGATGAGCACCTCGCTCGACAGGTCGCTGCTAGTGACAATGAAGTATTGGAAACCAACGCCAGTTTGACTGAAGAGTTGTGGTTACAATTCGCGGATGGCCGTCGTCGGTACTTCGAGATGCGCAAGGTACCATTTTTTGATCAGGATGGACATCGTTTGGGTCTGCTAGCCTTTGGTCGAGACATGACTGAACGAAAACAAGCAGAAAGTGCAATTGCCCAAGCCAGCAAGGACAAAACAAAATTTGTTGCTACAATTAGTCACGAACTCCGCACGCCCTTAAATGGTATTGTTGGCTTGAGTCGAATGCTACGAGACACCAAATTAAGCAAAGAGCAATTCGATTGGGTGAGCACAATCTATGCAAGTGCGATTACTTTGGGTAATATTTTCAACGATATTGTGGATCTTGATAAGCTCGATAGAGACAAAATTGAAATTGATTTAAAAACAGTCAATTTGCGTGACTTTACGAATGAAATCACGAGTATTGTCAGCTTATTAGCGCAGGATAAGAACTTAAAGTTTCACTCTGAAATTTTAGAACCTATCCCTTTTGCCATTGAAGCAGACGGTACTAGGTTGCGTCAGGTACTGTGGAATATATTATTTAATGCTATCAAGTTCACTCAAAAAGGTGAGGTGAAACTCACTGTCGCTGCAACCGATGAAGGTGCGGGTAACGCTAAAGTTACCTTCAGGATTACAGATACCGGTATTGGCATTCCGACGGATGATTTGGAAAAGATATTTGCGATGTATTATCAAGTGGACCATCCTGATCACAAGTCTGCGACAGGCACAGGCATTGGCTTAGCAATATGTAAGCAAATGGTTGATAAGATGGATGGTGAGATTCTTGTGCACAGCGTGGTTGGTCAAGGTACATGTTTCGAAATTGTATTACCGGTAGCGATTAGCCAGCAGCAGGCTAGGATGGCTGAATTAGAAGTTAGTAATTTAAATATTTTACTCGTTGAAGATATCGAATTGAATGTGTTGGTGGCGAAAGCGTTATTGGAAAAATTAGGGCAACGGGTAGAGGTTGCTATGACAGGCACCGCTGCAATTGAAATGGCCCGTAAAACCGAATATGACCTAATTTTACTTGATATCCAACTGCCTGATATGAGTGGCTTTGATGTTGCAAAAGTGCTGCACGAAGAAGAGTTAGTGCTACAAACTCCTATTGTTGCCTTGACGGCAAACGTAATTAAAAAGCGCGAAGAATATTTGCAAAACGGCATGGACGATATCATTGCTAAGCCAATTAAAAAGAGCCGCGTGATAGAAGTGTTTAATGAGTTGTTTGGTGAAGAACAAAAACACGACGAAAGACGCCCAGCGAGTGAACTCGTCAGTATCCCAAAAGTAGACAAGATTTTAGATGTGGATATGCTGCAAATGTTGATTGATACTATTGGCGAAGATATGGTGCGAGCAAGTTTGGGTATCTTTAAGGAGAAAATTCCTGAGTACATGGAATTGTTAACTGTCTCTCTCGCAGCAAACGAAAAGGCCGAGGTTTGTTCTCAGGCACATAAAATTAAAGGTGCCGCTGGCTCGGTCGGTTTGATGCGCGTGCAGCAAACGGCAAATAAGATTCAAGAGGGCGATCATCCAGCCTGGTGGGAAAATGTCCACGAATGGGTAGAAGAACTCGCGATGGCGATTGATAAGGATGTTGAGCACTTGATGGAATGGGTTAATGCCAACAAGATAGATGATTAATCGCTTTTGTTTGCCGCCCACCTTTAATTTCATAGTGCACGCATACTTATGACGATAGATTACTCAATACCTGCTGGCGACAACGAGGTCGAGTTAGAAATAAAACGCAGTAAATTTATTTCCTATGTGACAAATGTAAGTAATCGTCAGGAAGCTAATGCTTTTATAAAAAAATTAAAAATAGAACACCCACAAGCTAATCATGTTTGTTGGGCATATATTGCAGGTTCACCCGACAGCACAGAATGTTCCATGAGTGATGACGGTGAGCCAAGTGGCACCGCTGGAATGCCAATGTTGAAAGTGCTTCAATATAGTGGTTTGGGCGAAATAGCGGTTGCAGTTGTGCGATACTTTGGAGGCACAAAGTTAGGAACGGGTGGTTTACAGAGGGCATATTCTGAGGCGGTTGTTCAAGTTCTGGAGAAGTTGCCATTAACAGTAAAAGTGGAACGCTGCTGGGTGACCATTGAGTATGACTATAGCTTTCAAGGTGCCATTGCTCGCTTGTTGGAAAAATATTCAGTGCAGGATGCAGACGTTACGTATCAAAGCCACGTAGTAAACCGTTTTGCGGTTGCGTGCAGCGATGCTGAGGCACTTCAGTCAGCACTCATTGATGTTACTTCTGGCAATATTGTCTATCAACGTTCTGAAAATGCACACGCAGGTGGAAACTCGTAAAGAGAACTAAGTAAAGACAGTTCTGGCACAGCTTATTGAATGCCTTATTAGCTAAATCAAGAATAAAGTGGCGGTACCTAGGAATGCAAATATTCCCACAACATCAGTGATCGTCGTTAGAATAACGCTACCAGCAAGCGCTGGGTCAATATTTAATTTTTTCATTATAATCGGTAACGTGGCACCTGCGAGCCCTGCGGCGATCATATTCATCATCATAGCAAATGCGATGACTACGCCGAGCATAAAGTCTTGTTTCCACAATGCGATTACCGAGGCGATCAGTGTTGCCCAAATCACACCATTTAAAAAGCCGATGGCGAGTTCTTTTTTGATAAGCCATGCCGAGTTACTTTGGCTAACATGACCTAATGCCATACCGCGGATCACTAGGGTCAGAGTTTGGTTACCCGCAACGCCACCCATACTTGGCACGATGGTATTGAGTATCGCTAGCACGGCAAGTTGACTCAGCGTGGCTTCAAATAAATCGCTCACCGCAGCTGCCATTAAAGCGGTGACTAAATTGACACCAAGCCAAATAGAGCGGCGCTGGGTACTTTTTCCAACCGGAGCAAATGTATCTTCTTCATCATCTAGACCCGCCATACTCATCATAGAGTGTTCGGCATCTTCGCGAATAATGTCTACCACATCATCAATTGTGATTCGCCCGACCAGTATTTTGTGTTTATCGATAACCGGTGCTGAAAGCCAGTCGTAACGTTCAAACATACTCGCAACTTCACTGTCACTCATGTCAACGGGAATGGTTTCCGGCTCTTCATTCATGATCTCTTTCACACTCATATCAGGAAGTGAAGTAAGCAATTTAGTGACCGGCACGGTGCCAATCAAATTATCATGACGATTGACAACATATAAGGTATCGGTGTTTTCAGGTAGTTCACCTTTGAGGCGTAAATATCGCAAAACCACGTCAATAGTCACGTCAGGACGAAGTGTGATAGTGTCGGTATTCATGATAAAACCGGCCGTCTCTTCACCGTATGACAGTGCTTTTTCCGCGCGCAAACGATCTTGCGCATCCATCGATTTCAAAATGCTTTGTAAAACAGGATCGGGCAGAGAACTTAGGGTTTCAACTAAGTCATCGGTATCCATGTCCTCAAGTGCATCAACCACACTAGAGGGCACCATTTTAGAAATAATACCGTTACGAACATCTTCCGATAATTCCTCTAGGACATCACCATGAAAATCAGCGTCAATGAGCTGCCATAATTCATTACGGGTTTTACTCGGGCTTGATTCTAATAGAAGAGCAACGTCACTTGGCTGCAGATCATGGAGTAACTTTCGAACTTGCACAAAAGTTCCATCGTTAAGCGATTCGCTTATCGAGGCTAACTGGTTTTGTACATTATTCTGTTCAACAGTTTCAGCCATAAGGCCCTATTCATCTTCGTGAAATTTATTGACGATTAAATTTTCAATCGCCTGCATTGCTTTTTCGGCGTCGTTTCCATCGCAGCGCACTAGCACTTGTTTCCCTTGACTGCTTTCAAGCATCATAAGCGCTAAGACACTGTTAGCAAAGGCTTCTTTATCATCCTGATACATTGTTATAGAAGCCTCAAACTGATTGGCTAATTTTGCCAATTGAGTAGCCGCGCGGGCGTGTAGGCCTAATTTATTAACGATAGTAAGTTGTTTTTCAACGATCATTGTGAGGCTCTTGGAATGCGATTGCCGCGTTTTCTTCTGCTTTAATCAACTTCAATTCACGGTGCCTAATTTGTACATCTCCATGACTTGTGCGAAAACTATTGGCAAGGGCTTCTGCGACAAATACGGAGCGATGCTGCCCCCCGGTGCAGCCAATGGCTACAGTAACGTAGCTGCGGTTGTTTCTCTCTAAGTGAGGCAGCCAAGTTGATATCAAGTTTTGAATCTGCCAAATAAATTTGGTGACCAGTGGCTGTGACCCCAAAAATAACTGCACTGGCCCATCTAAGCCGTTCAAGGGTTTTAAGTCAGGCTCCCAATGTGGGTTTGGCAAAAAGCGCGCATCAAACACATAATCTGCATCTCTTGGAATACCGTATTTAAAGCCAAATGACTCAAATACCAGGACGAGGTTTGCGCTTTTTTTACCTAATATTCGCTCCCGTATTAGTTCTGAAAGCTCGTGCAGAGACAAATTATCCGTATTGATATGCAAATCAGCTTTTTCAGATACCGGTACTAATATTTCTCGCTCTGCTTCAATCGATTCTGCAAGTGATTTGTTGAGCTTAAATAGAGGGTGTAGGCGTCTTGTCTCACTATAGCGCTTAATTAATACATCGTCACTAGCGTCTAAATACAGAATCGTGACTTCCCAAATGTTGGGCAAAAAGTCGACAATTTCGCTAAGCTCATTCGCCATTTTAGGCATGTTTCGCACATCGACACTAACCGCTACTTTTTCACTTTCATCAGCGAGCGCATGAGTAAGTGTCGGTAGCAAATTGACAGGTATGTTATCTACGCAATAATACCCTAGGTCTTCCAAGGCTCTCAAGGCAATCGATTTGCCTGAGCCAGAGCGACCACTGATGATCAAGAGTTTCACGTGTGTAAGTCCTTAAGCGGTAGATGACAGTTATAAAACGGTGGCTTAATCCACCGTTTTGTTGATTGCTATGCCAGTGCTGAAATAATTTCGTCTCTAGTTACAGCGTTTCTTATCGCTTTTACTATATTCTTATCGCTCAATTTTTGTGCGATAGATGAAAGTGTTTGAAGATGCTCTTGGGTTTGTTCACTTGGTACCAGTAGGGCGAAAAATATATCTACCGGCTTATCATCTATAGCATCGAATTTAATGGGTTCTTCGCTCGTGACAATAATCGCAACTATATCCTTTATTCCTTCAATTCTGCCGTGTGGAATGGCAATACCATTGCCAATGCCAGTGCTACCCATTTTCTCACGCGCCAACATGCTAGCAAGCACATCGTTTAAATTAAGCTGTGGGTTTCCTTTCACAGCAATTTCGCTGATCACTTCAAAAATTCGTTTTTTGCTTTGGCACTCAACCGCGCATTCAGTGCGGTCGAGTGAAATGATATCAGATATAATCATAATACATAGGCGACTAATGTCGTTTTGACTTTTCTTTATGTTTAATAACTTGGCGGTCTAACTTATCAATTAGTCCATCGATGGCTGCGTACATATCGGTATGTTCAGCATTCGCGTGAACAACGTCACCCTTGAGATGGAGCGTAGCTTCAGCGCGTTGATTTATTTTTTCTACATTTAACACCACATGCACATTGCTAATATGATCGAAGTGTCTTTCTAATCTTTCGAATTTACTGTCGACGTATGCTCTTAGTGAATCAGTAATATCAACGTGATGACCAGTTAGATTTATTTGCATAATGTTACGTCCTCTTGTGAAGTCTACAGCAGACTTTTTCTTTGGTTCGATGGGGGAATCGAGAGAGATTCTCGATATTTCGCAATGGTTCGTCGAGCAACTTGAATTCCTTGGTCGGCCAATAATTGCGCAATTTTACTATCACTAAGTGGTTTGCTAACAATCTCCGCTGCAACGAGCTTTTTGATCAATGCTCTTATTGCGGTCGATGAGCATTCGCCGCCAGATTCAGTGGAAACATGGCTAGAGAAAAAGTACTTAAGCTCAAAAATACCCCTAGGCGTGTGCATGTACTTCTGGGTAGTAACCCTTGAAATTGTTGATTCATGCATATCGACCATTTCAGCAACGTCATTCAAAACCATGGGTTTCATCATTTCAGGACCGTGTTCAAAAAAGCCCATTTGTTGCTGAACAATACAGTGAGACACTTTTAACAGTGTTTCATTACGACTTTCTAAGCTCTTAATAAACCATTTAGCTTCTTGTAAATGTGACTTAATATATTGTGAATCGTTCAAATTTGTAGTGCTTTTACTGAGCGCTTCATATTCCTTGTTAACGATCAGTGGTGGCAAGGAATCGCCATTCAACTCAACTGTCCAACGACCATTCTTTTTTGCAACAGTTACATCAGGAATAACATACTCAGAATCCTTGACCGCAATTGCGCTACCTGGCCGCGGATTAAGTGTTTGCAATAATCGCATCGCTTCTCGCAGTTGGTCTTCTTTTAATCGCGTTTTACGCATTAAGGTTCGATAGTCTTTGCTGCTCAACAAATCGCTGTGTTCAGTTAACAAAAGACGAGCTTCAGCTAACCAAGGTGTTGCGGGATCAAACTGTGCTAATTGCACCATTAAGCACTCTTGTGGATTGCGCGAGCCAGACCCAATTGGATCAAACATTTGAATACGTTTCAGAACGCATTCAACTTCGTCTAATTCAATTTCTTGGTTTTGCAAGCTATCTAAGATTTCTTCGCTGCTAACCGTGAGGTAACCAGACTCATCAATTGAATCGATTATGGCGATAGCGATAGAGCGATCAATGTCTGAAAAAGGCGTTAATTCCATTTGCCATATAAGGTGATCTTGGATATTTTCGGTAGTTTCACCCTGAAATATGTAGTCATCATCCGCCGGGCCATTTGCTATGTTGGCTGGCGCAGATGAGGCGCTTAGATATTCTTCCCAAGAGCTGTCTAGTGGCAAGTCGTCAGGGATTTGACTATTTTCAAGCGCATCGTGGCTGTCGACATTATCTGAATTTTCAGCGCTGAGTGAGTTTTTGTCGGCATAGTCTTGAGGTTCAGAGTCATTGTCTGAGTTGTCGCTATTGTGCTCACTTTCGTCAATTTCTAACAAAGGGTTTGAATCTAACGCTTCTTGAATTTCGAGCTGAAGATCCAGTGTAGACAATTGTAGTAGTTTTATCGCCTGCTGGAGTTGAGGCGTCATTGTTAGCTGTTGACTAAACTTTAACTGCAATGAAGGTTTCATTGATGCCCTTCAGTTATTTTTAATGGTGAAAAAAGCCGATTAATAAACATGATACACCTATAATACAAATTGATCGCCGAGATACACTTCTCTCACTTTTTGGTTACTGAGCACTTCAGCGGAGGTGCCTGATGCAATCAGCTCACCGTGACTTACAATATATGCTTTTTCACAGACATCTAAGGTTTCACGTACATTATGATCTGTGATTAACACACCTATGTTTCGCTCTTTTAGTTGTTTGATGATCTTCTTTATATCATTAACAGAAATTGGGTCAACACCGGCGAATGGTTCATCGAGCAAAATAAACTTAGGATTTGCCGCTAAAGCTCGCGCAATTTCAACTCGGCGGCGCTCTCCACCGGATAAACTCATGCCTACATTATTTCTAATATGACTGACATTAAATTCGTCCATTAAATCGTCAGCCTCTTGTTCTCGTTGATCTTTTGTCAACTCTTTACGTGTCTGCAATATCGCCATGAGATTTTCATACACGGTCAGTTTACGAAAAATAGAGGCTTCTTGAGGCAAATATCCAATGCCATGCCTAGCGCGCTCATGCATAGGTTGAATCGACATGTCTAATTGGTCAATAAAAATTTCACCTTTATCAAGTGGCACCAAACCAACAATCATATAAAACGTGGTTGTTTTTCCCGCACCGTTGGGACCCAATAAACCAACAATTTGGCCTGTAGATACCTCTAAACTGACATCTCTTACAACTTGTCTGGCTTTGTAAGACTTTGCGAGATGTTTTGCAAACAAGGTACTCACTTTTTAGTTTCCTTTTGCTTTTCTAGCGCTTCTTTGGTTTTTTTTAAGGTATCGCCATCAAATACCGTCACTACTTGCTGCTGACTATTTGTGCCTTTCTGTGCTTGCCACTGCTCTTTTATAATGTCGTAAATAATAGAGTCAGTTTTGATACTAAAGGCATTTTGATAAAGCTCTGCGTTTCCTTTTAAAGAGATGATTTTTGTCGCTTTCTCGTAGCGAATACTATTGGCTTTTGCGACAACCATTGTGCCGTCGGCCAGTTGTTGCGTGTAGCTTGCTGGATTTCCGGTAGCTTCAAATACTTCTTTGTCTTTACCAAGAGCGGCTGACACTATTAATCTCTCAGCTTTAATCTCTAGGGTGCCTTGCGTTATCTTTACGTTGCCTTCATGCACGGCGACCTTTTCTTTTCCATCACCATAGCTGCTATCGGATGACAGCTTTGTTGGTTTATCAAAGTCGCTCTTCGTAACGACTTCTTGCGCACTTAATGTGCCCGCATTCGCGACTAAAAGTAAGCTAGCGAACAGGTAGGTATTCAGTTTGAACATGGTTTTTTAACTCGTATTTTTGGGTTTCTAAATTGGCCTCGAACCCTCTGCCATTAATAATAACGTTTGCGCCCGAAATAACTAGAGGCTCGTCAGATGTAATTGTTTTGGTCAATAAATCGATTTCTATAAAGTCGGTCGATATGGTTTGAATGTAGTCTTCGGGTTGCAGATTGCGAATTGTTACACCGCTCACTAATTCAATTCGGTTATCGTCGTAAAAAGTACCCTCATCAGCATTTAGTTGCCAATTAGAACCATTACCTTGAAGGTAGAGCGTATATTCTGGGTGAGTAAAATTCACGAAACCCAACAGGTCGTAATGTTCCATAGTCTCAGCATTCACCTGATGAGTCAGGTTGCCATTTTTGTCAAATAATTTACTGCGTAGATTTTTAGCTTGGTAATTCGGCAGTAACACAGCGTCTTTGTCGCTTAACACTATTTCTTTATCATCTTCCAACCACGTCGGTAAGTACAGCGCAAACGCGGCACTAAATATTAGAATAATACTGATAACGAGTCTATTCATACGCTTGCTCCATGAATATCTTCGAGTTTGCCCTTGGCTTGCAGAATAATATCGCAAATTTCACGCACGGCGCCGCGACCGCCTGGTAAGATTGTACAAAATGTGGCTTGTTGCTTCACAAAAGGATGGGCGTCGGCTACCGCAATACCAATTTCGCTAGCGCTAAACAAGCCCAAGTCAGGCATGTCATCCCCAACGCTTGCAATTGTTGTCTTTGCGTATTTAAACTGTGTAATTAACTCGTTAATGGCACTGAGTTTATCTTCTCTGTTTTGCATAATATGAGCAACGTTCAAGGCGGTCATGCGTTCTTGTACAATGCTTGATTGGCGCCCCGTGATAACCGCAACCTTAACACCAATTTTCGCTAGAGCCTTGATGCCATAACCGTCTTTTGTATTGAATGCTTTGAGTTCTTCGCCTTGATTGCCTAATAAAATAGTTCCGTCGGAAAATACCCCATCAACATCGCACACTAGCAGCTTAATGCGTTTAAAACGCTCGAATAAAGCAGCATCTATGGGGCCATATAAGGTATCGATTGTTGACATCACACCACTCCTGCTTTTAATAGCGTATGCATTTTAATGGCACCGACCGGTTTTTGTTCATCATCCACAATAAACATTGCACTAATTTTGTGTTTTTGCATTAAGTTGAGTGCGTCTACGGCTAATTTCCCTTGGATCATAGTAACACTTTTCGGTGTCATCACCTGTTCAACTGTCGATTCATGTATATCAACCTGCTTGTCTAGTGCTCTTCGCAAGTCACCGTCAGTAAAAACACCAAGCAAGTTATTATTATCGTCAATGACTCCGGTCATACCCAAGCCCTTGTCTGAAATTTCAAACAAGGCTTGCATGACAGTAGCGTTGTGCTTAACGAGAGGCAGTTCGTGCTCGACAGCCATAACTTCGTCTATCGTGAGAAGCAACTTTCTCCCTAAAGAACCACCTGGGTGGGATAATGCAAAATCGTCAGCAGTAAATCCTTTTGCTTCCAAAAGAGCAACGGCGAGAGCATCACCTAGCACCAATGTGGCAGTGGTGCTTGTGGTTGGCGCTAAGCCGAGTGAGCAGGCTTCTTTTTCAACATTGATATGAAGCGCCACATCTGAGAACTTTGCCAAAGTACTGCTGGCACTGTTGGTAATGGCAATAACCGGCACACCAATTCTTCTAACTACGGGTAAAAGGTTAGTTAACTCATGAGTTTCCCCTGAATTAGATATACCGATTAGTACATCGCCCTTGGTTAACATTCCTAGATCGCCATGGTTTGCCTCGCCGGGATGCATAAAAAAAGCGGGGGTGCCGGTGCTCGCCAGTGTTGCTGCAATCTTATTTCCTATGTGACCGGATTTGCCCATACCGCAAACAACTATTTTTCCTGTGCAATGCAGCATTAAGTCACAGGCTTGGTTAAAACTGTCATCCAAACTCTTTTGTAGCTTTTGCAAAGCTTCAATTTCGTTTTGAAAGACAGTGTTTGCGGTTTCTAAAAAACTCTTCCGTTCGCTCATGCTCTTACAGTAACCTTTATTGTTTGTTCATGTATTCAGCAACAATATGCTGCATTACTTGAATTGTACCAATTAACCTGTGTGGGCGGTTACTTAAATAACCAATATTGATAAGCAAGAAAAGCGACAACAAAAATGCCGCCTTCGTACCGGTTAATCTGCCTTGTGCCGCGTAAATTGAAGCAGAAAATGAATAATAATATCGTTAAACCAAGCATGACATACGAGTCACGTGCAGAGGCATTGATATCCAACATACCGGGAATAATCAAACCAGGCATAGCCAGTACGGCTAATATATTAAAGATATTTGAGCCAATGATATTGCCAAGAGCAAGGTCATCCTCGCCCTTTCGAACACCTGCAATACTTGCTGCAAGCTCAGGTAGGCTGGTACCTAAGGCGATAATAGTCAAACCAATCACGAGGTCGCTAACGCCAAAAAAACGGGCGATATAGACTGCGCTTTCGACAAGGAAATGCGCACTCAAGGGCAGCATAATTAACCCTATTATTACCCAGATTACTGCGTTTACAGTCGGCACATTACTCGGAATTTCGTCTTCAGTTTCAGCAATCAGTGGATCGTTTTTATCGACTTTGAATGAAAGCCAAGCCATGATTGCGAGCACCAAAACAAACAAGGTAATTAAAATAATACCTTCAATTTCACTGAGATAATTGTCTGAAAGGAAGTAAACAGCAATCAAGGTAACTAATAATAAGACGGGCAACTCTCGTCTCAACGTTGTTGATGAGACCAATAAAGGCTTGATGAGAGCCGTTATCCCTAAAACGAGGGCTATGTTCGTAATGTTGGAGCCAATTGCATTACCAACCGCGGTATCCGGATTGCCATTTAATGAGGCTGTTGCAGAAACCACTATTTCGGGAGCACTCGAACCCATAGCGACAATAGTCAATCCTATCATCATTGGGGACACACCAACATTTTTGGCAAGTGCTGAAGCACCATAGACAAATTTATCTGCGCTCCAACTTAGCACAGCTAAACCTATTAAAAATATAATGATTTGTGTAATCACGCAGTTTTAAATCTCTTCTAAATGGTTTTGTTATTGTCGCAAAAAGCCCAGCGGTTTGACACATAAAAAGTTCGAAATATTGTTCATCAGTGCTTTTTTGTCGTTTTCGCCACTCAGTCACTTATGAATATATAATTTTTGTTACAGATTTATGCCTTTTTCGCTCTTGAAAAGTAATAATCAATAACAACATTGCTTGGTTATTACGTTATAATACGGCATACATTGCGCTTGGTTTATTCACTATTGTACAAAAGCGCAAAAAAATAAAATAAAAATCTAAAAAACAGGTCGCATTCAGCTTACAGTCAGTAAAAGTTGTTAATATATTGAACTTTTATTGATGCTTGATCGTCTTTATGGCACACGAACTGGAAAAGCCAGTATGGATGCGTTTTTAATCGTGACTATCACTCACATAGGAATTAAGTAAATCTAATGTCAGACATTTTAGTTGATATCGACAAAATGCACTTCGAGCGAGGTGGACGCGTCATTTATGACAGTATCTCGATGCAAGTGAAAAAGGGCGGTATCACAGCAGTAATGGGCCCCAGTGGGATAGGTAAAACCACGCTGCTTAAACTCATTGGAGGCCAGCTTTACCCGGAAAGCGGAGAAGTGTTGTTTCAGGGGGAAAATATTCATCAGATGAGTAGGAAACGTCTTTACGACGTTCGCCGAAAAATGAGCATGCTTTTTCAAAGTGGCGCATTATTCACCAATATCTCAGTATTTGACAATGTCGCCTTCCCTCTGCGCGAACATACCGGCCTATCTGAGGGAATTATCGAAACAATTGTATTACTAAAACTAGAAGCTGTGGGGTTGCGTGGAGCGGCCCATTTAATGCCGAGCGAGCTATCGGGTGGCATGGCAAGACGGGCTGCATTAGCCAGAGCAATTGCACTTGACCCTGACTTGATTTTGTATGACGAACCTTTCGCGGGGCAAGATCCAATTTCCATGGGGGTACTCCTTAAATTAATAAAAGCGCTGAATTCGGCTCTGAGTTTGACCAGTATCGTGGTCACTCACGATGTAAAAGAGGTGCTCACAATTGCCGACTACGTCTACATTCTGGCTGACAAACGTATTATTGGGGAAGGCACTCCTGATGAAATTAGACATTCTTCTTCAGAATTAGTGCAGCAGTTTTTGCAAGGTAATGCTGATGGACCTGTGCCATTTCACTTCCCTGCACCGTCGATGGAGGAAGCGTTTATGACAGGTGCGTCGATGTCAGGGGCTCCAAAGAAAACGTTCTTTAGGAAAGACGTCTCTGAGAAAGAAATCTTAAAGGGAGCGAAATAGTGAACTGGTTGATTAATTTAGGTGCTGGGACACTGGCAAAATTGAGTGCTATAGGGAATGCCTCTCTTATGTTGTGGGGAGCTTTATTTGCGGTTCCTAGACCGAAGAATATTCCACTCATTATTCAACAAATTTATGTTGTGGGTGTGCAGAGTCTACTAATTATCATTGTTTCAGGGTTATTTATCGGCATGGTCATGGCGTTACAAGGTTATACTATTTTGGTAAATTACGGTGCTGAGGGTAGCCTTGGTCCGATGGTTGCGTTGTCTCTATTGCGTGAGCTAGGCCCCGTTGTTACGGCATTGTTGTTTGCAGGTCGAGCAGGATCCGCGTTAACTGCAGAAATAGGCTTAATGAAGGCAACTGAGCAACTGAGTAGCTTAGAAATGATGGCGGTTGACCCGTTGAGACGGATTATTTCCCCGCGCTTTTGGGCCGGCGTAATATCCATGCCAATGCTGGCTCTTATTTTTAGTGCTGTGGGTATTTTGGGCGGGCATTTAGTTGGCGTTGAATGGCTGGGTGTGGATTCTGGTAGCTATTGGTCAATCATGCAGTCAACGGTTGAGTGGGATAAAGATGTCATTAATGGTGTGATAAAAAGTATTGTATTTGCTCTCGTCGTGGTATGGATCGCGTTATATAAGGGATACGATGCTTTGCCAACGTCAGAGGGGATAAGTAAAGCGACGACGGAAACGGTAGTGTTTTCTTCGTTAGCCATTTTAGGTATAGATTTTGTGCTTACAGCACTGATGTTTGGAATTAATTAGGAAATAAGATGACAAGCAAGAAAACAGAATTAATGGTCGGTGTATTTGTTGCTATTGCTATTGCTGCAACTTTATTATTGGCGATGCAAGTAGCCAATCAGGGCATGAGTGGTAACGGTGAGATTTATAAAGTAAATGCTAAGTTTGACAATATTGGTGGTTTAAAAGAAAGGTCGTCCGTTAAAGTGGGGGGGGTTGTTGTAGGAAGAGTGTCACGTATTTATTTAGATGAGCGTGAACTGATTCCAGTGGTAGAAATGGAAATATCGTCCAACTATGCCAAAACATTTCCTGATACAAGTTCAGTATCCATATTGACTGCTGGTTTGCTAGGTGAACAATATGTTGGCCTCACACCGGGCTTTGTTTTTCCTGGCGAAGCTCCGATTTATATTGGCGATAAAGAGGGAGAGACTCAATATATAGTTGATACGAAGTCAGCATTGGTGTTAGAGGACCTTATTGGTCAGTTCTTGTTCGGCAAAGATTCAGAATAGTCATGACAGTAGTGAGAAAGGAGAATAATGTGAATAAAAATGGTAATGGCTTGAGAAAATGGCTGATATCTTTAGTGACCGCCATGATTTTTATGGTGCCAGCAACGACGACAGTCGCTGCAGAACAAAGTGATCCTTACGTTATGATTAAAGAGGTGGCAATGTTAACGTTCGATCGCATCAAACGTGAGAAGGTACAGATTAAAAATAATCCAGAACTCTTACGTACTGTGATGGAAGAAGAGTTGTTACCGTACATAGACTACCGATTTTCGGCTTTTAAAGTATTAGGCAAGTATGCCAATAAAGTGCCAAGAGAGAAGCTGTTGGAATTTGTGTCCGTATTTAGAGAGTACTTAATTACAAGCTATGCGGTTGCGCTCGGTTATTATGACGATCAGCTGGTTGAATTTGCGCCGGCGCTCGAGTTTGATGGCCGTTCAGACGTAACTGTGCGTGCTGTGATTAAAGAAGGTGATCGCCCTGAGATCAAAGTTGCCTTTAAGGTTCGCAAAGACCGCCAATCGGATCAGTGGCAGGTGTATGACATGGTCGCAGAAGGCATTAGTCTATTGTCTAGCAAGCGCACCGAGTTTGAATCTATATTGCGTCAGGATGGCATAGACAAGGTGATCGAGTTAATGAGAAAAAGTATCGCTGAGCCAATTAAACTTAATGAGAAACTTGATAAATAAGGTCAGATAATAGATGCAAGCTGAGCTAGAACTGCGAGACAACGGACTGATGCTAGTGGTAAAAGGTGATCTTGACCAACTAACATTAACAAAAGATTATTGGGCATCAACTACCGCCGAGGCTAAAAAACAATTAGCAGAGACATCAAGCCTTGCAGTTTGCCTTGATGACGTAGATAGAGCGGACAGTGCGGGCCTGGCTTGGCTAATTAATCTTAAACGTGATTTAAAACAGCGCAATGTTAATGTTAGTATTCATCATTCACCAAAAAAATTAATTGAGTTAGCAAAACTTAGCAATGCTGACGGTTTCCTAAAATAGAGAATAGAATGACAAATGAAGAAATAGCAAGTTTACTGAAATCTGAACTCTCTTTAACTGATGTTAAAGTCAAAAGTGAAGGTTCCCATTTTCAGATAATTGCTGTTGATGATCGCTTTAGCGAAATGACAAGAGTCAAAAAGCAGCAGCTAATTTATGGGCCTTTGTCCAAGCAAATAGCAGATGGCAGCATGCATGCTATCACCATAAAGACGTTTACTGCTGACCAATGGCAGCGAGAGAAATTGTTTCATTCTTGAGACTAAGCTGAATAATAATAATAATAAATATAAATAGAAGAGAGTACCTGTGGACAAGTTGGTTATTACTAAAAGCCCGCCATTATCTGGCTCTGTTACAATTTCAGGTGCGAAAAATGCCGCACTACCTTTACTTATTGCGAGTTTGTTAGCTGATTCAACTTGTTCATTTCACAATGTTCCTGCACTCCGAGATATTAGTACTATCTTATTGTTGCTAAAAGACTTTGGCGCGAAGGTTAATCAAGTCGATAAAAATCAATTTGATATTGACGCGAGTAACTTAAGTAGCGTAACGGCGTCTTACGAATTAGTGAGTACGATGCGAGCTTCGATTCTAGTCCTAGGTCCGCTATTAGCTAAGCATGGTAAAGCGAATGTGTCATTACCGGGGGGATGTGCAATTGGTGCTCGTCCGGTTGATCTGCATTTGGCGGGTCTGGAAAAAATGGGCGCCCAGATAGAGGTAGACGAAGGTTATATTAGAGCAAAAGTAGACGGACGCTTAAAAGGCGCTCGCATATTTATGGATGTTGTGAGCGTTGGTGCAACCGAAAACTTGATGATGGCAGCATCGTTAGCAGACGGCGAAACGATCTTAGAGAATGCTGCTAGAGAGCCAGAAATCGTCGATTTAGCTAACTGCTTAAATAGCATGGGTGCAAACGTGAGCGGTGCAGGCACCGACCATATTAAAATTACTGGTGTCAAAAGTCTGAAGGGATGCAATTATAGTGTTTTACCCGATCGAATCGAAACGGGTACTTTTTTAGTTGCAGCAGCAGTTTCCGGTGGTCGTATTCGTTGCGAGAAGGCTGAACCATCAACACTTGATGCAGTGCTGAGTAAGTTGGAACAAGCTGGTGCAAAGATCACTTTTGGACAAGACTGGATTGAATTGGATATGCAGGGAAAATCACCAAAAGCGGTGAATTTGAAAACGGTACCACATCCAGGTTTTCCAACCGATATGCAGGCTCAGTTCATGACCTTAAATGCCGTGGCGCAAGGGGCCGGAGTGATTACAGAAACTATTTTTGAAAATCGTTTCATGCACGTGCCAGAGTTAAAGCGTATGGGAGCTGAAATCGAACTTGAGGGTAACAGCGCTTTGTCGAAAGGCGGCTCTAAATTGAGAGGTGCGCAGGTGATGGCAACTGATTTGCGAGCTTCTGCAAGCTTAGTTATCGCGGGTTTAGTCGCCGACGGTGAGACAACGGTTAATCGAATTTATCATCTTGATAGAGGCTATGAGGCTATTGAGCATAAGTTAAGTGCCTTAGGCGCGAATATTAAGCGTGTAAAAGAAAAACTGGCTTAAGACGATGCTGACGAGCCAACAACTACTGTAAGAGTAATAAGCTCCTTGTTTCGTTCAATTTTCAAGGTAAGCAATGTACCTGGCGAGGTTTGGCTGACCATGTCTAGCGCTTGACCTGTATCATTTTCTTCAATTTCAAAACCATTGATAGCAAGCAGAATATCATTGGTTTTTAAGCCGGCACTATCAGCTGGGCCTCCACGAGTGACTGCCGTGACAATCATCCCTTTGCGCTCTACCAATTGGTTTCCAACAAAGCCCAATTGTCCGCGAACTACTGTCCCTGATACTATAATTTCTTCCATTACTTTTTTCGCTAACTCATAGGGAACCGCAAAATTGATGCCGTCGACGGTGGTTAGTCCGCGACCAGAAGCCCCTCGAGTTTTAAAGTTTGCGTTGGTGATACCTACCAAATATCCATTGCTATCTACTAATGCACCGCCAGAATTACCCGGATGTAATACCGCGTCAGTTTGAATGAAATCAAAGTAATTAGCTAAATTGTTACGGCTGATCCGGCTCACTATCCCTTGTGTGATGGTTTGGCCTAAGTCGAGTGGATTACCAATAGCCATTACAACATCACCAACACGAAGCCCCGTTTTTGGCACCTGAGGCATAACGTGCAGGTCTGTCGCGTCAACTTTTAGCACAGCCAAGTCGGTTTCCACGTCAAATCCTACAATTTGTGCTTCAAGTGTGCGGCTGTCTTGTAAGCGAATAAAAATTGTATCTGTATCTTTAATCACATGGTAACAGGTCATCAAATAACCATCTTCGTTCATGATAACGCCTGAACCTAAGTTGGTGCGTTCGGTTGTTCTCCCCCTAAAGATACTGTTTGGGTTTGGGTTATCGATGCTAACCCCATAAATATAAACAACGGCCGGCGCACTTCTGCTTATCGCATCGAAATAACTAAGGCGCTCTGGTGGATTATCTTTCTTTTGAAGCCAATTAATATTTAGACCACTGCCTTGGCGAAATTCTGGGATAAATACAAGTAGGATCCCTGCAACAATTAAACCTAGAATAATTGGCTTTAGAAGTGCGATAAAGAAGCGTTGCAATGCTGGCATGTTTAATATATTCGATACGAGTGATTATTTAGTAGAATACCAAATTAATCCAAAGTGTTACAGCGTGGTGAAACAAGCACTCCAAGACAACGCTCAATGCGTCGAAATGGAATGCTTAATGTTTATTGCTTAGTTATTGCCTAATAACAACATATATAGTGGATGAACCGCGCTTCACATTCAACGCCATCACGTTTCCTTCGCTTTCTTCTACAAGACGACGAAGATCTGCAACATTATTCACTCTTTGACGGTTTAAGCCAATGATAACATCGTCGGATTTAAGGCCGATACGGGCTGCTGGAGAGCGTGCTTGCACCTCTGTCACGACCACGCCTTCATTGCCCGCCTCGTCCTGTCCATTATCTAATGTGCTGCCTTCAAATGCGGGGTGCAAGTCTTTAGCCTCTGTAACAGGTTTGCCTGCATCACCAAGGATAACATCGACCTCTTGTTTTTTGCCTTCTCTTACAATCGTTAATGTGACTTTAGCACCAGCACCCATAGTAGCTACCTTAGCGCGAAGCTCGTCAAAGCCACTAAGTTCATTACCGTTAATACTCGTAATGATATCACCTGATTGCAAGCCTGCTTTAGCGGCGGCTGAATCGGGCACGACCTCATTGACGAAAGCACCTCGGTTGCTGGGAGAACGCATCGCTTCTGCAAGTTTGGCGTCAACATTTCCGCCTTGAATACCGAGTAAGCCGCGTCTAACTTCACCAAATTCAACAATTTGATCAATCAAGCCCTTCATCATATTGCTGGGGATGGCGAAGCCAATGCCCACATTACCGCCGTTCGGGCCAAATATAGCGGTGTTGATACCAATTAGTTCACCGTTTAAATTAACTAATGCGCCGCCTGAGTTACCGCGATTAATGGCGGCATCGGTTTGTATAAAATCTTCCAGTCCGCCAATGTTTAATCCTGAGCGTCCTAGGGCACTGACAATACCTGATGTGACGGTTTGACCTAGTCCAAAAGGGTTGCCGATGGCAACGGTAAAATCACCCACGCGCAATTCATTTGAATTAGCTATCGATAATTGAGATAAGTCATCAGCTTCGATTTGCAGCAGCGCTACATCGCTTTGCTCGTCAGCACCGAGCTTCTTAGCAACGAATTCCCGACCGTCGGTTAGTTTTACAATGATTTCGTCTGCATTCTCAACCACGTGATTGTTGGTGACAACATAGCCTTTCTTTGCGTCAATAATAACGCCAGATCCCATGCCACGAAATGGCCTTTCATTGACTTGTTCATCGGGCGCACCAAAAAAACGTTTGAACATTTCGGGCACTTGCTGGCGGCTCACTTGAGTCCCTTCTACTGATATGCTCACAACCGCAGGCGACACGCGCTCAATCATCGGCGCGAGTGAGGGAACTTCGTCTTTTTTGGTTGAGAAAAACGGTAACGCAGCGTTTGCGCTTGAGAGGGTAACAAAAATAATAGAGCCTGCGGTCACACAAACAGCTAATTTACGAAGAAATGCTTTCATTAATCTCAATACTCCAAGTATGTTAATAAAATTGAATACCTGACAAAGACCAGTGAAAAGCGAGTTAAGTTCACTGGTCTTGTGATTTATTCTTTTTTGCTGCTTTTGCTTCAACCCCAACAAATACACCTGAACCGCTATTTGCAAAATCACGAGGCTGAGTATCAGGTTGAGCCAAAGCAAGATCTTTCTTATGTGCTTCTAAGGTGTTACGCAAAAATACGCTGGCATGTTCACCAAAGAAAGATTCTTTCATTTCACCAGCGCTAGTTGTTGCTTTTGTAAGCGACTCTTCATATTCATTGAAGTGACTCGCCAGCTCAGCAGTCCTATTTTGAATATCGTTCAATACCTGTCGTGAGATATTCAAGTGCTGTCGGGTTTGTATCGCTAACAACGCTTTACGCTCATCTTCTGTATGGTTAACTTGTTGCTGAGAATTTGAGTGCATTGTTCTGAATGCAACTAAACCCAAAACCACGCCGATGATGAGTCCGATGATGATGCCAATGAGTAGTGTACCGATTTCCATAATGTCTCCAAACTGAGGATTGCTTCGGACAAATGATCAGCTATTCATTGACTCCATGCAAGCGCTTATTCGCAATAAATTAGGATAATACCTATGTCGTGATTTTCAACTTAGTCGCAGCGCTGTATACTTGCACCAAATCCATTCACTACCTTGGCACGTCAGTTTGTGCCAGTGCATTTATTTATAGTACGTTTAGTGTAGTCTATTGAGCTTGTTTTCAAGCGATTCGACGTGATTTTTAGTGATTTTTTAGAATTTTTTGGAATATTAATGACCCCTTGGGAAAAATATCAAGATGATTTGTCGCTCATTGATTTTCAATATGATGCGGCACAGGAAAAGGCAGTTAAAGAGTTACAGCGTCTATACGATGAATTAACACATCCTGAAAGAAAGCCTTCTTGGCGAGTAAAAATTAAGCAAGCTTTCGGAAAAGGGATGGCGCAGCCAAGTATTCAAGGCATTTATTTTTGGGGTGGCGTTGGCCGCGGTAAAACCTACCTCGTTGATACATTTTTTGACTGTTTGCCGTTTGAAAATAAAATGCGGGTGCACTTTCACCGTTTTATGCATCGGGTTCACGAAGAGCTAAAATTGTTGGCAGGCAAAGAAGATCCTTTAAAAATTATCGCCAAAAAGTTGTCCGTTGAAGCAAAAGTGATTTGTTTCGATGAATTTTTCGTCTCGGATATTACTGATGCCATGATACTTGGCACGCTAATGGAGGAACTCTTTGGACATGGAATTGTGCTGGTGGCGACATCCAATATCATTCCTGACAAGCTGTATCACAATGGACTGCAGCGCGCTCGATTTCTTCCTGCAATAGAATTGATTAACCAGAATACAAGGGTTGTAAATGTCGATAGTGGTGTTGATTATCGACTGAGAACCCTTGAGCAGGCGGAAATATATCATTATCCGCTAGATGATGAAGCAACGAGCAATTTACAAACCTACTTTACGCAACTTGCACCGGAAGAAGGGGTATTTGATTTAAATATTAATGTTGCGGGCAGAGATATCCCAGCAATGCGAGAGGCCGACGGCGTGGTGATGTTTACGTTTCGAGCCATTTGTGATGGCCCCAGAAGCCAGTCTGACTATATCGAAATAAGCCGCTGTTATCATTCGGTCTTAGTTGCCAACGTTGAGCAAATGGGCGCTAACACTGATGATATTGCTAGACGCTTTATTGCAATGGTTGACGAATTCTATGAACGAAAAGTAAAGTTAATTATGTCAGCTGCAGTTCCTTTAGAAGAATTATATTCAGAAGGTCGTTTGAGTTTCGAGTTTCAGCGCTGTTTGAGTCGCTTGCAAGAAATGCAATCAAGAGAATATCTAGGTTTGCAGCATATAGCATGACTTGGAAGTTGCTATAAAGGGCTTACATTGGCTGATTAAATGCTACTGCAGGCGAATAAGCGATTAGCAGCCTATTATGTCGAGAGTACCAATGCGTTATACAACGCTGACAGCGCAAACGAAAAGCAGTACAATCTTATAAATTGATGCAAAACGCGACGCCATAGTGGCGATGCGAATTTACAAAATCCATAAAAAGAGAACTAAAAATGGGTAGAAAGTTTGAAGTAAGAAAAGTGGCTATGGCGAAAACGGCCGGTGCAAAAACCAAAGTGTATTCACGTTACGGTAAAGAAATTTACGTTATCGCTAAAAGTGGTGGCCCTGACCCTGATGCAAACCTGCAGCTTCGTCGCCTGATCGAAAAAGCAAAAAAAGACCAAGTACCAAGCCACGTTATTGATAAAGCCATTGAAAAAGCGGTTGGTGGGGCTGGCGAAGATTTCGTGCCAATGCGATATGAGGGTTTTGGCCCAGGTGGCTGCATGGTTATTGTTGACTGTCTTTCTGATAACGCAAATAGAACGATTACTGATGTGCGCAATTGCTTCACTAAAACCAACTGTAAAATTGGTGCGCAGGGCTCATCGGCATTTATGTTCGATCATCTTGCCGTATTCTCTTTTAAAGGTGATGACGATGAAATCGTACTTGAACCTTTAATGGAAGCTGACGTGGATGTATCTGACGTTGAGGTTGAAGATGGCACGGTAACTGTTTTCGTCCCACACACCGAATTTTTCAAATGTAAGACAGCATTGAATGATGCATTTCCTGATTTGGAAATTGAAGTTGAAGAAATCACTTGGGTTCCGCAAGACAGTAAAGACATTAGTGAAGAAGACATGCCCATGTATGAAAAATTCATGGATATGTTGAATGACTGTGATGACGTGCAAAACGTGTATCACAACGCAAACGTTTAGTGTAAACTCCCGCCCTGAGTTGGCTAGGCAATCGCCGCTTTATTCATACGTGTATGTTTTAAAGGGGAGGAAAGTCCGGGCTCCACAGGGCAGGGTGCCAGATAACGTCTGGGCGGCGCAAGCCGACGACAAGTGCAGCAGAGAGAAGACCGCCAAGTGTTTACACTTGGTAAGGGTGAAAGGGTGCGGTAAGAGCGCACCGCGTCACTGGTAACAGCTGACGGCAAGGTAAACTCCACCCGGAGCAAGACCAAATAGGTTCCCGTATGGCGCGGCCCGCGTTGGGAACGGGTAGGTTGCTTGAGCCAATGAGTGATTATTGGCCTAGACGAATGATTGTCCAAGACAGAACCCGGCTTATCGGCCAACTCACCTTATTCTATTTTGCTTAACGCGGTTTGGATAATTCCATATAAGTGGTTTTTTTCAAATGGTTTGCCAATGTAGGCATCAAAACCAGCGCTTTTGTAGGTAGCAATGTCTTCCGCGAATACATTCGCTGTCGTTGCAATAATCGGAAGAATTGGCTGTAAAGATTTAATACGCTTACACGCTTCTATCCCATCCATGATGGGCATTTGTATATCCATCAGGATCACGTCAACATGTCTTGTGGTCGCAAAATCTACAGCCAACTGCCCATTTCCAACAACATGTATATTCTTATAGCGAGTCTCGAGCATTGATGTAAGAATGACCTGATTAATATCATTATCTTCGACAATCAATATTGTCTTTTCATAAAGTTCTGTAGACGGCTCATCAAGATCTGGTATCTTTGTTTTTTGCGCTGTAATGGCTGTTAAAGGTAGAAAAATGGTAACACTTGTTCCAATATTTTCTTTGCTTTTAACCGATATTTCTCCATTCATCAAATGCACTAATGATTGTGTAATCGACATGCCCAAACCTGTTCCGCCATAGCGACGGGTTATGGATTTGTCAGCTTGTTCGAAACGCTGAAATAATCGTTGTATTGACATTTCGCTCATTCCGATACCGGTATCTTCGACAATGATGCTAATCCCTTTACTATCTTGTTCAGATATGCTCAGATTTATTTCGCCCTCGTGTGTAAATTTAATCGCATTGCTGAGCACATTAAGTAAGATCTGCTTTATCCTAAGTTCATCAGCCATCCATACTGCATTTTTCAAATCGATATTGGTGTTAAATACTAACTTTTTCTGTTGCACGCTAGGATTTGATTCTAATTTAATGTCACGTATGAGTATGGGTAAGTCGACCGGGCATATATCCAATTCCAACTTTCCGGCTTCGAATTTAGAAAAATCTAATATGTCGTTAACGAGCCTGTTAAGTGTAATGGTAGATTTTTCTGCGAGCGCGATAAGCTTGGACTGCTTGGCTTTATATTTAGGGTCTTGCAATAACTGTAGTGTACCAAAAATACCATTTAACGGCGTACGGATTTCGTGGCTCATATTTGCTAGGAATTGCGACTTTGCTAAGTTTGCCTTCTCTGCCGATTCTTTGGCTCCTGCTAGTGCTCTTTCTTTTTCTATTTGTTCAGTCAAATCATAAGCTATCCCGAGGTAGCCGGTGATTTCGTTATCCTCATTTTTTAAAGCCGTGAGGTTGAGCATTACCGGTATATGTTGTCCACTTTTGCTAACATAGGTCCAGATCGACTTGTCCTCGATGCCTCTGTTAGATTTGACAAAAAACACCCCCATACTGCTTTCAATATGACATTCCAATTCCTCAGATAAAGCATGTGCTCGTTCATGTATTTGAGATTGAACGTGAAACAAAGCAGGTGATTCCTTCCCTATTAAGTCCTTCGCTTTATAACCTAAAAGTCGCTCGGCTGCTGGGTTAAATAAGGTAATAATTCCCTTTGTATCTGTCGCAATAACGGAGTAATTGGCATTGGTCAAAATAGCGTTTTGCAATGTATGAGCTTCATGAATTTCTGCTGTGCGCTTTGCAACGAGGCCTTCTAGTTGCTCATTTGCTGACTTCAACGTTTTTTCTTTAGCGATGAGCAGTTCCTGTTCATGGCCACGCATTTGCTCTCTGCGAAGCCAGGCTAAATGAATACTCAAAAGTAGAAGAGCGATCACGATGCTGATGATTAGGTATTGAAAGAAGGTAGAGAAATCTTTTGTTGTTTTAACTCGCTCTATATAGCTTGGTTGCGCCGCTAGCGTTAGTTCCCAAACTCTGCCGAATACATCAACGCTCTCACTGTAAACATAAGGGCTGAGAATCGAATTTGCCGACTGTTGGTGATAGAATGTTTTTTTATCAGGGAGAGTGATATCTGCAATTTTTACCTCGAGGTCCCTTGGAAAATCAATGTTTGAGTTTAGCACTTCGCCAATCAGTATTGGCGCGTATATCCAACCAAGTAAGTGATCTAGTTTAGCCGCAGGTTCGGTAGGCACAACTGATGTGTCGTAAAGAGGCAGAAGTATGAGAAATCCTTGTTTTTCTTGCTTATTTGCCTGTACTAGGGTGATGGGAGCAGTTATCTGTAGTTCGTTGTTTTTCGCAGCCCTAATGGCGGCATTTCTGCGCATGCTTTCAGAGCCAATATCGAGGCCAACGGCGCTTTTATTATTCTCTTCTGGCTCTATGTAACGGATAATAAATAGACTATTGTTGTGCGTTGTTAACTGCTTTATATCGAAGTCCTTATCGGGTCTCATTTGCCTTTGCGAGAACAAGAAGTCAGGCAATTGATTTTGTTCAACTCGTTGAATAAAACCTAAGCCTCGAACACCTGGAAACTCCTTTTCAAAATTCCTATTTTGGGCATAATTTACCATTGTCTGATAGTCGAATTTTTCCAGACCTATAGTTGAAACGAGTCCATGCAGACCTTTCAATCCATAACTATAAAAAGTAAGTCTTTGAGTAACGTCCGAACGAATTTTGTACAAATCATTTGTAAGCATGGCCGCAACTAAATCAGCCTGTTTATTTTGCGCTTTATATTCAGCAAACAGCGATATTAAAATACCGAGTATTAATATGATGAGGGGCAATAGTATTGTTCTGGAGCCTACTTTATTAAACAGCCGTTTGGGTGTGAGTAAATGCTTCATTAGTCCCTTATCAAATTTACATTGCCTCACTATGCTACGCTGTGATTTTGACTTTGCCAAACACCGCGTACATTTATTTTACAGTTAGATACACTTGTATGGCTTGAACTACCCTCTATCAACATTTTTCATGCATTGGTATCGACGTATTTTACCATTACTGAACTTCGAATGAGAGAGCGTTAGCGCAGTTGATATCATCGGCTGGAATTGAGCTTGTGCTAAGTAAACCATAGCTTTGATTAATAGAGGTGTTGTCTGAATGCCATGTTGCACTGTCTTCATTTAGCGTAAATCTAAACTTGCCATAAAGCTCATTTGGATTGCGAGTCAAACTGGCGATATCTTGTTCAGATGGTATGTCGCTGCCTCTTGTTTCGCCAGCAATGTTCATTTGCAAAGAAAACCCTTCAGCAAGCAGTGATATCCTATTCTGATTGTCACCAATAGTGTTCCAAGAGCCAGTAAAGCGCTGTCCGCTGATATTATCGCTTGCGTCATCCAGATTGCGATAGGCAATGCACATAATCAGGGAGCCAGAATTGTCTTGAGGCTCCCCTGCAAAGAAAACCACTACTTGGCCTTGCTCTCCACCATCTTGCACGCCTGACAAACTTAGTTGGTTACCACTGAATATACTGCTGCTGTTGTCCACGCTAGCTAGAGCAAAATCACTACCTGAGGGTAACTCACTAATGTTGCTTATATTCCCTTGAATTGCATTTGCGATAGCCTGAAGGTCGACATCGATGGGTTCATTTCCGATTGTTTCACCGCTTATTGGTAAGGGGTTAAATATACGATCGAATTCGTCAATTGCAGTATCGGAATTAACGGAATTAATTAGGGCTCTAATTGTTTGCCCAACCCTTTCAGTCACTGAATCCATGTCTTGGCGAGAAGGGGTACCTATATTGTCTATCATATCCACGGGATCCAGCAGACTACTTACCGTTAACGATTTCGCGTTTATGCTGAGAGGATTACGAAGCACTCTGATCCTAGGTAGATTATTAACTAAATCAATTTTAGCGGTCATAAATTCAGTTAGCGCGTTGTTTTGCGCAATATTGTCTAACTCTGCTTGGCTAGAAAGAGTATTGCCGAGCGGAAGTATGTCACTTTCAATGACTGTTGCTACTGATGCTCGATAAGCATTCACAAATTGCTCATTTAGCAAACCTTGTTCATTGGTTAATAAAGTGCTTTGAGAAGCCCATTGGTGTTTTTCATTTGCGAGAAGTAGTGAGGTACCATTTTGTGTGTTTACGGTCATACTCAGGCTGATAGCCAGGCCCTTGTAGACTGCATCGGCCGTGCTTATTGGGTAGCCATCATACCCTAGGTCGACGTTTTCAAAAGCAAGATCGTAAGTCCCGCTGAGCGAATTGACTAAAGTGGATATCATGATGTTTGTGGTTAATAATTGATATGCATGGGTGGTGTCGAGTAAAACACCTTCGACGTAGTTCATTTGCATCAATTTAGCGGCTGCAACATCAACATCAAAGTTAATTCCGAGAACAGTAAGTGCTGTTAAAATATTTGTATTTTCTGGTAAATAATGGGCTAAAGTGCCTAGTGGCGACAAAGCAACTAAGGCGGTGTCGACTTGTTGTTGCCAAAATTGACTGTCACCGGCTGGTTTTGCGCCTAATGCTACAAGTGTGTTGAAGTTATCTAATGCAGACGGCAGATTCACAGTTGTTGAAAGTACATTACGAAAAGGCACCCCACTGATGACTTTAATTCCCTTGCTCACTTTTATTTCGACATTGCCTTGTGTTAATCCCGTTTTGAGGCAATATTGTTGCAGGTGAGCTTGTTTAGCGTCGCAGTAGTTAACGCCGGTATTCGGATTGTAGCTAAAATATCCTTGCGAGTCGGTGTAGGCAGTTGGCTCTGTTCCATCAACACTGTCGTTGTCTTTAATGTCAATCCAGACCAAGCCGTTGGCAATAAATCCATCCATAGCAAGTCCTGCTATAGGTATACTCCTATCGACAGTGGGAAGCTGGGTTTGATTGGGTAGGATGCCATCTTGATTCTCATTAGCACCACCACATGCAAACAATGAATGTGTTAACAAGACAGCGAATGCGATACGTGAATATTTTGCGATAGTCTTCATTAAGCTTAACCTTTAAAATTGTGACTGAATTGAAAAGCTGAAAAACGCAGAACGAGGTGTCGTACTGCCGTCTACGTCAACGCTGTCGCTGCTCCATCTAACATCAAGTTGCGCTCGCTTAAATAAAGTCATACCCACACTGTAATAAGACAATTCGGTACCCGCCAGATTTTGGCTGTAGCCGATTCTCAGACTCGGTATCACCCAGTTATTGAACTGTGTAGAGACACTCACACTCGCCCATTGATAGACATCACCTAGTGGATCGTTTTTATCATTTAAGTCAATTGCAGTATGTAGCAGCCATTTGTTTTCATTACCGAGCCAAGCGGACGCTTCAAAGGTAGCTTGTGCATTTGCTATATAGATTTCTTGTCCATTAATTTTGCCCTGTGCTATCGCTTCTTGAGCAACTAAACAGTTGTCTAATGAAATACCCTGTTCTTGGCTGCAGTCACTAGTGAGGCTTTTGTAGTCGTATTCAGGTGCATTAATGTCTTTAATGCTAAGGCCTAGGCTGTAGTTTGCATCTACCCAAAGCGCCCCTAAATCTGAAGATAAATTAATGCTGCTTTGTTCATTATTTTCGTAGTCATCTTTAATGGCATCACCAATATTTTCACCATCCTCGAGTCCTGCGAGCGAGATGATGTTTTTAGATAGGCTCAAACGGTTGATATTTAGGGTAGTGCCAGCATGTAAAACTCCTTCATTGAATTTCCATACTGGGCGACTGTAGCCAACGCTGAATTGTGTTAAGCCCGCGCTTTTGACATAGACAGCAGCAGAAGTATTGATGACAAAACTATCATTGAAACCAATGATGTCAATGTTGTCGTCAATCACAGTGCTGCGCAAGCTGCCGTTAATTTTTGCATTTAAGGTAAATGTGCCAAACTCGCTGCTGACATAAAGTATTGGAAATAAGGGAATACCCGCATGCCCAGCTACTTTAACAAGTCCGTCTGTGCTGGCTAGTTCAAGGAATGGATCGAACCTGTCTTTTGCGTCCAAAGCATCCTGTGCCGTTAAGTTATCGTTTTCCAAAATGTCGATAAGTTCATCTAACTCATCAATCAAGGAATCAATCTGGCCGACTTCATATCCAGCGCCTATCGGCGGCAATATATTGACCATTAGGCCTGATTCATTTTGGGTAAAATACGAGGCTGCTGCCGGGTTATTTGAAATACTCGACATATTTTGTTGCAAGCTTATGTTGCCCGTCGTGATACTTGCACCGATAGATTGAAAAGGGTCATTGGCATGGGCGGCTGTGCTGCCTACAAAAAAGCAAATAGCGAGAGTTGAAAATCGGAAGTTCACGAAAGATCCCAAAAATATTTAATGGTGAGCAGAATACAGTTATCTGTTCTAGTTTGCGTATTCAAGCGACAGGGTGGGTATTTCTATTGATACAGTAAAACGTGAGCCGCTTAAACAGAAATGATAAATAAACTGTAAAAGATGATTATTGATAAATCTCAGAGACAGTTGTGACGTCCGCTCTGAGTTGGCGCTTACTATTTTTTTATCTTATATTTTCAAGGGTTTTAATCATAAAAACAGGTTTTCGTGTCACGTTGCAACAATGCGGAGTGCTATATAACTTCGGGGATTTGTCGAATGAGAGAAATTCGCAAAACAAAATCCCCGGGATGTTTGTCTGCCAGCATAAAGCCTATTTGTGCAATGTCTAAAAAATTCAGGTCTGGCGCGCCTCGCACTTTCCTTCCTCTATATTGAGGGCTGAAGTCTTTAATGTCGAAAGTGATCACTTGAACTTCATCTTTTTTTGTAGTGAAGTTTGCCACATAGGCAACGCCATCTGCATTTCGGTTAGTGCGCAGTCTGAATTGATAGCTACGGCCGTCACCAACTACTTTTATTTCCAACGTTTCTTTGCTACTCCAGCTTAAAGGTGAATAGATTCTTCGGATTGAGGCGAATCCGCCATTATTTTGCAGTGATAAATGGCCAGCAAAAACAAGCATATCGTTTTCAATAGTTAAATCGGCTTGTGAACGCCCGCCCATCACAGAATCGTTAACAATAATCCAATTTTGTGCTTCAGTAGACTTACTGAAATCTATGCGATTTTCCATTGTGTTATTTTGCGTACTCCATGAGAAAAAGGTGATTGAGCTTATAAGCAAAGTGAAACTGATGATGCTTACTAACTGCATGCTGATGTCCTTGTATGCGCACTTGTACATGGTTACTATTATGTCGCTACGCACTGAATGGATTATACATATTACAACAACACGCTAAAAACGTTTAGAATTTAATTGGACGAGCCAGCGCTAACACTCTCTTTCTTGATGCGGCATCAATAATAGTATCCTTTGCATATTTTTCCAGTAGCACATTGATTGCTTTTAAATGTGGAATCAACTGCTCTTTGTCTTTTGCTTTTATGTTGTAGTGATTTATCGTTCTTAGTAATTTAATGGATGCGCTGTTAAGGCTTTTATTTTGCCTTGGGGTTGGATTATCGTGAGGAGTCGTTAGCCCTAATTTCGCAATAACTTCTTGTACCACATCACCTTTGTAGTTAAATACGGATACCTTATTTTTTCCAAACAGCGTTTGGCATTCATTAACAAAGCCTTGGTAATCTAGATGTTGAGAAAACCAGTCGATTTGTAACATATCTGCAAAGGACAAGTCTTTGCCGTAGCATGGATTAGCGTCTAACTGAGGGTTTCGAATACACTGCTTATAATAACTCTCGATGAAGGTGAGAGGGTCACGAAACCAAACCCATAACTCAACGTCAAAGAGTTGACTCAATGTAGATAAAACGTCTTTCGATGCGTCTGGAAAATCCCACCAGTAGTTATAAATTCCTTCAGATGACAGAATGATGGTGTGGATGTTCATTTTTACTTGAGAAAGGATATTTTTAAAGTTCTCTAAAAAGTGTTCTAAATTAGTTGTTACTAGGTTTTTTTCAAACCATTGGTGTTTGGGCGCGTGAGCATTTGTTAATTTTTCCAAATTATGTGGATAGAGAATGCCTTTCCCTCTTAGTTTGCGTTGTTTTTTATCTAAGTAGTTTTGTAAGCTCGTGGTACCTGTTTTTGGTGTACCAGCGTGGATAATCAGCCTGAGTTTTTGGGCTTCTTGCTGCTGAGTATCATGTTGATTTGATGCGTGGTCAATTGCATGCACTGCTGCCGTCAATTCGTCTATGAAAAGAATAGTCGATTTTTCCATTTTAAAGCCTATTCATTACTGCGAGAGAATAATACAAATATCCGCTCTCAAATTGCACACACAGCACTGCATCATTACAAGTAAAGCCGACGCTACTTACCACAACATTTTTTATACTTTTTCTGACTGCCGCATGGACATACATCGTTACGGCCAATTTTAGCAGTGGTTCTGACTATGGGGGTATGCACCTCATGGTGGTGATGGTTGCAATCAGGACCATGGACATGGCCTTCCTCATCGTGCGCGCGTTGTTGATTTGTCATATTTGCCTCGTAAGTGGTTTAGTTATCGTTATTGGCGAGATAATAACAGCTTCGATAAAAATCGAAAAACAATTGGCGGTGAGAATTTGGAGAAATAAGCATATTTAGCGTTTTCGCTAACGATAGTGCACTTGACGCTCAGTTATTTGCAAAATTTGCGAGATATAAACAGTATCTGGCTACCCCACAGCCTGATAGAATACACAAAAAAAGAACTTAAGATGGCTATGACTGAACCTAACAATGATAATCCGACTGCTGACATCAGCGCCAACGAAACAGATGGTAGTGGTGGACTTCATCGCATGTCCTACCGTGATGTAGCTATGCATAAAGTCATGCTGCAGGATATTGTTCGCACCGAGGCTTATGCAAAGGCTATTAATGCCGTAGTGAAGCCAAGTTTCAGCGTGCTCGATTTTGGATGCGGTAGTGGAGTGTTGTCGATGTTTGCGGCTCGTGCTAACGCAAGCAAGGTGATAGCAGTAGACCGTTCGCCGTTTATCAAGAACGCTCAAAACATTGCTATTGCTAATGGTTTTGAAAAAATTAATTTTTATCATGACGATCATCAGTCGCTAGAACTTGACGAAAAAGTTGACGTTATTGTGTCAGAGTGGATGGGACACTGCCTATTTTACGAAGCGATGTTAGAGCCTTTGTTAACGGTGAGGGACCGTTATTTGGCAGAGGGAGGTACCATGATCCCAGCCCAAGTAAGCCTGCACGTGGGTCTCGTCACAGATGAATTTGTATTGGATGATTTATGTTTTTTGCAAAATAGTCCTTATGGGCTCGACTTTACACCCATAGCTCACGTGCCTTTTCAGCAATCAGACTTGGTCGCACTGGAGCCTGAAAGTCTGTTGGAGAGTATCGCCACTTTGGGCACGCTGGATATGCGAACCATCACCAAAACCGATACACCGCGAGTATTTACCAACACTCTGATACCCAGTGAAAAAACCGATATATTTGCTCTGTGTGGCTGGTTCAGTGCGCAACTGAGTCCTGATGTGCAATTTGGCACGGGTCCGAATGATATACCAACTCACTGGGATCAAATTTTATTCCCATTGCCCACACCTTTTTCTGTCGATCCGTCACGTGAATTAACCATTACCTTATCGCCCCAAACAGAGCAGGTTGGTAAAGAACAATTTTGGTGCTGGTCTATTTCAGATAGTGAAAATAGTATATCGGTAAATGAACTGCAGTTGCAGCAAGAGGCAAGCTTTGATGTGCCTCAGGGTAAATTATAGGGCGTTGAGTACGTCCTTTGCTCAGTACGTCACTTAGCAGGTCACTCTATTTCGCAAATTATGGCGTTACCACGACCTCATACACTTTGTCATATAAGGGATTATTTTGCGGCGACCATTCGCCGTCCTTTGTATAGACATTTGATACACCGAGTTTCTCAAGGCTCTCTATATTGTAAAAAAAACCATAGTATTGATAGGCAAGGTATAGCTGCTCATAGTCACCGATTTGACCAAGGTAAGGAATATCTCTATCCATATTTGGATTGATGTCTCTGTACAACTGATTTTCCAAATCGATTAAAAATTGGAGCTGTTGCTCAGCTGTGAACACTTCACAGTTACCATAGGCATTCAGGATCTCACCAACGGCACAGGGGTTTCCGTAATTTGATGCCAACGCTTGGCGCTGCGCAGAAGCCGACTCGATAGTCACTACTCCTTCGTAGTCTGCTCTTCCAAAGGTTGTGCCAGGTTCTGCATTAGACGCGTCAGCCTGCTGCATAAGCGACAAGAAGTTGGCTTGCTTAGGTCCGCCATGAAAGACAACTAGAGAATTCTTATTCAGTACTTTGGTTTCACCGGCTAAGAAAACATAATTGGCGCAGCTAGAAATGCATAGATCTGCCACCTCCACCGTCATTCTGTTTTGATGAATGAATTTACCCATTTCGATGCCAGCGTAAAGACTACCGCCATTGCTATTTACTAATAGGCGGTCGCCAGGCCTATAGAGCTTTTTGAACTTTTCCACTCGCTCTATATCGATAGGGCCAAAGTATTGAATGACACCACTATTTAAACGGTTTACTCCGCGGGTATCAGGGCCTAACATGGCAGAAAAGAACCAAGTTAGGCCTCCTAACAATGCAGCAAAAAATAAAATAGTTTTTAACGCGTCACTCAACTCATCATACTCAAATAATACCCAACTCTATGGCTTTTAAAACTGCTCTGGTGCGATCACGAACCCCCAATTTTGCAAGTATACTTGAAACTTGGTTCTTAATTGTACCCTCTGATTTAAACAGGCTTTGTGCCATTTCTCTGTTACTGCAACCAGCTGCCATTAAGCGTAAAATTTCAGTTTCACGGTTTGATAAAGTTTCGGGCATATCGCTTGCCTCAAAGTCACCTTTAATACCGCGTAAACCTTGAATTAGTCTTTCAGTGATAGCAGGTTGTATCAGTGTCTCGCCAGCGTTTACAGTCTCAATGGCGTTGACTAAAGTTTCCAGTGAAACATCTTTTAGCAAATAACCTTTTGCACCTGCTTGAATGGCTTTTATGACCGACTGATGATCATCGAAGGTAGTTAACATTATTACTGGGATTGTGATTGAAAGTTCATTTAGCTTTAATAGCGTCTGAATGCCATCTAAGTTGGGCATCCTAATATCCATCAAAATGATCTCTACGTTAACGGCTTTGCTAAGTATGATTTCAATAGCATGCAGCCCGTCATTCGCTTGTGCAACTACGTCGACAATATCTGAAAGTCCTAAAAGGCTATTAATGCCTTGCCTCACTAGCGTTTGGTCATCCACCAACAAAACATTAATCATGATCGCGCACCGGTACTTTAATAACGGTTATAAATACCGTGTTGTTGAGTGTAAATACTACCTCCCCTTGAAGCTGTTTAATTCGTTCTTGCATGCCTTTCAGTCCGTTACCCATTGTAAATTTGGGGCTGCTAGCGCCTGCTTTAGGTAATTTTATAGTGCCAGAAAGCTCGGCACTAACCGTCATTGTAAGTAACTCGCTGGTTTGTGAAAAAGCGATATGCATTGCTTTCGCATCGGCATGTTTAAGTGCGTTGGTAATACTTTCTTGAACACACCTTGTTAGTATATCTGCAGTATTAACATCATTAATAGAAATGTTGCTTGGATAATCAAGTGTAATGTTGATATTAGGTAAGCGGTCTGTCATCGCTAATATTGTTTGCTCAAGATTTAAGCTCGATTTGGTTCGGATGTCAGATACAGCCTCTCTGACATCACTGAGGAGAAGCTTAGATAAACTATGACATTGCTCTATTGAGTCTTTTATTGCTTTTTTAGCTGACTCGTCAGGCGTCGCCACATTGAGTAGGTCAAGCTTTCGACCCGCTACCTGCAAGTTGATAGTCAAGGCGGTGAGATGATGACCAAGAAGGTCATGAATATTACGAGCGATGCGAACGCGCTCGGCTTGTTGTGCTGCCTGACCTAAAAGTTGCTGTGTTGAAATAAGTTCTAAGTTAATCATCTCAAGGTTTTGACGGCTTTCTTTCTCTTTGATTGCGGTGGTTACCATGACCAATGCAAAGAGGTTAAATGTCCAAAATAGTATTGCAGACAAGCCCATACCGTTGAAATCCCAATACAATCCATAGACTAAATATAGCGCACAAGACCATATTGGTGAGAGTATAAAAGCAAATTTTGCCTTCATAAAGTAGGGCAGCGCAGCGCTCCAAATAACCATCAATATAGCGGTATAGACAAAGGGAACAGTAAAATAGATCGCAATTACAATCATGAAGGTTATTGCGAGTAATGCGAAGCGCACGACCTTTTCATTTTTGTATTCAGCGTCTCGAGCTAGCAGCATCCAAGAAAACAGATAGCTTAAAAATAGAAACGCCGCTAGAGCAACCTGAAGATTTGAAATTTGCGTCGACGTCAACATAAAGTACAAGGAGATGCCGCTAACGCATAACCAAGTAACGATGGCCGAAGCGTGTTCTAAGCTAATGTGTAGCTTGCGATAAAATGGTGTAGCGCTTCGGCTTCTGGTCTGAGTTTCCATTTAACGAATTTCCATGCTTGATATTTTATTAGCTAGTTTGAGTAAGTAAGGTCGACTGTTCATTTGAATTATCTTTATGCATGACTTACCGCATTTCAGCAACCAAGGATAGCACCTGATGCTTGCTAAACACGATAGGTAAAAAGTCATATTTTATGTCATGACTTGTGGCACTCACTTTAAGTGCGGTCAAAATTTATAGTTACCGTATTAAATTTACTACTGACCCAACAAACGACATAAACTGAGGTTTCACCATGACATACATTCACTCTACTTTGTTTATCCTACATATCTTATTTGGTACTGCGGCATTAATTTTATTTTGGGTGCCAGTGTTTACCCAGAAAGGTAAGCTGAATCACGTTAAATTTGGTCGTTTCTATGCCAATATCATGTATGCCGTTGCCGGCACTGGTGCACTAATGGCATTGATAGTGATGGCGGTCCCTCTAGTCATAAAAGCCGATATGATGATGCAACATACTGACCCAGAAAAATTTGCACACCTCTTGCGAGTGTTTTGGGGCTTCTTGTTCTATTTAAGCATTCTTAGTTTTACTGTGACAAAGCACGGTATTACCGTATTAAAGGTAAAAAACAACCGTGCAGCGCTCCGAACATTTGGCTACCTAACGCCGATTATTGCGCTAGCAGCAGGCGGTCCGGTTATTTTTTATATAGGCTACGTAAATGCTCAAACACTGCATATGATATTCGGTGTGCTGGGTTTGCTGGTGGGTTCAAGTATGCTGAAGTACTGTTTGCAAAAGCACATTGAGAGCGGAGCATGGCTGCCTGAGCATATTGGCTCGATGATTGGCTCCGCAATTGGTGCTTACACAGCATTTATCGCCTTTGGTGGCAGAACTGTCTTGTCCGATTTAGGTCAATGGCAAATTATATTCTGGATTGCGCCAGGCGTGATCGGTGGAATCGCTTCTGCGTTATTGTGTAAGAAATACAAAAGTATGTTTGCTTAGGCAACAAGTCCTCTGGCTAGTACTCGATTGGCTAACAGCGCAAGTAGTTCAACTTCTTTCTCACTGCGCACACCGTCAACTTTAGTAATAGCCATTGCAACTTCTAATGAACGCGCAGCGTCTAGGTTCAATTCATCTGACAGTGAACGAATAAAATCAGGTGCTGCCACACTATCAATAGCTTCACGGGCTTGATGGATTGCATCATTAACGTAAGCTTCTTTGGAAATGCCGCTGTGCCAGGACATCTCCTGCAACAGTTCGTCAAAGTAATCCTGTTCTGTTAACGTCACTTTCCCGTCAATCTGATAGAGCAAGACGGTTAACTTAATCAACGCCTCATTATGGAGTTGATGTTGTCTAGTATCTAATCGATGTAGTTCAGCCATAATGTCTACCTTATAAGATGAGAAGACCGTTTCCTAAGTTATAGAGACCCAACCTAGCTGAGTAAAGTTCCAATAAAGTACAAGGTTATTAAAATAAATGCCTTACCTTTCTGAATTTACAGTCTTTTTTAATGCTATTTATATCGAGTAACCAGGCGCTAAAGTGGGGTTCTCAATACGTTGTAATACATCAATGTTTTCAAGCGCTAACTGACAACCCTGTCCTCGAATGCGATGTCCTTCGGAACAGTCCACTTGCCACTGCCTCAGAATATAAGCCGCCAGCGCTGCTCGGGTTGTCATTACTTTTTTTCCGTCTTGCATCGCAAAATCCATTTCAATGGCGAGCGGGTTTGCAATACTCGGGTGAGGCACAATAACTAAATTAATAATTTGATTAAATTGAACATCAGCAGTGGCCAGTTGATGAGACTGTATTTGTTCGTCTGTAGTGGTGATATGTGTGAAGCGCGTGCATACGAAGTCTCTGAAACCTTGATTTTTGCAATCATAGCCACGCACATGCCAGCGGTGGCCATTGTTGATCAAGGCATGCGGAACAAATTGCCTAACGGATTCACCTGATGTAACTGAAACGTAGCCAACTTCACAAAGTGCTTGATTATGAATTCCGCGCATCAGTGCGGCAATGATGCTGCTGTCAGGATGCATCAGCTGCACGGCATCAAAGCACTGTTCAGAGGGCTGTGTTGAGTGCGAAATACCGTTGCCAAAACCCCGACTCAGTGATTGTAAAATAATGTCGGGTTGATATTTAAAAAGTGGAATAAATGTCGCTGTTCGATAGTATTGTTTGGTCGAGTGATCGAGTACTAAGTTGGTGCTTGCTAACTCACGGTATGCTGCAAAATCACGAGTGCATGCCGCTAGGCCCGTTTGAAAACGATTAACCAAATCATTGCGCGTAATGTGACCAAAAAATTGCAGGCAGAAGTCGATAAATGCTAAGCGTTCTCTTTGTGCATGCGGCATTTCGTTTATGATTTCGGTGGTGTTCACTCTTTTCGATCTCCCTTAACTTCAATATTGCCACATCATGTCTTCATGTGAAAACGCGCACTCAGAGAATAGTGTATAAATGACCAGTGTGCAATCAAAATGATTGCCTGGTTATGCTTAAAAACGTCGAGGTAAGTGCTTTCTCAAGATTACTGAATTTGAGAATCACGCAAATTATTTGTCAAGTTCTGGCTATTTAGAGGTAGCTTAGTAAAGGCAATATGCTTATATTTATGGAGTCACAGTAATGTGAGCGTATCTTGGTAACAGTAAACCACCGACACGTCTTTGCCTCGTTATTAGCCGCTTTTGCTTAGATGTATATTTACTGGTAGAGCGTGAGTTGAGGCGATTGCAGTCACGATAGAGCATAAGGTAAAGGATTAGCAGTGAAGTTATTCAATAAAAAATATCACAAACCGGGTACTAAGCCTGGCACACTGAAAACGAATGAAAACTCCGTATTCAGTGTTAATCTCTATGACTATAACGCAACTGAATTTACTGCTCAGTCAAACGTCGATGTAAGCACCTGCAAATCGTTTATTGAGAGCGAAAACTGTACTTGGATCCATGTACAGGGAGACCCCTCTGCAGAAGCCATGAAATGGTTAGGTAAAGATCTGGGGATACATGAGCTCTATGTTGAAGATGTCATCAACGTAGGGCAGCGACCTAAAGTAGAAATAAATGATGACCAAATATTTCTTATTCTCAATTTACCCCTTAAAGAAGGCAGTAGTGCTCGTGTTGACCAAGTTAGCCTGTTCTTAAGCAAAACCACCTTAATCTCCTTTTCATCAGGTAAAACTAATCCTTTTTTAGCCGTGATTGAAAGGCTGGAAAGTAAAATAGGTAAATTGCGTAAACAACAAAGCGATTATTTATTGTATGCCTTGATTGACACCGTTATTGATTTTGGTTTTCCAATGTTAGAAACGTATTCTGAGCAAATTCAGACATTGGAAGATGAGTTGATGGAAACAAAGAATGAGAGACTTCTGAGCTCAATACATGCATTGCGTCGGGATCTGCTGCTCATCCGCAGACGTCTTTGGCCACAAAGGGAAGTGATTAATGCATTATTAAGAGCAGATTATAATCCGCTTCTGCAAGACAATACACTGCTTCATTTAAGAGACTGTTACGACCATGTGATCTCTATTATGGAAATGTTAGAAACCTACCACGAGATGACTTCGGGTTTGATGGAGCTTTACTTAACCAGTGTTAGCCTGAAATTGAATGATGTGATGAAGTTTTTAACTATTTTCACCACGATTTTTATTCCACCGACGTTTTTAGTTGGCGTTTACGGAATGAATTTTCGTTCTGAAAACAGTCCCACTAATATGCCTGAACTCGATTGGCAGTTCGGATATCTTATGGTCTGGGGAATCATTGCATTGATGATGGGCGGCATGCTTTATTTCTTCAGACGTAAAAAATGGATCTAGAGTAATATTTTCCTTTTAACTTCTATCAGCAACTGCGAGCATCTCATTGCTCGCTCTGCACTTTGCCAATATATCTCTACTTTCGATATATTGACTGCTGCTAACCGAAGTAATGCCTAGAACAATATCAAAAAAATTGTCATGTGAGATAGTATCGTTTGATACCGATTTAATACAATTATCATCCTCATGAACAAGACTTTTATTCTGCCAAAATAACATGGGTATATGAGTTTGTTCTTGAGGCGCAAAAGCGTATGGAAGGCCATGTAAGTAAACGCCTTTTTCTCCTAAAGATTCGCCATGATCAGAGATGTACAGCATTGCTGATTTCACTGATGAATCACTTTCCAGTTTTTCTAATCGCGTAATAATTTCATTTAGCACAAAATCGGTGTAAGCAATAGTGTTGTCATAGGTATTAACGATTTCCTGCTCGCTGCAGTGTTGAATATCGCTGCGCTGACAATCAGGTAAAAACAGCGCTTTGTCTTGTGGATATCTTTTGTAATAAGTGGGTCCGTGAGAGCCTATCATGTGCAATACAATGAGTGTGTTCTTCGCAGTTAAGTTATCGAGTTTTTCCTGCAATGGCAATAGCAAGGCCTCATCGAAACAATATTCACCGTCACACAGTGGATTTGCGCTGTCGGTGTCAATATCAATAGAATTAACACGGGCACAAACGCCTTTGCAACTGCCGTTGTTGTTATCGATCCAGAGCACATCAGTGCCGGCGGCCTGTGCAATGTCGAGTACGTTTTGCTGCGCATTTGCGGTTCTATTGTCGTAGGTTTTTCTATCTAGTCGCGAAAACATGCATGGTAAGGATACTGCCGTCGCAGTGCCACAGGAGGATACTGCTGTAAATGAGATGATGCCTGAATCTTCTGTATATTGATTAGTATTGTGGCTGTATCCATTTAAAGAAAAATTTTGCGCCCGCGCGGTCTCGCCGACCACAACAATGGTCACTCTTGCCTTCTCATTTTCAATCTCAAGCAGTGGATTGCTATCTAATGTTTTAAATGGCAACTCAGTTGTGAAGTAACGTTTGTTCGTATATTTAACCGTGGCATCAACAAACTTATAGGGCGTAATATAAGCTAGTAGCTCTCTATTATTTCTGCCAACTGAAGCATAATTGGCGTAGAAAACACTGGCTATCAACACCACGAGTATGGTGTGAGACGCAACTAGAGCAGACCGAGCTTTAAGTCCTTGGCTCCACGATTGAGTTTTCATTTTAGCAAAGAAAATCGCGAGTGCAGGCATTCCGCCAACCAGAATAACAAATATAATATCGTGTGCGTTTAAATAGGATAAGGCTTCGGCTGAGTCAGTTTCTGCGCCATTTTGGATCATTGTATAGTCGAAAACGACGCCATAGCTTGCGGTGGCATAAAGCAAAACAGTGGACAAAAGTATGGTTAAAATCAGTAGAGGCTTTAGTAACTTGCCAACACCTATCGTGCCATTTATGATGATGGTAAGACTAACCAGCAGTGTTGGGACTGATAATAAAAACAAGAAGCTGTAGTCGCTGGTTTGTGTTATCGCTGCTATTGCTCGAGTTAAGAAAGGGAAGTTACAAACAAACACAAGGTATAGTGAGGTGAAAACGATAAGTTGATTAGCGCTATATTGATGCTCGCGAATACGAGTCACAAGCGATATTGCACTTTTCTTGATAAAGGGCGTGATAAGTTGTTGCTTAGTTGTCATTTTATTTCCTAAAAGAAAAATGCACTATTATTAACGTCGCGTTTTGAAAACGTTACTTTTTGAAAATACGACTGCTTGCGAATTTTCACATCAATTTGTATTGGCTTAGCTAGTCAATAGGTCACATAAATAGACTCAGCATCGCTTCGCCCCATACCGCTAGCAGGAACGTTAGGGCAATGAACACACCAGAAGACCCTAAATCTTTTGCACGACCAATTAATAGATGATGTTCAAGCGTAATACTGTCGGCCAAAGCTTCAAGTGCTGAGTTGATAATTTCAGCAAAAAGCACAAATAGTAGGGCACCGAATAGAAGCAACCAATGCTGACGAGACTGCGCGAGGTAAAAACTCAAAGGCAGCAACATAATACTCAGCACAAGCTCTTGTCGAAAAGCACTCTCATGTAACCATGCTGCCTTGAAGCCTTTAAATGAGCAGCGCGTGGCTTTGATTATTCTTTGTATACCGCTGCCATTTTGCTTATTAGTTAAATCTGTCATCGTTACCTATGTCTATTCTGTGTGTTGGTTTAACACTAGTCGTTTAAAAGGACTGCTTTATTTGTAATCGCCATTGCCAAGAGTCGACGTTGTCAGAGGTTTCAAACGGTTTAGCAATATCCATATGAACAACGCTTTTATGACTCGAACGTGATGAATAAAGCCTGACACCGGCTCCTACGCTGGTGAGTAATGAGTCGGTTTCGTTAAAAGCTGCTTGCTCGCCACCCCAAGCCTTTCCTGCGTCGGCAAATGCAACAAAGCCAAGATCGAGTATTTTTAGAATGTTGTAGTCGGTATAAAAGCGTGCTTCGACAGAACTTGAGAAACTGCTGTCCCCATGCTGATATTGCAGCGGGTAACCTCTCACCCCGCTGTCATCACCAACTGTGAATGGTTTATCTAGGAAATTATTTTTCGATGAGGTACCTGAAAAACGAGCATACATACCCATTAAGTCTGTATAGCGATTAAAATACTCAATATTACCGGTTAATGAGTATTGGTCTGGATTCGATGTGTTGAGGTGTGCCTGGCCCTCTGCAGATAGTAACACCAATGCATCATTAAGTTCATAACCTTTGCTGGATAACAAGTTTAGGTGATATCCAGTGTCACTGCCTTGTGCCACATCATTTAATTCAATGCCTAATTTAACTTCATGATGCCAACCTAAATTAATGTCTTCGGTTTGATTGATTAAGTAAATATCTGACATCGTCTTAAATTTGCGTTCTATGTACTCCACACCAATCCATGGGTATTGATAAGCTCTATCTTTTGGCAGGAATAAGTTATCGGCAGTATTCAAAAGTCTAGTTGCTTCAAATTTCGCAGCATCATCAACAAAGCCAAACTCAATACGCGTGCTCATATTTTCTTGATGCTCTAATTGCCAACCGCCTGATATTGAATATCGATGACTGTTTTCATTGAAACTGTTGCGAGTTAAGCCGCTTTGAAATATATCTTCCGTTTTTTCATTTTTCAAAAATGATAGATTAAACATGTAGTCTGAATTGATATGATAAAAAGGCTTATCTAACTCAAATTGAGTGAGTTGGCCGTCATCATTGTCTGCAAAGTCGAGTAATATGGTCGAATAGGGAATTGCGGGAAATGGTGAACGTAAGGTAAATTGATAGCCATTACGCTGCTCGTCGCTATTATATTTAAAGCGAGCGCGAATGCCGGTACCGAAGACGTTGTCTTCTTTTACCCCAAGAGAGAGTTTATTTTGCCCACCTTTGCGACCAAAACTGACGGTGGGTATTAAGGACCAGTTATCCCATGTTTGAATTTCTATCTGTGCCGGTTCGCTTATATCGCAATTCTCTTTGAAGGTGATTCTAACGTCTCTGATATAGGCTTGACTGCGAATAATGCGTTCTGCTTCAAGTAAATCCTCTTCATTTAATAAATCACCTTCTTTAAAAGGTAGGCGCTCTCGGATAACCTCATTTTTGGTGGTAATATGCATCCAATTTGCCATGTGATGAAAGGCCATGGTGCCCTCTTCAGACTCATCAAATATAGTATTGTTGGTGATTGATATTTTCGCAATTTGTCGTTTGCTTTTATGTAATATCTGAGCACTCTCCGGCGCAGCAATTGCCTCACCAGCCTCAACCTTAGCGTTATTTTTAATTTTTCGTGCATAATGAGAATGGCTATCTGGACTGGTATCTGAGGGCGTGCACTGAATCACAGTAAGTGCCTCACTTTCCTTTGGGTTGTTTTGTGCATGGACAGAGCAGATAGGTACAAGCAGTAGTACCAATGTGCCAATATAAGCACTAAGATATTTTGCAACAGCAGATTTCGCTTTGCATGCATGAAATGCTCGGCGCTTAAATTCGACAAAATCTACAAATAGATAAGTCCACTTAACATGCTTGTAATCTAGTATATTTTTGTCAGAGCTCATTAGGCAATGCAGCATCACAGTTAGGATTGCCCCAGAATATAGCATCAATCTTAAAATAAACTTAAGTCACATTTTTATATTCAGAAATGTTGATTAATAAACGTTTGCTGCCTTAAACAACTGCATATGAACATTCACCAATGCGTCGATATCACGCTGATAGCCGCCACCAATCACTGCGGCAATGGGTAACCCCCTGTTTTTGCATTCAGCAAATATAAATTGGTCACGCGCTAACACACCTTCAGTGGTAATATTCAAGTGTCCAAGATCATCATCGATGTGTACGTCAACGCCCGCATCATAGATGACAGCGTCGGGCTGAAAGTAAACCATCGCCATTTGCCACGCTTGCTCGACGGTGGCCAAATACTCGTCATCCCCGGTGCCTTTTGTTAACCCGAAATCCAAATCGGACACTTGCTTGCGATGTGGAAAATTTTTCGCTCCATGGATAGAAACAGTATAAACAGCGCTGTTGTTAGTAGCTAGCTTAGCTGTGCCATCACCTTGATGAACGTCGCAATCAAATACCAATACTTTATCAATAGTAGGCGACTGCAGCATATTCAAAGCCGCGAGGTAGAGATCGTTAACCATACAAAAACCCGAACCAAAATTGCCAAAAGCGTGGTGATATCCACCCGTTAAATTTAACGCTTTTCCATGTTCTAAGGCTAAGGTTGACGTTAGCACGGTGCCACCGGCAGCCGTTAAGGTACGTTCGACAAGTTGCTTTGACCATGGAAAACCAATTCTTCGCATTGCCTTAGGATCGAGTTCACCAGAACAAAGTTGCTTGATATAGGTCGGATCGTAAATGCGTGAGAGTGCTTCAATAGACAGCGCTTTTGGTTGGTGAAAACGCTCAATAGGTACGTTTTTACGAAGCAAGGCGTCTTTTATGCCTTGATACTTTTGAATAGGGAAACGATGTCGCACGGGTAAGTCAAGCTGACTATAAATTGGATGAAAAACAAGATGTGACATCACGTCTCCGCAGGAACATTAGATGGACAGCACTTAACAGTATAAATACGCGCTGAGTTCTCAATAAGTTTGCGCTGAAATCACCGTGCTAACAATTTGATTATGATTATATTTTGTCTGTGTTTGAGCAAAACCTTGATGATAATTGTTCCTCCATTTAGACGAATACTAAGCATAGACAAATGCGCTATCACTAGCGATAGAGCATTTGTTTTCTAGTTTTCGCCATTTCCTTCAGTAAACGGTTCTGCACAGTGTGCGGAATCTCGGCCTTGTTCATAGCGTTGATAAATAAGTCGACACCATGATTGAAATTGGCTTCTGTTATATTCATACCAGTATGAACCTGTTCCATACTGTCACCTGTGTAGGTACAAGGGCCCTCGGCCATCACACATAATTGTTCAGAAAGCTTGTCTTTGAAACGTTGCATATTACTATCTTTGAAGAATGCGTAAGTTTCTTGATCAAATGCGATTTCATTAATAAAGTTGTCAACAATCTCATTAATCTTTGCTTTGCCGCCCAGCGTTTGATACAAATTATCAGCGCTAGACATTGCATCAAGAGCAGCAGATGAGGGCGACGTGGTGCAACCGGTTAATAGGCATAGCAATGAGAATGTGATTGAAATAACACTTTTATTCAATTTAAGTTGAGTGTCACGCATTATAAATGTCCATTAATTGAAAAATACAAACCATTTTGATCAGTTGCGCCCGCAATCGTGCCAAGTTTGGTGTATGCAGCGGTGATAGAAACCGATTTGCTGGGAATGTAGGTGACAAACAGGTCAAACCAATCATCTTCTTTTAAGCCTAGATTGTCCGGTTTTTGACGATACTCCACGCCAACGGCCAGATGCCGAGAGAACAAGATGCCGGCTGAAGCTTCGAGCATCAATTGATAACTGTCGCGGCTCTGCCCACCAAAGCCCAGGATGCCTAATTCATTCGCTTTGGTTGCTCGAGCTGTGACGTTCCATACTGTATTGTAACCGGCTACTGCGCCCAAGTGGATTTTGGTTGCCGCAAGGTAAAAATCTGTACCCATGGTGTTTTTGGCACCTAAGGCGTTTGCAATCGCTTTGTCTTCAAGGATTTTATGCTGAACGCCAACGCTTATTTGTGGTAAGTCTGAATAAACGGCATCGCCATATAATTTATACTTCGCACCAACAATATTCATTTTAATGTCGCCGCCAAGTGTTTTTAAGTCAAAACGTTGTTGCCCAAGGCTAAATTCAATCCGGTCATAGAACGAGGCGCTTACTGCTTGAACATTTAAACGATAATCTTCTAAATCAACCTGTGACAGTGCCACGGAAATGGATATTTGATCTTGACTGTCATAGCCAGAGAGCGTTGCCCAAGGGACGATACCGCCGCCTCCAGCGCCTTCTATTTGGCTTAAACCGGAAGTTGCAAGCAGCTTTCCATCGTTAGCTTGTATTGCTGTTGATCCTACAGCAGCAGATAGCGCTAAAGATAAAAATAAAGTTTGATAAGACATAGAGGCATTCACCGATAAATTTTCATAAAAATAAACGTTAATATTTGTATTCTTTGAACCATTGCACGAAGCTGGGTGCGTCAATAGGGCGGCTGATGTGGTAACCCTGTGCCCATTCACAGCCATATTTGTCAAGTAGCTCAAGTGATTTTTGATTTTCGACACCTTCAGCCACTATTTCCATGCCGAACTGGTGGGCTAGCAGAATAACGCTTTGGACGATATTTTGATCGGAAACTTGCTCATCTAGCTTTAACACAAAGCTTTTATCTATTTTTAGAATATCGGCCGGCAATCGACTTAAATACGACAGTGATGAATAGCCTGTGCCAAAGTCATCAATGGCTATTTTAAATCCAGCGTCGCGCATTATTGATAGTTGTTGCACGGCTTGGCTTAAATTTTTCACCAAATGACCTTCTGTCATTTCGAACGATAACACACTTGGCGGCAGGTCGTAGGTGCGCAGAAGTGATAATATAGTTGGCAATAATTCCGTGTTCATCACATCTTGTGCTGAGATATTGATGGCAACAGTGACATCAATCCCTTGCGTGCGAAAGCTTTGTATATCGTGAATCGCTTGTTGATATACCCAGGCAGTAATTTCACCAATAAAGCCGGCATGTTCGGCTACGGCAATGAAATCCTCAGGTGACACAAAACCAAGTTCAGCATTATTCCAACGGATCAATGCCTCAACGGCAGTGACTTCTTTATGCACTAAATTTAATTTTGGTTGATAAAATAACGCCAACTCGCCCTGCGTGTTGGACAGTTCTCTTTTCAACTCCGTAATGATAGATAAGCGTCGTGTATATTTTTCTTCTAGCGCAGTACTAAAATGTAAAATAAATTTACGCGTAATCTGCGCTTCATCAATAACGATATTCATACGTCTGAATAATTCACTAGGGGAATGGGTCTCTGATGGACAATTTATCACACCTAGCGCAACCGTCATGGGAATACTCAAATCGCCGCTGAGCACGTTACCATCGAGTTGCTTTTTGATAACGATCAGTTCTTCTTCGGTCAGCATTTTATCAGGTACCCAGAGTAACTCACCTCCGGTTAAGCGCGCCGACAACCCGCCTAGACTGCTTACACGGCGAGCTAACTCTTGCAAGCAAAGGTCACCATTGTGATAACCGAATGTGTCATTAACGCCTCTGAACCCGAATATGTTAATACCAATAGCTTGGAAACTCTCTTGACTACCAAATTTCTTGCCTAACAATGTTTCAGCATGATTGCGATTATATAGCGTGGTGAGCACGTCGTGCTGAGCCTGGTAGATCACTTTTTTCTCTCGGTCTTGAACATTTGCCTGCATCGTGTCAAACGCGTGAGAGAGTGTGCTTATTTCAGTTGAATGCCAATCAACATCAATTTTGTCGTCATAAACACCGACCGAAATTTTCTTAGCGTGATTGGTCAGCATGCGTATAGGTTTGACTAATTTACGAGAAAACAGTGCAGCTAACAAAGCGGCTACTAGAAAAGCAATAAGGGCAATCCAGCCGATATTGTTTTGCAGCGACATGAAATCTGTAAAGACAACTTTCATGTCTTCAGATAGCATAATATCCACTTTCAAATCTTCTGTATTTATGAACGTAAAGCTAGTTGAAATGAGTTTGTTGTCAGATGAATATGCCAATAGCGGCAAGAACAGTGAGTTGGTATTCTCAAGTTGAATGTTTTCAGTGTATTGTTCAGGTTTTAACGTGCTTATCCTGTAGGCTTCTTTTCCTTGAATGTATACGATGCCAGATGTATCAAGCTGGGTTATCTTCTTTAATTGTTCCGCGAGTGCATGGTTAATTTCAAAACCCATCAAAGCAACTGCAATGGGGCGAGGCGCATTAACGCTAGAAAGTAGCACTTGGTAGAGTTTATCGTTGATAGATAGAATCGAACCTGAAATGCCCTTAGATATGGCAGATTCAATGAGTTCTGGATAAACAAAGGGGGACTGCGCAGTCATTAACTCGGGCACGCTAGTAATGGTTAGGGTGTCAAGTGAAAACAAGGCGGTGAGGTCGGCATTGACCCGTTTGCCATGATTCGCCAGCACGCTGTCAATGGTGAGTTTGTCTCCTGTTGCCACTGCTCTTTTAAAGCCATAGTCGTCGGTTAAGACAGTGACTGAATTCGCCAACTGCTCTGTGCGGTTTTCTAAGACGAGTGCGAGTATATTGCTGGCAACGTCTAAATCATTTTTCAGTCTCGTCGTTGCTTGCTCACTCGTTGATTTCCATACAAACAGCACGATAACTACCGTCGTGAAAAAGACGATACCCATGATAAGCTTGTTAATGCGTTTATTTAAAGATTGTTGCATGGTCTATTCATCTTCAATTAATTGCCAAATTTTTTCTTAAAGCCAGTATCAATAACTGATTCATCAACTGCTAGGGTAAATGGCAACGTGATACTGCTATCTGTTGTATTGCCGGGTAAATGCACAGTTACTCTTTTAGTCTGCATCGGCGAAAGCTCAGGATGCCACACGGTTAATTCGACCTCCGCTGCTGACGTTACTTTGTCAGCCAAGGACACTGACACCTGCCCCATACTATCGGTCATCGCCGTTAATTGTCCATCATTGATGTAGATATATCCAATCATATTGTCATGAATATTGCAGCCAAGAACGACAATTCCTTCGTTTTTGAAGGTTAGCGGTTTCGCATCTGTTCCACTAAATAATTGAATTTCAAAGTCGTTAGGTTGCGAAAAGCTATAAACATGATGTCTTATAGCGTCGCTGTTTGGGAAATCAACGGTTTGATTTTTTTGGATAATTAGTACGTAAGGGTCAAACTGTTTATTCACTTGGTCCATAACGGCCTGTGTATTCTGTTCAGCCACCTTAATTTGAGGAAATGAAATGACAGCATTTGCTACCGGTCTTCCGTTTTCATCAAGAATTTTTAGGTCAAGTGCCTTGGCGAGGGTGAGCTGGCTTATCAGTAATACGACAAATGCGCACACTATTTTTCGGCTTAAGTGTTTATTTATGATCAACATGGATTCTCGATACCAATACTATTGACGCCTACAGTAACAAATTCTTTGGTGGTTCTAGAGTCAGTACTAATAATTAGGTATGAAAAATTATATTTAGTATTAAATGAAAAAGCATGTTTGCCAATACGTGCACTGTTCACTATTTCCCAGTCAATAATATCAACTGGTGTACCGATTGCTTTGATAATGCAGTCGACTATGTCTGCAATAACAAAGTCATTCGGATCGTTGCAGAGTAAAATAAGAAACTCAGTGCTACCCAAGCGCGCGAGCAATGCAACATATTCTCTGTGTGCTAAATATGTCTATCTGTCAGTCAATATTGATATATTCACAAACCATAATTGTACAAATGAAAAATTTCCATCAAACTGACCCCACCTTATTAGCTGCAAGAAATAGTGCATTTCGCAGAGGAAAAATAATGAACAATGAAAGAGTGTCGAATCAACAGGTTGAACTGTTGGGCGCATGTAAAGTTGAAGACATGCAACTGCAGTCCTTGTCTCCAAAATACCGCACATTAAATATTATTGTGTCCTTGATAGTTGGCTTCGTTATTATTGGCATTCTGCTTTTATTGGCCGTGCAACCTTTCATTTCAATGCCACAAAAGTATCTTGATTATTACCACATTGCGATCTTAGTTGTTTCATTATTAATTATGTGGTCGGTGTTGTATCACTACTTTGCCGACCCGAAGAAGCAATATGCATTGCGAGAATTTGATGTGCATTTTCAATCTGGCTTACTATTTTTCAGAACAGTGAGCCAGCCCATCATGCGTATCCAACACATTGAAATAGAACGCGGACCATTAGAACGCAGCGCTGGCTTAGCTACGCTGCAAGTATTCAGTGCAGGTGGCGCTAATCATACCTTCGAAATACCGGGTTTGATGTATGAAAAAGCCATCGAATTGCGTCAATTTATTTTGAATCATAAGGATGTTAGTCAAAATGGATAACAGCAACGTGTCTAAAAATAACGGGTGTCAGCAACAAGTTGATGCATTGCAAAATGGACAGTGGCATCGACTGTCACCGATCAGTATCGTCTACTTTACTGTGCATTCCATTTTTGTTTTTGCGAACACGCTGTTTTATCTGTTACCTGTTCTTGCGCTTAACTTCAACAAAATTAAAGAGCAACCGCTGATTGTGATTACGGTGACATCGATAGTTTTATTATTATTTTTCGTGGTGGGTGTGATGCAATACTGGTTTTATCGTTTTAAGGTTGGCGCCAACAGGATCGAGATAAAACAAGGTGTTTTTAAAAAATCGCACATCGATTTGCCCTTTGAGCGAATTCAGAATGTTAAGCTATCCCAGCCACTTTATTACCGCATTAATGATTATTCCTGCATCGAACTTGATACCGCCGGCAGTGCAAAGCAAGAAGCAAAAATCGTAGCCTTAAAAACGCATCTAGCTGAGCAGTTTCGGCTCAAGATATTAGAAACAGCGAATGAACAGCCGATTGATGAAGTGGCAAGAGATGATACCGTAAATAGTACTTCAAAAGAGGTGATACTAAATCGTCGAAGTCTGCGCGACTTAGTCATACATGGGCTAACAAATAATCGCATCTGGATTTTTCTCGGCGCACTTGCGCCGTTTTATAACGCTATATCAGACGCTTTGGCTCAGTTCTTTGAATCAATAGGCTTTGATGTTGAGGCGTATTTTAGTATCAACACTCAAGCTTGGTGGGAGTTCGCTTTACATGCAGTGTCGGTAGCCATGTTGGTCATGCTTGTTGTGGTTTTGTTATCCGTTGTTGGTGCTATTTTAATGTTTTATAACTACACATTAAGTAAAACTAAGGACCGTTTTATTCGACGCTCGGGTCTACTGACTAAACATGAAGTGAGTATGAAGTTAAGTCGAATCCAAATAATGGTGCAAGCGCAGGATTGGCTAGATTTGCTCTTAGGAAGAGTTAATTTATCATTTGAACAAAATACCTCCGGGGTTGCGAGCGTGAATAAGTCAGTCGAGCATATGTCAAACAAGTTACTTGTCCCTTCGGTAACTGTTGAGGAGTCGCTAGCATTGATGCAAGACGCGATGCCAAACAATAAGTTGGGAGAGCAGAGGTTTAAGCCGATTTCTAAACGTTACATATTACGAAGTATACTCTTTATCGCGCTTCCTATTGCAGCCTTGCTCTTCGCTGCGATGTTGCAAAAGGATTCGATGACGGCGTTGTCTTCTGCTATCGCTATGTTTGGTCTTGTTACGGCGCTATCGGTGATAAGATGGAAACGTTGGGGTTACAGCTACGACACGGAGTATTTTTACCTTCGACAAGGTTTTTTGGGCGTGAACTATTATTGTTTTCCAATACATAAAGTGCAACAAGCGCAATTTAAACAAAATATATTTATTCGACAATACCGGTTGGCCACATTGAAAGTAGTCTTGGCCTCTGGCGCAAAGTTCGTTCCCTACATGCCGGCACAAGAGGTCAAAAACATCATTAATTGTATATTGACTGAGTTAGTTATCGATAAACGGTCTTGGATGTAAAAATCGATCAATTTCCAGTGATAATTTGGTATGCAAATACTAGACAAAAGTATAGGGGCGCGGTATATTGCCGCCTTTAGACTTTTGTTTATATTTGGACAATGGGTTCCAATTACACATGATCAGCAAGGACTGTTTACGCTCGGTGAATACTGCAATTTCGAAACATAATGCTGATTCGGCAATCATCCTTTTGATCAGTGGTTCAATCACGATTAGTTTGTTGCCTTTTTGCATTATAAGAATGATGCAGGGCGATTGGGCACTTGCGGTACTAAATGTTTGTATTACGAGCTTAACTTTCGCACTCTTCTGTTATGTTTATTATACTTGTGAAACACTGATCGCACGCTGGGGATTATCGTTATTAAGTATGGTTGCGATGTTAATCACCATACATCTCGGGGGTGCGGAACAAATTCTATGGCTTTATCCTACATTAACAACTGTGTTTTATATGCTCTCAGCTCATTTTGCCGCAGTCATCGGGATTATCTGTCTTGTTGCCGCGTTTGTCATCATTTATCCAGAGGTAAATCCGTTGTATTTGCTCACGGTTGCGGCTACGGCAGCAATAACATTTGTTTTTTCGTATGCGTTTTCGTTAAAAATGCATAAAAAGGCGTACTTCTTTCGAAATGAGTCAGAAACCGATCCGCTGACGGGCTTGGGCAACCGCCGCGCCCTTGATAGTAAACTGGCAGAAATAACTAAAAAAATGAACACAAAATCGCTGACCTCTTGCTCACTCCTTTTACTCGATATCGATAACTTCAAAAGTATAAATGACACTTTTGGGCACAAATGTGGTGACGAAGTGCTTGAAGTATTTGCTAACGTCCTGCTCAAGGGCATTAGAGGCAAAGATAGCGCTTATCGCTTTGGCGGTGAAGAATTTGTGATTATATTAACCAATACGCCACTAGAAGGTGCGTTAACGTTAGCTAACAATCTACTCAAAGATATTGAAATGACCGAGTGGAAAATGCTAGAAGATAAAGTGCTTACATCATCTGGCGGTGTAGCTGAATTAAAAGGTACGGAAGCCTCATATGATTGGATTTCGCGTGCCGACAGAGCACTTTACGAAGCAAAAAATGGCGGCCGTAATCGTTGTGTTGCTGATAGCTTTGATTCGGCCATTGCTGGATTGGCTTAGTCTGGTTTTTTTGCGTGTGCCAAGTAAGTTGTTGACAAAGAATGTGTACTCATAACTCACTCTCTTTTTGTCGACAATGGATAGGCAAATCTGGTGCAAATATCGTTTCTTTGATCTACATCTTTTGAAACGAAAGAGGCAATTGATTAGGGGAGACTTGTCGTTTACAGTCTCTGATATCTAGATAAGGTGCCTTGAAAATATATGACTGAGACGATGACAGTGAGCAAACAGTGGGGTTTATATGCAGGGCTCATTCTTGCTGGAATTATCGGTAACTATGTCAAATATCCACTATTTTTAAGCATTGACTTTCTTTTCGGTAGTATATTTGCTTTTTTAGCCTTGCAACTCTTCGGATTAAAACGGGGCTTATTTGCTTCTTCTATCATTGCCTCGGTCACTTATCTTCATTGGGGACACCCTTATGCGATTCTGATATTCACATCAGAGATCCTAATCGTTGCCTTACTGCTTCGTAAAATAAAAATAAACGTTATTTTAGCTGACGCCATCTATTGGTTTTTTATCGGCCTTCCAATGGTGTATTTCTTCTATCACCAAATGATGGGGATCTCGCTAGATAACGTCTATGTTGTGATGGCTAAGCAGGCGGTTAATGGAATTAGCAATGTACTGATTTTTCGAGTTATTTATCTTATTTATGTTTTTTTGAAGCATCGAAATACGGCACCTTTTAGGGAAGTTATTTATTGCAGTCTTATTTTTTGCTTAGCTGCACCGATGCTACTGTTTTTGTCTGTTGAAAGCCGTACCGATCTGACAAAGTTGGAAGATGAAGTACAGCAGGCGTTAATAGACGGGCGGACGAATATGGAACAACTGTTGTCAATTTGGGTTTTAGGTCGAGTTGCCAGTTCCTCTCAACTGGCATCATTGGCCAACTCATTACCCATGGAACAACTCCAAAGCCGCTTCGAGCAGGCGTTAGGTTTCGACCAAAATTTTGCGGCTTTTGGCTTTATTAACAAGCAAGGTAAGAGTGTTTATTTTGCGCCAAAAGCAGATGAAAAGGGGGGTAGTAATATAGGCAAAGACTTTTCTGAACACCTCGACTTTATGTTAGCGCCAGACTCTTCGCCATTTTTTTCTCATCTGATCACTGACGTGAACGATGAGACTAACACTGCATTGGCAATGATGTTACCTATTAGTATCAATACTGTTTTGGATGGCTACATTGTCGGATTTCTTAAACAAGAGCAGCTTCAGTTGTTTTTAAACTCGGCATTACGAGGTGAGACATCTCGCTACATGTTGTTGGATAACAACGCCAATGTCATGCTTACCAATGAGCCTAACCAGCCACTGCTGGCTAACATTAAACGCAACGAAGGAGAATTGCTTGTCATTAATGATGAAATATCAAAATGGTTCCCTTCTGATTCATACCAGTTGGCAATCAAGCGCGCGAAATCATCTTATTATCTGACGAAAGCACAGCTCGGTGAGCCTACAAACTGGGTCTTAGAGTTGGAGTAATCTGTTGAACCTATGCAGCAAGCGTTAAATGAGAGTTCAACCAAGAGATTGGTGTTGTTGTTAAAGTTCCTATTAATTGGCTCAGTGATAGCTGAACTTTTGAGTCGCCAAATTGCAAAGGCGAATGAGCAGTTGCTAGATCTTACCTATGATTTACCGGATAAATTAGCGTCTAATGAGCTTATATCATGGCCTGAAAGTAGCTCTGAAGAAATCCAACATTTGATTGGTAATTTCAAGTCAATGGCAGAGTCACTCAAAAAGCAGTTTTTTGAAATCAAAATGCTAAATCAATCCTTAGAGCTAAAGGTGAAAGAACGTACTCAGGAGCTCAATGCAATTAACGATAATCTACTGGCAACACAGAATGAATTGAGTATTGCAGCTTCGGCTTTTGAATCTCAAGAGGGTATTTATGTTACCGACGAAAAGCAAATAATTTTGCGCGTCAATACTGCGTTTACAGAAATTACGGGTTATGCCCTCGAAGATGTTATTGGCAGAACACCGGCGTTTTTTGAATCGGAAGAGCAGGACGCTAAGTACCACAGTGAAATGCTAGCATCCATCGAAGCGACTGGCCAATGGCAGGGCGAAATATTGAATCGTCACAAATTAGGTCGGCGCCAGCCGCTTCTGATGTCGATCACAATGATTAGAAATAAGGAAGGAAATATTACTAATTATGTGTGTAACATTACTGATATTAGTCGACGTAAAGCGGCAGAAGAGGAAATCCGTAATCTAGCATTTTTTGATTCATTGACTCAATTACCTAATCGTCGTTTATTAATGGATCGGCTAAAGCAAGCATTACTGTCATGTAAACGCAGTGGCCGTATCGGTGCAGTTATGTTTATTGATCTTGATGACTTTAAAAATCTTAACGATACCTCGGGTCATGCATTAGGTGACAAGCTCTTAGTGCAGGTCGCTGAACGCTTAAGTTCTTGTGTGAGAGAGCGGGATACCGTTGCAAGGATAGGAGGGGATGAATTTGTCGTGTTGATTGAAAATCTCAGCGAGAATGGTGAATTGGCAGCTAAACTAACAAAAGGAGTAGCAGAAAAAATTATTAAGTTACTCAATGAGCCCTATTTGTTATTGGATATGTGGCATCACAGTACTTCTAGCATCGGTATTTCTATTTTTGACAAGAACTCAACAACAATGGATGAGTTACTCAGGCATGCCGATCTGGCGATGTATCAAGCGAAAGCAGCAGGAAGGAACACGTGGCGGTTTTTCGATCCTGCAATGCAGGCCGTGCTGTCTGCTCGCACAGCACTTGAATCAGATTTACGAGTCGGCATAGAACAGGAGCAGTTTTTTCTTTGTTATCAACCGCAGGTTCACGTTGACGGCAAAGTGCAAGGGGTAGAGGCCTTAGTTCGATGGCATCATCCAACTCAGGGTCTGTTGTCACCAGCATCATTTATTAGCGTAGCTGAAGGGAATCAAATGATTATTCCACTTGGTATACTCATATTAAAGAGTGCATGCAAACAGCTAAGGACATGGTCTAGCATCCCTGAACGGCGTGATCTGACTATCTCGGTCAATGTCAGCACCCTACAGTTCCGTCAATCAGACTTTGTGAGCCAGGTGTTGGCAGTACTTGAAAATACAGGTGCGCCAGCAAATCGCCTGAAAATCGAAATAACAGAAAGTTTACTTATGCAGGATTCTGACCAAATGAGCCAAAAGATGGATCTACTAAAAAATCATGGTGTAAGATTTTCGCTGGATGACTTTGGTACCGGGTATTCGTCGCTGTCTTACCTAAAACGATTACCTATAAATCAAATAAAAATCGATCAAACTTTTGTACGCGATGTTTTTACCGACGAGCATGATGCAGCTATTGTTAAAACAATCATAGCTTTAGGGCGGTCCCTAAGCTTTGAGGTAATTGCTGAAGGGGTAGAAACTGTAGAGCAGAAAAACTATCTTACCGAACAAGGTTGCTTATATTTTCAAGGCTATTTATTTAGCAGGCCACTCAGTATAGAAGGTTTGGAGCAATATATTGATACTGTGACATTACTGAAATGCAGTTAGGACAGTTCTCAAATATTACTCCTTTGTTCCTGTGTTACCAACTAACTTATCGTTGATTAAAAGTGATAATTAAACTGCACCATCATCGCTTTTATACTCGGGTAAAGTTCCTGCTCTTTTAAGAGCCCAGGTTCATCGTAACCAGCATTTTTAGGGTTTTGTTGATAATATTCAACTCTAACGGCCCATTCTTTATCATTTTCGAGCTTTTGGCCATATTTTAGACCTAGAGTGAAGGCTGTCATTTCCCCGACTCTATAATCGGCACTGGCATATGCCGGTAATACCTCACTCTCTAGTAAGAAAGGACGATAAAATTCAGCTGCGCTTTGTTGATAATAGCGCACATGAGGCTGTAAGTAGCTACTTTCACCAAAATTCATTCTTAATCGAGAGTCAATAGTGTGAGATGTAAGGTTCCAATCATCCGTTGCATATCGATAGGAAACATCAGCAACACCATTGTCCAGGGCATATTTGGTTTGCCAATAAATACTTTGCTTAGTGCGGCTGTCAGGACGGCCTTCGTAAACAACATCTTGCGTTAATCCTTGGGTATTAACGACACTTAATACTTTGTAGGGGTCAGTCATATAACCAGACACTTGACTCAAGCTTAGGTTAACTTGCATTAACATACGACGGTTAACTATTTGCGTCACGCCTAAAATAAAATCAACCGTCGTTTTATTATCGGTACTGGCCTCGCCATGACCGCCATCGTCATCGTCATGTTCATCATCCTCGTAGACACCTTGATTGCTAACTAAGGTAGTGTAGTCATCGTCATCATAGCTATTAGCGCTGGCCGACATGCTCGCTAAAGGAGTAGGCACGCCACCAACTGGCTTAATAGTATCGAACTGTAATGACAAGCCAGTCGATATTGTGGTGTTACGTTGATATAAATCTTTTTCAATGAGACCATTGGCACCAATTGACAAATAATCATATTCAGATGATACGTTACCGCCAACAGTCGCACGCCAAGAGTCCCCAAATGGCTGTAAATATGATCCAGAAACTTGTACACGAGTGTCTTTAAACGTTTCATCTAAAGGCACAGTATTCGCTGGCGTGTTATAACTTCCGTTGCCCGAAGGGCCAGAAAATGTCTGTGCGTTAGGCTGCGACACAGCACCATTTGCTGATGCTCCTGTTAAACCATCAAGCGCGATTTTTGCATTAAATACGCTATCATCGTTAAACGTTTTGCTCGCGTTAATAACACCTTCAGCAAGGCTTACCCGATCAACTTCGCTATACAATAAAATTGCGGTATCAAATTTCCAATCTTTTAATGCGTCTTGTGCTTGAACTGCTGGAGAGTGCCCTAACAAGGCACAGGTTGCACCAGCTAATGCTGCTGCTATAGAGCCTGATTTTGTTAATTGCACCCGCAACCTCCACCTGCAAACGATCGTCCACCACTGGTAGCTTCTTTACTAAAATAAATATGATCATCAAGTCCTAAATCAACGCCTTCGGCATTGAGTGCCATTCCATCTTTAGCCAGCAAATCACGTTCCCAAGGCTTAACACCTAAATTGGCACAACCGGCAAGAGGCAGTAATATTACAACCGCAATAATCTTCAGTACTTGCTTTTTAAATATATTCGGTTTCATAAAATCATCCTTTTTCTGCGAGGAGGGTTTGAATTTCTTTTTCGTATTTAGCTTGTTTGTCGACAAAGAAGCCTTGATGGATTGCCCGCAATACCCCGTTACGATCAATTAAATAGCTTGATGGCATTCCCATTACTTCATAGGTCTCTGCCGTGGTGCCTTCGGCATCAAAGGCAATTGGGAATTTTGCGGGTACTTTGTCTAAAAACTGAGCAATTAAATCAGGCTCAGCATCCAAATTAATCGCGACAACCTTTAAACCCTGATTAGCATACTTTTGATGCATGTCGTTCATCCACGGAAACGAACGTCGACAAGGTTTGCACCACGATGCCCAAAAGTCTAAATAAACTACACTGCCCTTGTAATCACTCAGAACATTTTGCTGTTGGGCATATTTTAAGGTAATTGAAGGAGCAGGTTGGCCTTTTTCGATGGCCACTGCAGGTGAGACGGCACTTAAACTAAATAAGCCTAACATGATGAAATAATAACTGATTTTAATATTCATAAACTATCCTGAGATGCAACAATCTGGAGAGTCTAATCAGTCAACCTTAAATGAACCTTAATTGAATAAACATCCATCTAAAATTATTAAATAAATATGCTGTCTAAGCTGATAAATTGAGTGGAACAAGGTAATTAATACGCCTACTAAAAAAATAAGCTGCTCAATTTATCAACCTAGTGACAACAGGTGTATTAAATAACTACGTTAACTTCTATAAAACTAACAACCCGTTTTACCTTATTAATTGTTTGGTTATCGTTAATTTTACTGGGAGTAAACCCTGATAGGAAGGTTTGACGCAGTGGCCGCAAGTATTTTAACGGAAGTTGGTCGTCTACTTGAATCGATAATTTCTGGCGCGAATACGGGCCTAGAAGTACGAAATAGACGCATCAGTAGAACCAATTCGGTGATTGTGATAAGTAGTATATGTACCTTATCTAATATTGCTGATTTTTAGTTCTTAGTGCCTGATGTGCTCCATCGAGTCCACACGACATAACTAACTGACCAAGCACATGATTGAAAGCTAAAATGTAGAATCCTACTCTGTTCTCATATTCTACTGCAGGTCATCACTATTCAGAGACTATTTTAAATAATAACATTAAGAGAACGCCGACAAGAAAAGCTAAAAAGTAGACCCAGTTATTTACGTCTGAACCCTGTTTATTTACCTCTGGCACAAGATCCGATGCGCCGATATATAAAAAGTTCCCCGCAGCTAAGGGCAACAGAAAGGTAATATCAATCTGTCCAGCAAACAGATATGCCATTAAACCGCCTATTAAGAAGGTCAAACCTGACAAAACGTTAAATAATAACGCTTTTCGGTTTGACCAACCGCTGTGGATGAGCACCGCAAAATCGCCAAGCTCTTGAGGAATTTCATGAGCGGCTGCGACCAGCCAAGCTGTAATACCGAGCCTAATATCGATCAGAAAAGTACCACCAATAGCCAAACCGCCCAATAAATTATGCAGAGCATCTGCAACCAGAATCATATATCCTAATGGTTGTTTTGAATCGCTTTCAGTCCGATTACAATGCTGCCAATGTAGAAGTTGTTCAAGGGCAAAAAAACTAGAGAAGCCAAACACAATCCAAACAAAGAATGACAAACTAAATCCAGAATGAGCGAGTCCCGCTGGGATCATATGGAAGAAGGCACCTCCTATAAGGCAACCTGCGGCAAACGCGACTAGCGGTATCATAATTTTATGTAAGGTATTTTTTCGCAGTAATAGCGTAAGGCTGCCAGTTAGCGCAATAGCGCTCATTAACAAACCGCTTACTACAATCCATGTTAATTCGCTCATTTTGCATCCAATAAGGCTTTATTTGGCTGTTAAAAAATGAAGGGGCCAAATAGACGTGTTCGTTTTTACAATAATTCACAGTTGTTTTGTTGAGCTAAGTCAATTTTAGACATTAAAAACCTCATATACTGAGCCAATTTAATTGCAGAGGGTGCAAGCATGAAACGTATTTATTTTTTAATACCGGATATTGATATGGCACGTAAAATCGTTGATGAACTTACTCATTCCGATATGGAGGAAAAGCATATTCATATAATTTCCAAGGAAGGCATTCAACTCCAAGACTTGCCTGAAGCTACGTTATTACAAAAAAGTGATTTTATTGCAGGCTTGGAGCGAGGTATTGCAATTGGCGGTTCAACGGGCTTGCTGGCAGGTCTTGCCACCCTTGTTTTGCCAGGAGGTATAGCGTTAAGTGGTGGTGCGATCCTTGCCTGTGTTGCGGCTGGTGCAGGCGTAGGTTCATGGCTTGGCAGTATGATCGCTCTCGATGTGCCCAATACACGGCATAAAGAATTTGAAGCCGCTATTAAGGAAGGTAAATTGCTTATGTTGTTGGATGTGCCGAATGAGAAACTTCCCTCAGTTGAGACCACCGTTATCAGGCATTACCCTGAAGCCGTTCTGGAAAAAGTAGATAATGTGTTGCTTTAAACTTTATTTTCTGATTATTCTGTCTTTTTATCGCTGCCTTTGGCGCAGGTAAAAGTTTGATAAAAATTGCCATTAGCGGCTGCTAAATTGCATCAACATTTATCCATTATATTTGTAGTAGATTGACTTTTTATATTGTTTGCTTTTAACCATCCTTGCATGGTGTGCAGGCAAGTGTGGCAAAAAAACTCGAAAAACTGCGTCCCCGTCCACCCTGAGTGGCCCATATTTACATTCTGGGGCAAAATTTCGCCAAACTGTTATGACGGGTGATGGGCAGAGAGCAAGATTACGTAGAGGGCGACTCAGCGCAAAACAGCAGCAGAAAATTTTTCAGCCAATCAGCCAAAGTAGAGCGAGACCCAAATCCATAAATCGGCGGGTCTGAGTTGAGATAACTTGATGATATTTATGGAGAAATGGTGGCCCAACCC
>CBFIAR010000011.1:0-112079 GCA_965660625.1 Glaciecola sp. | reverse complement strand
CTCATAACCCTCTACATGATTACCATCGGGTGTTTTAGAGGGTTATTTATTTTCTCCCACTTCTTAGTATCTTTCTACCAAAATATGTACCAAGCAGTCCAATAACAGCGACGAGTAAGGTGCTGTTTGAAACCGGCAACAAGAAAGAAGCAAGTAGTGCGTATCCGATCGAAAACAAGCCCGTGATAAAAATAACGAACCCAATGACTAGAAGCACTTGTTGCGCCAAAGAAATCGGCTGAAGCTGTTCTCTGTTTTGATCGTTTATATGCATTATTGTATTACCCCATTTCTTATAGGTGCTCTGCTAGGACCCTTGCTCTTTGGCGATGAGAAAATTTGTTGGCCATCTTTTAAAAAGCATGTTTGGTATTTTTAAATATACTAAATTACGCACACTCTTTTTTATTGGTTTATAAATTTTTCGTTTATCTCAATTTAAGCGGTCGATTTACAAGCAATTTACAAGTAGTATCAAGCACTATGATTTCAAAAAAATAGACTAGCTACAGATTAAATAATCATTAAGCCTATGTTTAAATTAATATTTTTTATTTTTATATGTCACTAACGTTCCCCTGCTGTAGTGTAGCAAACTAAATGTCAACATTCATTTTTAATTACATTTTGATAACATTTACTCAATGTAATCACAAACTTACACATATAGATATTTATACCTTATTGTTTCGTTTATATAAAAATACATGTCTAATTTAGGTACAAATAGGACTGTTGTTCCAAGTGGAATGCGCCTCCCAGTTATTGGTTTTAGTTTCGCTACTGCAAAGCAGTAACTTCTTTGCTTGACTCAAGCGCAAAAATGACGAACATAAGCCGCCCCAACATACATGAGCATTATTTGTTTTATGATTAATGAAATTCGCTATCAATTTGCCTCTGCATCAGTCGCTAATCGTTTTTTAAACGAACTTAAGCACTGGTCAAAGGGAGATGTGAATGCAAAACTATTCAAAGCCTCTAATTCCGTTTCGGTATCTTATGAATATGAAGTGGGTAAATTTGATTATACTTGTTCCGACCTTGATGACTTAGCAAGGCAACATGAAGGTAGTGAAATTTAAACTATCAACCTGAACTGACATACTCAATGACTTACGGAGCGAATGTGCTCTGATCTTCCTGTATATGCTTGGATTAGCACGACGGACCCAAATTAGTAGTTCCTTATCAATACAGTAATCATCCCCATTCAAATCGTTGAAAATTGCGTCCTTTAGCATTATGCAGCTAGTTTGCTGTGCTCTGATCATTGTGAAGGTTTGCAAATAACCTAAACCTATTGTTATCTGAATAAGCAAATAACGCTTAAAAAGTGTCTTTACTTGACTTGATGTAGAGCATAAAGTAATCGCTTATCAAATTTTACAAAAAAAATTATACAGTGTTAATTTTACAATAAATGGTGGTGCCAAAAGTGAAAAATACAAAATCATTGATTCGAAAATCGCATTTAATGGGCACGAAAATTCGTAACTTACGAAAGCGTAACAATCTAACAATGGAAGACTTGTCTGCTCGCTGTATTAGAATAAATGCTGAAATTGCTCCCTCTGTCTCTTATTTATCAATGATTGAACGCGGGAAACGTGTACCGAGCGAAGACATGTTAATGGTCATTGCCTCCGTATTTCAAAAACCCATGGATTGGTTTTTAGATGATGTTCCAGAAGATAAATCTATCATTCCAGTTAAGGGGAATCGCGGCGGCATTAGCGGCATAGCACTTGAACCTAGCTTTTTATTTTCAAATGAAATATTACAAATTGCTATCCCTGAAATGTTGTCACAAACAGGCACCAGTGGACGCCAATTTGCTCATTTACTCATTCGTGCACATCAAGAGCACCATCAAAATCATTTTCCAGATTTAGAACGCGCTGCTGAAGAAGTGGGTTTGAAACGCATGCCCTTGAGCGTTGACGATTTATTTGAAATTGTAAAAAAACAGGGCTTAACTATAAAGTGGTTCAAAAAATTACCCGCCGCGATCGCAATTGAAATAGGTGCTACACCCTCCAATAGCAATAACGGTTTGGTCACCAGTTTTTTTGACTCGCCCGGCACCATTTACATTAATCAAATATTAAAGTCATTCACCAACCGTTTGAAATACGATCTTGCCGTGCACATTGGGCACAGTGTCCTACACAACAGAGACGGTTTAAAAAGCGTATTATTAACCGGTCTTAACCCTAATAACACGCTTTCAGACGACGACAGTTATTCAAAACAATCGTCAACTTTAAATGCGCAAGATATCTTGCATGCATGGCGGGATTTTGAATCTAGTTTTTTTGCCGGAGCATTACTTTGCCCAAAGGTCCCTTTTAGGCAGCTACTCGACCGTCAGGGTTATGAAATCAAGACGCATGAGCAGGTTGGGGTATCTGCTTCAGTTGCTATGCGCCGAATGACCGCTGTTTCGTCCTATCGCCATTGGCACTATTTTGATGCTTACGCACCTGGTAAACTCAAAGCGGTATATCGCGGTAATGGGATCCCATTGCCTTGGGGCAATATGCGGGAAGTAGAGGACCCGTGCCAACATTGGGCCGTATTTCGCATGATAAATGCCCCAGTTATAGGAAGTAGTGCGCAAATATCTATTCTGAATGTAGGCGACGAGCCGAGAATTTATTGCTGTGAATCAACCAATGTGAAAGACATGGCGGACAACAATCACGTACTATGCACAGGTATTGACTTAAACCCGGCCATTGATGCGCAAGGCGGCGATTCGGCGTCTATTGCCGAGGACTTGAAACAAGCCTGCGTGAAAGGTGGGGGGGCGTCAGCTATCCCCAATAGTATTAAGTCGCAATTATCTAGTGTGGCTCGCATTCTAAATATCAATTGGGTTGAACGTGGCATTGAAACAGACGCTCGGCTTATCTGTGCTCGAGGCGCAGTATGCCCCAGAAAACCGAGCTGTTATAGCAAATGCAGTGAATAGTTGCTTACAACTATTCACTGCTTATAATACTCGGTAAATAGCCAACTGCTGGCTGGCAAGAATGCAGATTAGCGTTGTTAGCTTGTTTTTGTTGGTCACTTATTTGGCTTAATCGAATTGCCTCCGGTCACAGCAATACGCATGGCAGTTTCAACATCAACTGACAATTCGGTTATTTTATTGGCATCAAGATACAGGGTGTAGCCGCCTATTTGATAACTGAAAGGAATATAAACAGCAATCTTATTCTGTTTGGGAAATAAAACGTCGGCAATTGAATCACCGGTAATAAACCCAATTAAATGCACACCATCGGAAACCTCCACAGAAACGGCTTTTTTTGTGTTTTGGTCTTTCTTAATTTGAAACAAATCGACCGCATCTTTAATGGCACCAAATAAGGTTTTAATCAAAGGTACTCTATCAAACAGTGTGTTTGCGTGTTCAATAATCAGTCGCACTACATATAAATTCACCACGATGCCAATAGAGGCTAATACTAATAAGGCTAGGACAATGCCTAATCCTGGGAAATAGTAAGCGTCAGATATAAGAGGAGAAAGTACCCCCTCGGTCGTATTGATAAGCCACGTCAATAGATAAATTGTGATGACAAAAGGAAGTACAGTCAGTAGCCCTTTGATCACCAATATAAAGAGTTTGTTCAACATAGCGTGATGGTAACCCAATTAGTATTTACCGCCTTATGCTAGCGCGAATGTGTTGAAAAGCCGAGATAAAAAAAGCCACTCGTTTTTATGCGAGTGGCTTTGTAACAAGCGAAGTATATTTCTTAGTAAGTATAACGGGCTTGCAAGTACCCAGTTCCGCCATTAAAACCAAATGGACTTGACTCAGAATACAGCTGACCCGAACCACCCGCACCTGGGTTTTTCTGAGGGTAGGCGTCAAGAAGGTTATCTACACCAACCACAAACTCGAGCTGCTCGTTAAATTGATAAGCGACTTGTGCATCAATTAATACTTCAGCATCAATTCCATTCACGCCATTTCCAGTATCATCCCACCCACCGTAATAATTGGCACGTAGCAAGGTTCTGATTTGACCATCCGTGTGCGACCACGATATATTAGCTCTCGTACTCGGCAGCAAGTCTTCAATTGCTGCAACGCGCCCTGCACTAATAGGATTAATCGTACCAACACTATCTACTTCAGTTTTGTTGTAGTTTGCCGCGACAGTAAGTCTAGAATCCCCACCCCACAAATCAAATGCATAGTTACCGACAATATCTATACCCGTGGTGGTCGTACTAAAGCTATTAGAGAAAAATCTAAATTCAGATAGGTCATCTAGGCCAACAAATTGCTGACGATCGATAACACCCTGCGCGTCCAAAGTTGTTAGCGCCTCAGATACTGATGTAAAGTTAGAACCGACGCCGCCAGTAAAATTCAGTGCGTCAAGAAAATCTACATTAGCACCAAGTGAAACGCGGTCAGTTAACTCAATATTGTAGTAATCAATTGTCCAAACTGAACCTGCGACATCAAAGCCAACACCAATTGAGAAGTTTTTAGCCTCCTCAGGACCAAGCGAAGGACGACCGTTCCCAGCACTCGCTATGAAATCAGCACCTAACTGACCCGCTGCCGAAGAAAGCGGCAAGGTACCTTGGTCAACAAGCACACCTTGAACGTTCTGTGTGGTTACGTTGGTTATGTTGGCCTGCCCCGCTGTTGGAGCATGGAATCCGGTAGAGATTGCACCACGAATTCGGAAATCATCACTTACATGGAAAATACTGGCGATTTTAAAATCTGTAGTGTTTCCAAATTCACTGAATTCCTCGGTTCGTACGGCCACTGCAAGCGTCAATTGTTCTGTAACGTCAGCTTCAACATCCACATAGAAAGCCGTGCTGTCTTGAGATGCTGAGGTGTCTCTCGGGAAGCCACCAAAGCCATTTGAGCTTGATGAGAAACCTTGACTAGCTAGTGGACCAAGTGCAAAAGAGGCATCGTCGCCAGCAAATAGGTCAAACTCTTCTTTTCTGTACTCTGCACCAAAAGCGATGTTAAGTTCAGATTCAAAACCAGCATCCACTTCATATACAAAGTCTAAATTAAACTGAGTTTCTGTTTGCTCCTGACCACCTGGCACAAAATCTCTCGGTGTAGCAGGACCAAGTGAAGCATTAATGGTGTTGCGAATAAAGAATTCCGTTTTGTTAGAGCCTCGCTGCGCACTTAGGTCATACGATAGACCTGTACCGACACTGAGTTCACCACGAACACCGACAGTAATTGCTTGATCTTCGTTGTTACCGCCGAACCTAGGCACAAAACCGGTTGGAATATCAGTAATAAACGAAAAACAATTGGCCGAGGCTGCTACTTCAGCAAGGAAACCTGCGTCTGGGATGACACCATTAATAGGGATACCATCTATACATGAGCTACCTCCATCAAGGTCTCCCACTAGTACAGAGTGAACACCGTTAGGGTCTACAAGACCCGTTGCAGGATTGACCCTCGGGCCAGCGTAAACGCCTCCACGCTGGCTACCTTCAGTAACAGGGTTACGATAGAAAAAGCCACCGGTGACTTCTCTTTCACCATAATTACCGAACAAGTACAGTTCCGCTTTATCGTTGATCTTATATGCCGAGTTGATAAATAGCTTTACATCGCCTTCTACATCTGGCGTTCCCCAGTACTGCGGGACTTCGTCCGTATAAGAATTAATTGTCAAAAAATCAGAGCTTTGCAAATAACCACCGTCAATCATGCCGGCAACATCGCTTCTGACAATCGACCTGACGGTACCTTCAACGTCTTTTATTTCTGCGGTTAGGTTTACAAAACCAGAATCACCGAGCGGTAATCCTGCATTTGCCGCAATAGTATAGTTATCTCCGTCACCTTCATAAGTGGAACCGTAGCGAGCTACGACTTCAAAACCCTCTGACTCGTCTTTGAGAATAAAGTTAAGTACACCGGCGATGGCGTCTGAACCATATTGTGAAGACGCACCATCTCGTAAAACTTCAACCTGCTTCAACGCCATTGATGGAATGGCGGAAATATCTACCCCTTGAGCACCATCAGAAATACCACCGCCAAGGAATGAAATTATTGAACCTCTGTGGCGACGCTTTCCATTCACTAATACCAATACGTTATCCGGAGAAAGTCCACGTAAATTTGCCGGTCTTACAATCGTTGCAGCATCACTGATGGGTTGACTATTCACGTTGAATGACGGCACCGCGGTACGCAGCATATCCTGAACATCCGCAGAGGAGTTCTGGCGAAATTCATCGCCGCTGATAATATCAACAGGAACAGGTGAGTCAGCGGCAGAACGGTTCATCATTCTTGTACCAGTAACAATGACTTTCTCTACAGTATCTTCCGCTTTTTGTTCTTGTGCGAATGATTGAATTGACACTGTTGTCATCAATGGTAATGAAATAGCCATAGCAATAGCAGTCTTCTTACTAAACTTATTTTTTTATGACACTGCATTTTTACATTTTTTATTTTCACGTTTTGTCTCCATTTTCTTTCTTAATAAACTGAAAAGCCATTGCGGACTTCCAAGCTAACGGTGCGGTTATTAATTTTTGGACTGTAAATCGAAGGTCTCATTTCAAAAGTGGTATCAACGAAGCCAAAGGTTTAAAGATCTATATTAAGCATGATTTTTGCCAAGGTTTTAAGCCAAATTTATTTAATATAAATCAATAATTTGAGGTTTCAGAGCTATGTTTCAATGGTGTTTATCCTAGCTAAGTGCACTGTTATGTCGCAATTGCACCGCTAACAAACGCCATTTTTGTTTGAGAATTCAAGATGTAAAACGTTCCGATTGCAAGTTCGACTGACTGTGATAATTCTAATCTACTGGCCGCACATTTCTTGTTGCATGTTTTTTATATCCGATTATTGTGATTTAAAAATATATTGGTAGGAGGACAATTTGTTTATTCAAAATAATTCTAGAGTATTAGGTTTACTGGGGCTTAGCTTCATGTTGCTCTCTTGCACTAGAGACAACATGCATGAAACTGGAATGTCAGCGGAATGTCTTAGCGCGGATCTAGTCCTTCATAATACAAAAATTTATACTGCGAACGAGGCTCAATGGACTGCTGAGGCCACAGCGGTGCTTGGTGACAAAATTATATTTGTCGGGTCAAACGCCGATGCGGCTCAATACATATGCGGTGACGCCCGAATCATGGATATGACTGGGAAATATGTCTATGCAGGCTTTACCGACAGTCATCAGCACGTAGAAGGTATTGGCCAGCGGCCAAAAACATTAAGCCTCTTTGGTATTGCAACACTAGCAGAAACTGTTGATGCCATTAAAGCATACTCAGAAGGCGTACCTGCAGATGAATGGGTACAGGGGCGAGGCTGGATTGAACGAGAATGGACGGATGAGAAAAGATTTCTTAGCAAACAAGATGTTGATCCATTTACAGCTGATAAACCGCTATTTATGCCACGCGCGGACGGGGTTTCTGCGCTGGTCAATTCGAGAGCGCTAGCACTCGCTGGTATTAATAAAGATTCTCCTGACCCACTTGGCGGTAAATTTGAGCGTGATGCAGAGGGTAACCCGAACGGCTATATTCTAGCGACTGCAATGGATATTTTTCGAGATATCATCCCAGCAAAAACACGCGCATATAAAAAAGACAGTCTTGTACAGGGAATGTATGAAAACGCTAAGCTTGGTTGGACCAATACTCAAGACGCCGGAATGCCTTACGTTAACGTCGACATTATGAAGGAGATCCACGCCGAAGGTAATATGTCCACCCGCATCTACGCTGCGGCAAATGTCGCAGAAGCGGCAACGCTGTTGAAGCGTGGCCGCGAAGCAACAGCCGACAACATGTTTGAGTTACGGGGTATTAAAGTTTACATCGACGGTACACTGGGTTCGCGCGGCGCATTTCAAGAAGATATCCGTGTGTCAGTAGAGGTTGGCAAATATGCAGATTTTACCATATTTGACCGAGATTGGCTTGAGGTTACAGAAGCAGAAATTTTGACATCAGAAAACCTAATGACTATTGTCGGTGGAAAGGTTACGTATCAAAAATAGCGGTAAAATTATCTCGTAGGCTTATAGTCGAAAAAACGCCGATGCTTTGAAGCCTCGGCATTGCTTTGTGTATTGAGTTTGAAAAATATTCCGATACTTGTATAGCATTTTCTCTTCATACTTAATTTTGCTGATACTCAATCGAATTAACATACCATTCGCTTGTGCCGTTCGGCGTTTTTACCGTAAAAGCATCATCCACCTCTTTTTTCAGCAAAGCTCTAGCCATAGGAGAGTCTATGGAAATGTAGTCTTTCACATCCCCATAAATTTCTTCCGGCCCTACAATTCTAAATCGTTTAGAATCGCCAGCTGCATTTTCTATTTCCACCCAAGCGCCAAAAAACACTTTACCTGCCTGTTCTGGGCGATACTCCACGATTGATAATTCAGGCAGTAACTTTCGTAGAAATCGGACGCGGCGATCAATTTGCCGTAATACCCGCTTGTTAAAGGTGTAGTCAGCATTTTCTGACCGATCGCCCAAACCTGCCGCCCACGTAACTATTTTAGTAATTTCTGGTCGCTTGGTGTACCACAGGTAATCATGCTCATCTTTTAGCTTTGTGTAACCTTCGGGTGTGATCAGTTTAGTTTTCAAATAGTTATCCAAAGTAAACGAGTGTTAATTTCAATTCCTACATATTAATGCATAAAGTGCTTTAACCGCTATCACTGAATGCTATAATCACATTCTTAAACGTTAAGCCTCTGCGCTTTGCAACATATCGCGAGCTAGTGCAATATCTGCTGCCCCGCGTTAGCAAACTATGTGCTAGCGCTCATAGCGTTAATTGTTGGCGAAGCATTTATTTCAATAAGAGTGACAATAAGTATGCAAAGCGCCTTATTTAATCAAATCGTCTATTTCTATAATTGAGTTGTTCATGATCATCGAGAAAATTGCTTCCGAGTTAAACGCGTCGCCAAAACAAATTCAAGCCGCTGTGGCTCTATTAGATGAAGGGGCTACCGTGCCTTTTATTGCTCGCTATCGCAAAGAAGCAACGCAAGGGCTAGACGATACTCAACTGCGCAAGCTAGAGCAACGTTTGGGTTATTTGCGTGACTTAGAAGCTCGTCGTAAAGTCATTCTTAAATCTATTGACGAGCAAGGCAAGTTAGAAGATGGATTGAAAGCAAAGCTACTTGCGGCGGACAACAAGACCACGCTTGAAGATTTATATTTACCTTATAAACCGCGCAGACGCACCAAAGGCCAGATTGCCATTGAGGCAGGTTTAGGGCCCCTTGCCGACGAACTTTACACAAATTCAAATGCACAACCAGAAACGCTAGCAGAGCAATATATTAGTCTCGAGAATAACGTTGCTGATACTAAAGCAGCATTAGATGGTGCCAAGTTTATTTTGATGGAGCGTTTTTCCGAAAATGCCGATTTACTGCAAAGTGTCCGTCAATATCTTACTCGCAACGCGCATGTGAAAAGTGTTGTCGCACCTGGCAAAGAAACCGATGGTCAAAAATATAAAGACTATTTTGATTACACTGAAAAATACGCAAAAATTCCATCACACCGTGCACTCGCCATGTTTAGAGGTCGCAATGAAGGCATCCTACAGATTAATATCGATGCTGACCCGCAGCAAGAAGAGGGCATTCGTCGTTCGCATGGCGAAGACTTAATAGAACAATCGTTAAACTTACGCCTAACCGACTCTGCACGCGATAAATGGCTAAGCTCAGTGGTTCAATGGACCTGGAAAATCAAGATTCTTTTACACATGGAAACTGAACTTTTCGGCACTTTACGTGAACAAGCTGAAACCGAAGCAATCAGTGTATTTGCCAAAAATCTAAACGATTTGTTAATGGCTGCACCCGCAGGTCCAAAGGTAACAATGGGACTAGATCCAGGCATTCGTACTGGCGTGAAACTCGCTATTGTTGATGCAACGGGCAAAGTCGTCCACACCACAACCTTCTTCCCTCACGCCCCACAAAATCAGTGGGATAAATCCAAGCGTACCTTAGCCATGTTGTGCAAACAGCACAAAGTTGATTTGATCAGCATAGGTAACGGTACAGGCTCACGCGAAACAGATAAACTGGTTGACGAAATGATGAAAGCTGAACCAGAATTGAACTTACAGCGCATCGTGATCAGTGAAGCTGGGGCATCAGTTTATTCAGCGTCTGAACTTGCCTCTAACGAATTACCTGGCATGGACGTTTCATTGCGCGGCGCAGTATCCATTGCTCGTCGCCTGCAAGACCCATTGGCGGAGCTTGTCAAAATTGAACCTAAGGCAATTGGTGTAGGCCAATATCAACATGACGTTAGTCAAAGTCAGCTAGGAAAATCCTTGGATACGGTTATCGAGGATTGTGTAAACGCAGTAGGTGTTGACCTCAACACTGCGAGCCCAGCATTGTTATCGCACGTATCTGGTTTAAACAAAACCTTAGCGAATAATATCGTCATGTTTCGCGATGCCAACGGCGCATTTGCCGATCGTAAAGCGTTGAAAAAAGTGGAAAGGTTAGGGCCTAAAGCGTACGAACAAGCTGCTGGTTTCCTAAGAGTGATGAATGGTAAAAATGCACTGGACGCGTCGTCCGTTCACCCCGAGGCTTACCCTGTGGTTGATATTATTGCATCTAAAGCCAAAGTAGCGGTGAATGATATGCTTGGCAACACTGAGCTATTAAAACTGCTTAATCCTGAAGATTTTGTGACCGCTGAATTTGGCTTACCCACGCTTAAAGACATCTTAAAAGAGCTCGACAAACCAGGACGTGATCCACGACCAGAGTTTAAAACAGCCAGCTTTAAAGAAGGTGTTGAAACTATGCAAGACCTTAAAGAAGGCATGATCTTAGAAGGTGTTGTTAGTAATGTAGCCAACTTTGGTGCATTTGTGGATATCGGTGTGCATCAAGATGGCCTAGTTCATATTTCATCTATGACAAATACCTTTATTAGCGATCCTCGTGACGTTGTAAAAACTGGCGATGTAGTAAAAGTAAAAGTGATGGAAGTGGATGTTGCACGCAAACGTATTTCCTTATCAATGCGCATGGATGACACGCCTTCGGCATCAAATAGTGCAACAAAGGCTAAACCGGAGCGTTCAACTAGACCCAAGTCGCAAAGCAGCCACACTGCGCCTGCAGGCCAAAAACCAGCCTCTAAGCAAAGTTTTGGAAACGCGATGATGGGCAATGCCTTTGCTGACGCATTTAAAAAAGCGAAAAAATAACCATGGGTGCAGTGATGTCCTATATCGGCGATGGCTTAGCAAGGTTCCTTACTAAGCCCACTGCGCATTACAAAACCTTTTCAGTGTTAAGCCAAGAACAACTGCGAGCTAATCTGCAACCCGGCGATCTATTGTTAGTTGAGGGCGATAGTCGCATTAGCTCAGCCATTAAATACCTAACGCAGTCGACATGGTCACATGTGTGTATTTATATTGGTGAACAACCCGGCTTACAGCCTATTTTAGAGGCCGATTTGATTCAAGGTGTAATCACCGTGCCTTTAGACAAGTATGATGGATTTAACCTACGTATTTGTCGCCCAGTTAAGCTCACAAAAGAAGATGCCGCAAAGTTATTGAGTTTTCTCATTGAACGCTTAGGGCATCAGTACGACACCAAAAATATTTTTGATTTAATGCGTTATTTGTTACCAACGCCTCCGATTCCTCAGCGCTTTCGGCGCAGAATGTTGGCCTTTGGCAGTGGTGACCCAACGAAAGCAATTTGTTCTACATTAATAGCCCAAGCATTTCAGTCAATTCATTATCCAATTTTACCGATGCAAAGGGACGAATATGAAGCGTTGCTGCAGACCACCCATAATGCCACGCCTGACAATAACTTGAATACAGAAAATGGCATTATTGAGCAAGCCAATAGTGCAGCAAAACCGCTTGCAGTAAATCAAACAAGGAACATTCATCTAAGCGACGAATTGCTGCTAGCTAAACGCCATTTTAGTCATTTTACGCCAAGGGATTTTGATTTATCCCCCTACTTTGAAGTGATAAAACCGACCTTAACCGCTGGTTTCGACTATCGAGCCATTCAGTGGTTTGAATGACTTTGCTACAATACTACAAACTTTTGTAATAGCGCAACATCATGCCATTTTACTTATCTGTGTTGGTCAATCAAAATAGGGTTACCATCGGGGTCTGTCAGCATAAAATTGGCGGGGCCCTTGTTGTTTTCACCAATCATCTGACCACAATCAATGCCTTTGCCGCTCAGCATTTTTTGGAGGTACCTGACATCTATGTAATCATCGATGTTTTGGGCATTGGCATCCCATCCAGGATTAAACGTGAGCATATTTTTTTCCAACATTCCTTCGAATAAGCCAATGACCTGGTCGTTTACGTCTTTCATAATGACCCACTTTTGATCCACATGCCCAGCCATTTGATGAAAGCCCAGTTTTTCATAAAATGCTTTTGAAATTTCAATATCAGCAACATTTAAACTGATTGAAAGTAAGCCTAATACCATGCTTGTTTCCTTTTTATTATATTAATTTTTGCGGAGAATAAAACAGTATTCAGCCATATACATCGATGAGGTGAGGCTTGCTGAACAAGAACTCAGTCTCGAATGTTCCGTTGGTTGGTAACAGGCAGAATAACTTAATTGACGTTACAGCAAAATTTTCTAACAGCTAATGTTTGCTTCATTCTCCCCATTTATAAAATGGCTCTACATCCTTTTAGACAATCGTTACTGACGACGGCTGTTTTTTTTTACCGCGCAAGCGTCTATCAGTCATATCATACCCAGTGATACAATTGTCTTTTTCATGAATCCTCGTTGCCTAATCATGAGTGCGCTTTTTAGCCATTTGAAACTGAAAGTAGTGGTATAGGTCATCTAAATCGGAGTCCGATAGATCATTATGATCAGGCATAATCGTATAACGATAGGTGGATGCATGCTTTATCATCTCCTTAATCATACGCTCCGAGCGATAAGCCACAATGCTTTGAGGTGCATTTAGATCGGGTCCTATTTTTCCTCCCATACGGTCCATAGAATGGCAATGTAAACAACGTTTTCGAAACGTGGAAAAGCCTCGATAGGCAGAAGAATCTAATGTAGCGCCTTGTGGAAAAACGGTAGGATATTGATCTTCAAAACGTAAAAGATTTATTTGCGTAACTTGCCAAGGCCAAGGATAGGCGTTGCTAGTTATTTGCTCGTTTCCTGTCCATACAAGAAAAAAAGGTCCAGGGTTGACCTTCGCTTTACCAATAAGCTTCCAACCTTGATCTATATCAGCGTCTCTAAAGGCCATAAAACCGCCCTCTTCATTCAATTTTCGCGTTGTGCTAACCGCTTCATAACCATCAAGCGCAATAAAGGCGATATCTGAATATTTGTCAGAAGTCCATTGTGTGTCATAAACCACATTAAGAACATCCTTAATAGAAAAAGCCTCATATTTCTTTTCTTCGCCTGCAAGAGAATTGGTTAAATTCACTTCATGGGATTTTATCTTTTCCTTCAGCTCTGCTACCGAAAGTTTTTCCACTAACTTGCCGCCTACAAGAAACTGCAGTTCTGTATTATTGGCCATTGCAGAGCTAATAAAAAAGAAAGAAAATAGGACAACAGGCAATCTAAAAAATAGTAGAGAAATAGTCATCAATATTGTCCTGTTAGAAAAAATAACGGGTGAGATTGATATCGAGAATAAACGACATCCTATATCTACTCAACAGTTACCACTTTTGGCGGGATTCTAAAAAAATCAAAGAGAGATGATAGATACGATAGAATGTTAAGTTAACCATAAGCTGCATTATGTGCTGTTTATCCTGCCATGAAAAACTAGCGACGTTAAGCATGTGCCAGTTCTATCGTCATTTTAATTGCTTGCTGATCTTTATAACTGCACAACTCACGGCTGATGTTGCCCTCATCTTTAAAATGCAACATACAACCTTTGATTAAGCCTACGGCTAAATCCTCGAAATGACGAGACGAGATATAATACAATACTAATGTTTGCTGATTTATCTGTTCGTGAAAAAAACGAGGAAGTTGAGCATCAGGATACAGTTTTTTCACCTCTATATGAATGTAGCTGTCAATCTGTTTTAGAAATTCAAAGCTGTGTTTTTGATTTTCAAAAAAACTTGGAAAACTTACTACAAAACGTCCAAAAAGGTGCTGACCAAAAGCTTCGAGTAGCTCGGCCACCGGAATGTGCGAGTGTTCACTTAGGTTCTGTGTCATCCGCACAATCTCTTGATGGTCATAGACACCGACAGAAGTATATGCCCCACCATTGGGTAAGTCACTTTTCTCAATAATTAAATCCAAGACTTCTGGTGAAAACACATCTTCAACCATGTCCATAAACTCTGTAAAGACAATACCTTTCATTTTTATTCCATTTGCTTAGATAACTGCGCAAGCAGTCGGATAAATTCAGCGTCGTCTGCCATAAGCAAGTGAGTTTCTGCTCGGCGTTGAATCTCACTATTCATTATTTAATCGATTTCAAGAATCACGTAATAAGCCAATAATAATATCACTTTAGACCTGTCGACTCTACAGCAACTCAGTACATCAGCAATTATAACGCTCAGTAAGGAATCAGAAGTAATCTTGATTATGCCTATAATATTACAACATAGAAAAGGATGTCTGCTAACAGGTCCATCTACATCCTCATACTGCTTCTGCAAAGAGTCCAGGTATGCAAATGTTCCTCTCCTACTACGAACTTAATTCTACATAGGTTCAGTCTATACTTTTTTTACCATACAGAGACATTGCCTCATTGCCTCGTATAAAAGTGGCAAGTCAATGGGTTTAGCTAAAACCCCTTTAAACCCCAAATGGTAATATTCATCAATATCACTTTGCATGACGTTCGCAGTAAGAGCATAGATCGGCTTCGGATAGCCTTGTTTAATCAAAACCTCAATGGCTTTTTTTCCATCTAAAACAGGCATCTGGATATCCATAAAAACCAGATCAAAATGTTCATTCAAAGCTTTTTCTATGCCTTGTTGACCATTTTCGGCCACTACTACTTCAGCGCCTGTTGATTCTATCAAATGCGTAATTAATACTTGATTAATCGGTGTATCTTCAATTAATAACACTGTTCCTTGTAGTTTTGGGATCTCGGTTACAGGTGTTTTTTCGTGAGTACTAACTGGCTGTAATTCAAACAATTCACCCTCTAATGCCATGCTTGTGATACTGGCGGTAAACTCGCTACCTAAGCCTGGAGTCGATTTAACAGTGAGTTGCCCGCCCATCAAATGGATTAAGCTTTTACAAATACTTAAACCTAATCCTGTACCACCAAATCTTCTAGTAATGCTCGCATCAGCTTGCTTGAAACTGTCAAATATATTCTTTTGTTGATCTTCGGTTATACCCTCACCGGTGTCTGTTATTTTAAAAATAATTTCTTTACTGTGCCATTGGGTCTCAACGCTCAGTGTTATGCTACCTTGATGCGTAAATTTAATCGCATTGGATAATAAGTTATGCAGCACTTGTCTAAGGCGAGTGGGGTCACACACAAGCCATTCAGGGATCCCAGAATTGACGTTAAATAATAGACTTAGTGACTTTGAATTGGCGTTAGGTGTATGTATTTGCTTTAATTTAGTGAGTAATTCTGCAAAATTAAAACGGCGGTTTTCGAGGATTAAGTTATTTGTTTCAATCTTAGTGAGATCTAATATTTCATCGATTAAACTGTTTAGGTGTTTACCATTATCAATAATTGTCGCCAAATGTTCGTCCATAATCGAGGGATCGGGTTTATCGTCACGCAATAATTCCGCATAACCAATAATGGCAGTCAATGGGGTGCGAATTTCATGACTCATGTTAGCTAAAAATTGAGATTTTGAGTTGTTAGCTTGAATAGCTTGCTCGGCGGCTAATTTTGCTTCTGACGTTCTTGCTTCGACCAAGTTTTCCAAATGATCTTTAAATTTTTCTAATTCCTGATTACGTAGATATAGCTCCATCGATTTTTCCTCAAGGAGTTTTTCTGCACTTTTACGTGCAGCTCTTTCCCGAATATATCGACGCTCAAATGCATTGTTGTCCATACAGAAGCCTTACCTTTTACCTTTGGTCTAGTTTACGTTTCAACAATAAAACTTAATGATAATATTCATCCGAATAAAGTAACAACTATATAGTAAGATTCAGTTAAATAAAGAAACAACGTATTAAAATGATTGAATTAGTAAAAATGCATGTTGCCCTATATTTTTCGGCTCTCCTAAACAGATTCCGCCTAATTCAGCTTTCAATACAAGCACCTCCCGATGTTGTGTAAACGTGTTGAATAGAGCAGTCATGTCGTTTATTCTTGATAATCTAATAATTGACCAAAACATAAGTGACGGAAGTTTCGCCACCGCTTTTACCGTTTTGCCGCTTTATCACTCTCTGACTGTGTATTTACTATCGCGATAACCCTTTAATTTAGGCAATATAATGACATTATCAAAACTAATAATAAACCTGAGTTTAGCGTTACTTCTTGCCGCGTGCAGCCAACAACAGTTGAACTTTGCGGATACAATCTACACCAACGGCGAAGTAATCACGATGAATGATATCCATCCTTCAGCAGAAGCTGTTGCAACTAAAGATGGATTAATAGTAGCGGTTGGGAGCATAGAAGATGTTCAAATACTAAAAGGTCCCGATACCCAAGTTATAGATCTCAAGATGAAAACATTGGTACCCGGATTTATCGATGCTCATAGTCATTTTGCGGGGGTTGGGACTCAGGCTATTGTGGCGAATTTGCTCCCTAATCCAGACGGGCCTGTAAATTCTATTTCCGATTTGCAAGCAGTGTTGCGCGAGTTTATCGAAAAGTCACCGATTGTGAAAAACTACAATGTGGTTATTGGCTTTAATTATGACGACTCTCAGCTAGAAGAAAAACGTCATCCTAACCGCCATGATTTAGATGCTGTTACTACTGAACTACCTATAGTTATCATGCACCAGTCTGGGCATTTGGGGGTATATAATAGCAAGGCGCTAGAGCAGATGGGTATTGACGCTGACACACAAAATCCTCCTGGTGGTGTCATCGAAAGAGAAATCGATGGAAAAACCCCCAATGGAGTGATGCAAGAAAATGCACACTTTATGATTTTCTTTAAATTGATACCGGACTTTACACAAGAAGACTTAGTGAAACTGTATAAATCGGGGGAGTACAGTTACCTGTCAAACGGCTTCACTACAGTGCAAGAAGGTAAAACTGATTTAGCTACCCTTAAGGTGTTGCCAAGCATTGCAGCATCAGTAGGATTTGATATCGATATCATTTCTTATCCCGATATTAAGGAACTTGGAGACAACCCCATCTTGCATAGCGAATTGATGTCAAAGCAATATCACAATGGATTCCGGATGGGCGGGGTAAAATTGACATTCGATGGTTCGCCTCAAGGGAAAACAGCATGGTTTAGTCAACCTTACTACAAACCACCTACTGGTCAACCTGCCAATTATGCTGGATACCCTGCTTTTTCAGAGGACGAAGCCTTAAAATGGATGAACTTAGCTTATGAGAATAATTGGCAATTGCTCGTTCACACGAATGGAGATGCTGCTATTGACCAGTTAATTAAACTTGTATCAAAAATATCTGAGAACCAGACGCTTGGTGATCACCGAACAGTAATGATCCATGGACAGTTCACTCGTAAAGATCAAATTGAAAAGCTTAAAAATTTAGGTATTTTTCCAGCACTGTATCCAATGCATACTTTTTATTGGGGGGATTGGCATCGTGACTCTGTAGCAGGAATTGAGCGCGCTACAAATATTTCACCAACGGGATGGTTCAAGGAAGCCCAATCTCCGTTCACTATTCATTCGGATGCACCTGTTACTTTTCCAAATTCAATGAGAATTCTTGATAGCGCGGTTAACCGAGTCACTCGAACGAATAAAACGCTTGGCGAAGAACATAAAATTTCACCGTTAGAAGGATTGAAAGCCATGACATTGTGGGCTGCATATCAACACTTTGAAGAGTCGATAAAAGGCTCAATTGAAGTTGGCAAGCAAGCCGATTTCGTTATTCTTGATAAAAATCCAACCACGATAATTCCAGAGGAAATAAAGAACATACAAATTCTTAAAACGATTAATGATGATAACGTTGTTTTTACCAAATAGTCGATGACATTGAGGGTATGAGCCTTCTGGCGCTTTCTTTTTATCCACAAAAAAGATGTTCAAGAGATAAGTGTCTTCTTCTCTTTTTGATGGCAATGCCTTCACTTGGCTAACTAGATCAATGCTCCACCCGCTAAACCGCCAACTGTAAAAAACCGCTACTCAGAAGCCGACTCACAAGAGCAACTTTTACATCAAGACCAAACTCACCAGGAATATCTGATACCAGAAAACGCGGGGTGTTGATAATAAACGTTAGACTCTCTTGCGCTCCTTTATGCACCAAAATATGCTCGCCCGGTTGACTAAAATCAACAGTATCGGCAGTAGCGATCATCTCTACCATCGCGTGTGGACTGTGTACTATTGCCGTATTTGCCTGCAATGGCGATGCCAACGTGGTGGGCTTAAGTTTTGGTAACGCAGCAATCATATGTGCTTGTCTGCGCTTAAGCGCATCCTCGATGAAAGCATCAGATTGACTCTGCGCTAAAAGATGTTCTAAACCTTGGCGAATTTGCTGGTGAATTGTAGTCTGGTTATCTGCGTTAGTGATATCGTCAGCTCGATGACCAATATTTTGTCGAAGTCTTATATCTAAATCAGACAAGTGGTCAAGCACAGCATTCATGCCTTCGCGCACGGTAACAGGCACAAAGCCTATAGATAAGTGAATTGATTCACTGGTAGATTTTACGGTATGTGCAGTCCCTCTGGGCAAATAAATAAAATCGCCAGGCGCTACGTCTATTGTTTGGTAATCGCTAAATGGAGGCGTGCCCTCTGCCGTATTTTTCCATTTATTGGGTAAGGTTGTGGGTGCATTGGAAATGTACCACTGCTTCGTACCTACTAATTGAATGACAATCACATCAACTTCGTCATAGTGCACAGGGGCTGCATTAGTGGGTGCACTCCAGAAAACGACCACGCCAACGGGATTACCAATTTGTTTTTCAAGTGCGCGAGTAAAATCATTTAGAGGGGCTGAAAGATCTGTTACATCAGGAAAGCGGACGGTGTACCCTAAATCATGATACTGCTTAATTAACGTTAAAAATTCGCTCTCATTTCCAACAGTTCTAGCCTTAGGAGGGGGCGAATTCGGCGCATGTGAATGACACGTCAAATTTGGTGCATATTTAGCATAATCCGCTAGCAGTGCTTTTCTTGGATCGCTTCCACCAATAGCAACACGTTCCTTTCCCTTCTCGCCTTTTTGGACGAAAATGCTTTTTGACAATATGTGACTGAAAAATTCGTCGTAAGAAAATGGACTTAATACGTGTTTGATGGGTTCTTTAGGGTCTACCATGTTGAAACAGCTTTTTTTCTTCAATATTCGAAAAAGCATAAACGAAATTGGCTGTTTACTCAATCACTCTGGCAAATGTAGGCATGTTCTCTTCTTTCAATTTAATGACAATAGAGCTTTTAGAACCCGATGTTGGGTTTAGCGCACACAGCTTTATTGATTGCCAAGAATCTCTGTCTTTTTTCCAGGAAAGTTGTCATACAATGCTCGGTGAGCTCGATACGACAGGGCGTCGTCTCTGACGGTATAATCAGCGATCCAGTCTAGCAACATTGCTAAATTTTCATTTTGAGCTTCTTTTGACTCATATTTATGAGATTCCCATGACCTTTTTCTAGCGTTCTCAATACAAAGTCGAGTAGGTAGATTCAAAAATATGGCTTCGCTCGCAAAAGGTTTTACTAACTCGAGTAAGTCGCTATAACAACCTTCCACAACCCATTCTGATGTTTCTCGCATAAAAGTTTGAATTTCATAACTTACTTCTTGTATGGGTCTGCGTTGAGGAGGATCCGAGGGAAGCCAAGCTAGAATGTCCAAATCAAGATGAGTTAAACCTTTCTTTCGGAGTTTTGTGGCTAATGTGGATTTACCTGAGCCTGAGTTTCCAAAAATGATGATTTTTCTCATAGTGTCCCAGCCTTAAATTAAAGACAGCCTATTTTATAGAAACTGGTTTTAAAGCACACTATATTTCAGTTGAGTTTGGGGCGGACTTCAAGCCTTTTTGCCGCATTGAAAGCCCTGCATCAGTATAACTACCGACAGCTATGCTGAAAAGTTAATACTGCTTTGTGATTGCATTGCAACACCAGCATAAAAGCCACTCACAACTGCGGCTGTTTTCTGTGCCTGCGCACTCAATTCCGAATCGGTTCTCAAAACATGTTGACCTTCGCCACCAACTGCTTCGCCTTTTTGAGTTTTTAAGCTCGCTGGAGACTCATTGACTAACAAGGATGAGGCATCTGAGCTGCGCTTCTTTGCCAGTTCACTGCGCGCATTTTGCTCTTTTTGAGTCGCATCGCTCGCTACTTTGTAATCTTGCGACGAAGGTTCTGCTGGGGCTAGTGCAGCAGCCTTAACTTGCTGCATTTTAAGGATTGTTTCTTCAGGTGTGTTCTCATTTGAAACATCTATCGAGACCTCACCACCAATCGCATAACGTTGATTGTCAGGGCCTGTTTCATATTCGAATGACGGCGCTCCTGCATACTGACCGCCCACGGCGGCGTGCGCCTGCTCATGTATGCGTACCTCGCGGTCGCGCTCTTTCAGTTCCGCAATTTTCTTATCTTCGCTTTGCTGTTGCTGCTGTTCCTGCTTTGACTCGGCTCCTTCTTTGCCCGCACTCTGTTGATTCGCATTATCTTTGCCGGCTTCGCCATTGAAGTTTTCAGCTAGGGATTGGTTGACTGATGGCCGGTCATAAGTAGGATTTTGCAGTAAATTTGCCTGATTAGCAGCTTGCTTGTTGCGGTCACCATCGTTGCCAAGACCCTTTTCAGCGGCACTTTTATCACCTTGCGTTACTGAGGGAATAGCTTCACGTAGCACATTTTCTCGACGCACACTGTCCGTTCCTACACTATTGGTAGGATAGCCAAAGCTATTTGGTATGGGCGTTACAATATTCATTTATACTTTTATTTTCTCGTCTTATTTAGTTTATTTGGCTTATTGGGTTAATAAACGCCATAATCTGCCGCTTAGGCAAAAGTGTCTATAATTGTGCCCAGTGTACTATCAGCAGTTTTAATTACCCTCGCTGAAGCTTCCGCCTGCAGGTTACCCGAAATGAGTTCCACGGCACTCTGATTAATATTTATTGGCTTTTCACGATTTGGATTATTCGCTGACGACAAGTCAAGGGTGGCCTGCCTGACTAGCTCCGCTCCCTGATTATAGCCTTTAACACCCGCGTATAAGGCGCTTGATAAATTGCTAGTATCAATACCATTTGTCATTTTTTAGAGCCTCTTTGCTAAAGGGTGCAGGTATCCATTTTCTGCTTTTCAATGAGTTGATTGCAACGCGATAATGAAACAGTTATCGCCATACAACTGGCCGTATCAAAGTTATCGGCATTATTCTGAATTACTTTAGTAATTTTTTACAATTTTATTTTTTTATGATAATCATGGCGTTAAAGCATACACCTCGCATACAAAATCCATAACGTGCTTCGAAAACTCAGTGGCGTCAGTAAGAAAAGGTGCATGAGACGCATGTTTAAAGATCAAATGACGGCTTTCTGGTTGTAAGCGCTGTATCGCATTAATAGATTTGTAAGGCACAAGGCTATCGAGTCTCCCGTAAGTGCGCAGCGTGGGTATTTTTATATCCCTAAGGTTGTGCCTGATATCTGCATTTTGCAAAATTTTCAAGCCACAAGAGAGCGCGTTGATATTCGGTGCTGGATAAATATCAATCGCGTTCGTGATTTCTTTAATCAATGTTTTCGCATTTGCAACGCCCATCATTTGAATCGCTAAAAAACGCGTTAGGGTCTTGTGATGATTTTGTTTCAATTGACTCATAAACATGGCTAAAACCTCTGGTTTTACGCCGTACCAATCGTAAGTCATCTGAAATTTAGGTGTCGAAGCCACTGTCATTAAACCACGCAAATTTGGGTGTTGTTTGCTGGCTAAGTATTGTGCGACCAAACCGCCTAATGACCACCCGATCAAAATCGAGTTTTCCTTAATCTCTGAACTCATGGCATTTGCGATACTGGGCAAGTCGAAAGGCTCAGGCATGAGATCATGCTTTTCGCCATGCCCAGGCAAACTGATAGTGTAAAAATTAATGCGTCGTGTGTCGCGTGAACAACGCTCAACCAGTTGCCCTTTCAGAGTATCAATTAGCTGCATAAAAGCACCCGAGTTCATGCCCCAACCGTGCATAAACCCAATATTGATTTCGATACTTTTGGTCAGATTATTTGAATGTAGAGTCATGTTAGTCTTATATCCATGAGGACGAAATTTTCAGAATGAGATTATATTTATTGAGCATGAACAACAAGCCAAGCACAGCGTTGGGAATTAGGCTAGCACAGCTAACACGTTTTATGCAGCGAATTTCCTCGCTCTATAACAAGCAAGTGAGGCCAAAATTAAAGCGTACATTTGGCCACCAACACTGTTATTTGTGTCATCAATATTGTGCTTCAATTATCTGTCAATTCTGTCTCGATAGACTGGCAGAAATAGGATTTGGCCAACACCCCTCATCCACATTAGATTTATTACGTAATCCTGCTACATTGAAAAACTTAGACACCCCGAATTACGATCATTTATATGCTATTGATAATTACGTTTGGCCCCTCGATAAACTCATTTTAGATATGAAGTTTGGCCACCAATCAGTGGCAGCTCGCGCATTGGCATGTTTATTTATGCATTTCGTGTATTCGTCCTTAAGGAGGCAGGCAAATGCAGAAATAGCAAACTCGTCTCAAGACGCATGCAAACAACCGCTGATTCCACAGCTGCTGGTTCCCGTGCCGCTATCAAACAAACGCTATTGGAAACGTGAATGTAACCAAGCTCAATTGCTTAGTGAATGGTTAAGTAAAGGCACACTTATCCCCAATGAAGTCATTGTGCAAAGAGTCAAACATACCCAGGCGCAATCCGAATTGGATAAACAACAACGGATTGAAAATGTCAGCAATGCATTTAAATGTGATTCTATCATCACTGTTCAGCACCTCGGACTGATAGACGATGTCATTACCACCGGAGTCACAATCAACGCAGTTTGCAATGCCATTAAAAAGCATAATCCGAATGTGAAAATCACGGTTTGGACTATGGCCATTACACTATTAAAATAAGCGCTGAGACATAAAAAAGCACCCTAATGACAACGCGTAATATTGAATGCCTAGAGTGCTTGTGTCGAGCACTTATAACAAATTATAGTTTAGCCGCTTAGTTAATGAGCGATGCCATGTATATACTATTTGCCATGAGCTTATTTGTGCCATCCCAATAGCCACGGAAATGGATATTATCCACAAAGCCAATTACCGCTCCTTTACCTAGAGGCTTAACAACAATTGCCGTTGTTTTACCAATCAGCTTTTGAAGCTCATCAGCGGTATAACCTGCTACCAGTGGCTTGTCTTGATAAGTGGCAACTTCGTTGAACGGGTTATCGGACGCATTCATTACCATATTGGAAGTTTTAAATAACGGCAACTTACTGTCTTCAAAACCAAACATCAGTGGATGGCTAAGATCAACATCCGCACGATAAACCGAACCCGCAATTAATTTCTTAGCTGCTAGTGCATCTTTATCACCAAAACTAAGACCGTCAGTGCTAAACGCCTCATCAACTTTGCTGTTTGCTATCACATTGTTGTCAATCCACTTTTTCTGACTAAACCAGCGAACTGCAGATTTTTGGCCAACTAACACGCCACCCTTTTTTACCCATTCTTTTATAGATGCTGCGGTTTCATCATTAACTGAGGTATAGGTACCTGAGGCAAAAATAAGGTGGGTGTATCGTGAAATATCTCTGCCATTTAAATCAGATAAGTCTAACAGTGTTGCAGGCAAACCTAAGCGTGTATCCAAATAATGCCAAATTTCGCCCACTTCATATTGCGATGTTCCTTTGCCGCCAATTAATAATACTTTTGGCAGAGTAACAGGAGCAAAATGTCTACTACCTAAATCGATTCCTTTCGACGTAAGACCCGACGCGACATTGTATACATCAATGTTGAGTTTTTCCGCTTGTCCTGACAAAAGATCGACCAAATTACTAGGCTGTTCCAGTGCCATCGGAATAACAATTGCGCCTTTAGAGAAGTCTCTTGACAGTGTTGTTCCAGCCGCCGCAACTTGGGCCGTAAAATCAGCCCCGGCAACTCTCACTTGTACCTTATGCGTCAACAAATATTGCAGCAAAGCTGGAGAGTCATAATCATGCCATTCGAAGGCAAACGCATACATGTTTGCATCCAAGGTAGTTTGTGCAATTTTGCGGGCAACCGATTTTTCAGTTGATAACTTGCGCATGTCTGACTTACTTAAGCTTGCGTAATTTAAGTTGAATGCCAATGGCAAGTTCCAATTCGACACGTCATAAAATGTATTATCAGTAAAGCGTTGACGTTCAGAAAATAAGGAGCGAATAAGGCGATATTGTGTTTGATTGGCAGGCACCACTAATGCATTATTGGCTGCTAGTTCCAACCCATTCACCTCTGCATTTTTTGTTACAATAGAGAAATCAATTTGATGCGATGTTAACATTTCTTGTACGCGTTCAAATCTGCTCTGGTCTAAGTTCCCTTGAATTACAAAAGCACTGATCTTGTCATCTTTGATCAGCTTTTGGGTATCCAAATAAAACTGTTTTTGATACGCCAAAATTGCGCTTTTATTCGCCAATGAACCAGCAAAAGTGGATAACGACGTAGTCACTTGATTTTGAATAGTATCAGGAAAGCTTAATAAGCCATTAACAGACTCTTGCAGATGTCCGCGACTGCTTGCCTGCTCGAATAAAATACCAATACTGCCGTGCGCATCTGGGTAAGTTGATCCTTTTCCATAGTAAAAATCATCAAAGCTTTCTTGCGTAAAATACAACTGCTTTTCGCCATCTAATGCTTGCGCATGAAAATCACCTAAAGCGGCAGTTAAAGTTACGTTAGTATCGGGTGTCCATGGGTTTTTGCGAGCGGAAATACCTGGTTGAAAAAAGTACGTGCTGTCTGTTCCCATTTCGTGAAAGTCTGTTAATACATGTGGGCGCCACTGATGAAATTGAGCAATGCGAGCACGACTTTCTGGGTGAGTGAGTAATAACCAATCTCGATTTAAGTCAAACCAATAATGGTTAGTTCTGCCAGAAGGCCAATGCTCTCTATGTTCTCGGTGCAATTTATCACTGACTAAGGTTTCACCTTTATGCGAGTTTGCCCATTGTGCAAAGCGCGAAAGTCCGTCGGGATTTAATGATGGGTCGAGTAAAATAATGTTTTCACTTAATAATTTGTGTACTTCTGGACTGTTCGAAGCGGCTAAATGATACGCCACTAACATTGATGCATTTGCTCCTGATGGTTCATTACCGTGCACGCTGTAACCCATGTTTATAATTAAGGGGGCGTCGGCAGGAGCTGATTGTCCAGAGTCGATTCTTGCCACATGATCGGCTTTGAGTTGCTCAATATTGACATGGTTAGCAGGACTTGTAATCGTTAAGTGCAATAAAGGACGATGCTCATGGGTGCGACCAATTTCCTTAATCGTAACTCGGTCTGATGCTTCAGCTAGCGCATACATATAGTTGACGAGTTGATCATGGCGCACATGCCATGTGCCGACCGAATAACCGAGCACATCGGAAGGAAGCGGTATAACACTGTTGTAATTTTGGCCCTTGGGAAGGTAGTCGATATCGCTATTCCTTTGGGTAGTAGCGACTGCATTTCCTTCGTCACTCATTGCATGTGCATGCATCGAAAGCGAAATACAAAACATGGTTAGCATGGTAGTCAACAAACGGTGACTTTTAAAATATTGCAAATTAAACATATATATCCCTTTAATACTGCTCGTTTTCACTCTTGTACATGGTGATGACAACTAAACAAGCATAGAATTTGTAAAGTGTTTTGATAAAATAACAACGTGCCTTGTTATATCCTAATACGTAAGAGCCCTGTATTCCTAATCTATAAACCAATTTATTATAAAATAGTTGTAAAAACACCAATACCTGACTGTTTTACTCAAGTAATTTTGCTATTATGGCGCTCAAAAATTAATTCCACTTTGGGAGGTCAGTATGATCACGATATCCGAATCGGCACAAACCCACTTCGGTAAGCTTTTATCACAACAAGGCGAAGGCACAAATATTCGAGTATTTGTGGTAAATCCAGGCACATCAACGGCTGAGTGTGGCGTTTCATATTGCCCACCAGAAGCTGTAGAAGCCACCGACCTTACACTGCCGTTTAATGGCTTTAACGCAGTTGTTGACCAAGAAAGCGCACCGTACTTAGAAGAAGCAGAAATTGATTTTGTTACAGATCAAATGGGCTCTCAGCTTACGCTAAAGGCGCCTAACGCGAAGGCAAAAAAGCTGAGTGACGATGCCGGCTTGATTGAGCGAATTAACTATATGATTGAAACCGACGTTAACCCCGGGCTTGCGAGTCACGGCGGCAAAGTAGCTTTGGTTGAAGTCACGGAGAACGGAACTGCGGTACTGCAATTCGGTGGCGGTTGCAACGGTTGCTCGATGGTAGACGTTACGTTAAAAGATGGCATTGAAAAACAAATGTTGGCCCAGTTTGCTGGTGAAATAACCGCGGTTAAAGACGCAACTGAACATGAAGCCGGAGAGCATTCTTACTACTAAACATATTAAAAATGAGTAGTAATACGCAATAAACTTTATTAACCTAAAAGGGTAAGTGGAGTTTATTCTAAAGCTAAAGTAGAGGTGCGCGCTAAATGCAGAATTGGATAGATAAGATAACCGATGAGCCCTTGCGGCACTGGCAGCGTTTCCTAAAAGGCTTTACTCTTTTCATGGCTGGTGTTGCGCTTTGGTATTCAGAACTCGCTTTGGTTCACTTCGGAATATCTGACAAAGCCGTTGATATATACAGTGACCCATCAAAAATGATAGCCTTAGTCGTTTTATCATGCGGAACAATAATGTCGATTTTAGGCTATTTACAAATACTCATTTGCCGTTTACTGCCGCGTAAAACTAGCCTTAACAATAGCCAATAAAACTGCAGCCTCAAAAAATTGAGGCAAGTGTCAGTATCACGTTTATATCAATTTATTCCCATATAAAAGCAGTAAGGACCTTATCGCCATCGACTCTGTGGCTATCGATGACTTTGTCGCACCAAAATAGTCGAAACCAACACTAACAAAGTACACCACAAAACACTTCCACCGCCATAGCCTTCGCGTCGCTCAACCTTAGCAACTTTATCTTCTTTTACCCGAGTTTTAAAATTAGCCAACTCAATATCAAGGTTTTTACTCATATCGGCTACCGCTAAAGTGTAACTTTCCATCGATTTTTTAGCCAATACCGAATCTATTTTAATCGCTGTAGAACTTTCTGATAGTGTATTTATGCCAGGAGCTCTAAACAGCATTTTCCTGCTCTTCACATCAAAAACAGCAGTATCTACAAAGGTTTGCACCGAATTGTCATTTGCTGGGATGATGTACATTCCCACAATAGTCCAATACAACAACGCACCTTTTTTCTCAAGAGACTGAGTCACTTGGTCATACGAAACTAGTGCCATCACATCCACATCATACAACCGAGAAACTTGCTCTAAAGTGGTAAAACCTTCACCTCCTTTTAGGTAATCACTTGGGATAATTTCAATTTTGTCTATGTAATCGTATTGCAAAAATGATTGTTTTACTTTTTCGAGCAATTCAACTTGGCTACTTCTACTTATGCCGTTTCGATCCGAATTTTTTGATGGGACAAAAGCGAGTCCCACTTTTACAGGCAGTGTGAGAACGGGGATTTCTGCTGAATGCTCCATGCGACTGCGCTCTTCGGGATATAAAAAATCAATAAGACTGCTGGACACAGTATTTTTATGAGCATTAAGACTAAGTAGTGAACTGCATGCACTTAATACAACCAGGCTAACAAACATTATCGTTAATTTATATTTCATTACGGATCTTCTCTAGAGTGATAGGTTAACCTGGCGGGGCTTTGGCTAAACATAAGTTATCAAAGTAAACCCTCTCAGTGCTTTAGTATACTAATACAAAGCAACAGTTAGTTTCAATTCAAGATTTCGTCAATCAGAATCGTTTAAAATAGTCATGCTTTACTAGAGTCGCCAAAAATTCGCTGTTGTGGCTTATCTATTAGAAATAAGTACCAAGCTCCAAGAATAAGACCGCGGAACGCAAGAAAGCTGAGTAGCGCAATCCACAAACCAACATTACCCAAATCGGAAATAAACCACCAAATCAAGAAAAAACCAAACGCTGCACTGAGTATCATAGAATCGCGCATGGCTTTGCCTTTGCTTAAGCCAACGAATACGCCGTCAAACAAAAAACACCAATGCGCGATAATAGGCATAAGAACCATCAGGCCAAGATAGTCGGAGGCTTGTTTTTGCAGAGCTGCTTGGTCTGTCAATAATTGGATAATCTGTGCGCCAAATTGCCAGAAGACAATGGTATATATGATCGCAAATACACTCGACCACCATAAACCAATTTTGACGTGATACGCCAGCGCAGCTTCATTTTTTTTGCCTTTTTCCTCGCCAACCAAGGCCTCAACCGCATTTGCAACACCGTCCAAGCCTAGTGCGATGAGTGCAAAAAACTGCATCAATAGCGCGTTCGTCGCGGCCACTTGTGCTCCCATGCTTGCACCTTTAAACGTGATGAAAGCAAGCGTAAGTTGCAACGCTAAATTACGAAACAAAATATCAGAATTGAGTGTTAACAAGGGTTTTAGCGAGAGCCAATTTAACCAAGCGGTTTGAAATAGGGTTATGTTGACGAGGGTTTTTGTTACCAATAGTGAAAAGCCAAGAAGTGCAAACTCTGCCACCACCGTCGCGGCTGCAACGCCCTTTACCCCCCATTCAAGCACAAACACAAACACAAGGCTAAATACGATATTAATAAGATTCACGGCAACTTGAAGAATGAGCACGGTCTTAGTTTTTTGTTGGCCTATGAGCCAACCCACTAAGGCCATATTTGCCAATGCTGCGGGCGCACCCCATATTCTCACACTAAAATAGGCTTGTGTGCTTTCGGATAACAACGCTGAAGATTGCGCAAAATACAGACCAGCGCTCAAGATTGGAGATTGCACTAAGATAAAACAGACGCCCAGCACTAACCCAAAAGAAACGCCTTGAACTAATACTTTCGTTCGACGTTTTTGCTCGTCAACGTCCAAATTGCCCCGACCCGCCTGAGCACTTAGACCCGTGATCGACATTTTGAGAAAGCCACAAATCCAGTAAAGCTGCGTTAAAATTAAGGTGCCAATCGATGCACCCGCTAAATAATGAGTCGCCTCCATGTGCCCTAAAATTGCAGTATCCACCAATCCTAACAGGGGCGTGGTAATATTTGCTAAGATTAACGGGAACGCTAAAAATAAGAGATGCCAAACTTGCGGCTTACTGCCGCTAAGTTGGGTTTGTTGCACCATGTTACTAATTACCTTTTAGCTTCGCTGAACAGCTGATAGCATAGAAGAGTAACGCCATTTTCCAGCGCTCGCAATGATTAACCGGAGCTAGCAACAATGAACACCTTTTTGAACAATGATCAAAATTTGCCAATAATTGCATTGTCCATGCTAATACTTAGCCTCTCTTTTTCAATAAGTGCACGTCAAATCGAAGCCGTTGAAGACCGAGAACAAGAGGTCATTGAACCCGCTAAATTGCAAGTAATGACCGAAAAAAATCAGGTGGGTGACAAAGAAACAACGATACAAACCCCAAGTGGCGAACACAGCTTTGTTATACTGCAGTATCATCATGTCAGCACCGACACACCAAGAAGTACCTCTGTTTCGCCCGAAGAGCTTGAGCAACACATGGCATATCTGGCTGAATATCATCACGTTATTTCATTACAAAGTGCATTAACTAGTATTAAAAATAAAACGCCACTGCCGCAACGCTCCGTGGTGATTACATTTGACGATGGCTATAAAAACATTGGAGAGAATGGGCATCCTATTCTTAGAAAATATGGTTTTGACTACACGATTTTTATTAACCCATCACAAATTGGCATACTGAATTCGCAGTTATCTTGGGATGATGTGAAACAAATGAGTAAAGAGGGTGTTACCTTCGCTAACCATACCTTAGATCATTTGCACTTACTCGACAGATATATAAATGAGGACAAAGCCAATTGGATAGCTCGAATAAAGAAAAATATCAACGCGGCGGAAGACGCCTTGAGCGAGCAAATAGGCTACTCTAAAAAATGGATTGCCTATCCATATGGTGAATTTGACATGACCGTAAAGGCAATGCTTAAAGAGATGAGCTACGTGGGCTTTGGGCAGCACTCTGGAGCCGTAGGCCAATTTAGCGATATGCAGTCGCTCCCGCGTTTTCCGGCAGCTGGACGCTACGCCAACCTCGATACTTTGTTAACTAAAATTAACAGCCTAGCCATGCCAGTCACTAAAGTAAGACCCGAGCGTTATGCGATGGGAATAGAGGAAGTGCTTGGTAAAATCGAATTTGACCTGCTACTGGATGATATTAACCCTAATAAAATTGCCTGTTACTTTGCCGGTGACTCCTTACCTGTGACCAAAATCAATACTGGCTTTAGCATTGATATTAAACAGCCGTTTACGTCTGGTAGAACGAGAGTAAACTGCACCGCGCCGAGTATAAAGGAAAACGATCGCTACTATTGGTATTCAATACCATTTTTTACTCAAAAAGAAAACGGTACCTACTTAGATTAAATATAACGCAACGGATCCGCATAACTATAGATGAAACTATATTCTACTTAACTCTCTATTTCACGGTTAGATAAGCAGAGACATTCTGATGAAAGTTTGCTGCGTAGGCGTAAATGTGTTTTGTTTTACTTCCGCAAATCCAGCTTTTAAGTAGCACGCTATTGCGCCAACATTAGTTTCTTCAACATCTAATACAATCTCTCGCTTTGCACTTTGTTTGGCATTTTCAATTGTGTGAGCAATCAAAGCACTCGCAATACCTTTGCGCTTACTCGACGTCTCAGTAGACACGTGACCAAGGCAAAGTTGATGATTTTGTGGTGCAACAAAACAAGCCTCGAGAGTTTCTTGATAGGCTAGGAGGTGAATAATTTGTTCTGGTGTTAAAAACTCGCGCAGCGAAGAAATCGTTCCCAATTGAAATTCAGTAGGCATAACAGAAATCCAAGTAGTGCATATTCCAACTACTTTTTTTGCAGGCTCAACCGCAACCCAATGATAATTTGCACTAAACTGACCGTGAGCCCGATTGCATGCCTGCTGCAAATAAGCCTGGCTTTGAGTCATACCGCCGAACAAAAAACTGAGTAATTTGGGCTCAGATGCATGTATGAGTTGTGCGATAGTGGCGCACTGCGACAACTGTCCACGCTGAATATCCAACTAAACGTTTCCTTTTAGCCTTGCTTCAACAATATAGGAACATCTACCTTCAATTCGTCCATATCACTAATGGAAAGCTTACCCAGCTCTTGCTTGGGCTTAAATCGGCCGACCACATTACCATCGGGATTGATCACAACGATAGAAGCGCTGTGGTCAACAAGATAATTTGGATTGTTCAAATCATCGCTCATGGCGTACATCATACCCATACTGCGAACAAGCGGGAATAATTGGTCATGTGGGCCAGTACTCGCAATAAAATCTTCATTGAAGTATCGGATGTACTCATTCAAACGTTCGGTTGTGTCTCTTCTTGGATCCACGGATAAGAACCAAATTTGCAAAGGCGTTGATAAAGCTTGTTGCGCAAGCTCAGGGTAAATTTTGTTTATTTCAGCGAGCGTAACTGGGCAAATATCGGGGCAAAATGTATAGCCGACGAACGCCAAAGTCCATTTCCCCTTCAAGTCGGCATTAGTCATTGTTTGGTTGTTATGGTTTGTGAGAGTAAAACTGTTCAGCGCCCTTGCTTGCGGGTACCAACTCATGAATTTGGTCTGGTCGCTGAGTGGTTTTTTGGTCATACCCGGTGGCGCGATAGTGATTGCCAAGTAAATACCAAGGAACAGAGAAACAACGGCAACAACACCCACCCACTTTTTTTGATTCATAAAGATAAGTTCTCATTTGAGGAAAACAGAAGGCCTATTTGCATAGACCTTAACGGTGCAGGATAGTTTACAAAGGAATGTAGTGATCAGCCAGTAATACCACAAACAAGATCATAAGATGGTATATCGAGTACTTAAATGTATCCATTGCAGTCGTAGCAGTTGGATTGTATTTGAGCTTAATCGCGTAATACATGAAACCAATATTCAATAAGGTAGAGCCAATGAGATAAATCAATCCACTCATATCAACCAAATAAGGTAATGCACACACTAAGCAAAGTAGAACCGTGTACAAGAGTACGCAGGTTTTGGTGAAATCAATACCATGTGTTACCGGCAACATTGGGATTTCAGCCTTTGCATAATCTTTCTCACGGTGAATGGCTAAAGCCCAAAAATGGGGAGGAGTCCACGTAAAGACAATGAGCACCAACAATAGTGCGTAGGCATGAATGTCGCCAGTTACTGCCGTCCATCCTAATAGTGGAGGCGCAGCGCCAGCTAAACCACCAATCACGATATTTTGCGGTGTCGCACGTTTAAGGTAAGAAGTATATATGACGGCATACCCAACGAGACTAGCCAAGGTCAGCCAGGCCGTAAGCATGTTCACAAAGAGTGCTAAAAAAACAAAACCAATTGCACCAATCACGAAAGCGAAAATAAGTGCGCGTTTTGGTGACACCTTACCCGTGGCAACAGGGCGGTTAAAGGTTCGAGCCATTACACTGTCAATTTTATAGTCAACGACATGGTTAATAACAGCTGCAGAAGAAGACAACAAACCAATACCTAACATACCAAAAACCAAAATTTGCGGGTCAATCCAAGCTTCAGTGGCAAGGCACATTCCAACCAACGCGGTTAGTAACAACAACATCACCACACGTGGTTTAGTCATTTCATAATAGTCTCGCCATGCAGCTTGGCTGCGCATGGACTTTGACGCAATAGCTTGTTGGCTCATGCGCTTCTCCTTAAAAAATTCAATAAAGTAGACTCGTTCATGTCAGTACTTCCGATACATTGTGTACGTGATGAGGACCATAACGAGCAACAAACAAGCGGCAACCGCGTTGTGCAAAACAGCCACTGTTAACGGTAAGCTATAAACAACATTGCTTAAGCCCAACAGCACTTGAGCGCCAAGCACCAGCGTCATTATCGTCGCCAGTCTTTTTATTAGGCCTGATGATGAACGTTTATAAAGCATAATGGCAAACCAGCATAAATAAATAAACGTAATAATCGCACCCATTCTATGCATTATGTGCATAGTGGCGCGTTCTTGATAATCATGCACACCGAATTCATAGTTTTGGGCAACAGGGACGCTAAACGCACCGGCAATATCCAAGTTACTAAACCAATCGCCTTCGCAAATAGGTAATTCAGTGCATGCAAGCGATGCGTAATTTGCACTTGTCCAGCCGCCCAGCGCTATTTGCCAAACAACGATTACAATACCGATCGCTCCAAATTTCGCATAATGTCTAATTTGAGAATCACCGCCAGGAATGCGGTAAGAGCTTAGTCGTAAATAGAGTAAAAACAAACTCGACAGCACAGTAAAGCCGCCCAATAGATGACCCATCACAACAACAGGTAGCAAATTGAGCGTGACTGTCCACATGCCTAAAGCGCCTTGAAAGCACACCAATACCAAGAGTAACAATGGCAGTTTTATCGGAACTTGCGAGCCACGTATTTTCTTGACCAATGAGCTTAGAAATATAATCAGAATGCAAAATCCTAGACCGGCTGCAAAATAACGATGGATCATTTCGTTCCACGCTTTCTCAGCTTCTACTGGTCGCTCTGGGAAAGCTTGATTTGCCAGTTCAACATGTTGTTCTGACTGAGGAACTAAAAGTGTGCCATAGCAGCCGGGCCAATCGGGGCAACCAAGTCCTGCATCCGTAAGGCGTGTGTAAGCCCCAAGGATAATAACCAATAGTGCTAAAAAAATACTCGCAAGCACCAACTTCTTCATTTTGCGTATCCTGTTCTAACCGATTCGAGATAATTTCAATAACTTGCGAAGGTCTGCCAACATGTCGCGACTATCCATAATAGCTTGTTCACGATCAAGCGTAGTAGTAAATCTAAGTATGACATTACCCAAAGTATCTACGATAAAAATACCATTATTGCCGCTTTCTTTAAACAAGTTATTAACATTATTTGCATCCGCTTTTAACAATTTACCAAAATTCTTGGCTTCTAAGTTTTTAACTGCCTTCACGTCACTATTTTCAGTCACTATAAAGACCGCGTCGACTCTATCCATTTCACGGCCAACGGCGGTGCGTACTTGGCTTATACTGAATATCGCATTTTCACAAGCCACAGCGCAGTCGTTAGGAATGATGTAACTTAATCGCCAATGTGGCTCTTCGCCTTTAATGATAAACAAGTCGCCAGCTTCAATAATTGGATTTAACAGTTGACCTTTATTAGTAGAGCCCTTGTTGAACCATTCATTATCTAGCGCGAGCTTGGCTAAAATAACGGGAAGGGTAAAAACAAGGATAAGTGCGAAAGCGGTGAGTTTCTTTGATTTTTGCTGCATGTTAATTCTCTTTATTATTTTTAGTTTGAAATAGCTTCATTAAGCTGAGGAGATAGATTGTCAAAGCAGCAATACCGAGGCCAAACCACTGCACAGCATAACCCAAGTGTTTATCTGGACTCATGACAACAGGTTGCCAGTTGCGCACAAATTCAGAGTCTTCTTCAGGCCTTAGATTGACAATAAACGGATATAATTTACCCTGACGCAGCAAACCGGCAGCCCTTAGATGTTGTGTAATTTGCGCCATGTCGATTTGTTGCAATAGGGCTGGAAATTGACCAAAGGCCGCATTCGTTTCAGACACCATTGTATTAATAGATGGATAACTAACCACACCAGAAAACTGCTTAGAACGCTCAGTCAGTGCTGACCTCAATTTATGTGAGACTGCTGGCAGATTGCCCCGGATACCAGTGCCTCTGAGCCAACCCAAATTAGCAATGACAATGTCACCATTCAAGGATATTACCGGCACCACCACGTGATAACCCGTTCTACCGGATACCATTTTGTTATCAATAAAAAACAGATTTTCCAGTTGCGCAGTACCGATAAAACTTACCGGAAAGTCTTGAATATCTGCACTTTTAGTAAACGAGGGATTGGCATTGCTAGTAAGACCGGGCTCAACCAATAGTTCTTCAAGCTTATATGGTCTGTTAGACTGCCTCTCCTTAATTTGCATTAAGCGAATATCTTTCTGGGTTTTTCGTTCCAACTGCCATATACCGAGACCAAACATGATGACAACGCACAATAAAGTGACTAAGGTAGGCAGTAGAGGAAGTTTTCGAATCCACATATTTGTATAATGACCTTTCCAAATCCTTTTAAACTCTTTTATAGAGTGAACTATTACATCAGGAGTGTGCAAGTGTTATTCGTAAAATTAGCAATTGGCGGACTACTCATATTTATGGTTTTTAGCCTCTATCAAGCCATGATGATCATGCTGAAAAATGATCAGGAACAAAATATGAGTAAGTATATCGGTAGACGAGTGCTTGCGTCCGCTTTGATTATAGGACTCATCCTGATTGCCGTTGCTACGGGCATAATTCAGCCGAACCCAACGCCTTATTAATTTTTTAATCCGTGATCGTGTTGAGAATATAAATGTAAAAGCCATCTCTTTTTGAGATGGCTTTCTTTGTCTCTACAGGATGTATACGAAAAAGAATAACATCACCCAAACCACATCGACGAAATGCCAATACCAGCTGCCGGCTTGAAAGGCAAAATGTTCTTTTGGGGTAAAGTGCCCTTTTAAACATCTACCTAAGAGTACAATAAGAATGATCGTGCCCAAAGTAACGTGCATTCCATGGAAGCCAGTTAGTAGGAAAAAGGTGTTTCCATAAACACCGGAGTCCAAAGTTAATCCAAGATCACGATACGCGTGAACATATTCTTGCACTTGCAAGAATAAAAATATTGCACCTAGCACAATCGTCAGACTTAACAAACTAATAAGTTGAGTACGTTTTACTTTTTCTAAACCTACATGAGCATAATGTAATGTAACCGACGAAGCTAATAACAGTGCAGTATTGATTAGAGGAAGACCGGTCCACGGCATCGCTTGAGTAGATGGCTCACCCGTTGAAATAGCATCTGCAGGTGTGGTTAACAATGGCCAAGTAGCTTGAAAACCATTCCACAACACTTCATTGGTACTGGCGTTATTAGAAGCACCGCCTAGCCAGGGAATACTAATCGTTCTTGCGTAAAAGAGTGCTCCAAAGAATGCCATAAAAAACATCACTTCAGAAAATATAAACCATGCCATCCCTTGTCGATACGAACGGCCTAGCTGAGCGCTATATAGTCCGCTCATTGATTCATCAATTTGATTTTTAAACCAGCCGGTGATCATAATGAGGAGAAGCGCGATGCCTGACATGAGAATGTAAAAACCATAGCCAGTTTTATCTCGGGTAGTTTCAATTACAAAGTTGCCTGCACCAACGGCAATTAGAAACAACGCAACTGCACCAACAATTGGCCAGATGCTTTGTTCGGGGACATAATACTTTTGATATTGTTCTTGGGCCATTTTATTCTCCATTAGCTGTTGTTCATGGCAACGTCAACAGCGGGTTGTACTTTTGCAGATATGTCATAAAGTGTGTACTGCAATGTAAAAACGGTGATATCTTTTGGAAGCTGTGGGTCAACGTAAAATTTCATTGGCATCAAAGCTTCTTCACCCGCTTTAAGCGGCTGATGCTTGAAACAGAAGCATTCTGTTTTATTCACAAACAATGCCGCCGTGCCCGGAGACACCGACGGTATAGCTTGAGCGATGATGTCACGATCAGTTGGATTTCGAACATAAAAAGCGACCTCACTCATTTCGCCCGGATGCACTGCAACTTCTGATGTTTCGGCACTAAATTCCCACGGCATACCAGAATGGGTCCGCGTTATAAATTCAACTTTAATGGTCCGAGATTCATCTATTATGACTGATTCGTAAACGGCTGCCTCATTAGATGTTTTACCATTTATGCCCGTAAGGTCACAAAAAACATCATATAAAGGCACTAACGCAAAGCTGAACCCCAACATACCAATCACTACAAATACAAGTGTTCTAACCGTCTTCGCATTCTCCGCTGCGGTCTCTGCGCGGGTTTTTGGTATTTGAGTTTCCGATGCTAGCTCACTCTCAAGCAAAGCACCGGCTTTTTCAGTTTTGTCTTTAGAACCAGAGAGTTCAGACATACCTACAATATCCTCTGTTTATCTTATAACCGGTGGTGTTTCAAAAGTATGGTACGGTGCTGGTGATGGAATTTCCCACTCCAAGCCTTCAGCTCCTTCCCAAACTTGGTCTGATACTGGTTCACCTATTTTTCTGCACGCTTTGATAATTAGCACTAAGAAAATCAATTGAGATAGACCGAAGGCAAAACCACCAATACTTATCCATTTGTTGAAGTCGGCAAATTGGAGTGCATAATCAGGAATACGACGAGGCATGCCTGCTAGTCCAACAAAGTGCATAGGGAAAAATAAAACGTTTACTGAAATCAACGAACACCAGAAATGCCATTTGGCCAACGTGATATCAAACATTTTTCCAGTCCACTTTGGCAACCAGTAATAGACAGCAGCCATAATTGAGAAAACAGCACCAGTAACGAGTACATAGTGAAAGTGAGCAACCACGAAGTAAGTATCATGATATTGGAAATCCACTGGCGTAATGGCCAGCATCAGGCCTGATAAACCACCAATCGTAAATAACACGATAAAGGCGATAGCGAACATCATCGGCACTTCAAAGGTTAAAGAACCGCGCCACATTGTGGCTACCCAGTTAAACACTTTCACCCCAGTCGGTACTGAAATTAACATGGTTGCGAACATAAAGAACATCTCGGCGGCTACCGGCATACCGGTTGTAAACATGTGATGCGCCCAAACGATGAACGACAACAAAGCAATAGATGCAGTTGCGTAAACCATTGATGCGTAGCCAAAAAGCTTTTTGCGAGAAAAGGTAGGAACAATGGCTGAGATAATGCCGAAGGCCGGCAGGATCATTATGTATACTTCAGGGTGCCCGAAGAACCAAAAGATATGCTGGAACATAACGGGGTCGCCACCACCAGCGGCATCAAAGAAACTGGTACCAAAAAACTTGTCGGTTAGAACCATCGTGACAGCACCCGCTAGTACAGGCATAACGGCAATCAGCAGGAAGGCAGTAATCAACCAAGTCCACACGAACAATGGCATTTTCATATAGGTCATGCCTGGCGCACGCATATTTAAGATAGTCACGACCACGTTGATTGCACCCATAATGGATGAAATCCCCATGATGTGAACTGAAAATACAAACAATGCGGTGCTGTCGCCGCTGTATTGTGTTGATAAAGGGGCGTAGAACGTCCAACCAAATGCGGGACCGCCGCCATCCATAAACAAAGAGGAAAGCAATATAAGGAAAGCGAATGGTAGGATCCAAAAACTCCAGTTATTCATGCGTGGTAGCGCCATATCAGGCGCACCAATCATCATAGGAACTAGCCAATTAGCCAAGCCGGTAAAGGCTGGCATGACAGCACCAAAGACCATAATAAGACCATGTACTGTGGTCATCTGGTTGAAGAAATGCGGCTCTACAATTTGTAGACCTGGTTGAAATAATTCTGCGCGAATGACCATTGCCATTGCGCCACCTATTAAGAACATGATGAACGCAAACCAAAGATAAAGTGTACCGATATCTTTATGGTTCGTGGTAAATAGCCATCTTAAAATGCCTTTTGGAATGTGATGAGCGTGATGGGCGTCGTGGCCATCATGCGAATCATGTGCTTCGTTTACGGTTTCTGTATTCATGTTGATGACCTCCTATTTACCGTTAATTATTGCGTTAACATCTTTAGCTTGCACCATGTCGCCAGTGTTATTACCCCAAGCATTTCGCTCATAAGTAACTACTGCGGCTATTTCAGACATAGATAACTGCTTACCAAACGCCGGCATGTTATTTTTACCATTGATGATCATACTAATATGCAACGGAATATTTTGTTTTTCTAAGGCAACTTTACTGCCTTTCAAAGCTGGGAACATAGGAGGCAAGCCACCACCGTTAGCTTGATGGCAAGCGATACAGGCAGTGTCATATATTTTCTTACCTTGCGTCATTAGCTCTTCCATACTCATGTTCATGGAAAGCAATCGCTGTTCCTCTTCTTTCGCCCGCATTGCTGTTAATTCTTCGGCCTTCAACCATGCTTCGTACTCAGCAGGGTCTTTAGCAATAACGACAACCGGCATAAAGCCGTGGTCTTTACCACACAACTCCGCGCATTGACCACGGTAAATTCCAGGCTCATTAACGTTGGTCCACGCTTCGTTGATGAAACCAGGGTTAGCATCTTTCTTAATTGCAAAATCTGGAACCCACCAAGAATGTATGACGTCATCTGAAGTAATTAAAAAACGAACTTTCTTGCCCGTTGGAATAACAAGCGGCCTATCAACTTCTAACAGATAGTTTTCGCCTTTCGTGAATTTGTTGCTAATTTGCTCTTTCTGAGTTGCAAGTAAGGAAAAGAATTCGACTTCTGGATTATCTTTATACTTGTAGTGCCATTTCCACTGCGAACCTGTCACTATTATCGTGACGTCAGCTTCACTAGTATCTTCCATCGCAATGAGTGTTGTAGCAGCGGGCCATGCCATAGCAATAAGAATAACGAAAGGAATAACCGTCCATAACACTTCTACTTTGACGTTTTCATGAAAGTTAGCTGGCTTGGCTCCGGTAGATTTTCGGTGCATTACCATCGAATAGAACATGACGCCAAATACGACCGCCCCGATAACAACACATATCCAAAACATCAGCATGTGCAAGTCATAGACTTCTAAGCTGATATCGCTTACACCCTGACGTAAATTAAGGTTGGACCGCTCGGCAGCAGTTGAGGCTATTGCTGAATTGCTAAACGCTAAAAAAGCGCCAATAAGCAATGAAGTTACTCGATTCACTCTGATACTCCTTTCCAATCTTCTTCGGGCTGTAAATTTTAGCCGTCTAATGTGAAGATTCTGTTTAATTTGTTATATTGATGTAAATCAATACCTAATGATAAACAAAGTACATGCATAGTCTAGTGTTTTCTTGAAATTAGAGTGAATATGTTGGTGGTGATTAAAATTCACACAGTGGTTTTTGTGCTCATCGGCAAGTTCTTTTTCGGGGTGAGCCCATTTTATTACTCTGCAGTACTGAATGTAAAACAGGAGGGAGCAAGCTTAGGTCGCTTGGCGCAGCAATATGAATAAAAGCAAAAGGAGCTGAAAGGCATGCCGGGGTGGAGTAAATACAAAAAAACCGCTTAAAAGCGGCTCTTTTGTATTATCAATGAAAGTTAACTGTTTTTATTTTATCTTACATCCAATCTGAATTTCGGATAACACCAACAGCAATACCTTCAATGTTGAAAGGCTGGGAGGCTAAATCGACTTTAATCGGGGCAAAGGCGTCGTTTTCTGCATGCAATAAAACCTGGCTACCTCGTTTTTCGAAACGTTTTACCGTAACATCTTCGTCAACTCGCGCAACGACCACTTGGCCATTATGAACATCCGTTGTGCGATGCACTGCCAAGATGTCACCGTCCATAATACCAATATCCTTCATACTCATACCATGAACTCTCAGCAAAAAATCAGCGTTAGGTTTAAAGAGATCAGGATCGATTTTATAGTGACACTCTACATGCTCTGTTGCCAAAATGGGCTCACCGGCAGCAACTCGACCGATCAATGGTAAACCTTCATCAGCCTCATCATCTAGAGCACAATTAAGTTTAATACCACGCGAGGTACCAGGAATGATATCAATCACTCCTTTTTTAGCGAGCGCTTTCAAATGCTCTTCCGCGGCATTCGCCGATTTGAAACCTAAGTGGCGCGCAATTTCTGCGCGAGTGGGCGGCATGCCCGTATCTATCATTGTGCTCTTAATAAGGTCGAGCACTTCTTGTTGCCTAGGGGTTAGTGGACGCATAAACAGCCTGTTTTTCTATACAGTTACTGATTAGTATATACAGGAAACGCCAAATGGCAACGATCAAATTGTGGGATCCGGTTTATTTTGTAAAAAATCTGGCTTAATTCAACTCATACAGAACGAAGTTTATTAATCAATAATTTATTAACTGAGCAGTTGCGAATGGTATACAAGCCGCAATAAGTTGATATGAGCATTTGATGAATTAATTCTCACCTTTTACCAGTTAATTAATTATATGCTCGCATATACAGCGCCTGTCTGTACATTTTTATCGAATTCGGATTGCCAATAAAGAACCTCGGCTAGCTGAGAACAGGCGCTCGGCGTTGCGCCCTTATTCACCATTAATACTTGGCATAGACTGTGCTTTAGTTAAATCAAACCGTTCGCTATGTTTATGCGATAGCCATGGTCAAACTAAGATCCAGAGTTTAATGACCATCACTAGAATCAAGGATATACTGTGCCAGCACCTATAAATCATTTTAAACTGGCTATAACAGGCGAGCATGCTCAAATTGGCTTATGGCTCGGACTCGCAAATGCTTATACCGCTGAATTACTCGCTGGCGCCGGATTTGACTGGCTGTTGATTGACGCTGAGCATTCCCCAAACGACTTGAGAACCATTCTCGAACAACTTCAGGCTCTCGCTCCCTATTCAGTTTCGCCGATCGTGAGACCACCATGGCCTGACACTGTTAGAATCAAGCAAATCCTAGATTTAGGTGTACAAACAATATTGGCCCCCATGGTAGATACGGTAGAACAAGCACAACAAGTTGTTGCGGCTACTCGCTATCCACCGCAGGGCATTAGAGGTGTCGGCAGCGCTCTGGCACGCGCTTCTCAGTTCAATCGCACCAAAGACTATTTGCAAACAGCGAATCAACAAGTCTGCGTGTTGATTCAAATAGAAACTGTCGCTGGCATAAGTAACCTAGATAGTATTTTGAAAGTAGACGGTGTTGACGGTATTTTTATAGGTCCAGCTGACCTAAGCGCCTCCATGGGATTAATTGAAAACCCGTCTCACCCAAAGGTGCAGCAAGTTGTGGAAGACAGCATCAAGCGCGTAGTGAATAGCGGTAAGGCGGCCGGTATCCTAACCACAGATCTCAGTATGGCAAAATACTATATTGATTGCGGTGCAATGTTCGTCGGCGTTGGCACAGATACAGGCTTACTATTGGAATCGTCAGCCGCGTTGGTAACAAAATTTAAACCTTCACTGACGCAAACTAAAACAAAATATTCTTCTGTATACTAAACCTGAATGTATCCAGGCACCATTTGTTCAACATTGTCGAGCGTAAAGTTATGAACATTTTAATTGTAGGTTGTGGTGCCATTGGTGGATTCTATGCAAGCCGATTATACAAATTCTGCAAATCCGTTACGGTTACCGCTAGAGGCCAACACCTTAATGCTATTCAAGTAAATGGATTAAAAGTTACGCATGAGGGTCAGGAAACTATTTGTCATCTGCGCGCTGTAAACCACACTGAATTGATAACGCAATTTCAAAGCGAGCAATTTGATTTAGTTATTATTTGCTTGAAGGCAAATCAACTATCTAATGTTCTTATTGAGCTTAGAAGCTGGTTAAAGCTATCCAATTGTCCCATATTGTCATTACAAAATGGCGTCGACAGTGAATCAGTCTTAGCTGAAATTTTTGGCAAAAATAGAGTATGGGGCGGTATGGCCATAAAAATTGGCGGTGAGGTAGTCCAAGATGGCGAAATATTGTCCACCGGCATAGCCAAAATGACCTACGGGCCATGGCCCATGGTTAAAGCGGGTCAGATAATGCCTCATCAACTAACAAACTTTGCTAAATATTTAGCACTTGCGCATATTCCGTTTGAGCTAACCTCCGATATCCAAGCCGAATTATGGAAAAAACTCGTCATCAACAATGGTGTTAATCCCTTATCAGCGATAACTGGGTTAGATACGTTTGAACTGACCCACAATCCGTCATATGCATGTATGGTAAAAAAAGCCATGCTGGAGACTGCTGCTGCCGCAATTTATGATGGCATCGTGTTAACACAACAAGATGTTGATACGCTATTTGATTTGATTAAAAATTTTTCACCGATTAAAACTTCAATGCTAATAGATAAGGAAAAAGGTCGGCCGATTGAACTTGATGCCATTGTAGGTGCTGTTATTAATAGGTCTCAAAAACTAGGACTTCCATCCCCTCAAAATCAAGAATTTTTGCGCCAACTCTCTGAGTCCGTAAGGTAAGAAATGTTAAAGATTGCAACGCTAGGTCCTGCAGGCACGTTTTCAGAGCTTGCAACACAAAAATATATTCAACAGCAGACTGAGTGCTATAGCATTCACTTTTTACCCTCTATTAAACAGGTTCTGCATGAAATAGGGCAATCATGCGATATCGGCATCATACCTATTGAGAACTTTTCAGAGGGTTTCATCGCCGTTGTTCTTGATCAATTAGTCGAGCTCGATTTATGTATTATTGATGAAGTGATGCTACCCATTGAATTTTCATTCGTTTCAAATGCTGCGAATATGATTGAGATAGAACAATTGTTTGTGCAATTTGTAGCAAAAGGCCAATGCTCAGATTTCATTCAGAATTTCGATGAAGTCAATATTCATTTGACAGAAAGTAACATTGAATCCCTAGAGAAGTGTCTCAACGCTGATGTAAAAGCCGGTGCAATTGTACCCTCAGGATCATTTGAGTCTAAAGCGTTTGAGCTTACGCTCAACAAAATAAATGACTATGATAATAATCAAACGCGGTTTTTAGCACTGAGCAACAATCATACGCGGCCACTGCATAGCCAAGCGAACAAAACCAGCATTCTTGTGCTCGATGATAATGACCATCCTGGTCTTTTAGGTGAGGTGCTTCAATCCTTTTCTGCACGGCAAATAAACTTAACAAATATTATCTCCCTACCCACCCGAAAATTGTTTGGTAAATACCATTTCTTTATTGAGTTTCAAGGAAATCAAAAGGATTCTGATGTAGCGGTGGCGTTGGAGGAAATAAGCCAAAGGAATAAAGTAAAAGTCCTTGGCTCTTATAAAACTGCCGCAATATAAAATCAATTAAAGACATATACTAGCCACTAATCGCTGTCCTTATGCTTCGACTTTGGATATAGCCAAAAAGCGAACCATTTTGTCATAAATGGCATCAACAAATATGTCATCAACACAATCACCAACGCGGTCACCATTAGGGTTCTAATCAGAAGGGGAAAATCAGCCAGCCAGGAGCCCAACACCCAAAATATGAAGGTGACTGCAGGGTATAGAGCGAGCCAACTAACTAAGGTAATTTTATAACGAGGAGGAGGGGTCAGAGGGTTTGCTGAAGGCAGAGTAAACCATGTGATTAAGCCTGATACTTGCTCTCTTTCACCTGTTGAAATTAACAAATCTTCAATTTTTTCCAATATCTCAGTTCTTTGTGATGATGCTTCCCAAATCTTTAAACTATTTAAGTTTTGGAACTTAAACATCACCCGATATTCAGGATCAATGCTAGATGATGGTTTGAATAATGTCGAACCCAAATATCCCTCAAACTGGCTAGCACGCTTCGCCATTTCTGAAATAAGAGACTCAAATTCAACGATCTTTTGAGGCTTAACTCTACGCGACACTATTACCGTTATAGGTTCATTTTTTACCGTCACTCAAGACCTCTTAATGCGATTACAAAAAAGGGGCTGCTGATGCAAGCCCCAAGGGATAGAGAATATGACTTAATTGCCTGTTGCGCGCAAATGTTGCACACTAAACATACTCGGTGGTGATAGTTCTGGATCCACCTGGCCTTTAAATTGCCCCGTTGTACAATGATTAGCTTGAACATCAATCATACTAAATGCATCATCGATGGACACGCCCGAACCTTTATTTTCTGGTAGATGATGATCTGGATGCGATTGACCAATCGTAAAGGTTTTCCACATTGCACCTTTGCGATCATAAGCCACCGTTCTCGGTATCGTAAACGTTTGAGCATCAATAAAGTGCACGCGTTTTGATAATGGATGAGATTCATTAACCGGACTTGCTTCTACTTCATACACTTTGCGTAACTGCCATGTAATGTCAGGGTAGCATCCGCCTTGACCGCTAAATGCAACCACTTGATAGCCATCATCATCTGCATGCGTCTCTTTATCAAGAGTTAAATCGTTGTGATTAAAAAACGGCATAAGCATATAGCGCGTTGCTTTATACTCCCAATTCATATCAGAAATTCGGCCGTTATATCCTTCAAAATCCTCTATCATCAAATCTGAACCGAGAAAAGCATCAGTGACTTGACCTGTAGCCAAGCGTCTTACCCTACGCTGAAAGCCAAGATATAACCATGAGTTATCGCGTTTCAAGTCATCAGCCGCGCGATGGATCAATAGCTGTGTATTACGCACATCATCAGGCGCTAAAACTTGCACGTAAATTGAACGGAACAGGTCCGATGGGTTAGGCGTGATCTCTGGGGTAGGTTGCTGATTCACTCTGCCTTTAAAGTTAAGGAAGTGAAAGTTGAACTTAATTGTACGTTCAACTTTAGCTGAATTCATATCCCTATATTTCCAATAAAAAGGGTATATTGCTGCACTATCGCCCCAGTTGTATCCATATTTATAGTTCCATGCAAGTTTTTCACCAGCACGAGGATCATCTTTGCTCGGTTGCTCGGGGAAAGGTCTACCTGCCTCCCAACCGCTAATTTCACCTACTTTTTCACCTAACTTTACTTTTCCGTAACCTTCAGTACTGGCATCTATATAGCTCTTGTGCAGGGCTAATGAAGTTGTATCGCCAATAACCATTGATGTCCACCCTTTTGCAATGAAAGAGTAATATGCGGGATCGATGAGGTCTTTAAACTGAGCCACGTTAGACTGATCGATAACCATACCTGTCTCTAAACCCTCAAAAATCGGCTTGCTATCTGTATATGGAAAGAATGATTGTTGAATCACATCTTCTGCTGCCAATGCAGGCGCTACCAATATAGTGTTTGAAATGATCGTTGCGGCTATAATAAGCCGGATGCCTGAAATTAATTTGTTCATTTTTTTAATCCTCTGTTAAAAGCTGTAGCGAAGGGTAAATTGAAGCTCATCTTCTTTCTGAGCCATGCCAATCGGTCCAGATTGAAAACGTCCTAAAGGCTCAAAACCTTGAAGGCCTAAACTAGAACCTGATGCATGTTCAGGGAACGCTGCGGTAAATGGTGAAAAAGGGTTGCATGTCCGGCAATCATCAAATTTCCGAGCACCTGTTCCAAATTTAAAGTTTACGCCACCGGTCAATTTCAAGTTGTCATTCACGATCCATTCAATCGACATAGCTACAGCAGTCGCGCCGGCTCTAAAGTCGTGAGCACTGATAATTTGAGGACTCAATCTATCATTCATCCACCACCCTTTAACAAGCAGGGTCGCGGTCCAGTTCTCTTCCCAATCGGGAATGCCAGCAGTCCCCAGTAAGCGTTCCTCAAGCTCATGATCTAATATGTGCTGACCAAAGATTTGGCCTGAGAAAAGAAAAGCTCGAGTTTCATTTAGGAAGGGAATGAAGATGTTTTTATCTGCACCAATCACATAGCGTACAACATTAGATTCTGAGAAAAGCTCATTTCGCAAAGTGTTTGCAAATTCTTCACCCGAGGTATGTGAAGCTTCTATTCTAAATACAGTATCAATACCTTGAGAATAGTAGTCCATAGAACCACCTAGCAACGTTAAGCGAGGAAAGTCTATATCAAAAGCAATTAGCGTTGGCCATACGCCTTCTTCACCAGTAAATGAATTTTGTGCCTGTATACCGCCGCGCAACGACGGCATTTGTGAGCGATAACTCAAGGCGTTTAGAGAAAACCCTAAATCTCCTAATACACCCTCAAATTTTAAGCCGACTTGGGTATTTGAAAGACTCCAACTTGGCATGTTGGCCTGTCGTATTCCGATTTGCCCTGGACCAAAATCGGTTGCAGCAGCACCTCCAGCAAAGTTGGCAACTGTTCCACCATTTTCCCATAGGGAGTTCATTCCTCTGAAGAAGCAGCCCGCATCAACGATCACATTGGGTTGACCGCATTGCCCTAAATCATTAGGGCGAAAACGGTCAAAATTCCAGATTAATTGCAAGTTTAAATCATCGAAAGTATCTGTTGCTCCCATCCGATAATCCGTTTTTAAAATCCACATGGGAATGCGGATATCTTCTAATTCGTCATAGATATTGTTACGTGAATAATCGACGGGATTAATAACGTCAAGCACTCTGAATAAGTCAGTGCGCCCCCAAATAACCTGTTGTTTGCCCAAGCGAGTACTAATAATGTGCCCGTTGTCTAGATTAAAATCGAAATCCACGTAGAGTTCACGGATAAAATCTAAGCGATCATTTAGCTCTGGAGATCTTAATTCTTGAATATCACGCGAAAGATAGCCTGGGATACATCCTCGAGAATCGGTGTCACAAGGACGCACTGGAACACCAAAAGCAACCCCACCGTCGGTAGCATGAAGATGTTCGCCGAGCACCACCATTCCTTCGTTAGGATTATTTGCTGTATCAAAGGTAAATGGCAATGCTAAGCCTTGACCAAAAGGTACTGTGGAACCTGGGCCGGTAGCGACGTTTTCTAGCGAGATAGCGCGGCCGGCTTTGTCACCAAAGTCTCCATCATTCAAATCGTAAACACCATCATAGGTCAGACGAAAAGTCCCGCCTAACGAAATATTGCTGAAAGAGCCTGAAGATTGAAAGTTTTTTTCCGCTTCAATTTGCAGTGTGTTGCGAAATTTTGATAAACCAACATCTTTACGCAAAAATGTTGCGTTCTCGATAAAGGTATTTACTCTAACTTCCTCTGCAAAGGCGCTCTGCTGAGCAGCAGGCAAAAGGGCAAAGCCCAGTGCTACTTTGAGCATCGTACCTTTTATGTGTTGTGTGTTTTTGCGCATTTTAGGTCCTCTTGTGTGGGCTAAAAGAAATCACCGAACTACAGTCGGGTTTGATTTCCGGTCATTGCTCCGCCATCTAATGTTGGAATTAACTGAACAGCGGGATTTTCGTCAACCGGTTTAGCGTCGGTATGCAGCACACCGTCTTCGTCGCTATACACATTGACGATAAATTTAGGTTTGAAAACAAGCACCCAAGAGGGCACCAACAACATTGCTGCAAATCCATTGATCACGATCATCACGCAAAGCAATAACGCTGCATCGGATTGAAATCTCAACTCAGAGAGAATGACCCACATGACAATACCGGCGATTAAGGTGACAGCGGTGAAACTAATGGCCATCCCTGTGGTAGCAATTGATTTGCGAACCGCATCAACAAGATTGCCGTTCTTAACCATAAACTCGCGAATTCGGTCCATCATGTAAATCGAATAGTCGATACCCACGCCGATACCTACTGCAACCACCGGCACGGTGTTGATGTCGATACTCATGCCGTAAAGCCCCATGTAGGCGTACGTCAAAATTGACGCAAAAAGCATCGTCGCCAACATCATTAAGCCTGCATGCCAAGATGTATAAAACAGCATTACAAAAGCAAAAATCAGAACGAAAACCAGTGGCAAGACAATCATATTAGTTTCAAAAGCAGATTCGTTCATGGCAGCAGCAACCCCCATGGTCCCGCCCGCAAGACGAATTTTTAGGCCATCAACATCATTACCATGTTCATCAATCCAAGTCTTGGCCATATGAATAGCACGGCGAATAGTCTCTCCCTGCCTGTCTTTGTAATAAAAAACTAAGTTAGCAACTCTGTCATCGGTATCGTTGAATTCATTCAACGCGCCCGGAATTGGACTAGATGCCATATACGTGAACATCAAACCACCAACGTAAGAAGCTTCGTGGGGGATCTGATACCAGCGTGGGTCATTATTGTGCATTAATCGATTTACTTGCTGGACAAGGTCAGTCAGACCTTTACTACCACCCACCTCCGGATCTGATAGCATATGGGTTTGTAATGAAATCAGCGATTTCAACACCTCAGGTCGCTTTAAACCACCATTGCTATCGGTTTCAGCGATAATGTAGAGCTCTTCAGAGCCGGGGAAGCGCTCATTTACAGTACGTGAAGATATGTTGTAATCATGGTCAGGATATAAAATTGGTGAGCCTGGTTCTGAGTCACCAATTTGAACATGCGAAGCGGCAAACAAACCAACAATAATAAAAATAAGCGCCCCTATTAGTAGTCGTGGTGCAGCTTTAGGGCGGGTCACTATGCGGGAGCAGCTTGAGCCGATGTAGCGCAAGAATGATTCTTTAATTTCCGGATCTTTTGGTGTGGGTAACACGGAAAGTAACAATGGCACACCAAGTAATACCGTTAATACCACCGTAATTGCCCACAAAGATGCATAAATACCGAGGTGAGTATTTAAAGGAATAGAGCCGACCGCGATTAATAATAGACCAACTGCATCCGAGACGACGCCTAAGGTTCCTGGTCGAAACAGACTATCGAAGGTAGCCTTTGCTGCATCACTGCCTTTAGGCTGCACTTTTAATTCAGCATAATACCTTTCAACTAGCTGTACCCCATGACTCATGGCTCGAGCGGCGATTAGAAAGGGGATGACTAGCCCGAGAGGATCGAGGTTATAACCGAGTAAACTGATAATTCCAAGGCCCCAAATTGTTGAAATAAGTACGCCGCCAAGCGGAACTAAAACACCATAAGCTTTACGAAAATGAAACACTAATAGCGCTAGCATTATCAATATGGTGAAGATAAAGATTTGTAAAATTTGTTCCATGTAAGTATAGGCCCAACCCACAAGAACTGGCTGTCCGGTGGCATAAATGGTAACCCCTGCTTGGCTTTCTTCCCTGATAATTTTTTGTAACTGCGTGAAGGTTTTTTCGTAGTCTAATTGTCCCTCTATTAACTGCGCTTTCACTAGCGCCATTTTAAAGTCAGGGGCAACTAGTGGACCATAGACTTGAGGATTAGCAGCCACATTGTCGCGCATCAACTGCAGCTCAGCGTCACTATATTGTCCATAAGTTGAATCGTAGTAAGGCTGGGAGTTAATACTGCCAACCTCGGTCAACCATATATGCCTTGAATTCCGATGGGTCAAACTAGCAACTAGGTTATGATTGACACCTGGTAGATTATCTACAGCCATGGTAACTCGATCTAAGGTGGCTAAGTTTCCATTTGAAAATATATCTTCACCAGTAAACTCAACGCCAACTACTAGCACATTGGCACCACCAAAACTGTCTTTTATGCTGTTATGCAATTGTATGTATGGGTGCTCTTGTGGCAGAAGATTAGCAAAGTCAGTATAAATTTTCAGTGCTGGAACACGACTTAAAAAGAACACTGTCAGAAGGAGGATTGAACCTAGAACAAACAGGGGCCGTTTAAAGATATTAGTTTCTATGGAGTGTAAAAAATGCGTAAACCAATGCTTAGATTTCATTTCATTGCTCCGTTTTATCAATAGGTGAACCTGCAATAGTAGGGTCAATTGTCATGTACATCCCACGCCCTCCTGCAACCAATAACTTATCTTTAAATGTGAGAGCCGCCCGCAAATAAACAGGCGCAGAAGCTGGCTGCACGGTATTCCAATTTTGGTCAGTGAGTTTCAACACCGTAGCGTTATCACCCACGGCAAAAAGCGTTCCATTAACATCTTCAAATTGATAAATTGGAACAGTGCTATCAGCTCTCTGTTGTTGCCAAGTGTTGCCGGCATCATTTGTATAATAAATAAAGCCGTTTAGGCCGCCCACCCAGCCCTCTACCGTTGAAGTAAAGTGTGTTGCATGAGGATAGAACTCAGATGGCATAAAGCCGGCTATCTCCCAGGAATCACCGCCATCTTGTGTAACCACAAGCATGCCAAATTCCGCAGTAGCAACGGCATCTTGCGCAGACAAGAAAACCAAGTCTGTGATAATTGCGTCTTCTTCTAATGTGGTCGACTGCCAACTTTCACCGTCATCGCTCGAATGCAAGAATGTTGAAAACCCACCCGCAGCCCACCAATCACCATTAGGAGCGCAATCGATAGTCATTAACTGTTCTTGAGAATCAACCTGAATAGGTGACCAATCATCGCCACTAGGATTAGATACCCAAATATGATTGTCGAATGAAAGTGCAATAAAACGCTGGTCTGGACAAGTGTCAATAGCCAGAAACGACGGTTTTGTGTTTAAGACGGAACGGGTCCACGTTATAGCATCTTGACTGGTTAAAACGACACCACTGCTACCAACCAAAACCACCACTTTATCGTTGCGAGCAACCGCTTGGTAGAAGTCAGTTCGCTGCATAGCTTGTTCACGCTGAGAAGACACTTTTTCCATAACTAAAGGCGCTTCGCAACCTGTTAGGAACAAAGAGCTCATGAAGACGAATATTGCAAGAGTATAAGTTTGACTTATGTAGGTTGAAGTAGAACTCAACGCTAAGCCTAGAGGAATAAATTGTTTTAATAGCATTAATTATTACATTTTTTAATTAACATAAAAATCACAAGAGCAAGAGCTGTGCCAGTGATAAAAAGCTGTAATAATTTTATTTTTTTATTTTAATTTCAATTGCTTAAAAAATTAATTCTTTGAGTTTCAAATAAAATCCATGAAACTAAAACTTTAGATGTTAACGAAATGATAAAATAAACCATCTGGAAAAACTCAGATTTAGCGTGTTTTAATGATTTGATAACTTTTGACAATTTTTACATAGTTCTGCAGTTAGTAGCCTGTAACCTGATAACTTACAAACATATATTTGAAAGTGAGAAGTAAGTTGAGGATTTAAGAAAACTGCACTTTTAAATAATAACTCCATGTTTCTTTAAGCGGTATGCAAGTGCAGGACGCGTTACACCCAGCAACCGAGCGGCCCCAGAAATATTATCCTTGGCCTTTGCCATTGCTCGTTCTGTCAATATTTTTTCGAGATTGTCAAGACTTATCTCTCTATCAAATATATCATCTATCCAGTTATTTTTGTCTTTCTCGCTTGGTTTTACCACTGCACCATCGGAATAAACGTGGCCTTCATTATTTGCTTGCAACTGCTCCATTGTAGATGCAAACAAAGAATTGACCGAGATAGTTTCATTGCTTTCAGTTAGAATAACGCCTCTCTCTATCACATTTTCTAGCTCCCTTATGTTGCCTGGCCAAGTATACTTTGAAAGATAATCCCAAGCTTTATCAGACAGACCTAAAGTACGTTTAGAATAATCATCATGAAATTTTTGTAAAAAATGTTCAACTAACAAAGGAATATCATCCAAACGATTTCGCAGCGGGGGAATGTTTACAGGGAAAACACTCAAACGGTAATACAGGTCTGAACGAAAGCGACCCTCATTGACAGCCTGTTCCAGAGATTCATTTGTTGCAGCAATCACCCGAACATCAATTTTATGTGTTTGTGAGCCGCCCACTCGCTCTAGCTCTTGTTCTTGAAGTACTCGTAGCAGAGTAGCTTGTGCTCGCGGTGTTAACTCAACGACTTCGTCAAGAAAAATAGTCCCCATATCTGCTCTTTCAAAACGCCCTGCTCGTGACTGATTGGCGCCAGTAAATGCTCCTTTTTCCACACCAAACAATTCAGCCTCAATCAGTTCTTGCGGAATTGCAGCACAATTTACCGCCACAAATGGTTGCTCAGCACGTTTGCTGCGCAGATGCACGCTGCGAGCAATGACCTCTTTACCCACCCCTGTTTCACCTAGCAGCAACACCGATACCTTTCCTTGTGCTGCTTTATCAATTTTCATGCAGGCTTCTTTGTATGAGGACGATTGCCCTATTCCATAATATTGACCTTGTTGGCGCTCCAAGTTACTGCGAAGAGAATTAACTTGAGACTGCAAGCTATAAAGCTGTTCAATAATGGGCTCTGCCTTAAAGTATTGCGAGAACTCTTCATGATCTTCCCAGTCTTGAGCAGGCTTACCAATAATTAAACAACGGTCGTCACCACAACCTCGGCAACTGACCTCACGAAATATAATCTCGCGCCCCATAAAAGATGAAGTAAATGCGCATGCATATCCCAACAGGGACCAACAGGCAGGCTCATCCATTTGGCCAAGTTCAGTTTGTACAACTTCAACTTCCCAGGAGTTTATCCATTCAAATTCTGCATAAAAATGCCCACTTTTTTGGTCTATATCTATTTTTAGAGGATTAGGTTTGACCATACCTTTGAGAGCATGCAATTGCGGTCCGGTAAGAAAAATATCAATGTCCTCAGAGGATGGGCGTAACTGACGTGAAAGCTCAGCATCTCGCAATCCACTTTGATAGCCAAGTCTCAAAAAGAAACCTTTTGCTCGCTCAACACCAATACTATTTAACAACTCTCTACGAAATGCCGCCATAGCAGACACATGCATCATTAGCATTCTCTGCTCACCAAACCAAACTTTGCCATCTTCGTGACTAAATCTGATGAGGTCTGTCAAATCTTTAATATCGGCCTCAACGGCATCATTTGTCAGCGTAGTATTCATAAGTTACCTCTAATATACAATTATGTTTAACTTCTACCGTTTTGTGATCAATTCAGACGGCCATGACCAAAAAAATTACGCCACTGTCTATACTATACGAAATTCTCCCTCCTTTAACCATATGATTAAGTTTTTTATCATATTCATTAAATCATTAACATTGATCATAAATAAAAACCTAATTAAACTAGCAAAAAACACCATAATTACCAATTAAAATCAATGGTTTAAGTAAAAAAAGATAACACTAAAGGACTCTTTGGCATAGCTGTTGCTAACCTACCTATTAACAAATCGTAAACATAGTAAGAGCAAATAGCTAACATGATTTCTAATCTTAACAAAGACAAATTTAACACATTGGCTCGCTATGTCCGAGTTCGCAGTGCCCCTGAAGATACATTCGTCGAATTCGATTTTGCCATTGAACATCCCGACCTGTTTGTTGAATTGGTTCTCCCCAGAAAAGCCTTTGAAATTTTTTGCAAACACAACAACGTTATTCACATGGATGATGCCATGGCGAAGAAGATAGATGACGACAATCAAAAGTGGCGTTTTGGCGACACCAAAAAATTTTAGTATTAAATGATATTGATTAACTAAACAAGGTACAGAATATGAGCGTTGAGATAAAAACTAGTTCCGTTTCTACGATCCGGAATACTTATAGTCACATTAAGCGTCGCTTTGGTGATAAGCCCGCCACACGTTATCAAGAAGCCAGTTATGATATTGAGGCTACTCATAACTTTCACTATAAACCATTATGGGATCCGCAAAAATCACTGAATGATCCAAGTCGCACTGCAGTCAAGATGGAAGATTGGTACGCAATTAACGATCCTCGGCAATTTTACTATGGCGCCTATGTTGGCAGCCGCGCCAAAATGCAAGAAAACGCAGAGTCGAGCTTTAAATTCTGCGAAACACGCAACCTGATTTCAAGCTTAGATGAAGATATTCAGCATAAGATACTTAAGTATCTCGTACCGTTTCGCCATTTGAATCAGTCAGCGAACATGAACAATAGTCAAGTTGCAGCTGATGCGATTGCTACCACGGTGGCTCAACCACATATATATCAAGCCATGGATCATCTAGGCATAGGTCAATATTTATCTCGCATTGCGCTAATGATCGACGGAAATACAGGCACTGCATTGAATACCAGCAAAGCATTTTGGATGGATGACCCATTATGGCAGCCCATGCGCAAACTTGCTGAAGACTCAATGGTAGTGAATGACTGGTTTGAATTAACCCTTTTACAAAACCTATTAATCGACAAAGTACTATTTTCATTTGCCTATCAGGCTATGGACGAATGGTTCAGTGAAATAGGCGCGCGCGACATCAGTATGTTGACGGAGTTTATGCGCGATTGGAATAAAGACACTACGCGCTGGATTGTTGCTGTAGTAAAAACGGCGGTGGCTGAATCTGACCACAACAAAAAAACCATTCAGGCTTGGGTGGATCACTGGGAGCCACAGGTATTTGCTGCACTAGAACCCCTGGCACTGGAAACCGTTGGTCAAGTCTCGGTTTTAAAAATTCAAAATGAACTTGCTGCCCTGCTTAAAAAGACAGGCCTTCAATCAACCGGGAGCATGTCATGAGCCAGCTTGTATTTATTGCATTTCAAGACAACGAAAACGCGCGTTATTTAGTAGAAGCGATTAGTGAAGACAACCCTGCTGCTGAAATTCAGTATCACCCGGCAATGATTCGAATCCAAGCAGAAAAACGCTTGGTGATTACTCGCGAAACTATGGAAGAAAAACTAAATCGCGAGTGGGATGTGCAAGAAATGTTGCTAGATGTCATTAGCATTGGCGGAAACGTAGATGAAGATGACGATCACTTTACCCTTTCATGGAATTAATCAGGAGACACCAATGACAGCGACAAAAAAACTAAATCTTAAGCAAAAATATCAGTATTTAACTCGCAATATGGATTGGGAGCCAAGTTATCAAAAGAAATCCGATATATTCCCACAAGAGGACTTTGAAGGGATAAAAATTGTAGATTGGGATGGCTGGGAAGATCCCTTTCGACTCACAATGGACTCATACTGGAAATATCAAGCTGAAAAAGAGAAAAAACTCTACGCAATTTTTGATGCATTTGCTCAAAACAATGGGCATCAGAATATTTCAGATGCACGCTATGTAAATTCCCTTAAACTATTTTTAACTGGTGTATCGCCGCTTGAATACGCCGCTTTTCAAGGCTATTCAAAAGTTGGTCGGCAGTTTAGCGGCGCCGGTGCTCGTGTAGCTTGTCAAATGCAGGCAATTGACGAATTACGCCACTCACAAACCCAACAACATGCGATGAGCCATTACAATAAGCACTTTAATGGTCTACATGATGCCCCTTTAATGCACGACCGCGTATGGTTTCTATCGGTCCCCAAATCCTTTTTCGACGATGCTCGTTCTGCAGGGCCATTTGAGTTTTTAACCGCCATTTCATTTTCTTTTGAGTATGTACTTACTAACTTGTTGTTCGTACCCTTTATGTCTGGCGCTGCATACAACGGCGATATGGCAACAGTGACCTTTGGCTTCTCAGCGCAGTCCGATGAAGCCCGTCACATGACTTTGGGCTTAGAGATCATAAAATTCATGCTTGAGCAGCACGAAGATAACGTGCCCATCGTTCAAAAATGGATAGATAAATGGTTCTGGCGTGGTTTCCGGTTGCTTAGCCTAGTCAGTATGATGATGGATTATATGTTGCCAAATAAAGTTATGTCGTGGCAAGAAGCTTGGGAAGTATATTACGAGCAAAGCGGTGGTGCCTTATTTAAGGAATTAGAGCGCTATGGTATCAAGCCTCCCAAATATCAAGATGTGGCTAATGCTGCGAAAGAGCATATCAGTCATCAGCTATGGACAACCTTCTACCAGTATGGACACGCAACTAATTTCCACACTTGGATCCCGAAAGAAGAAGAGATGCAGTGGCTAGCAGAAAAGTATCCTAACTCGTTTGACAAGTACTATCGCCCACGTTTCGAGCATTGGGATGCCCAACATAAAAAAGGTGAGCGCTTCTATAACAACACGCTACCCCAGTTATGCCAAGTTTGTCAGGTCCCTGTTTTATTTACCAAAACGGAAGACCCAACGTCATTTAGCCATTGTGACACAGTGCATGAAGGTGAGCGGTATCATTTTTGTTCAGAAGCCTGTGGTGAAATTTTTGAAAACGAGCCAACTAAATATGTCCAGGCACTTCTCCCTGTTCATCAAATATATCAAGGCAAATCTGGTGGGCCGGAGCTACCGCAGGTGTTAACAGATTATTACCACATCAATATTGGTGAAGACAATTTTGACTATGTCGGCTCACCAGATGAGAAGCGTTGGAATGAAATTAAAGGCATCAAGCCTTTAAATAAAGACAACGACGCGGCATAAACAATAATTGGGTAGCGATGCTACCCGAACAATTTAGATACGAGGTTATTATCATGGCTGTAAAAGCGATCTCAGAATACACAGCAGTACCCAACGACTTAGTAGAAAACTTCAATGGAATGCAACTGCTTTACGTGCATTGGATTAATCACAATATGTTTTGTGCACCATTTGCATTGCTGGTTTCTCCCGATGCAACGTTACCCGACGTTTTTGCATCGCACATACACCCTGCAACCGCTCCACATCCGGAGAGCGCAAAAATTGAATATGACAAAATACGGTGGGAACTGAACGGGGAAACATTTAAGCCGAGTCAAACAGACTCCTTGCTCGCTCAGGGTATTGATCATAAAAGCATGCTCAGAATGAATACTCCAGGCTTAAACGGCCTCTATAACGCGAGCTTTTAGGGGGCGGTATGAACACACATACGGTAACAGTCGAACCCACCGGCGAGCAGATAGAAATCGAAGTGGGCCAAACAATCTTGCAAGCTGCACTGCGCCAGGGCGTATGGATTCCTTTTGCATGTGGCCATGGCTTATGTGCGACATGTAAAGTAAAGGTGATTGATGGTGATGTTGATGTGGGCGAAGCGTCACCATTTGCCCTGATGGATTCAGAGCGCGACGACGGATTGGTATTAGCCTGCTGCGCAACGGTTGAAAGTGATGTCACAATTGAGGCTGATATTGATGTTGATGAGGATTTTCAAGGGTATCCCGTGGAAGACTTCACGGCAACCGTAACAAAAATTGTTGACCTTTCTCCCACGATTAAAGGTGTGCATCTATCTCTGGATGGCACCATGACCTTTCAAGCAGGACAATACATCAACTTACTTTTACCCGGTTGCGATGGTGTAAGAGCATTTTCTATTGCTAACCCACCATCAAAAAATCAGGAAATTGAATTACATATTCGACATGTACCAGGGGGAGTAGCTACAAGTTATATTCATGAACGGTTAAAGGTCGGTGAAAGCCTACCTTTATCAGGTCCATACGGACAATTTTTTGTTAGAAGCTCACAGCCCGGAAACTTAATATTTATTGCTGGAGGTTCGGGTTTATCTAGCCCTCAATCCATGATCTTAGATCTTTTAGAAAACGGTGACCAGCGTCAAATTACTTTGTTTCAAGGCGCTCGTAATCAAGATGAACTCTATAACGCAACGCTTTTTACTGATCTTGCAGAAAAACACACCAATCTTACCTATATCCCTGCGCTCAACGATGCTGCAGCGGATGAAACATGGACAGGTTTTAAAGGTTTCGTTCACGAAGCAGCTAAAGCACATTTTGATGGCCGTTTTGCTAACCACAAAGCTTATCTCTGCGGGCCGCCTCCTATGATAGATGCAGCGATCAGTGCTTTGATGCAAGGCAGACTCTTTGAAAAAGACATATTTATGGAGAAATTCATAACCGCTGCAGATGGCGCAGATGAACATCGTACTGCGCTGTTTAAAAAAATTTAAGGTGAGATGAATAATGCGTAAATTCACCATAACCAACATGACTAGTAAACAAGAGTTTGTTTGCAGTGAAGATGAATATGTTCTCTATGCTATGCAACGTATTGGAAAAAAATGTATTCCAGTAGGCTGTAAAGGTGGTGGTTGTGGAGTGTGTCGAATCAACATAATTTCTGGTAGCGCCGATTACGGTCCAATGAGCAAAGCGCATTTAACTGAGGAAGAAAAAAATTGTGGGTATGCATTGGCTTGTCGTGTAAAGCCAAAAAGTAACTTAGTGCTTGAATGCGCACCCAAACCGAAGGCGCCGATAAACAAGGTGCCAACCAAAATACGCAACTAAAAGAGGTTCCAAAATGAAAAAAGGTGTAATGAGACCAGGACACGTACAAATACGTGTGTTGGATATGGAAGCAGCGCTTAAACATTATGTTGATTTGCTTGGCCTAATCGAAACTGATAGAGATGAATCAGGTCGAATTTATTTAAAAGCATGGAGCGAAGTAGATAAATTTTCCGTAGTGTTGCGCGAGGCTGATGAGCCCGGTTGCGACTTTATGGCATTCAAAGTTGATAGTGAAGAGTCTCTGCTTCAATTAGAAAAAGACTTAGTTGAATTTGGTGCGAGTGTTAAACATATTGCTGCAGAGGATTTAAAAGACTGCGGAAGACGAATTCAATTTACATCTGCTTCAGGCCATTGTTTCGAGCTGTATGCTGACAAAAAATATACTGGTAAATGGGGTTTGTCTGATGTAAACCCAGAAGCTTGGCCGCGAAATCTAACCGGCATGAAAGCAGTTCGCTTCGACCATTGTTTATTTTATGGTGATGCACTGGCTGAAACATACGATCTATTCGTAAATGTGCTTGGATTTTATTTGGCAGAGCAAGTCATAGACCCAGATGGTAATCGAATAGCCCAATTTCTATCACTTTCGACTAAGGCACACGACATTGCCTTTATCATGCATGAAGAAAAAGGCAAATTTCATCACGCCTCGTTTTATCTAGAAACATGGGAAGATATCTTAAGGGCAGCCGACCTAATTTCAATGGAAGATGTGCCAATTGACATCGGCCCAACCCGCCATGGTTTAACGCATGGAAAGACAATTTACTTCTTCGATCCATCTGGCAATCGAACGGAAGTATTTGCAGGCGGAGATTACAACTATCCTGATCATAAGCCCATTACCTGGAAATCGGAAGAGCTCGGCAAGGCTATTTTTTATCATGACCGTGTATTAAACGAAAGATTTTTATCGGTTCTAACCTGATGACAAGGTGCGGGCGAACGCTCGCTTTAACAATCACTTATAGCCACTACATACATAAGTAAAAGAGATAAGAATGAAAGAATACAAGCACTTTATTAATGGTGAATATATTGCTTCTCAAAGTGGTAAATCCTTTGAGAATCGCTGCCCAGTTGACAATAGTTTGCTAGGTCTCGTCCACGAAGCGGGCGAAAAAGAGGTAGATGCAGCTGTTAGAGCGGCAAAAGCCGCATTAAAAGGACCATGGGGTAAACTGACACAAAGTCAACGCACTACCTTACTCAATAAAGTAGCTGATCGGATCAATGAGCGCTTTGACGAGTTTCTGCACGCCGAATGTTTAGATACTGGCAAACCTCATAGTATTGCTAGTCAAATTGATATTCCAAGAGGAGCTGCAAATTTTAAAGCTTTTGCAGAAACCCTTGCAAATCACCCGACAGAAAGTTTTCGACTAGATACACCCGATGGAAAAGGGGCAGTCAATATTGGTCACCGAACACCAAAAGGCGTGATTGCCGTTATTTCGCCTTGGAACCTTCCCTTATTATTAATGACTTGGAAAGTTGGTCCTGCCTTAGCTTGCGGCAATACTGTAGTAGTAAAGCCTTCGGAAGAAACACCCGCGACGACCACCCTGCTTGGCGAAGTCATGAATGAATGCGGCATGCCTGCTGGCGTGTTTAACGTAGTTCACGGCTTTGGTGCTGGATCTGCGGGGGAATTTCTAACCACACACGCTCTAGTAGACGCTATCACCTTCACTGGTGAAACATCGACAGGTGAAGCTATCGTGAAAGCGGCTGCGGTAGGTTTGCGTAGTATTTCTATGGAATGCGGCGGAAAGAATCCCGCCATTGTATTTGCCGATTGTGATTTGGACAAAGCGATTGAAGGTACAATGCGATCCGCCTTCGTGAACTGCGGGCAGGTATGCTTGGGAACGGAGCGAGTATATGTTGAACGACCTATATTTGACGAATTTGTAACGCGCCTAAAAGAAGGTGTAGCCCAGTTAAAACTTGGCCGTCCGGAAGACAAAAGCGCCAACTTTGGTCCACTGGTTAGCCTTGAGCATCGAAAAAAAGTCCACTCTTACTACGAATTAGCTCTTGAGGAAGGTGCCACAGTTGAAATCGGTGGCGGTATTCCCGACATGGGCGAAGAACTAAATGATGGCGCTTGGATAGAGCCTACTATTTGGACAGGCCTACCTGATAATGCTCGGGTCGTAAGAGAAGAGATTTTTGGCCCATGTTGCCATATTCGCCCTTTTGATACAGAAGAAGAAGTTATTGCTCTAGCAAATGACACTGATTATGGACTTGCAGCAACCATTTGGTCAGAAAATAGCGCTCGTGGTATTCGCGTTGCTGAGCAAATGGAAACAGGCTTAGTCTGGATAAATAGTTGGTTCTTGCGTGATTTGAGAACCGCTTTTGGTGGAGCTAAGCAATCAGGTATTGGCCGCGAAGGAGGCGTTCACGGTCTCGAATTTTATACTGAATTGAAGAATATCTGCATAAAAATGTAATAGAAGTATACAAATTTATCGCTAAAACATCAGCAAGAAGGGAAAGTTAATGAACGACGTGAAGCACCCAGAAATTGGAAAAATTATCGATGTCAATGGGATAAAAACTAACCTGCACGATATCGGTTCAGGGCAACCTGTCATGCTAATCCATGGTTCAGGGCCAGGTGTAACGGCTTGGGCAAACTGGCGTTTGGCTATACCTGAATTAGCAAAAAACTACCGTGTAATCGCACCTGACATGCTTGGATTTGGTTTTACTGAAAGACCAGAAAATACTGAGTGTAATATTGATCGATGGGTGAGCCATACCATTGGCTTAATGGATGCGCTTGACATAAAGCAATGTGACCTTGTTGGAAATTCATTTGGTGGAGGCATAGCACTAGCTTTAGCCATTCGTCATCCTAATAGGATTCGCCGCTTAATATTAATGGGCAGCGTGGGCGTGCCATTTGTGTTAACACCAGGATTAGAGGCCGCTTGGGGCTACCAACCATCACTTAGTGCTATGAAAGGATTATTAGATATCTTTGCTTTTGATCGCAATTTAGTCACCGATGAACTCGCTGAAATGCGTTACGAAGCAAGCATTCGCCCCGGCTTTCAGGAAGCATTTTCAAGTATGTTCCCGGCACCACGCCAACGCTGGGTGAATGCTCTAGCTAGCAAAGAAAGTGAGATTCGGGCAATAGCTCACGAAACACTGATCTTGCATGGAAGAGAAGATAAGGTTATTCCCGTAAAAACCAGTCAGACTTTGTTTGATTGGATACCTAAATCACAACTTCATCTGTTTGGTCAATGTGGTCATTGGACTCAGATAGAACATGCGGCGCGCTTTTCCAAATTAGTAAGCGATTTTCTAGCAGAAACGGAAACACATTAGTAAGAAACTGAGGATTTTATGAATAAAGAACAGATACAGGCCTGCGGAGACGAACTTTACAAGGCACTAACCCAAAGATACGCCGTACAACCGCTTACTCAGCGTTTTGACGATATCAGTATAGAAGATGCTTACCACATATCACTAAGAATGGTTGAGCGCAGAGTGCAAGCGGGTGCAAAAATTATCGGCAAAAAGATAGGTGTGACCTCCAAAGCAGTGCAAAACATGTTGAACGTGCATCAGCCAGATTTTGGATATCTTACCCACGATATGGCCTACAGTCAGGGTGAAGAGATGCCTATCAGCCAAAAATTGCTGCAACCAAAAGCGGAAGGTGAAATTGCCTTTATTTTGAAAAGAGATTTAATTGGGCCAGGTATCACTAACGCTGACGTGCTTGCTGCAACTGACTGTCTTATTCCTTGTTTTGAAGTGGTAGATTCTCGTATTGAGAATTGGAAGATCAAAATTCAAGACACCGTAGCGGACAATGCCTCCTGTGGCCTGTTTATTTTGGGTGACCAAGCTGTTAGCCCCAATAAAGTTGACCTATCTACTTGCGGCATGGTGGTTGAAAAAAACGGAAAAATCATTTCTACCGGGGCGGGAGCCGCTGCACTAGGCAGCCCAGTTAACTGCGTTACATGGTTAGCAAATACCCTTGGGAAATTCGGTATTCCACTCAAAGCAGGTGAAGTTATTTTATCTGGCTCTTTAGTGCCTCTTGAGCCGGTATTAGCAGGTGACTTCATGCGTGTCAGCATCGGTGGCATTGGCAATGCCTCTGTTCGTTTTGTTTAGCTTAGGAAATATGATTCATGTCTAAAAAATTAAAAGCCGTCATTATCGGACCGGGCAATATCGGCACAGATTTACTAATGAAAATAATGCGCTCCGAGTGGATTGAGCCAGTATGGATGGTCGGAATAGATCCTGAATCTGCTGGCCTCAAACGCGCGGCTGAAATGGGACTTAAGGTGTCAACCTCAGGTGTTGATGGAATGCTCGATAAGGTTATTGAAGACGATATTAGAATTGCCTTTGATGCGACTTCTGCCTATGTGCATGCAGAAAACAATCGCAAGCTGAATGAACTTGGAGTGATCATGATTGATTTGACTCCTGCAGCAATTGGCCCTTTTTGTATTCCCCCTGTTAACCTTAAACAGCATGCTGAGAAACTCGAAATGAACGTGAACATGGTTACCTGTGGCGGTCAAGCGACTATTCCAATGGTGGCGGCAGTCTCTCAAGTGCAAACGGTAGAGTATGGTGAAATTGTTGCCACTGTATCATCACGCTCTGTAGGTCCAGGAACACGTCAAAATATCGATGAATTCACGCGCACCACATCAGGCGCAGTTGAAAAAGTTGGCGGCGCAAAAAAAGGCAAAGCGATTATTATTATTAACCCCGCTGAGCCACCATTAATGATGCGTGACACCATCCATTGTTTAACTAAAGACACCCCCGATCAAGACAAAATAATAGAATCGGTGCACAACATGGTCAAAGAAGTACAAAAATATGTGCCGGGATACAAATTGGTAAATGGGCCTGTGTTTGATGGAAACAAAGTCTCGGTTTATATGGAAGTGAAAGGCTTAGGTGATTTTTTGCCTGAATACGCAGGGAATCTAGACATTATGACGGCCGCAGCACTGCGCACTGCCGAAATGTTTGCCGAAGAGGCCTATAACCAGACAATCACTTTACCAGCAAGAGGGTAACCCAATGGACTTAAAAGGAAAAAAAGTAACACTGCATGACATGAGCTTAAGAGACGGTATGCACGCCAAACAGCATCAAATATCCACTGAGCAAATGGTTGCGATCGCCACTGGGCTAGATGAAGCAGGCATTCCACTTATTGAAGTCACTCATGGTGATGGATTAGGTGGCGCCTCTTTGAACTACGGGTTTCCTGCGCACAGCGATGAGGAATATCTGCAAGCAGTGGTGCCGAAAATGAAAAACGCGAAGGTATCGGCCTTATTGCTGCCTGGTATTGGTACCGTTGACCATCTAAAAATGGCAAACGATTATGGCGTAAACACTATTCGCGTAGCGACCCACTGCACAGAGGCTGATGTGTCTGAGCAGCATATTGGCATGGCGGCACAAATGGGCATGGATACGGTAGGCTTTTTGATGATGGCGCACATGGTCAGCGCAGAGAAAATTCTTGAACAAGCCAAGCTAATGGAAAGTTACGGGGCGAACTGTATTTACTGCACCGATTCAGCAGGATACATGCTACCTGATGAGGTTACCCATAAAATAAGGCTGTTACGTGCTGAGCTAAATCCCACAACCGAGCTGGGTTTTCATGGTCATCACAACATGGGCATGGCCATTGCCAACTCTTTGGCGGCAGTGGAAGCCGGTGCCAATCGCATTGATGGCTCTGCTGCAGGTTTAGGTGCGGGTGCTGGAAACACGCCTTTAGAAGTATTTGTTGCCGTTTTGGATCGCATGCAAGCAGAGCATGGTGTTGACTTGTATAAAATCATGGATGTAGCAGAAGACTTGGTGGTTCCACTTATGGATCACCCTATCCGTGTAGACAGAAACGCGCTAACCCTCGGTTACGCTGGTGTATACAGTTCATTTTTACTGTTTGCTCAGCGAGCTGAAGCAAAGTACGGCATTCAAGCTCGTGACCTATTAGTTGAGTTGGGTAGGCGCGGCACAGTAGGCGGGCAAGAAGATATGATTGAAGATTTAGCCTTAACCATGGCAAAAGAAAAGGGATTAATATAATGGGAAATTTGACCAGACAACAAGTTGAAGAGCTTGCAGAACATCTCGAAAATGCCGAACTGCAGGCTTATGACGTGACCAAAATAACCGATGATTTTCCTGAAATGACCTATGATGATGCTTTTGACATTCAATGGGAAATTCGGCGGCGTAAAGAAGCTCGCGGCACCAAGGTAGTTGGCATGAAAATGGGCCTGACCTCATGGGCAAAAATGGCCCAAATGGGTGTTGAAAACCCTTGTTATGGTTTTTTGGCCGATTATTTTTCAGTACCCGATGGAGGGCAAATTAAGCACGATGAGCTGATTCACCCAAAAATTGAAGCTGAATTAGCCTTTGTGACCAAAGCCCCTTTGGTTGGCCCAGGGGTTCACATCGGCGACGTGCTGCGCGCCACGGATTTTGTCATGCCAGCAGTTGAAATTATTGACTCACGTTACCGAGATTTTAAATTTGACCTAAAAAGCGTGATTGCTGACAACTCGTCGTCAAGCCGTTTTGTCGCCGGCGGCACAATGGCAAGACCTGAAGATTTAGATTTAAAGAACTTAGGCGTGGTAATGGAAATTAATGGTGAAGTTGTGCAATTAGGCGCCGGGGCTGCGGTACTAGGCCATCCGGCGTCATCTGTTGCAATGCTAGCCAATATGCTTGCTGAACGCGGTGAACATATCCCTGCGGGCACTTTTATTATGATTGGTGCAATCACCGCGGCAGTTGCCGTACAAAAGGGCGATAACTTTACGGTTCGTTATCAAGGATTAGGTACTGTATCAGGCAGTTTTGTTTAAGGGGAGTATAAATATGCCAATTGCACAACTTTACATTTTAGAAGGTCGTAGTGACGAGCAAAAAGAAAATTTGATTCGCGAAGTCACTGACGCTATGAGCCGCTCAATTGATGCACCCAAAGAACGTGTCAGGGTCATCATCACTGAAATGCCCAAAGCTCATTTTGGGATTGGCGGCGAACCTGCAAGCAAAGTGAGAAAATAAGACCTTTCTATTGTATGTTCAGTACGCAGAATAAAAAGCCACAGTTCTTATACTGTGGCTTTTTTATCGAACAGCGTTTTTTTGCTAAAGAAGTAACTATAAAATAACATTAACCAAACTTGATGACCTTAACATAGGTGTCATGTTGGTCTCCAAAACTAGCTCATTATTAAAGACCCCGTGGTATATAGTCTGCCATCATGATGATTATGGCTACTCACCGCTGCACTGATTTACCGTACTTCTCCACACCGAGTAAAAGGTATTACAGTAATGTTAAATTCTCATGTTATTATTGCGGCGTATTGATTCATATCAGGAAACTACATGCTTAGCGTGCTCGCATTTTTTCGTCAGATGGTTATGTCACCAATTCGTTGGCTCATCTCAGTAAACAGTGTCCCAGCGAATATCGAAGCTGAGCTAGGGATTGATAAAAAGAAACCTATCATGTACCTACTGCAAACCGAGTCCATCACTGATTTACTTGCTTTGCAAAAATCCACAGCAGGTTTGGGTTTGCCAGATCCAACTTCTCCTATCGAATTTTTGAATAAACAGCACAAGCGCTGTTACTTTTTAAATCGCCCGCAAAGCCTCTTGTCTAGAAAAGTGAAAAAGACCACGATTGAAGATGTTTTTACCACTATGTTTCATCTGCATCGGGAGAATCCTGAACTTGATCTGCAAGTTGTTCCTGTGTTTATTTCTTGGGGCCGAGCAGCCAGTAAAAAATCCACTGGATTTGCGCAATTATTGGCAGACAGAGCGTCACCAAGTTGGTTAAGAAAATTATTTATTGTGCTATTTTTAGGGCGAGACAACGTGGTCAGTTATAGCAAAGCTGTATCGACCAAACAAATGGGACAATTGCACGGCTCAAACCAACAGATATCACACAAACTAGTGCGTGTCGCGAGGACTCACTTTCAGCGTAAGCACCAAGCACTAAGTGGCCCTACGCTCCTTGAGCGTTCAACCTTATACAATTCCTTATTAGGCTCAGACTCAGTTAAACAAGCTATGCTTGAAGAAATTCGTCAGAAAAACATCAGTTCGCAACAAGCCAAAAAAATAGCAATTGAGTATATCGATGAAATAGCAGCAGATTACCGCGTAGGTCTGATACGTATAGGCGAGCGTGTATTGGGCCGCATTTGGAATAAAATCTATAATGGCATTCACGTCGGTCATGCTTATCGAGTGCGAGAACTTGCTCAAAACGGCCATGAAATTATCTATGTACCTTGCCATCGTTCGCACATGGACTACCTTTTGCTGACCTATGTTATTCACAATGAAGGCTTAGTGACTCCGCATATTGCTGCTGGTATCAATTTGAATTTTTGGCCGGTCGGGAAGATATTTAGGCGCTGTGGTGCATTTTTTCTGCGCCGCAGTTTTGCTGGCAACAAACTCTATACTGCTACTTTCAGAGAATACTTAGAACTTCTTTTTAATAAAGGATACTCAGTTAAATATTATCCAGAGGGTGGACGCTCACGCACGGGCCGTTTGCTACCACCGAAAACAGGTATGTTAGCAATGACCTTACAAGCTGCTCTTAAAGGAATAAATCGCCCTGTTTCAATCGTGCCGGTTTATATAGGGTATGAGCACGTGATGGAGGTGAAAAGTTACCAAAAAGAACTTAAAGGGAAGAGTAAGCAAAAAGAATCACCCACTCAAATATTTTCGGCTATTCGAAAACTTAAAAACTATGGGCATGGTTTTGTTAATTTTGGTGAGCCATTGCAAATCAATCAATTTCTAGATAAAAACGTCGACAACTGGCGAGAAACGACACCCGAAGACCCCGATAAAAAACCGACTTGGTTAACACCTGCGGTTAACACGTTAGCCGACACCATAATGACTCGTATAAATCGAGCTGCAGCTATAAATGGCACTGCATTAGTTGCCATGTGTCTATTATCGTCCAAAACACAAATCATGAGTCGAGCCGAACTAACAGCCGCGCTAAAGGACTATTTGCTGCTTCTAGCCAAGGTGCCATTTAGCAGCGATTTCACCCTTCCCGCAATGGAAGCCGAAGCACTGATTACCGCTACCTTAGCACTGAATCGATTCGAACAGTCAGAAGACGAATACGGCCAAATGATTGCCACAAGAGACGGTAATGCCGTGTTGCTCACTTAGCTTGATTATGGCGGTAGTATTCAGCAACAGAACAACAGATCAGACCGCGGTTTTGGATATGGTTACTAAGCTTTATCCTTTGTTGAAACGTGAGTTTTTTATGCATTATTCATTGCAACAAGCTCTTGAAAACGCTGAAGCATTAATTATACAAATGACAGAACAAGGTTTGTTAATGCGAACTGGCGATATTCTATGCTCCCCATCCTCCAGTGATGATACCTTCCACTCTGCGTGGCTCTTAAGCCGAGCGATGCAAGAAACGTGGCAGCGCTATGCGGTAGTGCTGCGAGTATTGGAAAAAGAAAAAACAATTGCCCGCTCTCACTTAGAAAAACAAAGTTGTGTTATTGCCGAACGCCTTTCTACATTGTTTGGCATGAGCTCACCTGAGTTTTACGATAAGAATGTATTAGGCTCTTTCGTACACGCATTACGTGAAAACAACTTACTCAAAACGCTCGAAAGCGGCAGCTTAGAATTTTCAGAAGACAGTCTAGTATTGAAAGATGCGATTATGGAATTAGTTTGGCCTGAAATAGCCCAGCATTTAGAGAAAATCTAAACACCGGCCCTTTCGCGACTATATAGTAGGTAACTACCAATAATAAAACGTGGGCAGATCAATTCTGCCCTGATAAAAACAATCGATATGCTGGGTTATCTCGGTGTTCATGCACGTCAAAACCAAGTTCGTTCAAATGTGAATCAAACAACTCGCGCTTATCGTCATCAATATCAAAACCAGCTAACACCAGACCTTCCGCAGCCCCATGGTTACGATAATGAAACAGCGTAATATTCCACTGCTCCCCCAACTTAGTTAGAAAATGCATTAATGCACCTGGATATTCAGGGAAGGCGAATGAGAATATATGTTCGTTAATATATTCCTGCGGCTTACCTCCAACCATATGCCGAACGTGCAATTTTGCAAGTTCATTATCCGACATATCAAAACATTCGTAACCGTTTTTGTTGAGTCGCTTCAGCAATCCCTGCAGTTCTGTCAGCCCGCGCTTCAACTTAACACCAACAAATATGTGTGCTTCATCACTTTTTGCGTAACGGTAGTTAAATTCAGTTATGGTAATACCGCCTAACATCTCACAAAATGCCTTAAAAGAACCTTTTGCCTCTGGTATTTTTACCGCGAAAACCGCTTCTTTTTGCTCGCCTAATTCACAACGTTCTGATACATAGCGCAGCGTATGGAAATTAATATTAGCCCCACATAAAATGCCGCCAATAACTGCCCCCTGCAGTTTATATTGTTTTGTGTATTTACGAATAGCTGCTACTGACAAAGCCCCAGCTGGTTCGGCAATAACCCGTGTGTCATCAAAAATGTCTTTGATAGCAGTACAGATTTCGTCGTTGGTAACCGTGATTACATCATCCAAGTACTGTTGACATATTCTGAAAGTCTCACTGCCGATGGTTTTAACCGCAACGCCATCAGCGAAAATACCGACGGTTGGCAGCGTCACAGGCGCGCCTTTTTCTATCGCTGCGGTCAAGCACGCGGATTCCACTGACTCAACACCAATAATCTTAATGTCAGGTCGTATTTGTTTCATATAAATAGCAATACCGGCGGCTAATCCGCCACCTCCGACTGCGACAAATAGATATTCAAGGTTCGGATTTTGCTCCAGCATTTCTTTTGCAATGGTCCCCTGACCAGCGATAACATCTGGATGATCAAAAGGCGGTATCATAGAATAGCCGTGCTCAAGACAAAGCGATTTAGCCAAATCGCTAGCTTGATCGAAACTTGTCCCTGACTGCACAACCGTCACGTTGTTGCCTCCAAATCGTTTAACCGCCTCTACTTTTATGTCTGGCGTGGTTTCAGGCATCACAATTGTTGCTTTGATATTGAGCTTTTTAGCAGCATACGCGACACCTTGAGCATGGTTCCCGGCTGAAGCAGCAACAATCCCAGCAGCCTTTTGTTTCTCGCTGAGTTGACGGATACAGTTATAAGCTCCCCTGATTTTAAAGGACTTAACCGGCTGTTGATCCTCGCGTTTTAAATACACTTTATTTTTAAGTTCAGTCGAAAAGCTCGCTAGGTAGTTCAACTCAGAATTTATAGCAGCTTCGTAAACCGGAGCGCACAATATCTTAGTTAAATAGTGATATGGCGTTTGCTCGCTAGGGGCTAATGCGGCGCCTGGAGCAGCTGTATTCATTTGTGTATTATTTGACGACATTAATAATCCAATTTTGATGGGTCGCGCACGGCACCTTTATCCGCGCTGGTTGCTAACATAGCAAATACTTTCAAAGCAGTACTGACTTCGCGTTTTCTATTGACTGGTTTCCATGGGTTCGATGAATTATTCATGGCGTTTACTCTTTCTGCAAACTCGGCTTCATCGATCATCAAGTTCATTGAACGATTTGGAATATCAATGGTAATCATATCGCCATTGTTTACTAGGGCAATACCACCACCGGCAGCTGCTTCTGGTGAGCAATGCCCTATTGATAAACCCGAAGTGCCGCCGGAAAATCGACCGTCGGTAATCAATGCACATTCTTTACCAAGTCCTTTAGATTTTAAATACGACGTTGGATACAACATCTCCTGCATGCCTGGGCCACCCTTTGGTCCTTCATAGCGAATAACCACTACGTCACCCGATTTCACCTCATCTTTTAAAATACCCGCTACGGCATCATCTTGGCTTTCATATACGCGCGCAGGGCCCGTGAATTTATGGATTGATTCATCGACGCCCGCTGTTTTTACGATGCAGCCATTTTCAGCTAAATTCCCAAATAGTACCGCTAAGCCCCCTTCTTTACTGAAGGCGTTATCGATATTTCGAATGCAACCGCCCTCACGATCTACATCGGCACTAGGGTAGCGACAACTTTGACTAAATGCTTGAGTGGTTCGAATACCTGCAGGCCCCGCCTTATAAAAAGTCAGTGCTTTTTCATTTTTAGGATTAGTGATGTCCCACTCTGCAATCACTTCTTGAATGCTTTTACCTAATACATGAGGGTTATCACCATGTAGCAAACCCGCTTTATTTAACTCGTTCAAGATACCCATGACCCCACCCGCTCGGTGCACATCTTCCATATGATATTGCGGTGTGGCAGGAGCGACTTTGCATAAATGCGGCACCTTTCGAGACAAACGATCGATATCATCCATCGTAAATTCAACCTCACCTTCAATGGCCGCCGCAAGCAAATGCAGGATAGTATTGGTTGAACCACCCATCGCAATATCAAGGCTCATTGCATTCTCAAAAGCCTTGAAGTTAGCAATGTTTCTAGGCAGTGCCATAGGATCGTTATCACCGTACCAGCGTTTGCACAAATTAACTATCTCTGCGCCGGCTTGCTTGAACAAGCTCTCGCGATCAGCATGAGTGGCAAGCATAGAGCCGTTACCCGGTAGTGACAAACCCAACGCTTCGGTCAAGCAGTTCATGGAGTTTGCGGTAAACATCCCAGAGCATGAGCCGCAAGTAGGACAGGCCGAGCGTTCAATCTCATCGGCATCTTGCTGTGATACTTTATCATCCGCCGCGGCCACCATGGCATCAACCAAATCGAGTTTTATTATTTGATCGCTCAGCCTAGTTTTGCCGGCCTCCATTGGGCCACCCGAGACAAAAATAACAGGCACATTTAGGCGCATTGCCGCCATCAGCATTCCCGGTGTGATTTTGTCGCAGTTGGATATACACACAATCGCGTCAGCACAATGTGCATTTACCATATACTCTACTGAATCGGCGATTATTTCTCGCGAGGGCAGACTATAAAGCATACCGCTATGTCCCATTGCGATCCCGTCATCAACCGCAATCGTATTGAATTCTTTTGCCACGCCTCCCGCTGCTTCGATACTGCGTGCGACGAGTTGCCCCATGTCTTTAAGATGCACATGGCCGGGAACAAATTGCGTAAATGAATTTGAGACCGCGATAATTGGCTTTCCGAAATCACCGTCTTTCATTCCGGTGGCACGCCACAATGCTCTGGCGCCTGCCATGTTTCGACCTTGTGTGCTTGTTGCTGAACGTAGTTTAGGCATCTTGCGTTTCCTGCTTTTAAATTTGTTCTTTTGTTAAATCGCTCTTATTAGATAGCGTTCGTCGAACAAGAGCGTAAAAAAGTAAGGGCCTTAAAAACGAAAAAACCCTCGTTAAAAGAGGGTTTTGTGGATTCTGAGAATGCACTGCGCCCTCGCTCAACACCTACCGTTATCGATTTTCGATAAAGCTTGGTGTTGCGAAGATGCTTGAAAATGTTGATTCAAATTGTCGTCACACCGCCAATGTGCCCTAATTCAAAGAACGCTGCAAGCATTTCTTAATAATTGCAGCCCAAAAACACACTTAAAGGACAGCTGTTTTTAGCGCAATCTTCAAATAAGCTTAAGCAATAAAAAGCAGCAGGATTTACATAATGTCTTTATCTATTGTCTACACCCGCGCGAATTTAGGTGTTGAGGCTCCACTCGTCACTATCGAGGTGCATTTATCGAATGGACTACCCGCATTTAACTTAGTTGGCCTGCCAGAGACAACGGTAAAAGAATCGAGAGATCGTGTTCGCAGCGCAATCATAAACTCTGACTTTGAGTTTCCTTCGAAAAGGATCACGGTGAATATGGCCCCTGCCGACTTACCTAAAGGGGGAAGTCGCTTCGATTTAGCTATCGCTATTGGCATTATTGCTGCGAGCGAACAACTTAAGAGAGTCGATTTGAATCAGTATGAATTTGTGGGTGAATTAGCACTATCAGGAAATTTACGACCTATACAAGGTGCGCTTCCCATGGCGTTTGCTGCATCAAAATCAAACCGGCAACTCGTGTTACCAAAGCACAATGGTGATGAGGCTAGCCTTGTAAGTGCCGCGCAAATTATTGCGGCCAATTCACTGACTGAAGTGTATTTGCATTTATGCAATAAGAAAAAAATACTCCCCCACGTAGCTAGCAAGACAAAAACCAAACCTTCAGCCTATGGTGATATGTCGGATATTGTTGAACAAGCTCATGCTAAACGCGCCCTAGAAATTGCAGCCGCAGGGGCGCACAACCTCCTTTTCTTTGGCCCTGCAGGGACCGGAAAAAGCATGCTGGCAAACAGGTTGCTGTCTATAATGCCTGATTTAGATGAGGAATCTGCGTTGACCTCGGCCTCTATTCGCTCAATTTCGGGTGACAAGATTTGCTTGTCTACCTGGCGTAATCGAGCATTTCGCCAGCCGCATCATACCAGCTCTGCCGCAGCATTAGTTGGCGGTGGTAGTTATCCAAAACCGGGCGAGATTTCACTCGCGCACAAGGGGGTTCTGTTCCTCGATGAACTCCCAGAGTTCGGTAGACACATACTAGATGTTCTGCGCGAACCCATGGAAACCGGTGTGATTAATATTTCCCGTGCTGCTCAAAAAGTAGTGTACCCCGCGGATTTTCAGTTGGTCTGTGCAATGAATCCAAGCCCAACTGGGGATATTGATGATCACCGTGCAAACCCCGATCAGGTGCTACGCTATTTGAATCGCATATCAGGTCCTTTCTTGGACCGAATTGACCTGCAGGTTCATGTTCCCCGAATTGATTTAAGCAAAGCCCTAAAAATTAAGCATCAGTGTGAGACCGTTAATCATCGCTCCCAAGCAAGTGTGCATACTATTATGAAAACCCAAAACCTAGCAGGTAGTCGCACACAGGGTTGTCATTCTCCCCATCAAAGAGAGTTGTTAGCGGAACCATGTAGTGGACAAGTTCGCGCTGCGGCACTATCTGATGCGTCATTATCTAACACCATGCAATCTGGCCACAAACTTGAGACTAGTGACGTTGTGAAGAGCAGGGTAATAGCGGCGCAAAAGAAACAACTAAAGCGTCAGGGTAAATTGAACAAAAACTTAAGCGGTAAAGAGATTGAGCTGTATTGTCCGTTGAGTGAAACAGAAAGTTTATTCTTGAGTAAAGCAATGCAGAGTATGAACCTATCGATGCGCGCCTATCATCGCACTATGCGTGTTGCACGGACTATTGCAGACTTAGCATGCGTTGAACGGGTAAATCAGCAACATTTGGCCGAAGCACTTAGTTTTAGGAGCTTCGACCGAATGCTTAATGAGTTAAGCGAATGAACTAGCTGTCTTCATCTACTTGAAAAATCGACTCAATTTGTAAATCAAATAGCTTTGCTGCCTTAAACGCTAGTGACAAACTCGGGTCATATTTTCCTTTTTCAATCGCAATAATGGTTTGTCGAGATACATCTAACTCAGCCGCTAAATCAGCTTGTGTCCAATCTCGTTCTGCTCGCAATACTTTAAATCGATTTTTCAAGAGTACCTCCTATGAGCTAACAGCATCCCAATGCCATAGGAAATGCCCATGACGAAAAGTACGCTCGAAGCATTTGGTTGGGACTCAACTAAACGAACAGTTTCTAGTAAGCCAAATACAGCACCAAAAACCATACTAACACCAAGTGATAAAGCCATTGCAACAAAATGAATCCGCTGCTGCAGTTCATCTAAATCCTCTAGGTGCTGCTTGTTAGCCATAATCATTTTGTAACCCACCGATAAATTAGTGACAATGGCACATAGTGAGATAGCTTTGTTGTAATCCCATATAAAAACGGGCCCAAAAGCGACCAATGCTAAACTGAGCAGCCAAGTACCGGTCCAAATTGCCAGTGATTTTGTATTTTTTTTAGTTTTTTCAGTAATACTATTTTTACTTAATTTATTTTTCATATTGTTACCTGTAAATTTTGACTGATGCGCTAGCGAGCGCCTAAGCAGATATAATGTTAAAGAATCTAGATATCCTTCGCCTATAAGTAAAGTATGATTTACTTATAGACAAGTTAAGCTTACTTTACATTAATGTCAAGTGAACTTTACTATTTGTTCTTATTCACAAACATCAGCTCTCAAAAAGATCCACCATGGCACGTATCAATGCGTTGTTCTCACGCTCTTTTAAAAAACACAAACCAAGAAAATAGGCTTCAATATCTTTTACTTCAATGCTCGCGACTTTTGCCTTAGCCACAGAGTTATCCAATACAATTTGCGGTACAAATCCAATCCCTAAACCGAGTGCAACCATGCTTACAATCGCCTCGTTGCCAGAGACACTTGCGTAGACTCTTGGCTTAACACTGTGTTCTGCAAACCATTGATTAATTGTTCGTTTCGATGGCCCACCGGCTGGCATGACAACGCTGTGCTCATGCCACTTAATGTCTTCAATATTCGATATCTGTAGTGTTTTAGGGACTATTAGGACTAAGGGCACCTGGTCAATTTTTTTAAATGATAAATGAGCAGGAAACTCTGGTGTATGTATAGCAATAGCAATATCCGCCTTATATTGCTCAACTGTTTCTACTGCGAATGAATGATCGCCTGTGTCTAGTTTAAGTTCAATTTGTGGATATTGCGCCTGCAACTTATCTAATAATCTTGGCAAGTGACTTTGGCTTGCTGTCACCGAGCAATATAACGATAACGTGCCACTCAATTGCGCTTCCTGCTGACCGATATCAGCGCGAACTTGCAACCACGCTGTTAAGGTTAGTTCGGCAAACTCTAAAAATCGTTGCCCCGCGGCTGTCAATTGGACGCTGCGATTATTGCGCACAAATAGCACTGCTCCGCACTCCTCCTCAAGCCGAGTGATTGCGCGTGACAAAGTGGGGGGGGAAACAAACATAGCACCCGCGGTTTTGCTAAAGTGCAGGGTTTTTGCTAAATGGCGGAACATTTGCAAGGCTTTTAATTCCATTTTTTATTACCTATTTGTACATATTTCGGATATTAGAAAAGGCGTTAATTTAATATTTCATAATATGAAACATTACGTTTCAAATATATCACTTTATAAAACAAAATATATTCCTTATTATCAGAAGATGTCGTCACAGACACAAAACTTAACACTCAAACACACTTTCATAATGCTGTTGTTTGAGTGTGATGCTTGAGAAGCAGATTCACAAATTACAGAGAAAACAATGACAAATTATTTCAATACATTGCCGTTACGTAAGCAGTTAGACCAATTAGGCCGCTGTAGATTTATGAAAAAAAATGAATTCGCCGAAGGCTGTGATTACCTGAAAGGGCAAAATATCGTGATTGTAGGTTGTGGCGCGCAAGGTTTAAACCAAGGTTTGAATATGCGTGATTCAGGCTTAAACGTAAGTTATGCATTACGCCAAGCAGCCATTGACGAAAAACGCGACTCATTCGAAAGGGCGTCATCAAATGGTTTTACTGTCGGTACTTATCAAGACTTAATACCAAGCGCCGATTTAGTCTATAACTTGACGCCTGACAAACAACATTCGAGCGTGGTTGAAGCGATTATGCCTCTGATGAAGAAAGGCGCGACCTTAAGTTATTCACATGGCTTCAATATTGTAGAAGAAGGTCAACAAATTCGTGCTGACATTACCGTTGTTATGTGTGCACCGAAATGTCCTGGAACCGAAGTGCGCGAAGAGTATAAACGTGGATTCGGCGTGCCTACGCTGATTGCAGTGCACCCAGAAAATGATCCTGAAGGTAAAGGATGGGCAACAGCCAAGGCACTCGCTAGCGCAACTGGCGGAGATAGAGCAGGTGTTCTTGAAAGCTCATTCGTAGCAGAAGTGAAGTCTGATTTAATGGGCGAACAAACGATTCTATGCGGCATGCAGCAAGCCGGTGCAATATTAGCATTTGACAAAATGGTAGCCGACGGTGTCGACCCAGCTTATGCGGGAGCATTGGTTCAATATGGCTTAGAAGCCATTACAGAAGCGCTTAAGATCGGTGGCGTAACCAACATGATGGACCGCCTGTCTAATCCGGCTAAAATCGTTGCTCATGAACTTTCGGTAGAGCTAACAACAATAATGCGACCTCTTTTTGAAAAGCACCAAGACGACATTATTAGTGGTCACTTTTCAACAACGATGATGGAAGACTGGGCCAACGGCGACGCTAACTTACTCAAGTGGCGCGAAGAAACAGGCAGGTCGGGTTTTGAAAATGCACCGATATATAGCGGTAAAATTTCTGACCAAGAATTCTTCGACAAAGGCATTTTGCTGGTTGCCATGATAAAAGCCGGGGTTGAGCTTGCATTCGATGTCATGGTGGAAGCGGGCATATTACCTGAGTCAGCATATTATGAGTCGCTACACGAAACCCCACTCATCTCAAATACCATTGCGAGAAAACGCTTGTATGAAATGAACGTCGTCATTTCCGATACTGCCGAATATGGAAACTACTTATTTGCTAATGCGGCGGTGCCTTTACTACAAAGAGAAGTGATGCCTAAAATCACTGCTGAACATATTGGTGGTGGTTTGGTTTCTCAATCTATGGGCGTAGACAACATGAAACTAGTGCTTGTTAATAAAGCAATTCGTTCACATGGTGTTGAGAGCGTTGGCGAAAAGCTTCGCGGATACATGACCGATATGAAGGCGATAATTGCATCTGCTTAGATACAAAATATGCTGTCAGGCTAGTAGCCTTGAAAGTTGGCAGCATCACGTTTCAATCTAACTAGACGTTTTTGCTGGTTTGATACCTTTTCTGTCGTTAGGTGCTTTAAACAAGCCCCTTTTGCCCGGCCTTTTGGTCGGGCTTTTTATGTCTAAATAAAACAGGCTGTATAAACACTCACCGTCGCAAATGCCCTGTAGCAAAAAAGAGACAAAACGAAACTTTCGATGACATTTTGTTGAGTAAGCTAATAAACCGCCAATTTAAAGCTCAAAAGCCCTTTCAAACTTTTGCATGCGCCGAATAAGCATATATCATTAGGCCTAACTATTTCTTGGGTATAAAATGCAAGGGCTAGTTATAACTAACAATACATTTGGAAATGTTTAATGGAAACCATGACATCAAGATATACTCAAATAGGCGATTGGATATTTGAAGTGAAAATGGTGAGAGCGTTGCGAGTTAAGAATTATGGTGACCCTTATACGGGCACCGCTAATCTAACAATAAATGGTGACTCGGTTTACATAGATACACAAATGACCAAGGATGGTGATAATTTTTCTCGAGTAGATTCCTTGGCATTTTATAAATTTTGCCAAATGCTAGAATTGAAACAAATGAATTACGATAAGATTAGAAACGGACAACGAGTATCTAAAACAGTAGAAGTAGCTGACACCAGTTTACGACATTCACATCTCACAGTAGCTTATTCGAAATAAGCTACTTTTCTTTTTCTCTGCTAGGCCCCCTATGCCTAGCTTCCCAGACCTAGTCGTCTTCCGCTTGAGCTTTCTTCGCGTACTGCACTGCGAAAAGTGACAATACTGAAAATATCAAAAATCCAAATGCAATGGGTAGTAAATCATTAGCCAAAAATAAATTAATTGTCGTAGCAATAGGCACTGCGATTAGACTCGTAAATGAGCCAATAAAGGCGGCACCCAAACCTGCTATGTGCCCGACGGGAAGCATAGCTAAGGCATTCAAGTTACCGAATAGCATGCCTATAAAAAAGAACCCACAAAACATAGTGCTTACGAATAACCAAAGAGGTGGAACGCCGTCAAAGTAAAGTGTTATCGCTGTTAAGGCTATGCCAAAAACCATAGAGAAAAACAGTGCACGGTCGCAAAGAGAGTGCATGCCCCACCTCATTACCATAATGCCATTAAATAAAGAGGCTAAACCAATAGAAAAAGCCAAGGTAGCAAAGACTAATGGAAACCACTCACCTGTATCATAAATCTCTTGAAAGATAGTTTGCGAGCCACTGAGGTAGGCTAGGAATGCGCCAAATATAAACCCCATAGCAATCGAGTATCCCATTACTGCTCGCTGTTTTAACAACCACAAACACGATCGGAAGAAATGATGCCAAGCGAATTTTTTACGATTAACCCGAATCAAGGTTTCAGGTTGCCGTATGAAAAACCATGCTCCCGAAATTAGCGCTGCAACCCAAAACACCGTAAATATTTCACGCCAATGGAAATGCTGCATAACCGCTTGACCAACGAGTGGTGCTACCATAGGTACGAGGATGAATATCACCGTAATAAATGACATAACCCTGGCCATTGCATCACCTGAATATTGGTCCCGAATGACTGCCATAGACGCGACCCTAGGTCCAGATACGCCAAATGCCTGAATCAAACGGCCAACAAGCAACACTTCGATAGATTGTGCAAAATAGCAGACGAAGGTACCAATAATAAATATAATCAAACCAACCAATATCGTCAGTCGGCGCCCGCGCGCATCAGAGAAAGGCCCGAAGAATATTTGACCTAAAGCCATGCCACCAAAAAAAAGAGAAATAACAAGATAGGTTTGTTGAGCACTTTGGCTATTTAAATCCGCCCCGATTAGATTTAGCGCAGGCAGCATTGCATCGATACTTAATGCAACCAGCGAAGTCAAAAGCGCCATTAATGCAATAAATTCCAATAACGGTAATGAGGGTTTCACGGCGATCTTTGCCGTAGTTGTTGTCATGGAATGTCTAACCTAAGCAAAGACGCACAAAAAATGGGCAAGGATTGTTCCACATTTCTGACGCTTGCGCAATTATGGATAACGGTTTCGGGGAGTTTTTAGAAGGATCATTTATCAAGCACTTTGATCTTGCCATTTCTAAGGCTATAGATCCAACTGTGAATTTTAACGTCTTGCTCGCGCTTCATCGCGTCTTTATAAACAGATGTTCGGCGCACATTTTCAGCTTGCTGCATCACATTGAGTTCGCAAAGTTTGGCGGCTCGGTCTTCTCGAGAGAGAGGTTCTAACAAGGCTTTATTTTCATCAGCGGTATCTTTGATGTGCGCCAACCAATTGTCAATTAATCCCAAACTGTCGTTACTCATGGCTGCTTCAACGCCACCACAGCCATAGTGACCGCAAACAATAACGTGCTTCACTTGTAACACATCAATCGCGTATTGTAATACCGACAAGCAGTTGAAATCGGTATGAATGACCATGTTAGCCACATTGCGATGCACAAAAATGTCGCCGGGCAATAAATCAACAATTTGGTTAGCTGGAACTCGACTGTCGGAGCAACCAATCCATAAATAAACTGGTTTCTGTTGTTTCGATAGTTTGTTGAAAAACTCGGGATCAGCTCGATTGGTCTCTTCAGCCCAACGTAAATTATTATCCAATAGTTTCTTAATTTCTGGCATGTGATCTCGTTTTAATTTGCGTCGACTACGTTTTAATAAAGTCGATTGTAACATCGAAATCTGTGGCGATCACAAACTCATTGTTAGTGAATTTTGGCACAAAAAGCCATTGCTTGACTGCGTCACTAGCAAGCTTTTCGAAACCGCAATGTGTACTGGTTTTGACCCGGATATTAACAGGCTGGCCTTTTGCACTGATATCAATTGTCAAACCGACAGAGGCAGCTTTAGTGTCCGCACTCAACTTATTCTGCGCCAGAAACTTGTTTGAAGGAAATGTTGGAGAAACCCTATGCAATAAGGTTTGTTTAGTATCCCACGCTTTATTCTTGGCGATCTCTTGGCTGTGAAAAAGCGCCTTCTTAATTTCTTTTTTACTGGCATTCAAGAATACCAGATGAGTATGTGCAAGCAGGGCAATAGCATGCATCTCGATCTTTTGAGTGCTAAGTAGTGCCAATACTTGCTCAAAAGCTGTGATTGCCTCTTTGTTTTTCTGCTTCCCAAAATAGGCTTGCCCTAAGTAAGTCAATGACTCAATGTAAACTGTAGTGTGTTCACCTTGGATTTTCTTAGCATCGAGACTGAAACTTCTTGCCATATTAATTAATCGATAATCGTGTGGCACCCAATTGTTTGAAACTGCGGTTTTCACTGTATGTCCACGAAACAGTAAACTGTTCTCAGGCATCTGAGTTACCAGCTCTTCGGTCACTGCCAACAATTTTTCAATCGCACGCGCGCAGGGGCAAACAACATGAGGTCTCACAGCCCTCAAATTCAAAGGGGCAGAGCCCACGACATCAGAAAAAACTGAAGCATGCAATTGAGCGTTACCAAATCGAACAACACCCAATTCTCTCGCTGTTAGTTTTTCTGCTTTATTCGCAGTGTGAAGTAAATTAATAATATCAAGCAGAGCAAAATAATATGCTTGGCTTTCCTCACCTTGGGTTTCTTCAAGATAATTGAGAACAGCCTCATAATGGAAAGCTGATAAGGAATAATCACCCGCTTCTAAATATGCATTAGCTAAGTTTTGCTGGAGCATAACCGTTTGTTGATGACGTGGACCGAACTTTGCTTTGCCTAGTTGGTAAGTTTGTTTTGCTAATTGAACCAAGTCCTCAGGTAAATATTTACCTGTTTTAATACTTCTTGCGTATGCTTTATATGCTTGTCTAAATGTTGTTAGAGTCTCACTTTCATCAACATCCGTCATGGCTTTGGCTGTCGTGGTTCCTGAACCAACAAACACCGTCGCTAACGCAGCCGCAAGCACCTTATGGCGCCGGCTGAAACTGGTCATGAGTCCCTCATCTTCCTTGCTATGAATATTGATCATAATTGAGCTTAAATCTTCGAGCCTGAAAACCCGTTATTGTTATTATTTTACTTGCAAAGTGGGTTCATTCTCTTACTGAACCATCTCCAATGACTACAAACTTTTGTGTTGTTAACGATTCAGCACCCATTGGCCCATAAGCATGTAGCTTGCTAGTCGAAATGCCAATTTCAGCACCTAAACCTAACTCACCACCATCCGAAAATCTGGAAGATGCATTAACCATAACAACTGATGAATCAATTTCTCGCATAAAGCGCTGCGCTAGAGAAAAATCCTCGGTAACAATCACTTCAGTGTGACCAGAAGCGTATTTGCGAATATGCTCAAATGCATGTTCAGTATCGTTAACTATTCTTACTGCAATTTCTAAAGCAAGATATTCAGCATGCCAATCCATTTCATTGGCTAAGGTCGCATGCTTAAAGTATGTCATTGACTTAGCACAAGCATGCACGACAACCGACTTGGACTCAAACATTTTTGCCGCTAAAGGTAAAAATGCAGCGGCAATATTTTCGTGCACCAATAGGGTTTCTAGCGCATTACAGACGCCCGTCCTTTGGGTTTTTCCGTTCTCTAATATAGCTAAGGCTTTATCCAACTGCGCCGCTTTGTCGACGTATAAATGACATACGCCTTTGAAATGCTGAATAACTGGAATGCGGCTGTTAGTAGTAACGTAATTGATTAAGCCTTCGCCACCACGCGGAATAACAAGGTCAATACTATCACTTAAAGTCAGCATAGTGGCCATTACCTCGCGATCCGCGATAGGGATGACGGTGACAATATCTTCACTCAATTGCAAACTACTCAGCGATGTCTTGAGCACCTGCGCCAGTGCTTGGTTACTATATTGCGCTTCTTTACCACCGCGTAAGATAACCGCATTACCCGACTTCAAACACAGTACCGCTGCATCAATGGTAACATTAGGGCGCGATTCATAAATCATCGCAATGACGCCAAGTGGAATGCGCATTTTACCTACTTGAATGCCCGACGGCTGTGGCTGCATGTGACTAATTGCGCCCAGGAAGTCAGGTTGCGCTGCAATCTGAAAGACCGCATCAGCTATATTTTTGATCGAATTTTCATCGAGGAGCAATCTGTCCAGCATTGCGGCACTTAGCCCTGTGCTCTTCGCATGTTCAATATCTAGTTTATTCGCTTCTAAAATAGCGGGGGTTGCAGCGATGAGATTATCGCCAATGAGCGTCAGTAAGTTCTTGCGTCTCGCATTGCTTAAAGAAGCGATTTGATGTTTTGTAGCAGACGCTTTTTTTGCAGTCATCTGAATGTCAAATGTCATAAATTACTTGCTTCCATTGTCTATCGTAATTGGCAATTTGGTGCTGTTTTGTTAAGGGGTGTTTGTCTTGATCAGTACCATATGGTCACGATGGATTGCTTCTTCTCCATAGCTAAAGCCAAGTACAGACACTATGCGGCTGCTCTTAAGCCCTTTGATTGACTGTAACTCGGTATGTGAATATTGACTAATCCCTTTAGCAATCACGCTTCCTTGATACATAATATCAACCGCGTCGTTACTTCTAAAGTTACCACTTACTTCCGTTATACCAACGGCTAACAAAGAGGCTCCTTTTTCAGTTATCGCTATAAAAGCCCCGGAATCGAGGGTTAACACTCCTTTGGACTTCATCGTATGCGACAACCATTGATGTCTTGCTGATCGTCCGCTACGGGCGGCACTAAACAAAGTGCCAGGACACAAGCCTTGCGATAAGGCATCAAACACTTCTGATTTTTTACCATTCACCAACAGTGTCTGTACACCACTCTCACAGCATTTCTGGGCTGCTTGCAGTTTGGTAATCATACCACCAGTGCCAACGGTGCTGCCTGCACCACCAGCGAGCGCAGTAATATCCGGCGTAACAGCCGCCACGCTAGATAGTAATTTTGCTGACAAGTTCTTTCTAGGATCAGCATCGAACAAACCATCAACATCGGTGCAAATAATCAATGTGTCGGCCTGCGCAACCAATGCCGTGTGGGCAGCCAGATTGTCATTGTCACCTACTTTAATTTCATCAACTGCCACTGTGTCATTTTCATTTACGATGGGTAATGCATCGTTAACCAACAGTTCGCGTAACGTATTTTTGACATTAATATATCGACGACGGTCGTGCAGGTCGTCTAGTGTGAGTAAGATTTGAGCACAGGGGAAGTCAAAAAAACGCGCCCAATTGGCCATCATTTGGGTTTGTCCAATAGCAGCCATGGCTTGTTTTTCGGCAATCGAAGCCTGCTGCCCTGTTTTTATTGAACGCCGCCCCGCAGCTACACTGCCGCTAGAGACAACGATAACTTCTTTACCTTGTTGCCGACTTGCTGTTATAAATTTTGCGATCGATAAAAGATACTCGGCACTACAACCATTGCCGTTCGGAGAAATTAAGGCGCTGCCGATTTTTATGACGGCTCGTTGCCATGTGAAAGGGGTCATCATTCGTATTTTGTTACAAAATATTTATACTTACCGAGAATACTGAAATTGAACCAATAAACAAGCAAAAACAGCCATTTTACTGTTAAAAAAAGCACACCAATTATCAGGAACTGTATGTCACGACTATTATTTCTATTTGAAGTGGTTACAATACCGTAAAAAGTAATGCGACAAATATGTAGACGCTTTTTGCAAGCGGAATAGGCAAGCACAAAATTTGTTGGTGACATCATTTATCCAATGAGCACATCAATACTTTGTATCAGAGGCACTATCAAACCATCGACCTATCGGTAACGGGGAAACAAACATGTCATTAACGCGAGTCTCGCTTGTTACACTTATATGTGTAACCAGCTTTCTTTCTATAAATAGCAACGCAAGTTCTGCCATTCAGCAAACTAAAGGCGATTTCGAAGACAAATTCCGTCAGCTTGACGAAGTATTGCCTACGCCCAACGTGTACCGAAATGCGGCGGGTGAGCCTGGTCATATGTATTGGCAGCAAAAAGTCGATTACGTCATCGATGTAAAGCTAGATGAAACTAAAAGACGTTTATCTGCTTCTCAGGTTATTACCTACAAAAATAACTCTCCTGACACATTAAAGTATTTGTGGATCCAATTAGATCAAAACAAATACCGCGCAGATTCCATGTCTGCTCTTACAAATACCTTTGGTGGCATTGGTAACCGGGGTCCAGCAACGCAAAGCGCCAACGGTGACTCTCCAGCACGATTAAGCCTAAGTGCACTGCGTAGCCAACAGTTTGTTGAAGACACTGAGTTAGGCTACGACTTACAAAAAGTGACTGACGGCAAAGGCAATGCACTTAAATATGTGGTTGTCGGTACTTTAATGAGAGTCGACCTCACTGCCCCTCTTAAGCCGAATGCGAGTACAAAACTGAACATCGATTTTGCCTTCAATATTGTTGAAGAAGATGCGGTTTCAGCCCGCGCTGGATACGAGCATTTCCCTGATGATGAGCGCGAAGGTGGCAACGATATCTTTTTGCTTGCTCAGTGGTTTCCACGTTTAGCGGCTTACACCGACTATGAAGCTTGGACGAATAAAGAATTTATTGGTCGCGGCGAGTTCACCTTAGAGTTTGGTAACTATGACGTAAGTATTACCGTTCCTGCCGATCACATTGTGTCATCCACCGGCGCATTAGATAACGCAAGTGACGTGTTAACGAGCACGCAACGCAAGCGCTTGAAAGAAGCAGAAACGGCTGAACGTCCAGTATTCATCGTTACCGCAGACGAAGCCTTAGAAAACGAAAAAGAAGGCACTTCAAAATCAAAAACGTGGCGCTTTAAAGCAGAAAACGTCAGAGATTTTGCTTGGGCAAGTTCACGTAAATTCATGTGGGATGCAAAAGGGTATCATCAAGGCGGAGACGAGCGTCCATTAGTAATGGCCATGTCTTTCTACCCAAAAGAGGGTGGCGATTTATGGAAGAAGTACAGCACCGAGTCTGTTATTCATACCATGGAAGTGTATAGTCGTTTCTCGTTTGACTACCCGTATCCGGTTGCACAATCGGTAAACGGTCCAGTGGGCGGCATGGAATATCCTATGATCACCTTCAATGGTCCGCGCACCGAACTACAGGATGACGGCGAACGCACTTATTCGCTCGCTGAAAAACGCTTTTTAATTGGGGTTGTTATTCATGAAGTAGGTCACATTTACTTCCCAATGATTGTTAACTCTGATGAACGTCAATGGACCTGGATGGATGAAGGTTTAAACAGCTTCTTAGACGGTGTTGCTGGTCGTGAGTGGGATCCAACTATTCCTTGGGGTGTTGAGCCACGTGATATCACCGGTTACATGAAGTCGAGCACTCAAGTACCTATTATGACGCAATCAGATTCCGTTTTGCGTTTAGGTCCAAATGCTTATACCAAGCCAGCCGCTGCACTTAATATTTTACGTGAGACTATTCTTGGTCGTGATTTATTCGATTTTGCATTCAAAGAATATGCGCAGCGTTGGAAATACAAGCGCCCTACGCCTGCTGATTTTTTCCGCACCATGGAAGAAGCGTCTGGTGTTGATCTAGATTGGTTTTGGCGCGGTTGGTTCTACTCGACCGATCACGTTGACATTGCTTTGGATCGTGTTTACAAATTACGTTTAGATACTAAAGATCCAGACATCGACTTTTCTCGCCAACGTGACGCTGAAATGGACAAGCCATTGTCTCTTACTGACGAGCGCAACAAGGCGGAAGGTAAAGAACTATGGGTAGACCGCAATAAAGATATCAGTGATTTTTATGACGCAAACGATCGCTTCACAGTAACGAATAAAGAGCGTAACAAATATCGTTCATTCCTTAAGGATTTAGAGCCTTGGGAAAAGCGCGTATTTGAACGCGCTGTTAATGAAGACAAAAACTACTATGTCTTAGACTTCTCTAACCACGGTGGTTTGGTCATGCCAATTATCCTCGAGCTAGAGTTCGAAGATGGCAGCAAAGATAATATGTACATTCCAGCTGAAATTTGGCGTCGTAGTCCTAAAGCTGTGTCAAAGCTTGTGGTGACGGAAAAAGAAAAAGTGCTGAAGTCAGTCACCGTTGATCCTCGTTGGGAAACAGCAGATGTTGACGTTGAGAATAATCATTATCCTCGTCGCATCATTCCATCACGTATAGAAGCTTACAAAGCGGATAGCAACAAGACCGGTATCCGCCGCGATCTAATGCAGGACAGTAAAACGAAGCTAAAGTCTGACGAAGAATTGGAAAAAGACAAAACACAAAACGATGTAAAATAGGTGTTAGTATGAAGCTAAGAACCTCATCAAAAACGATGCCACGGGTGACATTTTTGTCACTCGTGTTTTCGTTTCTAACGCGTTTTACAACAATTACAGCAGCTACAGTTACGTCAGTTGCAATAACCTGTTTTTTCGCTGCCTCAATGGCTATCAGTCTATTGAACGTTGATAGTGCCAATGCTCATCAGCAAAAAATGGCAATTACTACCGTACTTTTTAATCCTCGAACTAAAAACCTAGAAGTTATGCACCGATTCGATTTACATGATGCGGAGCATGCTGTAAAAGAAATCTTCGATGGCGAAGCGGATATTATGCAAAGCAAAAAAACGCAATCCGATTTTGCTAGTTATGTAGTTGAACGTTTTGCCATATATGATATGCAAAAAGCGGAGTTAGCACTGATTTTTGTTGGAACAGAACTTGAAGGAAAGCACTTTTGGGTATATCAAGAAACACCTGCACCCAAAGACTTAGAAGGTTTATACATTCAGCACAACGCGCTGCGAGATTTATGGCATAAACAAACCAACACGATTAACGTTGAAGGCATGGGTGACATAAAAACATTAACCTTTACTGACAGCACTGAGTTATTAAGTGTAGAGTTTACGCATCATTAATGCTGTAATCTACACAGTAAATTAAATTAGCGTCTCCGCTATACGGCAACCATGAGAAATCCTTATGTCAGACAAACAATACAAACCGTTAGATGAATTTAAAAACAAGAAGAACATCGTTTGGGTCATTATGTCAGCCTCAATGTGCATTTTCATTTTATTCGTATTGTTTAGCGGTGCAGATGTTGGCGTTATAGATTCAGTATACAGCGTCATGCTCTGGTGCGGTATTTTCGGCGGCATCATTACACGCTACATCGAAAAAAATGGCTGGTTAGGTTTTGGTATCGGCAGTGTGTTCGGTATGCTTTGCTTTATACTCGCACCACTCATTTCTTAGCTACCAGTCTAACAACTATGTCACTATGACAGATAAACGCAACGGACGGAAAGTACCGTCCGGACGCTTCTCTCGCCTAGCGAAATTTGGCGGGCTCGCTTCAGCAATAGCAGGAAACGTCGTCAAAGGTGCAACACAACAGATCCTCAGTGGCCAACGCCCGTCATTAAATCAATCCTTACTAAATACCGACAACGCAGTATCTATTACAAAGCGCTTAGCCCATATGCGTGGAGCCGCAATGAAGCTCGGTCAGCTACTCTCTATGGACGCAGGGGAACTGTTGCCCGCTGAATGGGAACCCATACTGTCTCGTCTGCGCCAAGAAGCCGACCCGATGCCAAAAGCGCAATTGCTGCAAACCTTGGAAGCATCGTGGTCAAAAGACTGGCATCAACAATTTAGTTATTTTTCATTTGAACCGATTGCTACCGCAAGCATTGGTCAAGTTCACAGGGCAACATTGAAAGACGGTCGTGAACTGGCGATTAAAGCGCAGTATCCAGGTGTGCGTGAAAGCATCGACAGTGACATTGATAACGTCGTGAGTTTACTCAAACTCACCGGTGCGCTGCCTAAGCATATCGATTTAACCAACTTACTTAGTGAAGCAAAAGCGCAACTTAAAAATGAAGCTGACTATTTACAAGAGGCGCGATTTTTAAATGTTTATCGGGCCAACTTAAGCAACGACAGTCACTTTATTGTGCCTTATGTGGTTGATGAATTGACTGACCAAAATATACTAGCAATGGAGTATATAGAAGGCTTACCAATTACTGATATTAGCGACATGACACCTGATGTCATCAACGCTGTGTGCACTCAGTTAATGCGCTTAACTTATGAAGAACTGTTCAAGCACAAACTCATGCAGAGCGATCCTAATTTTGCCAACTATTTGTACCAGACCGATAGCAAAAAAATTGTCTTACTGGACTTTGGCGCTTGCCGAGATATCTCAGAACACGCATCCTTTCACTATCTTGCCATGGCCGATGCAATGCAACGCCAAGATAAAAAAGACATGCAGGGGGCATTATTTGCGCTAGGCTTAGTTGATAATAACATGAGCACTTCAGCCATCAATACGGTGTTAAATGCCTGCTTTGAAGCCAGCGATTGTTTGCAGAGTGAGCATGGTTACAATCTAAAACAACAGCAGTTAATCAAACGAATTCAAGAAGTTAGTATGCCGCTAATTATCGATAAGGCTGCAGTAACATCTCCAGTATTTGATGTCGCCTTGGTAAATCGGAAAATTACAGGCATGATATTGCTAGCGAACAAACTCGGTGCGACACTTGATTTCAAAGGAGTACTCTCTCCATACTTGACGCGAAAAGACCATCGATAGGCAGGTCTACAGTACCTTGTTTATTAGCTTAGAATTTAACAATGCAATACTCAATTACTTACTGGAATACTATTATGGATGAACTGTTAAAGTTAGGAATGGCCCTGATCCCCTTTATTCTTACAATTTTGGTTGTAGTCCTGTTTTTAATGGTTTCGCATAAAGTGTTATTAGGAAACCAGAGTCTTCATCAAGAGGCTAAACTGCCACGGAAACTGATTCTGCTCGTACTCTACATAATAGGTGCCATTGGAATTGCTATCTCACTGCCGGTCACCGAAAGCACTCGGAATCAGGTGATCAGTTTAATCGGTATATTACTCTCTGGTGTTATCGCCTTTTCCTCCACCACGATTGTAGCAAATGTGATGGCGGGCATCGTCATGCGCTTTACTATGCCATTTCATGTTGGTGACTTCATTAGAGTCGCTGGCTTTTTTGGGCGGGTCACTGAAAAAGGGCTTTTTGATACCGAGATCCAAACGGAACAACGAGACCTTATTGCGTTTACAAATTCGTTTTTAATATCACACCCTGTCCAAGTTGTGCGTTCTTCAGGCACTATTATCTCAGCAAGCCTGTCTCTTGGTTACGACATTCATCATAGTCGCGTCGAGCCCTTGCTTATCAAAGCAGCTGAATTAAGTGGTTTAGAAGGTCCTTTTGTAGAAGTGCTAACATTGGGTGATCATGCTATTACTTATCGAATTTCAGGCTTATTAACTGAAGTAAAAAGTATGATTTCATCACGTTCCACACTCTATATAAATATCATGGATTGTTTACACGAAGACAATATAGAAATCGTATCGCCCAGTTTTATGAATCAACGTAAATTACCGGATGATTTGTCTGTGCTGCCAGTTAAAATAAGCTCTAGCAAGAAGGCCCCGACAGAAGGCACGCCCGAAGACGTCATATTTGACAAAGCCGAAGAAGCGCAAACAAAAGAGCGGACAATGAAGGATTTACTAGCGCAACTGGCTCAATTAGATTTAGACATAAAAGCAGCTGAAGGCGATACAAAAACACAAAAACAAAGTGAATTTGCAGCGCTAAAGAAAATTATTGATCAACTACAGAGCGAAAAACCGAAGAGTGATGAAACATGACACAACATTGGTTGTTTAAAACTGAACCTGACACCTTTAGCATTAGTGATTTAGCAAACAGACCAAACAAGCGCGAAGGTTGGGATGGTGTCCGTAATTATCAGGCGCGTAACTTCATGCGAGACGAAATGAGGGTAGGCGATCTTGCATTTATTTATCACTCTAGCTGCAAGCATATTGGCATTGCTGGCTTAGCTAAAATTAGCAGAACGGGATTGCCTGATAGCGCTCAATTTAATCCTGAAAGCTGCTATTTTGACCCTAAATCAACGCCCGATAACCCACGTTGGTGGATGGTGGAGCTTGAACATGTCGACACTTTCACTCAGATTTTGTCATTGGAAAAAATTAAAAAAATGCCTAGTATCGTTGAGCTCGGCTTGGTCAAGAAAGGTAGTAGATTGTCAATCATGCCCGTTAACGCGAACGAATTTGATGTTTTATTAGCTAGCGCAAAACACGACTGGCGCTAACACAAGAGTAGTGTGAGAAAGTCGGTCCTAGTATGGCTGATCCATGGAAAACGGAATTTCAGCGGTATCACTGACTTTAATAGGGTTACCAATCATTTCATCATAAGGTGAATCATGCGTCATTACGGCACTGACAACGTTACAATGTTCGAACAAATCTCTCACCATCTGGGAGTTGTGAAAGCGCATCGGGCTCCCTTTTTTATCAGTCACAAAACCCGGGGTACCTGCGATAGTTACTTTAACTAAATAGACATTCATTTCGAAGGACTGAACCTCTAACCGTTCAATATGATGAGGCTTTTTTGCTAACTTAGACATGGGGTATTGTGCGTTCATACTCGACTAATTTTTGCTGGGTAACATTATCAATACAGGAATACGCGATAAAAGTTCATTTCAAAAAATATGAGGAACCTTCCAAGTAAGCATGTGTCAAAACTGTTATGCTTAAAGTTCAAAATTTACGCTATACTTTGGATTCGTCTTTAACCACAAGGCTTAACAGGAGCTGATCATAAAAGCACGTTATAACGAATTTCTGCAGCGGATTTTTACAACACAAATAACGTGAATAAATAAAAGCACTTAGCAACAGCATTCAGCATCAGTAACATTTTATTAGAAAAATAGAGAGGTAAGAATGTCAGACCAGGAAACTCAATCACCGAATCAAATGACGCAAATGAAACCATATTTAATTGCCGCAGGTGTCTTAATTGTTATCTTAGTCGTGGCATTTTTTTGGTCCGGATCGGATGAAGAAGTGCCGGTAATTTCTGCGCCGGTTACCGTCACATCAGTACAACCGACTTCGGATGAGACTGCAGTGGCAGAAGAGTTTGAAAATACGCAAGGCGCATCAGATGTGTTTGAGGGTACTCCTGAAATACAGCCGCTTGAAATAGAAATAGGGCAGGACATTGAGCCATTGCCTGAATTTGTCACACCTGAACCGATAGATGAAAGTGATGACGCCGTTAAAAGTGCATTTATTTCCATAGCAAGTTCACCACTGGTTGCTGAATATCTAGTTGATGAGGACTTACTACAAAAGTTCGTGATAAATGTTAACAGTATAGCAAGTCAAGAGATGTCACGAAATCACAGCCTGATATCACCACCTGAAGAAAAGTTCAGCGTGTATCAGCAAGCAGATCGACAATGGATAAACGCCGATAGCTTCAAACGCTACAACCCTTACATAGATGCACTTGAATCAATGAGTACGGATGATTTAATTGAAATAATGAACACGTATCGTTCAACCTTAGAAGCTAAGTTTGCCGAAATTTCAGCGCCAAACACGACCTTCAATAGTGCGTTATTGAAAGCCATCGATGAACTGCTGGATACGCCAATTGTGCCTCTACCTATTGAAGTCTATTCTGATAGCGTCATGTTCAAATTTAAAGACGATAAGCTTGAGTCTTTATCTGCCCCGCAGAAGCAATTGATCAGAACAGGCCCGGAAAATACCCGCAGAATTAAAGATGTATTGCGCAAATTAAAAGACACGTTGAAAGAGTAATATGGATTTAGGTAAGCTAACGCAGCAACTCACCAACGCTTCTCCTAAAAGGCAATTACCGCCTGTAGATAAATGGGATCCACCTTTTTGCGGTGACATGAACTTAGTCATTAAAAGTAACGGGCAGTGGTGGCACGAAGGAACTCCCTTTACTCGCGCCAAGCTGGTTAGCTTATTTTCCAGCGTATTGAAAAAAGAGGGTGATGCCTATTTTTTGGTTACCCCCGTCGAAAAAATTGGTATTCAAGTAGAAGACGTTCCCTTTGTTATTGTTGATTGGCGCTTTGAAAAAGAGACCTTGATAGTGAAAACCCAAATTGGCGATGAAGTAGAAGTTGGACCTGAACACCCTATAGAATTAAGGCCTTTTGTAGCAGCTGAGAAGCAGTTAAATGGAAATCAAACATTTGTTCCCTATTGTTTGATTAGACGTAACCTATGGGCAAGACTGCATCAAAATGTGATGTATCAATGGACTGAGATTGCAACTCAATCGAGCACAGAAAGAGGCACTGAGCTAATTATCAAAAGCAACAACTACACGTTCAGCTTAGGTGTATTTTAGGCGCAGTTCGTTTTATTCAGCCTTCACTGCTTAATAGTTACTCGATAAATGATATCTGCAGAAGAATAATTAAAGCAAAAACCCTCTTTCACTGCATAAATCACACAGCTTCATATAGTTGTCTTGTGAAAACCAGTTCAAAAACCAACTATTTTGATCTAATTGCATACGATATACCCGCCATTAGTTGTATGTTGCCATAGAAGTAGTGATACCGCTAGTGTCTGCATCGACGATGGCTTGACGGCCATCCATAAAATCATTTATTTGAGATGTACGACCTAAAGCAGAAATCGTTTTGTAAAAAATTTTCGAACTGATGTTTTCGGTATATAATTTATAAACTTTTGATTTACACAATATTTTATCCTACTGTGTACGGATACAATATTGTTCACTCACTTGGATGAAAGTAATTATCATGATAAAAAATCTGCTCACTCACTCACACATAGCTAAAGTAGCGCTTGTTTCAGCTAGCATACTAGTAGCAACAGCCGCTCAAGCAGCGACACATATATTTACAAGTAATCTCATCACTTCTGAAGACTCAAAAATACTGACTGATAAGACTGTTATCGTCGAAAATAACAAAATCATTAGTATTGTTAACGGCAAAGATGAGGGTGGCGAAGGCGACACTTTTATCAATTTAACTGGCAGTACACTGATGCCTGGTCTCATGGATATGCACGTGCACATATCTTCACAGAACAGTGGTCCAAGTTCGTACATGAAACGTTTTACCGACAACGACGCTGATTACGCGATTGCCGCCGTAGATTATGCACATAAAACAATCATGGCCGGTTTTACAACCGTGCGTAACCTAGGCGATAGCAATAATGAAACCGTTGCTTTGCGCAAATCAATTAACCAAGGCGTCAGCGTTGGCCCACGCATTTACACTGCAGGAAAATCAATCGCGACAACGGGTGGGCATGCTGATCCAACAAACGGCAGCAGTGCAGAAATTATGGGCGACCCAGGGCCTCGTGATGGCGTTATTAACGGTATTGCAGAGGCGCGAAAAGCAGTTCGTCAACGCTATAAAGACGGCGCTGACCTCATTAAAATCACAGCAACAGGCGGCGTATTAAGCGTTGCAAAAAGTGGGCAAAACCCTCAGTTCATGACCGATGAGATAGAAGCAATTGTGCAAACTGCCAAAGATTATGGCATGACGGTCGCAGTCCACGCACACGGAAAAGAGGGCATGAGGCGCGCTATTCTTGCAGGCGTTGATTCAATTGAACATGGTACGTACATGGACAAAGAAATCATCAAACTAATGCGCAAACATGATGTGTATTACGTTCCCACTATCCTAGCAGGCAACTTTGTTGCTCAAAAAGCAAAAATTGATGGGTATTTTCCTGACCTTGTGCGCCCCAAAGCACTTGCCATTGGTCCATTGATTCAAAAGACATTTGCAACCGCGCATGAAAATGGCGTGTTAATTGCCTTTGGTACTGATTCTGGTGTCTCTGCTCACGGCGACAACGCGCAAGAATTTGCGTTGATGGTGGAAGCCGGTATGTCAGAAATGGATGCGATCCGTTCGGCCACGATCAACGCAGCAAAACTGCTAAAAATAGACAAAGAATTAGGTACTGTAACACAGGGGAAATTAGCCGATTTAGTTGCCGTAAAGGGTAATCCTCTTGAGGATATTACGTTAATGGAAAAAATCGACTTTGTGATGAAAGACGGCAAAATCATTAAAAAGTGAACCAATGTAGTTGCTAACACAAACATTGAGTATCATTAGCCTCTAGCATTGTTGTGCTGGTATGGCGCGTGATCATTTTTAATTTGATGGCATTTACGCCTGTGCTGCTGCGCACTAATTAATAAACAAGAATAACTGAAAACGATAAAGGAAAAATCATGAAAAAGTTACTTTCACTTAGTTTAGCTTGTGCTCTGTTGAGTGCTTCAGCGTTATCGACTGCAGCACCGATTGGTGACAAAATTAAAACAGCAATGGCTTCAGACATTCGAAGTGCCGCAGAAATAGGGCGTGACAGAAACCGCAAACCAGTACAAACACTAGAGTTTTTCGGCCTTGAAGACAATATGAGCGTGGTAGAGCTTATACCCGGCGGAGGCTGGTACACCAAATTACTTGCGCCTGCGTTGAATGAAAATGGTGAATACTACATAGCTATTGGTGCTGGGCGAGCCAAAGAAAATTTATCTGCCTTAGCCGGTTTTGACAAAATGAAAATGATTGCTGAAGACGCGAGCATGTACCGTGAAGAAGGTGCGCGCGGCTACTCGCTGAAAGCGACAACCTTAGGTGTGCGAGATGTGGATATGGTATTGACCTTTCGCAACTATCACAACTTTGGTGAACAAGGTCGCAGAAAAATGAATGATCTTGCTTTTGAAGCATTACGACCAGGAGGTATCTATGGTGTAGTTGACCACACTGCGCGTCATATGGAACCATTCAACGACAGCAATCGTCGTCGTATCGACCCGGTATTAGCAATTAAAGAGATCCAAGAAGCGGGTTTTGTTTTAGTCGACTACAGCAATTTGCATTACAGAGAAGATGACGAATTAGAGTATGAAGTAGGAGCGCGCTCTGTGGCTGGCAACACCGACCGTTGGACCATCAAGTTCATGAAACCTAAAGCCGAATGACACAATCTAGTCATAACCAAAACACGAAAAAATAAAGCACATTGTGTCAGTGCTTAATTGTTGAGCTCAATTTATAAGTCAACTTTTTAGCATCGGCACTTTTGATTCAGGCACCGTTAATTCAGGCACTTTGCATTCGGCTTCAGTGCACTGTTCACGGGGGCTGTCTTTTTTTAGTCATATTATTGCAATACCTCCGTCACGTAACTGTCTGCATTTATTCATTATTTTGCAAGATAACTGCCATTAAAACTCCCTAAAGTGTTTCCGCACAAGCAATTGAACACAAAAATTCTAATAGGGACACTTTATGAACACCAAACTCAGTTACATCACCCTGGCTTGTCTAGCCGCACTCAATACGCAAGTCAAAGCAGAAGAAAGCGTTGAGCTAGAAGATTCTGCTGTTGAAAAAATTCAGGTCATTGGCAAAAGTGTTTCTTATGCAAATAATGAAACGACCGACTCTATGCTGAAGCAGCAAAGCAACCTCACTAGCGTGCTGGCTTCTATCGATAACTTACCCGGTGTTTTGATCAACGAAGGCGATACCTTTGGTTCAGACGATTGGTCCACCACCATCTCTATCCGTGGTTTTCAAGTTAGTTTGGATGAACAGCAAATAGGTATTACCGTTGATGGCATTGCAAACGGTAACTCTAACTATGGCGGCGGCGCGAAAGCGAATCGTTACATTGATACCGAAAACCTATACCTTGTTGAAGTATCGCAGGGTACGGCAGATATAGCATCGCGTTCCAATGAAGCATTGGGCGGCACACTGAATTTCACCACGATTGATCCCACCCAAGAAGAAGGCTTCTTAAGCAGTTTGTCATTTGGTGACTTTGACGCGCAAAAATATTTTTTGCGTTACAACACCGGCGAAATCGCCAGAGACACTTTTGCTTGGATTAGTGTATCGAGTAGCGCTAATACAGATTGGGTCAATCAGTCAGCTGAGAATAAAAAAGACCATTTAGCCGCGAAGCTCATCTCTGACTTAAATGAAAACTGGGGCTTAACGGCATACGCTTCCTACGATGACTCACACGAAGATAATTATCAGCGTGTCAGCAAAAGCCAGTTTGAAACTAATCCTGATTCGGATCGACTTACCTCGGAATGGACCGGTGTTCCCTACATTGACCAACTATATAGAAAAGGATGGTCCACCCTGCGCGAAAACTTCTTCACCTACTTAGCCTTAGATTACACTAACGAAAATCTTAGCTTTTCAAGCAACGTTTACTACCATGACAATGAAGGTCGCGGTGATTGGGTGCCTCCTTACTTAAACGACTTAACAGATGACACCGGTAGAGCAGAAACTGAATTGTCTTCACAAACCACCGCAATGGGCGGAAGTTCAAGAGGGATCATCACCTTCGTTAATCGTGATGGTTTTGCGCTCAGTCCAAGCGATGGCTGCGTTAGCTCAATCACCTTCCCGTACGGCGGAGCCGGCGCGGCATTTGATGCTGACTGTTTTGGTCCAGAAGCAATTCCGGTAGGTTCATACCGCCATACTCACTATGCTAAACAGCGCTTTGGCATAAACGCTGACCTTGCTTATACCATTCAAACTGAATCCCTAGAAAACGTCACGCGTGCTGGTATTTGGTATGAAGACTATAGCCGAGATGAATATCGTGATTGGCACAAAATCATCGATTCTGCATCGAGTTACGAATTCGACCACACCCCTTATTGGATTCAATACGACAACAGTTTTGCAGTTGACACAACAATGCTTTATGTCGAAAACGAAACCGATTTTGACTGGATTAAAGCACGTATTGGCGCAAAAAAATTCCTCGTGGACCTAAGTAAGAATGACAACTTCGACAACAGCAAAGACGTTGCTAATGTTAATTCTGATTCTGACGTACTCATTTCAGCTGGATTTGTCGCAAATATGCCATTTGACGGTTTGGAATTATTCGCCGGTTATGCTGAAAACTTTGCCGCAATTAAAGATACAGTTTTAGAAAGAGACGCATCAACGCTGACCGAAATTCAACCAGAAACTGCGGATAACTTCGATATTGGCTTTCGCTATAACTCAAATGTTATTGACGCAAGTGTCACTTTTTACAAAATCGATTTCGAAAACCGCGTGACGTTTTTACCACCTGATTCACCCGAACAAGGCATCGACTTCAATATTGGCACCAATGGCTCTTATATTAATGTTGGTGGCATAGAGTCACAAGGCGTCGAAGCATCAGTGAGTATTCAACTATCCGAATACATTAGCTTTTATGGCTCCTTTACCAGCAATGAATCGACCTACAAAGATGTCCCTGATGAGCTGGGTTTGAATATACAAGCCGGAAATACGGTATTCGGTTCGGTAGAAGACATGTGGGTTGGCTCTTTAGACTATAACAAGGGGAATTACAGTGCAGGTTTATCGGTTAAACACGTTGGTGACCGCTTTATCGATGCTGCAAACTCGATTATTGCAGATGCTTATACTGTGACCGATTTATATGCTGGTGTGAACGTCGACTTAGCGGTTGGAGGCATTCAGAATATGCAGCTTAGATTCACCTTAAACAACCTCACTGATGAGAGCTATTTAGGCGGTATTGCCGGACAATCGGCATGGATTGGTGCCCCTAGAACAGCTGCAGTAAATTTGCAGTTTAGCTTTTAATTTAACGCGTAAAAAGTTGTTTCCCTGTCTCTTTGCAGAGGCACTTTATATACCCTGGCCGCCTTGGTCAGGGTTTTTTATTCATATTAGGAATAGCAATAATGCTAAATTCAATGTCAGATTTTATTAAAAATATCGCCGCTTCTATCTTAGTGTTGTTGTTTAGTAGCATACTTTTTCTAGTTAACGCAGAGACATTAAATAATAGCGATACACCAAAGTTAGTCATTGTCACTATTGATGGATTGCGTTGGCAGGAAGCTTTTAGTGGTGCTGATGAAAAATTATTAAATCATACAGAGTTTGTCGGAAATATTGAGGCACTGAAAACACGCTTTTGGCATCCGGATATAGAAGAGCGTAAAAAACGATTGATGCCTTTTTTAAACTATGTGATTGGCAAAGAAGGCACCTTGATTGGCGATCGCGGTAACGGCTCTATGATGTCATTAACTAACCAACAACGATTCTCCTATCCCGGCTATAACGAAATATTTACCGGCCAGGCTGATGATAATATTAACTCCAATGCAAAAATCCAAAACCCAAATATTACCTTTCTTGAATGGTTGAATAAGCAGCCTACGATCAACAATCAAATTGGTATCTTCTCCGGTTGGGACGTTTTTCCGTTTATTTTTAACAGGGAGCGCAGCGGCTTATTCATTAACGCGGGATTTGAGCAAATGTCTTATCCACACATGCACCCGTCCGAAAGCGACCAAAACGAAAAAATCAGTGCGCAAGTAGAGCAAATGAATCAGTTGCAGGCACAAATACCTAGCCCCTGGGAAGCAGTCAGACACGACGCCTTTACTTATGGCTTCGCCAAAACATACTTGCAAACCGCGAAACCAAAAGTACTGGTGATTAATTTTGGTGAAACTGACGATTTTGCACACGATGGTAAATATGATGCTTACTTAGATAGCGCAAAACAAACCGATGATTATCTGCGTGATCTCTGGACCACCTTGCAAAGCATGCCAGAATATAAAGATAACACCAACATGATTATCATCACTGACCATGGGCGCGGCAGTAATGCAAATGACTGGCAACACCATGCATCAAAGCAAGCAGTACAGAAATATATGAAGGGCTTAACTGATTTTAAAGAGGGTATTATTGGCTCAGAACATGTTTGGTTTGCTGCAATAGGGCCAAATATTAAAAGCCAAGGGCTATTAAAAACACAGGGCGAATTAACACAATCACAATTTGCTGCAACGGCACTGGCTTTGCTCGGCATTGAAGCTAGCCAATACGATACTGAGGCTGCAGCTCATTTAACCGGAGTTATTTATGAATAGTGTTCGTCAATACACAGTAAAAACTTTATTGGTATCAGGTGGGTTTATATTCTTATTTATCAGCGCTTTTATTGGCTCGGTGGTTAGTGCAAACGAAGTGGATTCGAAACCCGTGCAAGCAAGCTCAGCGCCTGTATCAAAGCTTACACATATCCTATTCGGTTCATGCTCACATCAAGATAAAGCGATGCCGATTTTTGATGCGATTTTGCGAGAGCCAGCCGACAGCTTTATATTTTTAGGCGACAATATTTATGGTGACACGGAAGATATGCAAAGCCTTGCTGCAAAATATCAGAAACTAGGGAATAATCCGGATGTCAAAGCCTTGATTAGTAAGGTACCGGTTTACGCCATTTGGGATGATCATGACTTTGGCGAAAACGATGCAGGGAAGCAATATCCATTCAAAACTGAATCAAAAGAAATCATGCTCGATTTTTGGAAGGTTCCAAAAGACAGTCGAAGAAGATCAAGGGAAGATGGTATTTACGGCAGTTATGTTATCCCGGGGCAAGATGGCAACGCTCAAAATAATGAGATTGAAAAAGTAAACGCAGTTCGAGTTATTTTACCCGACTTAAGATACATGCGAGACGATCTCGAATCAGTTGGGCAAGTTGCTTATTACGCTGAGCGTAAGTTAAAAGATATGGGGCCTTATAAGCATTCAAAAGGCTCGATGCTTAGCAAGCAGCAGTGGCAATGGTTAGAAAATGAGTTACAACAACCAGAAAAAATTAAGATTATTGCTTCAAGCCTGCAACTCGTCGCAGATTTTACTGGCTGGGAGTCATGGGCCAACTTCGATGACCGTCAGCGCCTCTTCGATTTGATCAAAAAACACAAGGTTAATGGCGTATTCATTATCAGTGGCGACACTCACTGGGGCGAAATATCCAAGTACGATACCAATATGGATTATCCACTTTGGGACGTCACAAGCTCAGGTTTAACTGAGGAATGGAAGCAAGTAAGCCCTAACAAACATCGTGTTTCAAACTATACTGATGAGGTTAACTATGGCTTTTTTAGCGTGGACTGGGCTCAGAAGGACCCGAGCATTCACTTCGGCTTAAAAGATGTGAATGGGACGGTTGTGATGCAGCAAAATATAACGTTATCAAGCTTGTCACCGTATTAGTTGAGCAAGCAACAGCACGTTTACTTACGAAAAAAGGCTCACTTAGATAAGCCTTTTTTCACTAGATATCGATAAGGTGCTTTATCAACATCGCTTGCTATTAAAGTATGCTGCATAAAACGACAAAAGCTCGGCACGTCTCTGGTTGTAGAATGGTCATCGGCGAAAATAGCAAGGGTTTCACCATCCTGCATCTTTCGGATTTGTAGGCGGATCATCATCACTGGCTCTGGGCACCGAAGGCCGATAGCATCTAGTTGGTAATCCGCTTGTTCAAATATATCAGTCATCGCAGCTATTCAACGGTTTAGCGAGAAAACGCTAAATACCGTAATTCTCACGGTATTTATTAATACTAGCAACAGCCTCAGCATTGCTTTCTTGCGCACTCAAATAAGCCACTACATCGGCTAATGTCACTATAGCAATAACCCGTGTAGCAAAATCACGTTCCACTTCTTGAATGGCTGACAATTTACCTTGTCCGCGCTCTTGGCGATCAAGAGCAATTAACACACCCGCCAAACTCGCATCGTGTTGCTTTATTAACTCCATCGATTCACGAATGGCGGTCCCTGCGGTAATAACATCGTCCACCAGCATGATCTTGCCTGCTAGCTGACTACCCACTAAATTGCCACCTTCACCGTGATTTTTGGCTTCTTTACGGTTAAAGCAATATGGCACGTCTAGATCGTAATCGTTCGCCAAAGCAACCGCCGTTGTGGTCGCAATAGGAATGCCTTTGTATGCAGGGCCAAACAATACATCAAAATCAACCTTAGCAGCTTGTAGCGCAGCGGCGTAATAACGACCCAACTTAGCTAAGTCGCCTCCGGTATTAAACAGGCCAGCATTAAAGAAATAAGGGCTCACGCGCCCTGACTTTAATGTAAATTCACCAAAGCGCAGCACATTGCGCTCAATCGCAAATTGAATAAATTCTTTTTTGTAATCTTGAAGTTGAGTTGTCTGCATTTTTCGGCCTTTATCTTTAATCCGGTAACGTTACGTTAAAGTAGTATTATTTCAAATTATAAATAAGTGAAAGGCCTCAAATGAGACCTTTATTTTTATTCGCTTGCTTTTGTCTGCGTAAAAAAAGCTTACGCTAACGCACTTTTTTGAGCATCAAATAGTTCCATGATGCCGTCTTTCGCCAAGCCCAACATTTCGTTCATTTCTTCCATACTAAACGGTTCAGCTTCAGCGGTACCTTGCACTTCAATCAGTCTACCTGTTTCAGTCATGATCACATTCATGTCGGTATCGGCAGCTGAGTCTTCAAGGTATTCAAGATCGGCAATTGGATTACCTTTGTAAATACCAACAGAAACGGCAGCAATCATATGCTTCATTGGGTTTGCTTTCAAAATACCTTTAGCGCGCATCCACGTTAGTGCGTCAACTAGCGCAACACAAGCACCCGTAATTGATGCCGTGCGAGTGCCGCCGTCAGCTTGTATAACATCACAATCAACCGTGATGGTATTTTCGCCTAGTAGCTTCAAATCAACGGCTGCACGCAGTGAACGCGCAATGAGACGTTGAATTTCTAATGTACGACCACCTTGTTTGCCGCGAGCTGCTTCGCGATCAGAACGTGTATGGGTTGCACGTGGCAACATGCTGTATTCAGCAGTAACCCAACCTTTACCTTGGCCTTTCATAAAACGAGGCACACCCTCAACAACCGTGGCATTACAAAGCACTTTGGTGTTTCCAAACTCAATCAATACAGACCCTTCTGCATGACAAGTAAAGTTACGGGTAATAGTGACGGGACGGATTTGACTAGCAGTTCTGCCGCTTGGACGCATGTTTAACTCCTTAAAATTCAGTCGCGAATTATAGCGTAGTTAAGCAATGATCGGGAGATGTAAAACAAGCTTATCGCAAAAAAGTTGCGGAAGTGTCGTTTCCTAATGGCAAATATAGGCAAACTGAATGAGGTTTGAGTCAACTCCACTTTTAATAGTACACGAACATTGTTGCTCTATTGAAGCTAAAGGCAGAGCCCGAACTTTCGATGAATATTCGGCCAATTTATGAAAGCCTGTTATCATACGCAAGCTTGTTGCTGGTTAGTAAAGGTTGAAACACACTATTCAACCAGTCTGGCATTTCATTTAATTTTTATCACTTTTGCTCATCGCTCGCGTACTAGTGCGTGTAGCAGTAAAAGTGTCCTTAAGGAATACCTATGATCTACAGTATGACGGGCTTCGCGCGCCGTGAAATTAAAGCCGAATGGGGCAGTGCCATTTGGGAAATTCGCTCCGTTAACCAACGCTACCTCGAAACATTCTTCAGACTACCTGAGCAATTTCGCAGCCTCGAACCTATTTTACGCGAACGCTTTCGCAAAGGCTTACAGCGCGGCAAAGTTGAATGCGCGCTGCGCTTTAGTATGAATGATGAAAATATAAGCGCCATTAACGTCAATGAAGACTTAGCCAAACAAGTGCTAGCTGCCGCCGCATGGGTTCAGAAACAAGGTGACGTTGCACAAACTAATCCAATTGAAATTTTACGCTGGCCTGGCGTTATTGCCGCTCAAGAAGCTGACATGGATACGATTCAAGCCGACATGTTGAAAGCCTTCGACGACACATTCAAAGACTTCGTTGCTGCGCGCGCGAGTGAGGGAGACAACATGAAGGTACTTATTCAAACACGCCTAGAAGCAATTCAAAGCGAAGCGAATAAAGTGACTGAACATATGCCAAGCGTCATTGAATGGCAAAAAGACCGCATTCGCAGCAAATTCACAGAAGCACAGATTGAATTAGACGCTACGCGTGTGGAGCAAGAAATGGTGTTGTTAGCACAGAAGATGGATGTTGCTGAAGAGCTGGATCGTTTGAATTCTCATGTGACCGAAACGATGTCGATCTTGAAAAAAGGCGGTGCTGTTGGTCGTCGTTTGGACTTTATGATGCAAGAGTTTAATCGTGAAGCGAATACTTTGGGATCGAAGTCGATTAATACTGAGATAACACAGTCGGCGGTTGAGTTAAAAGTGTTGATTGAGCAGATGCGCGAGCAGATCCAGAATATCGAATGATGTTTCAGCCTGTTTCACTTAGTTAAAATTTATAATAAAAACCGCCGCTTAGGCGGTTTTTTTCAGGCTGTTTACTAATTATACGCTTTGTTTCAGAATTGTGGTGACATGAATGGTGACATAAACTTACAAACACCACTTTTTTTAGCCATTTTTCTAAATTATGTCACCACTTTAAACTTAACTAACTGAGTAATATAGCAAAATGGTGGTGATTCAAACCACCATTTGGCGCTTAGAGCGCGAAGGTAAATTTCCAGCGCGAGTGCCACTAACTGCGAGTAACGTTGGGTGGCGGCTAACCGATGTGCAGGAGTGGATTAGGAAAAAATAGCTAAATCACACTTTTCTGCGGATAAATTTAGCGATCAACAACACTTTTCTGCGCTTAAATTAAGAAAAAAACAAATTAACAGTCTATAAGTTGTTATTTGTAAAAACAGCTTATATACTGTTTTTAGATAAAACAGCCTATATATTGTTTTGGTGGTTAGCGTGAATTACACAATTAATACTCTTGATCAAATTAAACCGATTCTTGTCGGCTTTAGAAAGTCTAATGGGCTTTCTCAAAAAGCGCTGGCTGAAAAACTTGGCATCAGCCAACAAAGCTATCAAACACTCGAAAGCGCACCACAAAAGGTAACGATAGAACGTCTGTTTAAAGTGCTTTCTATTTTGGATATAAAGCTACAATTTGTAGAAAAAAATAAACCGCTAAAGAGTAGCCTATCCAGTAACGAACTCGCGCAGGATGAATGGTAATGGCAAAACGTAAAGTAAGCGCATTAACTATTTGGATGAACGCAGAGTTTGTTGGCAGTTGGCGAATAAAATCAGGTGTTGATGAATTGCAATACGCGGATGAATGGCTAGAAAACCCACGAGGTCGCCCTTTATCTTTATCACTACCATTTACTCCAGGAAACCAACCAATTAAAGGCGATATCGTTTCATTTTACTTTGATAATTTACTGCCTGATAGTAGAGATATACGTGAACGATTAGCAAGGCGGTTTAGTACGGCAAGCACCAAGGTATTTGATTTACTCGTTGAGCTAGGTCGTGATTGTGTGGGGGCAATTCAATTGCTACCAGAAGGCGATAAGCCTCAGAATATTAAACAAATTCAGTATAAACCGCTAAATGAACAGCAAGTTGCGGGAATACTAAATAAAGCTGTTGATACCTATCCACTAGGTCGTTTAGACGACGATGATTCCTTAAGAATTTCACTTGCTGGTGCTCAAGAAAAGACTGCGCTTCTTTGGCACAATAACCAATGGTGTGAACCTTTAGGGGAAACGCCAACTACACACATATTTAAGCTGCCAATGGGGTTAGTTGGCAATATAAAAGCAGACATGGAAGCCTCTGTTGAAAATGAATGGTTATGCTCGAAGATAATCGCCGAATTTGATATTCCTATTGCGCATTGTGATATGGGGTCTTTTACTGGTAAAAAAGCACTTATTGTTGAGCGTTTTGATCGTAAGTTATCAAGTGATGGTTCATGGATTATCCGTTTACCACAAGAAGATTTTTGTCAGGCGACAGGGCTATCGTCATTATTCAAATATCAAAGCGATGGCGGCTTGAGTGTTGAAGATTGTATGAAGTTACTTGCAAGCAGCGAAAGCGCTGCTTTGGATAAACAGAATTTTTTTAAAGCGCAAATAGCTTTCTATTTACTTGCCGCAACCGATGGTCATGCAAAAAACTTTAGCATTACCCATTTGCCAGAAAATAAATACAAACTAACACCACTATATGATGTACTTTCTATTCACCCGCTTATTGGAAATAAAGCAAATCAAATTGCTAAACAGAAAGTAAAAATGGCAATGGCCATTCGTGGTAGCAAAAATTACTATCAATTACAGAAAATACAATATCGCCATTTCATTCAGCAAGGCAAAGAAGTGGGGTTTACCGAGGCAGAAGTAATTGAGCTTATTGACTCAGTGATTAGAGTACTTGATACTGTTATTGAAAATGTCAGCACAAACCTTCCTGAAGGCTTTCCAACAGATATATCGGATAAGATCTTTGCAGGAATGAAAACGCAAGCAAACAAGCTAAGCGTGCATACTTAAACTAAGTGGTGACATAAAGCTAAATCACCCTATACAGATAAAGCTTAACGAGCTGAAAATAATGGTTTTTATTTTTCTACCACGTGAGCAGATCCAAAATATCGAATGGATTTTTATACGCCCAATAATGTCTAAAAGCCTTGTTATTTACTGTAAATACCAAGGCTTTTTTGTTTTGCCCTTTCAAACAGATTTGCCGGTGTCCGTTAAAATACAACTAAAACCACACTTTTATGCGCATATAAATGATCAATCTTCTATATCTCTTACACCACCTACAACTTGTTCTCAACATACCTACACTTCGGAAATCCGCTACATCCAAAGAATTCATTGCCGGTATTAGACCCTCTTTTTGCTATTCTTTTCACTAGGAGAGACGAGCATTTCGGACGGTTAGTCTTGCTGTTCAACATGAAAATGTGTTGCTGCTTTTTCAACTTGTACATCAGCAACTAAATTCATCAATTGTTCGCCATTTATTAATAGAATTGGAAGATTGTTAGCAAACGAAATTGCATCTTTGGTAAATTCGCCGGAAGTAACAATAAATACACTATCTGCTTTTGTTGCTTTGAGTACACCAAACATCTCTCGAACGATGGGCACTCCAACTTTTGATGACCACCATTGTTTGCATTGCACAATATGAATAGTCCCATCTTTAGATATCGTTAAATCGATGCCGCCATCAGGACCAGCTACGTACTCGATATTGCGCCGGCCGAGCAACGAGGGCTTTATTCTGGTATTTGGTGGTTCCTCTACACTATTTCTAACTTCATTACGCCGCTATTTATTGCTGGATTAGTTTACTTCACAGAATCGACTCAAACAGCCGTGATAATTGTAGGGGTGTGTGTATTTTGCTGTTTACATGGTTGATGTCAGCAAACCATTTGAAAGCACCGGTGGTCGCAAAAGCACTATAACGTAAGACTTTACAAATAGTTAAGTGATTTATTTTTAAAGGCTTACATAGGTCTTTGCCGTACTAAATGTAATTGTCGTGTCTGTCTTTTCACTCAAATAGTTACAAATAGGCGTCCAGAGTTGCGCCAGTTTTTTTGCCTATTTTTGAGGGACAATACCAAAAGTTAATGTCGTTGCATGAGCGGTATTAAGCATTAAAGCCACAGAAATACCAATGCAACGCGCGTAATTTACTCTCATAAGTAGCCCCTTCTAAAACACATCAAGTGGTGTCATTTTTTTACCTAGCTTAGATCAATAATGAAAGGCTTTCCATTTGCATTTATAGATTAAATGAGGTGTAACAACGTCATGCTTATCCAAAAAAAACACTGAATGCCGCACTTGAAATATCATAGCAACTCATCTTTACAGCACAACTGTTATGATAATCAAAACGCTAAAAAATGATCTATGAAAGGGGACAGTTAGCGGATAGAAGCAAAAAGAATATGAGACATTAATGCTTTGAAATTAACCTCACATAACCATATAACGGTGGTATTTATTTGCAGATACCTTTGTAAATTTTATGGTCAACGGGCTGCTTTTAATTCGTTTATAGATCTAAACCTTGCGCCGACACAGACTCATCCAATGCTTGCATAAAAACTCGAATCAAATCATGTACCTTACTGTACTCAGGGCGTTCTAGATTTTCGATTCTTGACCAAAGTGCGATGTCTCGTCTTGCCCCGAGCGGCCCTGGTACTTGAATCATTTGGTCAAGGTCAACCTCTCCAGTCATCAAGGCTAGACGAGCAGGCAAACGAACCAATACTTCGGAGGTATTTAAAAGATGTAAAACTGAGCGGATGCTTCCTGTAAAGGCCATGCTGGCAGCTTTAAGTCCGATAATTTCGCTAGGCCGATCAAGAAACCCTGCGTTTGCGCCTGCTACTATCCAATTTTGCTTCTCCAAAACTTCTTGAGAAATAGTCTTATTAGACCCTCTAAGAACAGATATTTTTCCGACAAAAACGCCAGAGCGATCTCGAAACAACAATTGCCTATCTAACGTTCCTTGTTTAACGGAAAGGTGAGCTGGCGCTAATAAAAAGTCGAGTTCACCCTTTTGTAGTAGCTCTATTTGAGCAGCCGCTGACCCAGTCCTAAAATGAAAGACATAGCGCTTTTCTTGCATAAAGTGTGCTGTCATTTTCTCGACCGTGGCGAACTCCCAAAGCGGATCAATGCCAATGACAAATTCATTGTGATAGCCAGTATGAAATTGTCGGATAACTTCTTCGCCCTGCTCTGTTTCGGCCAAAATCCTTTCACCAATTTGCGCTAACCTTGCACCAATTTCGGTTGGTTGTGCGCCGTAACGCGTTCGTATTAGCACTGGCGCGCCAACTTTCATTTCTAGCTGCTGGATACTCCGTGTCAACGTTGGCTGAGTTATATACAGCTGCTCGCAAGCTCGACTAAGAGAGCCTTGCTTCACCACGATGGCTAATTGCTTCAATAGGTTAGGATTCATCTATACGTTTTCTATTAGTCTTAATTTAAAAATCTATTTTTACTTATACCTAGATTAAATTAAAGTCATTTCTATTCCAGACAACAAGTCTTTTAATTCCTAACAAGTCATAGATAATAATAAGAGGATAAACCATGCAATTTTATCAAGAGGGCTTTCATCCAGGCGATCCTAGAATCACAGATCCAACAGATCGAGCTATCCCGCCGCCGTTAAAACATCCACTACCGTCAAAAGTCGATGTGATGATAGTGAGGTTGAGTCTTGGTGGTGGGATAAGCGATACCAGCTTGCCAATGAAATCAATAGGGTCGAAAAAAACATGGGTTGTTCCGTCACGATAGGGTGTCTTCAATTCATAACGCACTTTTCCATGTTGCGTCATGCTTAGGCGCGGTTCACTGATGGCTGGGTGACTGATGTAGCGGCAAAACTTTTCTAGTTTTTCAGGCTCATCGGCATTGGCAAGCACTCCCGCGTGAAGCGAAAAACCGGAAGTATTGGCGAGTTGCCCATATTCACTCTCGGTGCTTGCAGGCAAGGTTCGCAGCGTAAACACCTTCTGCCCCTCTTGTGGACCCATTGCAATGCGGTAGCTGACAGATGCGCCTTGTAAATGCAACAGACTATCTTCATCATCGATGGGTAAATTCAGGTAACTGTTTTCTATGTCGCGCTGCACCAGCCCGACTTTTTCTAAATATTTAACAATGCGCTGACTGATGGTGTGGACAAGTTCGACCATATGATCATGAGAGGGTGCTTTGATGCGAGTGAAGGTGGTGCCACCCCATGGGTTTTCACTGATAGCGCCTTCCAGGAAAAACATATGAAAGCGTTGTTTCCTAAATTGAACTTTGTTGACATTGCATGATCATAAACCAGATCTCTGAAGTCCTTGGTTTTTCTGACCAAGCCGTGTTTACTCGTGCTTTTATTAATTGGATGGGGGTGAGCCCCTCACATTATCGTAAACAAAATAAAGTCACCGCTTAATTTCATGCAATAAATTCAGTAAAGGGACTAAATGATAAATAATTAGTCCCTTTTTGCAATTCTGGACACCCAAACAATTCATTAACATCCTCCCCATAATGGAAACGCCTATTGAAGTGCGTGAGTTGGCATTCAGTCAAACGTCCATTTTATTTATAAACAAGAGGGCTTTATGAATTTCGAATGCATTAATCCACTTACTGGTGCAGTGGCCAGTACCTCAACCGCTATGCAAGTAAATGATATGGCGACCATTGTTGAAAAAGCCCAAAACGGCTTTAGTGTATGGTCCACTTCTGGCCCTAACGCTCGCCGAGCAATACTAAATACCTGTTCCAAGATCAGATCTTTCGACAAAAAAAGATTTATCTAAAACAAGGAACAGGTATGAAGAACTTAGTTGAGTTGTACTGCGATGTCGATGATTTTTGCAAAGTATTTATCCCCCAATGGCAAAAACAGTTATTAGATGATGGTACTCAAAAACAGCGGCGTGATAGTCGGCTAACTACCAGCGAAGTCATGACGATTGTGATTGGATTTCACATGTCTCATTACCGTGATTTTAAAAACTATTACCTTGGGTATGTGTCTGTTGTATACAAAAAGGAGTTTCCACATTTGCTGAGTTATACCCGGTTTCTTGCGATTATGCCCAGAGTCATTGTGCCCATGTGCGCTTACTTTACATCGCTCAAAGGGAAACCTACAGGCATCGAATTCATTGACTCTACATCCATAAAAGTGTGCCACAATATTCGGATCCCAAGGCACAAAACGTTTGATGGTATAGCTCAACGCGGGAAAGGAACAATGGGATGGTTCTATGGTTTCAAACTTCATTTAATCGTTAACTATCTTGGTGAAATTGTGGCGGCAAAAGTCACTACCGGAAATGTACACGATACTCAACCGGCAGCGGAGTTGGCAAAAGGATTAACAGATAAGTTGTACGGCGACAAAGGTTATTTGAGTAAGGCGCTCGACGGGTAACGCTGTGTACCCGGGATGAACGATGCCGCCGTGCTCTCCATCAAGGTCACTTATCTGGTTTACTTCAATGCGAGTCGGTTCGTCTCTTCTCACTTTATGAAAGTATCCCGCGATTTCCTCATGTAGGCTATTCTGATTATCCTTAATCTGCAACATATAGTCAGCGCCTTTTTGCTGAGCTAAGGACGCCGTTTCTTTTTGACAATGCATGGCATCAGCAGAAATAACATTGCCCTTGACTGGCAAGGTTTCTAGCATCGCTTGCAAGGTTTTAATTTCGTTCTTTTTACCCTCACTCGGCGTTTGATAAAGCATTAAGCCGCTATTAACAACCATGACTTACTGATGTAAATGACGTTTTATATTCACCTATACCCAACCAACCTAAATATGTGTGTTGGCCTTATTAAAGCAGCTGAGCCGCTTTGAATTTGGCTTTCAACGCTGAACGGTTTGCATAACGCGCTAATAAATCATTGGTTTTCACTTTAAATTCAGCCGGTTCAAATAAGTCTATTAAGATCGCAACTGCTTGCTCGTAAGCCTTTGTTTGTTTTTTATCGATCAACGCGACCACAGTCCGCCAAAGCGGCGTTTGTTTGGGCATGAGTGAATTGAGATAGGCCAAACGCTGTTGTTGCTTAACCGTAGCGGCTGCCGCTAACCTTCGTGACGCTGCCTGCTTGACTTGCTCGTGCAAGCTACTTACTGATACCACGGTAGTAGCAATTGCCACTTCATCGCCATTAGGTGTTACATGCTGAGTGAGCTTTTCTGCCAGCAGCGGCTCGGCGTCCAACAATCGTTGTAACCACGCCATCGACTCTGTTACTGACAAACTACTTAAGGGCTTTAGCTCGCGCTGAGCTACAGGCTTAGGGCTATATTCTGCAACGGCTGCAATCAAGTCTTGATCTAATTCGAATAAGCAACTGTGTCGCCCCCCAATTGGCTTGATACAGCACCAAGTCATGGAATGACGCCCGCGCCGAACTCGAATTTATTTTAGCAACCGATGAAGGCAATACCATCCCTGTTGAAGTCAAAAGTGGTAAACGGACAAGAGCAAAATCTTTGGCATCCTACGTTGAAAAATGCGCATCACTATGCTTAACGGACTTCGGTATCTTGCCACAGCAATCGAAGTGGAATGGGTAAGCTCAGAACCCATTGACGCACTGATAGCCACACAATACATCATCGACCAACAACACCGCATTTAGAGTC
>CBFIAR010000010.1:0-113489 GCA_965660625.1 Glaciecola sp. | reverse complement strand
CATCTGACCGCCACCACGCGTGTCAGAACAGCACCCAGAACGGGCGCTACGCGCCATACTTGGCGCACCAAAAAAAAGCGCAAACGCCATGGGCGATTGCGCTTTATCAGTTTTTTTTACTTAGTTGGGTGTTACTTGAAACACGCTAACCGTGCCGCTAACTTCGTTACCTACGATAATTAACGCTACGCCCGTTGCGCTGTCTGCAGCAGGAACAAAAACGATGCTCTCTGGCGCAAGGTCGCCAATCACGTCGTTCGCCGTGCTACCTTCAGTTAGATCGCGGTTGATGATGTAGTCAGCAAAGAATGCCTCAAACGGGTTCGTCACATCATATACAAATATTCCGCTCATACGCTCAGTGCCGATGAAAGCGTATGTGCGCTCGCCAATGGTGCCTATAGTAAGCGCTTCTGGCTCTGGCCCTTTGTTTTCTGACCGAGAGTCACCTTCGTTTACATCATTGTCATTATTGAACTGTGCACCATGTACCGATGCTGTAATCCGCTCTAGGTCATCGCCTGAGTCAAAGACAACAAGACCATTCTGGTCCCATATCGTAAATGAGCGAGCGCCGTAAGTGTAGGCTGATTCATACTCACCATTACCGTCCGCATCTCCTAGTTCCTTGCTTACCCGTAGTTTGTTTAAGCGACCATCCATTTGCAAAGTTTCTAATGCAGAACCTGCTTGTGCCGTTAGGTCTTTTAGCTTCACTTCGTCAGAATAAGACAAACAGCCAGCATCGATGTCATACGACTGCCCCATGGCAGTTGTGCAAGCTGCTTCATCAGCGACGTCAAAGAAATACTCTCTTGCATCGCCCTCATTAGCCGTCACTAAGAAAGTGGCGCCTTTCCACTCATAATTTGCGATGCTATCAGGCATGTAAACACCGTTTAAGCCTTCATATTTAGCAAAGCTTACAGCACCGTTTTCTTGTCCATCAAAATTCAAACCAGACCAACTCTTACTGCCCAGACCGATAACTTGTACCGATAAATCTTCAAGGTCTAAGATCGCTAAGCCGTTATTCTCTTGCAAGGTAACATAAGCTTTGCCGTTCGCCGTTGAAACATATTCTGGCTCAAGATCTTGCGCAATCGTGGTGGTAATAGCATTGCCGTTTATCGTCAAGCCATCTGGATTTGGAAAGTGCATACCTTGCGCTTCTAATTCAGCCTGAGTGCCGTTGAGGCTAGTAAACGTAATGGTATCCGCGGTTTCCTCCGGTTCGCCATTAGCAAGAATATCAATAACCGATAATGTACCTTCAGGGTCTATTGAATAATCGCCATTAGGCTCGCCTTCATTTGCAACAACCAGTTTTCCACCATCGGGTGTAAAAGCGATGGAATCCGGTAATGCGCCTACCTCAACACTGTCTAAAAATGCCGGTGCACTATTTGCTAAACCGTTATAAAAAAGGATAAAACCGTTATCTGTTTTTGTCGCTGCTGGCACTGCGACGGCTAATAAGTCGCCAGAGATGGCAATACTAGTTACCTTACCTAAAGGAACCGTGCCGGCTGTGGCAGGTAAGTTAATCGATGCCACAGTCAAATTAATTGAGTTAATCGGATCAGTGAGTGCTGCCGCTGTAATAGAACCTGCAGCAATAATGGCAATGCTATTGTTAGCAGAATTAGTAGCGTAAATAGTTTTACTTTCTTTATGGTACTGAACAATTTCAGCGGAACCTTGAGCACCCAAAAAGGCTCTAGCAACCAAAGAAAGCGTCACTCCAGTTGAAGCGTCTTGCCCACTCTGGCCATCTTGGCCGTTTTGACCATCTTGCCCATCAGTACCATTACTGCCTGACTCGCCTTGTGGGCCCTGTGAGCCAGCTGCGCCGATAGCACCATCATCACCATCTAAGCCACATCCTGTGAGTACAAACCCCATAGCAATAGCTAGGAGGCTGATTTTAAATTTTGACTGTAACATTTTTTGTTCCTTCAAATTTTTATTTTGTTAAAGACGATACCACTAAATAGATTGTCTGTTCAATCACAACCTAGCATGATTAACGTCGTGCTCTTACAAATCGCATATTGGCAAATCATCATGACACTCTTATGACGGCCGTGTTACGCTCTAATGACATGCACCAAACATTTGTTCTACGCGAGTTTTTCTAGTTAAAAAATATCAACCGGCTGCGGAAGCAATGGCGCCACCATTTTACCGATGTGTCGAAACAGCTGAATTCGTGTCGTTCCGTTACGCCATACTAAGCCTATATCTCTGAAGGCGTTGTCCTCAGCTGGCAAGCTAACCACGTTGGTAGCATTCAGTATATTTTTTTGCAATGCCATTTCAGGCAAAAATGTATAACCCATCTCACAATTAACAAGCGACACTAGTGTGTGTAAACTATTTGCGGTGAGTGAGTTTACTTGCTCTTTGTGCTTTAAACCACAGGCACTCACTGCATGATCTGTTAAGCAATGCTCTTTTTGCAGTAAAAAGATGCTGTCCTTAGGAAGCGAATCGACTGAGGGCGCTACTTGTAGGTCAATCGCACTGTTTTTGTGTGCGATCAAATGAAATGGGTCATGCCCCAAAATGAGCTGACGACAACCGGGTGTTTGCATCGGAAGTGCGAGAATAAGTAAGTCAAGTTCGCCATCGCCTAAACTAGCGAGTAAATTGTCGGTAGTATCTTCGTGTAACTGCAAGTTGATATAAGGTAAGTTCGCATGGATTGTTTTAATCAATCCCTCAAACAGGAAGGGTGCAATAGTTGGTATGACGCCAATCCTCAATGTACCAGACTGCCAATCACCTGCCGACTCTGCAAATTCAATCCATTCATGTGTTTGGCTGAGCAGCAGTTTGCTTTTTTCAACCAGGGCTTCACCAAAATCAGTAAACACAAAATTTTTGTGCTCTCGCTCGAGCAACTGCTGTCCGATGCTGTCTTCTAGATTTTGCACAGCAGCGCTCAATGTTGACTGACTGACATTGCATTTTGCAGCTGCACGAAGAAAATGTTGCTCTTTGTGCAGCACTGTCAGGTAATGAAGGTGTTTTAAATTAGGAAGTTTCATTTGGGCATGTTATACCAATTGAAAGCTATACACCAAAAGCGAATGTCAACATAAAGAAGAAGATGATTGACAATAAAGCACCTGCTGGGAGAGTGACTACCCACGAAACAACAATGCTACGGATAACTCTAACATTCAGTGCAGCAACACCTTGTACGATACCAACGCCCAATACAGCACCAACGAGTGTCTGTGTCGTAGAAATAGGAAGTCCAGTACCCGAGGCAATCAGCACCGTTGTGGCTGCAGCTAATTCAGCAGCGAAACCCTTACTTGGTGTTAAGTGCGTAATGCCTTGACCAATTGTTTTCATCACACGATGGCCAAACAGTGCCAAACCAGCAACGATGCCCACACCGCCAAGTGGCAATATCCACCATGCTAAGGCTGCATTACTCAAAATAACGCCTTCGTTGCTTACAACGCTAACCACAGCAGCCAATGGACCTATCGCATTGGCAACATCGTTTGAGCCATGAGCAAATGCCATACAACAGGCTGTGAGTACCATTAAAATGGCGAAGATTTTTTCAACGCTCACCGTTTGCTCTTCCGTTGTGGCGGCTTTTTCAACGTGTAGACGTCGAATCAAAACCATCCCAAGCAAACCCACTAAGACACCAATAGCGACAGCTAGAATGTAGCCCTGGTCGGTAGGCAGACCTAAGCCCACATGTTTGAGACCTTTCTTAATTGTCACTAAGGACATAATAAAGCCAGCCATCCCCATATAAATAGGTACGTATTTAACAGCGTAGATTAACGGTGTTGCACGGTCTAAGATGAGTTTTTTAGCACTGATAAAAATCAGGATAGCGATAATGCCTGAAATGGCTGGAGTGACTATCCAACTGCCAACGATGCCACCCACTTTACTCCATGCTACGGCATCAGGACTGACACCAACAGCAGTAAAACCAACAATAGCACCAATGATAGAGTGCGTAGTGGATACTGGCCATCCAAAGTAAGATGCCACTGCTAACCAAATACCCGCTGCAAGTAGCGAGGCGATCATTCCTAATACCAAATATTCAGGAATATCCGTAAAGTAAGCGACGTCAATAATCCCCTTCCGAATGGTTGATGTGACTTCTCCACCTGCTAGGTAAGCACCTGCAAATTCAAAAATCATTGCTATAATAATAGCTTGCTTAAGCGTGATAGCTTTTGATCCTACAGATGTGCCCATTGCATTTGCAACGTCATTCGCACCTATACCCCAAGCCATAAAAAAGCCGACAACTGCGGCCATGAGTACTAGTAGCAAACCGTAACTGGTGATTATATCCATAATATTAAAAAGCCTAGAGGTGAGGTTTTTATTGATGATTTTATTGTGAACCAGCCTGTGCTACCAGAAACTGGAGCGACTCGCCCGAAAATAAAATTGTAAGGGAAGTTTAAAATCATAGTTTTGATTCATGATTAAGACGTCGCTATGGTACAACATGCGAGAATGATCGCAAGCGTACAAAAGTATAAAAATTTGAAAATTTGATTTTTGATTTCATTATTTCATTAATTTTTTGACTACTTTTTTCATCGAAGAATGCCGAACATCTTTACCATAAGTGAGAAAGAGTATGTATTCACACAAGTTTTTACAGCGATCGCCAATGCGTTCTAGTGACCGGATTGCCCACAGTACATCAAACCAATTTTGCATTTCTGTCGGTTCATTTTGCATTTCAATTGCCGTTTGTTTGAGCAATGCTTTATGTTTTTTATCTATATTGTCATCTTGTTCATACACAGCAATCGCCGATTTTTCATCTTGACGCGCAAATGCATCAAATGTGCCGCGCATCATAAAGACGACTTTTTCTGCAATCATCATCAGACCGCTGAGAACAACATCAGAAGGCGGTAATCGGTCTTTAGTCACCAATTTAGCGATACGACATATTTCATCGCCAATTCTTTCTATATCAGTGGTGGCACGTGATACCGTCATTATCAGCCTAAGATCGCTAGCGGTTGGGTTACGTTTAGCGATAATTCGCATGCACTCGTCGTCTATCTGCACTTCCATCGAATTAATTTTCAGATCGTTTAGCAACACCCGTTCGGCCAAGCTGGCGTTATTCTCGCGAATAGCAGTGATAGTATCAATTAACTGTTGCTCAACCTCCCCACCCATCGTTAAAACAGAGTTGGTCAGATTCTCAAGCTCTTGATTGAACTTGCCTGAAATGTGCGTATTTAACTCTAAATGTCGTTTCATGAATTAGTGCGTTCCTTCACTAGCCGTAGCGGCCAGTTATGTAGTCTTCGGTTTGCTTTTTCTCTGGCATGGTAAATAATGAATCGCTATCAGAATATTCAATGAGTTCCCCTTCATGCAGAAACGCGGCATAATCAGAAACCCGAGCGGCTTGTTGCATATTGTGCGTCACAATAATCACGGTTGTGGTCTTTTTGAGTTGGTTGATAAGCTCTTCGATATGCAAAGTAGTTAGCGGATCAAGTGCCGAGGTCGGTTCATCTAATAACAAAACTTCTGGTTTCAACGCAAGCGCTCTTGCAATGACTAAACGCTGCTGTTGGCCACCTGAGAGTAGCAGCGCTGAATCAAATAATCGATCTTTTACTTCGTCCCACAAGGCGGCATTACGCAGCGAACGTTCAACAATATCATCCAGCATTCTGCGTTCAGTTTTACCTTGAATACGAAGTCCAAAGCAGACATTTTCATAAATACTCATTGGGAAAGGATTAGGGCGTTGAAAAACCATCCCCACCGTCGTACGTAGTTTTGCGACATTTTCCTTTTTATTATAGATGTCACGGCCATCTATCAACACTTCGCCGCTAAACGCATACTTTTGATTGAGTTCGTTCATTCTGTTTAAGCTACTTAACAATGTTGATTTACCGCAGCCACTTTGCCCTATCATTGCTGTTATTTTGTTTTTTGGAATGCACATATCGATCTTATTCAATACGAGACTGTCATTTAACCATACGCTAAAATCTTGTACTTTGATGGCGGTTTGCTCATCGGTAAGTTCATCAAGAGACAGAGTTTCAGTTTCAAAGAGTTTTAACATGGGCGTTGTTTACTATTCCTATGACTATTTATAATGTGACTATACATATTGCGACCATTTTTCACTATTTCCGCTGGTTGATGCAGCGCGCGGGTGATGACCGCATTTAAGACTACATGCGAACGTATCGGGCACGCAGTTTATTGCGAACGATAATAGCAAATAAATTCAAGATGAAAACGATTAGCAACAACAACATGCAGCTCGCGAACATCATTGATGAGCCTTGCGTATTGGTTTGATTGTGAAATGCCCCATCGTATATGAAAACCCCCAGATGCATAAATTGACGTTCTAAATGTACGAAGGGAAATTCAGCATCCACCGGCAAGCTCGGCGCAAATTTTACCGCTCCAACAAGAATTAGCGGTGCAACTTCTCCAGCAGCACGGGCAATAGCAAGAATAACGCCCGTCATTATACCGGGGCTCGCCACTGGTAGCACAGTCTTCCAAATAGTTTCAAGTTTAGTTGCACCCAATGCATAGCTCCCAGCTCTTAAACCTTCAGGCACCCGTCGCAAGCCTTCCTCAGTAGAAACAATGACCACAGGAAGCGTTAATAATGCCATTGTTAATGCAGCCCAAAACAAACCTGGAGTGCCAAAAGTGGGCGATGGCAAGGCATCACTAAATAGCAGCGAATCTATCGAGCCTCCCAGTGTATATACAAAGAATCCCAGACCAAAAACACCGTAGACAACACTCGGAACACCCGCCATGTTGCTAACGCAAATCCGAATAATCGATGTTGTCATATTATTAGGCGCATACTCGTGCAGATAAATCGCGGCCATTGCGCCAAATGGAGCAACAATAACGGCCATCAGTAACACCATTACAACCGTGCCAAATACGGCCGGGAAAACACCTCCGCTAGTAGATGCTTGTTTTGGCGAATCTGACACAAACTCTAGTATTTTTTTGCCACTATAAGCAATTTTGTCGAATAGATTCATCATATTAGGTTGGAAAAGCAAATTAATATCTTTTACCGGTACATCGAAGGACTGTCCAGTAGCATCCATAAATACCAAATGATAAGACGCTATTTTTTGACTCAGTACGTCAGCTTTTTGCTGCCAATAGTGAAACTGCTCAAGCTCTTTCAGTCTTGCTGGTGCCTGCTCGCTAACACCAGATTGATTTAGTTGTGCAATATCACGATGCAGGGCACTCAAGTAGATGTTTTGTATCTCGCGTAGTTCGTTTTGAAAAATAGCAACATCGGCGACAACCTTGTTCAATGTTTCAAGTTGATCATGTTCTCTGTCGGGCGTATTTATTTGCTGAAAATCACCATATTGAATTGCACCGGAACGCAAATTAATCTGATATATCTCATCTATCTTCTCAACAACCATGCGCGGCGTGGGTAAATTTGAACCCGCAAACTGTGTATTGAGTTTGTTCGCAAGTGCTTTCCTAAATTTATCAATATCAAGCGAGCTTGGCACAAAAACACGTTGTACCGTTTCTCTGGGTTTGCCTGGGGCATTATCAATGGGACGGTAGTCTGCATCGTAGGTAGTCACACCGAACACTTGCGCTGGCCAAAAATAGGCAGACCCTTTTAAAACAATGAACAATACCAAGCTGATTAATACTATGAGCAGAATAGCAGCGCTCAGTCCGCTCGAAAAGCTTGAAATAGTTTGCTGAGCATTAGCACTTAATTTACGCATCTGTGTATACCTTACGTAAGCGGTTACGCAAAATTTCTGCCGCAGTATTCACAATAAAAGTAAACATAAACAAGATACTAGCGGTTAAAAATAAGGTGTTGAAATGACCACTATTTACATTAGACTCTTGCAATTCAATTGCTAAGTTTGCGGTCATTGAGCGCAGTCCTTCTAGGATATTCCAGTCGCTAATGGGTGTGTTTCCAGTTACCATTAGGACGATCATCGTTTCCCCGAAAGCTCTTCCAAACCCCAACATAACGGCTGATAAAATACTCGGCATGGCAACGGCAATAATCACTCGGCGCAGCGTTTGTAATCGAGTCGCTCCTAATGCAAAGGAGGCCTGCTTGATACTTTCAGGTACTTCGAACAGTGCATCTTCGGCCAAAGAATAGATACTAGGTGAAATTGCCACACCTAAAGCAATGGCAACGACAATCGTCGTTTTCGATATATTCAGTATGGTGTCAGCCTGCCCACCTAATTCAGTGCTGCCAAACAACATATACCGCCACAGATCGCTGAGTGAAAAACAAAATAGTCCTAACAGCATCACCGCGGCAACAATGACAAGCAGTTCCCAACGTCGATCAAATTTATCTTCCAGTATGTTAGCCACTCTCGATTGCAGCAGTGCCGCCGTCACGAGTAAGATGGGAAGAGCGATAATAAACAGAATAACTGACAGCAAAAACTCTTCCGCTATGGGCACCATCCAAACTGCGGCGATAAAACCAATCACCACAGAGGGAACTGCTTCGAGCATTTCTATTGTTGGTTTGAGATAGTGGCGCACGCTTGGGTCAGCAAAATAGGATGTGTATATTGCCGCACCTAAGGCCAGCGGAATAGCAACGAACAGGGCCAGGAATGAGGCTTTCAAACTTCCTACTATGAGCGGCACGATACTGAATTTTGTTTCATAATTTTCATTTGCACTGCTGGTTTGCCATACATGTTCTGGCTCCTCATAGCCTTCATACCATACTTCTGAAAACAAACTCTTAAGCGTACTGATACCTTGTAAATTATGCACCTTAAGGGAGTGCATTTTATGCCCATCAAACACATAAAGACGCCCTCCAAACCATTGCAAAGTTGACGCTGGCAATCCTAAGTTTTGTGACCCAAAAACCTCATTTGTCATCCTATTTATAAACGCAGCATCACCCGCTTTTGAAAAAATCAGCGCCGCGTTAGAATTACTATCAAAAACCATATGCTCTATCGCGTGGTCTACCTCACTAATGTCCACTTCGTTGTGCCGAAATACAAACTGACCTCTTTCATTCAACATTATCCATTTGCTTAAAACATTTTGCGTGTTTTGCGTGAAAAATGAACGTTGACTGCGAGATAAAAAAATGCGCGCGATATCCTGAGATAGCAACTGCTGATCAATAACTTTATTACTGCTATCTATCAGCGTCATAATATTGTTTGTTATTACCATCAACTGCCGAGATCTCGGTATGTGTTGATAGTGGTCGATATTTTGGTACATGAAGTGCTGAAAAGCTTGAGGCTGTTTCTTGTCGAACCAATACGCATTTAACATGGCGTTTTCAAACTGGCTTAGCATGACAAAATTGCCTGACATCGAAAACGCCCAGTTCGGCATGCTGGCAGATGAGTTTTCAGTTTTTATCGCCGGTGCATTGAGACCGATAGAACTTTCAAGCGTCAAGCTATATTGCTGTTTTTCGTGAGATAAATGATACAGCTCAAATAAATTATGAGGCGACACCACACCGACATAATTTAGGTTCGCAAGATTTGGAATGAGAATTTGATGTTCGCAAGTGAATGGAAAGCGTTTAACTTCATTCAGCTCTCGAGACCCGCCCCCTGATTCAGTAGCGCTCAACAAAATCAGATCGCATTTATCGACAGCGACATAATGAACACCATTACTCAGCTCTACTATGCCTGAAAATTGGCTTGTTTCTGCAAGCAAGGAGGTTTTTTCTAAGATTAATTTAGGCGCTTTGAAGAGCGGTGAAGCGTTACTAAAAATATGCCAAATTAACAGCAAAAACATAGCTAACACTAACCATCCGAAGCCAGTGACTACTTTGTGCGTTATCCAGTCTTTGCGGAATCTGCGAGCGTTAAATTGATGTTGTTCTTGCTGGTTCATTTAGAATATTAAATTGCTTAAAAAACACGGAATGACTTGGCGCTACTAAAGCACTATACTCAATGTAAATCAATAGATAAGGAAAATTCTGTTTATGCAAACCATGGTACTCACTTTAATTGGTAAAGACAAACCCGGTTTAGTTGACGCAATCGCCAAATGTATTATTGATGCTGAAGGAAATTGGCTTAAGAGTAGTTTTTGTCAGCTTTCGGGACAATTTGCTGGCTTTATCGAAGTCATGCTGCCGCAAGAAAAGCATAATGAGTTAATTCATGCCTGCCATCAACTGGCGGATTTACATATCACGCTCATTCCTACTGATACATGCGAGAATTCACTTGATTCAAAAGCAGTTATTCTGGTCACTGGCAATGACCGAAGAGGTATTGTCAGTGATATCACTTCAACGTTAAAGTCCTTTGATATTAATATTGTTGAAATGACCACACAGTGCGAAAGTGCGCCAAACTGGGGTAGCCCTCTTTTTACTGCAAAAGTCGTTGTCTCAGTGTCGCCTCAAATGGACTTAGACAAAGTAAAACTAGCAATAGAAGACATTACCGATGACTTAATGGTCGAAATCGAAAAAAAGTAACACTTTTTGTCACATTTGGATATTAAGATGCATTGAGATGTATAGCGCCGCTATTTGACTGACTTAGAATTAAAAGAGTAAAAATGAACGAAACCGAACTTTACTACCCAAAAGAATTGAGCTGGCTTTCATTTAACGAGCGAGTTCTTCAAGAAGCCGCCGATGAAAATAATCCCATCATAGAGCGCATTCGCTTTTTAGGCATTTATTCAAATAACTTAGATGAATTTTACCGTGTACGTTTTGCCGACGTGAAGCGGCAAATCACTATTTCTCACAACGATGGAAATGAAGAACAAGCAAACGTTTTCGAAGCACTTTTAAAACGCATCCAAGAAAAAGTGCATCATTTATCTAAACGCTTTGATGCTATCCATCGCGACATTACTATCGCCTTACGCAGATACAACATTCACATTCTTAGACATTCTGAGCTCAGTGAAAGTCAACTTATTTGGGCGCGCAAGTACTTTAAAAGTAAGGTATTACTGCATGTAGCGCCTATCTTACTTGATAGCAAAGGGCACTTAATCCAACGTTTAAATGACAGTTCAGTCTATCTCGATGTAGCCCTGCGTAGGGAAGGCCGTAACACGAAGTATGCCGTGGTGGAAATACCCACCAACGCGATTAGTCGCTTTATTGTAATACCACCAGAAAAAAGCAAAAAGAAAAAACAAATTATTTTGATTGATGACCTCATTAAACTCTGTCTATCTGACATTTTTACTGGCTTTGTAAAGTTCGATTCAGCAGACGCCTATTCATTTAAAATAACGCGCGACGCTGAATACTCAATTAATGATGAAATTGACGAAAGCTACGTAGAAAAAATGTCGGAAGGCATGAAGCAGCGATTAATAGCCGAACCTGTCCGCATTATTCATGACGACGGTATGCCCGATGATATGATTCAAGATTTACGCAAACGCTTAAGAATTTCATCCGCCGATACAATTCAAACCGCGGGCCACTATCGCAACTTTAAAGACTTCATTGGCTTTCCTAATGTGGGTCGCAGCTATCTCGAAAACCCGACTTTACCTGAAATATCGAATAAAGCTTTTTCTACGCATGATACTGTTTTTCAAGCCATCGCTAGCAAAGACATTCTTTTGTATTACCCATACCATGAATTCCTGCACTTCACCGAATTTGTTCGTCAAGCAGCATTCGATCCGCAAGTAAAGCATATTCGACTCAACATTTATCGCGTTGCTTCGCAATCACGCATTATCAACTCACTCATTGATGCAGTAGACAATGGCAAAAGCGTAACCGTAGTGGTCGAGTTGCGAGCGCGCTTTGATGAAGAAGCAAACATTGCATGGTCAAAAAGGATGACTGACGCTGGCATTAAGGTGGTTTTAGGCAACCCTAATGTCAAAATTCACAGTAAACTTTGTGTCGTATCACGCGAGGAACGCGGTTTAATGAAACATTACTCGCATTTCGGTACGGGTAACTTCAACGAAAAAACAGCAAAAATATACACTGACTTAAGTTTGTTTACTTGCAACCAAGAACTCGCTTTAGAATGCATTCAAGTATTTGACATGATTCAAAACCCTTATAAAAAGATGAAGTTTCAGCATCTCCAGCTTTCTCCGATTAATGCACGAAACAAAATCCAGTCGTTAATTAGACAAGAAATTCAGCGTGTTACTGAAGGGCATGAGGGTAAAATAACGCTTAAAATAAATAACCTAGTTGATAAAGAGTTAATTGATAACCTCTATCACGCCGGTAAGTCTGGCGTTAAAATCAAAGCCATTATTCGCGGTATGTGTTCACTCATACCTGGTGTAAAAGGCCTAAGTGAAAATATTGAAGTTATTAGTATTGTTGACCGCTACTTAGAGCATCCTCGTATTATGGTATTTGAGAACGGGGGCGATAAACGCGTTTATATTTCATCGGCCGATTGGATGACTCGGAACATGGAATATCGAATTGAAGTGGGTTGCCCTGTTTACGACCCCGACGCAATCAAAATGATTGAGGACCTTTTGAAATTACAATTCGAAGATACCCTTAAAGCGCGAGTGATAGATGAGCACCAAATAAACAATTACGTAAAACGGGGTAACCGCAAAAACCTGCGCTCACAAATTGAGATACACAACTACCTCACTAAAAAGGAAGCACTTTAATTGCAAACCTTAGAAAACGTTTTTGAAGATGTCGAAACTCGTGACATTACTCTTTATGCTGCTTTGGATATTGGCTCTAATAGCTTTCATTTAGTGATTGCTAGAGTAGTTGCCGGTTCGCTGCAGACCGTACAAAAAATAAAAAACAAAGTAAGATTGGCTGAAGGTTTAAATGAAAAATATATTCTTTCCGACGAAGCGATGGAGCGAGGCCTAACAACGTTACAAAGTATGGCAGAAAGTATGCAAGGGCTAGACCCCTCGCATGTTCGCGTTGTCGCTACGCATACTCTGCGAAAAGCACGCAATGCTAAAATCTTTTTATCCAAAGCCCGAAAGGTCTTTCCCTATCCTATTGAGATCATTTCAGGCCCAGAAGAAGCGCGTTTAATTTACACCGGCATAGCGAACACAACCCAATCCGAGGGTAATCGGTTGGTCGTGGACATTGGTGGAGGCTCAACGGAGTTTGCTGTTGGTGAGCACTTACTACCTGCAATGTGTAAAAGTGTACAGATGGGCTGTGTAAGCTATCAGCAACGCTACTTTGCTGACGGTACATTGACAAAAAAAGCGTTTCAAGCAGCCATCACCGGAGCGAGACAAGAAATTGAATTAGTTGTCGGTAACTTAAAACGCTACAACTGGGAAACGAACATTGGCGCATCGGGTACAATTCGTTCAATATGCTCAGTATTGACAGCGCAAGCCCAAAGCCAAAGCGATGTAGCGATAACCAAAACAGGGATGAACGATTTAATACAGGCCTGTTGTGAATGCGGCCACTCTGACAACTTAACCCTGCCAGGCTTAACAGAGGATAGAAAGCAAGTATTTGCTGCCGGCCTGAGTATCCTCATTGCAATTTTTCGCAGTTTGAATATAGAAGCTATGGCCGTTAGCAGCGCAGCCTTGCGTGAGGGTGTCTTATATGAGGCACACGAAACTGGGGCGAATACAAATATAAGAGAGCGCACTGCACAGAGCTTAGCAACACGCTACGACGTAGACACTCTCTTTGCCAAAAAAGTGTGGGCCACCTGCATCAAGATTTATGAGCAAGCTGCACAAACCTGGGATATTGATAAGGGGGACTTACGACATTTGCTAGGTTGGTCAGCGTTGTTGCACGAAGTTGGCTTACAAATCAACTCTAGAGGCGTGCAGCGCCACTCTAGTTATATTATCGAACAGAGCGACTTACCTGGTTTCAACCAAGAACAGCAGAAGTTACTTGCGGCCCTAGTTCGTTACCAGAGAAAAAAAATCAAACTTGCGGAATTACCCGCTTTTGTGAACTACAGTGAAGCCGTTGTTCTAAAATTACTAGTCTTACTTAGGCTCGGTATTTTACTTAATATCAATCGACAAGAAAGCCAATTGCCTGAATTTGGACTGGACGTTGTTGAGGAAAAAATTATTCTCAACTTTCCAGATAACTGGTTTGATTTGTCACCGCTGTTGTTGGCTGACTTACAACAAGAAAACCGATATATTGAAGCGACGGGTATGAGCATTCGGATTAAATGACGTACCTAGCGACTATAGGTCAATGGATTTTCTGGCGGTTTATTGGATAAATTTAGGTACAAAAAAAGTCACTTGGTAAAAAGTGACTGTTCTTTGATTGACGCTAAAATATCAATTTGTTGACACCTAGCTTACGTTTTTGATGCTTGATAAATATCATCAATCGCTGTATCTAAGGTTTGATTAAATTCTTCATCCGACTGCTGAAAAGACACACCTTCAGTTAAAGCACGTGAAAAGCTCGCAATCATGCCGTTATTTTCGCTTAACTTCTGATTAGCCACATCGCGAGAATAACCACCAGAAAGTGCAACAACCTTAATCACTTTGGGATGCTCAATGCATTCCTTATAAAAGTTTGCTGACTCCGGTAATGTGAGCTTTAGCATCACGTGTTGGTCAGCAGACAAAGTATCGAGTTCCGCTAATATGGCCGCTTTTAACAATGCTTCAGCCTTCCCTTTTTCTGGGCTATTGATGTCCACTTCCGGTTCGATAATAGGCACTAAACCCGCAGCTAAAATTTGCTTCCCAACAGTAAACTGCTGTGCAACCAAAGCATTGATGCCAGCTTCATTCGCTAGTTTCACTACAGAACGCATTTTTGTTCCAAACACGTCTTGTGCGTTCGCTTTTGCCAGCAAGTCCTCTAAACCAGAAATTGGCTTCATTAACTGAACGCCGTTTACTTCGTCCTCTAAACCTTTATCTACTTTTAAGAACGGCACCACATGTTTTTGTTGCCATAAATAATGTGCGCTGGATAAACCTGCAACATCACGATCCAAGGTATTCTCGAATAAAATTGCACCCAATACGCGCTCACCGTTAAATGCTGGGCTAGTCATGATACGAGTGCGCATTTGGTGTACGCAAGTAAACATTTCTTCGTCATTGGAATAAGCCGACTCGTCAACACCATAAAGCTTAAGCGCTTTCGGCGTGCTCCCACCACTTTGGTCCAATGCGGCAATAAAGCCAACTTCATTTTTTACTTTTGCCAACATGTCTTGTTGTGCTTGAGTTGTCATCCAACGCTCCTTTTCGTATTGTTGAGCTCTTTGTAGCTCGTCACTAGCCCATATGATGGTTTGTTTATCTGCTCACCGCTATGTTAGCTTGATTTTATAGGCCTTTCCACTTCTGATTAACCAGCTAGCAAGGCTTTTAAACGAGTAAATAGCCTTTTAATCTCTATCTAAAATAGCCACTGCCGGTAGCGTTTTACCTTCTAAAAACTCTAAAAATGCACCGCCACCGGTTGAAATATAAGACACTTTGTCTTCAATTCCGTATTTATCAACAGCAGCGAGTGTGTCGCCACCACCAGCAATAGAAAAAGCATCGCTATCGGCAATCGCCATTGCTAATACTCTGGTTCCTTCACCAAATTGATCAAATTCAAACACGCCGACCGGACCATTCCATACAATCGTGCCAGCCTGCTTAATAATTGCCGCTAAGGCTTTTGCTGTCTCCGGTCCAATGTCGAATATCATATCGGCATCATCAACCTTGTCGACTGCTTTAAGCGTCGCTGGTGTTAACTCGGAAAACTCCGTGCCCGTCACCACATCAGTTGGAACAGGAATTTCACCATTGTTATCTTTAGCAGCCTGCATAAGTCTTTTTGCTTCTGGAATAAGGCTTTCTTCAAACAGCGATTTACCGACGTTGTATCCTTGTGCAGCAATAAATGTATTTGCGATACCGCCACCCACAATAAGCTGATCTACTTTACTGGCCAAGGATTCAAGTACCGTTAATTTGGTCGATACTTTTGAGCCACCCACTATCGCAACAAGGGGTCTCGCGGGGTTGTCCAATGCTTTACCTAAGGCTTCAAGTTCTGCTGATAACAAGGGTCCAGCGCAGGCTTCATCCGCGAATTTAGCCACACCATGAGTGGATGCTTGAGCTCTGTGCGCAGTCCCAAACGCGTCCATTACAAATACGTCACATAAAGCGGCGTATTGTTTGGCTAAGGTTTCATCATCACTCTTCTCGCCCTGGTTAAAACGCACATTTTCAAGCACGGTAACCTTTGCTGTCGATACATCAAATCCATTCAGATAATCGGTAGCTAGCACCACGCCGCCATCAAGCGCTTTATTTAAATAATCTACGACTGGCTGCAATGAGAAAGCAGGCTCCGATTCACCTTCTGTAGGGCGACCCAGATGTGACATCAACATGAGCGTTGCGCCTTTTTCCAAAGCGAGCTTTATGGTGGGCAGTGAGGCACGAATACGAGCGTCAGAGGTCACCATGCCGTCTTTTACTGGTACGTTCAAATCTTGTCTGATTAGCACGCGCTTCCCTTGTAAGTCTAGGTCTTGCATTTTACGAATAGTCATACCCTTTTCCTTTCAGATCTTTTAAAAATTAGCTGTCAAGTTGATGCATATGTAGGGCAGTATCGAGCATACGATTTGCAAAGCCCCACTCGTTGTCGCACCAAACTAATGTTTTCACTAGCTGTTTATGGCTTACGCGCGTTTGCGTGCCATCAACGATAGAAGAATGTGGGTCGTGATTAAAGTCTACCGATACCAGAGGCTCTTCGGTGTAGTCGATGATGCGCTTTAGCTTACCATGCGCACTATTTTTCAACACAGCATTCACGTCCCGAACCGTCACTTTATCGCGCACCGTCACACTCAAGTCCATCGCAGTGACATTAATCGTTGGCACTCGCACGGCAATAGCTTCAAACTTACCTGCAAAACGCGGTAAAATTCTTTCAATGCCTACGTGCAAACGCGTATCTACAGGAATAATGGATTGGCTTGCTGCGCGGGTTCGACGAAGGTCGGGATGATAAGCATCAATTACCTGTTGGTCATTCATCGATGAATGAATCGTCGTAATGGTGCCGCTTTCGACACCGAAGGCTTCGTCTAAAACTTGGATGATAGGCACAATGCAATTGGTCGTGCATGAACCATTGGACACAATCACATCACTCGGTTTCAAGGTATTATGATTGATGCCGAACACAATTGTCGCATCCATATCTTGTCCACACGGCTGCGAAAATAAGACTTTCCGTGCCCCATTATCAATGTGTTGCTCGGCCGATTCTCTTGAGCTAAATATGCCTGTACACTCTAAAACAATATCAACATTGACCGTTGACCATGAAAGCTCTTCAATGTTGTTCTTTTGAAATAGTGGAATTTTATCACCATTTACGATTAAACATTGATCGGTGTAGTCGACAGTGCCTTTAAAACGGCCATGGGCAGTGTCGTATTTGAGAAGATGTGCCACGCCCTCTGGAGAAGCAATTTCATTAATAGCGACAACTTGAATTTGGTCATTACGTCCAGACTCGTAGAGCGCACGCAAGACGTTTCGGCCAATACGACCGAAACCATTTATCGCAATACGCAGCATTACACTGCGCTCGTTGTTGCAAGCAAACTAGCCTTGGTTCTCAAACCTTATTTCAATCCTTTAGCAAGATTATAAACAGCGTCAGCCGTGATGTTAAAGTGAGCGAACAAATCGCCAGCTGGCGCCGATTCACCAAAAGTATCCATGCCGACAACCGCACCATCCAAACCGACATATTTATACCAAGTGTCTTTAGCAAGTGCTTCAACTGCGACGCGTTTGGTAATGGTTCTTGGTAATACGCTTTCTTTGTATTCCGTTGATTGGCGATCAAACAAGTCAGTGCAGGGCATAGATACGACGCGCGTTGGTATACCTTCAGCGTTAAGTTTAGTCGCAGCTTCAACCGCCAAATACACTTCAGAACCTGTCGCAATTAAAATAATTTGTGGCGTCGAGTCGCTATCAACTAGCACATAACCACCACGTTCTGCGTCACTCAACTGCTGAGCATTTCTGTGTTGCTGCGGTAAACCTTGACGAGTAAATATCAAGGTGGTGGGGCCATCTGTTCTTTCAATTGCTGCTTTCCAAGCAATCGCCGACTCCACTTGGTCGCATGGGCGCCAGTTATCTAAGTTCGGTGTTGCTCGCAATGAAACAACTTGTTCTACCGGCTGATGCGTTGGCCCATCTTCACCCAAGCCAATTGAGTCATGCGTGTAAACAAAGATACAGGGCTGTTTCATCAGCGCGGCCATTCTTACGGCATTACGAGCATATTCCATGAACATTAAGAAGGTTGCGCCGTAAGCTTTAAAGCCGCCGTATAGAGTAATCCCATTCATCATTGCTGACATACCAAATTCACGGACACCGTAATATAAGTAGTTGCCCGATGCATCATCTTTACTAACACCTTTACTACCTGACCAAATAGTCAAGTTTGAACCGGCAAGATCCGCAGAGCCACCTAATAATTCAGGCAGTAAGGGGCCAAATGCGTTAAGTGCGTTTTGTGATGCTTTGCGCGTTGCAATATTTTCAGGATTATCTTGTAAGCTTCGGATGTACTTAGCTGATTCATGACGCCATGATTCTGGTAATGAATTGTTTTTTCGGCGAACAAACTCTGCAGCTAACTCAGGATAAGCCTGTTGATAATCAGCAAATAGCGCTTCCCAAGCTGCTTCATCTGACGCGCCCTTTTCTTTTGCATCCCAACCCGCATAAACGTCAGCAGGAATTTCAAATGGCGCGTACGGCCAATCCAGCTCTTTTCTTACCAGTTCAATTTCAGCATCACCTAATGGTGCACCATGACAATCTTCTTTGCCTTGTTTGTTCGGTGAACCAAAACCGATCACTGTTTTGCAGCATATCAAGCTTGGCCGCGCTGTATCCGCTTTTGCTTTCTCAATAGCCGCACTTATTTGCTTAGGATCATGGCCATCAACGCCACTGATCACTTGCCAACCGTAGGACTCAAAGCGTTTAGGTGTGTCATCGCTAAACCAACCCTCCACTTCACCGTCAATGGAAATGCCGTTGTCATCCCAAAACGCCACTAGCTTACCCAAACCTAAAGTACCGGCAAGTGAGCAGGCTTCATGTGATATGCCTTCCATGAGACAACCATCGCCTAAAAAGGTATAGGTATGATGATCAACAACTGCAAACTTATCGCGGTTAAATTGTGCACCCAGTACTTTTTCAGCTATCGCCATACCAACAGCGTTAGTAATACCTTGTCCCAATGGGCCAGTTGTTGTTTCAACACCCGGCGCATAACCATATTCAGGATGGCCCGGTGTTTTTGAATGCAGTTGACGGAATTGTTTTAATTCGTTAATGGGCAGTTCGTAGCCTGTTAGATGCAACAATGAATAAAGCAACATTGAACCATGACCGTTCGACAGTACAAACCGATCTCTGTTTGCCCAATTCGGGTTTTGTGGATTGTGTGACATAAAGTCTGTCCACAATACTTGAGCAATATCTGCCATTCCCATTGGTGCGCCAGGGTGACCGGACTTCGCTTTTTGAACAGCGTCCATACTTAACGCACGGATGGCGTTGGCTAGATGACGACGTGATGGCATGAGCTCTCCTAGAAACTTCAATTACTTGTTGCGTTTGAGACTACCCTAGCAAATACAGGGTATTTTAAAATAGTGCGCGTATTCTTATACAGTAGGTCGCTTTGTTCAATCATTATTCGGCTTTTCTGCATTCATTTTTTCGACTAAGTGCTATTTCATAAAATCCAAATTAGGCCGAAGACCGTAAAACAAACATCGACAGTAGACTTTTAGACGTCTAGAAGTAAATATTGGTAAATTTCAAAATTTACTCTACAATACACCTAACAAGTCGAGAGAGTTGATTCTTTGCCGATACCAGCTAAGAACAATGAACATTCAAATCGTATTTTATTCTATAAAAACGGCGTAAAGTTCATTAATCATCTGTCGTTTTCGCTTAATGAGAATTAAAGTATAGGTTGCAAGCATGCCTATGCAGAAACAAATATAGGATAATTCATGGCAAGTCATTTATTTACATCAGAGTCAGTCTCTGAAGGTCATCCAGATAAGATTGCAGATCAAATTTCAGACGCCGTACTTGATGCCATTTTAGACATTGACCCCAAAGCGCGTGTTGCATGCGAAACATATGTTAAGACTGGCATGGTGCTGGTTGGCGGTGAAATAAATACCAAAGCGTGGGTTGACATTGAAGAGATTACCCGCAAAACGGTGAAAGAAATTGGCTATACGCACTCTGACATGGGCTTTGATGGCAATTCTTGCGCTGTGTTAAACGCAATCGGCAAACAATCAAACGATATTAATCAAGGCGTTGACCGTTCATCTCCCGAAGAACAAGGTGCAGGAGACCAAGGCTTAATGTTTGGTTATGCAAGTAATGAGACGGAAGTATTGATGCCTGCGCCTGTGACCTTTGCACATAGACTCGTTCAAAAACAAGCCGACCTGCGTAAAAGCGGTAAACTAAGCTGGTTAAGACCTGACGCAAAAAGCCAAGTGACCTTCATTTATGAAGATAATAAACCCGTTGGTATTGACGCAGTCGTGCTTTCTACTCAGCATTGTGATTCCGTCACCAACGAAGAGCTCCGTGAAGCTGTGATGGAAGAAATCATCAAACCTGTATTACCAGAGCAATGGCTATCGAATAAAACCAAGTTTCACATTAATCCGACCGGTCGTTTTGTTATCGGTGGCCCAATGGGTGATTGTGGACTAACGGGACGTAAAATCATCGTCGATACTTATGGCGGGATGGCTCGTCATGGCGGCGGTGCATTCTCTGGTAAGGATCCATCAAAAGTAGACCGCTCTGCTGCCTATGCAGGCAGATATGTTGCCAAGAATCTTGTTGCAGCGGGTCTCGCTGACCGTTGTGAAATACAGATTTCTTACGCTATCGGTGTTGCTGAACCCACATCTATCAACGTTGAGACCTTTGGCACCGGCAAAATATCAGATGAGTTACTCACTGCGCTAGTGAGAGAGCATTTCGATCTGCGCCCATACGGACTTATTAAGATGTTGGATTTAGAGCGACCTATCTATAGAGCGACCGCTGCGTATGGTCATTTTGGGCGTGAAGCATTCCCGTGGGAAAAAACAGATAAAGCCGATGACCTAAAGCATGCTGCTGGGTTATAGAAAATAACAAAAGCAATTGTTGACTGTTAATGAATACCTCCTGCATGGGGGTATTTTTTACATAAGGACTCTCATGAACGTCACGTTAAGCCGCTTCACATTGGCCTCTTTGACTGTTATCACGTCGCTCACTCTCGCCTCATGTGCCACATCACCAACAGGGCGTAAACAAATGCTCTTATTTCCAGAATCCCAATTAAACGAAATGGGTGTGCAAGCTTTCGCTGGCATGAAAGATAACATCAAAATTTCAACTAAACCGGTGCAGAATGATTATGTTCAATGCATAGCGAACAGTATTACCGCACATGTACCTAAAGACGTATTCAACGGAGTATGGGAGGTCGTTGTTTTTGATGACCCACAAGTTAATGCGTTTGCTCTGCCTGGCGGCAAAATTGGCGTGTACACCGGTTTGCTAGAAGTGGCAATTAATCAACACCAAGTTGCCGCGGTTATGGGTCATGAAGTAGGTCATGTCATTGCGCATCATGGCAATGAGAGAGTGTCGCAAAGCACCTTAATTGGTATTGGTCAAGAAGCAGTGAACATTGCGTTACAAACTAGCGAAGTGGCGAAGAGTCAGCTCATAATGGCTGGATTAGGACTCGGTTTTCAATATGGTGTTACCATGCCCTTTGGTCGCAAACACGAAAGTGAAGCCGACGAAATAGGTTTAGATCTAATGGCACAAGCAGGTTTCAACCCTCAGGAATCGATTGAACTATGGAAGAATATGGCAAAGGCCAGTGGCGGTAATACTCAAGCTGAATTCTTTTCTACTCACCCATCTCCAGCAACAAGAATGGAAGATTTACAAGCTAACATGCAAGCTGCATTGACGACATATACGTCTGCCGGCCAGCGTCCAAACTGCCAAAAATAAAACTGACACAATAAAAAAGGCCCGACGGGCCTTTTTTAATGCACTAGAAACAAATTAGTCTTGTTTGTGAACATGCACATCCATTTGTGGGAATGGGATTGAAATGCCCTCGGCGTCGAAGCGTAATTTCACCGCTTCGGTGAAACCAAACATAACCCCCCAATAATCACCTGACTTAACCCAGGGACGCACAACGAAATTCACGCTACTATCGCCGAGTTCGGCAACAGCAACGAGTGGAGCAGGATCTGCAAGCACACGCTCGTCAGCAATAATCATCTCTTCTAAAAGCTTTTTAGCTAGCAACAGATCGTCACCATAGCCAATACCAAACTTCATATCTACGCGACGTGTGTCTTTTGCTGAGAAGTTAGTAATGTTTTCACCATAGATCTTGCCATTTGGAACAATAATTTCTTTATTGTCTGGCGTATTCATTATCGTAGAAAAAACACCAATACTTTTTACTGAACCGGAAACACCCGCGGCTTCCACGAAATCGCCCTTTTTAAAAGGACGGAATACCAAAAGCATCACACCCGCGGCAAAATTCTGAAGCGAGCTTTGCAACGATAAACCAATGGCTAAGCCAGCAGCAGCGATTATTGCCGCTAATGATGTAGTGTCTACGCCCAGTTCATTAAGAGAAGCGATGATGACAAACAGCATTAATACTGCATTAAAAATTGATTTGAGGAAATTAATCAACATTTCGTCATATTTCGACTTAGCTAATAACTTACCAAAACCAGAAACTAAACACTTAACAACGATCTTACCGACAACGTAAATGACAATCGCCATCGCTAGATTGATTGCGAACGGCAGAATATAGTCATCTAGATACTTCGTCATATCTTCTTGAGTGAAATCAAACATGGTACACATCCTTCGTAATATTTATTTTGGTATTATTTGTAATACTTCCTAACAAACTGTCGTCAAAATAGCATTTATTTTAAATAAAGCAAATAAACCCATCCTTCGTTTGATCTGTTATCTACCGTAACTTTCTAGAATTTTTTTGTATCGTAAATATCAAGATTTTTTCTTTTTTTTCACCATTTGACGTTAAAATTAAAAAAAGAACTCGATTATTGATTTAGTGCAATTTTTTATTTGGCACAACGAGTAAAAAGGCAATATGTCATAAAAGCTTCAAAAAAAGAGACTACATTAACAGTTGATATTTTTAACGCTTTCACTATACTTTAGTACAACATCGCATGTGCAAATAAAATACAATTTAAGAGCAGTAGCAGACTTCATCTCTGCTACATTTTGGGCATTTGATGATTATCGGAACTTATCAAAACAAGACAGTTGAGTGCCCGCGGTTGACCGTTTATAAAAAAGATGTTGGAAACATGGATGTAATTAATAAAGCGTTACGTTAGGAATCCAAAATCGTGGTTAAACGCACAACAAGGAAAGCTAGGAGCAATAAATGGCAACGTATTTTTTTTCAGTAATCACCCTCATCATAATAGGCTTGCTAGTATTCGCACTTTGCGAATCTAAAGGCAGAAACAGTCCCAACGCTCGTGGCAAATTGGATAATGCCAAGCACATTATCGAAACGCCCCCCCCACCGACATCAAGAACGTTAGAATTAACTAGAGTGCGTTCAAACAATTAGTAATTCGTTGATAAAAAACCTGGCAATACACTCACTAACGCCCGTGCATTTTCAGTGGTTAAATAACGCATAAAAACATCGTTTATCATAATGTTGTGATAGGATCACGGTATGATTTCTTTGTTATCCTAAAACTTATGCGAATTTCCCGTTTTTACACACCTTTGCCATTGCAAGTTGATGACGAAATTGAGCTCGACTCCCAGCTCAGTCATTACATTAACAATGTGTTGCGCCTGAAACTCAATGACCCGCTTGTGCTTTTTAATGGCGATGGTAATGAGTACTGTGGAGAAATACTCAGTATCAACAAAAAAGAAGTCGTTGTCATTGTGAGCTCGCAACTCTCAATGCGCAGTGAATCCCCTCTACATATCCACTTAGCTCAAGGCGTGTCGAAAGGCGATAGGATGGATTTTGCCCTGCAAAAGTCTGTTGAACTCGGGGTGACTGAAATAACGCCAGTTATTACCGAACGCTGCGCAGTTAAACTTTCAACGGAGCGATGGGAAAAAAAACACGAACAATGGCAAAAAATTATCATCTCAGCCTGTGAACAGTCTGGCCGAAACATTCTACCAACGCTGCATCAGCCTATTACTTTACAAAAATGGTTGGGCCAAACCACCGACCAGCAAAAAGTCATGCTGACGCCAGGTAGTGCCAAATATATGTCGAATCTAACGAGGCCGCCGAAAGGTTTTAGATTATTAATCGGACCAGAGGGAGGGCTCTCGGAACAAGAAATTTATACTTGTGAACAAACCGGTTTTGAATCTGTAAATTTAGGCCCTCGAATTTTACGCACAGAAACTGCCGCTTTGGCTAGTATTTCTATAATCCAGGCACTATTTGGTGACCTGTAGCTTGAAATCCTCCGCAGCAGTGACAATATTGAAGCAATAGACAAGAGACCAATAAGCTTATGACAATTAAACTTGGCATTGTGATGGACCCGATTTCTGCCATCAATATAAAAAAAGACACCAGTTTTGCTATGCTCACCGAAGCACAAAAACGGGGATATGAGCTTTACTACATCGAAATGGGTGATTTATATATTTTGAACGGCGAACCTCGGGCCACCAGCAAAATACTTAGCATCCAGAATGATCTCGAAAATTGGTATACGTTTGAATCTGAACTGGATATTTGCTTGGGTGACTTAGACACTTTACTAATGCGTAAAGACCCGCCTTTCGATAGTGAGTTTTTGTATGCAACGCAAATTTTTGAGCTTGCTGAGAACCTCGGATGTTTAGTGGTAAATAAAGCGTCGGCACTTAGAGATTTCAACGAAAAACTGTTTACTTCTTGGTTCCCTGAACTTATCCCAGACACGTTGGTAACGAGCAATAACAAATTGATCCGCGCTTTTCATGCTAAGCATAAAGACATTATTTGTAAACCGCTCGATGGCATGGGTGGTACATCCATATTTAGAGTGAAAGAAGATGGGAACAACTTGGGCGTCATTATGGAAACCTTGACTGAGTTAGGTACACGCTATGCCATGTTTCAAGCGTACTTGCCCGAAATTAAGGACGGCGATAAACGTATTTTGATTGTCGACGGACAGGTCATTCCTTATGCACTTGCTAGACTCCCAGCCAAGAATGAAACACGCGGTAACTTAGCGGCTGGTGGCACCGGCAGACCACAGCCCTTGTCTGATTCAGACTTTGAGATTGCAAACAAAATTGCAGCAAACTTGTCTTCCCAGGGCTTATTATTTGTAGGCCTTGATGTGATTGGTAGTAAAGTGACTGAAATTAATATTACCAGCCCCACATGTGTGAGAGAAATAGAGGCTGCTTATGACATTAACATTTGTGGCATTTTGTTCGATGCAATTGAAAAACGACTTCAATAAGGAAAATATCGAGGTAAATGAAGAGCTTAAATATGCTAGAAAATAATTTGGAAAATCACTTGCTGATTGCGATGCCTTCCTTAAAGGACGGTTTCTTTGAACGAACAGTCATTTATGTTTGCGAGCATACGACAGAAGGCGCGATGGGTATTGTGATTAACCTGGCGTCTACCATGACGTTTCGAGAACTCATCTCGCAAACTGATGAACATGCCATTGTCGAAGATCAGAAGAGTGAACAAATTGTGCTTTGTGGCGGTCCCGTGCATCAGGATAGAGGTTTTGTGCTGCATGAAGCTCAGGAAGGTTGGGCCTCAAGTGTTGCGCTAACGCCGGCACTCATGGTGACGACTTCCAAAGATATTTTAACCGTATTAGGCAATGATTTAGGCCCCAACAAAGCGCTCATTGCACTTGGACATGCAGGCTGGGAAGCAGGGCAACTTGAACAAGAACTGCAGGAAAATGCCTGGTTAACCGTAGAGGCCGATGATGACCTTTTGTTCAACACACCTATCCCTGCAAAATGGCAAGCCGCCGTCAACAAATTAGGGGTTGATGTTTGGCAACTGACTCAAGATGTTGGCCATGCGTAAATGAAAAACGTTACCACGATTGCTTTCGATTACGGCATTAAAAGCATTGGTGTCGCTGTTGGACAAAAAATTACCGGCACTGCGTCCCCATTGTCAGCCATAAAAGCGAACGATGGTATTCCAAACTGGCAGACGATCGCGGATATTTTGGCTGAATGGCAACCTGATAATCTACTTGTTGGCTTGCCCTTGAACATGGATGGTAGTGAGCAGGAAATTACACAGCGCGCTCGCAAATTTGCAAATCGTTTGCATGGTCGATTCGGTATTGTTGTGCAGACACATGATGAACGCTTAAGCACGGTGGATGCCAAAGCACGCTTGTTCGAATTAGGTGGCTTTAAGAAACTCACTAAAGAGAAAGTAGACAGTGTGTCGGCCTGTTTGATATACGAAAGTTGGGTTTTGCATCCATAGGCGATATGTCACCAATACCTCTTCAACTAGCTCATTTTTAACAAAACAGAGAATATCAGCGTCATCTCACCTACTTTTTACTTGGGAGACATAGAATCGGTCATGATGGGCGATACATCACTGCATTCCAATTAGCCCATATCAAAGGATACGTTTGATAAGCTGCCTAAACTAGTGCCTTCCTGGCTATCTAACTTTATCATTAGGCGCAAATCATTAGGCGAGTCAGCATTATGCATAGCTTGCTCTTCAGAAATACGATTTTCTTTGAACAAGGCATACAGCGCCATATCAAAGCTCTGCATCCCCTGCTCTTTGCCTTTCATCATCGCTTCTTTCAGCATCCCTATTTCATTACGTTGGATTAAATCTGATACCAGCGGCGAATTCAAAAGTATTTCTATTGCCGCAACCCGACCTTTACCGTCTATGGTAGGAACCAATTGCTGAGCAACAATTGCGCGAATATTTTGGCTTAAATCGAAACGTAGCTTCTGATGCATATTTTGTGGCGCCAAATGCATGATACGCTCAATTGCTTGGTTAGCATTATTCGCATGCAGTGTCGCTACGCATAAATGGCCTGTGTCAGCAAAAGACATTGCATATTCCATCGTTTCCATAGAACGAATTTCACCAATTAAAATAACATCAGGAGCCTGACGCAAAGAACTTTTGAGTGCATCATCGAAAGTGTGTGTATCAATGCCAACCTCGCGCTGAGTGACCACGCAGTTGTTGTGTTCATGCACAAATTCAATCGGATCCTCAATGGTGAGAATATGCCCATAAGAATGCTGATTTCGGTGCCCAATGAGCGCAGCAAGCGAGGTTGATTTACCCGTACCTGTTCCGCCTACAAATAACACCAAGCCTTTTTTAGACATAATGATATCTTTTAAAACCGGTGGCAAACCCAAATCATCGGCATTAGGAATTTGAGTCACAATACGGCGAATAACCATTCCCGCTTGATCGCGCTGCCAAAAAGCGCTGCACCTAAAACGGCCAATGCCGTCTATCGATATTGCAAAGTTGCATTCTTTGTCATCAGCAAAGCTCTTCTGTTGCTTTTCAGTCATGGTATCGTGCACGAGTTCCAGCGCTTCTGACTCACTGAGATTCATCGACGTTAACGGCGTCATGCGTCCATTAATTTTGGCACTGACCGGCATGCCGACTGTAATGAATAAATCCGATGCGCCGTGCACCACCATGTCTTGTAAATACTGCTGTAAACCTAACATACTTGTTCCTCTGAACGATGTAGTTGCCTAATCTGCTCTAATTGCGTTACATACTGAATGTTGGCGACTTATCGATTGACTTAGATGCCGCGTCGTTGGCTGAAATAACGCCCATTGCAACCAGGCGCTGTAGGCATTGATCCATCGTTTGCATGCCGTGTTGCTGTCCTGTTTGGATCACAGAGTACATTTGCGGCACTTTATCCTCACGGATCAGGTTTCTGATAGCCGGAATACCTATCATAATTTCATGCGCAGCTATTCGACCGCCGCCCACCTTTTTCAATAATGTTTGCGAAATTACCGCTCGCAACGATTCAGACAGCATTGAACGCACCATCGACTTTTCTTCCGCGGGGAACACATCAATAATACGGTCGATGGTTTTTGGTGCTGAATTGGTATGCAGTGTTCCAAACACTAAATGGCCTGTTTCGGCGGCTGATATGGCAAGACGGATAGTTTCTAAATCCCGTAATTCACCCACCAGAATGACATCTGGGTCTTCACGCAGTGCGGAGCGCAGCGCATTACTAAAACTTTTCGTATCCCGATGCACTTCACGCTGATTCATAAGGCACATCTTATTCTGATGCACAAATTCTATTGGGTCTTCAATAGTGAGAATATGTTCTCGCTTGTGCGTGTTGATATGGTCAACCATGGCTGCAAGTGTGGTGCTTTTGCCTGAGCCTGTGGCACCTGTCACTAACACGATACCAGTAGGCTGATTGATGATTTGTTTAAATATTTCCGGTGCACCCAATTGGTCTAGTGTTAGAATGTCACTTGGAATGGTTCTTAACACTGCTGCAGCACCGCGATTTTGTACAAAAGCATTCACCCTGAAACGAGACAAATCTTTTATTTCAAAAGAAAAATCGCATTCTAGGTTTTCTTCGTAATCTTTACGTTGATGGTCATTCATGATGCTAAAAATCAAAGCATGCACTTGTTTGTGGTCAAGCGGTTCAACATTGAGACGTCGCATTTCACCATCCACGCGGATAATGGGTGGCAATCCTGCAGATAGATGTAAATCTGAGGCTTTGTTGCTTACACTAAAAGCGAGTAGTTCGTTAATGTCCAATGTAGGTTACTCCAAAAAATAATTGCTGATACGAACGCGTGTACAAATTAATCTTGTAATACTAAAACTTGAGAAATCTATTTATGACAAATCATATTGCCGAAAACCTTCTGTTAGTTCGTGCTCAAATAAAACAGTGCGCGATGCAGGCCGGTCGTAATCCGAACAATATTGGATTGTTAGCCGTAAGTAAAACCAAACCGGTATCGGATATTGTTCTTGCGTATGAAGCTGGACACCGTTCCTTTGGTGAAAATTATGTGCAAGAAGGCGTCGATAAAATAGCTGAACTAAAGCACTTAACTGATATCACTTGGCATTTTATCGGTCCTTTGCAGTCAAACAAGAGTCGTTTGGTGGCAGAAAATTTCGATTGGATGCATTCAGTCGATCGCTATAAAATTGCCAAACGTTTGCATGAGCAACGCCCTCATTACGCCACCCCGCTCAATATCTGCATTCAAATTAATATTGACGAAGAAGAAAGCAAAGCCGGTATATTGCGGCATGAACTAATGCCGCTATTGTCAGATTGCGAAAAACTGGACCACTTATGCGTAAGAGGTTTAATGGCTATTCCCAAAGCAAGTGACGTAAAATCAGAGCAACTGGCCTCTTTTAGAAAAGTGCAGGCTTTATTTGCTACTTGCCAGCAAAAGTATCCACAATTTGATACCCTGTCGATTGGCATGAGTGGCGACATACCAGCGGCGATTGAATGTGGCTCAACAATTGTTCGTGTTGGCACTGCTATTTTTGGCGCTCGTGACTGATATCGACCTTGGCTTATCATGCCCACAGTGATATGTGGTTACAAGAATTTGTCGCCGTCTAATGTCGGGCAACAATAAAAAATTCATTAATTAACAAATATAAAGGAGAAACATGCAAGCACGTAAGTTAAGTTTCATCGGTGCAGGGAATATGCCCAGGAGTATTATCAGTGGTTTAGTGAATGGCGGTTATGATCCTAAGTTGATTACTGCTTCCAATCCCTCTATGCCCAAATTAGAAGCGCTATCTAACGATTTTGGTATCAATACTACCCAATCAAACATTGATGCCTGTGAAGCCGGTGAAGTGGTCATTATGTCGGTTAAACCGCAAATTATGGCGGCAACCTGTGCAGATCTTATTCAGAAGACATCGCTTGATGGCAAAATTATTGTGTCAATTGCGGCTGGCATAAGCACTGCTCGTTTCATCGAAATGCTAGGTGATTACAAGCAAGTAATACGCACAATGCCAAACACGCCCTCCTCACTCAGCAAAGGTATGACGGGGCTTTATGCTCCAGATTCAGTAGCACAAGAGGATCGCGACTTTGTTGCTCATGTGATGAAACACGTTGGTAAAATACTGTGGGTAAAAGAAGATAGTCAAATTAATACGGTCATTGCAGCAGCAGGAAGCAGTCCGGCGTATGTATTTTTATTTGCACAAGCAATGCAAGATGAAGCCATTAAAATGGGATTGAGTAAAGATGACTCGCGCTTATTAGTGCAACAAGCATTGCTCGGCAGTGCTGAAATGATTTGTCACAATCCAGACCTTGAAATTAGTGAACTCAGAGCCCAAGTTACCTCTAAAGGAGGGACAACCCACGAAGCAATTCGTACCTTCCAACAAAACAAACTAGAAGCAATTGTAAGCAAAGCCATGCAGGCTGCTGTTTCAAGAGCGATAGAAATGTCATCTGACTTTTAACTCAAACGGAATCCAAGATGTTAGCATTCAATAATTTAATTACCTTGTTATTTGATACTTACACCATGATTATATTGGCAAGGCTTTGGCTGCAATGGGCGCGCGCTGATTTCTATAATCCATTTAGTCAATTTGTGGTAAAAGCGACCCAGCCAGCTGTTGGTCCACTGCGCCGAGTCATTCCAGCGTTGGGCCGATTCGACACAGCCACATTTTTGTTTGCATTTGTCGTCATTCTTGCGAAATTTGTATTCATATTGATACTCAGCGGCACAATGCTTCCCGTGTTATCTACCCTCATCTTAGTGTTGTTTGGCCTCTTAAAAAGTGCGTTCTGGCTGCTTTTCATTGCCTTAATAGCTAACATGATATTAAGCTTTGCACCGAACATTGGTCCCTCAATACGCTTTGTTTTGCATCAGCTAACAGACCCTTTACTAGCACCTATTCGTCAATTCTTACCGACACTTGGCGGTTTAGATTTTTCTCCGCTAGTGCTTATTTTGGCACTGCAATTCGCATTAGATCTGATTGGTCAATATTTACCGTACTTACTATAATTCCGACTTAATATAAACCGCATGCAGCATCAACTCGAAATGCTGTAAGCGGTATTTACTTAAAACAGTGCGATTAACTAACAGGAGAAGTCATGACATTCTCAGTCACTCAGCTAAGCATTAATTTCATACCCAAAACACGTATAGTCTTAACACTAGGGTTCCTATCACTCGCATCACTGTTTTTGCAATCTACCGCAAACGCAGAAGAAAAAACCCTGTTAGGTAATTGGGAAGTGCACCACATAGTGCTTTCAACCACCTTTTTAACACCTGAAATAGCCAAAGCAAATAATATAGTGCGCAGTAAATATAATGCATTGGTAAACATTTCAGTGCTAGACCGCAACGACAAGACTGCACAAAATGTTTCGATTACTGGTACTGCTAGAAATTTATTAGGCAGCAGTAAGAAACTGTCATTTAAGAAAATAACAGAGGGTGATGCTATTTATTATTTGGCTGTATTTTCCTATGCGCACAAAGAAAAATTTCGTTTCAACATTGATATTCAGCAGGGTAACGAGACGCAAACACTGCAGCTGCAGCAAGAAATGTACGTTGAATAAACAGCAATCAAAGCCTGATTTCGATACATTATCGACATCAGGCTGTTGAATTTTAGCTTTGCTCTGCTCGTTTAAATACCAGTTCTGTCGCAGTGCTCTCTGCATCATTATATTGATACCCAGCACTATCAAAGTTTTTCAGTTGTGACACCGAAGTGATGCGATTTTCGATAATGTACCTAGCCATTAGGCCACGCGCTTTTTTAGCGTAAAAACTGATAATTTTATATTTGCCGTTTTTTTCATCTTTAAAATGAGGTGTGATGATAGTTGCATTAAGGCGTTTTTTCTTAACAGAAGTAAAATATTCATTACTGGCCAAGTTCACCAGCACATTGCCGTCCAGCTCTTGAACACTCGTGTTCGTTCCAACTGGGCCTGGTCCCTTAGCATCCTCCAGTGCTTTATTTAATGCTTGAGTAATTGAATCGCCCCAAAACTCATATAACGTGCTACCGCGAGGATTTTTTAGTTTTGTTCCCATTTCCAGGCGATAAGCTTGCATTAAGTCGAGCGGACGCAACAAACCATACAGCCCAGATAAAATTCGAAGATGCTTTTGGGCAAACTGAATATCGTCCTCCTTTAAGCTTTTGGCATCAAGACCAGCATACACGTCACCGTTAAAAGCAAATATGGATTGGCGGGCATTATCAGGGGTAAAAGGCAGTGTAAAACTTGAAAATCGTTCTGCATTCAAGATGGATAGTTTGTCACTGATATGCATCAAGCTCGCTAAATCACTTGGCGCTAGTTTTTTGCAGGTTTGTACCAAGATTTTAGCATCCCCCAACATACTGGGTTGAGTAAACTCTTTGACTGGTAATGAGGATTCGAAATCGAGATTTTTTGCTGGAGAAACAACCATTAACATAGTCACTATCTGTCCTTTTCTGTGTGTGCATGAAGAATATGGGGTCAATTTTAGAAATTTCTATCTATCATGATATAAAAAGCATCAATCTGTTATAGCCAGTTGCCGCTACAATCGGTAATCTAGACGCATTATCCCATTCTAAGGCAAAAAAATGACAACACAACTTGAATCATTGCGCACTCTGACCACCGTAGTAGCCGATACTGGTGACATTGAAGCGATTAAAAAGTACCAACCGGTAGATGCCACAACTAACCCTTCATTGCTGCTCAAAGCTGCTTCATTGCCTCAGTACGCTCAGTTAATCCAAGAGTCTGTAGAATGGGCGAAGGCTCAATCAAGCAACCCGGAACAACAACTCATTGACGCTGGCGATAAACTAGCTGTCGCCATTGGGCATGAAATCGTCAATGTCATTCCTGGTCGTATTTCAACCGAAGTCGATGCTAGGTTAAGTTTTGATACGGTAGCAACCGTACAAAAAGCTCACAAATTGATTAAACTATACGCCGATGCAGGTATCGATAAGTCTCGTATTCTAATTAAAATTGCGTCTACTTGGGAGGGCATAAAAGCCGCCGAGATTTTAGAAAAAGAAGGCATCAACTGTAATTTGACACTTCTATTCAGTTTCGCTCAAGCGAGAGCTTGTGCTGAAGCAGGTGTGTTTTTAATTTCGCCATTCGTAGGTCGAATTCTGGATTGGTTCAAAGCCAATACAGGTAAAACGGATTATGCTGGTAATGAAGACCCCGGTGTTGTTTCGGTCACCGAAATCTATAATTATTACAAGTCATACGGTTACAAAACAGTAGTCATGGGCGCGAGCTTCCGCAATATCGACGAAATACTGTGTCTAGCAGGCTGCGATCGTTTAACAATTAGTCCGCAGTTGCTCGAAGAACTTTCTAACGCACCGGGCGAAGTAAAGCCATATTTAGTCGACAGCGGTAAAGTAAAAAATGTCGCTGACAAAATATCTGAAGCACAATTTAAATGGGATATGAATGAAAATGCAATGGCTACTGAAAAGCTAGCAGAGGGTATTCGTAACTTCGCTGGCGATCAAGTCAAATTAGAAGCCTTGCTGAGCAAAATGTTATAGGCTCAGTTGCTTTACATACATTTTATATTGTGTAGTTAAATAAACAGTAACAATCAACGCGCAAATAATCCGCTGTTTCGGACTGTTGTGTAGACAATGTCTATGTCATGTGTAAATTTCAGGCATGACTTATGACTGCTTACTTATCGCTTATTATGCCTTTTCAGCACTTATTTAGTGGAAATTAGGACACAAATGGAGACTCAACCATGGAACGTATTCGTCATACTCAAGCATGGGCAACACTCGAGGCACTGTCGACCAGTGTAAAACGTCAACATATGCGTGATTGGTTCGCAAATGATAAAAATCGAGCGACTAAATACACAACTAGCGCGTGTGGTATCACTCTTGATTATAGTAAGAATCGCATTACCGAAGACGTATTGGCGGCACTTTTTGAGCTCGCTGAACAACGTCAAGTCAGCGACAAAATCGCGGCGATGTTTTCAGGAGAAATAATCAATACCACTGAACATCGCGCTGTACTTCATACCGCGTTAAGAAACTTTTCAGGTAAGCCCATTATGGTCGATGGCAAAGACGTAATGCCGAGTGTTCTCGCTACTCTGGACAAAATGAAAGCCTTTACCGAAAGTGTGCACTCAGGGGCGCACAAAGGCTGTACCGGGAAGTCGATTAAAAAGGTAGTTTGTATTGGCATTGGAGGCTCATTTCTGGGCCCTAAAATAGTCACTGAAGCACTTAAATCTTACTGGACTAAAGCCGTAGATGTTCGTTTCGTAGCGAATGTTGATGCTTGCCATATTCACGACGTTTTATCCGAATGTGACTATGAAGAAACATTATTCGTCATGTCTTCCAAATCATTTAATACGCAGGAGACTCTGCAAAACGCGCTTAGCGCTAAAGCTTGGTTTTTGCAGCAAGGTGCAACTGAGTTAGATATTGCCAAACACTTTGTTGCGGTGTCCTCCAATGTAAAAGCAGCAACAGAATTTGGTATGGCTGCCGAGAACGTATTTCCAATGGCAGATTGGGTTGGCGGCAGATACTCTCTCTGGTCAGCTATTGGGTTGCCGATTTGTCTTGCTATCGGTTTTGATAACTTCAGGCAAGTTCTGGAGGGCGCTTATGAAATGGATGAGCACGCTAAAACAACACCTTTTGCATCTAATTTACCCGTGATCTTAGCTGTTTTAGGGGTTTGGTATCGTAATTTTATGGGCGCTCAATCCCATGTGTTATTGCCTTATTACCACTATTTAAGAGGGTTTCCAGCCTATGTGCAACAACTTGACATGGAAAGTAATGGCAAGTCCACAACATTAAATGGAATGACCGTAGACCACGGCACCGGTCCTATTATTTGGGGAAGCGAAGGAACCAATGGTCAACATTCATTTCATCAATTAATTCATCAAAGCAATTTACCCATACCTGCTGATTTTATGTTGCCCATTAACGTGCCGAATCAAGATAATACCCATCATGCAATGCTAGCATCTAACTGCTTTGGGCAAACGCAAGCCATGATGCAAGGTAAAACGTTTGAAGAGTGTTATCAAGATTTGGCAGACCAAGGTTTATCAGACACGGAGCGAGCAACCTTAGCTGCACATAAAACGATGCCCGGTAACAAACCAAGTAATACACTTTTGTTTGACCAACTTGATCCAAAAACAATGGGCGCTTTGGTAGCGCTATATGAGCATAAAGTGCTGATTCAAGGCGCTATATGGGATCTTAACTCATTCGACCAATGGGGTGTAGAGTTAGGTAAAGTGCTAGGAAACGACGTGTTAAATGTCATTCAAGGAACGAAAGAAGGTGCGCATTTAGACGCATCAACTGCCGCTCTAATTGCGCAATTCAACCGGGGACAATAGAGGATATTCTTTAAAAACGCTTACTCATGTCACAAAAGGGCAAATCCGAGATTAATTAATGCTAATTAATGTGTTTTACTTTTGCACTGTTTATGGTACACATGAAGCATGAACAGCGAGGCTCAATGCTGTTCATAAAACTCATGGTTTATGTAGTAAGCGGTTTCGATAAGGAGATGCCCGTGGAAAGATCCGAGTTAATGTCAATAATCGATACAGAGTCTCGTCCGGTAAAAACGAAAAGCAAAAAACGGAAATGGCGAGAAATTGAAGCGATCCAAGATAAATACAAACTCGAACGAGAGTTATACGATTTGGATATGAACCTAGAATACGAATTAAATGAAATGATGCGATAGCAGAATAAAATGCCACTCCACCGGGAGGGGCATTTTTTTTGCCCTCGCTTTTATCGAATATATAGCCAAAAAACCCGGTGTTCTCTCGTTGCTAGGTAGTTCATCGCATGAGAAAAAGGCAGCGTCGTCGTACGTTTTGCTTTCCAAATATGCAGTAGTTTTAACACAATGCGCTTCGGATTTTTCATAAATTCAGGTATAGTCTCTGCATGTGCACCGGTAACTTTTAGACTATGAAAAATCAAGACGCAAAAGAAACAATTAAGACCATTGTTAGAGCAATCAAGAGTGAAGAAAAGTTACTTAGGAGTAAGTATGCTTTCCTGTCACACCAAAACATTTTAGGACTATCTATTACGCTACTTTCACTTGCAGCACTTATTGGCGTTGGCTCACTATATTACATGGCACTCATTCCGGCCTGGTTATGCGTGGTTTTAGCTGCGGTGATCACTTCTATTTCTCATGAAATAGAGCATGACCTAATTCACAAGCAATATTTCAGTAAAAATCCCCTTATTCATAATTTTATGATGCTGGTCGTTTGGCTAATGCGCCCTAATACAATCAACCCATGGTATCGAAGAAAAATACACCTTCACCATCATTACACCTCAGGCACTAGTCAGGACCTAGAAGAGAGACTTGTAGGCAATGGGATCAAAAATCCATTTTTAAGAGCATTAGTTATTGTAGATGGTTTACTCGGGCTCATTATTAATCAAGCACGCTTCAAACAAGAAATAAGAGACTTTAGTTTTTCGAAAGTGTTTAACGCAGGCTTCCCGATTACAACATCCTATTTTATCGTGCTTTACAGTGTGATTTGTTATCACCTAATTAATGTATTTTTCCCACTAGCAACGCACATGCCAAGCTGGGGACTCTCGATATTGAGTGTCTTTGAATTTTTAATGGTGGTTTTAGTGCTGCCAAATATTATTCGCTCTACATCGTTAAACTTCGTAACGTCATCCATGCATTACTACGGCGGTGTAAATAATGTTTTTGAACAAACACATGTATTAACAAGCCGTTTGTTTGCCCCCTTCCATTTGTTTTGTTTTAACTTTGGCAAAACCCATACCATTCATCACTATGCGCCAAATCAACCTTTCTACATAAGACAGCTAATTAGCACTAAAATTAATGAATTGATGAAAAAAGAAGGGGTTAGATTCAACGATTTTGAAAGTATCAAAAACGCCAACCTGTACACAAAATAACGTTTTAAGGCGAGGTACAACTCGCCTTTTTGACTCGCTATTTAGGCTGCCAATCGATAGCTTGCTTGCCCAGTGATGTCAGTATTTGATTCGTTTTGCTGAAATGCTGGCAGCCAAAGAAACCACGATGTGCAGATAATGGAGATGGATGAACGGCGCTCAGTATAGTATGTCGTTGTTGATCAATCAGCATGGCTTTCTTCTGCGCTGGTGCACCCCATAATAAAAACACAAGATTGTCATACTCACGGTTAATTATCGAAATTACACCGTCAGTAAACTGCTCCCAACCGATTTTTTTATGAGAATGCGCTTGCCCTTGCTCGACCGTCAACACAGTATTGAGCAATAATACGCCCTGCTCAGCCCAATCACTTAAATCACCATGAGTGGGCGTAACAAAGTGAGGGATGTCTGCTGCAAGTTCTTTGTAAATATTGCGCAGTGAGGGGGGAATTTTATTCCCTTTGCTAACAGAAAAACACAACCCATGTGACTGTTGTGGGCCGTGATATGGGTCTTGCCCTATAATCACCACTTTTAACGTGTCGGCTTGAGTGAGTTTAAAAGCGTTAAACACATCAGCATCGATAGGGAACACCACCTTGCCTTTCGCTCGTTCATTGGCAACATGAGTAAGCGCGCTTCGTAATCCCGTTGTTAAGGAAGCGCTAATCGAATCTAGCTTCTCACTGTCATCTGCGTTGGCGCTTTCAAAATTGCTTTGAAGGCTGTTTTGAATGCCAATCAATGAATCCCAAGTTTGCATTTAAGCTACTCCTTAACAACCCTATTTTAAAATAGAGAATAGGTGCGACTTAAGTGCTTCATAGTTGTTCTCAACTTCCACAGAAAAATCTGGCTTACCAACGCAATCTGCGAGTGGCTGCGGCAAACTGATAGGTTGCCCTAGCACATTTTCAACGGTTTCTCTAAATTTCGCTGGGTGTGCAGTTCCTAAGAAAATACCAACTTCATCAGCAACCAAAGAGCGCGCTAATGAGCGATAACCAATCGCCGCATGAGGCTCTGAAATATAGCCTAAGCTTGCGAGTTGACGCATAGCCACTTGGGTATATTCTTCGTCAATGGCCTCACCTATCAGGCTATCTTTATCAATATATCCCTGCTCGATTAATGCTTCAATGCGTGGCCAGTTATTTGGCTGACTAACGTCCATCGCATTCGAAATCGTAGCAACGGTAGGTTTAGGAGCCCATTCGCCTGTTTGCAAAAACCGAGGGACCGTATCATTTGAATTAGTTGCCGCAATAAAACGCTTAATGGGCAATCCTAATGCCTTAGCAATCATGCCCGCTGTTAGATTACCAAAGTTGCCGCTTGGTACTGAAAAAACCGCTTTTGCTTGTTGCTCTTTCGGTAATTGCGCAATCGCCTCAAAGTAATAACAAACTTGTGCAAACAGGCGACTGATGTTAATCGAGTTGGCTGAATTTAAATGCAGGCCATCACGAACCTCAGGATCATCAAATGCTGCTTTTACAAGTTGCTGACAAGAATCAAAATCACTTTCGATTGCAACCGTATGAATATTGCCACCCAAGGTAGTAAATAGCTTCTCTTGTAGTTGACTAATCTTCCCTTTAGGAAACAAAATAACAACTTGAATATTATTGATGCCATGAAACGCATGGGCAACCGCAGCGCCGGTGTCACCCGAGGTGGCAGTTAAAATAGTGATGGGTTTACCTGCACTGATATTGTCTAGGCACTGCGCCATAAAGCGCCCGCCAAAGTCTTTAAATGCTAATGTCGGGCCGTGGAATAGCTCTAAGCTGTAAATGTTGTCAGTGACCTTTACTAAAGGAGCGCCAAACTGAAATGCAGTGGTAACAATGCTACTGAGCAGTTCATCCGGTAACTCGTCACCAATTAGTTGCTTTAATACTTGAATACTTCTTTCGACAAAAGGCATAGCCAAGATATCGTTAATATTCTCAAAGGGGGTAATCTTTTCAGGGAAATATAAACCTTGGTTTTTACCTAAGCCTTTCTTTACCGCTTCAGAGAAACTGACTTTATCACTCGCATCTTTTAAATTTACTAAATTCACTTGTCGAAACCTTTGGTTTTTTGTTCTGTTCATAGTCGAGTTAACGCTAATTAGGCGATGAGGGTAGCCCCTTCAATACCTAACTTACAAATGTGGCTGAAGCCATCGTTATTCTGAATATACTCTTTTTCTAACCATACCTGCATTTTTTTTGCGTCTTCAATGTCTCTAGCTAGCGCAAAAACGGTTGGGCCTGAGCCTGAAATACCGAACGCTAAAGCGTTACTGTGCATACAGGCTTCTCTTGCATCATCAAACCGAGGAAGAAGCACTTTTCGATGCTGTTCAGCGATTACATCGGTCATCATTTTCGCCGCTAGGACTTCATTTTTCGTGTATAAACTGTGCACAAATACGCTCAGTTGACGGCCAAAATCCAAGGTATCTGATAATGCATAGTGCTTAGGTAGCAAGCGCCTAGCTTCAGCCGTCGATACCGAAATGCCAGAATAACACACAACCCAATACCAGTTATCAAAACAAGGCAGCTTTGCAGCAACCGGTGAATTTTCTCCGGTCATCAACACGAGTCCGCCAAGGTAGCTAGGTGCGACATTATCATAATGTACGCTGCCACTAATCTGCCCCTCTAACTCCCCCATCATCACCAACAGAGCGTCTTGAGAAAACACATTTCCCGCATGCTCATTCAAGGCATAAAAAGCAGCAACAATCGAGCTTGCACTAGAGCCTAAGCCGCTACCAATAGGAAGTGATTTGTGCAGGTGCACCTTGACCTTCAGCGGAGCATGCCCGCTTGAGCTTAAGCTGCTTTGAAAAAAATCATAGCACTTAGTGACAATATTGTTTTCAATTTCTGGCGGCAATCTATCAGCAAATTGACCATCGATACTTAACGAAAACTCATCAGCATCTGTTACCGACACCCAATCTCCAAGCTGCGTGCCGTCGATAGGTTGTAGCGCAGCACCTAACAAATCAAAGCCTAAACTGACATTTCCAATAGAGGCTGGGGCGAACGCTTTTGTTGTTTTTGCAATCATCATGCGAAATCCTGAGTCCATGGCATGGTGCGGAGCACATCAGCAAACACACCTGCAGCCGTTACTGTTGCACCAGCACCATACCCGCGAATAACGAAAGGTATCGGTTGATAGTATTTACTATGAATAGCCAAGGCATTTTCTCCGTCTTTTACCGCCGCTAATGGATGATTAAGAGGAACTTCTTGAATAGAAACCTTGCATTTATTCTTTTTAATTGACCCCACATAGCGTAACACTTTACCCGCTTCTTTGGCATTTCCGACCCTTTCTTTGAGGTCGGCATCTAACGACGACAGATTACTGAGAAAGGTTTCAATACTGCCTGTATCGTCAAAGCTCGGCGGTAACACAGACTCAATGTCAATATCGACAAGCTCTAATTCTAAGCCTGACTCACGAGCCATAATAAGTAGCTTGCGCGCCACATCCATACCGGACAAATCATCTCGCGGATCAGGTTCGGTAAAACCATTTGCCTTCGCTATCAAAGTAGCTTCAGACAAACTCATACCTTCATCTAGCTTGCCGAACACGTAGGACAATGAGCCTGACAAGATACCTTCAAAACTTTCAAGTTCGTCGCCCGCCGCGACTAACTTTTGCAGGTTATCAATCACCGGTAGACCAGCGCCAACCGTCGTTTCATACAAATATTGTCGATTAGTGTGCTGCATCGTTTTCTGTAGCTTTTTATACTGCGCCATTGAAGCCGTGTTCGCTTTTTTATTAGGCGTCACAACATGGCAACCTGATGTCATCATTTCAACGTATAAATCGGCAATGACAGCGTTACTGGTGCAGTCAATAATCACAGGATTAACCAGACTGTTATCGTTCGCAAACTTGTGGATGCGTGCTACTGAGAATGCTTCATCCGCTTTATCTAGCTCACCTTGCCAATCAGCATTTAAATCGACACCTTTGTGATTCAATAACAATTTTCGGCTATTGGCAACGCCAAATACTTCGAGTCTAATGTCTCTTGCCATCAACGCCGGTTGCTGCTGCGCAATTTGACGCAGCAACTCTTTGCCAACGTTTCCGCAACCCACCAAAAATGCATCAATGGTGTGCTTTTTAGTGAAGAAATTTTGATGTATCACTTTTACCGCTTTCTTAGCTTTCGCATTTTCAATCACGGTACTAATAGAACGTTCTGACGAGCCCTGCGCAATGGCAACATTGTTTACTCGAGCTTGTGCCAACGCACTAAAGAATTTAGCCGCCATGCCCTTAGATTGACGCATACCGTCTCCCACTAAGGTAACGATAGCGAGCTCTTTACGCACTTCTATTGGCTCTAATAAATGATTACTAAGCTCAAGTGCAAAGCTGTCCTCTAACAAATCTAACGCGCGGTCGGCATCTTTATCCTGGAGACAAAAACTGATGCTATACTCAGATGAACTTTGGGTGATTAAACTAATCGAAATATTGCCTGTTGAAATGACATCAAAAATACGACTGGCCATGCCAACCATGCCTTTCATTCCTGGCCCAGCAATGTTGAACATCACCACATTTTCAAGGTGCGAAATACCTTTAACGCTAGTCCATTTCTCGCTTGCTTCATGACTAATTAAGGTTCCTGGTGCGGCTGGATTCAAGGTATTACGGATTAAACACGGAATACTGTATTGAGCGATAGGACCGATAGTTTTTGGATGTAATACTTTGGCTCCAAAATAAGACAGTTCCATGGCTTCTTGATAAGTCAGTTTATCAAGTAAAACCGCACCTTCCACTTGATTTGGGTCGGCATTGTAAACCCCATCAACGTCGGTCCAAATTTCACAACAGCTGGCATCAATACAAGCAGCCAAGATTGCGGCTGAGTAATCCGAACCGTTGCGACCCAGTGTGACCTTTTCACCCAACTCATTAACCGCAACAAATCCAGGCATAATGATGAGTGAGGCACCGCTCGTGTCGATATCTGCGAAGCGCGCTTTACTGGCGCTTAGGTCCGCAATACTATCGAGGTAATCGCCGTGAGCGACAATGCAGTTAACTGGATCAATAATACTATTGCCAATCCCTTTCGCATTGAGAATTTCACTAAAAATACGCACGCTAACGTACTCGCCCAAACTCAAAATAGACGCAGTAATTTGATCTGGGCAAATTTTTAGCAGAGCAATACCGTTAAGCTGTTGCTCGAGAAGCGCCAATTTCTCGGCAATAAACTCGCTAAGAGGCTGATAGGAAAAATTGTCTAGGGTCGCGTTTAAATCCTGTGCGATGCCGTTCAGAGTCATGTTTAATTTCGCAAAAAGCTCGCCATAGTCAGCGCCTCGTTGAGCTTGTTCACATAGCAGCGACAGTGCGTTTGTTACCCCTTTAGGTGCCGACAACACAACGGCAGCACCCTCTGTTTGGTGAGTATCGGTACTAATCTCCAGTACACGCATATACCGAGTTGCGTCTGCGAGACTCGAACCACCAAACTTTAAAACCTTCATGTCACTCTCCTGTGCTCAACTGAGCTTATTTTACCCAGATACAAAAAAACCCGCTTTTGGCGGGCTTTCGTTAATTGCTTAATTTGCAAATCCTAACGAATGCCCTTAATTGGCATAATAATCATCACACTGGTCATTGTTCGCATCATTGTTGTCGCGCTAATCAATAGCGTGTTTACAGAAACCAAAAAAGTGTTGGTCATTGTAATGAAACAGAATGCGGCAAGACTCACAGCGTGAACCGCTGCGCGAGGTGAAGAATCGTTTGCATTGGCTCTGATATTGACGTTTTTGCGTGCAATGTAAACCATACGAAGCTCAACCCTCTCAGTTTAATTTTTTGTCGTTAGTATTATTTTTATTTTATGGCGCCAATTTGCCGTATAGACGTCTATATGTCAACCTCGATTTACCAGTAAATGAAATATTGTTGATCATTTTCATGAAAGATCGGAATTTTTGCATTCTTGGGAATTTTAATTTATTCATATGGTTAGTTAACATTGTCTACATTGTTCTGATCAAAAATCTTTTATCAAGGTGGGCGTTTAGGGAGAGATAATGGATGACTCTTTTAATCAACTGGCATCTAATTGACTTTTTCAACTCAAAACAGCTGAAATTTGAAGATGCATTAAGTTCACATCATGGTGAGTCTCCCAAGGCTGAACATAGTCATTCACATGGGTTTCCAAAAATGCTGAAAATGATTATTATTTTATCTACGTCTCAGGTATCTTGATAGTTGATACTAAAGCTCAATGTTTCAAGGAACCTGGGCCCTCAGTAGAATGTAGTGGGTAAATATACGTTTAGTAAGCAAAGGATATAAAGTGACTAAGGACATTCAGGGTAAGCCACAAATTTCGCAGGGACTAATTGAGTTTGATAGTGAGTTCTTTGACATCACAAAAACTATCAATATCCTAAGTGCAGTAAATCCGACTAATTTTAATCAACAGAAGAAAACATTCTTCGATAGTCATTTTTCGATTGAGCCGGAGTTTACTTATGATGGCAGCAAGTTAGATGTATTTGCCACGAAAAGAAGGTTGTTAAATTTACCGCTTGAGAATGTCGTTGACCAAGACCTTAACGAAATATACTTCGACACCATCAATAGCTACCTAGACAAAGTCGACCAATTCAACTCTATTGGCAGTAACGACTTTATTTATGATTCACTGCGTTACTTTGGCGAACCAACCCAAAAAGATATCGGCAACGCGAAATTTATTTTGCATTTACCGGGTAATCTAAATGAAGAAAATGAAGAAGTATTAACATTTGAAGAAATCAAACAGATACTCGTCGATTTTGCTGACGTTAATAACCTGCCTTACCATCTAAAAATTGAAGAAAACATGATTGCGAACGCCCTCGTATCAGGTAATACGATTAAACTGAACAAAAATGCAAAACTCTCAATTAGCGATACCAATGCCTTAGCACAACATGAAATTGGCGTGCATTTAGTGACCACACTGAATGCCAGAAATCAGCCTTTACGAATACTAGAAATCGGCAATCCTCTTAACACAATGACACAAGAGGGACTGGCTATTTTAAGTGAGTATTTATCTGACAACCTCACCATCAAGCGTCTGAAAATATTGGCCTTGCGAGTCGTGGCGGTGCAATCAATGATAAAAGAAAAAAGCTTCAGAAAAAGCTTCCTATTGCTTAAAGAAGAATACGGTGCAAGTAATGATATTGCTTTTGCAGTATGCTCTCGGATCTACAGAGGGGGCGGTTTTGTGAAGGATTATTTGTATATGCAGGGCTTCCATAAAATGCTGAATGCATACGAAAATGAACCTAACTTTGATTTACTCTTTGCCGGGAAAACATCCATTGATTATCTGCCGCAAATTACAAATTTAATCGAAAAAGGCATTTTGCAGAAGCCGCAGTATGCCTCTGCTGTTTTCAAGAACCCGGAACCCTTAAGCGAAATAAAGCAATATATCGCCCATGCTATAAAGTAGCGTGAGCGATAGAAAAATACGCTACTTTCTTTTTGAAGGACTGCGTCTTTTCGCTTTAACACTGTCACCTGTAATTTGTGTTTTGCTCACTTTATTGGTTCTACTTGGGCGGCCATTCTTTGAGATACTCTTTAATAGACTTTGACGGTCGCTCACTTCAAATCCTTTCTTAACCACTCTTTTGATAGAGCTGCCAATAAGCGCCTCAATACGGCTCACCGTGCGTTCTTCCTCCCGACTCACAAAAGAGATGGCGTTGCCTGAGTTCCCAGCGCGGCCCGTCCGACCAATTCTGTGAACATAGTCTTCTGGCAAGTAAGGCAGATTATAGTTAACTACAAATTCTAAACCTTGAATATCCAGCCCTCGTGCTGCAACCTCTGTGGAAATTAACACTTGCAACTTAGCAGACTTGAAGTCAGCCAATGCACGACGGCGAGAGCCCTGACTTTTATCACCGTGAAAAACAGCGGCTTGAATTTTACTTTGTTTGAGCGCAGCCATTAATTTGTCTGCTTGTTCTTTTGTGCTGGTAAAAACCAATACTTGGAACCAATTCTGCTCTTTTAATAAAGCCTTGAACAAATCAATTTTGCGCGATTCTTCAACCGGATACATAACATGGTTGACGGTATCAGCGGTCGCATTCGCTTTACTTACTCGAATTTCAACGTGGTTGTTTAAAATCTTATGACACAACTCATTGACTGCCGGCGAACTGGTTGCCGAATACAATAAGGTTTGACGTTTTTTCGCAGTGTGCTGCATTATTTGACTTACATCGCTAATGAAGCCCATGTCCAACATACGGTCAGCTTCATCGAGTACGACAAACTCGGCATTGGCCAAAGTGACATTATTCAAGGCCATGTGCTCGAGCAAACGGCCTGGGGTTGCAATAAGGATATCAGTGCCTTTTGCAAGTTTACTTGTTTGCCCACCCAGTTTAACGCCACCATAGAGTGCGGTAACCCTTAATTCAGTGAATTGAGCGTAGCTGCCAATAGCGTCAGTCAACTGCTCTGCTAGCTCACGAGTGGGTGTCAATATAAGTGCTCTGGGACTGCCTGAAACGGTCGCTTTAGGGGCATCTAACATTTGCTGTAAAATGGGAAGCCCAAAAGCGGCTGTTTTTCCTGTGCCGGTTTGAGCATGCACCAATAAGTCTTTGCCGCGACGGGCTTTAGGCATAGATTGTTCTTGTACCGGCGTCATTTCGCTGAATCCACAAGCAACAACGGCTTGTGTAAGTAATGGATGTAAATCTAAGGTTGAAAATTTCATGTAGGGTCCTCTGTAGCTATTTTCTGTAATGTGATCGTTTAATGGCATGAAAGACCAATAAACACTGGCTACAGTCAAAAAATGAGTGAGGAATATACAGCATTTTCTGCAATTTAGTGAGATTAAATGATGTATTTCTGCTCGATAAGCAGATTACTGTACCTAGCAAAACGGTGTAACCCAACATTATCAAGAGATACTCTTCAATCGTGTGCGTTTATCTGACATTCTATAGCACTGTTTTCATTCCAATAAATCACATTTTTTAACGATTAATCGCGTGCTCTTTTATAGCCTTCTGTTTCTTTTTCTCTCGCTGTCTCCTAGCAATCATAAACGCTGGAGTACTCACCAGTAGGTTCAAAAACAAGCCGAAAAGCACCCCAAATAATAGCCCTTCGGTTGTAATAGGCAATCCAAACGTAAAGTTCTCTAAGGTGTTATCGATATATCAAGGTAAATTCCTATATGGCTAGCAAACTGTTCTTATACTATAGTAAACATAGCGTATCGTGATATGACTTATTATCAATTTAGCGCTAGTTTTAGGACCACTTAAGTCATCTATTTTCGTTTACTAGCGCTTATTTACTTTACATACGAAACGTTTGAAAATGTTGACTTTCGTTTTTACAACGCACTATTTAGTCAAGTAGGCGGCTGAATTAGCATAAACAAATGTATAGCAATGATGAATGGTTGAATAATGAAAAAAAAGACATCTTCGAGCCGCAGCATTCAATCAAAATCGTCTAATCGTCTGTACGATTCAGTTGAGAGTAGCCCAGCATCAACTGCGGATGATAATACCGTTAGCACTCATTTATCTAATGCTAATCATGACGCTAACGAGCAACAAGCACTAGACGTCATTGCACGTCAATTCGCTTATCAAATTATAGGTGGTTTTGATAAATCGTATCGCTGGCACAGTCGTATTACAGCGGGGGCAAAAGAGCGATTTGAGAATGAACGATGGGCAGAATCTCAACTTGCCATTAAAGAAAGAATTACCATTTACGAACAAAGCTTAATGGATATCGTTATCGACTTGTATCAACAAGTTCATCCAAAGCAACAAGACCAAGGTTTTTGGAAGGCCGCAAAGAACCAATACACAAAATTACTTAAAGACCACCCACAGTTTGAGCTCGCAGAGACTTTTTACAATTCGGTTATTGGACGCATTTTTAAACACAGTAAAATAGATGACACTATGATGTTTGTGCAGCCAAGTCGCTGTTATTTACCAGGACAAGATCGCGAAAAGGTTATTTACAGCTTTGATACTTCAGGCACCGTCAGAGCCATGCATGAATCTATATTTAATACTTATCGATTCAAAACGCCTTTTGATAATCTTTCTCTTGACCTAGAGAACATGGACAAAGCACTGCGAGCACGTTTGAATCTTGAGCAGTTGGCCAGTGTGCATACTGTTGAAATGCTAAAACCTGTTTTTTATAGAGGAAAAGCGGCTTACTTAGTGGGTCGAATTTGCATGCCTGACGAAACCTTGCCGTTTGTTATCGCGATGCAAATGACGGATGACGGCAAACTCATGGTCGACGCACTGCTGACTAACCAACATCACTTGAGCGTGATATTCAGCTTTGCACGCTCCTACTTTATGGCAGACACGCAAAACCCAGCAGAAGTTGTTGCCTTTTTGCAGGAGCTCCTGCCACATAAAAAGAATTTTGAACTGTACATGTCACTGGGCTTTTACAAACATGGTAAAACGGTATTTTACCGCAATTATTTGCAGCATTTGGCAGATACCACTAACCCGCCAGTCACTAGTAGCGAGGCATCAGAAGTGAGTTGCGCGGATAATTTTGAGCTTGCGCCGGGAATTAAAGGTTTAGTGATGACTGTTTTTCATTTACCGTCATACGGGGTGGTATTTAAAGTCATTAAGGATGAGTTTGCAGAGAGTAAAAAAATCACTCGTGAATACGTCAAAGATCGCTATAGATTAGTTAAAAGCACCGATCGCGTTGGCCGCATGGCCGACACCCACGAATATATGAATTTTCGTTTTCCGCGTCATCGTATCGATCAAGCATTATTACAATATCTTCTTGATACTTGCACTAGCAGCGTGACATTGACCGACAGTGAATTGATTATTTCCCACCTTTACATTGAACGAAAAATGACGCCGCTCAACTTGTATTTACAACAGCAAACCGACCCTGTGAAAATTCGTGATGTGTTAAATGAACTGGGGTTATGTATCAAACAAATTGCGTTAGCCAATGTTTTTCCTGGCGATATGCTACATAAAAATTTCGGTGTAACGAAAACCGGCAGGGTCATATTTTATGACTATGATGAAATTTGTTATATGTCAGAACGTCAATTCCGCAGTTTGCCCAAAAATGATGACCCCTATGCAATTGATACTTTATCAGTTGGGCCAAACGATGTATTCCCTGAGCAATTCGAGCACTTCATTGTTGGAAAAAAAGTGTTTAAAGATATTCTAAAAGAACTACACGGCGACCTAATGACCACTGAGTATTGGTTGGAAACACAACGTATAACCGCTCAAGGTGTTATTCAAAACTTTACACCCTACCCTGACCAATACCGTTTTATGCGTTAAATACTTTCTTGATGATGACTGTCCTGAATAAACACGTCAACTGAGCTTGCATTACTGAACGCTCTCACAATAATTATCGCGAAACTGATTATTTGAATTTAAACATCAGTTTCGCTTTATATCGGCTAGCCCAAAATGAGAAAATAATGCGCAGCAATAGTAATCATCCCCACTCCCCAAAATACGCTTCTTGCCAAGTGCCAGTCGGCCCAATAACAGACCAAGTAGACCAGACGGCACACCACAAAAGCAATGCATAAATATGCCGTGGTATCATTCACCGCATTTAGCGCCAAAACTAATAAAACAGTGGGCGCGAAAAACGTGGTCGCTTCAAAGCAATTCTCATGCGCTGCTTTCGCTCTCGCGCCAAGCCCTGTTAATGTTTTCTGCTGTTCACGTGGCAACCTATTGTCATATCCCCCGCTTCGATTCATCATCAGCGCTAAAGGTACCTTTGCTAGCATCGGCATAAATACAATTATTGCCATACAAATTACGACTATTGTCATGTTTCTCTCCTTGTTGTGAACTTCGTAAAAAGTTCGGTTCTCTGACTTGATTGCAATGTATTATGTAAAAGTCATCAAGCAACCTCTAATGGCCCATAAATAATCTGCACTCTGTCTACTGCTTTTGCATAAAAATAGTGACTTCAGCCATCACAATACCAAACTTTTTAATATAAGACCGATTCATCATCGTTTTATCGTCAAACGCAAAAAACCAATCGTCAAAGTGGACCCGATAACTTGAATCACCCACAGCTAAATCCATCTCATAGGAGAAGTTAAACGCATTACCATGCGATGTTCCTTTGGCTGGCCCTGCAATATCGCCAGCATTACCCGTGTAGGTTCCGTCTGCATTTTTGTTAAGTGTCCAGACCCGTGATTTAGCACCGTCACCAAACCCATATACAAAGCTCTCGTCTAAAATTAAGTTGTCGCCTTCTTTATACCCATTGATGTCTACAGTGAATCGCTGAACAATGTCACCGTCTCTATTTTGAACAATTCCCCATGCTTTTACCTTACCGTCAAAAAAGGTGTCGATATCGAATTTTGGTTCGATCTGCTCGTACTTTTTTGCATCCAGTGAAACGGAACATGCACTAATAAACAGAATTGAAGCCCCTATTGTTGTTAGCATACTGACTTTTTTTGCGAATTTTGAAAAATTCATTTTTATTCCTTGTAGACTTATTATCGATCTCTGTTCAGCCAACTTTTTACTGATTGTTGAGTTGTTAAGCTAGTCGTGCGCAGATTTCATTGTCGAGCGTTACCCAAAGTCACTGATTAATAGCGCTTACTTTTTTAGCCCCAATAATTGTTTACGCATTTTTGGTTCAGAAGTTTTCTCGTTTAACCAAATATCGAAAAACGCTTGACCGAATGCTTCATCCTTAATACTTGCAATCAGATTACCATCATAATAAAAGTGCGTATATTGCTCATTATCCATGACACCCGTAATGTTCTCCCCTTCTTTAACGTCAGGGAAAACTAAGCGCATTTGTTCATACCATTTGGCCAGCAGTACTTCGTCTGAATAACCTATGTCTCTCATTTCATCAACCGAACGACTGGCAATCTCCTCTCCGTAAAAATCACGCAAATATGTTAGTGACAGCACAAAAGGTGAGTCCTTTTTCCACTCCCCGAAAGGTGCTGCTAATTTGGCGTCATAGATTTTCCAGAACATCACTTTGAGCTGTGCTTCACCCACTACTTTTGGTTCATCAATGTACCGCTCGCTAATCTGTGAAAAACTCAATGGCGAATAAGCTGCTGAGGAACTAGAAATGCCTAATTTTTTCTCCGACTCAGATATATTCGCATGCCCTACGCTAGAAAAACCGAGGACGCTGAACAATAGCGCGACAAGGATCGGTTTCGGCATCTTACGTAGATACATCGACGGTTTTCGTTTTAATCGTTTAAATTTCATGGTCGTTTCCTCATTATCTGTAATAATACAGATTTGCTGCACCTTTAAACGCCTAAACTTACACAAAGAGATCAGTATAAAGGAGTAAACTTTGTCAACCTATCCGCTACCCGACAGCATCGAGCGTTTATTTTCAATTATGACACCTTCGCCTTTACAGCGAGTTGACGTAGACTGGACTGCATTTTCGACCAATCAAGAAACTCCGAAACCAAGAGCGACAAACCAGCAAGTAGAGCTTTGGTGCAAGCGTGATGACTTGCTGCATCCCCTGATATCTGGGAACAAATGGCGCAAACTAGTGCAACCTCTGAAGGACTTTACGCAAACCCCGCCATCCCACGTGATCAGTTTTGGCGGTCCATATTCAAACCATCTGCACGCACTCGCGTATTGTTGCAAACAACTTAACATCAAATTTACTGCTATTGTTCGTGGTGCGTATTTGAAGAAGCAAGAGTTAAGCCAAACCCTCAAAGATTTGCAAAGCTGGGGAACGCATTTAGTCTTTGTAGACAAACAAAACTATCAAAAAAGAACCGAACGAGACTACCTTGCTAAACTCCTTACAGCACACCATGCAGATATCATTATTCCAGAAGGCGGTTCACAGCCAGCTGCGCTTTTTGGCATGCAGGCCATGATCGATGAAATCAATGCAGCGAACTCTAGCAAGCCGTTCGACGCTATTCTGCTTCCTGTTGGTAGCGGTGCGAGCATGGCGGGTGTGGTCAAAAGTTGCCGAACTGAAACCGCGTCACAAATAATCGGAATCGGTGTATTAAAAGGAGAACGATACTTGGAGGAACTCGTCAACCAATTCCTCATCAGCCCCAATAACGGTCAAAACGAACAACAAAACAAAGACACACCTTATTTGCCTTGGCATATCAATCACAACTTCCATTTTGGAGGTTATGCCAAAAGCACTGCTGAACTCACCGCCTTCTGCAAAGACTTCAACCAACAGCAAGCAAACATAGCCAAACAAGACTCACCTATCCTCATTGAACCCGTTTACTCAGGTAAATGTTTCTTCGCAGTTAAAACGCTTATCCAGCAAGCTTACTTTCCTCCCAATAGCAAAATATTGATTATTCATACTGGCGGATTGCAGGGGGCTGGCCAAGAGTTTCAGGCAGGCTGACAAAAGATTCGGGTTATTCAACTGAACTATTTTTCTATCCAAGTCGTTAAACACAACATGAACAAGGCAAATGTATCAGCCGTAATCATGGGTTTTTATCAGAGTAAAATGAGGTTATTCGCGTGAAGCACAAAATAATTCTAAAACAGCAGGTTAAATACGCACCGATGATTGAAACAGCCCTGAGTTTATGTGAGATCATGCTTTCTCGTTCTGAAACTCTTTATCCATTTGCGGTTATCTCAGAGGATGGCAATGCGCATTGCATCTTTCTGAATGATGATGATTATGACAGCCGCCATCCCAATGATGCTCATTTCAGCATGATTGAGAAACTCGAACAACAGCTAGCGGTTTACAAAATGCGAACACATTCGACAACGGGCATGTTAGTTTATGCTGCCACTATCCGGACCCCTCTCAGAGAAGAGAAAGACGGCATCATGTTTAGCATTTGCGATGCTGATGGCGCTAATATCCTAACTCTTTATCCCTATGAATTTGAGGAAAATTCAATCAAAATAGGAAAACCTTTTACCTGCGATTTTTCAGACTGAACCTATCGTTCTGCACGCTTTTCCATTAAACTTGCGAATTCAAAAATTGCTGTTACGATGCAGCCAAATTATTTAGTAAGGAACTCTTATGTCTCGTGTATTAATCATCGGCGCTGGCGGCGTTTCATCCGTTACCGTTAAAAAGTGTGCTCGATTACCTGAAATGTTTGATGAAATCTATTTGGCAAGTCGCACATTGTCGAAATGTGAAGTGCTCCAACAAGAAGTGGGCGCAGACCGTTTAAAAGGCGTATTTACAGTGGATGCAGACAACGCAGACGCCGTCGCAGAATTAATCCATAAGGTGCAGCCTGACTTAGTCGTGAATCTTGCGCTACCTTATCAAGATTTACCGATTATGGACGCGTGCCTAGCAACCAAAACTGATTACCTAGATACTGCCAACTACGAGCCGAAAGACGAAGCTAAATTCGAATATTCTTGGCAGTGGGCATATCAGCAAAAATTCCAAGATGCGGGTATTATGGCGCTTCTTGGCAGTGGTTTTGATCCAGGCGTGACTAACGTCTACACAGCCTATGCTGCAAAACATTACTTCGATGAAATCCATTACTTGGACATCGTTGATTGTAATGGTGGTGATCATGGTCAAGCATTCGCAACCAACTTCAATCCTGAGATCAATATTCGCGAGATCACTCAGCGCGGTCGCTTCTGGGAAAATGGAGAATGGAAAGAAACTGAACCATTATCAGTTCGTGAAGATCTTGATTATCAAAACATTGGTGTAAGAGCCTCATATTTGATGTTCCACGAAGAGTTAGAATCGCTCGTTAAGCACTTTCCTACGCTAAAACGTGCGCGTTTCTGGATGACCTTTGGCGACGCCTATCTGAATCACTTAAAAGTGCTTGAAGGCATCGGCATGACCAGTATTGCTCCTATTGACTTCCAAGGCCAACAAATCGTTCCCTTGGAATTCTTAAAAGCAGTATTGCCAAATCCAGGTTCTCTTGCTGAGGGTTACACAGGCAAAACCTGCATCGGCACCTATATTACCGGTTTGAAAGACGGCAAAGAAAAAACTATCTTCATTTATAACAACTGCGACCACGCTGTTTGTTACGATGAAGTGGGCGCCCAAGCTGTTTCATACACCACGGGTGTGCCAGCAATGATTGGTGCGGCACTCATGCTAAACAAAACGTGGAACAAGCCAGGAGTTTGGAACATGGAGCAATTTGACCCTGACCCATTCATGGCAATGCTAAATGACCATGGCCTTCCTTGGCATGTTATTGAATGCGAAAGCAGCCCGTTCGCAAAATAAGCAGCCGCTTTTAATTTTTGGATTTGAGCTGCTATAGCTCGAATCCAAAAACCAAGACTTCAGGATAATCAGCAATGACCAACAAATTTTTGAGGGACGATATACCTTCACCTTGTTACGTGTGTGACGAGGCAAGGCTTGAACAAAATTTGCAGTTGATGCAACACGTTCAGAACAAAGCAGGTGTTGATATCATTTTAGCATTGAAAGGCTTTTCAATGTGGTCAACCTTTCCCTTGGTAAAACAATACTTAAAAGGTGCTACCGCCAGCGCGGTGTGGGAAGCCAAACTTGCCAACTATGAAATGGGCGGCGAAGTGCATTGCTACTCGCCTGCCTATAAACAGAAAGACATGGACCAGTTGGTAGACTTAGTTCATCACTTATCGTTCAACAGTATGAACCAGTGGAATCAATTCAAAGAACAGGTAATGCAAAGCTCAGTTTCAGCTGGCCTGCGAGTTAACCCTGAAAACCAAGAAGCAGACACGCCATTATATGACCCATGCGCACCGGGCTCTCGCTTGGGCATTTTAGCATCGCAGTTAGAAGGCCAAGACCTTACCGGCATTGACGGCTTCCATGTGCACAATTTATGCGAGTGTGATTCCTTCGCAACAGAGCGCACGCTGCATGCCATTGAGAAAAAATTTGCAAAATATCTACCCTCGCTTAAGTGGTTAAACTTAGGCGGTGGACACTTAATGACAAAAGAAGGTTATGACGTTGAGCATCTTATCAACGCCTTAACGGTGTTCAAACAAAAGTACCCTAATTTGCGTATCATCATGGAACCCGGTTCTGCCGTTGCTTGGCAAGCAGGTCCGCTGGTTTGCGAGGTTGTCGATATCGTCGAAAATGAACAGAAAATTTTGATATTGGACATCAGCGCCACTGCGCACATGCCGGACGTATTGGAGATGCCATATCGACCAAAAATTACCGGTGCTGGTATGCCAAACGAAAAAGCATTCACCTACAAAATTGGTGGCAACTCATGCTTGGCTGGCGATGTTATTGAAGAATATAGCTTTGATCATGAAGTGAAATCGGGTGACCGTTTAATGTTTGAAGATATGATGCATTACACCATGGTGAAAACCACTTTCTTTAACGGTGTCGAACATCCAGGGATTGGTATTTTACGAAAAGATGGTACTTTTGATCTTGTAAAAGAATTTACTTATGAGGAGTTTAAAGCGCGGCTTTCATAGCCGAAAGTCTGTGCCAAGCAAGATTTTACTTTGTAAACTCTCAGTATAAATAAAAAACCCCGATGCTTTTATCAAGCACTCGGGGTTTTTTTAGTTTCGACTCTTTCGCTTAAAAGATATTAGCAAATTAGAATTCGTATTTCAGACCAAACTGAACTTGCCAAACAGACTGAGAAAGTACTTCTAAGTTATTAATACTATCTGGGTTTCTTAGACCAAAGTACTCATACTGACCATCCACTATGTTAGCCGATACAACCTTTCTCGCATATTCATAACGAGTACGTTCTACGCGACCCCAGTCAGAATTAAGTAGGTTACCAAGGTTTTCAATATCAAAGAACAATAAGAACTTATGGTCTTCATTGATCGCCGGTAACTCTTGCTGAATTCTTAAATCAATAATGGTTGACCAACGTGAGTTGTCACCATTTCTATCAGCAATACCACCTGCATACTGACCAAGTTCTGAGCTATTGATGTAGTTAAAGAACTCTTGTTGTGCTGCGGCATCACCACCAAACGAGCTAGCAGCAAACAATGGATCGTTAACACCCGTTGGAACGTACAGCAAATGACCTGCATCATCGTTACGGCTCTCACGAGCACAACGACCGCCGCCTACGTCAAGAACACAGGCATTGTTTTCTTGAAAAGTATAGCTGTATGGCTGACCAGAACGACGTGTTGCGAATATTGACACTTTGGTTTGATAGCCATTTACGATCTCTTTTGACCAATTAAAACGCACTTTTGCCAAATGCTCTGTTTGGTAGTTTGAAGTACCAGCACGCGGTTTTTGGCGGTCATATGCTGCAAAGTCAGAATAGTTTGACGTTGCTGTAGAAGATGTACCGTAACCAACATCTTCAACATCTGCATAGGTGTAACTTGTAAATAGGTCAAAACTACCGTAGTCAGTATCCCAGTCATTAGACGCTGAGAAAGCAAGTAACATACCTTCACCGTCGTCAACAGAGCCAACAGCAATAGCTTCTGGACCATTACTACAGTCGTACACACCACGACCATCCGGAGCAGTACCTACTGGATTTTCACAACGTTGGTCATACCAATAAGAGGCATTCTCCAATTTGTTGTATAGGAAATCACCTGATAGCAACCAACCTTCACCTAACACTGGAAGATCAACTGAGTAAGCGGCGCCTAGGCTAAGCTTCCACGTTGTTGGGATCTCAAAGTCAGGGCGAAGCGCATTGACAGAGCCGTCTGGAGCTTCAGTTGCCAAAGCATTAAGCACGTCTTGCGGAATATACTGACCTGTAGCTGGATCGGGTGTAGTTGGTACATTGATTGTTCCGAATGCACTGACGCTGTCAGAAATCACACCATCATTTGAGTAACTGTTGGAAATCCATACGCCAGGAGCACCACCAGAGAATTTACCTAAGCCACCACGAACAGTAAGGTCTTCTGTTGCTAACCATTTAAACGATACTCTTGGAAGAATGACATCTAAGCCATCAATATCATTCGCATTGCTGTAACCATAACGGTCAACAAAGTTTTGATTTTCGCGGATTTGACCTTCAGATTCATACCAATCATAACGAAGCCCAGCTTCGACGGTCAGGTAACCATTTACGTCCCAAGAATCTTGGATATAAAGTGAGTTAGAGTTATAGCCCCAAATTGCACGAAGGTCGTTTTCATTGTTTGTAACAGCGTTGTCATAAAGCAGACCTGACGCTGTCGCATTGCGCAAGTCGTCAATGCTATCAAACACATATGAGCCTTCCGAGTTTTGAGCAAAAAGGTTATTTACATCAACTTCTTCACGCTCGAAACCGGCTTTCAGAATATGATCGCCAACAGAATATTCAGCGACGAATTTGTACTGCATAAAATCTTGGTCTAGTTCATTACCGTGACGGAAACGGTCAGGACCGATAGTCAGATAATTCTCATCACCATCAACTTCACGCAAGAACACAGCGAAGTTAGGAAACTCATTACCACTTAATGAATCCTGACCTGTTGCTTGCGTTGTGCTAGCAATTTTAAACTGGGTTGAGAAATTCGCTGACCAGTCAGAAAATACATGGGCAATAAAACTTTCTACTCTCTCAGAGTTGTCATACCAAGCTGAGGAAGCGCCGAGAATATTGTCTGATGCAAGAAAGTTATTACCGTTCTGTTCTTGGATAGTGTTGCCATCAGTCAAGATGTAGGTAAATTTAGCGCGGTGGTCGTCAGTGATGTTCCAATCGATATTAGCCAAGATTTTTTCATCTTTAGCAGGACCTTTATTGAAGTCACCAATGTCGAAACCCCAAACTTCAGAAACGATCTGACCAACTTCAGCCACATCATCAAGCGTAATATCTTTACGGATGTTTACTGCACCAGAACCTACTGGCCCGTTGTTAAGTGGTGCAACTTCTTCATACTTATCGTAAGCAACAAAAAAGAACAACTTGTCTTTTATGATTGGACCACCAAGTGTTCCAACAAAAGTATCTTCTTCAAAAGCGAAGTTAAAATCGTTATCGCCGTTTTTATCACCAATTAAAGAATCACTCGTATGATAATAGCCTACAGAACCGTGAAACTCGTTAGTACCTGACTTTGTAACCGCGTTAATCGTACCGCCAGTAAAACCGTTGTATTCAACATCGAAAGGCGCTGTCTGAATTGAAAGCGAATCGATAGCGTCGAAAGAAATCGGTGAACGCTGAGTAGGATAACCATTGGCATTCAAACCGAAACGGTCGTTTAGAGCAACACCGTCAATGGTCAAAGAGTTAAAGCGGTTGTTTGCACCCGCAATTGTTAGCTCTTTAGCGCCACCGCTTTGAAAGTTTACTGACGCAAAAGGGTCTAGCTCAGCAGCGTCTGTTATATCACGGTCAATTGAAGCCACTTCATTTAATGCTTCAAGACCAAGACTGGTGCTTAGCCCTTCGTTGAAAAATCCACCTTGAGCACGCGCACCTGTGACAACGATAACTTCTCGATTTGAGCTGCCTTTCACTTCAATAGGAAGTGACAATGTTTGATCCAGCGATACAAAGAGGTCGTCAATTTGTACAGTTGTAAAATCACTACCCGTAATTGTTACTGAGTAAGGGCCACCAACACGCAAACCACGCGCTGAGAACACGCCACTTGCGTTTGTCGTCGCTGTCGAAACAGTGCCAGATGGAACATGAGTTATTGTGACAGTCGCTCCAGAAACAATTGCTCCTGCTTCACTGGAAACGTTACCTCTAATTGCCGAGGTTGTGGTCTGCGCAAGCACTGATGTGGAAAGACCCACGGTCAACGCCACCGCAATCGCAACACGATTCAGTTTGTTTTTTTTCAACATTGTGTTTATCCTAAATAAAGTGTGGTTTTTTCTAATTAGCCGTAAATTGTCTACAGTCTCTGCGCGCTGTTTCACAATTTTTTAAGAACTAAAAATTCGCGGTAGATTGTAGCAGATAAAGTATGACATTTTAATGAATAAAATGTGCGTAATGAAATAAAATTTCAAAGGGACGCGCACAACTAATGGCAACACGATATAAAGTAGCGTGAGCTTGAGTTTAAGGCCCATACTGCAAGGCTGACCCTTTTTTCTTCACTTTTTTAAACCGGCACCATTTAGCCACATTTTCTATCTCGACCTTTTCTATCTCTCGACCGCTTCTATCTCGACCTTAGCCTCAAAGAGTCGGGCTGCGCATTTAACCACCAAGCTGATTGAATGCATCTAAATACGTAATACGTAAGCTTAAATTGATCGACATGCATCGAAAGGGTATCCTAATAAGCATTATCACCACTGGCTTTCACTAGATTCATGCAAAAACCAATCATCCTTGCAATATCAGGCGCCTCAGGTTCGGGTAAATCACTTTTCACACAGAACTTAGCGTTGAAATTACGCCAACATGAAAGAGAAGTGCTCGTCCTTCAAGAGGATCATTATTACAAAGCACAAGATCACATCGAGATGGAAACACGCGTCACGACTAACTACGACCATCCTGATGCTTTCGAGCATGATTTACTCAACCTACAATTACAAAACTTAAATGCCGGTAAAAGTATCCAATATCCTCGATATTGCTATGTGACCCACACCCGATTGCCTGAATTCGAAGTGATTAGTCCAGCCCCCATTATCATCCTTGAGGGGATTATGTTACTGACGCAAATTCAGTTATTTGATCAATTCGACATTAAAGTGTTTGTCGACACTCCACTTGATGTCTGCTTGATGCGGCGCATGTTGCGGGACACACAGGAACGTGGACGTTCTATCAATTCAGTCGCTAAACAATATGAAGCTACCGTCAAACCTATGTACCATAAATTTATTGAACCGAGCAAAACGTTCGCAGACTTGATTGTTCCCCACGGCGGTGAGAATCACTTAGCGGTTGATGTGGTATGTTCCTACCTACTTAAAGGCAAACCAGTAAGGGCTTAAAACAGGCGCAATTCCATGTTTCTTACTATTGTAGAAAATCAATAGTGCGAACAATACGGATTTGTTATAGATTTATACGCTATTTGAAAATAATGATAAAAAATAAAAACAAGTGAAAATCAAATGACAGGATTATTGGGGATCGCCTTTTTACTGGGCACAGCATTTTTGTTCTCTTCAGCAAGAAAAAATATTAACTGGCGAACCGTCGGTGGCGCTTTTGCCATTCAGGCTTTATTAGGCGGGTTTATACTCTATTCTGAATGGGGTATCCGGTTCCTCAATAATTTAACGATTTATGTCGCTAATATTATTTCTTACAGCGCAGATGGCATTCGTTTCCTGTTTGGCAATCTTTTAGGTAATGAATCATTAGGCTTTATTTTTGCCATTAACGTTCTGCCGGTCATTATATTCTTCTCGTCCTTAATTGCCGTGCTATATCACCTAGGCATCATGTCTTGGATCATTAGGATCATAGGTGGAACATTGCAAAAACTGCTTGGTACAAGTCGACCAGAATCGATGTCTGCCGCGGCTAATATATTTGTTGGGCAGACCGAAGCACCACTTATCATAAGACCTTTTTTACCCAGTATGACTCGTTCAGAGTTGTTTGCAGTCATGGTAGGTGGCTTAGCGTCAATTGCAGGCTCTATCATGGCCGGTTATGCCGGTTTAGGGGTTGAATTAAAATATCTGTTGGCGGCCAGCTTCATGGCTGCTCCCGGCGGTTTGCTGATGGCAAAGATGTTGGAGCCGGAAACCCAGAAAACCAATCAAGAGGTAAGCGATGTCAAGGCGGATAACGAAGAATACGCCAACATATTCGACGCTGCAGCAAGCGGCGCGACTGCCGGTTTGAAGCTTGCTGTAAATGTCGGCGCAATGTTGCTTGCCTTCATAGCATTGATAGCACTACTGAACGGGATACTTGGTGGTATTGGCACATTATTTGGCCAAGGCGATCTGTCTATTCAGATTATCTTAGGCTACGTATTTCAACCGATAGCATGGTTAATTGGTGTACCTTGGAGCGAGGCTAATTTAGCCGGTAGTTTTATTGGCCAAAAAGTGGTCGTAAATGAATTTGTTGCGTACCTCGATTTTATAAAATATAGCGCACAACTATCGCCAGTTACGCAAGCGATAGTCACCTTTGCACTATGCGGTTTCGCCAACCTTTCGTCGATTGCGATACTGATGGGTGGGATAGGCGCATTAGCACCAACCCGACGCACAGAAATAGCGCAACTCGGCCTAAAGGCGGTTTTTGCAGCAACATTAGCCAACTTAATGAGTGCTGCGCTCGCTGGCATATTTATCTCATTGAGTTTGTAACAAAATAAAAATAGGTTTACCCGATATGAAATTAGAGGCAGTTGACTTTACCGCGCCAGATGCACAGCAAAAATTTGTTGAGTCATTGCGCCAAACCGGCTTTGGTGTGTTAAAAAACCACCCTATATCACAAGCAAGTGTGACGAGTATTTATGCTAATTGGCAAGCATTTTTTAACACTGATGAAAAGCAAACCTACTTGTATAACAAAGACAAGCAAGACGGATTTTTTCCGCAAAGCGTGTCTGAAGTAGCAAAGGGCTTCAAGAAAAAAGACATTAAAGAGTACTTTCACTATTATCCTTGGGGACAGTGCCCTGATGAATTAAGAGATGAGTTGAGTGATTATTATAAAAACACCTCTCGTTTAGCTGCCCAATTATTGAATTGGATAGAGCAAGAATCACCGACAGAAGTCAGTCAGCACTACAGCATGCCTCTATCTCAAATGATAGATGGAAGCGATCAAACGCTTTTGAGAGTGTTGCACTATCCGCCACTCGCAGGCGATGAGGAAGCTGATGCGATTCGTGCTGCGGCTCATGAAGACATTAATTTAATTACCTTGTTACCCGCTGCAAACGAGCCGGGTTTGCAGGTAAAAGCGGTAGATGGCAGCTGGTTGGATGTTCCCTGTGACTTTGGTAATTTGATTGTTAATATTGGCGATATGTTGCAAGAAGCTTCTGGTCATTACTTTCCATCAACGACTCACCGAGTAATAAATCCAGAAGGTACTGATGTGACCAAATCGCGTATTTCATTACCCTTATTTTTGCATCCGCGCCCTGATGTAAAACTGTCGGAACGTCATACAGCAGGCACATACCTTACAGAACGTTTAACTGAGTTAGGTGTGCTTTAAGCAACACTAGCAGCACTAGCAGCACTAGCAGCACTAGCAACTATAATTGTGAACAAAAATTCCCCCTCATAAACAAAAAATCAGCTGTATAAGCTGATTTTTTTGTTTACGACTATCTATCGGCCTTATACCAACAGTAAAAACCTACAAAGGGATCTAAGCTTCGCCTATCGTATAAACTTTAATCGCTTTAGTGTGCAATAAATCACAAAGTGGAGCAGAAGTCTGTTTATCAAATTTGTACCACTGCGCAAACGCAAGAGAGAGTGTTGCTACAGCATCATCCAAAGCATTATGATTTGGCGCCTCAGGCAAACCATAGCGCTGGCGACATTGTTCAAGCGTTACAGCCCCTTGCTGCACCATATCCTGAGTCTTATTAAGAAAGTAAAGCTCTAAGAGCATCGTGTCGATGGTCGTTATTTGGGTTTCAGGCACCCCCATACTTTTAGCGACTCTGTCTAACACTTGCATATCCAAACCGGCATTGTGCAGCACCCAGACATGTGACTGAGCGAATGCTTGTAATTGCCCAATTACCGTTTTGATATGCTCACCTTTTAATAAGTCACGCGCGGTTAAACCATGAATGACTGGGCTTTGCTTTAAATCGCCTGTAGCACGAATAACGGCATAGAATGCAGTACTTAAGTCAACGCTTTGATGCGTGCCATTCACCCATCCTATTGAGGTGATTTTCGCAACATTAGTGTCTAAACCTGTCAGCTCTAAATCGATTGATAAAAAAGGTGTGTCTTTAATTGACATCATTCTCCATTTATCTGGAAGCGTTGGGGCTCGCTTGAAAAGCTGAGAGAAAAATGACGCCATTAGCCAATGCCACCCGAGTATTTGAGAACAGCCGTTTGTTGTGCTCTGTGGATAGCTTGGAATGCGGCTTTTAATTGATGCTTTTCAATAGACGATAAATCGCTCACGCGAATAAAATTATCTTGTACTTTATTGTGCAACTGATGGCGCCAGCGCAGTCGATTTAAAAACAACCATATATCTCGCAAGTTCTTAATATCTTCCGACGAAACGCCACTCTTGGCTGTTAATGCATCCAACCTGCCGACTGTTGAAGGGATCGTAATTGCATTCGCCAAGGCATGAATCCGTACTAAATTATTAATAATGGCAATCGCTGTGTGCTTTAGGTCGATACTGTCTTTTTCTTTTCGACCTTTCGCAAAAACAAACTTTTGGAACATTGAAAGCGGCACTGAACCTTCATTAGCTTGGCGCGCCAAAGCAGCTAGAAACATGGACTGTTGAAAGAGCTTTTTGCGTTCATCTTGCAAACGCACAAACAAACTTGCATCGCCTGCTGCAGCTCGAGCATCTAAAAAAATATTGAATGACAGCATGGCTTCTGGCGTCGGTTCACGAACCCACGATTTCGATTGTTGTATCGATTCACTTAACGAATTACGTAGCTTAGGATTTGACGCCATAATATTACCATCGCATAATTTTATGCCACATTTCCCTAAGCCTAAACAAACATATTGTGCCATTTTTTCGAAATAAACGGCTTCCTCTTCATTGGGTTCTTCTGCCAAGAGCAAGGCATTATCTTGATCAGACCCCATGGTTTGGTCTTCACGTGCTTGAGAGCCAAAAACCAACCAACAATAAGGCATGGGTGCTTGACCGTTTTGTTGCTGAAAAAACGTGATTAATTTGCGCGTCATAACATCGGTTGCTTGCGAAAGCACTTTACCAACAATATCAAAATCACCAGGACGCTTCGCACTCGATGCAAAATAATGCGGTAATTGCCAAGAACAACGGATGAGCTCGTACAGATTATTCGCTTTTGAAATATCGCTTATAACAAATAGGACATTGTTGCGCTGTTGTTTAAAAATGTCTGTTGCGGTGATCATTCCTATCGGCTTGTTGGTAATGTCATCCAATACCGGCAAGTGATTAATCGATTTCTCATTCATGATACACACTGCATCAAACAAGGTTTTATTCTTGGTTAGATAAGCCGGATTTTCTGTCATTATTTGCTTCACCGGCAACTGCATGTTCAGCCCTACCGCTACCACCCGATTGCGTAAATCGCGGTCGGTTATAATGCCCATTAGCTGATTTTTTTCGATGATCAGCACCGATGAAATATGCATCTTACTCATCAACGCACCGGCACTTTGTATAGAGTCTGTTTGTGCAATGGTGATAGGCAGTGTTTCCGCCACTTCATAGAGGGGTTTATGCAGCCACATTGAGTTTGAATCTTTCACCGCATCATGCTGCAGAACGTCATCCTTTGCGGCATTAAAAAACTGGCTGACTCTTGGGTGCGTCATGGCTTTATCAAACCACTCTTTTGGTATACACACAACAAGCCCAGGACTCTCGACAGTGATACTCAGCTTGTAATTAACGTTGTCTATTAATGCGGCATAACCAAAATAATCACCGTCACTTAAGTGCTTCAGCGCGCCGTCACAATCCTTTACTGAAAACTGGCCGCTTTGAATCAAATATAGCGAGTTTTTGTGCGTTGTGAGCATCTCCTCTTGGTTTTCGGCTGCGAGGTAAATAATATGAGAATGTCGAGCAATATCATACAGCTGTTCGATATCTAACATATCAAAAGGTCCTGACCCTTTCAGATAATCAGTCACCTGTTGTGGTACCGCTGTCATAGTTCACTCCTCTGGGAGATGTTAATTATAAGATTATTTTTCAGCAGGGGGGCTTCTCACATAATCAATACTTCTATCGCCAAGGATGGCGATAGAAAGCGGGCCATGGATGGCCTGACGCGTTGGCGTCACAGCGGTCTTGATTATGTGAGAAGCCCCCTGCTGAAAAATAATCTTATAATTAATATCGGTGTTTGTCTTTTCCAGTGATAAAAAAGCCCAGCATTGCTGGGCTTTTCAGTATTACCTATTACTAGTGAGCAGTTGCTGCACCAGCTCCTTTAGGGAAACGAATGCTTTCTACAAGATCTTGAATTTCTTGTGGTGCTTCGTCTGTAAATTTGAATACTACAAAAGCAACGGCAAAGTTAATCAACATACCGATAGTGCCTATACCTTCAGGTGAAATTCCGAACAACCAGTTGGCAGGTTTGTTCATTTCCGGGCTAACAAATTTAAAGTATATAATGTAAGCAGCGGTGAATAGAATACCTGTGATCATCCCTGAGATTGCCCCCTTGTCGTTCATACGCTTGCTGAATATACCCATAATAATTACTGGGAAGAAACTTGATGCAGCAAGGCCGAAGGCAAAGGCGACTATCGCGGCCACAAAGTCTGGCGGATTGATGCCAAAGTAACCGGCGATTAGAATCGCAACCCCCGCGGCTATTCGCGCAGACAACAGCTCTTTCTTGTCGGTAATATCAGGCATCAAATTTCGTTTGAGTAAATCATGCGAGACCGATGTCGAGATAACCAATAGCAAGCCTGCTGACGTTGACAAGGCAGCGGCAACACCACCAGCAGCAACTAATGCAATTACCCATGCAGGTAAATTTGCAATTTCAGGATTCGCTAATACCATGATGTCGCGGTCAATCGTCATCTCACTGCGAGGATCATCTTTTTGAGCATAAAACATTTTACCGTCGCCATTCTTGTCATCATGCGAGATAAGGTTGGTTTTTTCCCAATTTTTAATCCAACTTGGTGCTTCAGCGTAAGACATACCTTGTCCGTCTGGACCATTGATAGTCTCAATCATATTTACACGAGCGAATGCAGCAAGTGCAGGAGCTGTAGTGTAAAGGATAGCAATAAAGGCTAATGCCCAACCAGCACTCCTACGTGCATCACTTACTTTAGGAACAGTGAAGAAGCGCACTATTACGTGTGGTAAACCTGCAGTACCGACCATTAGTGCAAAAGTAATGCAGAAAATGTCTAAATACGATTTGGTGTTTGACGTGTATTCGTTAAAACCTAAGTCAGTTGACAACATATCCAATTTTTCAAGTAAGAACATGCCTGAACCATCAGCTAGGGTGGCACCAAAACCAGTCTGTGGCAACACATGGCCTGTCAACATGATAGAGATGAATACCGCTGGTACTAAATAAGCAAAGATGAGAACGCAGAATTGAGCGACCTGAGTATACGTGATGCCTTTCATGCCGCCTAGTACTGTGTAGAAGAAAACCACACCCATACCGATAACAACACCCAGCCATAACTCAACTTCTAAGAAACGACTGAAGACCACACCAACACCACGCATCTGACCAATGACGTATGTGAAGCATACGAAAATAGCACAGATTACAGCAACCGTTCTTGCTGTCTGTGAGTAGTAACGGTCGCCGATAAAGTCTGGCACTGTAAACTTACCAAACTTACGTAAATAAGGTGCTAAACATAATGCGAGTAATACATAGCCGCCAGTCCAACCCATTAAGTACACCGCACCGTCATAGCCCATGAAAGACACTAAGCCTGCCATAGAAATAAACGATGCTGCTGACATCCAATCGGCAGCAGTTGCCATACCGTTCAATACAGGGTGAACACCACCACCGGCGATGTAGAAGTCGTTAGTTGAACCTGCACGCGCCCATACGGCGATGCCCATATAGAGCAAAAACGATGCTCCAACGATAATAAATGTTAATACTTGTACAGTCATCAGTTATTCCTCTTCCACGCCGTATTTTTTGTCCATATCATTCATTTTCTTCACATAGAAGAAAATAAGTGCAACAAATACGTAGATTGAGCCCTGTTGTGCAAACCAAAAACCAAGTTTAAACCCGAAAAACTGGATTTGATTCAATACTTCAACGAAAATAATACCGGCGCCAAACGAGACGACGAACCACACTATGAGAAGTTTGAACAGGAGAGATAAATTCTCTTTCCAGTAAGCCTTCTGATCCCCTTCATTTTTAAAAGCCATCTTTGCGTTCCTCAGCAAGTTAATAAGATGTGTTAGTTTAACATTTTGCTAACGTAAACCTTTGCTGGCTATGGTGTTGGCTATCAATTCTTATAGAAGTTTGAGCCAAACCATTGCAAAACCTGACATTAGCACTGTTATGCATACTGTATCTGTTCACAAAAAAAGGTAAAATGCGACGATGGTCTTAGGGGTCGTAGACCACTGCTAGAATATGATACAGTCTAAATTGTTAAACCTTTGTTAGGAAAATACATGTCATTGGGATGGCTTGCTCTCGCATTAATTTATCTTTGTTTGTTATTTTGGATTGCAAAGTGGGGTGATCGTAATACCCCAACGTCTCGTTGGCTCACTTCAAATCCCTTAGTTTACTCACTTGCGTTAGGCATTTATTGCACGGCTTGGACATTTTTTGGTGCCGTGGGACAGGCCAGTCGAGACAACTGGTTATATTTGCCGATATTATTAGGCCCGATCATTGTTTATGTGGTGTTTTATCGCTTTATACGCAAGTTAATACTGGTAAGCAAAAAACAGCACATCAGCACAATTGCCGATTTTATAAGCGCTAGGTATGGCAAACGTCAAATTGTCGCTCTGCTGGTCACTATCATTGCCTTGCTCGCCACTATTCCCTATATTGCACTGCAACTGAAAGCAATTGGCTCACTATTTACATCTATATCCGAGCAACAGCACTCGAATTTCGTGGTAGTAATAGCTACCGTGTTTATCGCTATTTTTGCGATGTATTTTGGCACTAAAAATACCGACGTAACCGAATATAGACGAGGCTTGATGCTCGCTATTTCCTTTGAATCATGTATCAAATTACTTGCACTCGTGCTGGTTGCTATCGTGGCATACCAATATTACGAAGCGAATCCAAGCAATGATATCTTTATTGAGTTTAAATCTGACGAAGCAATTAACACATTCTATTCGTTCACTTTTTGGGCACAAACACTGATGGCCGCAGCAGCTGTTATCTGTTTACCTCGACAGTTTCACGTTGCCGTTGTCGATAACTTAAACCTTGAACATCTAAAACAAGCACGCTGGGTATTTCCCCTTTATCTGTTCATTATAGCTTGCACCATTCCAGTTATTGCCGCAGCAGGCGATGCTATATTTACTCAATCGGACATAAAAGCAGATAATTATGTGTTGGGCTTAGCGATATTATCTGACTCGATTATTTTACAAATGATCGTTTTCATTGGTGGTTTGTCTGCAGCAACAGCGATGATTATTGTTGCCACACTCACGCTTAGCACAATGATAACCAATGACGTTATTCTGCCCAAAGTATTAGAACGAATATCAAGTCAAAAAACCAATAAAATCGAACGTATAAAACTCCTTCGTCGTATTATTATTTTCCTTATCCTAACGCTTGCATTTTTATATCAACAACAAATGACAAACGAAGCGAGTTTAGCGTCGATTGGACTTTTAGCATTCTCCTTAGTTATTCATTTATTGCCCAGCATCATTGGAGGCCTATACTGGAAACGCGGCCATGCACACGGCGTATACGCAGGATTGATTGCTGGAATTGTGGTTTGGACAATGTGGCTTATGTTGCCAATTCTCGGCGGTGCAACATCCGGCATTGATCAATCAGAATCACTAAGCCAAGCAGCCATGGTTAGCTTAATGGCGAATATTATCGCCTATATTACGTTTTCAATGATTACCAGTTCTCGCCTGATTGATAGAATACAGGCCGAAGCGTTTGTATCACCTGCCGATATTCGTTCTCCACTGATATCTGCACAACCGTTAACAGTTACGGTTGACGACCTGCACACTCTTATCTCGAAATTCAGCGGCATAGAACGCTGTGAGCAGTTGTTTAACGACTATGCTAAACGCACTAATATAGAAATGAAAATGCAGGATCCCGCAAATGATAATTTCTTGTCATTTTGTGAACGTGCACTCGGTGGCGTAGTTGGTTCTTCTAGCTCAAAAGCCCTAATTGACAGTTTAGTAAGAGGGAAGAAGCTGGATATTTCAGAGGTGGTTAACTTCTTTGAAGAAAATGCACAGGCCGTCGAATTTAATATTAGTGCGCTAATGACCTCGCTCGAAAGCCTAGAACAAGGTATCAGCGTGGTAGACAAAAACCTGAATTTAGTTGCATGGAATAAAAGTTATGTAGACCTATTTAATTTTCCTAGCGACATACTATCCGTTGGGATGCCTATCGAAAAATTAATTCGCTTTAACATTGCGCATAGTGATGGCCCACCCAGCGAAATTGAACATCGTGTTCAAAAGCGAATTGAGCGCCTGAGGTCAGGTCAGGCACATAAATTTACGCGTAAGCGCGATGACGGTAGAGTGATTGAAACTATTGGAAACCCCCTGCCCGGCGGTGGTTTTGTGACCAGCTTTCACGACATCACAGGGCACGTAGAGTTGCAGCAAGCCCTAAAAGAAAGCAATATTTCACTTGAACAACGCGTGCGTAAAAGAACAGAAGAGGTACATTCAATTAACGCTGAGCTCAGACTAGAAATCGAACGCAGAAATGGTGCCGAAAAAGAGCTTATAAGAGCAAGACAAGAGGCAGAAAATGCCAATGCAAGCAAATCTAGATTCTTAGCCTTAGCAAGTCATGACGTGCTGCAGCCACTTAATGCTGCAAAGCTATATTTATCTGCACTGCAGGAAACGAAACTAGACGATGATACCGCTAAAATCATTAATAAATTGAATGACTCAGTGGTCTCAAGTGAAGCCCTCATTGGTACTATTCTGGATATTTCGCGCCTAGATCAAGGTGAGCTGAAACCCTTTATTGAAACAGTCAATGTGACTGAGACACTTACTCCTATCATTAATGAAATGAGCATGAAGGCGGCAGAGAAAGGCTTAATATTCAAACACCGCGTGCAGGAAGTATGGATAAGCGCGGATCGAACCTATGTTTATCGAATCATACAGAATTTAGTTTCAAATGCCGTGAAATACACCCAATCAGGTAAGGTTCTGTTAACGGCTAGAAAGCAAAAAAATAAAGTCCTTATTGAAGTGAGAGACACCGGCATTGGCATTCCTACACTTCAACAAGCCGCTATATTTAGCGATTTTTATCGGGTAGAAAATAGTAATGAACAAGGGATTGGTTTAGGTTTAGGCGTAGTGAAGCGTCTGTCACAGCAGCTGCAATGCAGCATTAAGGTAGTGTCTGAAGAAGGAACAGGAAGCTGTTTCTCCATCCTGTTTGATTTAATAGATGCTCCCGAAACCACAGGCGTGGTGGTTTCCAAAACGACATCGGTATTCAGCGGATTGCGCATTTTGTGTGTTGATGATCAGCAAGAAAACTTAGACGCTATGCAGACACTATTGACCAAGTGGGGAATTGAAGTTCAAATCGCACAAAACTATGAACAAGCAGTGACAACCGCGCAACACTTTTTGCCGCAAATCATACTGGTAGATTATCAACTAGGTAAAGGCCCCGACGGCTTAGCCATAATTGAAGCTATTCGAGCATCCTTAAATATGGTTATTCCAGCCTGTTTAGTGACAGCAAAGCGCGATGACGAGTTGATAAAGCTATGCCAAGAGCAAGGTGTTAATTATCTCAGTAAACCACTGAAACCTGCGAAGTTGAGAACCTTGATTCAAAGTATGACGAAGTTTATTAGAGCTGCGAAAGTGAAAACAAACTAAATTAAGATGGAAGTGGGCATTGTCAATGCATAGATTGGATGACAATGCCCAATAAATTCAACGCGTAAATATTAGCTTATCTATGCAAAACGCACATTTTATTGCCCGCTGGATCGAGCAAATAAGCCAAATATAGCTTCATACTGCCACCTTGACGCCAGCCTGGAGGATCTTCGCATTCACTCCCACCATTTGCTAAACCTGCCGCATGCCACGCGTCTGCTATATCAGTGGTGGCAGCGGCTAATCCAATAGTCGTGCCATTACCGTGACTGGCTGGCTCACCATTGATAGGTTTGGTGATCGCAAATATGCCGCTATCGGTAAAGTAAAAGCAACGTCCCTTTTCATCTATAACACCCGGCTCAAAACCTAATGCGCCAAAAGTAGCATCATAAAATTTCTTTGATTCTTGAATATCATTAGCGCCCAACATGATGTGGCTAAACATGTAAACATCCTTCCAAAATAATTGAGCCCATAATGTACATTACACATTAATCGAAAGCAAAAAGCTTGTATTTTAGCAATAATGGCAACGCGCTAAAGTGTCTCTTTTTTTCGCGCTTGCTCAAAACGCTTGCAGCGTTGAAAGTCACTTGAATCAATCGCAGTCTACTGCGCTAGTGTCTGTTGATAAAACAACTAGCCTATTCAATTTTCTAATACTTTATAATTCATAATGATGCTTGGTATTGCCCCGCATTATTGTTTTTAATGATGACACAAAGATATTTATTATTACGGAGCATCCATGCCAATTCGCTTTATCGACCTGCCTATTCCAGAAGCGGGAACTGCACAAAAAGTGACGCCAGATATTCTTTGGTTACGCATGCCCCTGCCGTTTGACCTAGACCATATTAATTTGTATTTATTAGAAGACGGCGATGAAGGGTATGCATTAATCGATACCGGCATCGGTACAAGTCGTGTTGAAACGCTATGGGAAGCATTGCTTGAGAAGTTAACAAAACCGATTACTAAAGTGATCGTGACCCACATGCACCCAGATCATATTGGCATGGCTGGTTACTTAGTTGAAAAATTCAGAGTGCCGCTTTATATGAGTCATTCAGAATACTTTGTTGCTCGAGCACTATCTGCAGGTAACCGAGGTGCGTCAGATTGGCAAGATGATCAGTATTTAGTGCGCTGCGGAATGTCTGAGGAATATGTAGCAACGGCAAAAAAGAACCGAAAAGAGAATAAAGGTGTAGGTCAAGTCATTCGTCCTATCCCCTTGCAATATGAGCGTTTAAAGCAAGGCAGTACCATTCGCATCGGCAGCGAACAATGGCAAGTTATAATCGGTCGTGGACACTCTCCTGAACATGTGTGCTTGTATAACGAACAAAAAGCCGTGCTTATTTCAGGTGATCATATATTACCAGGAATATCTCCCAACATTGGCGTTTATAGCACTGAACCAAACGCGAATGCATTGAAGGAGTACTTAACAACCCTCCCGCAATTCCTTAACTTACCAGAAAACACACTTGTATTGCCCTCACATAAACAGCCTTTTCATGGCTTACATACTCGCGTAAACGAATTAATCGAACACCACCATGTTCACTTAGACAACTTGCGCGCATTTTGTCAGCAACAAAAAACCATCCAAGACTGCTTACCGATTTTGTTTAAACGTAAACTTAACCCACACAATATGTTTTTTGCTGTCGCTGAAGCTATTTCACACCTTAATTATTTGTATTTTTCAGGTGAGTTTAGTCGTGAAATAAATACGCGAGGTCAATTTATATTTAAGGCTAAATAATTTGCAAATCCGCTTTGATGTCGCACACAAGGGATTTAATCAACAGTGTTCCGCCCTGCCCTTATGGTTGGTTTCTGCTTAGTACAGTTTCTATTGTCTGATTTTAATACTAGGCTAGGCTCTGTTGATCTTTGTTGTGTGGAGGTCGCCTTTTAAGCGAGGTGGAATACTTATTTTATGATTGTAAAGAAACACAGGAAGCGTTTCATGGTCTTTTATCCTAAATTCTCAGTTCCAAAAGCAGGATTATTCTTTGCGCCCCTGCTTTTAACCCTATCTTCTATAGCAGCAAGCACTGGGGCTTATAGCAATATAAACTTGCCTGAGGTTCAGCTTGCTGAAGTCTATGATAAGCAAAGTATACAAAGGTACCTGATTAGCGAAAAGTATGACGGTGTTCGCGCCATTTGGAAAGATCGTACCTTGCGCTCGCGAAGTGGAAACATTATTCATGCACCTACTTGGTTTACAGAGCGACTACCCGACGTTTGGTTAGACGGCGAGTTATGGTATCAAAGAGGAGGTTTCGAATATGTCATATCAACCGTTAGCAAAAATATCCCCGTTAACAGTGAATGGAAAAACATTACTTACATGGTGTTTGATGCACCAAACGAGCATGCTGATTTTAAAAATAGAGTCACTTTGTATACCAATTTAGTACACAGTTTAGAACTTGCGCATGTAAAAGCCGTTAAACAATTTAGCTTAAATACGAATGCAGCATTATCTGCTTACTTAACAACTTATGTCGCACAGGGAGCCGAAGGCTTAATGCTACAAAAAGCCGATGCCAAATTCGCCAATGGTCGCAGTAGTAATCTGCTGAAACTCAAACCATATATGGACGCTGAAGCGCGTGTAGTCGGTCACTTGGAGGGGCAAGGCAAATACCAAAACAAACTGGGTGCTCTACTTGTGGTGTACACGAACGAGTCAGGCACAACAGTTGAGTTCAAGATTGGTAGTGGGTTTACTGACAATGAAAGAGCCGAACCGCCACCAATAGGCAGCATTATTACTTTTAAGTATCACGGCTTTACTAGACACGGTGTGCCCCGATTTGCCAGCTTCTTGCGAATGCATATGCCATAGTAAAGCACATTTCGACTGTCTGAAGAAGTCGACACGTGTTTTGCCTGCGGTATCAAAACCTGCTACTTCGCTGGCGGCTCTAGCTGTAGTTCACTGGCTATTAACACCGCTTGCGTACGATTGTTGATGCTAAGTTTTCTGAATATTGCCGTAACATGCGCTTTTACTGTTGCCTCTGCTATGTCTAAGTTATAGCCAATTTGTTTATTAAGCAATCCGTCACGCATGTAACACAATACCTTGTATTGAGCAGGCGTAAGGCTTGCAACATTTTCAGCCAAAACAGAGAAGTCTTCATCAACGTGTTCGATTTGTTGCCTAACGCTTTCAGGAACCCAAACATCGCCGGTTAACATTGCATTCACGGCATCACCAATATTTTTTGCGCTCGCTGTTTTTGGAATAAAACCCATTGCGCCTACCCCTATTACTTTAGATATGAGAGACGCATCTTCAGTACCAGAAACAACCGCAATAGGGAGACCTGGGAAGGTTTTTTGAATATGCAGTAATCCAAACAAATCACTGCTGCCAGGCATATGCAAGTCGAGTAAAAGCAAGTCCACATCGTTTTCGTGGAGCAACGTTACCGTTTCGTTTAAATCGCCAGATTCTAGTATTTTCAGATCACTAAACGCCATACACAACGCCCCCTTGAGGGCGTCACGGTACAGAGGATGGTCGTCTGCAATCAGCAGGTTTAGCATACCAATTCCTTTATTTGTTCAATCGCTCCTGTACGAGTGTATCAACAACTGAGGGATCTGCCAACGTTGACGTATCACCCAAATTTTCATGTTCATTCGCCGCAATCTTGCGAAGAATACGACGCATTATTTTACCTGACCGTGTTTTCGGCAGTCCCTTAGTCCACTGAATAATGTCCGGCGTGGCGATTGGACTTAACTCAGTTCGAACCCACTTGCGAATTTCAGCAGTCAGTTCATCGTTCACTTCAACACCTTCGTTTGGCGTGATATAGACATAGATGCCCTGGCCTTTTATGTCGTGTGGATATCCAACGACAGCAGCTTCAGCAACATCAGGATGAGCCACTAGCGCACTTTCGATTTCTGCGGTGCCCAGTCTGTGACCTGATACGTTGAGTACGTCATCCACACGCCCTGTAATCCAATAGTAATCATCTTCATCACGGCGACAGCCATCGCCAGTAAAGTAGACATTTGGATAGGCACTAAAATAGGTTTCAATAAAACGTTTATGGTCGCCATACACCGTTCGTGCCTGGCTAGGCCAACTATCCTTGATAACTAGGTTACCTTCAGCAACCCCCTCTAATTCATTTCCTTCAGCATCAAATAATGCAGGTTGAATACCAAACATAGGGCGCGTGGCTGAACCTGGTTTCAAAGCATGCACTGTTGGCATTGGTGTAATCATCATGCCACCGGTTTCTGTTTGCCACCAGGTATCAATAATAGGACATCTGCTTTGCCCGATAGTACGGTAATACCATTCCCATGCTTCTGGGTTGATCGGTTCACCGACTGAACCAAGGATCCGCAGTGAAGAAAGGTCACAGCCTTCAACCGGCTTGTCACCATGAGCCATCAGCGCCCGTATAGCGGTGGGCGCAGTGTATAACGATGTCACTTTGTATTTTTCAACTATTTGCGCAATTCTTCTCACGTCAGGATAGGTAGGTACCCCTTCAAAGAATACTTGTGATGCGCCATTTGATAATGGACCATAAACAATATAGCTATGACCAGTAATCCAGCCGACGTCAGCTGAGCACCAGAAAATATCGTCTTCACGATAATCGAATGCGTATTTAAACGTCATGCTGGTATACAACAAATAACCGCCAGTTGTGTGAACAACACCTTTAGGTTGACCTGTTGAACCCGAGGTATATAAAATGAAGAGTGGATCTTCAGCATTCATCACTTCTGGTTCGCACTGCGCCGAACAATCTTCAATCAAGTCGTGCCACCACACATCGACATCATTGGTTGTCACCTCCCCGCCAGTTAACTGATGCACAACAACAGCAGTAATCGAAGGGCAAGCCCCATTTGCTAGTGCCTTATCAACATTGGCTTTCAAAGGCACTGAACGACCCGCTCGGCGTCCCTCATCACAGGTAATAATCACTTTAGCTTGGCTATCATTGATACGATCGGCAATCGCATTTGGTGAGAAACCACCAAAAATAACAGAATGGATTGCACCAATGCGAGCGCAAGCCAACATTGCATATGTTGCCTGAGGAACCATCGGCATATAAAGCGCAACGCGATCACCTTTTTTGACGCCAAGCTTCTTCAAGCCGTTTGCAAGTTTACACACTTCATAGTGCAGCTCTTGATAGGAGACTTTCTCGCTATCATTGGGTGAATCACCTTCCCAAAATAACGCTGTCTTTTTTGCTCGGGTTGCTAAATGGCGGTCGATACAATTGTAGCTAACGTTCAACTCACCGTCTTCGAACCACTTTATTGACAGATTTGAGGCATCGAAAGTTGTATTTTTAATGATAGTGGGTTTTTTATACCAATCTATCTGAGTCATCTGCTCGGCCCAAAACGCGTCAGGATCGTTTACGGATTGCTCATACATTGATGCATATAGCTCCGGCGTAAGCAATGTCTGTTCTTTATATGATTCTGGTACTGGATAAAATTTGTTGGCCGACATAGTGTTGTCTCCATATTTAACGTTCTAAAATAAATTACATTATTACCTTAACAATAAACTTTACTACGCAAACCAAAATGAGACTTTGGTATGATTCGAAACGTATTTTTTTTCCGCCAAGCAGTTACCACTATAGTCTTATAGACCATGCGCTAATTTTCAATTTAATTTGTTCACGTAATATTATAAAAATTAACCAAAACTTTACACACTATTAACTATAGACACACACACTATTAACGTTTAAGAATATGGATACGAATATGAAAAATTCAATGTTAAAATCTGCACTAGCGGTTTCTTTAGCCCTAGGCATTTCGGCTGTTTCTTTGAATGCACAAGCAGACATGTTGCAAGGTACTGATGTCAAATTCAGTGGGTATTTCAAAGTAGATGCAATGTTCAGCAACTACTCTGATGGTTCACTTAGCGCTCAAAATCTTGGCCGTGATTTTTATGTACCAAGCTTAACTCCCGTTGGTGGCGCTGAAGAGAGTACTCAATTTGATGCGCATGCTAAGCAGACTCGCTTTCGTTTTACGTCCAACACTAAGACTGACGAAGGGGATAGCATCACGGGCGTACTCGAATTAGATTTTTTGGCGACCCCGGGTGGTAATGAGCGTGTTAGTAACTCTTATGTACCGCGTGTTCGCCATGCTTTTATTAGTTACCAAGGTTGGACAGTAGGTCAAACCTGGAGTACCTTCCAAGATTTTAAAACATTACCAGAATCACTCGACTTTGTTGGCACCACGGATGGCGTAGTTTTCGGTCGTCAAGCACTTGTGAAATACACAACTGGCGCTTGGGAATTTGCACTTGAAAACTCAGAATCCACCATAACGCCTTTTGGTGGCGGTGCAAGAATTGTATCCGATGATGGCGCAGTTCCTGACGCTATCGTTCGCTATACACACAATGCTGATTGGGGTCACTTGTCGGTTGCAGGTATTGTGCGACAGCTGAACTATGAAAACGTTGGCGAGGCCATTGACGACTCAGTAACCTCTGCCGGTATCAGCATTAACTCAAAAATTAAGGTCGGTGAAAAAGACGATATTCGCTTGTCACTCACCACGGGTTCTGGTTTGGGTCGTTATGTAGCATTGAACGCAGTGAATGGCGCAGTGCTCGACGCCAATAAAAACTTAGAAACCATTGATTCAACTGCCTATTCAGTTGCCTATCGTCATGTTTGGAACAATAAAATGCGTTCAAACTTTTCTTATTCAGCGTTGACGGTAGATAACGACATTAGCCTAACCGGTGTGTCAGCAACTAAAAGTACCTATAGCGTCAGTGCAAACTTGTTATATTCACCAACCGCTAAAATTACGGTGGGTGGCGAAATTAAGCAAGCGACAAGAGAAATTGAAAGCGGCGCCGACGGTGATATGACTCGGGTTCAATTTTCAATGAAATACGCGTTCTAACGTTCGTATTTTAAAAGTACTTTTGACAATAATAAGTCTACGCCCGACAAGCGTAGACTTTTTTATCAAATCGCTTAAAAACAAATAATAAACAAGAACGGCAAACCCGTGCTATTTTCCGCGAATGCGAAGGCATTCAAATACAGTTAGGGACTCGATTCATAAATTAATCGGCCCATCAGTTCCTTAAAACGGCGTGGTATATTGTTGTAATGTCGCGGTAATCTCTGCCAAACAAGCGTCGGACAGGGTTACATCAAAAGCATCAATATTTTCTTTCAACTGTGACATTTTAGTCGCCCCAATAATAGTCGAGGTCACCCCATCTACCTGATCGCACCACGCAAGCGCCATTTGGCTTGGGGTCAAACCATACTTTTTTGCGACTTCACAATACGCAATAGTCGCTTGCTCCGAATGCTCCGTATTGCGGAATAAACCTTGGCGCTGGGTAAGTGTCCAACGACTGCCTTCGGGCCGAGCGCCACCGATGTATTTGCCCGACAGCATGCCACTGGAGAGCGGCGACCAAGGTAAATAAGCAATATTTTCAAATACACAAGACTCGATTAAGTACGGCCAGTCTTTGATGTGCAGTAAGCTGAATTCATTTTGAATCGAAACGGGCTTAGCAACACCTAGCTCATCACAAAGCATCAAATAGGTATGAATCCCCCAAGTCGTATCGTCTGATAGTCCCCAATGTCTTATTTTTCCACTGTCAAGCGCTTTACCCAGTCCTAAAACGATATCTCGCATACGGTTTTTTTCTGCTTTTACATCTTGCTGTGTAGCCATCACCTGATTAGGCCAATGTTTACCAAAGTGCGGGGATATTCTATTCGGCCAATGCAGCTGATAAACATCAACATAATCGGTTTGTAGTCGTTCGAGAGAATCATCGAGTGCTTGCTCAATCGTTGCAGCGCTGATCATTGCATTATCACGCACATATTCAAATCCAGGACCCGCAATTTTAGTTGCGATAATCAGCTTTGCTCGTTGATCTGGATTACGCGCTAACCAGTTTCCTATGTAACGCTCTGTATCCCCGTGAGTTTGCTCTGTGGGCGGTACTGGATACATTTCTGCTGTATCAACAAAATTAACGCCACGCCCAATCGCATATTCAATTTGTTCATCAGCGTCGGCCTGTGTGTTCTGTATACCCCACGTCATACTGCCTAAACAAACGCGAGATACCGACAAACCAGAGCTTCCAAGAAGCGAATATTTCATTATTATTTTTCCTTTTTCACCTGCACTTACGGGACATTTGCTTACTATGCAACAAGACAATGGCTTAATTCTAAAAGCCTCTTTATCGACCGCTTCATGTTCAGGCTTTTGTATTTAGTAACTTTACATATATAAGATATACGTAGTTTTTCAAAAGTCGATTGCTACTTCCTTTGTCTTTTTCTGTTGTGGTTCATAACGCTCTGGTTTCACTATTTTTTCACACACGCTTTGCAACATTCTTTCTTATTAATTCATCAAAGCCTTGATGTGTGCCACGACGCTACGTGATAGAGCGCTAAGCGCGTATCCGCCTTCAAGCATAGATACTATTTTTCCACCGCAGTGTTTATCTGCAACATGTTTGATTTGTGATGTAAGCCATTCATAATCAGCTTCAACAAGCCGCAAGTGTCCTAAAGCATCTTCTGCGTGTCCATCAAAACCCGCAGATATAAATATCATTTCAGGTGCAAATGCATCCAGTTTATCAAACCAAGGCATAACCATTTCACGATACTCATTACCCTTTGTACCCGCAGGGATCGGAATATTGAGAATGTGATTGCTAGTGGGCTTGTCACCACTAAAAGGATAAAAAGGATGTTGAAATGAAGAACAAAATAGCACGCGTGGATCATCCTTAAAAATATCTTCGGTACCATTACCGTGATGCACATCAAAATCAACAATAGCGACTTTCTTTAAGTGATAGTGGTCAAGCGCATGAAGCGCAGCAACTGCGATATTATTAAATATACAAAAACCGCCTGATTTCGCGTGCTCTGCATGATGGCCAGGTGGACGAACAGAACAAAAGGCCTTGCTCGAGTCACCATTCATGATCAAATCCACTGCGTGTACGCCTGCTCCCGCAGCATGCATTGCCGCATTCAATGATTGCGGCATCATCAGCGTATCGTCATCTAGCCATTTATGGCCCTCTGTTGGCGCTTCTTTTATGACTTTATCAACAAAATGACTGTCGTGGGCGCGATAAAGCTGGGCCAAATTGACAGGGGGCGTATCCGCAAAGTGGATCGCAAATTCAACGCCTGATGAGATAATTTGATCATTAATACTGTGCAGTCTGGCCGGCTGTTCCGGATGTTCCGGATCCATATCGTGCAGCAAGCACTTAGGGCTACTAATAAATGTAATGGGCATTTAGCTCTCCTATAAAAACAATACCAGCTCAACTTCTGCAGGATCCGGATTGAATACGCGCTTGAATTCAAATTGCTCAAACACGCTGATCATCGGCTTATTTTCGCTACGCACATAAGCCACCATTTTAGATACACCTCTCTGCTTAGCAATACTGATCATCTGCTTCATCAGTCGAGATGCCATACCTTTACCTTGTTGATTTTCGCGCGTAATAAAGGCAACCTCACATGAATTGTCAGGATTCAAATAATAACGCCCAACAGCTTCAATTTTAACGCTAGAACCTTGCTGATTCACTATTGTTAGCGCAATGTCCTTCGTTTGATCAACACTCACTAGATCACACGAGTTTTGCCTACTCATGCTCTGAGGTACGTAGTTGTAGCGCAAGCGCAAAGTTTCTTTGGTATGAGAATAAAAAAACTCCTGTAGGCGTCTTTCATCAGCCGGATTGAGAGGCCTCAGATAGAATACGTCTCCCTGAAGTTCAATTTCTTGTAGCTGCAGTTCACCCAACTCGGGTATGTCGGTGGGAAACTTAGTTTGATAGTCAGGTACCCAATAGTGTTGCCTCACTGATTCCAGTAATGCTTGTCTAAATTTGGGGTGCGCTACTCTTATCAATTCCAAAGCACGCTCTCGAATACTCTTACCTTTTAAGCTTGCCACCCCAAATTCCGTAACAATATAATGCACATTGCCGCGCGACGTTACCACGCCGGCGCCTTCCTTAATATTGGCGACAATACGAGAAACTTTTCCATTTTTTGCAGTTGAAGGCAATGCAATAATGGGCTTACCGCCTTTGCTGAGTGTTGCCCCCGTAACAAAATCAACTTGACCACCAATACCACTGTAGAAATCGTGCCCTATTGAGTCCGCAACAACTTGGCCAGTTAAGTCGACCTCCAAGGCACTGTTAATGGACACCAAATTATCGTTTTTAGCGATGTTCGTGGGTTTATTTACATAGCTTGATGGGTAAAACTCAATGTGAGGATTGTTATGCACAAAATCATAAAGATGTTTTGTACCCATGCAAAAACTCACGACCGATTTACCAGGATGAAAGGTTTTAGCTCGGTTATTGATAACGCCACTTTGAATCAACTCGATAACACCGTCACTGATCATTTCACTGTGAATGCCCAAATTCTTATGCTTGCGCAAATAACTTAAGGTTGCATCGGGTATTTTTCCTATGCCCATTTGCAAAGTAGAACCGTCATCGACTAGCATAGCGACGTATTGACCGATACGCTCGTAAATATCACTCGTTTCAGCCGGCTTCACTTCTGGCAGCTTTTGCTCATGATGAATACATGCGGCAAATTCAGAAATGTGAAGAAAAGAATGTCCTGCAGTTCTTGGCATCTGCGGATTTATTTGCGCCACAATCTTTTTCGCAGAGCGTGCGGCAGACATCACAATATCAACCGAAACACCTAATGAACAATAACCAAGTTGATCGGGGGGGCTAACCATAATGAGTGCAGCATCCAGTGGCAAAATATCATTCGCAAACAAGCTAGAAATTTCGGATAAAAAACAAGGGGTATAGTCAGCCCTTCCCTCATCCACAGCTTGGCGAATTACCTCGCCATGAATGAAAAATGTGTTCACTTTAAACTGCTGCTGATGCTTAGGAAGTGCCCAGCGTTCATCCGATAAAGTACCTATATGAGTCACTTCGATATCTTTTATCGTCTTGCCATATTCAATCAAACTATCAACCAGTGCATTGGGAATAGCGGCGTTGGAACCGAGGAAAATACGGTCGCCCGATTTAATAATGGACGACCAGTCAATTGGATTGTTGAATTGAGGGACAACTGATTGCATGAATATTTTCCAGAAAAAGAGAGAAAACTAAGAACTTCCCTTATGATAATGATTTAAATGTCTACCTGCATTGATCTGAACCAAGCTCGCGCTGTAAATATTCGGGAAATGGTATGCACTAACCATCGTCGTATTTGCCAAAGTATTCAAAGTAAGCCAAGCATCATACTTCTCTTATTCTTGCATTTGACTACCTATTTGCTGCAAGCATTATCTGTCAGCAAGACTATCTGTTGATGCTATAGCTGAGTTCCTTCCCCCTTTTTCCGCTTATAAACTCAGCAAAACTCGCGAGCGTTGTGTGCGCAATATTACTCAAAGCCTCTTTGGTTAAAAATGCTTGATGTGAGGTAATCACCACATTATTGAACGTCGTTAGTCTTGCAAAGACATCATCGGTGATCACTTCCCCACTTTTATCATGGAAGAAAATACTCGCTTCTTCTTCATAGACATCCAGACCAGCCGAGCCAATTTTGCCAGACTTCAACCCCTGAACTAATGCCTTTGTATCAATAAGCCCACCTCTACTCGTATTGATTATCATCACTTTTTCTTTCATTTTGTTCAGCGCATCTTCGTCAATCACATGCTGAGTTTGCTGTGTTAAAGGCGCATGCAGCGAAATAATATCGCTCGACTCAAGAAGCTCATCTAAGGAAACAAAGTTCACCTTTGGATTCGCCTGCAATGTGTTATCAACGTTTACATCGTGAGCCAGCACCTTGCAGCCGAAGCCAAGCAGAATATTGATTAAACAACGCCCAATTTTGCCGACACCAATAACCCCAACGGTTTTACCGAACATGTCAAAACCCACCAGCCCATCTAACACATACTGCCCATTTCTATTGCGCATATACGCCTGATGTAGCTTTCGATTAAGCATCATCATCAACGCGATGGTATGCTCAGCGACTGCGTGAGGCGAATACTCAGGCACCCGCACTACATCGATGTTGTACTTCTTACAGGCTTCCAAATCAACATTGTTAAATCCAGCACAACGTAATGCTATTAGCTTCACGCCATACGCTGCTAACTTTGCGATGACAGGTTCGCTGCAGTCATCGTTAACAAATACGCAAACGGCTAAACACCCTTTAGCTTGAATAGCCGATACGATATTTAATGAGGTTTCTATATTAATGGCTTGAATATGTGAGTGTGACTCAAGGTTGAACGCTTCAATATCATATGAACGCGCATCAAACATAGTCACTTTAAGTTGTTTTTTTGCATTATAACCAAAGGATTCTTGCTGAACTTCTAGAGCCTCAATAATTTGCTGGTAAGCAGCAGCAGATATTCCTTTGTACGTTGCTAGTAATTCATTAACAAATTTTATCCGTTCTTCATCTTGGCTGCTCATCATTATTCCTTGTGTTTTACGAATGTGTACAAATGTTAAAGCTGATGCGCTATAGATTCAGTATAACCGTTATTAGCAAGTTTACTGTCAGCTTAAAAACGATTCAAAAAAGGCCAACCATTGATATGGCTAAACATTTTTAATCCACAAAACGCATTGCAACATTGCACCTTTCATAACTTTTCCCATACGTTTGCATAATATCACTGTCGTGCATAAAGCCGTTCTTCTCATAAAGATGAATAGCGGCTGCGCATTTTGAATTAGTAAGCAGAAACAAACAATTTATCTGCATGCTTACTGCTTCCTGAATGACATAGCGGAGTAAGACCTCGCCCACCTTTAGGCCGCGCACGGTCTCTAGCACCCCCATTTTGGTCAATTCAAAATTACCATCACCTTTATTCAACAGAGCGCAAGCACCAACGATGCCGAGTGTCGAATGCTGAGCAAACCAAATTTTACCGCCTTTATCAATAATGTATTTGCGTGGCTGCTGCAGCACTTTTTTGTCGATATCTTCAAGTATAAACATCGCATTTATCCACTCAGCGTTAATGCTTTCAAAGTGAGAAGCGAGGTGATCGCTAAATGGGAGGATGTCAATTTTATCGTTCATTGCTACTATGTCCATTGAGTGCTTTGGTCATTGTCATAAATCATTCTGTACAACTATATTTTTGAAATGACTTCACAATAAAGCGCATTATTATTGGCTTCACTCTTGTTCATTCCAACAGTGGTTAATCTCACCAAAGCTTAGGTGAAAAATATCAAGTGAGTACCTTATATAAATTATCATTGATAAAGTAAAGCACTTGTCAAAGGAGTCAGTAGATAAATAGAGAATCCGGTAAATTTAACCGAGGTGCAACTATCGTTTAAAAAGATATAGGCGATTTAGCATCGCATACCGCGTAAGAATAAATTAACATACATTCATTAATTTCGGATTTCATGAGCGTTCCCGATGAAGTATAAGGTGTTGCTGATTGAACACGACATTGCGAGTTTACGTGTGCTCAAGCACGGGAGACGATGTAAGAAACAATATCCTGAGTAAAGCAGTCGTCGATTATATCCCAAAAAAGAATGCACAAATATACGAATACCTAAGTAGACTTTTGATTCGCTTAGAAAAAAACAAAAACATTGGCGTATTAGTGGTCGATTCACAAAGAAAGCAACGAAATGCGATATCCTCCCTATTAAAACGGCACAACTTTATTACTCATGAACGTTCAAATGCAGAGTCACTCATTGCATATCTAAGTGAACATAGCACTATTAAACTCATGATTATAGACAACGACCTTAAGAATGTGGCCGGAGTTGATATCGTCGCTGACGTGCGAAAACATTTCAACAAGGACACATTGAGTATCTTAACCGAGACTTAGAGCACAAAACACTGGCCCTGATGGACCTAGATTTTTTCAAAACAGTTAACGATAATTACGGTCATGACCACGGTGATATTGTGCTGAAAGAATTCTCTAGATTATTAACTAAACACTTCAGTCAACATTGTATTTCACGCTTTGGCGGAGAAGAATTTTGTGTATTCTTACCTAATGTATGTCAAAAACAGGCAATAACTTTACTGGATGACTTTCGTGTAGCCGTAAGCAAAAAACGCTTCATTCGCAAGGGAGTCGTGGTTAACTGTAGTGTCAGTATAGGCGTCACAAGTAAATTTAAACGCAAAGTTGAATCAATGCTCAGTTATGCAGATGTAAACCTGTATAACGCAAAAGACCGGGGCAGAAACTGTATTGTAGGCGATGAATGAACAATGGCCCAACAATCCATATCCATCAGCTCTCATAACCTGACACCATCCATTCCAATAACAAAAGCGTTCTTCGTTTCCCTCATAGAAAAACAGGATACGCAGATTCAACATACCGAATAGATATTTTAGACCTAGAAATAAGCGCTACAGCGACATTTTCGTATCATAATATTTACAATATTGCATTTTTAATTAAATGGCGACTGTGTCTCAAGATGCCCTTATCGGGCAATTTTTAGCGAAATAATCTAAACTGCGCCCATCAAAATTTGACGTCATCTGCGTCTATATTAATGCATAACACTTTATACGTAGTCATTTATACGTAGTCATTTATAAATAAAGAGAGGGAATAATGGCAGACTTATTTGAAAATCCAGTGGGCTTAGATGGATTTGAATTCATCGAATTTTCTTCTCCACACAAAGGCCACTTAGAAAAAGTATTTACTGTGATGGGCTTTACCCACATTGCGAATCATCGCACTAAAGACGCACAATTATGGCGCCAAGGCGGTATCAATCTTATCGCCAACTACGAACCAAAGTCAGCAGCGGCGTATTTTGCACGTGAGCACGGCCCTTCGGCCTGCGGTATGGGATTTCGCGTTAAAAATGCTGTAACAGCATATAAATACTTATTGGCACAAGGTGCCGAACCAGTTCACGTAGAAACCGGTCCAATGGAGCTTCGTTTGCCCGCTATCCGTGGTATCGGTAATGCGATCATCTATTTGATTGACCGTTATGGTGACAGCTTGTCAATCTATGATATCGACTTTGACTATATTGAAGGCGTTGATCGCAACCCGGTAGGCGCAGGCTTTACAGTCATCGACCATCTAACGCACAACGTTTATGGCGGCCGCATGAAATATTGGGCTGATTTTTATGAAAAGCTATTCAATTTTAAAGAAATTCGCTTCTTCGATATTAAAGGTGAATATACGGGTTTGACGTCGAAAGCACTGACAGCGCCAGACGGCAAAATTCGCATTCCGTTAAATGAAGAAGGCGAAGGCGGTAAAGGACAAATTGAAGAGTTCTTGCGCGCATTTAATGGCGAAGGCATTCAGCATATCGCTTTTAGCTGTGACGATTTACTGGCCTGTTGGGATCGCCTGAAAGATATGGGAATGCCTTTCATGACTGCACCTCCAGCAACTTATTACGAGCTATTAGAAGGCCGCTTACCAAATCACGGCGAATCGGTTGAAGAGTTACAAAGCCGCGGTATCTTAATGGATGGTACAACTGAAGACGGTCCACGCTTGCTGCTTCAAATATTCTCTGAAACACAGTTAGGCCCGGTATTCTTTGAGTTTATTCAACGCAAAGGTGATGACGGTTTCGGTGAAGGCAACTTCAAAGCCCTATTCGAATCTATCGAGCGTGACCAAATTAATCGCGGTGTGTTGGACACAAGTAAAAAAACTGAGGAAAAGGAGGGCGTATGAGCCACCCAATCCAGCTAAATGGCTTTCATCATGTAGCTTATCGCTGCAAGGATGCAAAGGAAACCGTTGAGTTTTATCAAAACGTTTTGGGTATGGATTTTCAGCTAGCGATAGCTGAGGATCACGTTCCCTCCACTGGCGCCTATGACCCCTATATGCATATATTCATGGATGCAGGCAATGGTAACGTGTTAGCATTTTTCGAACTGCCGGAACAACCTGACATGGATCGCGACCAAAACACGCCTAAATGGGTGCAGCATATCGCGATGAAACTTGATAGCTTAGAAGCATTAGAAGCAGCGAAGGCGTCGATTGAGGGTCACGGCATTGATGTTATTGGACCTACTAATCACGGCATATTCAAGTCTATCTACTTCTTCGATCCTAATGGTCATCGTTTAGAACTAGCTGCGAATACGCATACCACTGAGCAAATGCAAGAGCTACATCGGGTTGCTCCTGAGATGTTGGAAGAATGGAGCCAAACTAAAAAGGCACCAAGGCATGCGGCTTGGTTACATGAGAAAATTGCTAACGATAAATAAGATTTCATGTCTAAATAAAAAGGCAGCCCTTCTTCGAAGCGCTGCCTTTTTTGTTAGTAAGTTGGGTACCAGTAAGCTTTATAGTGGAGTGCTGTATTAGTGAAAAAAGTACACACAATAACTAAATGCACGTTTGCTCATAAGCATTCATACATCTGCCAATGAATTAACTAAATTAACTAAATACTATTCAATTCAATCCGAAGCTGCTCAGTTTCACTTTTTTCTCTACTAACAAATTGCTTCCACTGCTGCGCAGCAGCTCTGCTAGATTTGAATTCCTCAGCCTTAGCCAGTTCATCCAATGCTTTTATGAACTCTTTCTGATTGTAATATGCTAAGCCTAAAAGCATATGAACCGAACCTTGGTTGCTCAAGCCGCCTTTTGCAAGTGCCGCATTCGATGAGGCTATCGCACTATCGAACCTGTCACTATTATAATAAAGATGGGCAAGTTGTGCATCGAGCTCACCATCTTCTGCTAACTCAGCAGCGTCGATTAACACAGGAATCGCTTTATCTTGTTCTTTCGCAGACGTCCAACAGATGGACAAGAACTTAAGATTGCGCAAGTTGCGTTCCAATAGCCCGTTTTTAAGCGCTTGGTCCAGTAACGCAGCAGCTTTAAACGGTGCCTCATGGTAATAGTACAACTGTGCAAAGTTAAATATATCAGAAGCAGATTCAACGTATCCTAATTGATAGGCGCTTTCCATTATGGCTAGCTGACGTTTTTCTTGCCCAAGTTCACCATACATACCCGCTAGCTGTATCCAGTATTTTGGGTTGTCATAAAGACGAATCATCTTAGCCAATATCTCTTTTACTTTTTCAGGCTGCTTCATTTCATAATAAACCGCGCGTTGCAGAATCAACCAAGATTCATCAGGCAAGTAACCTTCGGCTTCGTGACCGTCTATTGCCAACTCAATATATCGAGCCGATTCAGCGTAATTTTTGTTCTGATAATGCGCTTGCGCTTTTAGAACATAGTTTTTAGGTGGAATGACACCGTTGTTAAGTGCTTCCCACTGTTCTAGCTTTTCAATGCTCTTTTCGAACTTTCCTGTGGCCATGTAAAGCTGCGCTAAAGTAAACAGCGTTGTCTGTTCAAACTTTTCAGGAATAGGGTCTTGAGCCGCCGCTAGCTCGAAGCTTTCAATTGACTTTTCAAGATCTTCATTGTTGTAATAAATGAAGCCGTAAAAGTTATACATCATCGACTTTTCGTACCCATTCAACGAACTGTCTTTATCTTTCACTTCATCCAGAATTGCAATAGCTTCCGCTACGTTACCGGCATCGCCCGCAGTTTGTGCGCGGGATAACTGTTCATACACTCTTGAGCGCAGTGCCGGCACACGCCTGGTTTTGCGCTCCCCTGGTGAAATTTTAGCAGATTCTGCAGCTTCAGCATCTTGTGCGAACGCCTCATTATTAAGCGATGACATTAGTAACACTGCCGTAAAGGCTAATGCTACCGATAAAACCAAAGAGAATTTATTTTTCATTATCATCCCCTTATCCATCAATCTTAAAGGTTATACGGTTTTGAACCCCAGAAACAGCTGCCGGCTCACCATTCACAACACGTGGCTTATATTTGAATTTTTTTGCAGCATCAATTGCAGCCTGATCAAAAATCCCTTCAGGGTTAGCCTCTATAACAAAGGGATCTATCACCGCACCCGTTTTACTTACCGTAAACTCAACAATGACATACCCTTGAATACCTCGCTGTAACGCACGTCTTGGGTAAACAGGGGTTACTTTAACAATGGGTAAATACTCACCATCACCCGACCCTAGAGCTAATCCACCGTCAAGTGCAATATCATTCGATACATCAGCACCAAAATCCAATGCAGCTCCCTCTCCGTCGGGTGTTGGAGAATCCATCTGCGGCGCTTCCATTTCAGGAGGCGGCGCTTCTGGCTTAGGTGGGCGCTTAGGCTTGTTGTCTTTTTTCTGTACGTTCTCTTCTTTCGGAACACGCACAAAATCAAGCACTTTACCTACCGGTGGCTCAGATAATGTCTTATCACCGCTGGCTATCAAGGCTTGCATCAAAAAGAACAAGCTCAACGTGATAACAGCAGCTAAGACAATAGCAATCAGGAGTCTTAGCATAACAATCTACTCTTGTGCAGCGATAGAAACGTCGGACACACCCGCAGCGCGTGAAGCATCCATGACTTTAATTAAGAACTCAGTAGTTGATTTGCGGTCTGCTTGAATAACCACTGAACCCTGTGGATTTTCAGCATGCAAACGCTCAACGTTAGCCTGCACAGCACGCACATCAATTTTACGTTTGTTTATCCAAATTTCATTTTTATCACTGATACCAATTAAGATATTTGCACGGTCTTTTTTGACTGCAGTCGGTGCATCAGGACGGTTAACGTCAATGCCAGACTCTTTTACAAAAGACGCCGTAACAATAAAGAAAATCAACATAATAAATACCACGTCAAGCATCGGCGTCATATCGATTGTTGCTTCTTCTTCTTCGACTAAGTTTTGTAAATGTTTCATAAGTATTCCTTAAACAACCAACGATTATTCGCTGCGTTGCAATTGTAAAGCGTCTTCTAAATGCATACGTTCAGTTTTTGCGGTTCTGGTTAACCAAGTAGATGCAAACACACCCGAAAGTGCTCCGACCATGCCCGCCATTGTTGGGATAGTCGCCTGAGACACCCCCGCAGCCATAGAACGGGCGTTACCACCACCTGTCATTGCCATCACATCGAATACCATGATCATGCCAGTGACAGTTCCCATGAGTCCAAGCAGAGGACATAAGGCAACTAAGGCTTGAATAATAGGTAAACTAAAACGTAGTTTTAAACTTACTCGAGAAATCATTGCTTGGCGTATTTGCACAGCGTTCCAAGAATGACGTTCAATGCGTGCGTGCCATTCAGCAATGGTATTTTTCATCATTTTTTTGTGGCCATGGGTCACATATAGAATTCTCTCGAGTATCAATATCCACATTACGAAGATAAGCGCCCCGATAACCAACAGGATAGTCCCGCCGGTTTCGGTAAAGTCACGAATTGATTCGAAAATATCTACAAACATGATTTATGCCTTTGGGTTTTTAAGCGCTTGTTTTTCAGCCCGCTCTGCAATAACGCCAGCGGCCTGTTCTTGTAGAATCATGACAACATTTTTGCTTTGCGTGCTTAATAGCGCGTAAAGCAATGTGGTTGGAATGGCGACTACCAAGCCTAATACCGTTGTCATTAGGGCAGATGAAATACCACCCGCCATAATTTTAGGGTCGCCTGTACCAAACAAGGTAATTTGTTGGAAGGTGACAATCATACCCGTTACTGTTCCTAACAAACCGCCAAGAGGAGCAACTACTGAAATCATTTTTACTAGCGTGAGATAGCGACCTAATTTTGGTACTTCGCCTAAAATAGCTTCGGTCAAGTGAAGCTCGAGTGCTTCGGTATCCACATCAGGATATTTCTCTTTTACCTTCAGTACACGACCCAATGGGTTATTGTCTGATAATTTGTCTGATTTAAGTTGGCGATTAACACTTGAAGTCACCAGCGTTAGCACAATAAAGCGCCAGAATGCTACCAAGATACCCACAGCACCCACTGCAATAATGATGTAACCAACTAATTCACCTTGATGAATACGCTCTTCTAATGAAGGCGCTTGAATTAACAAACCGAGGATTGAACCGCCTGTTGGATCTAAACCGAACGTAACCAGCTCACCTGAAGAAGCTTGTAGTTCTGCAGTGGATTCAACAAAACGGTCTTTTGGCTGACGAAGCAATTCAGAAACAACACCTGTCGCACCTTGATACTCAAGGTATTTTCCATCTGAAATTAAGCCAAAAGGCCCCACTCTGACAACTTCTTTATTCACTTTTTCACCGTTAGCTTCAACCACATCGGTAGTGAAACGAGTCACTTTTCCAGACTCTGTCATTTCGCGTTGAATTTCAAACCAGACACGTTCAATTTCGGCAATGGATGCAAGCTTAGTTGACTTACCCATTGACTGAGCCATCTCATCTAAGAATTCAGAACGTCCTGGAATTTGCGCCGATATTACCGAGTTCGAGAATTTATTTTTGGTATCACCTGCAACTTGCTGCAATACACCAAATAATTCTTTCAATGAGCCCAAACGGTTATCCAATGCGCCGTTTAAATCCGTTATTTTAAACTCATTTTCTTCAAACTTAGTTTCTAACTTTTCAGACATCGCTAATTGCGCATCACGCTGTTTAAGTGTGTCACGTAATATTTGGTCTTGCTCAGAGCGCCTTGACATAAAGTCTTGCTCGCGCGATTTGTTTTGCTCTGATTGTGCAAATTTGCCTTCTTCTAATAGCTTCAGAAGTGCATCTAAATCAAGCGCAGTGTCTGACTGTGCCTGCACAGAGAAAGACAAAACGATAGCTGCAGTTGCCGCTAACATTGTCTTTGCAATGGTCATTGGCGTGTTGTTTGAGCGCGCGTTCGTGCGCGTGCTTTTGTCTGTGTTATTAAAAAAGAATATTTTCATCATCTTCCCTTAATCCGTAATCGCGACTGGAACCATTAACAGGTCCGGTGCTAGTTGCTTCTTCGCAATACGCAAACCTTTGGATATTTGGTTTTTGTAGCTTGAATCAAGTTCTTCCCACTGGCGTGTTTGCTTGTTCCACACCCCTTGATAGCTGCCATCACGCGTTTGATAAATCAATGATGTGCGACCAATGCGCAAGAATTCGACTGAGCGTTCTTGGCCATCGATGTCTTTTAAACCAGGGTAAGCTTCAATAGTTTTGCCGTAGTCCATTTCAACTTGATAAGCTTCCATCACTCGACGGAACTTTTCAGAAGAAGAAACATCGGCTCTGTCCATCATGTTTTGTAAATCAAGGATTCGATTGCCACGTTCTTCGGCAAGGAAGGGAACATCCAATTCAACAAACTGAGATAAACCGGTGATCATATTCAGCATTAATGGGGTAATTTGACGTTCAATTACACTCACTTCGTCTATCGACTGGTTAAGCTCTATCATCTCTTGGTCTTGATTGGCTATTTGACGACGCAATTGTTCGTTATAAACCTCTAAGCCTTCTATTTCTTTGCTTAGTGCCTTGAACTGCTGAAGTTTGTCATCAATTTGATCCGTGATGCTATTAATTTTACCTTGCGACTTAACCGCAGATTCATTAATTTCAGTGGCCTTTTTGACCGCTGGATCAAGATACTTATCTTCTTGTGCAAATGCAGACGTGCTAAGTAAGACTGACGTGACTGCCGTCGCTATTAACGTTTGAAAAACCTTCATATACGCATCCTAAGTTCAAAATAAACAGGCTATGTGTTAGCAAGGTAGTGCTAACAAGCACAGCAAAATCTGCGCAAAGGATAGAGGTTCTCTATTACAGATTTATTACATAACTGTCATATTTAGGAAAGTCTGGCAGGGTTTTAGAATAAAAAAGCTGCACCATGTGTGTAAAAGGGTTACATGGCACAGCTTTTAAGCAATAGAAGAAGTTTTATGAACTTTTTGTGTCAGTTAAAAATCGTACTTTACTGACAAACTCAATTGACGGCCTCGGGTTTCAGAACGCAATAACACATTTTCAAACTCAAGTTTTTTCGTTTCACCCAATATATTTTGAACTTTGAATGTCACGGTGGTGTTAAAGTCAGGATAAAACTTATAAACCGTATCTAAAGAATGAAAAGGCTGCTCGTAGCTGTCGTCAAAACCATCGATACCCGGTATCAAAATACGCTCACCGAATACGTTATAAACGACTGACAGTGAGTGTTCCCCATTGTCAGAATCAAAACCGCCTTGCAGGTTCATAACGTATTGAGAGTGACCTGTTAAACGGCGCTGAAGGTTAGTTACCGCTGCTGAGACACCCGTTTGGTCAACAATGTTTTGTCTATCAAGCTGAATTTCAGAATCACTTAGGGTTAAGTTACCTGACACAAACATATTGTCCCAAATACCATCACCTAGGAATTCTAAACCTTGTAAAAACTCTACTTCTATCCCGTAAAGTTCACCCGTTTCAGCATTCGCAATCCGTATTAATGGCGGGCCATCTTGCGCTGGCGACTGAACCGATTCAATAGGCGCATCCATATCCTTGTAAAACAAACCAATCGACAGGTTGTTACCGGCTTCTCGATACCATTCCCAACGGAGATCATAGTTGAGAATTGATGTCGTGTTGATACCCGGTGTACCCGCAATTGGAAATTCAGTTAGTGGGTCAATAAATGTTGAAGATGAAACTTCACGCAAGTCAGGACGAACGACTGTTTGGCCAATACTTGCTCTGAATTGCATGCTCTCATCTTTAATGTAGGTTAATGCGATTGCAGGATAAAAGTCATCTTCCTGAAAAGCTAGCTGCGCGCGATCAGCTTCATCAGGTAAATCGAACTGATTTGTGCGTGGGTCAAATGGCGCGACCACTTGGCGGAAATCTTCAAAACGAACCCCACCGCTAAAGCGCCATTTATTCTTAAAGAAGAAGTCACCTTCAACGTAATAAGCATCGACTTTTTGACCTGCCGCGTAATCATCTCCGGCAATCGTTGTATCTCGAATGATTGCAGGACCGGAAAAGTTAGTCTCATCACTTAACACTTGATCATTGAAAATACTAAAATATGAGTTACCGAGTAATAAGTCTGAATCAGCAAAAGCACGCGTGTTAATGTCAAATCGACGATTTTCAGCAGTACGCGTTTTGGTCAAGAAATCAGCACCGAACTTAAACTCCATTTCCCAATTTTCAATAGAATAGGGCATCGTTACGTTGTAACCCGCATTCTCTAGTCTGTCGTGAAGTGTTTGAAATGAATATCGCGCTGCCGTTGTCGAGTTATTTAAAGCAATTTCATTATTTGTGTCAAAAACATCATCGCTATTGATGTCGCTAATGACAAAGCGTGACTCGAAGTTTCCTGGTGCATTTCGAACAGAACGACCCACGCTATACTTCCAATCAACGCCTGCAAAATTAAATTGAGGAAAAGTATGCATACCGCGAATTTGATTCGTGAACATTTTACGTTCTTCGTATTCAACTTCTACGTCACGAATACGCAAGCCTTCAGCCTGACTGAGATTTTCAGTATTACCAAGTTTTTCACTAATTTGATCGCGCGTATCGTTCAATATAATCAAACTATAATCCACGCGGTGATTACGGTTGTAGTCGATACCTAAGTTGACCATGTTTGACCATTTAACGCTTGTTTCGGTAACCGAAATATCGTCAAAAAAACGCACGATGTTGATTGAATCCTGCACGCGGTCGGCCTGTTGCAGCTCGTACTCTTCAGACACGCTTGTTTCATTATCGTAGCTACTGGTTACCAAAAAGCCATAGCGCCATTTATCGTCAATATCAAAACTATTGCCTAAGGAAAGGTTAAACCCCATATCAGGGCCTACACTATCTAAAAAGGGGTCATAGTCACGATTAACGTCGCGCAATAATGCAAGTGCAATATCTTGATCAAGGGAGTCTAAAAATGCTTTGTTTTCCCAACGCGTTGCGATCGAAACAGGTGCAGCACGAGTACCATCATCGCGGCCCTGCCAATCATTACCACCGCCATTATAAGCTAGCGCATCGCCTGAGTTTTCAGTGTTGTACCCTAAACTACCCGAAACGTTAAATATAAATTGCGTAGGGATAGTTTTTAAACGAATGTTAACATTACCACCGCCAAAAGAAGCAGGCATAGAAGGCGAAAAAGACTTCTGTACTGACAAGCTTTCAATGATATCAGCTGGGAATAAATCAAGTGGTATAACGTTTCTTGTTGGATCCGGACTAGGAACAGCCGCACCATTGAGTTGTGTACTTGAGTAGCGCTCTCCCAAACCACGAACGTAGATGAATTTGCCATCGACCAAGGTCAATCCCGTCACACGACGAAGTGCGGAGGCAGCATCCCCGTCACCCGTTCTTGAAATTTGTTCAGCACCTAAAATATCGGCAACGAACGCTTGGTTTTTACGTTCTTCTAAAACAGCTGTTGCTGTTCCTTTTAATCGTGTTCCAGTAGCAACAACTTCTTCAATTGCTTCTTCTTCATCTGCTTGCTGCGCCATTACCGACTGCGCGAAGAATGGCTGCGCTACTGCAAATGAAGCTAACACCGCGAGTGTTAGTTGCTTTACTGGAAACCTGTTTGCAGGCTGGTTCATTTTAACCTCATTAGTTGCTAACTTTTACTGTGGCTATAGTAGCAACATCTAAAACTGAATCTTTGAAATGCAAGTGCGCTACCATTTAGTAACGCACTTGTATCCATTTACTCGCGAGCGAATTGCGCTCAAACTGTCTTAGTACTTAAAGACCTACCGTCCAGTTTGCAGTCCAGTTATTGTCTGCATCTTTTACTGCACCAATGTAGTCTACATTAGTAAAGAAGCCATCTAGGGTTGTTACGTCCGTTGGTATTGTTGCATCAATTGTGAAGATGCCGTTCAATACCGCTGCTTGGTCAGCTGCAATCGAGTTGCCAGTTTGACCTAAAAACCATGCTTCTTGGTCAAATGTACCTGAGTTCTTGATGTTTTCTGCACAAGCCAATACTGAAGACTGAAACACTAACTGAGTCGCACTTGTGCCGTTCATATTCTCTTCAAGTGTTATATCGCCATCTGATAAATCAGCCTCAAAACATTCACCCATACCGGCAGGACCCGTTACCACAAAGTTGTAAAGTTGTGCGTTTGTTTGATCACGCAACAATACACCTTCAGAGTCTGCATCAGCGGTATCGAACGCATTACCAATAATGGTCATGTTGGCGATCGTTGGATTAGAGAAAGCAGTTCCAGCACCACCGTCACCGTCACCTTCAATACCTCGGTTTGCATCTGAGTTGTCATCGGCATGCTTGACGAGTACGAACTGCATTTTACCTGTGTAGCCATTATCCCAGTCAACTGAATCGTCTTGAATACCGGTTAGTACAAGATATTTAGCATTAACTGCACCACCAAAGAATTCAACACCGTCGTCTGCGTTTTTGTGAATTTGTAAATATTCGACTACCGTTCCTGAACCTACAGCACCAAAAGTGATCCCGTTTAGCTCATTATCAGGAGCAACTTCGAAACCACCGTGCATAACTCGCACATAACGCAGGGTTCCTGAATTGTCAGCATCGTTTGTTCCACCAAAAACAGCACCTTCTTGCACACCTTCAACCTGCAGTGCACATGCAGAACCGTCTGTTGGGCATTTAGTAGACGTGCCGTTACCTAAAATAACCATGCCGCCCCACTGGCCCGCAGTACCGTTTGCTAAACCAGCAGTCACACCGTTAGCTACGTGCTGTCGTGATGTGAATGTAATAGGAGAAGCTGCTGTACCATTTGCTTCAATTTTTGAGCCACGGCTAATAACTAAGTAATCTGCACCTGAGCTACCGTAAACAACGACGCCCGGGTCGACAGTTAGTGTAGCACTATCAACATTGTCGCCACCAACAAATACGGCCTCAGACAATGCATAGTGATTACCCGCAGTTAAACGTAAATTAGCAGTAATACGACCAGATAATTGGCAAGTATTAGTTGTACCATCAACCGCCGGAATAGTTGTTGTTCCAGCAGGGCAACCCGAGGCTGAAGCGACAACACCCACTTCACCACCGCCAAAGCCAAATGCCCAACCTTGGCGCCAATCATCAGCACCTATTGCGCCAACAAAGGCATTGGTATCGAAGAATGTGTCTAAATTTGCTGGGTTTCCACCCGAAGTGCGCAAAGCGCTCTCTGCAGTTAACGTACCGTCACTGTTAAGACCGACATTAGCTCTGTCAGCAAAAGCAATGATACTGTTTCCTTGTTGCTCTGTGCCAAACCACGTATTCAAATCAACATCAGTTGCGCCAAAGTTAAATGCCTCTGAACAAGCAATCACTGAATTCGTGATAGTGATATCGCCGTCAGCAAGGTTACCTTGTACGGTCGCATCATTATCCATTTCTAAACACTCACCCATTCCTGCAGGGCCAGTGATCAACATGTTAATGATGTTTGCGCCAGTTTGGTCGCGCAATAAAACACCTTCAGAGTCAGCGTCTGCTGTATCGAAACTGTTGCCGATAATGGTAATGTTAGCAATTTTTGGAAGTGAGAATGCTTCGCCGTCACCGCCGTCGCCGTCGCCTTCGATACCGCGGTTAGCATCAGAACCATCAGGTGCGTGCTCTACGTAAACATACTGTAGTTTACCGTTATAGCCGTTATCCCAATCTACCGAGTCGTCTTGAATTGAAGTGAGTACCAAATGCTTTGCATTTACTGAACCACCGAAAAACTCAACGCCATCATCCGCATTTGCGTGCACTTGTAGGTAATCGATTTGTGTACCAGAACCAACACCACCAAAAGTGATACCGTTTAATTCATTATCAGGAGCAATTTCGAAACCAGCGTATTTAACTACGACATATTTCAAGGTACCTGAATTGTCAGCATCGTTTGCACCACCGAAGACTGCGCCTGTTTCTGCGCCTTCAACTTGTAATGAACAATCCGTTCCGTCAATTGGGCATTTTGTGGTTGGTGCATTACCCAGGACAATCATCCCGCCCCACTGCCCTGCTTGAACTTCTTCACCAATAACGTCGTTGTATGAAGTAAAGATGATTGGAGCTTCAGCAGTGCCTACCGCTTCCACTTTTGAATTACGACTGATAACTAAATAATCAGCACCTCGGCTACCAAAAATAATAGTGCCTGGCTCAATTTCTAGTGTCACACTATTTGCTTTGTCATTACCAACAAAAACTGGGCCAGTTAATGCCCATACCGTATCGTTAGTGAGTGTAATAACACCATTGACTGCATCAGCGTCAGTAAGGCGACCAGAAAGTTCTCTCACTTCAATCGATTGACCCAATGCTGTGGACACTTGACCACTTAGGAAAGTATCAACTGAACCTGGTTTTGTATCATCCGGAGTAGGAGTAACAGGCGTGCCGCCACTGTTGTCATTATTAACAACACTGTTGTCAATGATGTCTCCTTCAGAAATATTAATATCTCCGCCACATGCGCCTAACGCTAAAGTAGCTGCGATTGCAGAAACTTTGAATAGTCCGTTCAAGTTCATTTTTTTCTCCAAAACATCAATAGTAAGAATTTATTGCTTCAAATTTTGGGAGAAGATTACTCGATGTAAATGACAGTTATGTTACATGACAGGATTGTCACAAAAGTTTCACACAACGAGTGACGAAAGGAGTTTGAATTGTCTCTTTTATTAGCTAGTTAGTTAGTATGAAGAGCAGGAGCCTCTTAGCTAAACACGGTAGAATTAACGCAGGATAGAAGCTAACTGTTTATCCCTAAGCATAGTATCTACCGAATAGTAGCCATTTTCACTCACCATTTTTTGTCCTTCCTCAGACAAAATGAAAGTTAAAAAAGCGCGCTCTAAAACCGGTAAAGGTTCGTTGGGTGGTTTATTTACCACGATGTATAGATAGCGAGAAAAGGGATACGTACCCGACGTAATATTTTCTGTATTTGGCTCGATATATACAGTATTACCGTGCTTTTGTGTGCTAATAGAGAGAGCCTTCACGTTTTCATCAAAGCGCCCAAGAGCGGCATAACCAAGACCACCAACAGAAGATGCAATAGATAGCACGACTGATGAAGAACCCGGTAATTCGTTGACTGTGGCTTTGAAGTCGCCTTCACACAGTGCTTGCTTCTTAAACAAGTCGTAGGTGCCTGATGCGGAATTACGACCGTATAGCAGCACTTCTCGATTTTCACCAAACTTAGTCACACCGATGTCAGTCCAGGTGTCTATTTTTTTGGACAAACCACAGAAGCGAGTGGCTGAAAAAAGTGCATCAACTTGTTGTAGTGTGAGTGATTCAATGGGGTTATTCTTCTCAACATAAATGGCAATTGCATCAACTGCAACAATCAGTGTAGTGGGTGGATAGCCGTACTTTTGGGTAAAACGACTGATCTCACTCGCTGTCATCGCGCGTGACATTGGGCCAATCGTTGCAGTACCTTGAGTTAGTGCTTGGGGGGCAGTTGCCGAACCTGATGCTTGAATTTGAAATTTCACGTGTGGATAGGCTGTTTTAAATCTTTCCGACCATAATGAAATCAATGTTGCTAAGGTGTCGGAACCAACCGAGGATATGCTGCCATAAACACCCGCTAGACTATCTTCATTGCTTAATTCTTCCAAGTTGCTTGGAATGATCTCAGGCAGTTCAATAGGGCGTTGTTTGCTTGTAAATGTTTCGAGGTGAGGAAGATTAGTTACTGGTAGGTTAAGTACAGGCTCATCTTTGTCAGACTGGGCAGTTACCTGTATTGGCAGCAATAGGAATACTCCTAGCCATAAACACAGTAAAGGTTTCTTGTCGTTCAGGCTGCTATGGATTTTCCCACAGATGTTTTTAGTTGATATTGGGCGGCTCACGAGTCCAGACTAGTTTCATAAATAAGTTCTGGAGGTAGTATAAATGAAAATTCACTGCCCTTGCCAACTTTACTCTCAATATTTAAAAACGAGTTGTGATGATTTAGTACATGTTTCACAATTGACAAGCCCAAGCCCGAACCGCCGGTTTTTCTTGAACGCGCCTTGTCTACTCGATAAAAACGTTCGGTTAGTCTGCGCAAATGCTTTTCTTCAATGCCATCGCCATTATCAACTACTCCAAAATAGGCACCACCAGCGCGCTTCTTCCACACTACTTTTATATTTCCACCAGCTGGCGTGTAGTGGATGGCGTTGAAGATCAGATTGGAACAGGCGCTTCGCATTTCAGTTTCAACCCCAAAAATACGTAAACCATCGTCTACTTTAAATGAAATGTGATGTTGCTTTTCAGTATTTAGGGTTTTCGCTTCGGTTTCCACTTGCTTCAAAAGCGTCGTCATATTAATTGTATTTTCATATATTCGTTCTGCTGACGCTTCGATACGGGACAAAATAAGCAAGTCTTCAATGAGCGCCTGCATGCGTTTAGTTTGCGTCCCCATCTCGTTCATCGCTTTTTGCACAAATGGTTTCTCATCACTAGTGTCCGCGGTGAGTACTTCTAGATAGCCATTAATGACCGTGAGTGGTGTTCTCAGTTCATGCGACACATTTGCTACGAAGTCTTTGCGCATTTCTTCTAGTTGTGACACCCGCGAAACGTCTCTGACTATGAGCAATAGCTGGTCTTCACCATATGTCATAATGCGGTATTCAAATGTTTTGCTTGGATTTGTGGGCGCGGGGATTTCTATCGGGAAATGATATTCACCCGAGTGAAAATACTCAATAAACTTAGGGTGACGAATCAGGTTGTCGATTCTACGTCCAGAATCGTCGGGCCACTTCAGCCCTATTTCTATTCTGGCATGCCGGTTACACCATACAATTTTGGCTTCATTATCAACCACGACCACCGCATCAGGGAGAGCTTCAGAACCTTCGCGGAAGCGCTTAACTAATTCACCTAAATTCCGACGCTTGTTACGGTTGCGGCGCTGCAAATAATAAACGCCCTCGTACACGTGCTCCCATAGCCCCGAAGCAGACGGCGGTGACATCTTTCTGCTTTGCCATAGCCACTTAGTTAATTTATATAAATGTAGGTAGTTAAAAACAATCAACGTTACCGCAGCTACAAGTAGTACTAAGGTAACATTTTCAAGATAAACACCAAAGAGCACAATTAAGGCCAGGTAAATAAATAGCCGTAATATACTTTTTGTCCATGAGCGTGGGTAATACATTTAAATCTTATTTGAGAAACGATATCCTGCGCCACGGACGGTTTGTATCATCGCATCATGGCCATGTTGCGATAGCGCCTTACGCAGGCGGCGAATGTGCACGTCAACCGTGCGGTCTTCGACGTAAACATTAGTGCCCCAAACGTTGTCGAGTAGCAGTTCACGACTATATACTCGCTCTGAGTGAGTCATGAAAAAATGTAATAGCTTGAATTCCGTTGGTCCCATATCTAAGGGATCGCCGTTGGCAGTTACGCGGTGAGAGATAGGCTCCAATATTAAGCCATTAAATTCGATAGGCTCTTCTTTCGAAGTCGGCGTTACGCGACGCATTACTGCTTTTATACGAGCAACCAACTCTTTTGGTGAGAAGGGCTTTGTGACGTAGTCATCAGCACCTGCTTCAAGACCTCGTATTTTATCGTCCTCTTCACCTCGAGCTGTAAGCATTATCAGCGGTATATCTCGTGTAAATTCGTGCTGCTTGAGCTTTTTCGCCAACTGAACACCACTCCCACCCGGTAACATCCAATCGAGTAAAATGAGGTCAGGGTAAGGTTCTTTGACTTTTTCCAAAGCAACATCGAAGTCTTCTGCTTCAACTACATTAAAACCAGCTTGCTCTAAAACAAAAGAAAGCATTTCCCTAATAGGGGCTTCGTCCTCAACTAACAAAATTGTGCGAGACATTGCTTGAACCCGTGACATATTTAATTGACCGCCATTATTGAAGTATTCTGTGACATTTTTATTAAATATCTAAAAGAATTAGCAAAAATAACAAATTATTTTAAAAAGTAAGTACACAAAACCCAGCCAGCCAACACTTGTTAGCGTTTAGTTGCGCAAATACTACTATTTATGACATCAACTATAAATTCATCCCTCCAATAAAGACACACCTATTTACTGTTTAAATGCATGCCTTATCAACGTTGGCATTTTTTGCCTCATCTATTGCTGCAATTTATCAATAAGGACACACCTCTTTAATGCTGAAACACGTGTGTCCTTGTTAAAATTGTTAATGCTGAAACAGGTGTGTCCTTATTAAAATTGGTTTTGACCAGCGGCGTCCAGATTGGTAGAGTGCGTCCACTTTTTTATGGATAATTATTAGAATAAATATGTGGTTCAAAAACCTTAAGTTATATCAGCTAACAAACACGTTAGCGCTTACAGAAGATCAGCTTCAAACGCAGTTGGAAAGCATGTCTTTTCGTCCCTGCGGTTCTCAAGATATCGCAACCATGGGATGGACTTCGCCATTTAGAAATAGCGACATGTTGTTTCAAAAGACAGCTAATCGTTACTGGTTAGTTCTCAAGAAAGAAGAGCGCATATTGCCAGCGTCAGTGATAAATAACGAACTCGCTGAAAAAGTAGCGCAAATTGAGGCCGAAACAGGATCACCCGTTCCAAAGAAATCACAGCAAGATTTGAAGCAAGAAATTGTTCATCGGCTACTCCCTCAAGCGTTCACAAAAAACAGTGTCACTCACGGTTTTATTTCGCCGGAGCATAACCTTGTCGTTGTTGATGCGAGTTCTGATGGCGCAGCTGAAGCTTTTCTTGCTTGTATTAGAAAATGTATTGGTTCGCTTCCTGTCGTTCCCTTTGCAAAAAGTAGCAAACAGGAAACGTTAACATCCTGGGTGATGCAAGATGCACCGGAAGAAATTGAAATACTTGACGAAGCTGAGTTTAAATCACCATCAGAAGATGGCGCAACAATTAGATGTAAATCACAAGATTTGGATGCTCCCGAAATACTCGCGCACTTGCAATCAGGCATGTTGATACAAAAATTAAGTATTGCATGGCAAGACCGCCTCACTTGCATTATTGGCGAAGATCTTTCCATAAAGCGTTTGAAATTTACTGATGTCGTAAAAGAACAAAACGAAGATATTCCAAAAGACGAAATCAATGTTAAGTTAGATGCTGATTTTACGCTTATGTCTGGAGAAGTTGTTGAATTTGCCGAAGCCCTCCGCAAAATATTTGAAGTTGAGGCAGAATAAGGCTGCATTTGAGGTTGATTACTCGATCAACCTCAAAATGTAATTTTATTACATTTAATCCAAAAACGAACATAAACCAGTACAGTAACAAAGCCCCATCAAAACGCCTCCCAAAAGAAAGAAAAACCCAATACCAGCATGCACTGAAAACGAGTTTATAATTTTGTATATAGTGTAAAAACAACGTAAACTGGAACACCAACCTGTTAATAAATAGTAATTTAATTACATAAATTAGTTAAAGCTGGACTTTTTATTGGATAAAATGTAATAAAATTACAAAAACACTAGATATGCTTATTTAAATCAGTATTATTTATCAGGCAACAATGTTGTTGCACAATATTATTACTGGGATACTCATATGAAAACACTGTTAACATCACTCACAATTGCGACAATTGCTTTTAGTATTTCTGTTTCTGCTACGAATGTTCAGTTTCGTCCAGGTGACGATACATTCGAAACTAAAGTTTGCTACACAGCAGCAACTCAAGGGCTATCAGCGGCACAAGATTTAATAAAAGCAGGCGACAAAAATATCAAACGTTTTACAACGCTTTTAACCTGCAACGGCAAGCCTCTGGCTCATGCTGCAAGAACATTCCAACAAATAAGCCAAGAACAAACACAGGCACCAAGAAAAATCAGATTCGTTACTGACGAAACACTCGAATCACAAGTGTGTTTAGATGCGGTAATGATTGGCGTTGATGCAGCCTTAGAGAAGCACGAAATTCAAGATGACAATATTATTTGCAACAATCGAGACATAAAAACATTTGCTAAGAAGTTTGCAAGAAGGACAGCCTCGTTATAGAGCAGCTATTCGGAACAGGATAGTTCCCAGCAAATCCTGATATGGCGAGAGATTTATAAGGCAAAACGGTTAAGTCTCTTGCCATCCAGTAACAGACCAAAACACCGGCAAAGCGCCGAAAAAAACCAGCAATTTCTGGGCTTGTTTTTACGTGATATTAAGTCAGATCGACACTGATAAAGTACCAATCGGACTCAACATGGCGTCTTATGCAAATATAGATTTCGCGTTGTCTCTCATTTCAATAAACTCAGGCGATTGGTAAACATCAACGTCATCAAAAATACCTTTTTTCTGTGCTAAAGTTAACATCTCGTCACCATTTTTCACTTGATTAGACAAGGCTGCACCGATACGAACAAAGTCAATAGGGCCAACGGTAGGTTCATTGAATTCCAAGTCTCTCCAGTGCTCTGCACATTGAATAAAGACATCGTTAAATTGCCATTCACGCATTATGCTGCCACCGATGCGACCAGATAAGGTCTCAATAGCAACCTCTAGAAAAGTAGCATTGGCAAAGACGCTATCATGACGTTCTGCTTCGGTTAAAACAGACAGCGCACCGATATTAGCCACCAGAGCTGACAGCGCAATAGTATCTAAATTAAGGTTCTTCTTGCCCGTTGCTACTTTATAAGTCAGCATAGCCGCCATTGAATTTGCTACGATATCGACGGTGTCAGTCCACATCTTCGCCATGTACTTTTTCACAACTGGATTCTTAGAAACAAACAACTGTTCCATCGCTAACGCAGTAGCAATGTTCTTAACTTGATTTAAACCGATGCGAGTAACAGCTTGCGTTGTTGAAGTGACTTTGACGGAACGTCCCAAATATGCGCTATTAGAAATTTTAATCATTCGCGCGCTTAGAGATGGATCCTGCCCGACTACATCCGCCATCCCGTTTAGATTGATATTTGGATCGTCAGCTGACTTGCGTACTTTTAATGCAATAGCAGGGAGAGTTGGCAGTACCAGAGTATCGTTGTTAATTTTCTCGACTAAGATGGTTAACAGTGCATTTTGAGTAGACATGGAAATAAAACCTTATATTTTTATATTTGCATCAAACAAAGTGGCCTAACCTTGCTGACATATTACCCGTTGACTGACTTTGCCACGATACAACCGAAATTCGCTACTAGCCATGACAACCACATGAATTTATTTAGCTTTTTAACCGCTCTTGATATGGAGGCCAGCCCAATGGTTTCCCAGCTAAAACGTGTAAATGAATATGGTAAACCGTCTGCCCACCATCTTGATTACAATTCATTACTGTCCTAAAACCCTGTTCGGCAACGCCGATGTCTTTTGCGACATTTGCAGCTACGCGATGCATATAGCCGACTAACGCTTCGTCTTCAGCGACGATATCATTGGTTGTAGCAATGGCCTTTTTTGGAATAACTAAAAAGTGCACTGGCGCTTGCGGGTTGATGTCTTTGAACACTAATACCTTTTCATCTTCGAACAATATGTCGGCAGGAATTTCTTTATTAATTATTTTTGTAAATATTGTATCGGTCATATTAACAGCCCTTTTGATAAACGAAAGTCTAATTTGGGTATGTAAATTAACCCAAAACTATGTATAACAATACGCAACCTAATACCAAACGATATATAACGAATGGCAGCATGCCTATTTTGGCAATCCAATTTAAAAACAAAAAGATACATAAATAAGCAGCCACAAAAGAAAATGCGGCTCCGTAAAATAATTCATTCCAATCGACTTCAGCGACACTGCCCAGTAATTCCAAGACTGAAAAAAGGCCAGCACCAAGAATAATAGGAATGGATAACAAAAATGAGAATCTCGCAGTGCTTTCACGATTAAGACCTAACATCAAGCCTGCGGTCATGGTAATGCCTGAACGAGACGTGCCAGGGATAATAGCGACAGCTTGAGCTAAACCAATAATGAGGGCTTCTTTCACGCCAATTTGTTCAATCGTTTTAGTTTGTTTTGCTCTGATATCAGCATACCAAAGCAACAAGCCGAAAATAATCGTCGTAATCGCGATGACTAAAGCAGTCCTGGCGTTAAGAGCGATCCAGTCCTTCATAAAAAAACCAAAAACCACGCCTGGAATAGTCGCTATAATAATCCACCAAGCGAGCTTGCTTTGCGTTGTTTGCTGATTGCCAAACCCCTTAGAAAACCATGCTACGGCAAGATTCACCACGTCATTCCTTAAGTAAATAAAAACCGCCAGTAAACTGCCCACATGCACAGCAACATCGAAGGCCAAACCTTGGTTACGCCAGCCTAAAATTTCGGCAGGCAAAATTAAGTGGGCGGAGCTAGAAATAGGTAAAAACTCGGTTAAACCTTGAATGATAGCGAGGATAATTATTTCAAAAAACGTCATATTTTCGTCTTGTTCCATGTGTAGTCAGCAAGCCACAATTTCTGTTTTTGTTTGTCGTACTGCTGCCATAAAGATTGGTATGTTTTTTTTACAACAGGATGCATGTGCTGTGGCACTAAATCGGCGAGGGGTCTTAACACAAAAGCATTATAGAGAATTTCCTCACGGGGTAAGATAATAGGGTGCTCGATAACATGTTCATCAAACGTTAGTAAGTCTAAGTCTAGTGTGCGAGGGGCAAATTTTTCTGTACCGCGAACGCGACCATTTTCATCTTCAATTTGTTTTAATATTTCACAAACGAGACCGACAGTAGCATCCGTTTCGGCTGACACCACTAGATTGAAAAAGGTGTCTCCTTTAAAGCCAACTGACTCACTTTCATAAACGGGTGAAATTCGCACATTATTGAATGCATCATTTAAGCCATTTAACCCTGCGTCGGTATTCGCCGTTTTGTCAATATTGGAACCGACACTTATAAGCATAAAATGCGGCACTAACTGCATTCTCTGGTCATACTAATGGCAACATTTTGCGCTTCTTTGAGAATATCCGGTTTATTAACGGTAAGCGTCACTTTTTGCGGCTTGAATTCTACAAATATCATATCGAGCATTTTTTTTGCTAAAGCCTCGAGTAAAAAATATGACGATTCATTCGAAATCTCAGTCAATCGTTGCGCCACTTTGCCGTAGTCAATCGTATTGGCTACATCGTCTGTTGCAGCAGCTAAACTAAGGTCGGTATGCATATCGACATCAAGGATTAACCTTTGCTTTGCGTGCCTTTCAAAATCGAAAACACCAATAAGTGCGTGGACCGTTAGGCCCTGTATTTTAACTAAATCCATGACAATAACTTAATCGCCTAGCGATTTTTTTCACCTTCGAGTAATCTAAAGCTAAGTGTAACCGCAACATAGGGACCAAGTATATGATTTCATTCACGCTGATGATGATTTTTGTCGCATATATTTTGGCTTCAATTTCTAGTGCGATTATTGTTTGTCATCTTTTTGGTAAAGGCGACCCGCGCCAGCAGGGTTCCGGAAACCCTGGTGCCACGAATGTTCTGCGCATTGCTGGGCCGTTCGCTGCCATCTTAGTTTTAATCTTCGATATATTGAAAGGCACCGTAAGTGTTTATGCTGCTTTTCTATTCGGTGTTGACCCAATATCGATAGGTGCTATCGCCATAGCGGCATGTCTGGGCCATATGTATCCTGTTTTTTTTAAATTTAAGGGTGGGAAAGGCGTAGCAACTGCGTTAGGTTGTCTAATTTCAATGGGATTTAACTTAGCCATTTTGCTATTGGGAAGCTGGATATTAGTCGTCATCATAAGTGGCTACTCGTCATTGGCGGCCATTATTACGGTAATACTTGCACCGATTTATACTCTTTTTTTCAAGCCCGAATATTTGTATGCTGTGCTTATGCTGTCCATACTTATTATATGGCAGCATCGCGACAATATCCGTCGCTTACTTCACGGCGAAGAAAGCAAAATTTGGAAAAAAGGCAAAGTAAATGAGTAATAACAGTATTAAAAACAGCATTCAAAGCGAATAGAAAAAGTAAATTAAGCTTACCTTTACTCCTCTAGTAGCAACTATTTCACCAGAAGCATGTTCATTTTTTGTGCCCTTTCGCTAATGCCTTTTATATTGCCTGAAGAGAATCAAGCGGCCATCTTGGCATCGCTTTCGTATCGAGCCCCACGGACTCCCCCGCTAGCAAGCGTTGTGCTCCTGCAAACGCAATCATTGCACCATTATCAGTGCAGTATTCAAAAGCAGGGTAATATACATCAATTCCTTTGCGGCGATTCAAGTCTTGCAAAGTGGCTCTAAGTTGTTTGTTGGCGCTGACTCCCCCTGCTATGACTAGACGTTTTTGTTTCGTTAGCTTTAAAGCACGCTGACATTTAATGAGCAAGGTATCCACAACCGCGTCTTGAAATGCATAAGCGATATTTGCTTTAGTTTGTTCACTGCCGTCGCAAGCTCGAATAGTATTTGCTGCAAATGTTTTTAAACCACTAAAACTCATATCTAAACCCGGCCTATCGGTCATTGGTCGGGGGAATTTATAATGTCCCGGTTCACCCTTTTCTGCTAACTTTGCCAACAAAGGACCTCCAGGATAGTCGAGACCAAGGAGTTTCGCTGTTTTATCAAATGCTTCTCCTGCAGCGTCATCCAGTGACTCACCTAAAACAGTATATTGCCCGATACCTTTTACATCGACAATCATGCTGTGCCCACCTGATACCAACAAAGCAATGAAGGGAAAAGGAGGTGGATTATCATCTAGCATCGGTGCAAGGAGATGTCCTTCCATATGATGAACGCCTACAGCTGGCACGCCCCAAGCATAGGCTAAACTGCGCCCCACTGACGAACCAACGAGTAACGCTCCCACTAAGCCAGGCCCGCGAGTAAATGCAACACCATCGATATCGCGTGAGTCTAGTCCAGAATTAGCAATTGTGCGTTTGATTAAAGGCACTATTTTTCGGACGTGATCACGCGACGCTAGTTCTGGCACCACACCACCGTAGTCTGCGTGCAATTTCACCTGGCTGTATAGCTCGTGAGCCATTAAACCATTGTCTGTATCGTAAATTGCGACACCGGTTTCGTCACAAGATGTTTCAATACCTAAAATTTTCATGTAAATACTCAGTAAAAAATAAAGCGCTTTATGTTGTAGTGCGACTATATGGCCCAAGAGAACGCTGTTGGGTAAGCCTTGCGCAACGCATTAACAAAAGCGATGAAAGTAGCTTTGCAATGCTTTCAGTTACTTACATGGTAACTGACAAAAAAGCATTAAAATAGCCAATGATCACAGTGCATTCGATATGATGCTAGTATATACTGCGCATCGCTGACGGAAAACAAACAAAATTGAATATTTTTGTACTAAACTTCTTTACAAGTAATTACAAAAGTTTTAGTATTCCGCACCATTTTTTAAGCCCGGGTAATACAACATACCTGGTAGATAAAACATCTTAAGGTGATGAATTAATGCCAATCGTGAAAGTAAGAGATAACGAACCGTTTGATATCGCGCTTAGACGCTTCAAACGTTCATGTGAGAAAGCGGGTGTACTGTCTGAAGTTCGCCGTCGCGAATTTTTCGAGAAACCAACTTGGGAACGTAAGCGCAAGAAAGCTGCTGCGAAAAAGCGTCACATGAAAAAGTTAGCTCGCGAAAACGCACGTCGTATCAAGCTGTACTAATTCGCGTAGCGTAAATTGACTGGTTTCGAGCCAATTAAATTCAAAACGGGCGTCTTTATGACGTCCGTTTTTGTTTCTGCGAAACAAAAATATATCAAGGGTCTACACGAATAGACTGCCTTAAAGGAATGATAACGATGACTTTATTAGATACATTAAAAGAAGCTCAAAAAGATGCCATGCGCGCTAAAGACAAAGCGACGCTGAAAACATTGAGAATGGCACTCGCTGCTGTAAAACAGCGTGAAGTCGACGAGCGTATCGAATTAAATGATACCGACGTTCTTGCTATATTGACCAAAATGGTTAAACAGCGCAATGAATCTATTACCCCTTTCAGAGCTGCAGGGCGTCAAGATTTAGTAGACATTGAAGAGGCTGAAATTGCTGTTATTACCAAGTTCCTACCTCAAGCGCTAACAGCTGATGAAATCAATACCTTAATTGATGAAGCAATGGCGGCGACAGGTGCTGAGTCCATGCAGGACATGGGTAAAGTGATGGGATGGTTAAAGCCAAAAGTAACAGGTCGCGCCGATATGGGTGCATTAAGCGGTAGCATCAAAGCTAAATTAGCCTAATCTTATGGCTGGTCGCATTCCTCGAGACTTTATTGATGACCTTATTGCACGCAGCGATATTGTCGATATTGTTGATGCGCGAGTTAAACTGAAAAAAGCGGGCAAGAATCATCAGGCCTGCTGCCCTTTTCATAACGAAAAAAGTCCTTCATTTTCTGTCAGCCAAGAAAAGCAGTTTTATTATTGTTTTGGTTGCGGTGCGAAAGGCAATGTTATCAGTTTCCTAATGGAATTTGACCGCCTTGAGTTTCCAGAAGCTATCGAAGAACTAGCAAAAACCTATGGTGTTGATGTTCCCCGAGAAAAAGGCGGGGCACCAGCACCCACACCTCAACAAAAAAGTCAGCGCGAACAAGACTATCAATTGATGGAATCGGTAACTCGATATTTCCAACACCAATTAAAGCATCATTCTCAGGCGCCCGAAGTCATTGAATACTTAAAAGGAAGAGGCCTGAGTGGCGATGTAGTAAAAGCTTGGGATATGGGCTTCGCGCCTCCTGAGTGGGATTCAGTGCTAAACACATTTGGTACTGATGAACATAAGCAGTCAAGACTGCTCGAACTGAAGCTCATTTCAGAAAATGATAATAAAAGGCGCTTTGATTTCTTCCGAAATCGTGTCATGTTTCCTATCAGAGATAAACGTGGTCGTGTTGTTGGGTTTGGCGGTCGCGTCATGCAAGACGATGGACCTAAGTACCTCAATAGTCCTGAAACGCCAATTTTCCACAAAGGATTTGAACTTTTTGGTCTATATCAAGCACGCCAGAATAATCGAAAGCTCGAGCGCTTACTAGTTGTAGAGGGCTACATGGATGTTGTCGCATTATCTCAATTCGACATTGATTATGCGGTTGCAGCACTTGGCACAGCAACCACTGCTGAGCACATTCAAGCAATGTTTAAATCAACGTCTGAAATTGTGTGTTGCTATGATGGCGATAGAGCAGGTCGCGAAGCAGCATGGCGAGCGCTCGAGAACGCACTGCCATTTCTAAAAGACGGCGTTGGTATGAAGTTCCTGTTCCTGCCCGATGATGAAGATCCTGACACAATGGTTCGCAAAATAGGAAAAGAAGCTTTCGAAAACTTGCTAAGCAAAGCGGTACCCTTATCAAAATTCTTTTTTGATAATCTATTACAACGCCATTCAATTGCATCAAATGAAGGCAAAGCCGCGCTTAAGTCAGAAGCGATGCCTTTGATTGAGAAAATTCAAGGCGACACCCAACGAGAACTTTTGATGTTCGACCTAAGCAAACTGTTTGGTGAGGAAGCAAAAGAGACCCTGGCCCGGGATATTAAAAACGCGAACAGTCGTAAAGCTCCTCGAAAAATCGACTATCAGCTACCACAGAGAATTAAACAATCGCCACTGCGCATGATGCTGCGGTTATTAATGGATTCGCCGAATCTCGCGTCAGATTGCACAAATGTTAAATTGGCGCCTCTTAAGAACACCGCCATTTCAGGTATTCCCTTATTAATTGACTTACATTCATATTGTTATGCGAACCCAAAGGCAAGTACAGGGATGGTTTTGGAGGCTTTTCGTGACCACCCTAACAGTCGACATCTTGCACAGCTTTTAGAAAGCGACGTTGTGTCGTCAGACACAAGCACAAAAGCACTCTATGTTGATTGCTTCAAAAACCTGATTAAATGGCACTTTAGGGCGCGCTTAGATGAATTAGAAGCAAAAACCAAATTTTCAGAATTAACTGAACACGAGCAGCAAGAGTTGAGTTTATTAATGCGCAAACTGCAGTAACGCCTGTCGATTTTTACTGTTTTTTTTTGAGTTGCCGATAAGACATAACATCGGCAAACGAGTTTAATTAGTAATACACACTTAAACGCCTACGCAAAGCATTAAATAGAATCATCAAGGTACTTGAAAAGCGCCAAGCTGAACCAATATTATATGAAATTCGTAAGAACAATTGATAGTCAGAAGTAGGCGTTTCGTGTTAGACTAGCGCATTCGCAAACGCTACGATAAAGCAAGCTAAGGGTAGCAATCCTTAGTGTCGTTTAACGGGTTGAAAATAAACTACTTATCAACTAACTGGTTTATTCGCGTTTAACAACTCCTAATTAAGTGTAAGGTATATTGTGCAGAGCAAGCAGTCCCAGATAAAACTCCTGATTGCAAAAGGTAAAGAACAAGGTTATTTGACCTTTGCCGAAGTAAACGATCACCTCCCTCAAGACATTGTCGATTCTGATCAGATAGAAGATATCATTCGCATGATTAACGACATGGGAATTAAAGTCTCGGAGTCTGCACCAGACGCTGACGAATTGCTTATGCAAGAATCGTCTGCAGATGAAGACGTAGCTGAAGCTGCGGCACAGGCGCTAGCAACAGTTGAAAGCGAAATCGGTCGCACAACTGACCCGGTTCGCATGTATATGCGAGAAATGGGTACAGTTGAACTACTAACACGCGAAGGCGAAATTGAAATAGCCAAACGCATTGAGGATGGTATTAACCAGGTTCAGTGCTCCGTTGCAGAATACCCAGAAGCAATAACCTATTTACTTGACCAATGGGATTTGTTCGAAGCTGAAGAAATCCGCATTAGTGATATTATCATTGGCTTCGTTGATCCAAATGAGCAAGATGTAGCGCCTACCGCAACGCATATTGGGTCAGAATTATCGCAAGATGAACTTGACGATGAAGATGACGATGCTGAAGATGAGGACGAGGAAGAAGAAGACACCGGTGTTGACCCTGAATTAGCCCGAGAAAAATTCACTGCATTACGCAATCAATACAATAAAGTAATGAGCGTAATAGAACTGAAAGGTCGCTCACACAAAGCATCACGGAAAGAAATCCATGAGCTAAGTGAAGTCTTCAAAGAGTTTCGTTTAATACCGAAGCAATTCGATCGTATGGTTAAAAACATGCGCGGAATGATGGATCGTGTTCGAATCCAAGAGCGCTTGGTTATGAAATACTGCGTAATGAACGCAAAAATGCCAAAGAAAGATTTTATCAAGGCATTTGCGGGTAATGAAACGAGTATAGATTGGCTATATAAAGCACTTGAAGGTAAAGCACCTTACGTTGAGAAGCTTCTTGAATTTAAAGAAGAAATTGAACGAAGCGTCAGTAAAATGAATGCTGTTGAAGCTGAAACTGGTTTAGTTATTCCAGACATAAAAGACATTAACCGCAGAATGTCGATTGGTGAAGCGAAAGCTCGTCGCGCAAAGAAAGAGATGGTCGAAGCGAACTTACGTTTGGTAATCTCAATAGCGAAAAAATACACCAACCGCGGTTTACAATTTTTGGATCTCATCCAAGAAGGTAATATCGGTTTGATGAAAGCTGTTGATAAATTTGAATACCGTCGTGGTTATAAGTTTTCAACATATGCTACTTGGTGGATACGCCAGGCAATTACACGCTCAATTGCTGACCAAGCAAGAACGATCCGTATTCCTGTGCACATGATTGAAACGATCAACAAATTGAATCGTATTTCTCGTCAAATGCTCCAAGAAATGGGTAGAGAGCCCACACCGGAAGAATTGTCAGAACGCATGTTGATGCCAGAAGACAAGATCCGCAAGGTGCTTAAAATAGCCAAAGAGCCTATCTCCATGGAAACACCAATAGGTGATGATGAAGATTCGCACTTGGGAGATTTCATTGAGGATAGCACGATTATACAGCCTCTTGATTCTGCCACTGGTGGAAGTTTGAAAAACGCAACTCAAGAAGTTTTAGCGGGCCTAACAGCGCGCGAAGCGAAAGTATTAAGAATGCGATTTGGTATTGATATGAACACCGACCATACTTTGGAAGAAGTAGGTAAACAGTTCGATGTTACACGTGAACGTATCAGACAGATCGAAGCTAAGGCATTGCGTAAACTGCGCCACCCTAGCCGCTCTGAACAGTTGAGAAGCTTTTTAGACGAGTAGCACCTATTAAAATGTGCAGCACTGAAAAACACAGAAGCCCTAAGTACTAATAGGGCTTTTTTTTATCCAACATAAAGTCGACTTCAGCAAGCCCCCCAAAAAGGCACACCGTTGTATTAAATTGCACTAGACGTCAATAGAACTGTCATTCCGCACCCCTATTTTGAATTAAAATAGTTCATTAATTAATCAGTTGATCTAAATTTGTTAAAA
>CBFIAR010000009.1:107032-140687 GCA_965660625.1 Glaciecola sp. | reverse complement strand
TTTTGCATTGTATGGACTCCTTTGGTTTAGACGACTACCACGCTAACTAATTAGATTGGTGGAGTCCATACATCGCTTTAGCCCCCCATTGCCGTCATAAGATAAACTTCTGTTAGATGGTGCTTGAAAGGCCGAAACTCAACTTAAATAGATGTTTTGCGACCGACCCCTAACTGCCCAAAACCGTCTATCACTCATTGGGTTTTTAAGATTAAAAAAGCTACGTTAATTTGAGCAAAAATTTGAACTCGCTATGTCAGCTTTAGGCTCGGACGCCTAAGTTATTATTTAGCTGCAACAGAGATACCCCTCTCTGACTCTGTTTTGTGCTTTATTTTAATTTAAAGATACCAATGACGATGCACAAAGCACCGCCGATTAAACCTAACCATGCTTCCATCGGTGTATCACCGCTGAAAGTGCGCTTAATTTGCGAACCTGCAGAGTCATAAACATCATAACCCCAAATGCATAAAGCCGTACCAATGATGATTAAGATGATACCAAGCAGTTTATTATTCATGGGTGCTTCCTTACTTATTATTGTAGCGTTTACTATCTCAATTTACGCAAAAAAGTCAAATCACTCAGCTATCAGCTATTTTTTTAGAAACTCAGAGCTTTCTTGCTTTAAAGCGTTTTCCTTTGATACGACGCTCACGAAATTGGTTCAATGCCCGCTTGACGCTTCTCGCTTTTATGGCGATGTAGGTATGGTTAGCAGAAATTGAAATTTTACCAATATCTTCGCCAGGCACTTCAGCCTCTTTAGTTAACGCCCCGAGAATATCTCCTGGACGCAGCTTATCCCGTTTACCACCGTCAACTGCAATACAAACAAACTCTGGTTCTCGTATACGGTTTGCATGGAAGCGCACACCTTGAATATGCAGCTTGCTAATTTTGGCATCTGTTTTTGCTGCTATTTCGTCTAACTTACCTTCTTCGCTATCATCTATTAACGTGATCGCGAGACCTTTCTCTTCCGCTCGACCTGTGCGTCCAATTCGATGTGTATGAGTGTCAATATCTTCACTCACTCTGTGATTGATGACTAAGTCGACGCGCTCTATATCAAGCCCGCGCGCAGCAACATCGGTTGCCACTAAAACGCTCACTGTTTTATTCGCAAATCGTGCAAGTACTTGACTGCGCTCCGACTGTTCTAAATCACCGTGCAAACCTACCGCGGTAAAGCCCATTTGATATAATTGTTCACTGAGTTCTTTGGTTTCACGTCTAGTTCGGCAAAACACAATCGTCGATTCAATTTGATGATGCGTCAGTAAGGCCGCCACTGCCTGCGTTCGATGTTCGTTGCTGATACGATATGCCTGCTGCTCTATATTCGGCGCAAACTGCCCGTCTTCAACTTTGATTATCTTTGCATTGCGCTGATACTGTTCCGTAATGCTCTTAATTTGATCAGGAAACGTAGCTGAAAATAACAAGGTTTGTCGTGTTGCCGCCAAGGCAGTTTGTGAAAGATGGTGCATGACCACCCGCATCTCATCTTCAAAACCCATATCGAGCATGCGATCGGCTTCATCGAGCACAAAACAATTAACTTTTTTTAAGCTTAGCGTGCGCTTACCAATGTGGTCCATAATGCGGCCTGGGGTTCCCACCACCACGTTTGCACCGTAGCGTAGTGACACTATTTGCGGCCCCATTGGCATGCCACCAACTAAAGAAACCACTTTTAAATTAGCCATGCGTTTTGCCAACAAGCGAATTTGCTCAGCAACTTGTTCGGCTAGTTCACGCGTAGGACACATGATCAGGCACTGTGGGTTTCTCGCTTCAACATCAATTTTACTTAGCAACGCTAATCCAAATGCAAGGGTTTTACCGCTGCCTGTTTTCGCTTGCACTGCAACATCAGCGCCAGCCAACACATCCGGCAAGCAGGCCTGTTGAGTTTGCGTCATTTGCGTAAACTCAAGGGCATTTAGTGCTTCCATCAAAGGTTCTGACAAACCTAAGTTAGAAAATGAAGTGGCGCTTTTTGCGTCAGTTGCTGTCATGCTAATTTCCATTGTAGGGTTTCACCTGCAAAAAATGGCACTATTTCATCGCCGGAAGGCTCAAGAGATCTTTCAAGAGTCCTATCGAAGGTGTCATCAAATGTCGGTAATTGAATTGTGCTAGGAACTTCCCAGCTTTGTTTGTTCAGTGTGATTGTGCCGGTATTACGCGGTAATCCATAAAAATCAGGACCGTAATGGCTGGCAAACCCTTCTAGCTTGTCAATTGCATTGATATCTTCAAATACCTGCGCATATAACTCAATCGCACTCCAAGCGCTATAGCAACCGGCACAACCGCAGGCATTTTCTTTTTTATGCTTTTCGTGAGGCGCTGAATCGGTGCCTAGGAAGAATTTTTTAGAGCCGGATGCAACCACCGCTCTAAGTGCTTGCTGATGAGTATTGCGTTTTAACACCGGTAAGCAATAATTATGAGGTTTAATGCCACCAACTAATAAATCATTGCGGTTTAGCAATAAATGTTGTGGCGTAATCGTTGCCGCCACGTTATCTGAAGATTGCAGCACAAAATCCACCGCGTCTTTCGTTGTGATATGTTCAAACACAATTTTTAAGTTTGGAAAATCATTCACAATGTCGCGCAAATAAATGTCGATAAACGCTTTTTCACGATCGAATATATCAATATGCGCTTCGGTTACTTCGCCGTGAATAAGCAACAGCATACCGACTTGTTGCATCGCTTCAAAAACAGGATAAAGTGCCTTAATGCCCTTTACTGCTGCATCAGAGTTAGTTGTCGCCCCAGCCGGATAAAGTTTCGATGCAACAATGCCAGCCGCTTTAGCATCTTTTATTTCTTGCGCAGTGGTTTGATTGGTTAGAAACAAGGTTACCAATGGCTCAAACGCAACACCTTGAGGTACTGCACCCAAAATACGCTGTTTATAAGCTAAAGCCATTTGCGTTGTTGTAACCGGTGGAACCAAATTGGGCATTGCGATCGCACGCTTAAAACAACGTGCGGTTGCAGGCACTGTTTCTTTCAGCATTTCGCCGTCACGAAAATGTAAATGCCAGTCATCTGGGGTTTGAATAGTAAGCGATGTCGTCATGCCAAATCCACCATGCATAAGTGTAAAAAAGGTTTAAAAAAGACTAAATAAAAGGCGTCATAAAACTCGCCTCATATTATGCCTTATTTGAAGCCGAAACGGGCAAAAAAACTCGTCTATTTCATCAGAACATTTGCTTATTAAACTATTTAATGGAATCAATCTGACTTTTGCGATACACAAAGGTGTCTCTTCGTTGGCATAGGCAACACATTCTTGAACAACTTGCTTTTTTGCTGTTCGATTCTGGACTAAATTCATTTGCATCATCAGAAATGTCAGGCCCTACGAGAATGTTGATGGCGTCATTACTTTGCAGAGCTTCTCAATAACGCACCCCAACGGAAACCCGAGCGCTATAGGGCCCTCAAATGGATTGCCGCGCACCCAATGCCAACGATCCTTATTATGAAACAAGTTGAAATCATCCGTTGAGTTTCTAGCAATATCGATATGTATCTGAGACATCAGTAGCATGCGTTTCTCTTATTTTTTTATAAGTTAATCAATTATTTATAGCAGGAGAAAAATGAGTATTAGTTTAGTTGCTCATAAAGATTAGACGGGCATGGGTAAACCAATATTTTGTTAAACCACACGAAAGCAGCACTAACAAAATGTAAGAAAAAAGGATAATCTTCTTTCTATCAGTAACTATCGTTTAGATATTCTTCATTCAAAAACAATGGAATCCATGCCACACATCATCAGTATTCGTAACATATTGCCAAATCCAACTGTCGCCAAAAAAGCCCTTATTTGGTTTGGTGACCGTCTGCTAGGCATCAAAAAAATGGATATGTTATATCGCCAACACGAAATGCAAGGCTTGAGCAAAGAAGACTTCTCAGACCGACTAATAGAAATACTTGAATTAGATATTCAAGGCGCAAAAGAATTACAAAGTAAAATACCCAGAACAGGCCCCGTAGTGATAGCCAGCAACCATCCATTTGGCGGTATTGAAGGGGTTATACTTGCGCGTTTAATTGGTGAAGTGCGCCCCGATTTAAAAGTACTGGCAAATAAGGGCCTCGGCATTTTTAAGGAAATTTCTGATTATTTTATTTTCACTAATCCACTGTCTGCAAATGATCCGAAAAATGGCCCCTCGCTGCGTCACTGCGTTAAACATGTGCAGTCACAAGGCGCTCTGCTGATTTTTCCCGCAGGAAAAGTATCGTATTACCAAAAAGCCAAAACAGGCATTAGTGAGCATATTTGGAATAAACTTGTTGGCCGTCTTGTTAGTATCGATAGCTGCCAATTTGTGCCTATTTTCGTCAATGGTCAGAATAGCGCTAACTTTTATCGTATTGAAAAAATTTACTTTAAATTAAGAATGTTATTTTTAGGGCGCGAATTGCTGAATAAAACTGGTGCTAAGATCATTATTAACACCGGTCATGCTATTCAACAAAAGCAGTTTGATAAACAACTTAATCACAGCGATAAAGCCATATTGTGCAGATCTCTGAGTTATGCTCAGGATCTTCGCTGGCGTTATCAATGGCCTGCCGACTCCGTAACAGAGCCGTTAGCGATTATTGATGAAATTACCCCTGAACACTTAATCAGTGAAATTAAAGCGTTGCCAAATGAACAACTGCTGTTTGAAAACAAGGAATATTCGGTTTATTTCGGCTATCAATCTCAACTACCCTTGGTAGTTCAGGAAATTGCTCGATTACGTGAAATCGTTTTTAGAATGCATAATGAAGGTAGCGGACAGGCCCTAGACACGGATGAGTTTGATGCAACATACACACATTTATTTATCGTTAAAAATACAGAGCCTAAAATTGTCGGTGCGTATCGCATGGGACTCACTGATAAATTAATGGAACAACAGGGTCCCGCAGGTTTGTACTTACAAAAGATGTTCAATTTCAAACCCAGCTTTGTGAATCAACAAGGTCCCTGTATGGAAATGGGTCGGTCTTTTCTGGTTCCGGAAATGCAAGGGTCGTATCAAGGCTTGCTGCTACTTTGGAAAGGCATTGGCCGATTCGCAGCTAAATTCCCCCAATATAGAACATTGTACGGAACGGTATCGATTAGTAAGTTGTTCGATCCGCGCAGTGTCAAACTCATTGAGCAAGGCTTAATAGACATACAAAGTTCATCGCAAGTTGATGCGGTAAATCCATTTGAGTTCACAAGTCATATAGAAATTGACGAACTGGCTCAACAGGTCAATTTAAAAGATCAACTGACCACATTTTTAAAGAGTATTGAAAATGACGGTAAAGACATGCCTGTGTTGGCGCGTCAATATCTAAAAATGGGCGCTAAATTTCATGCCCTTGGTATCGATAAGAGTTTTAACCACACGCCAGGCCTTTTGCTCAGCGTACACTTTCCTAGCGCCCCAGAAAAATTGCTAAAACTCTACGTTGGCAAGGATTATGAGGCTTATCGCGACTGGACCCCAAATCAATAGTATTAGTTCTTTTTGGTGTAAGCCGCGATAATAACAATTCGCTGACCATTCACTTTCCCCTCAATGTGCAAAGGGTTATCGCTAAGACCAATGTTGCGTACAGGGGTGCCGCGTTTAGCCGTAAAGTTTGCGCCTTTCACATCCAAGTCTTTAATGATAGTAACGGCATCACCAGTAGCTAATGGGACACCGTTAACGTCAAGCGTTGGCTCGCGGTCGTCTGCCACGCCTGAATCAGCCCACGCCTTAGTTTCGTCATCCAAATACAGCATATCAATTGCATCTTGTGCCCATGATTCTGCGCTACATTTATGCAGTAGGCGATAGGCCAACACCTGCACTGCTGGAACGGTGGACCACATTGCATCGTTCAAACAACGCCAGTGCTTCATATCTAATTCAGCAGCGTCTTGAATCTGCGCCAAACAAGTGGCACAGACCAATACAGCGCAATTAGCGGTTTCATCAGGTGAATGCGGTAAGGGGTAAACCGACAGATTATCGGTGCCAGTGCAAAGCTCGCATTTGCTGTCGCTGCGATCATGTAACGTAGTTTCTATAGACATAGTTTAGTGCTGAATAAGAAGTAATTGCGCGTATAATAGCACGCAAACACACAAAAATAATGTGGAATTGCTACCCTCTAGTAATTTTGTCTGTTCGATTTTATTGCTGAGGTGCGGAGGCGATGCAATCTACGCTGAATGCGTCAAATGCGTTATCGTAGCGGGAGCGTAACCAAAGAATTCCGGTAAATCTTTTCCCTGCATCTTTCGAATAATGCGAATTAACGCATAATGATGAATTGCGTGACTTGCTACAAAGACAAGTTCTCTTTCAAAGGTAGACTCACAGCTTGTCGACCTAGTGTCACTAATGTCTATTTCTGTAAGTACTGAAACACGCTGATTGGATAACTGATTGCTACAGGTTTGGTTTAACCATTCCGTTATACTTTTAAATGCTGCAATAGCTGCTGTTGGGGAGAGTTCAATATCGCTATGTCGATTGCGTTTATTATAGTTAATGTGACCGCTACAACTCGCTTCCTTCAAGGCCAGAAAATGGTCAACAATATGACGGATATGCTTACCAATACTGCTAGTAAAGTACGGAGCTAGAACTTCTCTGTAATCGCTAAGACCAATGTCATCAAGTAAGCTAATTGCTTGTTCTACTAATTCTATATAACTTTTTGACATGCTGTCCCTTTGACTATTTGGTTCTTATTATTACTTGGTGCAACGTTCTGATTAACTCATCTATTTTGCTGCCTTAGTGTAGATCCTAGATTACTATAAATTATTTCATTTTTATTCTATTTATCTCAAAATTAATGACAAATTCAGTTCAACGAGCTAATTTAACGTTTAAATCGTTCTTGTCATAAACAAGCGTTTCGAGACTAACTTCCATCATTGACCTCAAAACAGTCACTTATTCAACCTTTTTTCTTTTTCCATTGCATTCTAATGTTACTTTTTGCGAACGTTAAGATTTGCTAATTTACACCGAATCTCTACACTACTACCACTTTAAACCGTGACAGTCCGATGAAGGAAAACGTCTCCGCATACGTATTCATTCATCAGCATGGGCCGTTTGCTGTTACATTTATTTAACTATCTAAAGAGATCATCAAGATGACAGAAATTCCTATCCATGACCACTACCCTCAAGCTAGCCAACTCGTTTATGGTTGCATGGGATTGGGTGGCGGTTGGAGCGATGCTCCTGCAGAAGAAAAAGAGGTGAAGGAAGCGCAGCAAATTATTGAAACTTGTCTAGAAAATAAGATAAATGTATTTGATTTAGCTGATATTTACACATTCGGAAAAGCCGAGGAAGTGTTTGGACAAGTACTCAAAGCAACACCTTCTTTGCGTAAAAAAATGGTGTTGCAAACCAAGGTGGGGATCAAGCTAACACCCGCACATAATGTTAAACAATATGACTTGTCGCCCGAGTGGATAACGTCTGCGTTAAATAGCAGTTTGCGACGCCTGCAATCTGAGAACGTTGATGTCCTGTTTCTTCATCGCCCTGATCCTTTAATGGACCTTGATGACTCAGCTGAAGCACTCGAAAAACTGCACAAGCAGGGTAAGTTTTCACATTTGGCAGTGTCGAATATGCACGCCGGTCAAATTGCGTGGCTACAGTCGGCAATTTCAGTTCCTATTATTGCGAATCAACTGCAAATGAGCTTGCAGCATGCCGACTTCGTTGAAGAAAGCATCACGACCAATATGAAAGAGGGCAGCCAAAGCGGATTTCCGCGTGGGACGATGGAATTCTGTGAGCAACAAAATATCCAACTGCAAGCTTGGTCACCTCTGGCACAAGGCATTTTTACCGGCAAGCCAAGCGCCAGCCCATCACCCGCTGAATTGGCAACAACAAAATTAATTGGTCAACTTGCCAATCGATATTCCAGTAGTCCGAACGCCATATTATTAGCTTGGTTATTGAAGCATCCATTCAATATCCAACCAGTGATTGGTACTACACATATAGGCCGAATAAGGGAATGTGCCCAAGCGGGCAAAGTCAATTTATCGCGAGAAGACTGGTATTTGTTATTTCAAACTGCCAGAGGACATGACGTTCCTTAGGTCTCCTATTTGCGGAATAGACGGATAAATCAAATACAAATGTCTCGCATTATTTGTTAATAGAAGCGGCAGAACTCAACATGAAGACACGGAAACAGCATTGAAATGAAAATACGTAGTTTAGCAAATACTTACATCATAAAAACATTGATTCTCAGTTCAGTTCTCGTTGCTTTGGGCGCTTGCTCGCAAAAGTCGAGTGAGTCATCTAAGGCCCTTGACGATAGCATTGCAGCCAAAAATACCGAATACTTAACGCGAGATATTAAAGACGATATTTTTTATTTTGTGATGCCAGACCGTTTTCACAATGCCGATCCGACCAATGACAATGGCGATCCTAATCGACCGATTTCGTTTGGTGGGCTTGATAAGACCTCCAAATGGGCATTTCACGGCGGCGATATTCAAGGTATTGAGGCGAAGCTAGACTATATTCAAGACATGGGCGTCACCGCAATTTGGATGACACCGTTGCTGAGAAACCGCGCAGTGCAAAGCGACGGCTTTGGCCACCACGGATATTGGGTTATCGACTTTACGGAAATTGATCCCCATTTCGGCAGTAATCAAGATCTTCGCAGTTTAATTGATGCAGCTCATGCGCGCGGAATGAAAGTCTTTTTTGACATTATCACTAACCACACCGCCGATGTTATCAAATACAAAGAATGCCATAAGCTTGACGGTACTTTCATAAAAGAAGAGCCCGGCTGTCAGTACAAAAGTACTGAACAACTCCAAAGTGGCGATGCTTACACGCCTTTCCTACTTGATGCTGAAAAAGCAGTAAAGTTTCCAGAATGGCTAAACGACTCTAAGTATTACAATAATCAAGGAGATAGCTATTGGCAAGGCGAGAGTGTTGTAAACGGCGACTTTGCAGGGCTTGATGATTTAAATACAGCCAATCCTGAGGTTGTTGAGGGGATGACTGAAATCTTCAAAAACATCATTGATGAATTTAAACCAGATGGATTTAGGATCGATACAGTCAAACACGTTGATTTAAGCTTTTGGCAAAGTTTCGGACCCCATATTGTTGCGCACGCCAAAAGCACCGGTATTCCTAACTTTCATATATTTGGAGAAGTGTATGATGGTAACCCTGCTGTATTGAGCAAATTTACTACCACTGGAAAATTGCCTTCTGTGCTAGATTTCGGCTTTCACTTTAACGTGAAAGACAGTCTTTTCCATAATAAAGACGTTACCCGCCTGGGGCAGTTATTCGACAATGACGATTATTATCGAGATGCCGATTCATCACCCGAATTACTCATGAACTTCTTAGGCAACCACGATGCTGGTCGTGTTGGTTTTTTTATCAATGAAGGCTTCGACAACGTTTCAGAAGCTGAAAAGCTGCAGCGAAGCGTACTTGGTCACGCATTTATGTATTTGTCACGCGGCATACCTGTTGTGTACTACGGTGACGAACAAGGCTTCACGGGGGATGGTGGTGACGTTGACGCGCGCGAAGATATGGATGCCTCTCTCGTCGAAGTGTACAACGATAATAAGCTTATAGGTTCGCGTCAAACGACCGCGGAAGATAACTTCAATCAGAGACATCCTATATACCAGTCCTTGCAAAAATTTGCGAAACTGCGCAAAGAACACAAAGCACTAAGAACTGGCCTTCATCAGAATAGACTGATAAATAATACTAAAAGAATCGTCGCGTTTTCTCGCATTGATACTGATGAAAAAGTAGAGTACTTGGCTATTTTTAATATGGGCATGCAAACACAAAATGTGTCGCTAAACGTTGATTCATTTAGTTATTCAAGCGTTTTTGGTAACAACGCAAAAGTACAACAGGGAAAATTAACCACAAGCTTAGAACCCTTGAGTTTTGTATTATTAAAAGCTGATCAAACACATAAAGGCAGCGAAATATTTAATGTCACAATGCCTGGAACGTATATTGATAATAAGCGCTTGTTTATTCCCGTGAATTTGACTTTTGGCGAACAGAAGGCATTACCTCTTGCCGAAGTTGATTTTTACCTAGTGAACAAAGATGGAATCGAAACCTTTATATCTATGGACAATACGCAGCCTTATAGAGCTATTGTGATGCCAGAAGCGATAGCATCGATGGAAGAGTTGAAAGTGCTTGTGCGCGATGGCAGCGGTAATGAAATGAGCAAACGTTTCGCATTTTAGCCGGCTTTAGATATACTTCGATAAAGTTTACAATTGCGGGAATGTTCATGCAGAACAACACGATAAGACTGAGAAGAATATATACGCTGGCGTCAAGGCTTCAATCAATAGTCCTGAGTACGGCAGCGCTTTCTTTGTTTTCACTCATGGCGCTTTATTCATCTAAAACGCTAGCGAGCGAGTTAACTCAAGATAACGCCAAGCGATTGTCGTCAGCTAGTGTGTACGATCAAATCATGCCCATGCGTGAGCGTTCAGCCACCATCGACAAACTATTAAGCGACAAACTGAACAATACCTTACCTCAGCTTATGCGCAGAGAAGGTATTGATATGTGGCTTTTAATATCGCGCGAATATAACGAAGACCCTGTATTGAAAACGATGCTACCGTCAACTTGGCTATCAGCCCGCAGACGCACCATCTTGCTAATTGTAGACCCAGGTGAAAGCAAACCTTTAGAGCGCTATGCGGTTGCTCGTTATCAAGTAGATACCTTGTTCAAAAAAGCATGGGATAAAGAGGAAGAACCTGATCAATGGCAGCGACTTGTCGATTTAATCGCACAGATTAATCCGAAAAAAATTGCCATTAATAAATCAGAGCATTTTGCATTGGCAGACGGCATCACTGCTACCGAATATCTTGCATTCACCGAAAAGTTGGGCAATGAGCTAGCTAAGCGAATAGTCTCTTCAGAAAAGTTAGCTATTGCATGGCTAGAAACCCGCACTCAACTTGAAATGGAGCTCTATCCAACCATCGTTAAAATTGGCCACGCTATTATTAAAGAGGCTTACACTAGCGGATTTATAAAACCGGGGATCACCACTACTGACGATATCGTTTGGTGGCTGCGAGACAAGAGCCGCTCATTGGCATTAACAAACTGGTTTCATCCTAGCGTGAGCATTCAAAGAGCAAGTGCAGAAAAATTTAATCATATCGAAGCTTTTAGCAAACGCGCAGAGCCTCAGGTTGTTCAGCGCGGCGATTTGTTGCATATGGATTTTGGCATAAACTATTTGCGCCTGAATACCGATCAGCAACAACACGCCTATGTGTTGAATGAAGGGGAACTAGATGCACCTGATTACTTGAAAGTTGCATTGAAGAATGGAAACCGTCTGCAGGATATTTTCACCGATTTATTTGAAGTAGGTAAAACGGGTAACGAGATATTAAAAGTAGCGCGCAGTCAGGCTGTTGACGAAGGCATTAAGCCCTCCATTTATACACATCCTCTTGGTTATCATGGTCATGCGGCCGGAACGACGCTTGGAATGTGGGATTCGCAGGGCGGTGTACCAATTCAGGGAGACTACCCGCTGCATGCAAATACGGCGTATTCAATTGAGCTGAATGCAGCAACATTCATTGAGCAATGGGGCAAAGAAATTAGAATAATGCTTGAAGAGAATGCTTTTTTTGATGGTAAGACGGTTACGTATATGGACGGCAGGCAAACTGAATTTCATCTGGTGAAATAGCTAAAAACGCGGCACTAATGCTCCCCCTAAAAGAGTAACATTGCCTCTCAGGGGGGATTTCAAAAACTTGTGAGGCTCTCATTACTCATTGGCTACTAGCGCAATAAAGTTTTACTTTAACTGATAAAATTCTCTGCGCAAATCGGAGTTAGAGCTAAATACTCCGCCTAGCGAACTCGTCCTTGTGTATGACTGACTGTCCTGCACACCTCTTGCTTTCACGCAGTAGTGAGTTGCATTAATGCTAACCGCAACATCCTCTGTTCCTGTCAGCGCTTGAATAGCAACCATAACCTGCTGAGTCAGGCGCTCTTGTACTTGAGGTCTCTGCGCAAAGAAACTGACTAAGCGGTTAATCTTCGATAAGCCAATGACCGTATCCTGTGGAATGTAGGATACGGTTGCCGTTCCGTCAATTGTGACAAAATGATGCTCGCATGTGCTGGTGAGGCTAATATCCGTTACCTGAACAGGTTGATCAATGCTCATCTTGTTTTCAATTTGTGTTATTTTTGGAAAGGCGCGGTAGTCCAAACCAGAGAATATCTCGTTGACATACATTTTAGCGATACGGTTCGGCGTATCCTGCAGGCTGTCGTCAGTCAAATCTAGCCCAAGCGTTTCCATTACTTCGCGCATTGCGGCTTGAATTTTCATTCTTTTATCTTCGTTGCTTAATGAGTTTTCAACCATAGGTGTTTCAAGACCTTTGGCTTCTAACGCTCGGCGGACAATAGTCGCTTCAGCTGAAATTGAAGGGTCAGCGGCTCCGCGAATTTTTATAGCTTCATGTGCTAACATTTGGTCTTCCGGTAAATAATGTAAAAATAGTATACGTGTCGAATTGTCAGAAAGGTTTACTTTTCCACCTTTAAACCGTAAATATTCCGCAATTAATTCTTAAATTTTTAAAAAAACGTTATTATGTTCGAATTTCAGAAAAGCAACGTATATGCTTCAACAACTCACGACTGAACTCGCATTTTCAACTACCAAAAGGGCCCCACATTTTAATGACTTCACCCATACTTATTACAGGAGGCGCCCAACGCCTTGGCTTGGCAATTGCAAAAGACTTATTAGCCCAGCAACAAGACGTAATCATAACATACAGAACTAAAAAGCCAGCAGTAGATGAACTAAAAGCACTGGGAGCATTGGTAATTCATGCCGATTTCGCTACTCAAGATGGTATCATGAAATTAATTTCGGACGTAAAAATTCAAACCAAAACCTTGCGTGCTGTTATACACAACGCGTCAGACTGGGACCAAGAAGCTGACACCAGAGATTATAATCAGCTGTTTCAAAAAATGATGCAGGTGCACGCAAATGCACCTTACCAACTTAATTTAGGCTTGCAAAATATGCTGAACGCTAATGATGTGGTCAGTGACATCATTCACATGACCGATTACGTTCAAATAAAAGGTAGCAAAAAGCATATCGCTTATGCCGCCAGCAAAGCCGCTTTGCATAACTTAACGTTGTCATTTAGTGCACTGCTAGCACCGAAGGTGAAGGTAAATAGCATTGCACCCGCGCTAGTGATGTTCAACGACCATGATTCACCCACGTATCGTGCAAAAGCGCTGAAAAAGTCGCTACTTGAAGTATGTCCTGGTGCGCAAGAAGCGGTAAAAGCCGTTAATTATCTGCTTAGTAGCGATTATGTCACCGGCCAAACACTGCACTTAGACGGTGGGCGCCATTTAAAGTAGATAATTACTTTTATTTTTTCGAAAACAACTTCAATGACAAATCACAGGTTCATCATGACAACTCTTCAGCGTCAAAATTCATATTCTTCGATTAAGCAAGCAACAAAGGTAAAACTAGAGTCAGTTTTTCAAACTCCTTTTAAAGTCTCGTTGATTACGGCGTTATTTTTAGCTAACGGTTGGGCATCTGCGAATCAATCTACCGGTCAAGACATCGCTACAAATAAAGTTAATACCAAAACAGAGCAACCGATAGAAAGGATGGTCGTTACTGCTAATCGCAGTAAAACCACATTACTTTCAACTGCGTCAAGCATAGATGCGATTAATTCAAGTGCACTAGATTTAATTGGCCACCAACATATTAGTCAAGCATTGAGTCGCATTTCGGGCACATGGATCAGCCGAGGTAATGGTCAAGAGCATTTAACTGCAGTGCGCTCTCCAGTGCTAACGGGCGCAGGAGGTTGCGGAGCATTTTTTATGGCTGTTGATGGGATTTCATTGCGTGCGCCAGGGTTTTGTAACGCCAACCAGCTATTTGATGCAAATTCAGAACAAGCCCAAAGCATTGAAGTATTGCGCGGCCCAGCTAGTACCTTGTACGGCACGAATGCAGTGCATGGCGTAATCAATATTTTATCACCCGATGCATTTTCTGACGACGCTAACTACTTAGCCATTCGAGCTGGGCGCGATGATCACATCAAAACCAGCTTAGGGTTTCGGTCACAGCAAAACAATTCTGCATTTGGTGTATTCACCAACATAGCGCAAAACAATGGCTATCAAGCAGATAGTGGCTATGACCAGCAAAAGTTGACTGCTGTATATGAGCACAAAGGTGACGTATGGCAAAACAAAACATTAGTAGACATGGCTAACCTCAATCAAGAAACCGCAGGGTTTGTTGAAGGATTTGAGGTATACAGAGACGCACAAGTTCGCCGTTCAAATCCTAACCCAGAAGCATATAGAGATGCCAAGTCACTACGCACATACTCAGCATTTAGTCGCGATTTGGAGACTGGGAAGTTAACACTGACCCCATTTTTGCGCTGGAATGAGATGGCGTTTTTGCAGCACTTTCTGCCTTGGAAAGCGCTGGAGGAAAACAGCAGTACTAGCCTTGGATTGCAGGCTCAATATTATTATGTAATCGGTGACTTATCGCTTACGGCTGGCATAGATACTGATTTTACGAGAGCAAACTTGAGGGAAAGCCAAGCACAAAATTTTTCACCAACGATACCCGCTGGCGAGCACTATGATTACGATATAGATGCAACACAAATCGGCTCTTACTTACAATTGCAGTGGCAAATAGAGGATTTTCTGATAACTGCCGGCGGTAGACTTGAATATATTAACTATGACTATGACAACCTTTTATCTGACGGCAGCGCATGTGCAGCAAACGTGACAGGCTGCCGATTCTCTCGCCCGAGCGACCAAGAGGTCGACTTCACGGTATTTTCTCCGAGCTTATCGCTGCTTTACTCTATCAACAGTGAGCAGTCGATTTATGCGAAATGGAGTCAAGGTTATAGAGCCCCTCAAGCCACTGAACTATTTCGCCTGCAAAATGGCCAAGAAATTACCGATTTAGACGAAGAAAAAATGGATGCCTTTGAGCTAGGTTGGCGTTTATACACCGACCGTTTTAGTATTAACGCATCGGTATTCATGCAAGACAAATCAAACTTTATTTTCCAAGATAGTAATAGACAAAATGTGTCAAATGGAGAGACTGAACACAACGGTGCTGAAGTATCGGCATCTTATAGTCTTAACGACAATATCTACATCAATGCGAACGTCAGTTATGCAGAGCATAATTATACCAATGACCTAACGCTGGCTCGCACAAGCATAAAAGGCAACGAAATTGACACCGCCCCTCAATTTATGGGATCAGCACAATTGGGTTGGAATATAAACCCCTCATTATTCACTGAACTGTCACTGCAACGCATGGGCAACTACTATCTCAATCCGGAAAATAGCGCTGAATATGCGGGCCATACTTTGCTAGATTTTAATTTGCGTTACGCATACTCTGAGCAATTGGTTTTAAGCGCAAATATCTATAACCTGCTGGATGAAGACTATGCTGAACGAGCAGATTCTGCTTTTGGCAACTATCGCTATTTTGTTGGGCAACCTCGAAGAATATTCTTAACAGCAACATGGCAATGGGCGCAATAATCGCTATAATCCACCCATTCGCGATACGCGCTTGTTTTGTTTAGGAACTGAGCTACATATGTCTTTCAAAAATACACAGCCTACTTTAACCCTTCTTCCCGAATGGGCTGAGCAGGAGGCCGTTATTCTCGCATGGCCAAATCCAGATACTGATTGGAAACCTTGGTTGGTTGACGTTCAGGCAACGTATATTAGTTTAATTAGTGCCATCAACGACGCTAACGCAATAGTAATTTTACTTTGTCGCGAGCAAGAGTTAGGTTTGATAAAAAGCCTTATTCCATGCAGAGCAAAAGTACTTTGCGTAAGCTGTGATTATAATGACACATGGGCTCGCGATTACGCATTTTTAACTTGCGAATCGGCCGATGGAAACGTGCCGCTTAGCTTCCGTTTTAACGGCTGGGGACAAAAGTTTGATGCCGCTAAAGACGATAAAATAAATCAGCGGGTACTAGCCGACCTTTGTCAGCACCCTATGCAGTATTGCGATATCGTCGCTGAAGGCGGTGCGCTTGAAATTGACCAGAATCAACACTTAATATCGACGCACTCGTGTTTGTTTAATGCGCTTCGAAACGGTGAGTTAAGTGAAGAAGAGTATGTTGATATCTTTACGCAACAGCTAGGTGCCGAGAAAATCAGCATATTCGAGCATGGTCATCTAGAGGGCGATGACACCGACGGACATATTGACACCTTAGTGCGTTTTACGCCCCTGCATGGCTTAGTTATTCAAGGCGCATACAATCGACCTAATGATAGCCATTTTGAAGGATTATTTAAGCTGCGCATGGAGTGTCAACAAGCCTTTCCCACACACGCTATTTATGAATTGCCATTGCCGGATATGCATAATGAAGAGGGTGATCGATTGCCTGCGTCTTATGCCAATTTTCTGATTTGCAATAAGTCGGTTTTATTTCCCATTTATCAGCAAAAAGAAGATGCTGAAGCCCTAGAAGTGATACAGAAAGCTTTTCCAAATCACAAAATTGTCGCTATTAACTGCGCCCCATTGGTTCAGCAATTCGGTAGTTTGCATTGCATTACTATGCAGGTGCCCCAAAATACCTTGAAGCCTGACATCATTGAAAAAGCACAAAATGGAGTGAGCGAATTATGAGTACACAATCATCAAATAGCTTAAGTAAGAAGGCTGCTTCAAAACAGATGAAATCTACATTAAAAGTGGGCTTAGTTCAGCAGTCAGTCGCGTCCAATAATAAGCTTGAAAATTGGACAAAAAGTGCTGAAAAAGTAAAACAGCTGGCGGCTGATGGCTGTGAATGTATTTTATTGCAGGAACTGCACAGCACGTTGTACTTCTGCCAAGAAGAAGACGTTAACGCGTTCGATTTGGCCGAACCCATTCCGGGAGACGCAACCGCTTTTTTTGGTGAGCTTGCAGCATCACTCAATATCGTACTAGTGACATCCTTATTTGAAAAACGTGGATCAGGTCTTTACCACAATACAGCTGTCGTTTTTGATCGCAGTGCTGAAATAGCGGGTAAATACCGCAAAATGCACATTCCGGACGACCCAGGCTTTTATGAGAAATTTTATTTCACGCCTGGTGATATGGGCTTTGAACCTATTCAAACCAGCGTAGGTAAACTCGGTGTTCTAGTGTGTTGGGATCAATGGTATCCAGAAGCCGCCAGATTAATGGCAATGGCCGGCGCCGATATTTTATTCTATCCAACGGCAATTGGCTGGGATAAAACAGACACGATTGATGAACAAAAGCGTCAACAGGATGCATGGCAAGTCATTCAACGCTCACATGCGGTTGCAAATTCAGTACCCGTTATTGTTGCTAATCGCGTCGGTTTCGAGCCGTCACCGATAGCAGGCGATAGCGGTATTCAATTCTGGGGGCATAGTTTCATAGCCGGTCCTCAAGGTGAAATACTCGCGCAAGCAAACAGCAGCGATGAGCAAATGCTTGCCGTGGAACTCGATATGCAGCGCACCGAAAACGTAAAAAGGATTTGGCCATACTTCAGAGATAGAAGAATAGATGCTTACGCTGATTTAACCAAACGCTGGCGCGATTAAGCCAGTGTTATCTTAGCCGTATATTTTATAAGAAAGGCTTCTGGCATGGGCACGATAGCGACTCATATTGCGAGTAGTCGAGTACGAACTAAATCCGAGTCGCATTCACCACCAAGATAATAGTGCCAAGCTAGCGAATATTAAATATTTTTTGCCCAAATAATAGAAACTTGGCGGATTGTTCAGCAACGATGTTTTTAACCACCTTATCATCAACCGAAAGCCCGCCCGTATATTGACCAAAAGCAGGCATAAGTAAGACATCTTTACTAACAACAAAACACTTACCCGACATGCTGTGTCCTGATTGTTTAATGCGCATTTTTGGGTGGAAGTGGCCAATAATTTGCGCTGTTATCGTCTGAGTACTTCCATGCGCTTCATTGATTTTTTTCAAGTCTTCTGGCTCGTGCACTAGCAAAATATTGTTTTGCTTAAGGCTTACAAAAGATTCACCCGTGATCTCTTTAGGGATTTCTGGATCGTGGTTGCCCAGCACCCATTGCCATTTCTGAGCAGACGCTACCATGCTATTCAGCAGCTCGATATTACTGGTTTCCATTCGACTAATCGCATTACCATCATGAAAGCTGTCACCCAAACAAACGACACATTCGGGTTGATAAGTTGTAAGTACCTTTTGCATGTTATCGAGGGTCTTGCGCGTGTCCATTCTTGGCAATGGATTGGCAAATTGAGATAAAAAGCTACCCTTCTCAAAATGTAAATCAGAGAAAATCAACAAATCAAAATCAGGCCAAAAAAGCGTACCCGAAGCATCCAGCAAAAATCGGTTATTTGCAAACTCTACAATACAGCTTTGTTTATTACTCAACCTTGAAATTAGGTTTTTTTCAGATATCAAATCGTTTTCCTTGCACCGCTTGGATTGAGAAGGTCTTTCACCTCTTGCAACATATTTTCAGCCTCTTGATATAAGCTTGCTTGTTCTAACAATGCCTCAGCGCCCTGCCCTTTCACTTGTTCTGATTTTACCGCTAACACAATAGGAATTGCCATCGGCGAGGCTTTTGATAACACTCTAAAATCAAACTGCTGATCAAAGCGTATCAGCATGTCGGCTAAACGCTGTAAATCAAGCAACTCACGTTCAGCGTCTTCACGAGTAACGCGCAGGAGTATGTGGTCTGGGTCATGCTCTCGCAAGGTGTCGTATATCAAGTCGGTCGAAAACGTGACTTGCTTCATGGTTTTCTTGGTACTGTGATATTGCTGCTCTATTAAACCGCTCACAATTGCCACTCTGCGAAACGAACGTTTCAGCATCGGCGCCGCCAACATCCAATCCTCAAGCTCATCACCTAAAATATCAGGGTTAAATAGCTGCGGAAGATGCGCACTTGTGACCGCTTCAATTGAAGAGATTGAGAGCCCATAGTCAGTGATACTGAAACTCAGTGGCTTAAGCCCCATTTTTTCCATACGCCTTGTTGCCAGCATGCCCAATGTTTGATTTGCTTTACGCCCTTCAAAGGTATAAAAAAGTGTGTACTGCGTTTTCCTGTAAGGGAATTGTTCAATTAGGACTTTAGTCGTTTTTGGGATCATCGAAAAGCTGCGCTGAAGCTCGAGCCACTCAACCACCTGCTTAGGCATTTTTCTCCATTCTTCGGGGCTATTCAGTAATTCTCGCACTCCATCCGCTAAGAATGTACTGAGTGGCAGTTGCCCACCCGTGTAACTAGGAATTTTGGGCTCTTTGGCTTTGCCCGGTTTAGCTTCAACCATCATGTCTTTGATACCTTCAAACCGAAGCACTTCACCGGCAAAATAGAAGGTGTCACCCGGCACGAGTGTTTGCGCAAAATACTCCTCTACTTCACCAATAATTTTACCCTGATGTGAGCGTCGCAAACGTTTTACTTTTAACCTACCCGCTTCGACAATCGTCCCGATATTTTGACGATGGCGCATAATGACGCGCTTTGACGCTGGCTCAAATAAACCATCTTCACGTCTCTGCAATCGATTATAGCGCTCATAAGCCTGCAGTGCGTAACCGCCGTTTTGAGTAAATTGCCACAGCTGATTGAAGGTTGCTCTGTCGAGCCCGCCGTAAGGACTTGCATCAATCACCTGCTGATAAATTTGTTCTTCATCTGTTGGGGTACTACATAAACAGTTGATAATGAATTGTGGTAGCACATCCAGCGCACCAGACATTGGCGCATCGCCGTCCAACTCATTGCGCTTTATCGCGGTAATCGCCGACTGACATTCCAAGGTTTCAAATCGATTTGCGGGCACCAGTAAGGCTCTTGATGGCTCATCTAGTGTATGATTCGAACGCCCTATGCGCTGCAGTAATCGGCTTACGCCTTTTGGCGCGCCAACTTGTATCACGAGGTCGACGTCGCCCCAGTCGATGCCTAACTCTAAAGCGGAAGTTGCCACAATGGCCCTTAACTTACCCGATGCCATCATGTTTTCTGTTTTTACTCGCTGCTCTTTACTCAACGAACCATGGTAAATAGCAATGGGTAACAACTGACTATTTTCATTCCACAGATGCTGAAAAATAAGTTCAGCTTGAGCGCGTGTATTCACAAACACTAAGGTCGTTTTTGCCTTTGCGATTTGTAAGTAAATATCTTTAACTGCATATTTTCCCATATAGCCACCAAAGGGCATTCGCTCTTTTGAGGTGAGAATTTTGATACTAGGCTTAACTCGACTATTCACCTGCAAAACATCAGTAGGTTCACCATTTTCACCTAACCAAGCTGCTAGTGATGCCGGTTGTGCTACCGTTGCAGATAAACCAAAGCGCGTCATACTCGGACTCAAATACTGCAAACGAGCGAGTGCAAGAGCAGTGAAATCTCCACGCTTGGTAAAGGCAAAGCTGTGCGCCTCATCTACAATGACAGCTTTGACCTTGCCAAATATGCGCGGTGCATCAGCATAAGATAACATCAGCATCAGTGATTCAGGCGTGATCAATAAAATATTAGGCGGCTTTTTACGCTGTTTTTGTCGCTGATAAGATGTCGTATCTCCCGTTCTGGAGGCCACAGTAATGGTAAGACCAATATCATCAATTGGCTGCTGCAGATTTCGATGGATATCATGCGTCAGCGCTTTGAGAGGAGATATGTAAAGAGTGTGCAGGCCCGTGTGCTCTTGCTTCGCAAGGTCAATTAAAGAGGGCAGAAAACCCGATAGTGTTTTCCCCGCCCCTGTTGGCGCGATAAGCAAGGTCGATTGGTTTTTACGAAACGCATTTACCATCTTTTTTTGATAAGGGCGCAAAGCCCAGCCACGCTGTTCAAACCAACGTTTAAAGTTATCAGGAATAGATTTCATTAAACCAATATCAACTCTTTTAAGTGACAAGTGCGGGCGCACTATTTGACTTTATTTCGTCAAATTTGAGCAAAAGTATGAAATAAACGCACTTAAAAGCAATTTTATTCGTACTCAGAAGTATCGCTTTTTTTAACGACAGTACTGAGTTATATGCAACATCCTCGATATTGGATTAATACTAACGAAAATGGATTATATTGCGAGGCACTCGATGCCTATATCGATCCCGTTAATCCAGTGCACCGCGCCATTATAACGCATGGTCATGCTGATCATGCTAGAGCGGGTCATGGTGAAGTTTATGCGACTCCCGAGACCATGGCAATCATGCGCATTCGATACGGTGAGGATCACGCAGAAAAGCAGATAGAGTTAAGTTACAACGACCAGATAACCCTAAATAAGGGTGAATTAAGATTTAAACCTGCAGGCCACATTCTGGGCTCAGCGCAAGCAGTCATTGATCATAATGATCATCGTTTGGTGATATCAGGTGACTATAAGCGCAGCTATGATCCAAGCTGTACAGCATTTGAAGTAACGCCATGTGATGTATTCGTCACTGAAGCAACGTTTGGCCTACCTGTGTTCAAACATCCTCCGATTAACCAAGAGGTAAATAAGCTACTGGCATCATTGACGTTATTTCCAGACCGATGCCATCTGGTCGGTGTATATGCACTCGGCAAATGCCAAAGGGTCATCTTAGCATTACGCGAGCTAGGCTATAGCAAACCTATTTATATGCATGGCGCACTGTTAAAGCTGTGCGAACTCTATTCAAGCTATGGGATTGAACTTGGGCATATTGTTCCTGTTAACGACGTTGAAAATCTTAAATCCTTGGCAGGTGAAATCGTACTAGCGCCACCTTCGGCGCTAAACGACAGATGGTCTCGCAAACTTCCTAATGTTATGACAGCCATGGCCTCTGGCTGGATGCAAATTAGAGCACGTTCAAAACAACGCCGAGCGGAGCTTCCCATTATCATCTCTGATCATTGTGATTGGCCGGAGCTATTGCAAACAATTGAGCAGGTAAATCCACAAGAAGTTTGGGTAACTCACGGACGTGAGGCCGCGTTGGTGCATCAGGCAAAGTTAATGGGATATGAAGCCAAAGCCCTGTCGTTGATTGGTCGTTCTGAGGGGAATGACGATGATTGAATATAAGTTGCTTTCTCTAGTACTATCAACATCCCCTCTTTCTCTTTCTCTTTCTCTTTCGCAACGGCGCACTTCGCAACGGGGTTCTTCTCAACGGCTTTGTTCGCAACAGCAAGATAAACTCAACCAAAACTTCAGAGGGAACTGGCTATAATGGAAGCGTTTGCGAAGCTTGTTGATCAGCTCTACTTTACCTCTAGCAATTTAGCTAAATCAGCCATTTTGCGCGACTATTTGCGCACAACGCCAAATCCAGATAGAGGTTGGGTTATAGCCGCTATTGCCGGCACTCTCAATTTTGATTTATTCAAGCGAAAACTCATAAAGGATTTGATAACCACTCGCGTTGATCCCGTATTGTTCGACTTATCATATGATTATGTGGGTGAAATGAGTGAAACCGTTGCGCACTTGTGGCCAAGCACTGGCGAACCAACGAATGAGCTTTCAAAAAATGTATCATTACCCAGTTTGCATGAGCTCGTCGTCCTTTTTAAACAAAGCGACAAGCAGCAAGTAGAAGAAATACTGATAGGCCTGCTGGACAGAATGAACGCCACGCAGCGCTGGGCCTTGATTAAGTTAGGTACACGCGGTTTACGTATCGGTTTATCAGCGCGATTCCTGAAAAAAGTATTAGTTGAATACGCCAATGAATTACCGCAGAACAATATCAATATTGAAGATATCGAACGAGTATGGCACGGAGTAGAGCCCCCCTATATCGACTTATTTGACTGGTTAGAGAATAAAGCGGACAAACCCGATGTATCGAGAAAAATCACGTTTCAGCCGGTCATGTTGTCCCACCCACTAAGTGACAACGAACTCACAAATATTTCATTAGAGCATTGGCAAGCCGAGTGGAAATATGACGGAATACGTGTGCAGTTGGTCTGCAATGAAAACGGTAAAGCCTTGTTTAGCCGCACAGGCGACGATATTAGCGGCAGTTTTCCGGACCTTCTCGATAGTATTGATGAGACACGTGTGTCTGGCGTATTTGATGGCGAGCTACTTGCGATGCAAGACGAGCAGATTAATAGCTTCAACCAACTTCAGCAGCGATTAAATAAAAAGAAGCCTAGCAAAAAATTGATGCAAGAAATTCCCGTCGGAATGATGCTTTATGACGTATTGTTTATTGACGGTATCGACCTAAGAGAAAAAGCATTGCGGATACGCAGCTCGCAATTAACAGCTTGGTTTGAACTGCAATCAAATAGATTATTGAAACTTTCCGCACCTCTAATTTTCAACAATATTGAAGAACTTAGAGCCCTTCGTGAAAAAGCCAATGCGTCCGACAACGGATACATCGAAGGTCTCATGCTAAAAAATAGCGATAGCCTTTACGTCGCTGGCAGACCCAGAGGTCAATGGTATAAATGGAAGCGCGATGCCAAGTTAGTGGACGCGGTTATTATGTATGCACAGAGAGGGCATGGCAAACGCTCGTCTTTCTATTCTGATTATACTTTCGGTTGCTGGCAGGATGATAAGTTATTACCCATAGGAAAAGCCTATAGTGGTTTTACTGATAATGAGTTGAAGCAAATCGATAAATGGATAAGGAACAATACCATTGGACGTTTTGGGCCGGTGAAAGAGGTAAAAAAGGAATTGGTTTTTGAAGTCGCGTTCGACTCTGTTCACCATTCTAAAAGGCATAAGTCGGGTGTTGCACTTCGCTTTCCTAGAATTCATCGAATAAGGTGGGACAAACCAGCAATTGAGGCTGACCAACTAACCACTCTATTATCGCTGATTGAGGAGTAGTACAAAGCGGATGACGCCTATTTATTTGATCGCGTAAAGGTTATCATTCGTCAAATTACAATATTCTATGGCAGTCAAGCGGTGCGCACAGGGGCTGATGCCAGAATATCTTTATACCCGATCAATAGGATGAATGAATGTCTGATGCAATTTTTTATCACAACCCTCGATGCTCCAAAAGTCGTGAGGCCTTAGCTTTTGTGCAAGAACAGATCAACAATATTACTGTTTTAGAATACCTCAAGACGCCACTTCACAAAGCTGAACTTACTGATATATACCAGAAACTAGGCATTCAGTCTGCGCATCAAATGATTCGTGCTAAGGAAGCAGAGTTTGATCAGGCTGGTTTATCGAACGACTCTAGTGATGACGATGTTTTGGCCGCTATTGAAAAGTTTCCTCGACTTTTAGAACGCCCCATTCTGCTTTATAAAAACAGAGCCGCTATTGGCCGACCACTTGATCATATCATCTCTTTGTTGCACGACTAAGTTATCAATTTGCAACGCTGATTATACCTTATGAAAACTCGCTTAAACTTTTAAAAGTGCAGCTGGTTTGTTGTGTAAAACATCAATCAAGGCCAGTACAACATGCTCTTGATTATGTCTCGCTGCAATTTGAACACTCAACGGCATCCCTTTAGAATCAGCGACGCATTTTTGTGCACTTAAAATTGCCAAATCAATGGAGCTACCAGTCACTTCTACTTTTTTCTCATTTACAGTTGCAACGTTTGCCACACCAGCAGGAAATCCTGTCACGTTATGAACTAAGCTATACGTGCCTGCTAAGCCCATCTTTTCAAAAGCCCCATGCAAATATGCAGGTACAGCACTCATTGGGTGAATAATGGCGTCTAGCTTACCGATAGAGGATTTGTCCATGGCAGCAATATATTGGTCAGAATACGCCTTTCTTTCTTGCTCTAAAGTATCTCTCTCAAGCAAGGTCGTCACTGCAAGATATTGCATTATTCGAGCTTGTTGTTTTTGACCACACAACATCAGTAATTTTTGTATAACTTTGCGCAAAAAAGTAGGTGCTTTCATCAGCATAGTAAGCTTACTTATTTGCATAGCAGGTTTATCTTTATCTAGTGGTTCAAGAATGTATTCACCATTATTTATTGAAATAGAGCGATAAAAAATGCTTTCAGCTGTTTTCAAATTAGGAGGATGAAACTCTGTCACGCTCACGTTTAGCGCTCTAAGTTTATCAATTGTTTGTTCAACCGCTTCACGCACTGGTTGACTAACGGGAAATAAATCATCGTCGAAATAGAATCCTACTTTTAAACTGGCGACATCAAGGTTTGTAAAACTCTTGAACGGCAAAACATCCCAACGTTGACTAGCTGCTTTTTGCATTATATCCAATGCCAATTTCAACGAGGCAGCATCTTGAGCAATGGGGCCTGCGCATGAAGCAACAGGGAGTTTATCTTGGATTGGACTAAACCTCGTGCAATCTTTCAATGTGCCCATCGTGGGTTTAATACCACAAGCACCGTTTACCGCTGCAGGGATCCTTATACTACCACCAATGTCTGTCCCAATGCCCAGTGGCGATAAGCCTTGCCCTATTAATACACCTTCTCCACCGCTACTGCCACCGCAAGAGAAAGCCTGATTATGTGCATGATTTGTTCTGCCGTAGACCGGGTTTTCAGACTCTGTAAATGAAAGTAACTGTGACACATTCGATTTACCCAATATTACCGCACCCTCATCTAATAGACTTTGTACATATATGTCGTTTTTATCAGGATAATTATCGCGGCGGTTTAATAGGCCAAAAGTACTTGGCGTGCCAACTAAATCGAAACACTCTTTTATTGTAATGGGCAAGCCATGCAATAAACCCAGTCGGTTGCCTTGTTTGTATGCATCATCCGCTAATACAGCTTGCTTAAGAGCGCTCTCAAAAGTAGGGACAACCAGCGCATTTAAATTAGGATTATTTTGCTCTATTTGCTGGATAAAATAACGAGTTAGTTCAACGCTGCTCACGTCACCACAACTTAGCAAACCAACAAGCTCGACGGCACTTTTATTTTTGAATTCCATCACATGATATTCCGATATTTTTATTTATTGTCAGCCATCTTTTTGACCAAACACCTTTCTCGAACGATTGTTGTGTAATCATGTGACGGAGTCCACACTTTATTTGCGCTTTTTCTGATTACCCTACACCTCGTGCCCTGCAAAAGAAGGGGAAGTTAATTTATCTTTGAGTTCCCTAACAGGAAATTATCGTTCATTGACAGCGTTGTCAGGCTCCTTTGTAACAACTTTTAACAATCTAATCGACTGATATCCTTGTGCAATTAAGCTATTTCTAATAAGTTAAGCGCGGTACTAATAATTTCATGCTCCTTTAGCGGAGCTCATAAGTGAGGACACATGTCAGGACAAGGATCGGGCGGTAACGTAATCGCCGCAATTTGCTCATTTTTTATTCCCGGATTGGGTCAGTTAGTCCAAGGAAGAATACTAGCCGCGCTAGCTTTCTTCCTTGTTGCCATGGGTAGCTATGCTCTGTCAGCAACTGTTATTCTAATATTCATGTGGCCTGTCGGCGCAATTGCGCACATCTGGTCGATTATTAGCGCTGCAAAGTTTCGTTCTATGGATACTCGCATTCCTTAACGTTAAGATGCAATATAGCGAGCTATCTGGATGAAATCGATCACACATCGTTGCGCGAGCCACTGGTCTAAAAGGTGGCTTATTCTAGGGCTTTCCTAGCATAAATTTTTCGATTACATCAATCGCTTTTATTCACTCCAAATATAAAAATTCAGGTCTATACTTTAAGGATGAACGAAATTTTCGTTTTGGCCGCGAGCCTGCATAGTAAATAGGTAAAAGTTGTATTACCTATCTATGCTGCTCGCCATTCGCTTATTAGTTGAATTAAGGATATGGAAGATGAATAAGAAAAAATTTTTTTCCAAAACTCGCATTGCAGGAATAGTGAGTTTATTGATGATGTCGGGTGCTGTTTTGGCAGAGACTGCCGAGATAAGTAAACCAAAAGGCCCGATGGGCTCAGGTGTGGCGCAAGTCAATCAGGCAAAAACAAATCAATTTTGGTGGCCTGAACAGTTAAATCTCTCTGCGCTGAGAGACCACGATAGTCGATCAAATCCTTATGGTGCTGATTTCAACTATGCAGACGCATTCAGTAAGCTCGACTTAGCTGCTGCAAAAAAAGATATCAATACTCTCCTAACCACTTCACAAGACTGGTGGCCAGCGGATTTTGGCAACTATGGTCCATTTTTTATTCGTATGACATGGCACAGCGCCGGCACATATAGAACACTTGACGGCCGCGGCGGTGCGGGTGGCGGTCAACAGCGTTTTGAACCGCTAAACAGCTGGCCAGATAACGGCAACTTAGACAAAGCTCGCAGATTATTATGGCCAATTAAAATGAAGTATGGCGAAGCTCTCTCATGGTCAGACTTGATGGTTCTAGCAGGCAACGTTGCGTTAGAAAACATGGGCTTTGACACCTATGGCTTTGCTGGCGGTCGTGCAGACGACTGGGAACCCGATTTAGTATACTGGGGTCCTGAAATTGAGATGTTAGCAAGCGATCGTGAAGATCGTGAAGGCAAGCTGCAGCGTCCTCTAGGGGCTACTCACATGGGTCTAATCTATGTAAACCCAGAAGGCCCTAGGGGAGTACCGGATCCCATTGGTTCAGCTAAGAACATTCGAGTTGCGTTTCAGCGCATGGCAATGAATGACGAAGAAACACTTGCATTAATCGCTGGCGGGCACACATTTGGTAAAATGCATGGCGCACGTAAGCCAGCGGATTGCTTAGGTCCAGAGCCAGCTGCTGCAGGCATTGAAGAGCAAGGCTTAGGCTGGAAAAATAAATGTGGTAAAGGACACTCAGAAGATACAACAACGAGCGGCTTAGAAGGCGCTTGGACTCAGGCACCAACACGTTGGACGTCATTGTACCTGAGCAATCTGTTGAATTTCGAATGGGAGCAGACACGCAGTCCTGCCGGTGCGATTCAATGGAAACCTACTGATCAATCACTGAGTAATGCAGTGCCAGATGCGCATATCAAGGGTAAGTTTAATGCTCCGGTCATGACAACTGCAGATTTAGCGCTAAAGTTTGATCCTGAATACAGAAAAATTGCGGAGCGTTTCCTCGCAGATCCAAAAGAGTATCAACTCGCCTTTGCAAAAGCATGGTACAAACTCACTCATAGAGACATGGGACCAAGAAGAAACTTCTTAGGTAACGAAGTACCTGAAGATATCAAAATCTGGCAAGATCCTATTGCCGATGACACGATATCAACGATTGATGCAGACGACGTTGCTAAGTTAAAGGCCAAAATCCTTGATTCTGGGCTAACTATCCCTGAGCTGGTAAGAACAGCATGGGCGTCAGCAGTAAGTTATCGTCATTCAGATATGCGCGGCGGCGCAAACGGTGCTCGCTTAGCATTGGCACCGCAGAAAGATTGGGCAGTTAACAATCCTGCTGAAGCCGCGAAAGTGATTAAGGTACTTAAAGAGATTCAACGAGACACAAACGGTGGTTTCTTCAATAATGATAATGTGTCGCTTGCAGACCTTATCGTTCTTGGTGGCGCAGCCGCTATAGAAAAAGCAGCAAAGGATGCGGGTTACGACGTTACGGTACCTTTTACTCCTGGTCGTGGTGATGCAACGCAAGAGCAAACAGACGTTAATTCATTTTCGCTGTTAGAGCTAAGCGCAGATGGTTTCCGTAACTACTTTGACGTAAAAGAAAGCTATAAGCCACCTACTGAAATGCTTGTTGATAAAGCCGATCAGTTGAATCTGTCTGTACCTGAAATGACGGTTTTAGTTGGCGGCATGCGCGCACTGAATGCTAACCATGGTGGTGCAAAGCATGGTGTATTGACGACTAAGCCGGGCACTTTGAGCAATGACTTTTTCGTCAATTTGCTAGATATGTCGACGGTTTGGCAGAAATCTGCCGAGGAAGGTGTGTATGAAGGTCTTGATCGCAAAACAGGCGAGAGAAAGTGGACTGCCACCTCTGTTGATCTAATTTTTGGATCTAATTCAGAGTTACGCGCGGTATCCGAAGTCTATGCTTTTGACACATCGAAAGAGAAGTTTGTAAATGACTTTGTCGCCTCTTGGGTTAAAGTCATGAATGCTGATAGGTAGTATGAGTGAGAACGTCAAATGCCCTCGACTGGTATTGGCGGTTCCCTAGTTGCAGCAATAGTGTTTAGACATATGTTACGCTTACACTAACACTGCTTTTATCTAGAAAATTTAAAAATGCTGCATCATTTAACGTGATTGCGGCATTTTTTATACCTGAGGAGTTAAACATAGCGTGTTCACGCTTCGTCAGCACCTGAATTTAATCTTGCCTCATTTAAGACTTGTATTTATCTGCTGTTCCCCTTGAATACCGAATTCTAAATGGGAGGTTCTAATTTGCAAGCCTCGGGCTAAGGGTTCAAATAACCGTCCCATAAAAAAGGCCTGAGTTCAGTACAATACCGAAATCAGGCCTTAGCATTCAGTTGGTAGGAGAGAATATTTCTCAACTACCCACTGCATTTTCACTCATCAGATTAGTGCATTTTTCTTCTGCGTAACCACACTAAAGGCAATAACAATAGCGCGATCCAACCTGTGCTACCGCCATCCTTCGTGTTAAACACAGTCACTGTCACTGTTTGCTCTACGGTGTTTAAACCATCAGTAGCAACAACAGTGAACGTCACTTTAGTTTCATCACCAGTACTTGGCGCTTCTGTAGAGAAGCTGCTGCCCGGTACACCATTGATTGTGTAAGTGACAGTGTCACCTTCAGGATCTGTGGCTGAAGCGCTTACGTTGATTGTTAGACCTTCTTTAATTCTTGCTGGTGCGCTAACTCTTAGCGATGGAGCAAGGTTATTTTTGATCGTAACGTTCGCAGTAGCCTTGCTTAAATTACCATTACTGTCTGTTGCTCTCATTTCAAGAACCACGACAGAGTCTTCGGTTACTTCTGGAGCAATTAACTTAGCTTCTGCAAGACCATTTCCGGCGATAACTGCTGCAGGACCTGATACCTGCACCCAAAGAATATCAACTGCATCGCCATTTGGCTCAACAACAACACCTGGTAGTAATAGTTCACGCAGTTCTGTTACTTCTAAAGTAGCAACAGTTTCGCCTGCTATTGTAGGTTGTGGAGCGCCTTCAACCTGAACATCGCCATATACTTCTGATGCAACAGTTGCTGTACCAGGAATGTTAGTCACTGAAGACATGGCTAGCATTTGGATTGGACCGCCTGCGTTGTCTTCATCAACCGTGACGGTGAATGAAAGCTGGGTAGGTGCGTCAGCAATTGGCTGTAAGAAGAAGCAAATTAAAGTGCCGTCTACAGCATCTGCTGCGATATCACCAATTGGATCGTTATCGGATGTATACCACGGAACGTAATGAGTAGTAACACCAGCAGTTCCGTCCGCATTTTCATAACCAATAGTAGTAGGTAAGGAATCAGCTGTAGCATGGACCATACCAGTGTAAGCAAATACTAAGTTTGGTATTTCCAAGATACCTCTATTATCCACGATAACTTGGAAACTAGATCTGTCGGCTACATCGTCGTATGGTGCCATATTACTCCAATCAGCAATCACGACAACTCCGCCCCCAGCTTGCGCAACGCGCACACCACTTCCATTAGCAATATCTGCGACCATATCACGCCATAGAGGAGCTATTACCGCGTTTGGTGCAGCATCATTTGGCAATAATTGGTTGATAAACGGAGTACTTCCAACATCTTGACCTAAAGTAAGGAAACCGTCTTCTGTAATAACAAAACCATTATATACTGAACCAAGGAAGCTCAACGGGTTTGAATATGCAGCTGCTACAGAATCACCGTCAATATCGGGATCAAGAGCTAGACCTGAAATATCAACAGCACCACCACCTGTAAATGGAGTTCTACACTGAGGAGTGGCACCATTAGTAGTGACTCCATAGGTTGGTTCAGCTCCGAATAGTGAAGGCTGAGTCAAGGTCCAAGTTAGTGTATCACCATCAACAACAGCATCAGTGCTGCTCTCATCAAGTGTAACGCCCTCAGGCAACGTTAACGAAACTTCATAGTCTCTGTCTTCATTCGTAAAGTTAGCATCAACTTCAACTGAAAACTCAAGAGAATCGCCAGGTTCTAGTCTGTCTAACGAAGGAGCCGTTACACGCACATCGTCTTGACCTCGCACCACATCAACAGCAATCAAACCAAGGTTTCCAGCGTTTTCAGCTGATGTGCCTAAATCCATTGCGCCAAAGTATAGGTCGCCTTCCGCGCCATCAACTAAATCATAAGTCATTCGAATATCAAATGGAGTTAGCTGAGAGATTGCACTAGGTGCATCAATAGAAAGGTTAGTACCTACTTCACCATCAACCACAGCATAGTTGAGGTTAAAGGTATCAGTTGCATCTTCAGCTGATGCAGCCCAGTTCTGAACGATCATCCAGTACATACCAGCGGCTGGTAGCTCAATGTCTACTCTTTCACTAGCAGAAGCTGTAGCAGCGGCTCCCACTACTTCATCAGAAGTTGGTATACCGTCACCATTTGCATCAATAACTACAAATAGGTCTAAGTCTGGTGAAGTAGAATCAGAAGTCGTTACCACTAAGCGCTTAGCACCTTCTGGTACCTCTGCAGTCGCAATAAACAAACCGTCAGTTAAGTCATCTAAGAAGTCTGAGTTATCAGAATCTTGAGCAACCGAACCTTCAACGACAGTGGCTTTTGTAAGACCATAAGAAGTTGCAGTAAACTCTGAGATTTCAACGGCTAAAATGTCCTTAAGAACGAATGAATCTTGGTTACGTTTTGCAGTTGCAGTTACCGACTCAGGCACTGTCCCGTTTGAGGCAACTACTGAAACAGGCCAATGTAAGTCTGGCGAGCTAGCAGAAGTGAAGTTAACAATACCGAATGAATAAACATCACTAGGAGAGTTAAACGCATCAATCGCTACGGTTACTTCTTGAGATTGACCAGCAGTTAAATCGAACGTTGCTGGCGTTACAGTAATACCTAAATCACCAAGGATAGATGCACCGTCTACTGACCATGAGCCATCTTTAGTTGCTGTTACTGTTCTTGTCCAAGTACATGAACCAACACAGTTATTGTCAGTAATACTTGGTAAGTTCAATGAACGAGGCTCACCGCCAATGTTTGGATTAGCTTCTTCGTAATTTGCAGCAGTTTCGTCCATGACTAAACCAGCTTTCACCGCTACATCCACTTGAACACGACCTGAACCCATGTCAAACCAGTCGCCTGCAGTCACACCATCTTCTTTCTTAACAGTTGGTGTTGCAGTCATCGCAAGTGCTGAGCGAATGTTATCGGCTGTCCATGTTGGCTGTGCACTTTTAACCAATGCAGCAGCACCGGCTAAATGCGGTGAACTCATTGAAGTACCAGATAAGTAGCTGAAATCACCCGCTGCCGGTGTATGACCATCGTGACCAAACTGTTGATCAGCATAAGCAGCGTAGATGTTTACACCAGGGCCAGTGATGGTCGGTGTGAGTGTAGAAATGGTTGTACCAGGTCCCTTAGAAGAGAAGCTAGCCAATACATCAATACGAGCTTCGTTAATACTCTGAACGCCTGTTGAAGCGGTTATTGTTGCCATGTGGTTTTCACCAGAAGCCAACCATGTTTTTATAGCATCTCCGTCTGTTGAGCTCACGTGGATCCCAGGAATAACGTACAGATCTGAGTTTAAGCTGTCAGCACCTCCTGCAACGTTTGCTAGCACTAAGCCACCTGCACCGCCGGCAGCCGCATTGACGGCTTTGTCAACACGCGCTATCGCACCACGATCGCAAACAACAATTTCACCGCTGAATGTATTATCAGGGAATGGTTGTAAACACTGAGCAGGATCGCCATCAGGATCGTTTGCATTGGTATAATCACCCGCATAAACGATGCTTGCCGTAATGCCACCTGAATTTGAAACACCCATGATCGGTTCCAAAGCAGTATCACCGCCAGTGAACTCACCGATTTCTTTATCATAGTTTATTTCACGACCATGCTCTGCAGCGGCAACAGCAGTATACCAAGGAGCATGTTTTGATGTAGTTGAAACACCAGGGCCACCGTTACCAGCAGAAGTCGCCACAAAAATACCGGCATTTCGTGCCGCTAGGAATGCCAATTCAGTTGAACTGCCCCAAGAGAAGCCGCCGCCGCTGATAGAATAGTTAACGACGTCTACTTGGTCGATAATCGCATCTTCAATAGCTGCACTGATTGCTGCACCTGTACAATCGCCGTAAGTATCACCAGCGTCGCTGCGTCCACCCCAACAAACTTGATATGAAATCACGTTAGCACGAGGAGCTACACCAGAAATGCGATCATAAACGAAACCAGTTTCGATACCTGAGCTTTCTACAGCGCCACTTTCTGGCAGTGATTCAGGAACATTTAATAATAGGTTACCAACCGCTGTACTT
>CBFIAR010000009.1:0-106935 GCA_965660625.1 Glaciecola sp. | reverse complement strand
CTGCAACGTGCGTGCCGTGACCGCCGTAATCTTCACCATTTTTTGGTAAATCTACAGGGAATACATCGGTATCGTCATAGGTGCCAGTAATAACCGGGTAAGAATAAACACCGATCAATTTATCATTACATAAGGCTGCAAACTCTCCGTCACAATCACCTAAATAAACACCTGTGCCTAATGGGTTAGTGTGATCAAAACCATCGTCTGAAATATCAGCAAATGAACGGTGATCAGTGTTGATACCGCTATCAATAATACCAACGACTATACCCTCGCCGTAAGCGCCAACGCCACTATCAGTTGCGGTGCCGTCCCAAACCTTAGGCGCGCCAATTAATGTTGGGCCTGTATCTGTATCAACAGTAAATACTTGGTCGCGTTCAACACGTTTCACACCCGGTAAGCGAGACACCGCTTCCGCTTCTGCCGGCATCATGCGAATCGCAACCCCGTTCAACGCGTATTTATACGAAGCGACAACTTTAGAGCTACCGGCAACTTCTGCAACTTTTGTAAGCAACGCGCTTTGCTTGCTTTCCAAAAATGATTTGTATGCCACAACTGCGGGAGCTGATACGTCAAGCTTCTGCCCGCCTTTCGATCGTTTAGCACCATCTAAACTTGTGAATTTTTTATGAGGGTTAGTCGATTCAAGACCTTGAACACCCCCATCGTACATTGCGATTGAATCATTTTCCAAATGAACAATGTAGATATATTCTTTATTTTCTAAACCTTTTTCTGGGATAAATTTCTGCTTAGTAACAACTTTAGTGTTGTTATTCTTATTTACAGAAATCGCTTGTAGTGCTTCTATTGTATTAACGTCAACGTCGAAACTGCTGTTCGCAGCCCCACTCAAATCAACTGCTGCTGAGTGCATAGACATTGTCATCAATGCTGCCGAAACGGCTATTGTGACTTTTGGGTTCACTGGTAAAACCTCCATCTTCCTGTTGGTTGGGGTAAATTCCCCATGTTTCTTATTATATTATGACTGTCATTTTTGCTATAAATTAATCAAGCTTTTTAGTTTTAGCATATTTTTTTTAGCTTTGTAATAGTCCTCAAACACAAACTTGCATTAAAAAGACACTTATACTCACCTTAGTGTCCACATTTACGCACACTTCTTAAATGTTATGCTATTTTCCACTATCGCTGGACTACCTTCCAAAGCCTTACTGAGACCTTTTCGCTAAGCCTTTGCACTTGGCCTTTCAGAAACACGCTTATACCATTCTTGGAGTGCCGTGTGTTCCTCTTTCATGCGCACGTCCACAACGCGACCAAAATCGATTGAACACATCGTCGTGATGTCTGCGATTGAAAATGTATCACCAGCAACAAATTGACTCTTCTCAAGTTGACGATTTAATACATTTAAAAACGTCGACGCATTAATACCAGCCTCAACGCCATAGGCTTTAATAGGGTTCATTCTGTCTTTAAAGTAACCCGTTGTATGTTGAAAGCACATGCCTATTTGCATGAATAAATAGAACTCGACTTGTCTCGACCACATGGCAATTTGGGCTTTTTGCAGGGGGCTTTCACCGAACAAATAAGGCTCAGGTTGCAGCGCTTCGAAATATTGGCAAATTGCATCACTTTCGCTGATGCAGGTGCCGTCATCCAATTCCAATATAGGGATTTTTCCCACTGGGTTTTTAAGGCGCATTTCTTTTGATAAGTTTTCGCCTTTTTGCAAGTCAACTTGGACATATTCCATAGGAATGTTCTTTTCTGCTAAGAAGATTCGAACTCTGCGAGGAGTAGGGGCTGTTCTCGTATCATAGATTTTCATTGAGTCATGTTCCTTTATTGTTGAATATTGCCTTATTAAAAGGTTCTTCTTCAACTCACTATACTGCAATAAATAATAAGGAAACAGCGCTGGGTCAGGGGTAACTATTTTTATTTTTTATAGCATTGAATATAGTTAACAGATAAATTCTGTGTAAGTCGCCAATGCTTGCTGAATGGATTATACGCCATCCCTGATTCCGATATCTGTGTGAGCCCCGCCAAATCAGCCATCTGATTTAGTTCCATTGGTGTAACAAATTTCGCCCAGCTGTGGGTGCCAATAGGTAAATACCGCATTACGTACTCAGCGCCTACTATAGCGATAATGTATGACTTCAGCGTACGGTTGAGCGTGGCCAGAATAACCAAACCTCTATCCTTAGTTAAATCACCACACTCTTTAATAAGCGCATTTTGATCCGGCACGTGCTCAACCACTTCAGCGTTGATAACAACATCAAATTGTTGGTTTTGTTGAGCAAGTTCTGTTGACAACATGTGTCGATAGTCGATATTCAAACCTGATTTTAACGCGTGTCGCTTCGCAACTTGCACACTCATAGCACTTGCATCAATCCCAACAACTGAAGCCCCTCTTGCAGCGAGAGGTTCGCAAACAAGGCCGCCACCGCTACCAACGTCAAGAACAGTGAGGCCGTTTAAACACCCTTCTTGCATTGGGTCTCTGCCGAAATGCTTACAAATTTGCGGTACAAAGTAACTAATACGAGCTTGATTGAAAATTAATGCCGTTTTATATTTTCCGTTAGGGTCCCACCAAGATTCAGCGAGGCTATCGAATCGCTCAATTTCTTGAGTCGAAACATTACTGGATTTTTCATTACTTTTTGAAAGGTGACTAAGCTTACTCTTATCTAGCATCGTAATAACTAACCTTAACTCGCAATAAACGAGTAAAATGTATAGCGTGGTATGTTAACTACGCAGTATAAAGCTTAAGGATTAAAAATGGCGAATCAAAAAAACGTGTTGGGAACAACTTTGAAATTGTGTTGTGGAAATACGGGTTACACTCGAGAAGGGTTTTGCTACGTTCCTGAGGGCGACATAGGCAATCATAGCGTATGTGCAATAGTGAGCGAGGAGTTTTTAAACTATTCGCTGTCTCGCGGCAATGACTTGATAACGCCGAACCCGATGTATCAGTTTAAAGGGCTCAAGCCAGGCGATAAATGGTGTTTGTGCGCTATGCGATGGCGTGAAGCTTTAAATATGGACGTAGCACCTAAAATTGATCTTGACGCAACAAATGAAGCTGCGCTAAGTATTATTGGGCTCGAGACACTTAAACGGTATGCTCACAAAAATTAGTCTTGCGTTTGCTCCCACTCGAACAATTTCTGTTTAGCGATCGCCTCAACTTGCGCTTTATTTTGCTGTATCCACCAGCGCTCTATAAGGCGGACATTTTTTTGGTTCGCTTTGTAAAACAGATCGACAATATCGCCTATCAGTGGGACAAAACCTAAACCAAAATCGATAGCGATATTGCGCAGCATTGCAGTTTGCAATTGCTGCGGCACGCCTAACTTTCGCCCTAAATGAACAATTCTTAGAGAAGCTAGCATCATCGCAGCGTCGCCCACACCAGGAATTAAACCAATCAAAAAGTCCAAACCAACGGGGATACCGATGATGGGGATATTCACAGCGGTGTCGAGGGTGTTAGCTAATCTTTGCGCTTTAAGCAGTTCATCTGGCGCGCGACAATGCCCATCATCCAAGATAACATCAGAGGTTTTATTGGTGTTATTCTTATCGATGGGCCTGATTGGCGACATTATTTGTCAGAACCTAGTTTCTTTGCAAGAGCACTGCGTTGTTCATAGTCATTGGTTTTGCTCGGATCTAAGCTCCAACCCTGCATATTGTCTTTGATCACATTACACAGCATCGTGAGATGCGCATCATCACTGTTTAAAGCCTCGATGTATTCATAGCGCTCACCGCCCGCTTCTTCAAAATACTCTCTATTTTCTTCACCAATTTCTTCGATGGTCTCCAAACAATCTGATGAGAAGCCAGGGCAGACTACCTGCACAGATTTCACACCTTGTTCTGGCAGTGATTTTAGCGTGTGGTCAGTATACGGTTTCAACCACTCTTCGCGGCCAAACCGGGATTGAAAGGTTGTCATATAATCTGATTCTTGAAGGTCCAACTCTTGAGCAATCAAGCGAGACGTTTTGTGACATTCACAGTGATATGGGTCGCCATTTAATAAATAGCGTTTAGGGATGCCGTGGTAAGAGAACATTAATTTGTCCGCTCTCGGGTGCGTTTGCCAATGTGCTCTAATTTTATCGGCAACACATTTTATATACTCAGGATTATCATGATAATGGCTGACAAAACGGAAATCAGGTAACCAGCGGCGTTTAACAAAATCTTCTGCTACTGCGTCAAACGTCGACCCACTTGTAGAAGCACAATATTGAGGGTACAGAGGTATCACAACAATTTTTCTAGCCCCCTGATCAAGCAATTCATCAATCGCATGACTCACCGAGGGTTGGCCGTATCTCATCGCATAGCTAACCACAACATTATCGCCATACTCAGACTTTAGCTTTTTTGCAATTCCTGACGCTTGGTTTTTGGTATGCACTAATAAGGGTGAACCTTCCTCAGTCCAGACTGTTTTATATGCTTGCGCTGAACGCTTTGGACGAATATTCAAAATAATAAGATTTAATATACACCACCAAATAAGCTTAGGTACTTCAACCACTCTAGGGTCGGACAAAAATTGTTTTAAGTAAGGCTTAAGTGCTTGTTTAGTAGGTGCTGTCGGCGTCCCAAGATTAGAGATTAATACGCCGACCTTGTCTGCTTGAGCATGTGTAAATGAGGTTTGAGATTTATATTTCATAGACTCTTTAGTGTTTATATAGCACTGCTACTGCAGTGCTTCATTGGTGTCGTGATATTGATACTACCGTCAGCACGTTTTGGACTTCATGCAGGTGCGAGTAATAGCACCTGCAGTATGATTTTTCTTAAGGCGTATAATAAGTTGGCGCGCCTGGTCCAACAGGCAAACCAAATGCAAACACCCAGATATAGAATAATAAGGTCCAACCGACCATGAATACAAGTGTATATGGCAACATGGTTGCTATCAGCGTCCCTATTCCCAAATCTTTCTTATAACGAACACCAATTGCTAAAATCAGTCCAAAGTAACTCATCATAGGTGTAATGACATTAGTCACTGAATCACCAATTCGATAAGCGGCTTGGATCACTTCAGGTGAGTAGCCAATCAGCATCAACATAGGCACGAATATAGGGGCCGTAATTGCCCACTGAGCCGACGCACTGCCTAAGGATAAATTAACCAAACCACACATCAAAATAAATAAAACAAACACTTCGGGTCCATCTAAACCGGTAGCTTGCAGCATAGCTGCTCCCTTGACCGCTAGGACAGTGCCTAAATTTGTCCATTTAAAGAACGCCACAAACTGAGCTGCAAAAAAGACCAACACAATATACAAACCCATTGAGCTCATGCTTTTTGACATCGCGTCAATAACATCACGATCATTTTTCATCGTACCTACGATCTTGCCGTAAACAAAGCCAGGGATTGCAAAAGTGACGAAAATATAAACAACAATGCCTTTTAGAAAAGGGGACCCTTTTATTAATCCAGTGTCTTGATTACGTAAAACGCCATCTACAGGCACGACAGTAAGCGCTAAAAGACCGAGCAAAATTAAGAAACTCAATCCAGCCCACTTCATCCCCTTTACTTCAAGTGCTGTTGGGCTATCCAATTGCTGTTTGCCGAGATCAATTGAAGCGTCATCGGGGTTGTATTTACCGAGTCTGGGTTCCACAATTTTTTCTGTAACAAAGGCGCCCATTGCAGCAACAACGAAGGTGCTAACAATCATAAAGTACCAATTTACTTCAGCGCTCACGGTGTAATCGGGATCAATAATACGTGCTGAGCTCTGGGTGAATCCAGCAAGCAAGGGATCAACCGTACCAATCAAAATATTCGCACTGTATCCAGCTGAAACGCCGGCAAATGCAGCTGCTAAACCAGCTAGAGGGTGACGGCCTAATGAATGAAATATCATCGCTGCCAGCGGGATCATTACCACATATCCCAACTCAGAAGCAGTATTAGAAACTACACCAGCAAAAACAACGACCAGAGTAACCATACGATCAGAAGCGTTCATTACCATAGAACGCATTATGGTACTAAGTAATCCTGAGTGTTCCGCAAGCGACACCCCAAGCAAGGCGACTAACACAGTGCCAAGTGGCGCAAACCCGGTGAAGTTAGTGACTAAGCCAGTCACTATTCTGCGTAAACCTTCAGCATCAAGCAGTGAAATAACTTCAATCATGCCATCTAGTTCTCGACCTTTGCTGCCTATAGGTCGAGGGTCGACAACGCTAACATCAAAATAACCTAACATACCGCTGAGTAACACAATGAACACTGCTAGCAACGCAAATAAGGTAATTGGGTGAGGTAGAAGGTTGCCTAACCATTCGACTGTCGCTAAAAATCGTGAAAACCAACCAGACTGTGATGCATCACTCGGCTGTTTAGATGATGGGTTTGAAGGTGAATTGTTGCTGCTCAAATGCCACTCTCTTTTGTTATTGATATTCTGGCGTCAAATGATACATAAAATATGCCGGTTTATCATAAAAAAATAAAAGGGGTCAGTGTCAATTAATTTCTTAGGAAATTAATTGACACTGACCCCTTTTGTTTTATTTACTGACCCTTGATTTAGGCCCTATTTTATTTCTTTCTACCCGATTGAGAGTTGAGATAATTAAAGAACTCACTGTCAGGCTCAAGTACTATAACGTCTTGCTTGCTGCTAAACGCATTTCGATAGGCGTCCATACTTCTCAAAAATGAGTAAAATTCAGGATCCTTTGAAAACGTATCTGCGTAAATTTTAGCTGACAATGCAGCACCTTCACCGCGTAACTGTCGTGCATTTCGCTCAGCATCAGCAAGCATGATGGTTACTTTTGCATCAATATTTGCGCGAATAATTTCACCTTGTTCTTTACCTTCAGAGCGATATTCTCTTGCTGCTGCAGCACGCTCTGAACGCATCCGGTTGAAGATTGACTCACTGATTTCTGTCGGCAAGTTAATTTGCTTCACTCGAACATCAACAATCTTTATTCCCAACTCATCTGAGCTACCAGAGGCTTGCTCCATTGCACCGTCCATCAATTCACTGCGTTCCCCAGAGACTATCTGTTGAATTGTTCGTGAACCGAATTCAGAACGCAGTCCATTGTTAACTTTTTGCTTCAATAGACTTTCTGCTTGGAACCTATCACCACCTGTTGATAAGTAATAACGTTCGAAATCTTCAATCTTCCATTTTACGTAGGAATCTACAATCAGATCTTCTTTTTCGATTGTCACAAAACGATCAGCTTGCTCATCCAAGGTTTGAATTCGGGCGTCGAGTATCTTCACTGTATCGAAAACTGCCAATTTAAGATGTAAACCCGGCGCATAAACCTGTGTATTGCCTTCATCATCTTGAACAACTTTACCGAAGCGAACGACGATAGAGCGAGTGCCTTCCTTGACTACAAATATAGAACCGTAGCCAATGGCCAACAGGATAATGATTACTATCGCTAATAAATTCTTCATGCTCTAGTTTCTCCCCTGTCTATTGCTGCTGCGTGTATTACTGTCTTGCGTTCTGTTAAGCAGTTCTTCAGCTGCTGGCGAGTTACGCAAACCTTCTAAGGTATTTTTCTGTTGATCACGCTGAGCTTGCGTTTGCGTATTTTGACGCTCCATAATCTTATCCAAAGGTAAGTACATCATGTTACCACTACCCTCTGTATCAACGATAATTTTACTTGTACTCGAAAACACTTCTTCCATCGTCTCTAGATAAATACGTTGTCTCGTAACAACGGGGGCAGCTAAATATTGCGGCAACAACTCTTCAAAACGTGCAACTTCACCCTGAGCTTCCAATATCGACCGCTCTTTAAACGCTTGTGCTTCTTCGTTCATACGGTTAACTTGGCCACGAGCTCTGGGTTCAATCTCTCTTGCGTATGCCTCAGCTTCGCGAATGAAACGCACCTCATCTTCCTGAGCCGCGATAGCATCGTCGAACGCTGCTTTTACTTCGGCAGGTGGACGTGCGTCTTTGAAGTTCATATCGATAACAGAAACTCCAATATTGTAAGCTTTAACAATACTGTCAAGTTCTTCACGTACGCGTTGTCTGGCCGTCTCACGACCATCAGTTAGAATGTCGTCCATTCTCATGTGACCGACAACATAGCGAATAGCACTATCGAGCGCTTGACTCAAACTCATTTCTGGATCGGTTACAGAGAATTTCCATAAGTATGGGTCAGCAATACGATATTGCATTTCCATTTCAACGCGGACCATGTTTTCGTCTTCCGTTAACATAGCACCCGCTGAACCTAACGAACTGATATTTTGCACGTTAACGGGAATAACTTCGTCAATAAACGTCATTTTCCAGCTCAAACCAGGCATTGCTAACTCACCCGTATTCTCACCAAATCTTAATATAACGCCTCGCTCTGCTTCTTTAATGGTATAAAAACCACTCAAGCCCCAAACAACGACTAGGATAGCAGCAAGCAAGCCTATGCCCATGCCGGTATAGCTCTTACCGCTACCGCCGCCACTTCCGCCAGCCTTGCTAAACTTGCCAAATAAATTTTTCAGTACTTCATCAAGATCCGGTGGACCTTGTTCTTTACCGCCGCGATTTTTCCAAGGGTCGTTTTTATCACCACCCGGCTCATTCCAAGCCATACAAATACTCCGTAATTAAAGTCATTAATGCTTACATTTCTATTTTGTTAATACTTATACTACAAGCTGATTCGAATAGATTTTTTAATTGAACAAAAAACCATTACAAAATGTAATTAGTGAGCCGATTCTCGAATTGCTTATTCATTTTGTTCCAATCGCTTTCTAACATTTTGATATCAACCAGCCAATCTCCATCATCTGCATAGCTTTGTTGTGCAATACAATTTAGATTATAGAGCATTCCACGCAGCCTGCCTTCATTTGCTGGAACTTTTAATTGATACTCAACCATTGTCTTGTGTAGACATTCAGTGAGGGCACTTCTCAATAAATCAATACCTAAACCATCTTGAGCTGAAACCCAAACTCGAATAGGTCGACCGGTATCATCCCGATCGATCTTCGCTTCAACGCCCTCTAATCTGTCTATTTTGTTGCAAACAATAAGCTGGGGGACATCACCGGCACCAATTTCATCTAATACATCGTTTACTTGGTCAATATATTCGAGATACTTATCGTCAGCATAATCTATCACATGTAACAAAATATCAGCTTCTTGCGTTTCTTGTAGTGTTGCTTTAAATGCCGCGACTAAGTCATGGGGTAAGTGACGAATAAAACCAACCGTGTCGGCCAGAATCGCATGCCCCACCTCCGGTAATTCTATTTTCCGCAATGTAGGGTCGAGTGTAGCAAACAATTGGTCCGCTGCATAAACTCCCGCATCCGTAATCGTATTAAACAACGTGGATTTTCCAGCGTTAGTGTAACCTACTAGCGAAACTGTGGGGATTTCAGCTCGTTTTCGGGAACGACGACCTTGTTCTCGCTGTTTTTTAACTTTTTCAAGACGTTTAAGGATCGCTTTAACTCGAGCACGAAGCAGGCGTCTATCCGTCTCTAGCTGTGTTTCACCCGGACCACGCAAACCAATGCCGCCTTTTTGCCTTTCCAAGTGAGTCCATCCGCGAATGAGCCTTGTCGACAGATGACGCAATTGAGCCAACTCAACCTGCAACTTGCCCTCGTGCGTTCTTGCTCTTTGAGCAAAAATATCAAGTATTAAACTGGTACGATCGAGTACCCTGCAGCAAATAAGTGCTTCGAGATTGCGTTCTTGTGAGGGAGACAGCTGGTGGTTGAATATGACAACATCAGCGCCAATGGCTTGCACAGTATCGGCTATTTCCTGAGCTTTGCCGCTACCCACAAAATATTTGGCATGGGGAGCGCGTCGAGACGTAGTGAGCACGGACGCTGTTTTAACGCCCGCAGAAGTCACTAGCATTTGCAATTCGTTTACGTCTTCCTTATTGCTTTCATCAGAGAAATCAACGTGAACTAAAACAGCCTGTTCACCGGCTTCGTAACGATCAAACAAATAGGGCCCCGTTTATATAATGTCAATTTAATACGTAAACTACGCTTAAATCATCGGATTGCAGTCACAACAACTAAAGCCCTTTGGCATTATTCGTCGCCGTCGCCTTGAGTAGGCATTACAATTGCTCGAGCAGGCACAACCGTTGAAATTGCGTGCTTGTATACCATCTGACTTACTGTATTTTTCAATAGAATAACAAATTGATCGAAAGACTCGACCTGACCTTGTAATTTAATACCATTTACTAGATAGATTGATACTGGTATGCGTTCTTTTCTTAATGCATTTAAGAAGGGGTCTTGAAGTGATTGACCTTTAGCCATTTGTGATCCTTACTCTTTTATTATTATGTTTTTTTTATTCTTTAGGAATACTCTCACTAGTGGTGGAGTTTATACTATTCAAACAAAAATATGTACCCAATTTTATCGAATGTACTGCAAAATCAACTCGACGTTTTCTGAATGACCAGTTTCCAGTGACCTAGCACCTTCCCATCCCCTTAACCAAGTAATTTGACGCTTAGCTAATTGCCTCGTTGCAATGATTCCTTTTTCACGCATTTCATTAAATTGAAATTCACCGTCTAAGTATTGCCACATTTGACGATAGCCTACGCTGCGAATAGAGGGTAAGTCGATGTGTAAGCTCTTATTTGTACGTAGTTTTTTTACTTCTTCTTCAAAGTTATCCTGTAACATTAAGTCAAAGCGCAACGCAATGCGATCATGCAACAAAGCACGATCGCTTGGCATCAAGCTAAATTGTAAGAATTCGTAGGGTAACGGTGCTGGTTTAATCCCCTGCAGTGCTGTTATTGTCTTTCCCGTTAGCGCATAAACTTCAAGTGCACGCATAATACGCTGGGGATCGTTTTCATGAATGCGTAAGCCACTTTCAGGATCAATATCACTCAGCTTTTCATGCGCTGCCTGCAAGCCATGCTCTTCAATGAACAATTGAATTTGCGCTCGGGTTTTTGCATCTGCAACAGGTAAGGTTGACAACCCTTTTATCAGACCATTGAAATACATCATGGTGCCGCCGGTCAATATTGGGACTTTCCCCCGCCGTAAAATATCTTCAATACACTCAACGGCATCTTGACAAAACTCTGCCACAGAATACGCATTATCTGGTTCCAGAATATCAATCAGCCAATGTTTAATACCTGCTTGCTCTTCTGGGCTTGGCTTAGCTGTACCAATATCCATGCCACGGTAAATCAGGGCGGAATCAACACTAACTATTTCGCCACCGATAGTTTTGGCTAATTTAATTGCTAATGCCGTTTTACCAGAAGCGGTTGGCCCCATAATTGTAATCACTTGAGGCAGTACGTTGTTTTGTTGCGTCCCTGAAGAATTGTTCATTTCAATGTTCATCAAACGAAAAATTTAACCCCGGTATATCAATTGTTTTTGAGAACTGCTGAATCAACTGAGTTTGTTGTGTTTGCGACATTGTCTGAAACCAGTGCTGCAATTCGGCAAATGTAAACTCGTAAGATTGCGCCCAACAAAAACAAATGTAATGGATCATCCCTTTGCCCGAGAGCAGCGAGTGTTCTGCATCGAAAAGCTTCGGTAAAATTGATACCCAAGGTAACTGGCGTAAACAGGCTGGCACTGCTTTTAATATCCACTTGCCAAGGTACGATTGAATATCAAAACCAAGTTCTTCCAAGACCTTCAAGCGACTTCGCATAATATCTTGCGTCTTTTTATTATCAAGTCCGGACCTTGCTGCGATAAGCTCTTGTTTTACAGAAACAGGCATTAGCAGAGGTTGCTGTACACCTGATGCCAGTATTTGCTCGTATAAAACTTGAGCTGGCAGGTGATAGGCAGGTAAAAAGCACACAGTGTTGCCTTGCACGAATACGAGCTGCTTGGAATCGCTTAGCAAAAAGGGAAATGCAGCATCACCCATATGACTTGCATTTGATGCCTTGCTTGAATCGTCGTTTCCTGCATTCATTAAGTTCTGATATGAACTCGCTGCACCTTTACTAACCTGACCTGCACCGCTAGAGACTTTGCCTTTCAAACTATTTCCATGAGCGCTTTTGCTCTCGAATCCTTTAGCCTGAGGTACATAATTAGTGAACGTATTAGTTCGATTTTCACCACCCGCATTGTGAGCGTCTGAAGCAGAGCGCAAAGCGGCTCTATAATCTGTGTTTGGCTCTTTGGAATTAGATGCCCCAGCACTAGAGCGACTTTTGTCAGGCTGGTGGTAAGCATGTTTTGGTACTTCAAATAGAGAAGTAACGTTACTGACTATCAAATGAGCGTCCTCCTCACGGTCAAACTCGAAGGCATCTGTTGATGCACTGAGCAACAGTGCATCAGATACGCTTTTATAAATTAAGTCATGGACTTGGCGAGTCTGATGAAAACGCACTTCATGCTTGGCTGGATGCACATTTATATCCAACTCTTCCGGTGGCATCGTGATAAATAACACGAATGCTGGATATGTTTGTGAATCAATCATGCCTTCAAATGCTTGACGAATAGCGTGTAAGATAACTCGGTCTTTCATCATTCGACCATTCACAAAACTGTATTGTAAATCGTTAGTGCCACGCCCTTGCCCAACTGCATTGCACCAACCTGTGACCGTTACATTTTGATACTCACCATGCACCGCGATACTATTTTTCAAAAATGTCTGGCCACATACTGCCGCGATTCTTTTATCCTTAAGCTCCGGCACAACTGCGGGAAAACGATGCACTACACGACCGTTATGCTTAAGGGTAAAGCCAACATCAAAATGACTTAGTGCAATTCGTTTAAAAATCTCTTCAACGTGTTGAAATTCTGTTTTCTCGGCACGTAAAAATTTGCGCCTTGCTGGCGTATTGAAAAATAAATCAAGCACTTCCACAGATGCACCTTTCGGATGGGCCGCTGGATTTAATTGAATCTCCATTTCACGGCCTTCACAATGTGCCTGCCAAGCCTCTTCTTGCTCTTCGGTTTTAGAAGTCAAGGTTAAACGACTCACTGAACTAATACTTGCCAGTGCTTCGCCACGAAAACCTAAGCTAGTAATAGACTCTAAGTCATCGATATCTTCAATTTTGCTTGTAGCGTGACGACTAAGTGCCAAACTTAACTCTTCTTTTGGAATGCCGTTGCCATTATCACGTATTAGCATACGCTTATGTCCGCCCTTATCTATTTCCACTAATATATCAGTGGCCCCGGCATCAATACTGTTTTCTACAAGCTCTTTAATGACGGATGCAGGACGCTCTACCACTTCGCCAGCGGCGATTTGGTTTGCGAGTCGAGCGGGGAGTATTTTGATAGTCAATGCTAGTGTCTTCGCTTTTATTTGATTATGTGTTGACTGTTGAATTTACTTAGTAAGCAGGAATAGTCAAAGTCTGCCCAATTCTAACTAAATCGCCCGTGATATCATTGGCTTCTCGTAAACGATCCAAATCGACATTGTATCGTTTAGCCACCAACGACAATGATTCACCACTTTTCACTTTGTGTCGTATGGGCTGATTATCTCGTTCCTGAGCCCATAGAGTACCTTCAGGCGGAGCATTTCTGAAGAACATTTGAATGGATCTAAATAGAGAATCAGCTAATTGTTGACGGTATGCTCGCCAGTTTAAATTTTTCTCTTCTTGAGGATTAGAAATGAAGCCTACTTCAACTAAAATTGAAGGCGTTTCTGGCGCCGTCAATACTGCAAAACTGGCACTTTGAGGCACTTTTTTATGCATTTTTGTTACTTTTTTCATTTCCTTAATGACTTTATTGCTGATGTCGTAGCTTGATGCACGTGATAAATCCATAGACATATTGAATATCGTTTCAGCGAAATATCTCTCCGTATCTCTATCACCAATAACATCAGCAGCAGAACCTAACAATTCAGAGTTTCTTTCTGTTCTTTCTAGCAAGCGACCTAACTCACTATCCGCTCGACCTTTTGACAAAACCCAAACAGAGCCACCTCTTGGCTGCGGCGTACTAAACGCATCGGCATGGATTGACACTAATAAATCAGCATTTTCTCTAGTAGCAAAATCCGGTCTGTCGTTTGGACTAATGTAATAGTCTCCCGTACGCGTCATCACGGCGCGTAAACCAGGCTCTTCGTTAATACGCTTTTCAAGCATTTTACTAATACTCAGGGTAATATTTTTCTCATATGTCCCCTTAGGTCCAATTGAACCGGGATCAACACCACCATGCCCAGGATCAATGACAATGACAATATCTTTGTCACGCACTGGTGCTTTTCTATTTGTTGGAACCGGAGAGGGGTTAGGATCCTTTAAATCGATCACAAGCCGATGGCCGAAGTCGGCGTTCGGCTCCAGCGAAAACAACTCTGCATTGACGGCTTTTCTGAGTTCAATAACCATTCGCATATCAGACGCCAACTTGGGTGAAGAATGGCGTATTTTTTTGATCAAACGACTTGTGTTATCGACCTTACTAAAATTGAATTTTCTGTCGGTATTTTTGAAATCTACCACTAATCTGTCTGGAGACTTTAAACTGAAATACGAAAAAGTTATCTGTTCAGATAAGTCAATGACAACACGCGCATTGTCATTGGATGGAGATACTCTGATGTCAGTAATAGTAGATTGAGCTTGGGCATACGATCCTATACTAACAAGTATCACTAGTAATAAGCTCACTACTTTGCATGCAACTACATTCTTGTTCATTGTATTTTTTATTCTTATTGTTCCAACGATCACAGCTTAAGATTAACACAGTATTAAAGTATTCAATATTGCCTTTTTGACATCCTCGACTGTTAGGTCGATTGCCCTTGTATTTACGTCCAAAAATTGTCTATTCGAGCTGCATTTATCTGTTTCAGTTCAACTCAGATAATACACGCTTACCCAGATCAGTTGAGGCCATAAATTCAAACACACGATTGTCGACTTGCGTGTTGTCAATTTTTATATCCAACTCTATATCCGCTTTTGCTAACATGCCCCAACCTTTTTCAGCCCATTCAATTAGGCACATACTGTCATTATTAAAATAGTCTCTAATACCCATAAACTCGAGTTCTCCCGCATCTGCTAAGCGATATAAGTCAAAATGAAATACTTTTATTTTATCTATTTCATAAGGTTCGACCAAGGTATAAGTGGGACTTTTCACACTACCATTATGCCCCAGTCCTTGCATTAGGTGTCTTGTGAATGTGGTTTTACCTGCGCCTAAATCTCCATTAAGGTAAAAGGTTAGGCCCCCTAAACCTTGTTGTTTTAAAACCATTGCTACTTTTACAGCAATACTTTTAGTCTCATCTTCAGAATGAACTACAAACGTGCGCTTTGTCATGCTACCTATACACTCTTCACTAATCGTTAATTAACATTCGCACTGTATCAAATAAATCACTCGCGAGCATACCTCTTTGACCTTGCTTTTCAGCAACGATATCACCCGCTTTAGCGTGCAAAGAAACACCGTATTGACAAGCAAGGGGGGTGCTCACACTTTGTGCCATTAAAGAGCCGATAATACCGGTTAGCACATCGCCCATGCCCGCCGTTGCCATTCCTGGATTGCCATGTCGGCATACCCAAGCGTTTTGCTCGTCGTCAATAATGGTTCCGGCGCCTTTTAAGACACATGTTGCGTGATAACGTTCCGCAACTTGGCGAGCAAAAACAAATCGATTATTTTCAACTTCATCAACACTGACGTTCAACAGCCTGGCAGCTTCACCACTGTGCGGTGTCATTACACAATCGTCGATGTTAACAAAGGATGCTGTGCTTGCCATGATATTCAAAGCATCCGCGTCTATTACCATTGGTTTAGGATTGTTTTGACAATATTGTAAAACCGTTTCGTAGGTTGCTCTACTCCAGTCATCTTGACCCAGTCCAGGACCAATCACTACACAAGTTGCCCAAGCAAGTGCTTCGCTTAAACCACTAGAGGTCACCATAATTTCAGGGCGACCAGCACTAATTTGAATTTTTGAGCTTTCGTGGGCATATACTTTTACTAAACCCGTGCCGCTGCGCAATGCCGCTTCGGCGCTTAACCTTATTGCACCAGCCATACCAGAATTACCGCCGACACATAGAAGACGGCCGTAGGAGCCCTTGTGACTGTGAACAGGTCTTGGCGCTAATCCTTTAAAATGCGCGATATCAAGTGCGCTTGCATCGCTTCGCGCTATTTCGGCAAAAGCTTTGCCGATGCCTAAATCTTCAAACACCAGCTTTCCGCAAGATTGCTTACCTGCCCCGGTGGTTAAACCGAGTTTAATGCCGATAAACGTAATGGTAATATCGGCTTGAATACAGCGGCCTAACGACTCACCTGTATCAGCATCTAAACCGCTCGGTAGATCAACGCTGACAACCGGTATATCTGCATTATTTATTGCGTCAATCACATCGGCAAACTCATTGCGAATAATACCGGAAATACCGATGCCAAGTAATGCATCAATAATTAAATCGCAACGGCTAAGCATTTCAGGATTAAAAGCTTCAACCTTACCGCCATTATCTAACCACGCTCTCTGAGCGCGAGCAACGTCACCCGTCACTTCTCTTTCAGGAGCGATCGCACATAGAATTACCGTCTTGCCGCCGTTGACTGCATTTAATGCCGTAATGTAACCGTCACCTGCGTTATTTCCAACGCCAACTAATATTAAATAGGTTTGCGTATTTGGCATTAATGAAACGCAGCGTTCAAATACCGCTTTCCCTGCCCGCTGCATTAATTCAAACTTTGAAAGACCCAATTTAGCGGCCGCTTCTAATTCCAAATGCTTAACTTGATCAGCACGATAGAGTTTTTGTGTTAAACTTGACGCTGTATTTTTATGCAACATGCGAATGTGTCCGTAGAAAATGTCCGTTATTAATTCAATAGATTTAAACCAGCTTACCGACAATATCAAGAGTTGGGCGAAGTCGCTAGGTTTTCAGCAAGTTGGTGTCAGTGATGTTGATCTAAGTCAGCATGAGAAAGCACTGCGGAAATGGCTTGAAAAAGGCTATCAAGGCAATATGAGCTTTCTTGAGCGTAATATTGAGAAACGTCTATCGCCTAGCGAATTAGTCCCAGGAACTTTACGTATCATCAGCGTTCGCATGGATTACCTCCCACCTGATGCTTCTTTTGCTAGTAATTTACGGTCTTCTTCTACTGCATATATTAGTCGCTATGCGCTCGGTCGAGACTATCACAAGGTCATTCGCAAAAAATTACAAAAGCTCGCTGAAAAAATTCAAGAGTACACCCAAGATTTATCATTTCGACCATTTGTTGACTCGGCACCCGTACTCGAACATGCCGTAGCCGAAAAAGCAGGTATCGGCTGGACGGGTAAGCATTCACTTACGATAAACAAAGAAGCTGGTTCTTATTTCTTTTTAGGTGAATTATTCATCAATTTACCCTTGCCTGTTGACCAGCCCGTCGAGGAAAACTGTGGTAAATGCACTGCCTGTATTTCAATTTGTCCGACCCAAGCAATTATAGAGCCCTATGTGGTTGATGCACGTAAATGTATTTCATATCTAACAATAGAAAACGATAATGCAATACCGATAATTTATCGAAAAGCTATTGGTAACCGAATTTATGGTTGTGACGACTGCCAACTTGTCTGTCCTTGGAATAAATATGCAGAAATAACCGAAGAAAAAAACTTCTTTGCACGGCAGCACATGCACAACCGCTCATTACTCGATTTATTTAAATGGACGGAAAATGAATTCCTAGACAATACCCAAGGCTCAGCAATCAGGCGCATTGGTTATAAAAAATGGAAGCGAAATATTGCGGTAGGGCTAGGTAATCAAATTGTGCAAACGATGGAAGAAGCTGAAGAAATTAAGAGTGTACTGCAAAATGCACTCGACTTTCCAGATGATATGGTGCAAGAACACATTCGATGGGCATTAGCTGAGATTAAACAATGTGAGTTTCAATTAGGTAAAAAAAGCGTAAACAGAAAAACGCTGAGTTTAGCGAGAAGTGTTGAGAAGGGGATGCCGAAGCATGTCTGAAATAAAGGGAGCAGAAAATTAATTAACACTGACCCCTTTATTTCAGCCCACGTTATTTTTATCTACTTATGATACTGTGCACTATACTTGTGTACCGCATCAACAAATACTCCAGCATTGTCAGGCGGTACATCTAAGTGAATACCATGCCCAAGATTGAATACGTGCCCCTCCCCTTCACCGAATCCAGCGAGGATGTCTTTAACTTCCTGTTCAATGCGCTCAGGCTGTGCATATAAGATTGAAGGATCCATGTTGCCTTGCAGCGCAACCTGATTACCGACCCTTGCTTTAGCATCCGCAATATCAATCGTCCAATCTAGGCCAATAGCATCACAACCTGTGGCAGCAATCGACTCTAACCACATTCCACCATTTTTGGTAAACAACGTGACTGGAATTTTTTGACTTTCGTAATTTCGGGTCAAACCAGCAACAATTTTTTCCATATATTGCAAAGAAAAAAGTTTGTAATCACGAGGGCTCAATACACCACCCCAAGTATCAAATACCATTACAGATTGCGCACCGGCTGCAATCTGTGCGTTCAAATATAATATTACTGAGTCGGCAAGCTTATCGAGTAGTGCATGCAAAATACTGGGTTCTGTAAATGCCATCTTCTTAATTTTAGTAAAAGCTTTACTTGAGCCCCCCTCCACCATATAGGTTGCGAGCGTCCAAGGGCTGCCAGAAAATCCGATTAAAGGAACCTCACCTTTCAAATTTTTGCGAATCGTGCGCACGGCATCCATCACATATTTGAGTTCGAGCTCAGGATCCGGAATAGGTAATTTATCGACACCCGCTTTATCGACTATTGGAGATTTGAATTTTGGTCCTTCACCTGCTTCGAAGAATAGACCAAGTCCCATCGCATCTGGAATGGTCAAGATATCAGAAAACAAAATTGCAGCGTCTAGCGGAAAGCGACGCAAAGGTTGCAGCGTCACTTCGCAAGCTAATTCAGGGTTAGTGCACAATGCCATAAAATCGCCAGCTTCAGCACGAATGGCTTTATATTCTGGCAAATAACGTCCGGCTTGGCGCATCATCCAGACTGGAGTAACGTCAACGGGTTGCTTTGAAAGAGCGCGTAAATATCTATCGTTTTTTAATGGGGTCATGCTTTACTCAATGTGAAATTTGAAACTGACTCGTCTATACATTAACTAGTTCGAGATAACTTGTTTTTTATTATACCGACTTTTTTACCATTCTTTTTTGCGTTTCTTCAATTAATCTTCCTGCAATGGAATATTTTGGTGGCACTGTGGGTAAATTATCGATATCAAACCAATCTGCTTGTATTATTTCCTTGCCATCAACAACAATGTGACCACTATCATACTCCGCTAAGTAACCAACCATCAGAGAATGCGGGAAAGGCCATGGCTGACTATTAAAATATTCTACATTTTTCACTTTTACGCCCACTTCTTCGAAAACTTCCCTGTGCACTGCTTCCTCGAGTGTTTCACCACTTTCTACGAAACCAGCCAATGTGGAAAAGAATCCAGATTCTTTCTGGCGCTCACCCTGAGCGAGAAGAATTTTATTGCCCCGACGAATTGCGACAATAATACAAGGGGACACGCGTGGATAGCAGCGATGTTGGCAAGTATGGCAATGCATGGCCATCTCCCACGACACACGATCCATACGTGAACCGCAACGGCCACAAAACTGGTGTGTACGCAAAAATACAGCATATTGCCAAGCTTGAGCTACGTGCTGAAAATCTTCTTTCGGCATCGTCATGACAACTTCGCGTAAACTTATCGATCGTACCGTTTCGTGTTCAAGAATTTCCCTCTGCATATCCACGAGATAGTGTTCAACATGCTCGTTGGCATGAATATGAACTGTTTGTTCCGCGTATTCTGCAAAAATATCGGGTTTCAAATGAGCAAGCATCTCAACACCTGAACGCAAATCAGCATCAACAGGCACTAACAGCCTGTCATTCGAAAAAATGAAATATCTCTTAATTTTTACTATTGCTGTCATTACTTACCTTATTGAGTGCCCGTCGCCCATAAGAGGGTTAGTTCAAAGTTGCTAAAGCTATATGAATATCGCAGTTTATGCAAAGACAAACGCAAACGAAAAATATCATTTACGATGAATAAGAAACGACATGACGTATTCCTCTCTGCATAAATAAAAGTATTCCCTTTACTATTGTCGAAGCGCACACCAGTGTTATACTGGTCAAACGAGTCAGCCGCATTATTTTAATGTCTGAAAATAGGGAAAAGAGCTTGGTATTATCCAAACAAAACAAAGCTATTTTGGTTAAAGCAAAGGCATATTGCCAAGAAAAAGGGGCTCGTCTTACCCCGCTTCGCGAAAGGGTTTATGAAATCCTACTAGACCAAGACAGTGCGATCGGTGCGTACGATTTACTGGATGAATTGCGGAAAACAGAAGACAATGCTAAACCCCCCACCGTTTATCGGGCATTGGATTTTTTTCTTGATTTAGGTTTGGTGCATAAAGTTGAATCAACCAATGCTTTCATGGCATGCCATCATTTTGGTTGTAGTCATCCAGTACAATTTTTAATTTGTGACACTTGCGGTGATGTTCAAGAGATTCAATCCGCAGGTGTTAAGGAAACCTTAGAAGCGCAAGCCGAACAAAATTCGTTTATCATTCTGCGTCAAACTATAGAAGCCCATGGCGTTTGCCAGATGTGCCAATAAGAAGAGGCATCGTTGTATTACCAAACAATTATTTTTTACCGTAAATCACAATCAATAATCTTAGATTCCCCTCTTACTCGCCAATAAATTTTGTAAGCCTTACTGCTAACCTGATTTTAGTCAATGTTTGTTGAATAAAACCCTAATAACATTATGGTTTCGTGGAACTTGATGGGAATGTGAGTGATAATTGCGACGCTACATCAACACATACTAATTTGGATAAAAGGAAGTCAATCATGAAACGCTCGATGCTTTTCACAGCCGTTGCAGTTGCAACAACTATGTCTGCTAATACAGTCGCTCAAGAAGTCCCAGCTTATGAAAATTGGGTAGGCGGTTTTGCACAATATTACAGTCCAGATTCAGATAAACCGGAGCCACTGGGTTATTTAGATGACGGTAAAACGTTAGGGGCCGAATTAGGTTTCCGTTTCGATCCTAAATGGGGTATCCGTTTTGAGCTTTCTCGCATTTTCCTAGACATGCAAGGCCCTAACCGTCCGGGTTACGGCGATGATGGCATTATGTTGGGCGCTGATGCAATGTACTTCTTAGATAATGACGCAGCATATTTGTTTGGTGGCTTGCGTGAGCAATCTATCGAAGACAGCTACCGTATGATGAGTTACGGTGTTGGTAAACATTGGGAAGTAAGCGATAACGTCCGCGTAATCACCGAGCTTGCCGGCTACCGTGATTTCGGTCAGGGCCATGACGAATACAGCGCAAAACTTGGTTTAGCATATATCTTTGGTCAAACAAGTGCCGCAACGGTGCAAAAAGATACTGACAGCGACGGCGTTTATGATGCTATAGACCGCTGCCCTAACTCTCCAGCTAGAACGCAAGTTGATGCTACAGGCTGTAGCGTTGATTTAGACAATGATGGCATATTAAATAGCGTTGACCAATGTCCCAATACTCCAGCAGGCGTAAAAGTTTCTGCAAATGGTTGTGAAATCAAAGACGCTGACAAAGACGGTGTTTTAGATGTCAATGATTCTTGCCCGAACACGCCTGCAGGCACCCAAGTGAATGCTAAAGGCTGTCCTGTCGATTTAGATAAAGATGACGACGGTGTACTAGATAGTAAGGACAAGTGCCTTGATACACCGATAACAGACAAAGTAGATGCCGACGGTTGTAGTGTATTATTAGAAAAAGAAGTGTCTATTGCACTTAACGTTCTATTTGCCAACAACAGTAGCAACATTGAAAACCCTAACGCTGAAAATATCGTTGAGTTTGTTGATTTCATGAAGCGTTATGGCAATACCAATGTTGTTATTGAAGGCCATAGTTCTGCTGTAGGCAGTGCTGAATATAATCAATACCTTTCGCAAAAACGTGCTGATGCGGTTAAAATCATGTTGATCAATAAGTATGGTATTGAAGCATCCCGTTTGAGCGCAATTGGTTATGGTGAAACGCAGCTTAAAGACACTTCAAACACTCCTGAAGCTCACAAGATTAACCGTCGTATTGAAGTCAAAGTGACCACTCAGGTGAAAACCACAGCAACTCGTTAATTTGTATCAATACACGCTAAGCAATAACACAGGCGCCTACTTGCAAAAGTAGGCGCTTTTTTTTACTTCTATTTTACATTCCAAAGTCTTGGCCTTTACTGCATTGTTTCCTATTTCAAACTCTAGTTACTTACCCTTTTAACGACTCATTAACCAACCAGACATCAACAAAAGCAATCTAAGACTTTAGTTACATTGTCGACAAAATGACCTTTAATGTTTGACACAAGCAGCTTTAATTACTATATTGTCGACAATTTAATTAACCTGACGATGTTAATGAACGCATTTTCTGAGCAAGCTATCACTGGAGCCGACAAAACCTTCTTCAAACTAAGGCGGGACATTGTGGAAGGCGAAATTAAAGCAGGTAGTAAACTAAGCGAAATGGAATTGTCGACAAAATATGGCGTTAGTCGTGCAGTAATCCGAGAAGCCATTAATCGTTTAGAAAGCTGTCATCTAGTAGAGCGCAAACCGAACATAGGTGCAAGGGTGGTAGCATTAACACCAGAAGGCCTTATTCAACTATATCAAGTCAGAGAATCGCTCGAAGGTATGGCAGCAAGATTAGCGGCTAAGAATATGACGGACATCGAAATTGATGATTTAAATGCGTTACTCAACACTCACTTTCACGAAGTGAAAACTGGCGAAACTTATTATCAAGAAGCCGGTGACGTTGATTTTCACTATCGTATTATTGTCGGTAGTAAAAATGACCATCTCATTTCACTGCTAATAAATGGTCTTTATCATCTTATCCGAATGTATCGTGTGCAGTTAGGTATGGCAGGTCCACGCGTTAGCACAGCATTTGACGAGCACAAGCATATTGTACAAGCAATTAGTAACCGCGATGAAGAGCTCGCAGAGATGCTAATGCGCAGACACATTCTTTATTCAAAACAAAATATTGAGGCTAGATTGCGATAAACGCGTTTTCGTTTTTGTAACTTTTCTCCCACTAAAAAAGCACGAGGTAAATATGAGCGCAGGTAAAAAATTTCGTAAGGCACTAGCCGACAACAAGCCCCTTCAAATCGTTGGGACCATTAACGCCTACTCTGCAATGATGGCTAAAAAAATTGGCCATCAAGCCATTTACCTTTCAGGCGGCGGGGTTGCAAATGCGTCGTACGGACTACCCGATTTAGGAATGACGTCACTCAATGACGTCTTGGTTGATGTTAACCGCATCACATCTGCTTGCGATTTGCCGCTACTTGTCGATATCGACACCGGCTGGGGCGGCGCTTTCAATATTGCAAAAACCATCCGTGATATGGAAAAAGCTGGCGCTGCTGCAGTGCATATGGAAGACCAAGTTGCGCAGAAGCGCTGTGGTCACCGACCCAACAAAGCCATTGTATCAACCGAAGAGATGGTTGACAGAATTAAAGCAGCTGTTGATGCTCGCACCGACCCTGACTTTTTCATTATGGCGCGCACAGACTCTTTCGCTCAAGAAGGCTTAGAAGCTGCAATTGCAAGAGCAAAAGCTTATGTAGCCGCAGGTGCTGACGGCATTTTTGCCGAAGCTGTAAAAACTGAAGAACACTATCGCGCCTTTGCTGACGCTTTAGACGTACCCATCCTAGCTAATATCACTGAATTTGGGCAAACCGAGTTATGGAACAAGGAACAACTTGGAGAATGGGGTGCCGCGATGGTGCTTTATCCACTGAGTGCTTTCAGAGCAATGAATAAAGCTGCAGAGATGGTGTATGAATCTATTCTGGCGAATGGTGATCAAAAGGCAGTTGTCGATTCCATGCAAACGCGCATGGATTTATACGACTATCTTGGCTATCACGATTATGAACAGAAGCTAGATGCTTTGTTTGCAGAAAATAAGAACCTATAACTTAGAATCACAGAATTTACGGAGACGATCATGGCAAAAGTATTAAGTGGCGCAGGATTACGCGGTCAAGTAGCTGGTAAAACAGCCTTATCAACAGTTGGTCAATCAGGCTCTGGTTTGACTTATCGCGGCTATGATGTAAAAGACCTCGCTAAAAAATGCCAATTCGAAGAAGTTGCGCACCTTATCCTAAAAGGTAACCTGCCAACGCAAACGGAACTCAACGCCTACAAAGCAAAGTTAAAAATGATGCGCGGACTACCCGCCGCACTAAAAGCAGTGCTAGAGCTTATTCCTGCTAATGCACATCCGATGGATGTATTACGAACAGGTTGCTCAATGTTAGGTAATCTTGAAACCGAAACAGATTTTTCGCAGCAAGATCAAGTCACTGATCGTATGTTAGCTTGCTTCCCTAGCATCATTTGTTATTGGTACCGCTTCTCGCACGACGCTGTCCGTATTGACGTTGAAACTGATGATGATTCAATTGGTGCGCATTTCTTACATATGCTACACGGTGAAAAACCAAAAGCACTGCACGAGAAAGTAATGCACGTCTCCTTAATTCTCTATGCCGAGCACGAATTCAATGCATCTACGTTCACGGCTCGTGTTTGTGCTTCAACCCTCTCTGATATGCATTCATGCATCACCGGCGCAATCGGTTCACTGCGCGGACCTTTACATGGCGGCGCAAACGAAGCTGCAATGGAAATGATTGAAGGCTTTACTTCTGCCGATAATGCAGAGAAAGAAATGATGGGTAAGCTCGAACGCAAAGAGAAAATCATGGGCTTTGGCCATGCTATCTATTCAGATTCAGACCCACGTAATGAGATTATTAAAGGCTGGTCTGAAAAGCTAGCTGCTGATGTTGGCGATACCGTTCTTTATCCCGTATCAGTGCGTTGTGAAGAAGTCATGAAACGCGAGAAAGGCTTATTTTGTAATGCAGATTTCTTTCATGCCTCAGCTTATAACTTTATGAAAATACCAACTAAATTATTTACACCCATATTCGTGATGTCTCGACTAACGGGCTGGGCAGGTCACGTCATGGAACAGCGTGCTGACAACCGCATCATTCGTCCTTCGGCGGATTATACGGGTGAAGACTTGCGTCCGGTTGTGGCGATTGAAAACAGATAGCCGCAGAGGTCTTAAAGCGTTATGCATTCTCATCTTGCAGAGGCATTTTTATTAGTGCCTCTGTATTAAAAAATTAGTTGTCTGTGGTTGACGATTCTTACTTCTGACCTTGATATAGAGCAGTCTTAAAGTATAAAGTTACTAAGCACAGACAACCTACTGAAGCACAGGATTTGTCATGAACTACGATTATAGAAAACCCCTACCAAACAGTAAGCTAGACTATTTCGATACGAAAGAAGCCGTCAATAACATCAGAGCAGGTGCCTATGAAACCTTGCCTTACACTTCACGGGTATTAGCTGAAAATTTGGTTAGGAAATGCGATCCAGCGATCCTAACAGATTGCCTTAAGCAAATTATAGAACGCAAACGTGACCTAGATTTTCCATGGTTTCCCGCTCGCGTTGTATGCCATGACATTCTTGGTCAAACTGCATTAGTCGACTTAGCTGGACTGAGAGACGCCATTGCTGCAAAAGGCGGCAATCCGGCGCAAGTCAATCCCGTAGTACCCACGCAGTTAGTTGTTGATCATTCACTAGCTGTGGAACATGGAGGGGCAGATAAAGATGCTTTTTCCAAAAATAGAGCAATTGAAGATCGCCGTAATGAAGACCGTTTCCACTTTATCAATTGGACCAAAACAGCATTTAAAAATGTTGATGTTATTCCACAAGGTAACGGTATACTGCATCAAATTAACCTAGAGCGGATGTCACCGGTTGTTCAAGTGCGCGATGGTGTCGCCTTTCCTGATACCTTAGTAGGAACCGATAGCCATACCCCAATGGTTGACGCATTAGGCGTTATTGCGATTGGTGTGGGTGGTCTGGAAGCTGAGAGCGTTATGCTAGGAAGAGCGTCTTACATGCGCCTCCCTGACATCATTGGTGTTGAACTAACGGGTAAGCCACAAGCAGGTATCACGGCAACAGATATTGTATTGGCGCTGACCGAGTTTTTACGTGCGCAAAAAGTCGTTTCTTCATTCTTAGAGTTTTATGGCGAAGGTACAAAGCACCTTACGCTAGGTGACCGCGCCACTATTTCCAACATGACGCCAGAGTACGGCGCTACTGCTGCTATGTTTTATATCGATAGACAAACTATTGATTACCTAACACTCACCGGTCGAGAAGATGAGCAGGTTAAGCTTGTTGAACAATACGCAAAGCATACTGGTTTGTGGGCAGACGATTTAGTAACAGCAGAATACGAGCGAGTGTTGCATTTTGATTTATCATCCGTTGGACGCAACATCGCAGGCCCGTCTAACCCACATACACGAGTATCGACAGCCGATTTAGCAATAAAAGGTATTAGCGGTATCGTTGAAAATGAAGAAGGTAAAATGCCAGACGGTGCGGTGATCATTGCCGCCATTACTAGTTGCACAAATACCAGTAACCCCAGAAATATGATTGCAGCCGGCTTGATTGCTCGCAATGCGAATAAACTTGGTTTACTAAGAAAGCCTTGGGTAAAAAGCTCGTTAGCGCCAGGCTCAAAAGCCGTTCAGCTGTACTTAGAAGAAGCAGGATTACTTCCCGAGCTTGAAAACCTAGGCTTTGGTATTGTAGGTTTTGCCTGTACCTCATGTAACGGTATGAGTGGTGCGCTTGACCCTAAAATTGCGGAAGAAATCAAACAGCGAGATTTATATGCTACAGCAGTGTTGTCAGGAAATCGTAACTTCGACGGCCGCATTCATCCACAGGCGAATCAAGCGTTCTTAGCCAGTCCTCCTCTCGTGGTAGCTTATGCTATTGCCGGCACTATTCGTTTCGATATAGAAAAAGATGTTTTAGGCAAAGATGCTCAGGGCAACGATATTCGCCTAAAGGACATTTGGCCAAGCGACGAAGAAATTGATGCGGTTGTAAAATCTAGCGTTAAACCGGAACAATTTCGCAAGGTGTATAATCCTATGTTCGATTTGAGCGTGGATTACGGTGAAGACAACGATCCGCTCTACGCATGGCGCCCACAAAGCACTTACATTCGCCGTCCGCCTTATTGGGAAGGCGCGTTAGCAGGAGAGCGCAGCATGAAAGGTATGCGAGCTTTGGCAGTGTTAGGTGACAACATCACTACTGATCATTTATCACCATCGAACGCAATTCAAATGAACAGCGCTGCTGGTGAGTATTTACATAAAATGGGTTTGCCTGAAGTTGACTTCAACTCATATGCGACGCATCGCGGAGACCATTTAACTGCGCAACGCGCCACTTTTGCTAATCCAAGATTAAAAAATGAAATGTCCGTCGTTGACGGTAAAATGCAAGAAGGTTCACTCACTAGAATTGAGCCAGAGGGCAAAGTAACACGTATGTGGGAAGCGATTGAAACTTACATGCAGCGCAAACAACCTCTTATTATTGTTGCTGGTGCAGATTATGGTCAGGGTTCATCTCGTGACTGGGCGGCCAAAGGTGTTCGTTTAGCCGGTGTTGAAGTGATTGCAGCGGAAGGTTTTGAGCGCATTCACCGCACCAATTTGATAGGTATGGGTGTATTACCACTTGAGTTTGAAGCGGGCACAACCCGCAAAACACTGGGTATAGATGGCACTGAAAGCTTCGATGTAGAGGGACAACCAACGCCGAGTGCGACGCTTCACTTGGTCATTAATCGTAAAAATGGAGATGTAGTCAAAGTTCCGATGAAATGCCGTTTGGATACTGCAGAAGAAGTGTCGATTTACGAGGCTGGCGGTGTTCTTCAGCGCTTTGCCCAAGACTTTCTTGAAGCTAACGCATAATTTGGAGCGACGTGATGACGTTTAAACCACAGATAAAAGTCCCTGCTACCTATATGCGTGGGGGCACCAGCAAGGGTGTGTTTTTTAAGGTAGAGGACTTACCAGAAAAAGCCAAAGTTGCAGGTCAGTTTCGCGATCAACTGCTATTGCGGGTGATTGGCAGCCCCGATCCCTATGCAAAGCATACCGACGGTATGGGCGGAGCCACTTCAAGCACCAGTAAGACAGTATTGCTCAGTAAGAGCGACAAGCCCGAACATGACGTAAATTATCTTTTTGGCCAAGTTGCTATTGATAAACCTTTTGTCGATTGGAGTGGAAACTGCGGAAACTTAACTGCCGCAGTCGGTTCGTTTGCTATCAGTAATGGCTTAGTCGACCTGAGTCGCATACCACAGAACGGCATTGCTGTAGTTAGAATTTGGCAAGCCAATATCAGCAAAACCATCATTGCAAACGTACCAATCATAAATGGCGAAGTACAAGAAACGGGTGACTTTGAATTAGATGGAGTGACCTTTCCCGCAGCAGAAGTCAAAATTGAATTTGTCGATCCTGCTGATGGCGAGGGCGACATATTTCCTTCCGGCAACGTCTCTGACCAATTAAACGTACCAGGCATAGGTTCGTTTAAAGTCACGATGATTAATGCGGGCATTCCAACGCTATTTTTGAATGCGGATGAATTGGGTTATAAAGGCACTGAGTTGCAAGATGCAATTAATAACGATGACACTGCACTCGCTAAATTTGAAACTATTCGTGCTTATGGTGCGGTTAGAATGGGACTCATTGATCATATCGATGAAGCCATTGATAGACAGCACACACCTAAGATTGCGTTTGTTTCAAAACCTCAAAACTATGTTTCATCAAGTGGTAAAGAAATTACCAGTGCTGACATTGATTTGAACGTTCGAGCGCTATCGATGGGTAAGTTACATCATGCTATGATGGGCACAGCGGCTGTTGCTATTGGCACTGCAGCGGCGATCCCTGGCACACTAGTTAACTTAGCTGCTGGCGGCGGAGAGCGCGAAGCAGTTGTCTTTGGGCATCCTTCTGGTACTTTAAAAGTAGGTGCTAAAGCTGAGAATAATCACGGCCAATGGATAGTGGACCGCGTGAGTATGAGCCGCAGTGCGAGAGTATTAATGGAAGGAAACGTAAGAATCCCTAGTATTGACTAATTTTATTAGCTTTATGATAGTTTGAGAGCCCTTTTTAGGGCTTTCAAGCAACTCCAAGAGCAGTTATCTATAAAACGCTCTGTCACCATACGCTCGCCGCACAACAACTGGACTATGAATTTTAGAGCGATTTGATATAGTCTTTTAGTCTTTTAGTCTTTTAGTCTTCGAATATCGTATCTAAAATCAAAAGCTGTTAGTAGGTTATACATTCAGCAAACATACACTTTGGTTAATTGAAATAACATTAACGAACACTCCGTTCTAATATGCATACAAACTGCGTCAATTTGCTCTAATAAGAGAAGGACGAAGCGTTTATTATATAATGCAAACATCGTTAGCAAAATAAGGAAGCAATAAATGGCAGATCCAACGTATACGCCCCCTAAAATTTGGACTTGGGATTCAGAAAGTGGTGGTAGATTCGCTAATATAAATCGACCTATTGCCGGGTCAACATCTGAAAAAAGTTTGCCCGTTGGTAAACATCCTCTGCAATTGTATTCCCTCGCAACACCCAACGGTGTAAAAGTTACTATGATGCTCGAAGAATTATTGGAAAAAGGTGTCAAAGAAGCGGAGTACGATGCTTACTTAGTCAACATAATGGACGGAGACCAGTTCACCAGTGGCTTCGTCAGTGCAAATCCTAATTCTAAAATTCCTGCACTCGTGGACCACACCACAAAAACACCTACACGCGTATTTGAATCGGGTTCAATATTACTTTATTTGGCCGAGAAGTTTGGTTTGTTCTTGTCAAAAGACCCCATGCAACGAGCCGAAACAATGTCATGGCTGTTTTGGCAAATGGGTGCCACACCAATGCTTGGTGGCGGCTTCGGTCACTTTTACGCCTATGCTCCGGAAAAATACGAATACCCAATCAATCGATATGCAATGGAAGTAAAGCGTCAGATGGACGTGCTGGACCGTCAGTTAGCTGAGAACGAGTTTATCAGTGGTAATGAGTACACCATTGCAGATATGGCAATTTGGCCGTGGTACGGTGGTTTAGCGCTCGGTAAACTCTACGAGGCGGGTGAGTTCCTGCAAGTAGAAGAGTATAAAAACGTTCAGCGTTGGACAAAAGCCATTGATGCTCGTCCTCAAGTTAAGCGCGCAAAAATGGTTAATCGCACTTGGGGGTATCCATCTGGTCAGCTTCACGAACGTCACGATGCCACGGACTTTAAGGCCAAAACCCAAGATAAACTCGCTTAATTGAAAAAACTGCGACTATCGGGCTAGCGTTGATTTAAGCCTAACCGATTAGCTTATATTTTCTCAAAAAGCGCTTGGTTTAATGGTTGCTGCATCATTGCTGTAATTTCTTCAGCAGGCAAAGCCTTGCTAAAATAAAAACCCTGAATAATATCGCAGTGAAAACGATTTAAGGTTTGAAGTTGCCCATGTGTTTCGACCCCTTCAGCAATAACAGTCAGTTTCAAAGTACTTGCAAGCGCAATAATAGCTTCAACAATTGCTGCGTCGTCGGGGTCTGAATCAATCGTGGTAATGAATGAACGATCGATTTTTAAGGTATTAATTGGAAATTTTTTCAGATAACTCAGTGACGAATATCCTGTACCAAAATCGTCAATTGAGATAGCAACGCCCATATCTCGAATTTGATTTAATCGAGTTATGTTTTGGTTGACATCGTTCATAACGGCACTTTCTGTTAGTTCAACTTCCAACAATGACGCGGGTAATCCACTATCAGAGAGTGCTCTTTTGAGCATATTCACCAATGAAGCACGCTTAAATTGAATACTGGAAAGATTTACCGATACTCTAAAGTCCTGCATACCCGCGTTGAGCCAAGCTTTAGCTTGAAAACAGGCTGTCCGCATAACCCACTCACCTAGCTCGTTAATGAGCCCGGAGTCTTCAGCAACTGGGATAAAATCACTCGGTGTTACAAATCCAAGTTCTGGACTTTTCCAACGTAAAAGAGCCTCAACGCTTATTATTTTATTGTTCTTCAAACATACTTGAGGTTGATAGTGAAGCATAAACTCGTCGTTCCTCAGCGCATTTCGCAAACATCCTTCAATCTGCAGAAACTTCATCGCATTTTCATTCAACGATTCCGCATAAAAACGATATCCTCTGCGCCCCATGCTCTTAGCATAATACATCGCAACATCGGCGTGTTTTTTCAACTCAGTTACATTTGTGCCATCGCGAGGATACATCGCAATACCAATACTCGGCGTTAACGCAACCTCATAATCATCAATTGAAACCAATTCAGAAATACAATTTACTAGCGACTGCGCAACAACCTTAACTTCATCATCATGCAGAGTACACTTCAGCAATATCATAAATTCGTCGCCACCCAAGCGAAAAACCTCGATATCATTTATATGGGCTAAAGCGTCGGGAAAACTGCTCTTTTTTTGAACGCAATGACCTATTTTGTCACTAATTTCTTTTAGCAACTGATCGCCAAAATCATGGCCTAAAGTGTCGTTTATACGCTTAAAATTATCCAAGTCGATATACATGATGCACAAGCTCTGTTGCTCTTTAGCAGCCAACCAGATAGCATCTTCTAGGCTTTCATCGAGGCTTTGCCTATTAGGTAATCCGGTTAAAGAATCGATATAAGCCAAGCGACGCATTTTTTCTTCGCTTTGTTTTAAACGATTGAACGTTTCACTGCCTTTGAGCATATAACGCACTCTATGCGCTACCATCGGCCAGCGTAGTGGTTTAGGGAGGAAGTCTGTTGCACCATGCCTATACGCACTTTCAATAGACATTATATCGTCGGCTCCGGTTACCATCAGAATAGGTATATCTTTCCCTTTCGGATGTTTTCGGATTTCAGCACAAACTTCAAAGCCACTAAGCATGGGCATGTGAACATCTAAGAGAACGATATTAGGCTCGTACTGTAAATAAAGCTGTAACGCATCCACACCGTTAGCAGCGGTCAATACGTTATGATTATCACTGCTCAAGGTTTCTTTCATCAGCAGTAAGTAAGTTGGGTCATCATCACAGACCAGTACAGTCGCGTCCTTGCCACTATTAAGTGACGGTTCAGTCATACATCTTCTCAACTAATATGTGTAGGCTTTTCAGCGAGCTCTCAAATACATTCTCGAGTTCATCCAGTCTTTCAACATCATCAATGGATTGGTTATTTTTGGCTGCAGTTTCAATAGCAAGTAGTAGTTGCGTCAATACAATCGTTCCTACATTACCAGAAAGTGATTTCATTGCATGCGCTAATTCCATTGCCGTTGTTCTATCATTACTCTTGCAAGCATCTAAAAGCGCAGGCATCTGTTCAGCCATAACAGTGGTAAATGAATCGGCAACTCGCTGATAAAGGTTCTTACCTGTTCTTGCTTCAATTTCGCGAATACTTTCTACAGCGTCAGCATCTATCCAATTATCTAGTTCTATTGTTTTATTAGGAACAACGTTCGTAGGTATATCTAATGAGCTGATTTTAATTTGCTTCTCTGGAATATGCTCAGCAATCATGCTGAATAATTGCGATGCAGTAAAAGGCTTTAACATGAAGTCATTCATACCGATTTCTAAACATAAGCCCTTTTCTTCATCAAAAACGCCAGCGGTTAAGGCAATAATTGGAACAGGGCTAGATTGCACTGTCGACTTTTCATTTTCCCGTATAATACATGTTGCCGTTAGGCCGTCCATTGTCGGCATATGCAAATCCATAAAAATAAGGTCATAGCGATTTTTTTGGCTTAGATCGACCGCAAGTTGACCGTTGCCCGCAATATCAACCTCACAGCCAAACATCTCAAGCATAGTGACTGCAACATCTTGGTTTGCAACAACGTCTTCAACTAACAGGATTTTAGCACTAAAACGGGAATTATTTTCACTCAGCGCACTGATTTCTGTCATCGTCTCTAACATTTCATCATCAGCGTTGCTTGCATATAGTATTTCAGCTCGAACAGTTTCTAAACGAATAGGCTTTTCGATGCGACGTAAGCCAAACTCATTAACCGCATCAGCTTTTTCAGTTGTGCGTAAAAGTACACAGTAATCTGTGATGTCCAGCGTCGTTGAAATAAATGCACGATTCAACAAAAAATCAGCGTGATCAATAAATACAAGCGCATTATCTGCTGGAGAAATATCATTGCGCAGTGCCTCAATTGTAGTATGCAAAGCCTGAACATGTAAACGTTCGAAAGTGTTTTGCAACATGCTTGTGGTTGTATCATTACTGCACACTAATAAGATAGGTCGCATGCTTAGATCTTCAACTTTGGAAACCACAACATGTTTCTTCAGAGGCAACGTAACGGGCAAGCGAATAGTAAAAGTAGTCCCTTGACCCAACGTTGATTCAACTTCAATTTTAGCTGACATTTGATCAATTATTTTTCGTGTAATCGACAAGCCTAAGCCCGTACCACCAAAGTTTCTAGTGGTTGTTGAATCTGCTTGTTGAAACTCGTTGAATATCTTTTCAAAATGTTCTTTTTCAATACCGATACCTGTATCTATAACAGCGATTTGGATTTGTTTATTTACATAATTGACTTCTAAATTAATACTTCCCTTGGAGGTAAACTTAATTGCGTTATTAAGCAGATTGGACAAAACTTGGCGTAATCTGTGAGCGTCTCCCATGATATATTTTGGACAATCATTGGTAATGATATAACCAAGCTCTAAATCCTTTTCAGAAGCTCTTACAGAGAAAAGAAACAGCAGATCTTCTATCAGTGCGTGAAAATCAAACTCCTCATTTTCCAGTTCAATTTTATCCGACTCAATTTTTGACAAGTCGAGAATATCGTTGATCAAAGTCAACAAACTCTCACCCGCGCGACTCACCGCATTCGCATAGCGTTTTTGATTTTCATTCAACTTAGAAGTCAAAAGTAGCTCACTCATGCCAATAATGCTGTTCATTGGCGTCCTAATTTCGTGACTCACAATAGCTAGAAAATTCGATTTTGCCTGAGCAGCTTTGATTGCAAGATCCTTTGCTTTGCTGGTTTCTTCAACAGCTACCGCCAGTTGATTGTTTGCTAGCTCTAGTTCAGATGTTCTTAAACTGACTTCTTTTTCTAATTCTAGACTATATGCAATTTGTTTTAACTTTTTGCGCTGCGCCATGGTAAATAAACGGTATGCAATGAAGACAAGGATCCAAAAATAGGTCAAATAAGCAATTAAAGAGCGGTAAATGGGAGGATTCACTAGAACAGGGATTTCTAAGATTTCGTCTGACCAGATACCATCGTTGTTACTGCCTCTAACTTGAATAACGTAATACCCGTCTGTAAGGTTAGGAAAGTTAACTTGGTTAGAATTGCCCAAATTTATCCAGTCGCTATCATCACCACTTGAACGATACTGATAACGGTTATAATCTGGACGAGTGAAATCTAGTGCTGCAAAGCTAAACCCAAAATTTGCTTCATCAAAGGCAAGTTCTATATTTCCTTCGCTATTAAAGGCGCTATGAATTGGAATTGATTCGTTTAACCGACGATAGTCTGTCAATACTATGGGCGGTTTATATAAATTAACTGGCACAGTATTTGACAAGAACGTATTAAAACCGTTTGCCCCACCAAAAAACATCCTACCATCTTTACCTTGAAAAAATGCGATGTTATTAAAGTCTGCACCTTGTAATCCATGGCTTGTATTGAAGTTTTTAACTCTATTGTTTTCAAGCGATATAAAGCTAAGTCCTTTTGCAGTACTAACCCAAATATATCCATTCTCATCAGCAAGTAATCCGTATGCAAAATTGGTAGCTAAGCCTTGGTTCTGTCCCGTATATTCAAAATTGAACTGCTGATTACCAAGATCAGCCGCAGAAATTCTACCAACACCTCTGTCAGTTGTACTAAACCATAGGTTATTTTCCGTGAGCAATACGCTCCAAATCTCTTTACTTTCCAATGGTAACGTCATGAACTCTTTCGTAGACAAATCGAACTGATTCAATCCTCCCCCGCGAGTAGCGACCCATATAGTGTTATCCAGTCCTGCTTGCAAATGAGTTATTCGATTATTTGAAAGACTTTTTGCGTTATTAACATCATGCTCAAAACGTTGTATTTTTCCTGAACTATTAAGAATATTGATACCCCCACCATAGGTGCCTATCGCGAGGTTACCATTGCCTATTTCTATTATTTTACTGATTAGATTTGAGCTAATGGTTGAATCATCTTCTGGGTCATTCTGGAATAGAACAAACTTATCACTATCCTTTTTCCTTAAATGCAACCCGTCACGCAAGGTCCCAACCCAAAGGTTTTGCTTTGAGTCGATAAGCAACGTGGTGATGCGACCGTCTTGTAACGCTCCTTCAACGCCAGGTTGCGCCCTTATGTGGGAGATAGTTGACCGATTGATATCAATAACATTGATCCCGTCCCCCCAAGTTCCAACATAAAGATTACCATTTTCAGCCTCCGCAAATGACGATATAGTATCGCTTGATAAGTCTTTTCCTGCTGGTGTTTTAGTATTGACAAGCTGAAAACTATTAAGTGACCTGTTCCATTTACTTATACCGACTGCAGTTCCAACCCAAAGAACACCACCGTTGTCTTGAAACAAACTCAGAACGCGATCATCGCCTAAACTAGCATTATTTGATTTACTATTAACATAATGAATGAAAGAATTGTTGAGTTCATCCCACTCACAGAGACCATCACTTTCAGTTGCGATATAAATATAACCGTCTCTATCTTGAAATATATCGTTAATTGAACTTGAACAAAAACTTGACTTAACATCGCTTTGTGACTCAAATTGTTGCTGGACTCCATTCATAACATCAAACAATAGTAGTCCAGAATTTACAGAGCCGAGCCAGATGCGTTTTTGGCTATCGATTAGAATAGAACTTACATTATCAAAAGGTAATTTAATTTCTGACTCAGAATTAAACGCAACGAAGTTACTTTGACCTGCTTCTCGGTACAAAAGACCACTTTCGTCAGTTGCAACAAAAACGTTTTGATGCTCATCAACCGCAATATCTCTGACGTAACCTGATTGCAAGCCAATATTTGTATTAATGGGACCAATAAATTTTGATTTAGTTATATCAAAAACAACAATTCCACTGTTTTTCGTACCAAACCAAATACTGCCTTTTTCCACCTGTGATATGACGGTAAATTTTAAACCTTGAATGATATCGTCTTCTTGGCTAGTAAAATTATGAAAACCATCTATTTCAGGCAAATAAAGACTTACTCCGCTCTCTCCAGCAACCCATAAATTGCCTTCCCGATCAGACAAGATATCGACAATCCAACTGCCAGGAAGACTATTTTCGTTCTCAGGATTATGTAAATAATGAGTAACCTTTTGGCCATCATACTTATTAAGACCATCTTGTGTTGCGATCCAAATAAAGCCTTGAATATCCTGTTCGATGTCGTTGACTACAGGACCTGACAGTTTGTGTTGTTCGGTTAGTGTAGAAAATAAAACGTCTCTACTTACTTTGTCATAAAACAATTTCGCTTGGATAGTTGGTGACACTACAAATCCGAAAAATAGTAACGATATTGAAATCAAAGACATTGGACGTAGCATTTTATTAATTTTTGAGACAAGCATTTCTATTACTAAACATTTTTTATACACAAATATCAGTCTAAAACATTTATGAAATCAAAACCAAAATAACTTTATCGAAACATATGAAAAATTGTATGAATTCGCTTTTTAATCTCTACGAACACAAAAACATTTCAATCTAAAAGGAAAGAGCCCGCTCACTGCAAGGCCCTAAACTAGCTTGTTAGCTACTAGATATCTTTTTATCTAATTTAGCCACGATAAAGTCTGAATCATTTCATACAATTAATAAAAAATTAACCTTTTATCCTTAATTAACATCAAATTTCGTGAGTTCGTTGTTCCAAACAACGCCTTCTGCCATTACTTGGCGTGGATGAGCTCGTTCGTTGTTCCAAACAACGCCTTCCGCAACTAATTTGCGGGGCTGAGCTCGTTCGTTGTTCCAAACAACGCCTTCCGCAACTACCTTGCGTGACTGAGCTTGTTCGTTGTTCCAAACAACGCCTTCCGCAACTACCTTGCGCGGCTGAGCTTGTTCGTTGTTCCAAACAACGCCTTCTATGAACGGTTCATTTTGCTCAGCACTATTTTTGTTCCAAATAAAGTCGTTGGAGAGTTTACCTTCACCCTCTAAACCATTTGGACCAACATAAACATTTCTCAAATTAATATCACTATAGATATCAAGATCGTTATTTGCACAATCTACAATTGTGGCGTTAATGGCTGCGGAGGCATTAACAAGTCCTGCTCCTTGTGCAAAACGGCTAAACGCTAGTGCGCCATTCGGCTTTCTAGCTTGCGACGCTGACGACATTAAGCGACATTTGATCTCGTCAGGAGTTAAACTTGGATCTTGCTGAATCATAAGTGCAACCACGCCTGCAGTAACCGCAGTTGCCTGAGAAGTACCTGAAATTCCAAATTTCTTGTTTTTCTCAGATAAGCGACTATTTCCTGCAACTAGTCCTTTAACGTTGGCACCTGGTGCAAGCACTTCCGGCTTCATAAAGCCCTCTCGTGTTGGGCCAAAACTAGAGAATGAAGCAACAACATCATCAGATGTATCGAATGGAGTGCTATTATCGTCCATTGCGCCCACTGTGATGACGTAAGGATTATTGCCTGGAACGCCTATACTCATATCTTTATTGTTACCGTTACCAGCAGGAGCAACAACTGTAATACCTTTTTCCCAAGCTCGCATAAGCGCTTGGTTAATTGGATCTTCCCAGTACAAAGAGGTGGCTGGAAAACTAAAGGCAACATTTAACACTTTGATATCTAGACGTTCTTTATTATCAATTACGTATTCAATACTTTTTAGAACAGATGAGTAAGACGCTTTACCTTGTTCGTCAAATGCTTTGATCATGACCAAATTTACATCGGGTGCAACACCGCTGTGTGCACCTGTAGGAGCACCATATTGATCAAAAATACTGGAGCTATCAGCAAGAATACTCGCCACATGTGAGCCGTGACCATTCAAATCTTGAGAAGCTGCCGCATCTTCACCTGATGAATTAACCACTGTGATGCTTCTTTTTTGGCCTTGCGTGTTTTGTTGCAACGCAGCAAACTGACCTAGTCCGCTATCAATAATTGCAACGGTTACACCTTTACCCGTTATTCCTTCTATATGAAGATCGTTTGCACCAATCTGCTTAGGAATTTGTGAATTGCGAGGTGTACTGTGAGAAATTGCTCGACCTTCCATTAATCTCGAATCTTTAGCTGCTGATAAAATAAGCTTATTGTTTTCATTAAAGAAACGAATCATTGCATTACGTGAAGAAATACCCTGAACCTGTTCATCTGTTAGCTTTGCGGAAACCGCTTGGATAAGCTTGAATTCATGGATGATGACACCATTTTCTGCTTGAATAGCAGAAATTAGCGCGGGGCGACTAGCACCTTGCAATATGTATTCGTCGCCACTTGAAAAAATGGATAGGCCCCATGCAGCAGCAGTAAACGCCATTGTAAATCCAAAAAAAACCGAGGTTATTTGATTACCTCTTCGTAACTTTTTAATATTATTGTTTTTGCTCATAACTAAATTCCAATTTTGATTGCGTAGTTGAGTGAATCAGATAAATCATGTGCACATTCAGCTTTTATGAACGAACTGCAGCGTGAAAAATCTGAACCTCATTATGCGTCAAAAAATTGGCGTGTAAACATTTTTGATGTAAAGAAACTCGAACTTTGGCCTCGTAATTTATCAAGCTCGCGTACATCCCTTAGAAACAAACATACGTAAGCATAAGAACTCATACGTAATTAATTTTTACACGTTCGTCATACCCATTAAAATTGGTTACTTAACAATCAAATTATGGTTACCATTTAACCGCCTTATGAATTTTAATTACTTTATAATTGAAAAACATATTTTTTCTGTTGAATTAACAGCTAAATTAATAATGAATTAAGATGCTGAAAATAAACCAACTGTAAACTTTAATTGGAATTAAAAAATAATTAATAATTACAGATATTTAAATTATAAATACAAGGTGAAAACAGCATTCATTCATTTGTCTTAGTGGGGATTAAATGAAGATGATATTGGAGACAAAGGAGCAAGGCTTTGCACTACTTAATAAAATCATCGCATGGTACTTAAATTCATGTAAAAGTGAAGCTGAATGAAAGAATAGACTAAATCAACTCGGTATATCTATGCAAAATTAATTCATAGTTTTACGCAATGAGGGGATTTAAAAGGAATTAAGAGCCATATAGGTTTAAATAATCAGAGTAGATTATTTGTAATTTAACTGAAAAATGAACTGTCGCATCGCTGCTTGGTTGCTTGATGATTTTCGGACAACAAAATTAAATAGTGAGACCGTTAATACTCGTCTTCGAATGCTGGGCCTGCGTAATTATCAAAGCGCGAGAATTGACCTTGGAACGTCAATCGACTTGTTCCAATGGGCCCATTCCGCTGCTTACCAATAATAATTTCAGCGATACCTTTCATTTCAGAAGCTTCGTTATAAACCTCATCTCGATAGATGAACATAATTAAATCCGCATCTTGCTCTATTGACCCCGACTCACGCAAATCAGAGTTAATGGGTCGTTTATCCGCTCGCTGCTCTAGTGTTCGATTTAGCTGTGACAACGCCACAACTGGCACTTCAAGTTCTTTTGCTAGCGCTTTTAGTGAACGTGAAATTTCTGCAATTTCTAGCGTTCTATTTTCACTGAGTGACGGCACTCGCATGAGTTGTAGATAATCAATCATGATTAAAGAGATACCGCCATTGTCGCGCGCTATTTTTCTCGCACGTGTTCGAAGTTCCATCGGCGTAAGGCCAGATGAGTCATCAATGTAAAGGTTGTCTTTCTTTTTCAGCGTTTTAATAGTACCTGACATTCTCGCCCATTCTTCGTCATCAAGTTGCGCAGTTCGAATGTGGGTTTGATTTACTCGACTGAGTGATGCAAGCATCCTCATCATGATTTGTTCAGCGGGCATTTCAAGACTGAATACTAGTACTGGCTTGTCCTGCAACATCATTGCATTTTCACATAAGTTCATTGCAAAGGTCGTTTTACCCATAGAAGGACGTGCAGCGACAATAATTAAATCAGAACGTTGTAATCCACTGGTTTTGTCATCAAGGTCCGTGTATCCCGTCGAAACGCCGGTTATATCTCGCCCTTGCTTAACTAATTCATCAAGTCTGTTAACTGTTTTTGTTAGAACGGTAGTAACGTCTTTGGGGCCTTCATTTTCACCCGTGCGTTTCTCCGCAATTTCAAATACCTTAGATTCAGCTAAATCTAAAATATCAGCGCTGTTTCTACCTTCAGGATTGTACCCTACATCAGCAATATCGTGTGCAACACCAATCAACTCTCGCACAATGGCACGTTCGCGAATGACGTTGGCATAGGCAGTTACATTTGCTGCACTCGGTGTGTTTTTTGCGAGTTCGATGAGATATGAGAAACCACCGGCTTCTTCTAGTAAACCGCTCTGAGCAAGCGTATCTTTTACTGTAACTGTATCTACAGACTGATTGCTGCTTAAAAGCTTTATAATTGCACCGAAAATAGTGCGATGCGAACGATTGTAGAAATCACTCTCTACAACAATTTCAGCAACCTTATCCCAAGAATCGGGCGCGATCATCATACTACCCAGCACAGATTGTTCCGCCTCTATGGAATGCGGAGGTATCTTGAGCTGTTCGACGTCATCTCTTTTAGGTTTATCTTGAAATTTCAATTGCAGCGCACAGTTGTATTTTGGGCCGATTATTATGCGTGAAAAAAACTACTTTGTCTGTTAAAAATATGAGGAAAAATAAATCGAACGCTTAATATAGAGTCACAATTTGGCGTTAAAAAACCTGGAGTCGGCATATGCAGGGTCTTTGCAATTGATCATGTAAAACAGAACAATATTTATAAAGTTAGCGCCCCTATTGTTCCACCTGCTATCACAACTAACCATGGCGGTAGTCTCCAGTACATTAACGCGGCAAACGCTACTATTACTCCGATAAAGTCATTTGTACCTGACACGCCACCCACGAACACCGGTTGATAGAGTGCTGCAAACAAAATACCCACTACGCTAGCATTTATGCCCACCAGTGCTGCTCGTATGCGAGGCTTTGTTCTTAAGTTTTGCCAGAAAGGTAATATTGCATAAACCAACAGGAATGACGGTAAGAAAATGGAAAATAAAGCGAGTAAGCCACCAAATACTCCGCTGATTGGCCCATTCAATACGCCTCCCAAAAACGCAGAGAAAGTGAACAACGGGCCCGGAACCGCCTGCGTTGCTCCGTAACCAGCTAAAAACGCTTCTTTGCCTACCCAAGCAGTTTTTACCATTTCACTTTCAAGCAGAGGAAGAACAACGTGTCCTCCACCAAATACGAGGCTTCCTGAGCGAAAAAATGCGCTTATAATATCTATAACTGGCTCATTTACGACAAGTTGAAGAACAGGGAGGCCGAACATGAGCAACAAAAAGATTAGAAACCATACAGTACCGCTGAAACGAGATATTGAAAAAATCAGGTCGCTCTTTACCAAATCCAATGCAGGTTTAAATAACAAGACACCAAGAATGCCGGCAATAAAAATCACTAATAACGGAGCGTAAATAGACTGGAACAGCAATAGCGCAGCCGCTGAGCACAACATGATAGTAATACGCGTTGTATCAGTACAAATGCTTTTCGCCATACCCCATACTGCTTGAGCCACAACGGCAACCGTGACTATTTTTAATCCTGTTAATAGGCCTGATGGAATAATATCGCCATAATGTGAATAACCTAACGCTAGCAGCAAAAGTAGTATCGCGGAGGGCAAAGTAAACCCAAGCCATGCCGAGATAGAACCTAAATACCCAGACCGAGACAAGCCAATAGTCAATCCCACTTGGCTGCTGGCTGGGCCGGGCAGGAACTGACAGAGCGCAACTATTTCTGAATAGTCAGACTCCGTTACCCACTTTTTACGGACAACAAACTCTTCTCTAAAGAAAGCCAGATGGGCAACTGGACCGCCAAACGCAGTAAAACCCAATTTCAAAAAAACTAAAAATACGTCTATTGCTGAACGCACGTAGTTCATGCTTTTCTTGACTCCCTCAGCAACATCTCCCAAGCGTTTTGCCCCATATTGTCTAAAGCCACTTTAAGCATCGGCATCGGCTGACCATGATTAACATTCGCGGCTACAAAATAGTGACAATTTGGTTTTAAGCGCACACCGTATTGCCCTCCAACCATTGCAATATAATCGGTTGCATCGCGTTTAATCGGGTTTGCAAAAATACAAACAAAAGTTTTTACATTTTCAAGGTTCTTTTTGCTGGGTACTCTGTAGCGATTGCGAGGTTTCGCTTTGACTGGATCTAGTGAAACGACCACATTGGCGCGAATGTTCAACTTGCGCAACGCTCTCATCGCTATATCTTTGGCAACAGAGCCGCCACGACTGTGGCCGACCAAGTTAATCCTAATATCCGGATTCTTAAGCTTTTGCTTAACAATGCTATGAATGATTTTTTTCTTATCTAGGTAACCGTAATATTTAGTTTCACAACCAGCTCCCTTTGACATATCAAACGCAGCTTTAACGAGGCCCATTAAATTAGTCGGTCCCCATTTAATGATACCGAAGCGCTCACGCGTTTTATCAGCGCCACCGCCAATAAAGTAGACTATCGTTGAAGCTTGTATTGTACTTCTCACTCATTAACTGACCCTAGAATGAGAAATACTATCTCTATTTGATGAAACTTTCATGAAGATTCTTAAAAATATGAACAAGCTATTTAGTGGATACTTTGATACTGCCGTGAACGGTTGAAATATCGACGGTTCCTGTAGGATTTGAAGTACTGAATTCCAACCAGCGTCTGGGCCCATATTCAGCTTTACTCTGTTCTTTATCTGTAATTTTATTTTTTATTGAACCACCCGCATGCGCTTCAATATCAAACCTCGCAGCAACCCCTTTTTGGAAGATGAGATCGATAGAACCGCCAACTGAGGAGGCTTCAACTCTACCATTTTTTTGTAAATCCATAGTCACTTCAATCGAGCCATTTACTGTGTTCATGTTTACTTCAACAACTTCTTGCAAACTAAGATCTATTTCACCATTAACGGTTTCAGCGCTAACCTCAGGGCTATCACTCTCAATCGCAATATCACCATTCACTGTGCTTAGCTTAAGTTCTTTTTTGCCGCTATGCTTTCCCTTTATATCGCCGTTAACGGTTTCTATCACGACGTCACCGTCAAGTCTTCTAGCTTTTATATCACCGTTCACCGACTCAAGACGAATGCGTCCAATCAAATCATCGACATCCATATTGCCATTAACTACTTCGGCACTGACGCCACCATGTATACCACTTATTTCAAGCTCAGCATTGGTTGACGTATAGTCTACACGGCTATTTAATGGCACGTGAATAACAAGGTCGTCTCCTTCTTCGCTGCCCCAGTTATTCCACCCCTGTTTATTATTTTTTGGCTTCACATGAATAATAATTGAAGCACCATCACGCTCGAATTTAAATTCTTCCGTGTAGTCACCTAATTCGCCTGTCACGCTTACTTCATTTTTATCCCAACCAACGATCTTAGCTTTTCCGTTCACATGCTCGATTTCAACGCTCCCCTTCGGCTCAGCTGCCATCGATTCATCGACGTTTTGCTTAGCGTTAGCTGCGAAGGCTAGTAAAGCCAATCCAATCACGGCCGCGGTGCGACCCATTAATATTTTCATAATTACCTCTTCTTTTAAATGTTTCTGTTATTGTATGTTGCTATTTCATGCTCAGACACGCTTCCAGCGTGGTTCATGCACTCGCTCTATAATCATCATTTGTTGCTGATAAACATTCTTTAGCATTTTCAGCAGCGCCGGATTATTAGGCTCCTCAGCCAATGCTTTTTTAATCGCTATAGCCGCTTCATCTAATTCATCTATTTGTTTTTGCCAGTTGTCTGTCACGGCAGGTTGGTCTTTAAAGCGAATTAATAGCGACTGTTTTTGTGCATTGTGCTGCTCTGATAAAGCAGCAACTAAATTTTCACCTTGTAGTGTTTTTCCACTTTCAAATGACATCCAGCCAACAAAAGTAATCACAATAAGACTAGCGGCCATGGCCAACAATGGTTTTGACTTATGAAAAAAACGTGTTCGACTGTCCGAATGAACTTGGTTTACTTTAGCGGAATGCACTGGAGTTCGCTCTATCGCTTGCTCAATACCTTTCCATAAATCTCGCTCTGGCAGTCTTTCCAAATGTAATTTATTAATGCTATTTTCAAGGCTATTTGTGCTGCCTTTGGCGTCGTTTTGTTCGAGCCCTTTATCAATACGCTTTTCTTTATCGCTATTCATCATCCATCCACCCCTGAATTAGGCCTTTCGCTCTGTGAAACTGCGCTTTACTGGTGCCGACAGCCATATTCAACATCGCCGCAATTTCTTCATGTCGATAACCTTCGATGGCGTGCAGCACAAACACCCATCTTGCTCTTTCTGGCAATTGGTAAATATATTGCTCTAAATTGGTATCAGCAATTAAGCCTTCGGCTGCTTTTTCCATGACTGAAGTTTGCTCAATACTAAACATCTTCTGCCACCAGCCTCGTTGCTTTCTCAAATAAGAAATAGTGACATTCGAAGTGACGCTGTGCAGCCACGTTGAAAACTGACTGTTGCCATCGAAATTCGCTAGTTTCTGCCATACCTGCACAAACACCTCTTGTGTGGCGTCTTCCGCCAGCGATTTGTCCGCGCATAAGCGAAAACACAGTCCATATACCCTGCCAACATGCAATTCATACAGCTGTTTAAACGCCGCTTTGTCGCCCAACTTAGCGGCATCAATCAAAATCTTGTCTTGCTGTTTTTTATCAGCAAGAGCGTTATATTGAGTGTCGATTAGGTTTAATGTCGGGCTCATATTATTAGTGTTGTTTCTTTTTATTAGTCATTTAAATAAATTCTTCAAAGAGTATGTCGCACGCCAATCTAAAAAGGTTTAAATAGAAAAAATTTATCGCTTTTTTTTACGGCGTACTTTATTAATTTAAAGCGTATGCTACTTTATGAACTATCAAGTTCGAAAGGTAAATGCGCATCATCTCGACTGTCCATGCAGCCTAGCAACACGTCATTTTGCAAGATAACGAAATAAGGAAAAAGCAACGATGCTAGTTGACGCGCTATTTGCCGGTAAACCGCAAGCTTTTGGGCCTCGTCAATCGCCGAGTAGTATTATTAAGCAGCCTTTTGAGCAGCTTCATATCGAAATAGATGGCGCTGTAGAGGATGAACAAGGCAACAAAAAGTTGCACGGTGGACCTGAAATGGCCATGCATCAATATTCCCAAGAAAACTATGAGGTGTTACGGAAGCAATTTCCGACGGTCGCTCATAAACTTATTGTTGGCAGTATCGGTGAGAACATATCTGCAGATCAAATGAATGACAACAATGTATTTATTGGCGATACCTACCGCATTGGGACTGTTGTCTTACAAGTAAACTCGCCACGTGCTCCCTGCGTTAAAATCAATCAACGGTACGGTATCAAAAACATGGATTTGTTTATTGCTGAACAAGGCATAACTGGCTGGTACTATCGAGTTATCGAAACCGGATTTATGCAGATTGGTGATGCAATAAGCCTAGAGCATCGCTTACAAAATACTAGGTGTATCAGCGACATTATGCGCTTGGTTCGAAGCAAAGATACGCGTATCGCGGAGAAAGCTGACGCAAGTAAAATCAATGGCTTAGCCGCTGAATGGGTGAGAAAACTCAACAAGTAAACAGACCTAAGCATGCAGCCGCAGCTGTGGCCCATTGCAATAACGAAACGTGGATGCCATTAAAATAAGGCAATGTTGTAAAAACGAAAACCCCATAAAGCAAGCCGCTTTATGGGGTTAGCAATTGAGTTAATTCACTCTACATATTATTGCGTTAGTTTTATGCGATTTCAAACAAACCGGCTGCACCCATACCACCACCAACACACATCGTCACAACAACATATTTAACTCCGCGACGCTTGCCTTCAATCAATGCATGGCCGACCGCTCTTGCACCCGTCATTCCATATGGATGACCAATCGAAATAGCACCGCCGTTAACGTTGTAAATATCTGGATCAATGCCTAACTTGTCTCGGCAGTATAAGGCTTGGCAAGCAAAGGCTTCATTCAATTCCCACAAACCAATATCGTTGATGGTCAAACCATGCACTTTCAATAATTTTGGAATAGCATAAATGGGCCCAATACCCATCTCTTCCGGCTCGTTGCCCGCTACCATCATGCCACGGTAAATACCTAGTGGAGCCAAACCGCGCTTTTCTGCCATTTTAGCTTCCATGACTACACACGCCGATGCGCCATCAGACAACTGGCTCGCGTTACCAGCAGTAATACAACCGCCTTCAATTACAGGATTCAAACTTTGCAGGCTTTCTAAGGTAGTTGAAGGACGATTGCCTTCATCCTTGTCTAAAGTCACCTCTTTAAATGAGACTTGTTTTGTTTCTTTGTCCATAATGCCCATCGTTGAGGTCATTGGCACTATTTCATCATCAAACTTGCCCGCCGCTTGAGCTGCTGCAGTTCGTTGCTGTGACATCAAAGCGTATTCATCTTGAGCCTCACGGGAGATTTTAAATTTCTTCGCCACATTTTCAGCTGTAAATAACATGGGCATATAAGCATGTTCAGCATTGGCTATTACATTTTTATCTACGCACTGGCTCACCCATTCAAAATACTTTGCTTGGATTTCAGAAATATTTTCCTGACCACCTGCAACGACAACATCCATCCCGTCTACCATTATCTGTTTAGCTGCGGTCGCTATTGCCATTAAGCCGGAAGAGCATTGACGATCGATAGTTTGGCCTGATGCGGTATAAGGTAGTCCAGCAGCTAAACCCGCTAAACGAGCAACGTTTGAACCAGCGCTACCTGCATTTAAAACCGAACCGATAATCACATCATCAATTTCGCCACCCTCAACACCTGAGCGCGCTACGGCATGCTTTATCGCATGTGCGGTCATCGTTGGTGATTTAATGTTGTTGAACACGCCACGATAAGCGCGACCAATCGGTGTGCGGGCGGTGGAGACAATTACAGCTTCTTTCATCGGTCAATTCCTTCAATTAGGGAGTAACAGTATGCTGGCGAAAATGATTTTACGAGTTCACCAATTCCATCCTGCACAATTAAACGACAATAGTGCGTTGAAAGCAGATTGATATCAAGCCAACTGCTATTTTGCTTTTTTATGTCTATTAATACTCTCGACTTATAGTGTAGATACACTCTATGTTACTTGCCAAGACGTCTCGTAAGCAAAAAAATTATCTGAAAGCTAGACTATTACCAGGCAAAACGTCAACCATACATTTAGCCATCGTGCTCTGAAGATATTATGATTTATAGTGCAAGAACCACTGCTGTTAATCACATTAGAGGCATTCACCTGTCTTACTAATTGACGTTCACAAGAACAACGACAAACAGTCGAAACCGAAGCGGAACTCACGACAAACTCGGCAACGCAACAAGATCTAGGCAAAAAAAACACCGCGCAAGGCAGTGTTTTTTATTTTTAAACGACACTCAGCAAGAGTGTATTTTTTAGCTATTAAGCTTCTTGTATAATTACCAATTTAACTGAGCCCATTACTTCTGAATGCAGTTGAATATCGATTTCGAATTCACCTGTTTCACGTAACGTACCAGTAGGTAATTTAACTTCTGCTTTAGTGATCTCAACGCCAGCAGCAGTAACTGCATCAGCGATATCACGAGTACCAACAGAACCGAACAATTTACCCTCATCACCAGCAGGAGATGCGATAGTGACTGCTGCAAGAGCAGACAGCTTATCAGCACGTGCTTGTGCAGCAGCTAATTGCTCAGCAATTTTTGCTTCCAGTTCAGCACGACGTTGTTCAAACTTCTCAACGTTAGCTTTAGTAGCTGGAACCGCTTTTTGCTGTGGGAATAAAAAGTTACGTGCGTAACCTGATTTAACTGTGACCTGGTCACCTAGACCGCCTAAGTTGGCGACTTTGTCTAGTAGTATGATTTCCATCTTGCTACCTCTTTGCCAATCTTATTTGTGTGAGTCAGTATATGGTAACAATGCTAAGAAGCGCGCGCGCTTAATTGCAGTTGCTAACTGGCGCTGATATTTAGCGCTAGTACCAGTAATACGGCTAGGAACGATTTTGCCACTTTCAGTTATGTAGTTCTTCAACATCGGGATGTCTTTATAATCTATAACTTCTGCGCCTTCAGCTGAAAAACGGCAAAATTTACGACGTCTAAAAAAACGAGCCATTATGCGTCTCCTTCTTCTGATTGAGCATCTTCCGCTACATCGCTGTCTTCGGCTGAAGAAGGTGCATCGTAAGATTTTTCATCACGTGGTGGTCTACGATCGTCGCGACGTTCTTCTTTAGCCATTGGAGACTGTTCTGAAACAGCTTCTTTGAGGCGCATAACTAAGTTACGAAGAATAATGTCGTTGAAACGGAAAGCAGTTTCTAATTCTTCAACAGCTTCAGCAGTTGCTTCAGCGTTAATAAGAACATAATGAGCTTTATGAAGCTTTTCGATTGGATATGCCAATTGACGGCGACCCCAATCTTCCATACGGTGGATTTTTCCGCCGTCTTGCTCAAGAATACCAGTGTATTTTTCAATCATGCCTGGCACTTGTTCACTCTGGTCAGGGTGAACCATGAATACGATTTCGTAATGTCGCATTATTGCTCCTTACGGTTGTAGTCTCGCGTAGTGAAGTCGTCTACATGGAGACAAGGAACTGAGATGTTGACTTCAAGGGCGCGCATTATACACAGACAACGTTTGTGCGACAAGTATTTTTAGCTAGGTGCTGCTGTTTTATTGAACATTGATTTTAGCGAAGGTAAAGACAACGGCATTATGACTAACAAAATAACCAATAAACCCCTAGAGCAACCAAGCGTAACTAAATTTCATGAAAATTGATTGATTGTTCGCTTTAAGCTTGTTCAAGTCATCGTTATTATAAGCACTGTCAGCGTAACCAATAAAGAATTTAGAAAGCGGGTTAAGTTTGTATGAATAAAGTAATTGAAAACCTATATCTTCTGAATTAGTGTTTACGTCAATCTCATAGTTATCTTGGTTTCGGCTAATATCTGAATAGGCCACTGTCACTCTGAAAAATTGTCGCTGATCGAATTGGTAGGTCATGCGAATATCCGTCAGGTTAGCAATAAACAAAGGCCGATCATCCGAAACTAATTCACTATAAGTGTGCTGACCGCTGATTTTTAAATGTGTGCCAACGTTTAGCTCAAAACGAGGTTCAATATAAACCTGCTTTCCTAAACGATTATTAACAAAATCGACTGCGTCGCCCTGGCGAATAAAGTTTGCGACAAAGAAGTATTGGTTTGGTCTAGTTTCAGCATAAAAGCTGTATGAGGTTTCTTCGAATAAGGTAGTGTTACCATCAATAGCTAAACTATTTGCGTTTTCTCGCAACCCTACTTTATTGCGTTTTCTAGCACCAACTTCCATAAAAGTTTGATAGTCACCGGAAATAGTAAACGCGCCTTCTAGTTCCTTTTCTATTAACTCACCATTAGTATTATGCGTAATATCCCAATCACCGTCTATGTTGATGCGATTCCACCAAGAATTTTCATTCCACCAGTTGTAGCCACCACCGATAACATAAACCGTACGATCAATTTGTGATTGAAAACCTAAGTCTGCTCGATAGCCTTCATCTGCATATTGATGGCGAGCGCGAATATAGTAATCACTTGTTTCACGGCTATAGTCGAGAATATATGACAAACCGTTAAAACTACCCTCTTTATTAGTACGTAAAGTCGCTTCATTAAAATCCGAAGGATTAAGGCATTCCTCATCACAAAACGTTTTGAACAATTCCTGTGGGTATTCTGTTTCTGACGTAATTACTTGAGCTCGCATTGTGTCTTGATCTGTTACGCGATATTTAATATCAAAAGAACTTAAATAGTTATGATAAGTATCAGCTTCTCTGAGCGTGAGCACGCTTCCCAACGACAGATCGTTAGACAAGTCATAGCGATATCTTGCACCGAAGTTGAGCGATTTTTCATCAAACGATGCCACGCTAGAACCTAAGTTTCCTGGTACTAGAAATGTTGTTTGTTGATCGTTTGTTATGAACACACCTAGAGATTGCTTGTCTTTTCGACCCGTTACTTTTAGTCCATAGTCAGGTGCGTTGATATTTCTAGTATAGATGAGGTTTTGAAAAGACGAAAAGTAATCAATATTTTCCACAAAGAACGGACGTCGTTCATCAAAAAATAGAGCAAAGGTGTTATTGATACTCAACTGCGCAACATCAGCCTCAACTTGCGAGAAATCGGGATTAAGCGTTCCCTGCATGCTAATTTCAGGTGTAATGGACCAGCTCAGGTCTAGGCCTATTTCTTGGTTATTTTGATAATCCCAAGTATTCGTTTGTAAAGGATCTCGGGTTCTTCCTGCAGCAAAAACGGCCGTTGGGACAATAGCCAAATTGTCGCCTTGTGTTGCTCCGCTAAAGCCAATGGCAGCTCCCATTTGACAGAGGTTGCAGGCGTTGTTTCTGTCTGTCGGTAAATGCGATAGTCGGTAACTATCTGAACGTGGATAAAAGCGCACAAACTCAATTCCCCAACGTTTTACCCCTTCAGATTCCTCAAAATTCATGAGACGCAAGGGGATTGCCATTTCGACCACATAGCCAGTAGCCGTAACCCGCCCTTCCGAACGCCAGATACCGTTCCAGCTGGCGCTTTCATTGCCCGTCATTTCATTTTCTATACTGTCAGTTTGTACACCTAGAGGATTCACAAAATATTGATAAGCTAGGCGTCCATCGCCATAGGTGTCTATTTTAACGCCGACCATATCTTGACCCCAGGTTTGATCACGGTCACGTAAAAAAACGCGAATGTCTTCTGGGTTTGAGTCTGATGCAATATAGGCAACGTAAAAGGTTTCACCATCTTCGTAAAAGAAAGCTTCTGTCGCAACCGGCGGAATTGTATTTTCGAACGGTTTCACAACATAGTGTAGCGATATTTTACCCGCACTTTTCCAAGCAGGTTCGTCTAACTTTCCATCAATATTTGCTTGGATATTTTGATATGGAATAGTGACTTTTTCAAAACGAGATTTTTTTAACTGAGGTGGATTGATTAGAGCTCGTGCGCTGCTATTCGAAGTTTGTGTTGCTAAGACTGCACTTACATTTAAAATACTAGCGATCGCAAATAGCACGAGGAGTGAGCTGGCCGATTTTCGTTTAAAAGCCCTTTTAAACTTGGAGAAAGCCTTTAACTTACGGAAAACTTTTAGGTTAAACAAAGCCATTAGTTTAAAAACAGTACTCATTGAACAATACCCTTTAACCACAGAAAAAAAGCTCACCAAAAAACAAGGGAGAAGCTTACTGACTTTCCAACGGCGTTGCTATGTGTGCAGGCGTTGAATATAGGCTAAAAATTGTAACAAAGCATATCCTGTCGCTTTTATTTTAATATATTTTAGGATCGGTAGTTGACAAAAAAAGAGTTCAATATAGTAAAAAAAATATTAAGTGGTAGTTACATTCTGCTTAAAAAAGTAAGCTGTTTATCTGAATAATAACTTCATTTAGTGCAGGAGCATTGCTTTGCTAACTCATATTCATCACATTAATTTTGTCGTAGCTGATTTACAAAAAGCAATTCTATACTTTCAAAAACTTCTTGAACAAGAAGCCATTATTGAATGCCTCGCAGAAAGAAATGTTAAAACAGCACGCTTCAAGATTGGTGAAAGCTTGTTAATTTTAGTGCAGCCAATAAGCAGTGAAGGTGCCGTTGCCAGTATTTTAAAAAATAAAGGAGAAGGTATATTTCTACTCTCGCTTGCAACCCACTCAATCGATAAAGCACTAAAAGAGTTTGAATTATCGTATACAGAAAAACGAAAAGGGTTAGAGGGGTGGACTATTTGCGATATTTCACCCTATGAAAAATTTGGGGCAATTTTACAGTTAACCGAAGCACCAAAAAACCATTCAAAATGAACTATAACAATTCATTTTGAAAAAAATATAGCTCAAGCTCACAGCCAAAAAAACTTAAGCAACTGATTTTAATAAATTTATTTTTTTTAGCTTATATGGCACGAACCGTGCTTTAATATGATTTGTAAACATATCGTAAACAAAACTTCATAGGCTTGTGACTCGCTAATGTATCAAACAGCTAAAATACGCATTTTAATATTCGGACATAAAGAGTTTAGTCAGCTGCTAAGCAGTGTTTTAACTGACATAGAAGACAGTGCTGAATGCCGTATCGTAGATGCTATTGTAGGTACCATCGATGAAGCGAATAAGCATGTCAGTTTATTCAATCCTGATGTCGTGATCAGCGCAGGAAGCAATGCATCATACTTAAAAACAGCATTAAATGTTCCTGTACTATCAATTCCTGTAACCGAATCTGACATAGTTTCTGCTGTCGCTAAGGCCTCCACTGTCAGTCGCAACGTCTACGTTATTACATTCGACGACTACAGCAATCTTGTGGAGTTATTAAACCAAAATACAGCAATTAATATAAAACATAGTAAATATGAGACAGCAGAAGAAGCAAAACAAATTTATCAACTATCAAAATTATCGTTTGACAACGTTGTGGTCGGAGCAAGCCTAGTTTGCGGGCTCGCATTTCAAAATAACATAAAGTCATTTTTAATCTATTCTAAAGAATCCTGCAGAACAATTTTAAAAGAAGCGGTAGAAATTGGTCGCAACCAGAGAGACCAAATTCATTCAAAAGCCATACATCGTTGGCTTAATGAGGACTCTAAAACGCCAATTCTAGTGATAGATAATTACACTAATATGCTTACCTCAAATGCAGCAGCTGACGTCGAATTTGCAATTGACTCAAACAGTAAGCAGCAAATTTTAGAACTTCTTCATAGCAGCCAATTCACAGATATTTCTGACGGTAAATGCAGACTAAACCAAGTCGACTGGTGGTTTCACAAAGACACTATTGAGATGGCAAGCCATCGGTTTGAAATATACCAATTTTATGCTCAGACACCTTCTATTTGCGCGCCACCAAGCACATCAAAGCCAACACAACCGTTAATTTATTGTTCAAAAATCATGAGTGAATTAATAGAGCGCACCGACTTATATGCCCACTCTCCTAGCCATGTTTTAATTATCGGTGAATCGGGCACAGGAAAAGAAATGATTGCCAAGCGCATTCATCAGAACAGTCAATTTTCCGGAGGCCACTTTGTAGCTATTAACTGCGCAGCGATGCCCAGTGAGCTATTCGAAGGTGAATTATTTGGCTATGTTGAAGGTTCATTTACTGGCTCAAAACGCGGTGGGAAGCACGGTCTCCTTTACGAAGCTGAAAATGGCGTATTATTTTTAGATGAAGTAGGCGAGCTAAGCCTTCCTCAACAAGCGAAATTGTTGCGCGTTATACAAGAAAAATCATATCGCCCTATTGGTTCTCACAAAGAATTTAAAGTGAACCTAAAAATTATTGCTGCAACTAATCGACCGCTTGCTGATGAGGTTAAAAAAGGGTTATTTAGAGACGATTTATATTACCGCCTTAATGTGCTTTGTATCAACATCCCTTCCTTGAGAGAACGTCGAGAAGATATCGTGAATATAACGAAATCAAAGTTAAATGCACTTAACTTTGACGAGTTATCTCAAGAGACTCTTGAAAATATTGCCCTTCACGTAACACCGATTTTTGAAACTTATGATTGGCCCGGGAATATTAGAGAGTTGGAAAATATTGTAGAGCGTTTGTTGGTTTATTGCTCTGTCCATCAGGATCCTGACAGCACAAAAGTAACTGAACTTTTACAAGAATTAGCGCCTGAGCTGTTTGTTAATGCGCAGATTGAAACAACCGGAGAGCTTGCTAAGAACGAACATGAGTTAGTGATGCAAGCAATGAATAAATTCAACGGCAACAAAGAACTCGTTGCACAGTTTCTTGGCATAAGCCAAACAACTTTGTGGCGACGATTGAAACGCTTTAGTAAAAATAACCAAAGGGGACAACAACATGCGTAAATTCACCCAAAGTAAAATTGGACGCGCAGTGGCTTTATCGATGCTAGCAGGCTCATATACATTGGCAGGCAGTGCACTTGCCCAGGAATCAAAGGCGGCAGAGAAAGAAGACACTATAGAGATAATCAGTATCTCGCGTAAAAGACCGGAAAGTCTGCAAGAAGTGCCAATCGCTGTTAGTGCTTTGTCTGCACGAGACATCGAGACCGCAGGCATTGAAAGACCGGGGGACTTTATTGCATTAGTTCCCAACGTCAATATTGTTGACGCTGCTAACGTGGGTGATACGCAAGTTAATATCCGAGGAATTGTATCGACTAGAGATGCAGAGTCGACTTTTGCTTACGTTGTCGACGGTGTTTTAATGACCAACCCGAATGGATTCAATGGCGAGCTGCTCGACATTGCACAAATTGAAGTTTTGAAAGGGCCACAGGGTGCGCTCTATGGACGAAACGCAGTTGCTGGAGCGATATTAGTCACAACAACGCTACCCAGTGAAGAGTTCGAAGGCAGTGTTAAAATTGGTGCTGGTAATGCAGGTATCAAGCGTATTAATGGAATTATGAGTGGTGCTTTGAGCGACACCATAAGAGGTCGTTTGACCGCAAGTTACAATAGTATGGATGGACACTACGAGAATATTCTGACTGGTCGAGATGATGTTGTTGATTATCTCGAAGACACGACAATCAAAGGTCGCTTAATATGGGACGTATCTGACGAACTTACTTTGGATATGCGTGCCGGACTCTCAAAAGTGGAAGGCGGCGCTCTCAACTACAATGCCGTATTCGCGTTACCTTCCTTTGTAAACGCGTTTAACCAACCCGCTTATAATGCCAATGTAAACGACCACGAATTTACCTTCGCTTTTAATGTACCAGGTGAAAATGAACAAGACACGACCGAGCTATCACTCAAAGCCGATTGGGACTTAGACGGTTACGACGTTACTGGCGTGCTCTCATATAACGATTTAGAAGAATACTTACTAGCTGATGGCACGAGCGCTTCGTTTTACGGGTATGAAGTAACACCGCAATGCCAAACAGATCGCGCAACATTAAACAACACTCCTGGGGCTCTTGGCGGTGCAAATAGAACTGATTTATTCGGTGAATTTTTTGCGCCATTCGGAGTATTTCCTCCTGGCGTAGAATTTACAGGTGTTTACGGTCCATTTACTCCTACTGCATGTGACGGCTATCAGTATCAAGAGCGCAGTCAGTCTGACTTTAGTGGAGAAATACGCGTAGCATCAGATGACAATGATGCAGAACTGCGTTGGATAGCGGGTGTTTATTTTGCTGAAATCGAGCGTGACGTAGTTGTTGCCTATGGTGCTGACCAAGGTCAAGGTTTTCTTCGTCAGCCGTATGTTGCGCCCACAGGACCAAACCCTACGGACTTGCTATTCAACGACACTTTCGATACATCAGTACTTTCAGCCTTTGGTCAGCTTGAATATGATCTTAACGACAAAACAGAGTTAGCGTTAGCCTTACGCTACGATTATGAAGATAGAAGCGTATCTAACAACGTTCCCAATGTGAGTGCATCTGGTCTAAATGTGAATACCTTTGTAAATGGCGTGTTAGGCCCAATTAACCCAGCATTCAATGCAAGCCCCAATGGGATCCCGGATAGAAGTCGCTCCTTTTCACAGCTTCAGCCAAAAGTGACCTTGAGCTATGAATTGAGCGATAACCTAAACTCGTACGCTAGTTATGGCGTTGGCTTTAGAAGCGGTGGTTTCAACTCAATAGGGACTAAAGCTACGCTTGATTTTTGGTTTAATAGCTCTGATGCTGGTAATACTCCAGGAGACGCCGTTAACGCACAATTGTTAGTAAATGACGAGTACGACAAAGAAGTCACAACGAATATCGAATTTGGCCTTAAATCCAAATTAATGGACGGCAAAGTTAGAATCAATGGCGCTATATTTAGAACAACCGTTGACGATAACCAATTTTTTGAATTTTTTGCCGGTCCATTTGGATTATTAAGGGCTGTAACCACAATCGAAGAGCTTGAAATCCAAGGATTTGAATTAGATATTGCCGCTGATATTACCGATACATTTAAAGTGTTTGGTGGCTTGGGTTTGCTTGATTCTGAAATAAAAGAGAACCGCAATCGTCCTGTTACGGTTGGTAATAAAGCACCGCAATCCCCAGACACAACCTACACTCTAGGCTTTAGTTATGAGCAGCCATTGGGTGATGAGTACTGGGTGACTACGCGAGTAGATTACCAATATACCGGGGAAACCTTTTTCCACACACTTCAAGGTGAACAAACCCCAACTATATGGGACTTCTTTGGCACACTTGGTGGCGGCGTTCCACCGGGCCCTCACCCACAAAGCTTTGAAAAGGCAAAACGTGATTCGTTCTCTACATTGAATGCCCGTATTGCACTTGAAGCTGAAACATGGACATTAGCAATTTATGGTAAAAACATTACCGATGAGAAGTACCTTCAAGAAGTTATTCCGACTCCCGAGTTTGGTGGTTCTTTTCTCCATCCTTCTGCGCAAGCAGAGTACGGTGTTGAATTCACTGTTAATTTCTAAACTTTAGTAGCTGTGGACTTGAAGTGATACAGCTCACTTCAAGTTCAATATCGAAAGTAATTCTTTGAACGGAGAAAATCATGAATAAACCACTTGCTGGTTTACGTGTTATCGATTTAACGCATATGTTATCTGGCCCATATTGCGCAATGATACTCGCGGATTTAGGTGCAGAGACCATCAAAGTTGAACCCTTGCAAGGTGAAGGAACTCGCAAACTATTAGCAACTGATCCAAAAAACTCTATCGAGGGCATGGGCGCATATTACATAACGCTAAATCGCAATAAACAAAGCATTTGCATAGACTTAAAGAGTGAAGCTGGCAAACAAGTTTTTTATGAACTCGTGAAAGAATCAGATGTTGTTGTGAATAATTTCGGCGCGGGGGTTCCTCAACGCCTAGGTATTGACTATGACACTTTGAGTCAAATTAATCCTAAAATTATTACCTGCAGCATTACCGGATTTGGCAGTAACGGTCCAAAATACAAGAGGCCTGCTTTTGACCAAGTAGCCCAAGCGACAGGTGGAGGTATGTCAATTACGGGAACGGATCAAAACAACCCTGTACGCGCTGGTATCCCAATCGGAGATCTCGGCGGAGGCATGTTTGCCGTCATGGGTATTCAATCAGCGATAATCGAACGTGCAACTAGCGGTAAAGGCCAAGATGTCGATATTTCTATGCTCGATTGCCAAGTTTCTATGCTGAATTATATGGCAACGATGCACTTTTTATCGGGTGAAAACCCTTATCCTATCGGTAACTCTCACTTTGTTCACGTGCCATATAACACATATCGAACTAGCGACGGCTTTATTGTCATTGCGGTTATTACCGACAATTTTTGGAAAAATTTAAATGAAGTAGTTTGCTGTCCAGAGTTTGATGACCCTAAATATGACGGACAACCAGGCAGGTTTGCAGCAAAAGATTATATTGATGACAAATTAAATGAAGTGCTTGGTAAAGATACGACTGCGCATTGGATCTCACAATTGGAAGAAAAACGCATCCCTTGCGCGCCAGTTAACAACTTATCTGACGCTTTAAATGATGAACAAGTGATACACCGAAACATGGTTGTTGAGTTGAAACATCCGAACGGAAGCTCAACCAAAGGGCCCGGCAATCCAATAAAGTTCTCGCGTACCAACGAGGAAACTTTTGAAGCGGCACCTGCTTTGGGTCAAGATACACAGACAGTATTATCCGAACTATTGCATATGTCTCAAGAACGCATTGACTCACTCGTCGCTGAAGGTGCGATAAAGAGGAGCAACAATGATTAAGGATGTATTCATAAATGACGTAGGCCCGCGTGATGGTTTGCAGAATCAAGCAAAGATATTGTCGGCTCAGCAGCGACTGCAACTTATTAGATCACTCACCGAAGCAGGATTAGATGGTATAGAAGTAGGTGCATTTGTATCACCTAAAGCTGTTCCTGCTATGGCCGGAACGGATGAGATATGTCAGCAACTTCAAAATACCCCCTGTCATTATTCAGCTTTAATTCCAAACATGACAGGCTTTGAATTAGCCGAAGCGAATAATGTCGAGTTGGCGTCACTTGTCATTGCAACATCAAATACGATGAATGAAAAAAACATTCGAATGGATAATGCTCAAACTTTGAGCATGATTAAGAACGTAATAAATCACGCTAAAAATACAAAAGTAGACGTCCAAGTTTATTTGGCGACTGCTTGGGAGTGTCCTTTTGAAGGAATAATTTCACCACAACAGGTCATTGACATGGCTTGCAGTCTACTAGAACTAGGTGCCTCTCGTTTAGTGATTGCAGATACTATCGGCGCTGGCGATCCACTGCGTGTTCACGCACTAATGACGCAGTTAATTAAACAGTTCGGTTCAGACATTTTTTCATGTCACTTTCATGATACCCGAGCAATGGGGCTCGCCAATGTTTATGCGGCATTAGAAGCAGGGGTAAGACGTTTTGACGCGTCAATTGCAGGTTTAGGCGGTTGCCCTTTTGCTCCGGGTGCGAGTGGTAATGTTGCAACAGAGGACGTGGTAATGATGTGTGAGCAGATGGGCTACCAAACTGGCATCAACATGCCCGCGTTATTAAGCGCTTCAGACCTTGCTGTTGAATTAACGCAGACCGCCCGCGGGGGGAATGCAAAAACATGGCTTCGCAAACAATATCCTGAGACTAATGAACGAGATTAGTGCAGGCATGATAAAAAATTAGTATTGGTTAATACAAGAATATAGAAGAAGGAAAATGTTATGAGCTATCGATTAGGCGTTGATGTTGGAGGAACCTTTACAGATCTTCTTTTGATTAACGAAAGTAACGGTGAAACTCACACAGCAAAAGTCCCCTCAACACCAGAAGACTCATCTATTGGTGTGTTAAACGGTATTGCACGAATATGTGATGAGTCTGGTATAGATCCAAAACAAATCAACCGTGTTATGCATGGTACAACAGTCGCGACAAACGCCGTTCTTACTGGTAAAGGAGCTAAAGTTGGACTCGTAACCACAAAAGGCTACAAACATGTTTTACAGGTTGCACGTTCTTTCTGTCCTGGAGGCTTGGGCGGTTGGGTAAGTTATGTTAAAAAACCCTTGCTAGCGCCCCTAGAGTTAACAATAGAAGCTGACGAGCGCATGGGAGCCGATGGCAGCACCGTTGGCGAATTAGATAAACAGGCACTGCGCGATGATTTAAATAAGTTGAAAGCCAAAGGTGAAGTCGAGGCGCTTACTATTTGCTTTATAAATGCTTATGTTAATGGCGAACATGAAAAACAAGCTAAAGCCGTTGCTGCAGAAATTTTTACAGATATCCCCATTAGTATCTCTAGCGATATTGTACCTGAAATGCAGGAGTACGAGCGTACAGAAACGACAGTCGTCAATTCATATGTTCGCCCTGAAGTTGCTCGTTATGTTGATAACCTTCAAGCATCTCTGCATCAAACGATGGGAAAAGATCTACATCTATCGATTTTGCGTTCAGACGGCGGCTTAGCCTCAGCGAATGCAGCAGCCGACAACCCCGTTAATTTATTGATGAGTGGACCAGCAGGCGGTGTATCAGGAGCGATACATTTTGCATCAGCAGCTGGGTATGAAAATATCTTAACATTTGATATGGGCGGCACGTCAACTGATGTTGCTCTGATTCAAAATTCAAAAGCTCGTATTCGACGTGAAACACGCGTAGGCGATGTTACCGTCCGAGCACCATCCGTGGATGTTAGAACCGTTGGCGCCGGTGGTGGCTCGTTAGCCTTTGTGCCTCAATTGACGAAAGCTTTAAGAGTTGGGCCGGAATCAGCGGGAGCTAAACCAGGCCCTGCTGCTTACATGAAAGGGGGTGTTGAGCCAACAGTTTGTGATGCTAACGTTGTTTTAGGTTACTTACCTTCCGATGTTCAACTCGGTGGTAAAATGGCAATTGATAAAGCAGCAGCGGTTGCCGCAGTTAAGAAAGTGGCTGATGCGATGGAAATTTCTGTAGAAGAAGCAGCAGAAGGTATCGTGCGTATTGCTAATGAAGCGATGTTCGGCGCGTTACGACTTGTTTCTGTTGAGCAAGGCTTCGACCCGAGAGATTTTGCACTCGTTGGTTTTGGCGGTGCAGGCCCATTGCACGCAAATGCATTAGGCATGCTCACCGGCTCCTGGCCAACTATCATACCGCCTGGACCTGGCGTATTGTGCGCCTATGGTGATGCGACGACAGTAGTAAAAGATGAGGCATCAAAAACTTACGTAACGCTTATTAAAGATACAAATAAGGCATCTCTTGGGGAGCTATTCAATGAGCTTACAGAGAAAGCCGCTTCAACGCTTATTGCTGACGGTATCAGTAAAGATGAATTGGAAGTTACCTTGCAAGCTGATGTTAGATACACAGGACAAGCATTCCAACTATCTATCGAAATATCTAAAGCAGATTTTGAAGCACAAGGTCTTGAGTTATTAATTAGCCGCTTCGACGAACAGCATACTCAATTGTTTACATTTGCCCTTGATGAAGGTCATGAAATCGTTATGGTGCGCGCAATCGTATCTGCAGCATCAAAAGCATTGCCGGAAAGTAAGCAAATAACGGGCAGCACAACCTTACTTGAATGCAAAATTGCCGATACCAAAATTTATCACCAAGGCGAGTACCATCAAGCTGCCATTTATGAGCGCAGTAAGATGGGTGTAAACCTAGTTGTTCCTGGTCCTTGCGTTGTTTGTGAGATGGACTCTACAACCGTTATTTTACCTGGGTATTCCGCTACCGTAGACGCGGTTGGTAACCTGCTTATAAATCCTGTCAACGCAAACAATACTAAATAGTAGGAGATAATCATGAATAAAATTATTGAAACAAACTCAGCTCCTCTTAATCGCGTGGATACGGACACAGTAACAGTGGACATTATTGAGAACGCGCTCAAAAACGCGCGTGAAGAAATGGATGCTGTACTATTTAGAACAGCAATGAGCCCCGGTATTCGCGAACAAGGTGATTGCTTTCCAATGATTGCGAACAAAGATGGCAAAATGGTGGTTGGACAGTTCGGTTCTTTCATCCATGGGTTCATGGACGCATTTTCAGGACAAGTAGAAGAAGGCGACGTTTTATTAACTAACGACCCATATATGTGCAATGGCGCTGTATCTCACTTACCGGATTGGATCGTCATTGTTCCTATTTTCCGTGAAGGCAGGCATATTGCGTGGTCAGCAATGTTTGGCCACATGTCCGATAATGGCGGTATGGTTCCAGGTTCAATTCCAATAAAAGCTGAAACCATTTTCCAAGAAGGGATCCGCATCCCCCCTACTAAACTATACAAAAAAGGTGTTTTGCAAAAAGACCTGTTAGAACTTATCTTGCACAACGTCAGAACGCCGCAGTGGAACCGCTTTGATTTGAACGCTTTAGTTGCTGCTTGTAACACTGCGTCAAAGCGCGTGATCGAAATTGCTGATAGATTTGGTGATGATACGTTTTACTCTACTATGGAAATCATGCTGGAGAGAAATCACACCGCAATGTCTGCAATCATAAACATGCTGGTGCCAGAAGAGCCTCGCGTATTTGAAGACTACTTGTGTGACGACGGTGTTGGTAAAGGTCCATACAAAATTCGTTGCAAAATGTGGCGCGAAGGACCCAAAGCCATATTTGACTTTGACGGTACCGATCCTCAAGCCAAAAGTTCAATTAATTTTTATTTAAATGAAGAAATGTTCAAGATGTTTTTTGGATCTTTCACTATCAATTTAGTTGACCCGCAAATACTCTTTAATGATGGTTTTTACGATCTCGTTGACGTACGCATTCCTCAAGGCAGCTTATTGAAGCCAAATTACCCTGCTGCTCTCTCCGGACGAACGCATGCACTGGGCAGAATATTTGATGTCATGGGCGGCTTGCTAGGGCAAGGCGCACCGGAAGCGATGAATGCGGCAGGATTTTCAGATTCACCGCATCTATTTTACTCGGGCTACGATGATAAAGGCGAATGGTTCCAACTATTTCAAATCGGTTTTGGGGGTATTCCTGGTCGCCCTGCTGGAGACGGTCCTGATGGCCATTCACTATGGCCTGGTTTTACTAACGTTCCAAACGAATTCATTGAAGCATACTTCCCACTGCGAGTGGAAACGTATGAAGCGATAGTAGATTCAGGAGGTGCCGGCTTGCACCGCGGTGGTAATGGACTATCTGTCGGTTATCGTTTCTTAAATGATGGTCAGATAGCAATCCACGATGATCGTTGGTTAACATACCCTTGGGGAGTTAACGGAGGGGCACCAGGCTTGCGTTCAACCAAAATATTGAAACGGGCTGATGGAAGCGAAGCAACATTGCCCGCAAAATGCGAAGGCATTGAAGTTAAGAAAGGCGACATTTTATACTTTAATACTTGGGGCGGCGGCGGATGGGGAGACCCGTTTATGCGCGAACCACAGCTAGTACTGGATGACATTAACCGTTCATTAGTGTCAGTTGCTGGTGCCAGAAATTATGGTGTCGTTGTTAAAGATGATATGTCTATCGATCAGGACGCGACAACCGCTCTTAGAGCAAAGATGGCAGGTACTCGAGGGGATGTGCAACTGTTCGACTTTGGTGGTGATATTGCTGACATTAAAGCACGTAGTTTAGAAGAAACTAAACTACCCGCACCTGAAACTCCAGAGTTCTAAATGACAGTAACTCTTAGCGATAATGATCTTGTTATTGGTGAATTACAGCTGGGCAAACGCCCAGCTGTAATTGCTGTCGACGTCAGCAACGGGTTTACAGACAAAGAGAGCCCATTAGGAGGAAACTTTGAACCGCAAATAAACGCAAATTTAGAAATCATTACTGAAGCTACAAAGAGTAAGGTTCCCATTTTCTTCACTACGGTTGTGTATGACAACGAGCAACAGGCAAGTGTTTTTAGGCAACGCTTACCCGCTTTAAATATTTTGCAACGAGGCTCTCACTGGGTTGATATCCACGAAAAGTTTAGCTCTTATGCTAATGATGGTAATATTATTGAAAAGCATTATCCAAGCGCTTTTTTTTCAACCAACTTGGCAAGCAAGCTAGAAGCACTCAACGTAGATTCGCTCATTATTACTGGTTTGACTACATCAGGCTGTGTACGTGCAACTTGTGTTGATGGTCTGCAGCACAATTTCTTGTGCGCAGTTGTACCAGAGGCTTGTGGAGATAGGAATCAATCTGCGCATGCAATGAGCCTGCATGATATGCATGCAAAATATGCTCAGGTTTTACCATTAAGCCAAATGATAAATTACTTTAAATCGCTATAACTTATTAACCTCAAAGGGTAGTCAAACGTCATCGAACCATCAATGTTTATTCACTAACAAAGCAAGATTTACGCGACTATGATGGATATTTTAGATTACAGACTCACCATGTCTTCACCAACAAGATGCTTTACTAAGTCACTCTGCTCAGCATCGTTAAACGCCTGACCAATCATTACCGCTCTGTATTCTGTTGCTTCTTTATAATTCGGATGTGTGAAAATATATTGTTGACCCGAATCCAGCGCTTCGACTACTCGCTTTGCAAGTAGTTCTGCTGGAATACCCGACTCTACTAAAGCCGCAGCTTGACCAAAGCTTTTTTTGTAGCGCTCTTTATCTTCAAGCGTAATCTCCTTCGATTCCTGCACAGACTTATATTTGTCTTGTTTATTGCGCATAGATTCATGAATGCGTGTCTTTACAAAAGCAGGACATAATGCCGCAACATGAATATTATGTGGCTTGAGTTCAGCAGCCCAGCTTTCTGTCATCGATACAACGGCGGCTTTTGTGGCAGAGTATGAACTAGCGTAAGGAACGCCCATCATGCCAGCCATAGACGCTACATTAATAATCCAACCGCCCTCTCCATGACGTTTTATTTCTGGTGTGGCGGCTTGCGTCCCGAAAAGCACGCCCATCAAGTTAACATCAATGACCCAACGCCAAATGTCGTGATCGGTTTGTTCTATTTTCCCCGGCACACCGCACACACCAGCATTGTTGACGACCATATGCAATTTACCGAAAGTCATGCTTGTTTGTTCTACACACCGTTGCCATTGTGCATAGTCAGTAACATCTAATTTGCATGCCAAAACATTAATATTGAGCAATTCTAACTCTTTTTTGGCATTTTCCAGCGCCGCTTCATCAATATCGGCAATGACTACATTCATGCCTAATCCACCAAACTCTTTAGCCAAAGCAAACCCAATACCACTGGCTGCGCCAGAAATAAGCGTTGTTTTCCCAGAATAAGTTAGAGCATCGTTGTGTGGCATGAAATGTTCCCTTTTGATTCAATATAATTACATCCCTTCACAGGGATGATAGATGAGGTTTGAATATATGGCTGCGCTTACTATAATCAAAATTTATTTATTTAATCTCTTACTCTTAGTTATGTGAATAGTGTCAAATATCGCCATTTAAAAGGGTTTTGGAGTAAGGTCTAGGTTAACAGAACTCATATGCTTTTTTTAGGCATATATCGGTATTGGGCTTGTCTTTGATGAATAGGGCTCACTTAGCACTAGGATGAATAGCGCTTACTATTGTATGGCCTGTTGATGAATGACAGCGCTTCGTTATAACGCTTTCTTGGTAGGCATAACAACGTTCGCAAATATTAGCCCAGCAACTAGCGACATAAATATCAAAAACACCTCCTGCCCTACATGATCAGCCTGCACAAAATCTTGACCTGAAATAAACGAATTTAAGCCGATATAGGTTTTGGATCCCGGTACCAACACAATCAAACCATGCATCGCTACGATTGTAGAGGGCTGGTTGGCTATTCTTGTAAATACATTGGCAAATACACCTAAGGCAAACGCACCGATAAATGTACCAAAAGTCTGATCCATATAAACCGAACTATAAACCGTCACACCATAAGCAATAAAGGCTGACATCAATGCCCATGGTATATGTTTAATTCGCGTTCTAAAAATCGGCACTAACGCAAAACACAGTAAACCCACGGCCAACCAAGTAGCCCAATAGGGTAAAGAAGCCGCTGGTTCAAACTGATTTTGTCCAAATAGTGAAAAGCCAACGGCAACACCCAAAAATGCGCCAAAATAAAGTTTAAAGAGCTGCATAATGGCGTCCATGATCCGCGCAGTCCCTGACACTAAATTTCTTGACGAGAGCTCCGCTAGTCCCATAGTGAGCGCTAAACCAGGGACTAATATAATGACCGAAGAAAGTACCATTAAGGGAATGTTAATGCCTGGGTCAAAATAGCGACTAATAGCGCAAGCCAAGATACCCGCCATAAATGACGTTACAGGTTCAAGCATCAAATTAACGCGTTTTGATTTTTGTGCCCACAAAACCCACAAATAGGAGACAAAACCGAGCACTCCTGTCCACAGAATTTCAGCCACACTAGCACCCATTAGCATTGAAAACGACCCCGTTGCTAAGGCAAAGGCCAAGCCAGTAATCAGCTTTCCGTAGGGACTAGGCATCTCGTTAATTGTATCTAAGCGCATATCAGCATCACTTAAGGATACTTTTCCGCTTAGCAACTCATTTGCGAGTTCGTCCGTGAGCGACAAGGCATTCATGTCCAAATCGCCTGGCTGCAGACGCGCAGCATGGTGATATTCATCTTCGTGCTTGTCACTCCAAATAACGAACGTTATGGAAGTAGGCGTAGCAATAAATGATGCGTGAACACCCAGATAACTCGCCACCTCTAATAAGTATGCTTCAAGCCGAAAAGCGGGTGTTCCGTACTTATGCAGCATTTTGCCAAGCTTTACAATAAAACGGCGGATCTGGATAAACTCTAGTGTGTTCAATATATTCTTTCTCAGCCCATTACAGGCGTTGTATTAACTATCGCTAACGTTACTATAAAAATGTGCAAATCTCTTTGAGTGATTTCTTATTCTTTGCATGCTCTGGCACAGTTGCATCTTCAGCTGGATAGCCAGCAATTAGCAACATGTAAGGCCTCTCATCGTCAGGCCTTTCACATATTTTAGATAAAAAAGACATTGGCTTGGGAGTGTGGGTTAAGGTTACTAAACCTGAGTTGTGCAGAGCAGTAATTAGAAACCCTGTAGCGATACCTACCGACTCATGCACGTAGTAATTAGTGTGCTTGTCACCGGGGCTAACGCCTCCTTTTTTCTGACTAAAAACCGCGATCAACCAAGGAGCATGCTCTAAGTAAGGCTTTTGCGCATCTGTACCTAAAGGCTGCAGTGCCTCAAGCCATTCCTCGCCTGCTCGACCCGCATAAAAACCTTGTTCATGCAGCTCAGCTTGCTCTCTTACTTGTTTCTTCACATTATCAGAATGAATAGCAACAAAATGCCACGGTTGATGGTTAGCACCATTTGGAGCCGTTCCGGCCGCCTTTATGCAGTTTTCTATTATCGTTTGCGAAACTTTTCGGTCGCTTAATTTGCGAATGCTGTGACGGCGCTTAATGTCATCATAGAATGCCTGAGAGCGAGACAACATTTCATCAGCAGGGTATTCAATGTAATCGGATAGAGGCGATGAATTATGTTCTTTCATTGTAGATGCTGCTCATATGTTCTGAGAGTAATATATGCAATGAGTATATCCTGCGCAGCCTTTTATATAAACTTGTCATGCAACATTAGTCGAGACTTAAACGAATCTGTCATACAAGACCATAGCGGTAAAGGCTGTATTAAACTTAGAGATAAAAAAACCCCACATTTTCATGCAGGGCTCTTAGAAAAATGGTGCCTCGACCCGGGATCGAACCAGGGACACGCGGATTTTCAATCCGCTGCTCTACCAACTGAGCTATCGAGGCATTCGCGAGTGCGTTTTGACGCTGTAAATCGCTGTGGGTGCGTATTAAACGGATTTTGCCCTTCCAAGTCAACTGATTTTTGATGTTTTTGTGACTTTATCTTACTAAAAGGGTTCAAGTGCTTATTTTGTAGGCGGAACGTAGCCTTCGATCGTCGGTTCGATACCCTCAAACAAAAAAGCGACCATTTTTTCTTCAAGAAATTTTCTATCGTTTGCTTGCATCATGTTTAACTTGTTTTCATTAATCAACATGGTTTGCTTTTTCTGCCAAAGGCTAAAGGCTTCTTTAGAGACAGTGTCGAATATGCGCTTACCAACTTCACCTGGATATAATTGGAAATCTAAGCCGTCAGCTTCTTTGTTCAAGTGCACACAATTTACCGTTCTTGCCATGTTATTTACCTTAAAATAAATAGTAATTGTTTTGAGTATAACTTAATAAATGGCTTAACTTCAGTAATCATTGATCAAAATAATTCGACTTTAATTAATCAGCCAATGTGAAAACAGTTAGTCGTCGCTTTTCAACATCTCTAGTATTTTTACTGTCGGTGCTGACAGGCCAATTTTACTTGGCTTATGTGAATCGAACCAAACTTGACTTCTATGCTCGACATCATCATAGACGCCATTTTTAAGCTCTGCATTCTTAGACGTATTGCTCTCATTTACTGTATGCAGCGGAGGCTTTTTTAAATCAATAAGCACAGGTAAAATCATCAGATGAAAATGACTAAAGGTATGCTTAAAAGTCCTAAGTTCCTGTATCTTCGCATTTTCTAAATTTACGTTTAGCAAACTACTTTCCAACTGCAGTATTGCTTCCTCAGTGGTTTTTTCTAGCTCTTTGTCGAAACCTGTTTCTAAAAAGCTCCAAAGTCCTCCCCAGATACCTGACGAGGGTCTTTGCTGCATCAACACTTGACCATTAAACGAGGGAATCAACATTGTCGTGTATTTTGTGGGAATTATTTTCTTCGGCTTCTTAAATGGAAACTCAGTTTGCTTTCCTTGAGCAAAAGCAAGGCAGTTCGACTGCATAGGGCAATCATCACACTTAGGTTTTGAGCGAGTGCATACGGTCGCCCCCAAGTCCATAATTGCTTGAGTGTAATCACCGTACCTTGGCACTGCACTGCTCGTTTCAGAAACTTCCTCGCTGGCTCGTATTCCCAACTTTTCACCAGCAGAACTTGGCTTCAGGGCCTCAGCTTCGATCCACAATCTGTCTTCTATTTTTTTACCACCCGGCCAACCCTCAATAGCCAAATAGCGAGTGAGTACTCGCTTAACGTTACCGTCCATGATTGCATAAGCTTGATTCGATGCTAACGACAAAATAGCAGCAGCAGTAGAGCGCCCAATTCCAGGCAGTGCAATAATCTCATCAAAGGCAGTTGGAAATTCGCCAGTATGCAAATCACGAACTTGTTGAGCAGCCTTGTGTAAATTTCTAGCCCTAGCGTAGTACCCTAAGCCAGTCCACAAGTGCAGTACTTCATCTACAGGCGCATTGGCTAAATCAGTAACCGAAGGAAAGCGCTGCATAAACGTATTGTAATAAGGAATAACGGTTGCCACTTGGGTTTGTTGCAGCATGATTTCCGATATCCAAACAGAATACGGAGATTTGTTTTTTTGCCATGGCAAGTTTTTACGCCCGTGTTGGTCGAACCACGATAAAAGCGCGTTTGAAAAAGAAAAGCTATTGGAAGTCACATTAACCGCACATCTGCCAAAGAATGGATTATAATACCGGACTTTTGTAGCAATAGACCAATTTGTCGTCAGATTTGGAGCGGTCTGCTCATTTATCAAACATTTAACCCCTACATTTTTATAAAGAATACGATATACATGAAGTCATTCAGAAGCGAAGAAGAAGCCCGCGCAGCAGGCGTATATATAAGCAAAGTAAAAAGCTTTGTAAAACGCGAGGGACGCTTAACTAACGCTCAAGCAAGAGCAATTGAAGTAAACTGGCCGAGTAAAGGCCTATCAGTAGAACAAGGCTTGCTTAACTTCGATGACGTTTTTGGTCGTACAGCGCCAACCGTCCTTGAAATTGGTTTTGGCATGGGTAAATCCTTAGTCGAGATGGCAACTGCAGCGCCTGAAAATAATTTTATTGGCATTGAAGTTCATCGTCCAGGCGTTGGTGCTTGCTTAGCCGACGCAGAAGAAGCAGCCATTGAGAACCTGCGTGTATTTGAACATGATGCTGTTGAAGTGCTAGCGCAATCTATTGCCGATAACTCGTTACATCGTTTACAGCTTTATTTCCCTGACCCGTGGCACAAAACGCGTCATCACAAACGTCGCATAGTCCAGCCTGATTTCGTCCAGAATTTACGAAGCAAGCTCGCCATTGGGGGCACTTTTCACATGGCCACCGACTGGGAGCAGTATGCCGAGCATATGATGGACGTAATGACGCAAGCACAAGGCTTCGAAAACACATCAAGCGAAGGACCTGCCGGTTATGTTCCTCGCCCAGACTATCGCCCTATTACCAAATTTGAAGTTCGTGGCCAAAAGCTAGGCCACGGAGTTTGGGATATTATTTTTAAGAGAGTAAGTTAAATGCTGTCATTACCTAGTCAGTTGTTATTACGCAATACCGATATTTTTGAAAGTGGCAAATGGGCAATTGTTAATCCATCGGACGCAGCTATATTTAACGAACTGCGCGACCCAAGTCTCGATATCGATATAACTGGACTGCACCAATTTCACGATATCTATTTTCAGAGTGAGAACACCAGTAAGTTTCCTCAAGTGTTTGCGGCGAGCTTCAGTATTGATGACCTCAAAGACAAACAACAGCTCGACGGCGCTGTTATTTATTTACCGAAGGCCAAACAACACCTCGAAATGCTAATTGCCAACCTAACTGACCTTGTCAAAGTAGGTGGTAAAATATTGGTAGTCGGCGAAAATAAAGCCGGCATCAAGAGTGTTGGTAAATTGTTGGAACGCTTAGGAGCTTCAGTAAACAAAATTGATGGTGCAAAGCACTGCGGTTTAATTTGCGTTGAAATAGAAACACCCAACAAAGCGCCATTCGATATTAAACAATTTGGCGTTATCAGAACCTACTCTGTAAATGACGAAGCTATAAAAGTATTTTCACTTCCTGGCGTATTTGGTCACAAACAGTTCGACCCCGGTACACAATTATTATTAGCGCAGTTTGAACCTCGTTCAACCAAGTTATTAAACATGAAAGGCCAAGTATTGGATTTTGCGTGTGGCACAGGCATCATTGGTACTTACTTTGCAAAACTCAACGCCAAAGTAAAACTCACGATGAGTGATGTGTCAGCACTTGCCGTTTATTGCACCAAGCAAACTCTGGAACTAAACGCGGTTGTAGGCGATGTCATAGCAAGCGACGGAATGAAACAAGTTGACGGTTATTTTGACCACATTGTTAGTAATCCACCATTCCATACTGGTATTCGCAACGACTACAGTATTACGCAGCAGTTTATAGCGCAGGCGCATAAACAAACTCGCCCTCGCGGCACACTTGATATTGTGGCAAATAAGTTTTTACCTTACAGTGAGGTTATGGGTGGTTTGTATTTCCGCTCTAAAACGCTTATAAGCACAAATAAATATAATATTTACGAAGCGGCAAAGTAGCTCTAGCAGCGGCTTACTCAAGCCTAATAAAACGTCATTTTGGCGTTTTTGTTCTGTAATTACACATGTCCCTTTTGAAAATTAGATAAGAAGACCCAGTACCTTATGAAAATACTTTTTTTAATATCTGAAGTAGAAGACATCGTAAAAACGGGTGGTCTCGCAGACGTTGGTAAAGCGTTGCCCATCGCACTGTCTGAACTGGGACATGAGGTCAAAATTGTCCTGCCCTACTATAAAACCGCAGCCGATTCGTTACATTTATCAAACGCAGCGCCGCAGCAAATTATCTACAGCAATGGCCGGAGTTATGCGTTTAATATAAAAGAGTTAAATTTCAACGGCATTTCGGTCTATTTCGTTGATTATCCTAAATACTTTAATAGCGACCAGCTTTATGGGGAGGATACGAAGGTTAGTAATGCAGAAAAATTCACGTTCTTTTCACTCGCTGCGTTAAAAACCGCTGAAGCTGTAGGCTTCAAACCTGACATTTTACATACAAACGACTGGCACACATCAATGGCCTGCTATTTTGCAAAGCATTCTCCTCTAATATATGAATATTTTGCACATACAAGGTCAGTCCTGACTATCCACAATGCAGCATTCCAAGGCACCGACGACCTAAGAAACATTCCAAGCATAGAACCAGCATCACCCGGTATGTTTGTAGAAAATAATCATTTAAATATGCTGAAAACAGGGCTGCTATACGCTGACAGAATTTGCCCTGTCAGCACAACCTATGCACAAGAAATCACAACACCTTTAGGTAGCCATGGAATTGATGATGTTATTCGCCAGCGCATTAATGTTGTTCATGGTGTTCTCAATGGCTGTGATTATGAGCAGTGGGATCCGAGCACCGATGAATATATTGCCGCACATTACTCTTTCGATGACATGTCGGGCAAAGCCTTATGCAAAAAGGATTTACAAAAGACACTTGGCTTAAAAGCCAATGCAAAAGTGCCGATATTGGGCATGGTCTGTAGAACCACCTTACAAAAAGGCTTTGGATACTTAATGCCTGTTCTTGAGGATATTCTCAAACATAAAGTACAAATTGCATTGGTAGGCACAGGCCAAAAAGACATCACAGAACAACTCCACCGAATTGCAAATGCGCACCCTCATCAGTTTTCTTTTATCGAGGATTTTAAACCAGATTACGCGCATAAGGTGGAAGCCGGCGCTGACTTCTTCTTAATGCCATCTGAATTCGAACCGTGCGGGTTAAACCAAATGTATAGCCTGGCATATGGAACGACACCTATTGTGCGGGGTATTGGCGGCTTAAAAGACACAATAGTGGATATCGACCAACCAGAAGGAACCGGGTTTATCTTTTACCAACCTACACCTGAAGCACTGTTAAGTGTTATTAGAAAGGCGCTATTGGTAAGGCTTGAAGATAACAAAAAAATGCAGGCTGTTGCCAAGCGCGGTATGCAGCAAAAATTCACATGGCAACAAGCCGCTGAAGCGTATCTAGAGGTTTATCAGCGTGGATAATTTACTTTTAATAATCCAAAAATCAGGTTTGAGATTTTCATTAAATAGCAATTACCAGTACCAATACGAAAGTTTACCCAATTCTAGTTTTCAATTTGGTGATATTTTGAATATACTAGTGGCGAAACTGTAATTATATTACAAAGGTAAAAGTTTATTACAGCTCGTGGCGTGTTGATTTTCAGAGATCAAGATTATTAGTGCTGTGTGCTCGAAACGCGTCATATTCGTGGGCCTTTAATTGAAATTTTTCGAATAAAACAACTGAATTTTATCAGTATTCTGATAAACTCAACTTAGCAATGTTAACAGAGTGTGAAAAATGCAAACGCCAAATATCCTTATCGTTGAAGACGAAGTCGTTACCCGTACTACCCTTAAAAGCTTGTTCGAAGCCGAAGGCTACAATGTATTTGAAGCTGAAAATGGCCAAGAGATGCATGACTTCTTCCAAAATAATCAGATAAATTTAGTGATCATGGACATAAATCTACCGGGCAAAAATGGCTTAATTTTAGCCCGTGAGGTTCGTGATAGAAAAAATGTTGGCCTAATATTCCTCACTGGTCGCGACAATGATGTCGACCGTATTTTAGGTCTAGAAATTGGTGCAGATGATTACCTGACCAAGCCATTTAACCCTCGTGAACTCACCATTCGTGCTCGTAACTTGCTGTCGCGCACAAGCAATGCATCTGAAGATGATGATCTGCCTAGCAAAGTAAGTTTTAATGGTTGGATACTCGATGGCGATAGCCGAAGCTTGATTTCACCTGTCGGTAAAGAGTTCAGATTACCACGCAGTGAATTTAGAGCGTTGCACCTATTTCTAAGTAATCCGGGTAAAATATTAACGCGCGAACAGCTCATCATGGAAATGACCGGCCGTGAATTACGTCCAAATGACAGAACGGTTGACGTTACTATTCGCCGTATTCGAAAGCACTTTGAGTCACAGCCAAATGATGCGGAATTGATTGTCACAATCCACGGTGAAGGTTATCGCTTCTGTGGTGAAGTCGATTAGTCATCCCGTTCGAGGCTTCGAAATCATCAAAATTTAAAACTAAAAAACCCCGCTGACGAAGCGGGTTTTTTTATGCTAAATGTTCACTGTAATTAATTAAGCACCGGCTACTTGCATAGATTCAATTAAAATAGAGCCGGTTTGAATACTACTTCTAAGTTCTGTCTCAGCGCCAATGGCAACGATATTTTGAAACATATCTTGTAAGTTTCCGGCAATTGTTATTTCGTGCACCGGGTATTGAATAATACCGTTTTCAACCCAAAAACCTGCAGCCCCGCGGGAATAGTCGCCATTCACAATATTTACACCTTGCCCCATTAGCTCAGTGACAATCAAGCCGGTGCCCATTTTTTCCAAAAGTTCCTTATCTGACTCTCCTGTCGAACTTAGTAACCAATTATGGATGCCACCCGCATGCCCGTTGGTTTGCATTTTTAATTTACGTGCTGAATAACTCGTCAATAAATAATGCTGCAAAACGCCCGACTCAACAATAGTCATGTCTTGGGTACGAACACCTTCGTTATCGAAGGGTGAGCTTGCTAAGCCTTTCAGTAAGTGCGGTTTCTCATTAATAGTTAGCCATTCAGGAAATACTTTCGTGCCCAAACTATCTAGCAAGAAGGAAGACTTTCTGTATAGGCTCCCTCCACTAATTGCGCTCACAAAATGTCCAAAAATATCCGACGCAATATCGCGGTGGAACAGCACAGGTACTTTTGCAGTATTGATCTTCTTAGCACCTAGACGACTCAGCGTTTCTTTTGCCGCGTCTATCCCAACATTGAAAGCAGAGTCAAGTAAATGCGCTTCACGGTTCATGGTATAGCTATAATTACGCTGCATGTCCTCACCGTCTTGGGCGATGAGAACGCAACTTAAGTTATAACGGCTACTTGCATAACCGGCGTTAATTCCATGCGTGTTTCCATACACTCTTACGCCTAAATTGGCGTTATATGATGCACCATCCGAATTTACAATCTTTGAATCGAAGTCCATTCCGGCAGTTTCAGCTTCAATTGCCAATTTAATTCCGGCTTGGGTATCTAATTCTATGGGGTGGTATAAATCTAAATCAGGTATATCGGTAGCAATAAACTCCTTATCAGCAATACCCGCACACTCATCTTCATTCGTATATTTTGCAATTTCCACGGCTTTTTCTACTGTCAATCTCAACGCTGCTGGACTTAAGTCAGCAGTTGATGCACTGCCCTTTCTTTTCCCTACAAACACTGCTATGCCTAGGCCGCCGTCATTCGTGAACTCCACCGTTTCAACTTCTTTTAACCTTGAAGATACAGCAATGCCCTGAACTTTCGACATGCTTGCTTCGGCGGCCGTCGCGCCCTTTTTAATAGCAAGACGCAACGCGTCATCTACGACATTTTGAATTTCTGCTAACTGCTTTTCAGATTCCATATTTTCTTTTTACTGTCCAAACAATAGTGTGCCGGTTACAATCTACGATAATTCTAGCACTAAAGAAATCAAAAAACTTGATATGAATGCCGATTACAGCCCAGAGCCACTTCTTGACAAAAATGGTGAAATAATAAAAAGTAAGACTCAGCTTAAGCAAGAAGCGGAAGACATCAAGCAATTAGGTGTCGCTTTAGTTGAGTTTTCGAATGCGCAGTTGGATGAAATTCCAATGAAAGACGAATTACGTGAAGCCATTCAATTAGCTAATCGTATAAATAAGAAAAAAGACGGTTTTAGACGTCAACTTCAATTGATTGGCAAAATATTGCGACAGTGCGAGCTTGAACCAATTGAAGATGGTATCAATAAACTTCGAGCGCATCACCGAAGAACGAATAATCACTTCCACCAGCTTGAGCAACTTCGAGACGACATAGTGAATAAAGGCGATAGCGCAATTCAGTCTGCTTTAGATGAATATCCTGAGTTAGACCGACAAAAACTAAGACAATTACAGCGTCAGGCCGTTAAGCAAAAAGAAGCTGAAAAACCACCTAAAGCAGCACGTGAAATTTTTCAGTATTTACAACAACACATTAAAGAGTAATTTCCATGACAGCAAAAGTATTAAAAGTATTTGCAGTGCTATTTTTTACGCTATCTTTAGCCGCCTGCAATGGTGCCTCGGGTGACAATGAAATAGTGGGCGAAGTAGATTCAGTGATTCCTTCATTATCAGTTGAGATATTAGGTTCAAATTGCGATGCAAGAACGGGGAATGCTTTTATACTAGGTGAGGCAGCTTGCGTTCGCGCAACGCTTTCTGCAAACGGAGCACCGATTGCAGGGGAAATTATTAGCTTTGAAGCCGGCATTGGCGAGCTATCAGCAACAACAAAACTCACCGATAGCACCGGCGTTGCTCAAATTACCTTGACTTCAACGAACGCGAATATTGGCGCAGCGTCTCTCAATGCATCCTTTGGTGACGTGACAGCCTTGGTAAACTACGAATTTTTATCAGCTGCTTCAGTTAACCCTGAACTCTCATCAATAACAATAAATTTAGTCAACGAGCAAGGCAATCCAATTTCACGCTTTAAAGCAAATGATGTTGTGCAAGTGCGTGCTACCTTATTAAATGGCGACAATACACCCATCGTTAACGAGATCGTTAGTTTTCAAAGTACATCGGGAGCTGTCTCAGTAACTCAAGCCTTGACCAATGAACAAGGTATCGCACAGGCTACGCTGACACCCTCCGAGCTAGAGTTAGGTGCAGCGACAATCTCAGCAACGTATAGTTTCAATTCAGAATCTATAAGTAATTCAATAAATTTTGAGGTGCAGTCGATTGATACAGTTAACGACAACCTTGTTCGCTTTGGTTACTTTGAAGACGGTATTTTTATCGAGAATACCATTGGTTTAGGCAATGCGTCTGCCGCTGACGAAGTTTCAATCAGTGCTGGTGCAACCTTAGGACTTTTAGTTGCATTAGTGGACGCAAATGACCAAGTAATTCCAAGCAGTACTCCGGTCTCTTTTACTTCAAGATGTGTCCAAAGTGGTGCTGCCACCATAGACGCAATAGTTAATACGATTAATGGAACCGCGAATGCCACATACAAAGATATAAGTTGCGCTGGCGGAAGCGGCAACATTGATACAATTACGGCAACCATTACCGTTAATTCTATAAGCGTAACGATTAGTCGTGATCTTGTACTGAGCCCTGAAACAGTCGGTGCTATTGAATTTGTCTCTGCATCACCCGAAAACATCGTTTTACAAGGAACCGGCGGTCAAGGCCGTGAGTCAGTCTCTACTGTGACATTTCAGGTGACCGGAGCGCAGGGTAACCCTCTATCTCAGCAATCCGTTGATTTCAGTCTGAATACAACGACTGGCGGGCTAACTCTTGCTCCAGCAACTGCCATTACAAATTCTGAAGGTCAAGTAAGTGTTAAAGTGACTGCAGGCAATGTGCCCACTTCAGTTAGAGTCACAGCCCAAGTGAGCGTCAACGACACACAAATAATTCAGACACAGTCAGATTTATTATCAGTCAACACAGGCCTTCCCGATCAAAACAGCTTCACATTATCACCTTCGAACTTAAACCCTGAGGCTTATAATATCGATGGCACCGAAGTTACTATTTTCGCGAGCTTAGCCGATACATTTAACAATACTGTTCCCGATGGAACAACGGTATCGTTTACCGCTGAAGGTGGACGTATTCAACCAACCTGCAACACGTTTAATGGCGCATGCAGTGTAGTTTGGACGAGCGGCAATCCGAGAGCCGATGATCATCGCATCACTATTTTAGCCACTGCAATTGGCCATGAAACGCTGATTGATAGCAATGGTAATAATCAGTATGACGATGCTGACGGCCAAGCTATTACCACTAATGATGGGAGTGGTTTTGACGTCACATTGCCTGCTAGGTCGGGGTTTGTCGATTTAAGTGAAGCGTGGCGCGATGACAACGAAAATAGAGTCAGAGATGCCAACGAGATCTACTTGGATTTTGATGCATCTGGTGGTGCTCAACCCGACTCACAAAATGGACTTTTCGATGGCCCGCAATGCACAGGGACTTCTTGCGGAGCTGAAAGTGTTCATGTCCGCAGAGCAATCGTCCTAGTAACATCAAGCAGCTCTGTTGTGATTTCGGTAAGCAACAATGGCGTTGAGTTAGCCAGCAATCAATCGGCAGGTTCAGCTACCCCGGTATTATCGATTCCTCGCGGGAATAGTGCATTCTTCCAGTACACATACTCTGATACTGCCGGCCAACCTATCGCAAGCGGTTCAAGTATTGTCGTTACAGCAAGCTCTGGTGAATTAAATGGCACGGTGAACGACATTATGCCGCAGTCAAACCGTAATGCTGGCAGAACAAGGGAGTTCACTGTTACAAACAACCTACTGGCAGCCGATACAACTATAGACGCGACGGTAAGCATAAATATCACTTCACCCAGTGGCGTTGTATCTTCACTGAGTTTCGTTGTGACATTGGACTAAGTAGGATAGGTAATAAATGTTAGTATGAACAGCTTCTGGTATAAGCCGTTTCCGCAGCACCCGCGCGGGCATATGAATTTTGGCGGGTGAGATTAATACTGCATATATTATTAATTTCAGCCCTTATGTTCACTACAGTAGCAGCAATTAACTTCATCGTTTTTTCAAGTATTGAATTAGGCCTTTTAGAAGTTTATGATCAAAAAAAATAGCCAAAAAGCTAAAACGCTCATGTGCTGAGTTTTTACCCAGTCTGGGCAATAAGCCGACTGTCAGGATTTTTAACGCTACGATGGCTTAGAGGTGCGAGTTCCGGACGTTCAGCTTGAGTTATTCCAATCATTGAATATTCATGGGTGATCCAAAAGATACTCAGTTATCTGAATACAAAAAATGACTAATACGTCGAATGATTGTCCCCACATATTAGAGCGCCGCCTCAGATATATCTGTTTGAATAAAAGCAGTTGAACATAATAAACAAAAGCAAAATTCAAAATTGGTTTGTAGAACAGTGAGAGCGGTTGGCTTTAATTTTGGATTACATGTAAATATATTATTTATAAATGAAAAGCAGCAGGGTTTTATTCTCTTAATAATACGAAATAGATATCAATATGGAAAATATGAGGCATCACGTATTTTAATTTCAGGAATGTGACGCTTTATTTTACCTATATTCCATTAATGGTTAATAACCCTCTTCCTTTTCTTCTTAATGCCGATATGATCTAAACAGGTCGCGCTGAAAATTTAACTTTTCATTATTAAGCATGCCCCTAATGTCAACGTTTTTTTGCAAAAGAGCAGATTAGAATTCTATCAGACTACTGAATGCAAAAATTGTAATCTTAATCCGGTGGAACATTATCATGAAAAAAAGCCTTCTAATTGGAGTTTATTCGCTAACGGCAGCAAGCCTAGCTGCGCAAGAAGTTAGCATTAGTGTTATCAACGATTCGAGTTATGTCGTTTCAGGTGGCATTAATGAAGCAGGAACGTCAAGAACATTAGCAGTAGGTAGCTTTGAGTACAAGCTGAATGACGATTACCTCGTGTATATTGAGGGCCAGTTGCAGCGTGGTGAGAATGGTAGTGATAATGTTGGAGACATGCAGGCGTATTCAAATATCGACGAAGATGATTTCAGTAAGCTTTATGAAATTTGGTTTCAAGGTGAGTACGACGAATTAGGTTTGAGATTTAAAGTGGGTCAAGTTGATGCAAATACCGAGTTTGGATTTGTTGACCATAGCGGTGAATTTATAAATTCTTCAATGGGATTTAGTCCTACAATTTTGTTTCTTCCAACTTACCCCATTCCCACCCTATCGATGAACGTATTCTTAGATATCAATGAAACTTCTCATATAGGGTTAGGCATATATTCCGATGAAAGCAATGAATTTGATGAGGTGTTCACCATAGCTGAATGGCAAACTCAGTTCAAAAGTGCCACATTGAAATTAGGTGTATGGAACCAAACAGGTGATATAGATAGACTAGACGTGACGGCGAGCCAAGACGGTACATCCGGCTACTACTTGGTAGCTGAAGGCGACTTATCCTTATCGTGGCTTAACGCTGCTTCTGCTGGATGGTATTCCCAACTTGGATATGCTGACGACTCAGTGGGGGAAATTGACCTGCATCTTGGTATAGGCCTAGTATTGTATGATACGTTTAAAAACGAGGGTGACAGCGCTGGCATAGGCATGACCCGTATTAATACCAGTCAATATTTGCACGATGAATTAAACAAGAATGAAACTTCCATTGAAATATTCTATCGATATCAGTTAAACCAGCACATCGCGTTAAAACCAGATATTCAGTACATTATTAGCCCCGGTAGTGACAAATTCACGTCAGACGCGCTCGTTGTTACTCTTCGCACAGTATTCAGTTTTTAAGGTCAGACAAATGAAAATTGCAAACAAAACAAACATCGCTGTGGCGCTATTTAGTGCACTATTTTTAATAATGGGTGTCGTGGGATATTGGGGTGTAAAAAACATGTCTTCTATCCTGGATTATGTAGTCGGACCTGCTTGGATGACTGCAGATGGGGCAATGGAGGGTACTATTGGTATTCAGGGGCAATTGATTGCCACCGACCAATACCTAAACGGCGATAGCTCAGCAAAAGCCAAAATAAAAGAAGCTACACAAGTGGCAGATGAGGCGATATCACGATTAAAGACAGCTAAGGTCGTGAAAGACGAAGCAATCAATAAATTGGATGGTCTATTGAGTAATTATGCAAATAGTCGGGACGTTTTGCTAGATGATTATGATATCTACCAAGCAGCATTGCTCACCTATCAAAATGCAGTATTTGATTTTGTCGCACTAGGGGAAGTGTTAGAAGAGCGAGGAGACGGTGCAGTTGAAGTCCTCAGAAATGAACCTAATAAATCTTTTAGCTGGAATGATGGTATAAGTGGAAAATGGGAAGCGGCCGACGGAGGTATGGAAGCTAACATAGGTTTATTGACCTCGCTGTATCATGTCGAGCGCTATCGTTCTAGGTCTCCAGACTCAAACATCAAGAAAAACATTTATGACGCAATTGAATTTCAGACTGAAGCGGCAAATGAGATGCTTAATACGGGTCATTTTGATATTTCGCTACCCAATTCAAGCATGTCTATGAAGGCTGCTTACAAACAAGCATTTTCGATTCACGTCAAAAATATTGATGAGTTGCTAGTGAAATATGATGCATTTTACAAAGCTCGAACCAAGTACGGTGAATCAACAGATACATTACTTAGCTTTATGGAAGAATTCGAAGAAATTGGTGACCAAGCTGTTGAAGGTCAAACAAATAATATTGCAACGACTCAAAACACAACGGATATATTTTTATTTGTTGTATTAGTTTTAGGTCTTCTATTGACAGCGGCAATTGGTTACTTCGCCAAAGTACTGATTGTTACTCCGCTTGAATCGGTCACACTTCGAGTTAAAGAAATATCTGAAGGTAATGGCGATTTAACACAACGAATCGACATAAATTCCAATGATGAAATTGGTGAGTTGTCTGACAGTTTTAATAAGTTCATTATCAAGTTACACGACATTGTAAGTGACACCACTAAAGCAACTCAGCTTATACGGTATAATATTGATAAAACGCGCAAAACGACTCTTGAGAATGCTAATGGTCTGAAAGAGATTAATAATTTGTCAGGTGAAGTGTCACATGCAAACCTTGAAATGAGTGAAACCGCCCAGAGTGTTGCGGAGAATTGCAATTCAGCTTCACAAAGTTCACAAAACGTAATTGAATTAACTGAAGGTGGTCAAAAAGCCGTAAGTGAAGTCATTGAAGGAATGGGTTCTATTGTCACTGCAGTTGCACTGTCCTCTGAGAAAATAAATTCGTTAAAAGAACAGGCTGAAAAAATAGGCCAAATTATAAGCGTCATAGAGGGTATCTCTGCGCAAACTAACCTTCTGGCATTAAACGCCGCAATAGAGGCAGCGAGAGCTGGAGAGCAAGGCAGAGGTTTCGCTGTTGTGGCCGATGAAGTAAGAACTCTCGCACAAAGAACAGCCGATTCAACGAAGGAAATCGCGTCAGTTATTGACAAAATCCAAGAAGATACAAATGCAGCATTTACATCTATGTCCAGTTGTGAAAATGAAGTTGCGGTCAACAGTGACAAATCGATCATTGCCGGGGAGTCATTAACGAACATCAATAGTACTATTGGAAATTTGACTAAAATGATAACTAGTGTTGCTGTAGCGGCAGAAGAGCAGTCAGCAGCCGTTATTCACATAAAAGACAAATCGAGGTTGATCGCAGATAAAGTGAACTTGATCAATGCAGGTGCGCAAAACAACAATGAAATAGTGGAAGAGATGACTGCGAATATAGAAGCGGTAGAAAAATCGCTTTCTCAATTTAAATTGTAGTTTCTTGCAATAACCCTTGAGTATAAGAAGAATATACGATATCCCTGATCTATTAAACAGATGCAGATTTTGCTGGGTTTAAGGTTAACGGAGACCTGCGGGGTCAGATTCGTTGGATAAAATCGATAGGGTCAGGAACGTTGATTTATCAAAAGCTGAATGACTCCTTATACGGTTCCAGTGGTGTCGGGAACGATCATCGTCATTATCGTTTTCTCCCCGCTGCTAACGCTAACAGGACTAGAAGGTAAGCTATTTAAGCCAGTCGCCATTACCATTGTATTTGCCATGCTTTCGTCATTGGTATTGTCGCTCACCGTAATACCTGCGCTAGCCTCACTATTGCTCAAAGCCGATACTATCAGCGAGCCGCATTTCGTAATTTGGTTGCAAGAGAAATATCACGCTGCACTAAAACGCACAGTATTAAAACCTACTCCTGTGATAATAGTCACCCTAGTAGTGTTAGTCGGGAGTATTGTACTTTATAGCCTGCTCGGAAAAACCTTTATGTCTGTGCTTGATGAGGGGGATATTATTGTGCAGCTAGAAAAGTCGGCCAACATTTCTTTGCAGGCTTCAACCGACCTAGACATTCAAATATAGAAGGCCTTACTTGCCAATATCCCCGAAATTAAGCAAATTGTAGCTCGAGTTGGCTCTGATGAAATTGGCTTGGACCCAATGAGTTTAAATGAAACTGATGTTTTCATGGAATTGGCTCCTGTTGATACTTGGCGCTTTGACAGCAAACAAGAACTCATTGAAGAAATTCGCAAGGTAATGGAAGGTTTTCCAGGCATTAACGTTGGCTTTACGCAACCTATTCAAATGCGCGTTTCTGAAATGCTCACGGGCAGTACCGGTGATGTTTCAATTAAAGTATTCGGTAACGAAATTGCGGTATTAGCTAAGCTAGCTGAACAGATAAGTGAAAAAGCACGAACATTAGAAGGTAGCGTTGACGTTAATGCCTCTGTCATTGAGGGCGGTGACTTCTTGAACATAAGGTTGAAGCCAGAAATTGCCAGTGCTTACGATATGACAATAGCGGAGCTATCTCTTTTTGTTAAGTCACAAATTGAATCCACGGAGCTTTCTACCTTAATCGAAGGTAAGAAAAAAACGCCCATCGTATTTGGGCTAACGAACTCTAGCAAACTCAAACCTGGAACAATAAACGATCTACAACAAATGACGATATTGATGCCAGATGCGAGTTTAATGCCTCTTTCAAGCATAGCTAATGTATCGTTTAAACAAGGACCAATCCTAATAGAGCGCGAAAACAGCAATCGATTTGCGGTTGTTACTACAAATGTAGAAGAAAGAGATATTGTTGGTTTTGTCGAGGAACTGAAAGAGCTTCTTTCAACATCACTAGACTTACCGGTCGGTTATACACTTAATTTTGGCGGCGAATTTGAAAATCAACAAAGAGCAGCAACTAATCTTATGCTCGTAATTCCTATCGCACTTGGCTTGATCCTCATTATTTTATTTACCACATTTGGATCCTTAAGCAAGGCAGGCCTGATATTAGCCAATATACCGTTTGCGACGATGGGTGGTGTTATCGCACTTTATTTAAGCGGCGAGTTTTTGTCTGTGCCTGCTTCTGTCGGCTTCATTGCTCTGCTTGGTGTAGCAGTTTTGAACGGTGTCGTCATGGTCAGTTATTTTGAACAAACCAAGTTTGCAGTAACCGACGTGGTTGAGCGCATCGTTAGTGGCGCAAAACGACGTTTACGCCCTGTATTGATGACGGCTAGCACCGCAATGTTTGGCCTTTTCCCACTTGCTTTTGCTACTGGGCCTGGTGCTGAGATTCAAAAACCGCTTGCCATTGTGGTCATTGGTGGTTTATTTACTTCTACTTTTACCACTTTGTTTTTAATTCCCGTGTTTTATATTTGGTTGGAGAATCGCCGTGGCGCTAACACAAAATGATCTGATGCTCGTCGCAATTGTGCCTGAAGATTTGAAAGATAAAGTAGTTGATACACTGATGGAGGAAACCTTCATAAGCGGCTTCAGCTTAGCCAAAATTCAAGGCTTTAGCAAAGAACATGGCCACTACAATATCAGAGAACAGGTTGAAGGCTATCGAGACTTTTTTCGGTTTGAAGTACTGCATCAGACATCTACATCAGAGCAACTTTGTGAGCTACTCAGCACAACCAATAACAGTAAGCGAATACGCTATTGGATATTGCCGTTAATTGAAGCGGGTGTTTTGTAACGCATCAATAAACTAGAGCCATAAAGTGCAACTAGTAGATAAGTTAAAAAAGCTAACTTACGGCAGGGATTGTTGAGCAATTACGGTAGCTATTCTTTCTCAATTAGCATTACAATCATCATCGGAAGATATAAAACGTTAAACAGGGATAAGCAAATCATGAAGACATTCTTTAAATGGCTCGGCATTGTTGTGCTTGGCATTCTTGTCATTACAGGTGCAGTTGCAACGCATGAGTGGAAGGCTGAAAAACCTTTTTCTTTCAGAGTATTTCTCGACCGCACACTCATAAAACAAGCGCTTAAAAGCCCAGAAACATTAACCTCTATTGGCGTACTTGAAAGTATCGGCATCACGGGCCACAACGCTCACTTAGATGATGCGAGTGAGGCCGCCTCTTCAGCGATGTTCGCCAACTTACGCGATGCGAAGCAGGTGCTTTTACAGTATGAAGATCTCAGCGAAGACCAGAAGCTTTCAAAAGAAATTGCTTTATATTTGTTTGATACTATCGAAGGATTTGAAAAATATCAGCATCACAATTACCCCTTCAATCAAATGTCTGGTGCGCAAAGCAACTTCCCTAGCTTTATGGATTCCCAGCACGCGATTACCGATGTTGAAAGTGTGCAGAACTACATTTCACGCTTAAGTGAATCAAAGCGCTATTTTGAGCAAATGATGGAAGGCCTTCAAATTCGTGAAGAGAAAGGAATTATTCCACCGAAATTTGTTGTGCATCGCGTGATTGATGAGATGCAAGGGTTTGTCGACAAACCTTCCACGGAAAATATTCTTTATACTTCTTTACATGAAAAGATGAAGAAAACAGAGCTCATCCCTTCTGAGCAATATGACGATTTACTCAAGCAGACACAAGCGCAGATTGAAACCACGGTTTACCCTACCTATAAAATGCTAATCGCTTACTTTTCAGAACTAGAAGATAAAGCCGGCATGAACGATGGCATTTGGCAAATTCCTGAGGGTGAAGATGTTTACAAACTCGCACTGCGTTTTTTCACAACCACGGACTACAGCGCAGATCAAATTCACAATATCGGATTAGCTGAAGTTGATCGTATTCAAGCCGAAATTTTACGCATCCTTGGCAGTGAAGGCTTTGATATTAGCACGGGTTTTACACCTGCTATTAATGCTCTGGCAAATGACGAGCGCTTTTATTATCCTGATACTGACGAAGGACGCGAACAAATTTTGCTGGACTACCAAACTATTTTGGACGAAATAGATGCCGGTTTAGGAGATGCATTTTCGCTAAGGCCTAAGGCCGGAATGGAAGTGAAGCGCATTCCATTGTTTAAGGAAAAAACAGCACCCGGTGCGTACTATCAGCAACCCTCTATCGACGGCGCACGACCCGGTGTATTCTTTGCCAATTTATACGACATAAAAGCAACGCCAACTTATTCAATGCGCACCTTGACGTATCATGAAGGTATACCGGGACATCATTTTCAAATTGCCATTGCGATGGAGTTGGAAGGTATCCCTATATTCAGAACAATCTCTCCTTTCACTGCTTATGTAGAAGGCTGGGCCTTGTATGCAGAGTATTTAGCGTGGGAATTGGGTTTTCAAGATGACCCTTTTGATAACATCGGTCGACTGCAAGCTGAACTGTTTAGAGCAGTGCGTTTAGTGGTTGATACTGGTATTCATGCTAAGCGTTGGACACGTGAAGCGGCTATTGAATATATGCTGGTTAATACCGGCATGGCAGAATCGGACGTTACATCTGAAATTGAGCGCTATATTGTTTTGCCAGGCCAAGCGACTGCTTACAAAGTCGGTATGATGAAAATTCTTGAAGTGAGAGCCAAAGCACAAAAAGCGTTAGGTGATAAATTCTCATTGGGCGAGTTTCATGATGTCATTTTGAAAAACGGCGCCGTTCCACTGGATATTATGGAACGATTAGTTGATCAATATATTGAAGCGAAATTGAAAGCGAGTTCCCCCTAGAGCATTGCAATACACAAGAACATGAGGAAAATTGGCAATGTTATTTTAAACCCACCGTCATCTCCACGAAAGTGGAGACCTCGTAAACCCACTAGTAGGCTGAAAATTGACAGCTCAATAGTATATCAACGAGGTTACCGCTTTCGCGGCAATGACCAAGGTTGTGTTAAATTTGGTGGCCCTAGTGACCGCAATATGCCGAAACTTCCCTTTTACCGACTTGGCTCGTATGACTGCTATAGGCACTTGCTATTCATCGCTATAGCATAAATCCCACTGCGCTCTTACCGCGTCCATCGTTTCCATCACTTGAATGCTTTCGTCTTGAGGCAATATGGGACTTTGCTGCAAACCCTGCGCAATACAATCATGCGTGTGTTGAATTTCAAAACTGAAGTCTTCGTTCGCGTTGAAGGGATAGCGGTAAGTTTGGGGTTCATGCCCTTCCGCGTTCACTGTAAACTCTTGTGCGCCCAAAAAGTGAGGCACTCGGATATAACCTGAGGAACCAGCAATTATCGCCTCAGTAGGTGCCGCATGGCTATATCCTGAAGACAATGACGCCCTGCGACCGTCGCTGTATTCGAATAAATAAAACGATCTTTCATCAACACCAGTGCTGTCCATAACCGCTGAGCTTTGGATATTCTCAGGGGCTCCACCAAAGACGATAAATGAGAAGGTGATAGGATAAATACCAAGGTCTAATAAAGCGCCGCCTGCAAGTGCTTTATTCCTTAATCGATGACTTGGCTCTAACTTTGGATTGATACTAAAATCGGCTCGCAAACTAAGCACATCGCCAATAGCATTATCCGATAACACTTTTTGTAACATGCGAACAGCCGGCAAAAAACGAGTCCAAACCGCCTCCATTAAAAAACAATTGTTTTTTCGTGCAAGGGCGTAAAGTTCTGTCGCTTGTTTTGCATTTAGGGTGATTGGTTTTTCGCATAATACGTGTTTATGATGCTGCAAGCAGAGCTTAACTGATTCGTAATGAAAGTTGTGTGTGTTAGCCACATATACGGCATCAATATCGTCGTCCGCGAGCAATGCTTTATAACTGTTATAGACTTTAGTTATATTGTGCTCTGACTTTTGACTTTCAGCCCAAGCATGAGCTCTTTGCATCGATTTTGAAGCACATGCAATAAGTTTCCCTGAGTCCAAACAAGCCAATCCATTCGCAAAAGTGTTTGCTATTTCTCCGCAGCCAATAACTCCCCAATTTAGCATTATTCATCCTCAAAGCACTGTTAAAATTATGGTAATAGAAAACAATAATAGACTAAATTTTGTAAAAAGCAGAGTGGCGCAGTCAAGCGAGCGAAAAACGAAGTAAAAGACTCAGCTATGATTCAGATCAAGACTGTCTAAACATTAAAGGCGTAGAGTAAAACATGCTTTATGTTTCGTCTTCAAATTAGCTATTTTTCATAGCATACCTGCTCAATATAAGAGATCTAAATGACTGATAAAAAAATTATTTTAACGCTCAAGATAGTCATAAGCGTTGGCATTAGTTTAATACTCTTGGGTGTCTACTTTCACTTATTCAATCAAACCATTGAAAATATGGGCGTAAATGGCATCATCATTAGTGCAGGCTGCGTCGCGATTGGCATGGCCTTATCTCTACCTACCAAAATGTTTCTTACCTTTTTGCTTGTAAAAAGGGAAATGGATCAGGACAAACACAAATCATCAAAAGCTGAACCAACACCATAGATTACTGAAAAGAAAATACTAAATAACCGTCCGATAAATCGATACGCTAAACCCTAGAGTTTGAATAATTGTGTTCATTGGCTAAGCAGAGTAGGATAAAAACCAAATAAAAGTTTCGCTTTCCAATTGAGATAACTATGCGCTTAAATAAAATTACGCTTGCCACGCTTTCTATAATCACAGGCCTTACCCTATCCGGCTGTGAAAAAACAAATGATACAAACGGATCGCAAGCAGCAGACACACAAACAACTACGCCAATGCCAGCAACAGCTGTTAGTGCCGCAGCACAATCCGCAGAAACAGCTAAGTTGAACGCTTGGTTTGAGAATAAATTTGAGCAAGAGCTAATGCTTAGTCCTACATCACTTACCTATTTGGGTAGAAGCGAACGTCAAGATGAAATAGATGATTATTCAGAACAGGCTTATCACGCGCAAATAGCGTTAAAGAAAGCTAACCTAAAAGAACTTCAAAGCACGTTTGACTATGCAAAACTAACAGACGATGCAAAAATTTCTTACGACCTTTGGACATACTTAAGCGACCAAGCAATTGCCGCCTACGAATTTCGTTATAACCGGTATGTATTTGAGCAAATGAATGCGGTTCACAGCTTTTTTCCGCAGTTACTTATCGCGCTGCACAAAGTCGAAACAGGCGAACATATGCAGCAATATCTAAAGCGGATATCCGCGAGCGGAACGGCGCTTGATCAGCTTATTTTGGTATCGAAAAAAATCGCTGAAAAAGGCGTTAGACCACCCTATTTTGCTTTTGAAGCTGTTATTGATGAATCTACTAAAATCATATCAGGAGCCCCTTTTAGCGAAGGTGTCGACAGCGCTATCTGGGCTGACGCACAAGCTAAAATAGAAGGTTTGTTAGCACAAAATGAAATTACCCAAATCGAAGCTGACGAATTAACTAACACTATCAAACAAGCCCTCATAGAAGATTTTAAACCGGCATATGAAAGACTCATTGCATGGCAGCAAGCAGATAAAGTCAATGCAAGCGAACAGGCTTTAGGAGCCAGTGCATTGCCGAATGGTTTAGCCTTTTATAACGAGCGTTTAGCGAACCAAACAACTACCGATTTGACCGCCGATGAAGTGCATAACATTGGCTTAAAAGAAGTTGCTCGCCTACGCGGTGAAATGGAAGTTGTTAAAGCTGAATTTGGTTTTGAAGGCAGCTTACAAGAATTTTTTGTCTTTTTACGCGACACAAAAGACGATGAGCGTTTGTATTACCCTGATACCGACGAAGGACGCCAAGCTTATATAGATGATGCAACAGCCGCTATCGATAAAATCAAAAAAGTACTGCCAGACTATTTCGGCATAATGCCTAAAGCTGACATGGTCGTAAAACGCGTTGAAGCTTTTCGAGAGCAGGATGGCGCTGCCCAGCACTATTCTCCGTCAACACCTGATGGTTCAAGACCCGGCGTCTACTATGCTCATTTGTCTGATATGACCGCCATGCCCAAAAGAGAGCTTGAAGTAATTGCTTACCACGAAGGTTTGCCCGGTCATCACATGCAAATCGCCATTTCGCTGGAATTAGAAGGCGTGCCCACTTTTCGCAAGCAATCATACTTGAATGCTTATGGCGAGGGCTGGGCGTTGTACTCAGAATGGTTAGCAAAACAAATGCCCGGTACTTATCAAGACCCACTGTCAGAGTTTGGTCGTTTGGGCTCTGAAATGTGGCGAGCAATCCGTCTTGTAGTTGATACAGGTCTGCATGCCAAAGGCTGGAGTGAAGCAGAGGCTATTGCCTATTTCAAAGAAAACTCCGCAATTACCGGAGAACAATCGCAGTCTGAAGTGCGTCGTTATTTAACCCTTCCCGGTCAAGCAACTGGTTACAAAATTGGGATGCTCAAAATACAAGAACTTCGCGCATTCGCTGAAAAGCAACTCGGAGATAAGTTCGATATCAAAGCGTTTCATGACGTTATTTTGGGCGGTGGTGCATTGCCCATGGTCATATTAGAGCGCAAAGTAAATGCATGGATTACGAGTCAGAAATAAACATGGCCAAGTTTAACTGATGCAATATTTCATGCTTCAAGTAAACGCATCAGAGACTTGCCTGTGAATAAACATTTTACGGTCTAAATTCGTACTACTTTTAAATTCACTGATAACCTTGTTTTATAGTGATAGGTTGTTAGTGCTTTTTTTATGTGACAAATGAGACCTACTTTTGTGCTCTGCGTCGTCCTAAATGATTATAAATTAGCGCTTTTATCAACCGGGCGCAGAGGCCAAAAGACTGTATGAAATCTACTAGCATAAAAGTATTTCCTGCAAATCAAATCTTGCTTAAACTGAAAGCAGCCAGAGTGCTACTCGTCTTAGCTTTGGCTTTCACACCCACGGCCTTTGCAAAGAATGAAAGCAACTCTGAAGAAAAAAACGTTTCTGTCACTGACAACAGTAAAGATCTTGAACAATCTAAGCAATCGCCGGACAAAGACAAAAAGAATCGAGTTTCTTTAGGGGATGGTGTCGGTAAAGCCGACATTGCGATGGATCGAAGCTTAACTGGCTTTGAAAACGTCAACGAATCACTTTCACTATGGGAACTCGGTATCGGTGGTGGTGCTTTCTATAACCCTAAATACCCAGCCTCTAGTGAAGGACGTTTTTTTAGCTTGGCACTGCCTTTTGTGGTTTATCGCGGTGAGACTTTCCGGATTGGAGACGGCGGTGGCGCAAGAGCAGTGGTTATCGAAAATGAAACCTTTGAAGTCGACTTTTCGTTTGGTGTTGCGCTGTCCAGCGACAGCGAAGACAACAGCGCACGGGTTGGTATGCCTGAACTCGACTTTTTAGGCGAAATTGGTCCACAGATGATTTTTATGCTGGGTAACTACGATTTCGATAAAAATGCTGAGGGCGAAAATATGAGTACAAACCTAGGTAAAGGACGACTCGATTTCCGCCTGCAGGCGCGCGCAGTGTTCTCAACCGACTTTAGCCGCATTGATGGGCGAGGCTATATTTTCGAACCACAAATTTCTTACCAACACCGCGGTTTAAAGCATGAAGACACTGCGTTTAACATTTCCTTTGGAATGATTTTTGCCACAGAAGATACACATGACTACTTTTATGAAGTAAGCCCCGAGTTCGCGACTGCAGCGCGCCCTGCTTATGATGCCAAAGCGGGTTACTTGGGTTCCGAGCTAACGCTCGGGCTGTCATTTCGAGTCAGTGAAAACATGCGGGCTTTTGTTGGTGGTTCAGCCCAATTTCATAGCTTAGCAGCAAATAAAGACAGCCCGTTATTTGAGAAAGAAGTCACCTACTCTATCGGTACCGCATTTGTATGGCGCTTCTACAAAAGTGACGCCAGAGCAAAGTGGTAAGTTACATCACTTCACAAGCTTGAAAGGAATATTCAATTCAAGCGAACTGTCGGTTCCTACACCCAACAAAAAGTCGCCAGGCTCTACGTTTAATTGATTACAGATGTCGTAAAAAGCGAGATCGTCGGTATGCATTTTAAAGGTCACAGGAACACTTGAATTCGCTTTTACTGTAACTCGTTTAAAACCTTTTAACTCTTTTACTGGCCGCGTAACAGAGCCGACTAAATCTCGAATATACAGTTGCACAATCTCATCAGCATCTACATCACTTTTATTCTCTACTATCAGAGAAACTTCAAACGCAGAGCCTAATTTAATTTCACTATGGCTAATGCCTACTTCGTGATATTCGAAGCAAGCATATGACAAGCCGAAGCCAAACGGATATAAAGGTGAAAAATGCGTGTCCAAATGAGTTGCGGCCATCCCTAATGAAGTTTGCGGCGCTCTTTCAGGGACATCATCGATATAGACATATTTATCTTCACTAGCGGGTCTGCCTGAGTTCTTTTGCGCATAATAAATGGGTATTTGCCCCAACACTCGCGGAAACGACACAGGTAACTTGCCCGACGGTGATGCTTCGCCAAAAAGCAGTTCCGCAATCGCAAGCCCACCCATCGTGCCCGGATGCCACGCATATAAAATACTGTCTACCTTGTTCAGCAGTGGTTGCAATAGTAGAGGCCTACCTGCGAGCACCACCAGCACGATAGGCGTGTTTGATTGCGATAAATATTCAATTAATTCAGGCTGCGCCCCAGGTAAGTCGATGCTGGCTCTAGAGTGCGCTTCACCCGACAGAATCGATTCTTCACCCAAATATAAAATAGCGACATCGGCACTATTGACCGCATTGAGTGCCTTATCAAAATGCTGTGGATCTCTATCTCGTGAATTCGTAAATACCTGTTCAAATACTAACTCTGTTGAATCATTGGCTAGCGCTTCTAATCCGGCAAGACAAGTTACGCTATGCTTTTCTTCACCGTCAAATATCCACGTCCCTAATTGTTCATAACCGTCGTTCGCCAGAGGGCCAATGACAGCAATTCGTTTGGTCGATTCTCTATGAATAGGCAACACCGGTTGCTGTCCAAAACGGCTTCTATTGTGCAGCAATACACAGCTTTTTTGTGCTGCGTCTTTGGCTGCGTCCTGATTAGTCGCATTAACTAATTCAGGCAAAGTTTGTGGGTCTGTGAACGGATTTTCAAATAAGCCCAGCGCAAATTTCATTTGCAGAATGTTTAGAACCATCTGATCAACGTCAGCTTCATCAATCTGATTTTCAGCAATGAGTGCTGCCATATTATCGATATAACAGGTGCTGGCCATTTCCATATCAACACCGGCTTTAGCCGCTAAATAGGCTGAGTCTTTTTCATTAGCAGATAGCCCGTGTATCTGCAGCTCTTTAATAGATTCCCAATCACTGACTAACACACCTTGGTATTTCCATTCCTCTCTCAATACCTGCTTCAACAACCATCGATTACCTGTTGCAGGTACGCCATTTAAGTCACTAAACGAAGCCATGAAAGAGGCTGCGCCTGTTTTAGCTGCCTGCTGAAATGGGGGCAAATACACGTTGCGAAGTTCATTTTCAGGAATGTTCGCCGTGTTGTAATCACGTCCACTTTCACTCGCCCCGTAACCCGCAAAGTGCTTTGCGCAGGCAGCAATAGAGCCTATAGACGAGAGGTCATCAGTTTGAAACCCTTTTACCATGGCTGCGCCAAGTATCGAGCATAAATGCGGATCTTCACCCAAACTTTCGGCGATTCGACCCCATCGCGGATCGCGCGCAATATCAATCATAGGTGCAAACGTCCAATTTACACCCACTTTCGCAGCTTCTTCAGCCGCTATTCTGGCACTTTTCTCAATAACGTCTGGCGACCAGCTCGCTGCTTGGCCTAAAGGAATTGGGAATATTGTCTTGAAACCATGAATAACATCACGCCCAATTAGCAGCGGGATCCCTAAACGCGTCTCTTCAATAGCGATTCGCTGCAATTCATTATTAACATTCAAATCAACTTCATTAATGACAGAGCTAATTTTCCCTTGCCTGATAGACTCCGCCAAGTAGTCCGGAATATGCGCCCCAGGACTGCATACTTGAGACAATTGCCCTAACTTTTCGTCTAAGGTCATTTTGCTTAACAGCTGTTTTGCTTTTTTACTTAAGTCTACAGAATAAAAATGGGAGGTGCGCGAATTTGACATAGAAAGGGAATATTCCAAATTGAGGTTAAGATTGATAAATGCTCGAGTGAGTTTATTAATCATTTAACAACTTACACGAGGTCGCGTAGCGGCGGCACAATCAGCAAGAAAATTCGTTAGTGCAGCCAAACAAGACAAAGTGGACTACTTTCAAAACAACATAAAGTAAAGGTAATGTTGAGAGCGGAGGCATTGCTGCTTCCGCTCTTATGATGTGCTTCTAAGAAAGGACACTATACAGAAAAGTAAGCGCTAACTTTCAACATAAAGTTTGTTATTGCATATAGAAACGTCAATGCGAACAATTTCTCCAGAACGAGTAAAGAGCATTTGACTGAACTCTTCACTGAGTTCATTCGTCGTTAGTGTATGCTTTTGCCCATCCTTACAAGAAATAGTGACCTGTTGTTCGACATTACTACTCAATGAATAAACTATCGGCACTTGGCACCAAGTAAAGGCTAAACTTTGACCTCCTAACTCAAGCGTCTGCCAATTTTCATTGACATCAAGATAACGGAAGCTTGTCGCTTCAGCAGTAAACTCCTGCGCTCGTAACAAGAAAGGATCAAAACTAATCTTTCCATTAGCTACAAAGCAGCCTAGTTCTCCCATTCTAGTCAATAATTCTTCTTTCACCTGTCCCGTCATACCCGGTTGCTGTGCGCCCGCATGTTTTGGTGTATGCGAATAAGGATCAGCTGGAAACGCGCCGTACTCTTCAGGAGTCTTATTAAAGCCAATGCCCAAGCGGACTTTGTAATAGTGCGCTATCAATGCTTGCGATGTTGCTGATTTACCTTCTTGATGCACGCACTCTATTGCTACTTCTTGCACAGCGAGCAGCAGTTTAGAAACCATATGCCAATATATACAGCCTAAACCCTCGAATCCGAACATACCGCCAGAACGACCGGTAAAAGCGCTATGGTTAAACACACCTTCATAAATCTCTAACAGCGCATTGAGTGAACTTTCTGTTGCTAACTCTGGATATTCTTCTGCAATACGAGGCCAAATTTGTTTGATCGCATTAGCATTGGTCAACTCACTATTAAAGCGATAGTTACCTTCAGCATCTAGCTTAATCAATCTTTCATCAGCGTTTTCTATCATATATGTGAGTAGTGGGTGTTCAACAACGTCATTTTTAGGAACGCAATTTTTGCTAATAAAACTAAGTTGCTTGCGATCAGGGTAGAGCATGAACGTTTTCTGGTCTGCTCGATACATTGGACTTGCGTATAGTGCATCCATTATCTCCACCGCTCTTCCTGCGCTTAATGCACCCGAGCTTAGCGCCGCCACCTGACCTTCCAACATGTCATATAGATGACCGACTTTGAGTGACTCTTGGTTGATACTAAGAATATTGTAAGCATGGTATAAGCCAGAGTCGCTATAGTTAGCTTCGATACTATGTTTAATTAATGGTTTAGCGCTAGATAACAGTGCGTTGAGTTCTGTCACACTCACATTTTGCTGAGTATAATTGCCAGAATGCTGATACATTTTTGCACGGTATTCGCTAGCTAATATACCTAGGTTCTGCAGCGTAGAAAATTGTAAACTTGCTGACACAGGCCCTTGTTCTGCTTGCTCAACGGCACTTTGCAGAACTGTTGTTGTTCCAGTTAGCCACTCAGCAACTTCTGTCGTCAACATAAATTGTTTATTCTGGTCTTCAATTGAAGCAAGTAACTTTGTTAAAAACGACAAATAGCGATTAAGGTAACAAAGGGTTACCATCGATAAACCTTGGCCAACTAGTGCATTATTGGCGTCATTCCATTCCGGACGTTGCGTGTTTAACCAAATGCCGCCGTCAATAACCAGATTACTTAATTTGGACAAGAGCGGTATAAATAGCTTTTCAGCCAAAGACACCTGGTAAACTTGGCCCGTAGCATCCAAAATTAACTTTCCATCTGCGCCTAGACGCTCGATATTATGTTCAATCTTTTCAGCAAGTTCATTATCAAAAACAACGGTGTCTTTCGGTGATTCAATTGTGTCATGCAGCGATTTGATGCGATAAGGCACATTGGCATAGCTATAAACTGATTGCTCAAGTAAAGATGCTAATTTTCCTGGATGGAAATTATTAGAAGACTCTAGCAATTTCAACAAATAGATGATTTGATGATCGCCCCAGTATCCAATATAACTCCATGGGTCATCAGGCTCTTCTACTTCCCAATCAATGCCTTGTTTGGTGATACGGTAAGGGTTGTAGCCATCAAGGGTTGATGCGTTAACAAACTTCGCAATAACCGATTCGATAAAAGAGGGGTAACTGAGGGTAAGTGCTTCCCAATTTTGGAATATATCTCGCCAATTACCTTGATATGATAAGAGCGGTTGACCTCTGTCGTCTTTTAATTCAATCGCAAATTGGTTCCACGGGCGACTTGGATCGCCATGACGGCGCCCAAAAGTAATCGGTAGATATTCATAAACCAGTCTGCTCAATTGAGCATCTTTCAACTCTTCAACAAACAACCTGAGTTTGTCTAAGCTCACGGTCGCTGGTAAATTACTGAGTGCGGCCTGGTGCCTCTGATAAATATCGATATTGAAGTGCTTGAGCGTACTGATTAAATCGGTACGCAAAATCTGATATTGATTGGCAAAAATCCCGCCACGAAGCACGTTGAATAACGTGTTTGCATAATGATGGAGAGAAACATCTTCTTCTCCGGTCACCTGAAAGCCGTCAGACGATGCCATAATTCGGGCTAATTTATCGCAGCCTTCAGCAAATGATTGTTGCATTTTTTCAGCGATCGAATCAGGATTGGCCAGCGCATGCTGTAGCGCAACAATTTCGCGTTGGTCTTTTTCCACATCAACATTAATTGACCACTTTTGCACTTCATTCGCAGACATCGTGAAATGGCTATGTACCAAATAACAGCTGCGCACTCCGCGACTATAGTCTGAACTTTCAAGCGCTTTACCTGCTTTGAATAAAGCTAAACTTGCGGATGTTAAATGCACAGTGCCGCCTTGCAAACCTATTTTGAAGACGGTGTTAGCACGAAGTGCCTCCACCGGCTCAGCACGGTCAGTAATCGCTGAATAAAGCGTGTATAACGCCAAACCCGTTTCACTATTCACTTCAGTCCATTTATAAGCATCAACAAGATTACTTGATTCTGATTGAGTGAAACGAGGCGTGCCGGCTGGAAGAATATTCTGTAGGCCATCAAGCACCTCAACAGAGCGAGTTTGGTCTGAGAGATTCTCTAGTTTGCATTGTCTGCTGATACCAAACTCATTCGAAAACTGCCATGAATAACGAAATGCAAGCTGCAGATCGTGATTTATTTCTTCGAAACAGAGCACATTGCCAAGTAGGTTTTTGTATAAATTTCGAGTGACATGATATCTATCGTCATGCTCTCTATTATAGGGCTCCCAAAATACAATGTTACCCGAGCCTTGAACCACTTTTATGATTGTTTTCGGGCCTGTATGCGGCGTGCTTTCATAAAGCTTGTCGACGGTAATATATGGAAAGACTGCTTTATCAGGTGACACTCTGCCCATGCTTAAGCCGCCAGTAGAACCTGCAAACAACCAGTGATCTTGGTCAGATACCAAACTGATGAAAAATGGAGGCATTTGATCAACATTGCTGATCTTATAGAAGGTATCGCCATCCATTTTTGTGAAATCGCCACTCACAGCATCTCCAAGCTGAGTGTTAGCGTTAAATGACTTGTTGTGCATATTCAAACTCTCTTGTTAATTGAGCTCTTCGCTTACTCGCAAAGAACTTGCGCACATGACTGTGCATCATCGGCCCAAGTTAGTCTTTTCGCAACTGAATACAATCAAAACAAGACAAAACGGACTGCTTTTGCGACAAAGTGATAACAATTGCTAAAGGGTTTTTCTAATTCATTTTGAACGCTGAAGAATTTAATTTTAATACATAAAACCCGCGTAAAAAGGTTTAAAACGATTTTATCTGAGGCTCTGCAATAAACGAGACTTAACTAATGAGACAGTTGCCTTATGTTTCGAACCATGCACATTAGTTTTTGAATTTAAACCAAAACGAATTGCATGAGCGATCGCAAAAAGCGAACTGCGCTCAAGCTTTCCCCGAGATGTCGACCAGTCGAGATTGAATGATTTTAGGTAAATCATTAATTGGCGACTTCCTTTTAGACAAAAACGACTGTTTCATTAGGATCTGTTGATCTTTTATGTTATTCGCATTTAAGTGCCAACCTTCAAAATAAAGTATAAATTAACGTAGCAAGGGATGACTGCTGAGTCGCAACAATCAAGCCCCCAATCAATCCCAAAGCAATAAAAATGGGCAGTAGCCACATTTTTTTGCGCACCTTCAAGAATTCCCAAAGGTCTATTAAAAATTCCAACATTTAAAAGGGCCGCTCCAAATCATTTTTATCAAGATTATCAGTACTCGCTGTCCAATAGGTCGAATCTGTCTCACTTTTTTTCTCGCGGTAGCTTAACTTACCTGTTGTTCTCATTACAAACCCGAAGGGTAATATGAATAGGTAAAATACAAGTCCGAGCAATATTCGCGTATTAACCCAACCAAGAATACCGGCAATGAACATCCATACCCGAAAAAATGGATAGATTCCCTTGGGATAAACGAAGTACAAGCTAAGAAGTAACAAAGAAAACCATAGCACACTGTATTTTGCTGTTGTGTCAAATAAAAAAGGTATGATCACAATGAATAGTAGTGGCACGGCCCAAGACATAAGCAAGGCAAAGGACTTTAATTCCTTTGTATCATTTATTTTATTATTTTTATGCATTGTTTAAATAAACCTCGTTAGCTCTAATCAGACGCAAAACTTCGTTTTTTAGCTTGTGAAATCGCACTATCGCTCATCTTAGTTTTGTCCAATATGATGTTATCCATTACCAAATAATCCATTTGTGTAGCTAAAAAACATTCAACTGCATCCTTTGGACTGCAGACTGGGGGTTCGCCTCTGACATTAAATGATGTGTTAATGAGAACGCTGACGCCAGTCAAGTCTTTGAACGCGCTAATGAGATGATGAAAGCGAGAGTTAGTTTCCTTATGCACGGTCTGTACTCTGGCCGAGTAATCAACATGAGTTATCGCAGGTAAAGTGGAGCGCTTATGCTTTAGCTTTTCGAAACCTTGTGCCAACGTATTTGCATTAGCAAACCTCAGCGAGTCTTGTATTTCAGCGACAAGCAGCATGTATGGACTGCTAGTGTTGCGTTTAAAATAGTAAGATACATCCTCAGCTAGCACGGCCGGTGCAAAGGGCCTGAATGATTCCCGATTTTTAATCTTTAGATTCATTACTTTCTGCATTGATTGCTTGCGCGGATCACCAAGAATTGAGCGGTTACCTAAGGCTCTTGGCCCAAACTCCATCCGTCCTTGAAACCAACCAACAACTGAGCCCTGATTAATTAGTGCTGCCACATCGGCCGATAGCCTCTCATCATCTAGCTGGCTGAATTGAATGCCCTGTTGCATTAAATAGGTCATGATATCGGCCCTCGAATATGCTGGCCCCAAATAACCACCTTGCATTTGGTCAAGTCTTCCATCGGTCGGTGTTTTGCGGGGCGTATCGAAATACAGATGAGACGCCAACATTGCAGCACCTAAGGAACCGCCAGCGTCGCCAGCTGCAGGTTGGATCCAAATCGACTGAAATGGTCCCTCACGCTCAAGGCGCCCGTTAGCGACACAATTTAAAGCGACACCGCCCGCTAAGCAGATATTGCTGCAGCCCGTTTTTTGGTGAGCATAATTCGCAATTTTCAGCACCACTTCTTCGATAACTTTCTGGATGGAAGCCGCCAGATCCATTTCTTTTTGAGTAATATCCGAATCAGCAGGTAACGGCGGCCCTCCAAACAGCTTAGAAAATGCTTTCGTTGTCATAATCGAACCAGAGGGATAAGCGAAATATTTCATATTCAGGACAAAACTGCCGTCATCCTTCACATCAATAAGATGTTTATAAATGAGATCTGTATATCTGGGAACTCCATATGGGGCTAAGCCCATTAATTTGTACTCTCCAGAATTAACTCTGAAGCCACAATAGAAAGTGAATGACGAATAAAGTAAGCCTAATGAGTGAGGAAAATCTACCTCACATAAAGGTTCAAGCTTTTTATCATTGCCATACCAGACTGAAGAGGTCGCCCACTCTCCAACACCATCAAGACACAGTACAACAGCTTCTTTAAATGGACTAGGATAAAAAGCAGAGGCGGCATGAGCCTGATGATGTTGTGAGAAAAGTAACTTAGGTAATTGAGGCTTCTTCTTGTTGGCTGAGTATCCTGGAGATTCGAGCGCTATGATCGCCTTAAATTCATTACGCAGTATGCTCTTCATGTATAGCTTTTCTTTTAACCAAATCGGCATAGCTCTCAAAAATGAAGCGAAACCTTTGGGAGCAGAAACGAGATAAGTCTCCAAGAGTCGTTCGAACTTAAGCATTGGCTTGTCATAAAAAATCACTGCGTCTAGTTCGAGTAATTGCAAGTTTGCTTCTTTCAGACAATACATGATTGCCTGTTGTGGGAATTGCGGGTCGTGTTTTAAACGACTAAAACGCTCCTCCTGAGCGGCTGCTACAATCTCACCGTCAACGACTATTGTCGCGGCGCTATCATGATAATAAGCAGAGACTCCTAAAATTTTTGCCATTAATCGATCTATAGTAGAATTATCCAAGGGAGGGTATAGTAACCAATTTACCTGACAGATCAATCAGAAGAAATAAGTTCACGAAAATACTGCAAAAAATCTAAGTTTACGTTATATTCTGTAGTCCCTATGACTAACCCGCTCTATCCAGTTTGTACAAAACCTAGGATCGAGAGTCAACGATTTCTAAGCACATGGCTAACATACAGAAAACTAGTTTTGAAACGTTCAACGCTAAAAATATAATATTCTCAATTATCGCGATCTTTATTGTTCCATTAATCGCACTGTTGCTCATCGAACTTAGCCTCAGATTAGTCGGCTTTGGGCACTCTTATGATTTCTTTGACGAAATTGAAATTGATGGAGCGCCTTATTATCAAGACAATAAGCTATTTGCAAACCAATTCTACCCTTCATCACTGGGCATTGCCCCACTAAATAACACGCTCAAAAAAGAACGCTCAAGTGACTCTATCCGAGTATACATATTGGGTGGTTCTGCAGCACAAGGCTTCCCTCATAGGAACCATGGTTTATCACGTCATCTCGATGCGCATTTGCGCGCAGCGCTGCCTGGAAAAAAAATTGAAATTGTTAACACGGCCATGACTTCGGTTAACTCTCACGTTGTTTATGAAGTAGCCAAAGGCATTCCGCCTGACTCTGCTGATTATGCAGTTATTCTGATGGGTAATAATGAAGTTGTTGGGCCTTATGGACCAAGCACCTTCAGCCAAAATTTTTCCTCTAGCATCACCATGATTCGTGCTATCCAAGCTTTAAAGCGCAGCAGAATCTGGCAAGGAATGGCCACTCTGGTGCAGCAAGCCCGTCCGGCTCTTGATAAACAGGAGGTAGTTTGGGAAGGCATGCAAATGTTCACTGAATTTAGTGTTCTTCATAATGATCCTAGACTTGATGCAGTTTACAGTCATTATGAAACGAACCTAAGGGACATCATCGCAATACTGAAAGACAAAGGTATGCATGTCGTATTGTCATCAGTACCCGTAAACCTTCGCCACTCGGCCCCTTTTGGTTCTGCACACAGTCCTGAATTAACTGAGGCACAAAGTAAAAAATGGGATGAACTAAATGTTAAAGTAGGTGAGGCGCTTGCAGGCCAGAGTTGGTCTGCCGCAATCACTTTGTTAACAGAACTCATTGCAATCGATCCAGAGTATGCTGATTCTCATTTCTTACTGGCAACTGCATATGAAAGGTTAAACCAGTTTGAGCTGTCCAAAAAACATTTTAATAAAGCGCTTGATTTTGATACTTTACGATTTCGAACTAATAGCCGTCTAAATCAAATAGTACAAAGCGTAGCAGATTCCGAAGGGAATAACTCTTTCAGCTTTGTCGATAGCGTGAAAGTTTTCAACGAAGTCAGCTCGCCGAACTCTCCCGGCTGGGATCTTCTGCATGAACATGTCCACTTCGATTATTATGGCAACTATGTTCTCGCCCGAGAATTCACTCGCTCTATTATGAATGATAAGCAAATTTTCATGGACTATAAAAAGTTATCCAGTACCGAGGCTGCCCAATGGATTGGCTTTCCGAACCACGAAACAATCGAAGTGATGAATCGCTTAGAGGATATGGTTAGCCAAGCTCCTTTCATAAATCAAAGTAATGCTAGTGACTTATTAGAATCCACGAAAAAAAGAAAACAAGCACTTATATCAGAAGTTGGTTCTCCGGCGGATGTAATTGAGCGTCGCAAAGCACTCGTGAGTAATGGAAATGCAGATTGGAAAATTCACTATGAATTAGCTGCTTTGAACAAATACCTTGGCAACACGGATTCCGTTAAATACCATTATAAGGAAATCTTTAAGCAATACCCTTATAATCTAGAAAGTCAGATAGATTTGGCAGAAATCTCTTCCCGAGAGCAAAACTTTACTGAAGCAATTTACTATTTAGAGCAAGCACTTAATTACACTCGGGGTGACCCAGAAATAATAGTAAAAATTCATGGGCTTCTAGGCTTAAATTATTTAAAAATTAAGAATTACAACAAAGGGACTGAGAACCTTTTACACATCACCAATGACTATGCTGATAACATCGGAGCAACGTTAAGAGCTTATGGCTTGTTAATTAAATCAGCTCGGGAAAATGGCTTTAACAACGACGTAAATCGATATGTAAGTGATGTTCAAGGCTATGCAGAGCGATTAATAAAACAAGACAAAGACCAAGATTATCCTTTGCTCTATCGTCGCATGGTTCAAATTATGGGCCTTGCTGGCAGAACCAATGAGGCCAAAGTGTGGCAGGCAAAAATAATAAACAAATAATAATAGACACCACATTTTTTTACATTTGTTATATTGTGTAGAAAACATCTGAATGACGATTAGGGAACACTACTGTGAATCCTTTACAAATGGCTTATCATCTTAAGTAACATCCCGTAATGAATCCAATTGTTGATTTTGATTTGTCTGCATTTCGAGATTAGTCCGTTTCAACCCGACCTCGTACCTTTTGGTCGCAAATGCAAGACAGAGGTATTAACAATTTACCTACATACACTTATTATCTATCTTTAACAAAATCTTTACTTTTTGTTACATACAAAAAAATCGGAATCGAGGAAAACAATGATTAACCGCACACGATCACTCATTTACGTATCACTGATAGCATTCACGGGTCTCTTTATTGCATCCTGTGGCGGCGATTCAGTTGGTGACACCAAGGACACAATCGAAACTGCACCGTTTTATCCTGACCCCGCTGAGGAGTGGCAATTAGTATGGAGCGATGAGTTCGATACCGAGACCCTAGACCTAACCAAGTGGGGCTACGACTTAGGAGACGGTTCTGATAGAGGTTTACAGGGTTGGGGAAACTTTGAGCAGCAGTGGTATACAAACCAAAATGCCACCTTGTCAGACGGTAAACTCAAAATCACTGCGAAAGCAGAAACCGTGCAAGACGGTTTCCCATATACGTCATCAAGAATAACAACGCTTGACAAGCTTGACTTTAAGTATGGTCGTGTAGAAGCTTCAATCAAAACGACTGGTGGTCAAGGCTTATGGGGTGCGTTCTGGATGTTATCGAGCGATTCACCGTACGGTTCAGATGGTTGGGCTGCAACTGGTGAAATTGATATTATGGAGTCAGCTAACCCTACGGTTGGCGGTGATGCTGAATACTTCGGTACAAACGTGGTTCATGGTTTTCCATCTCCCCTGCAGCAACAGATTTCGGAAGGAATGCCAGAAGACATTGATGTAACTAAGTTCAACGAATATGCGCTTGAGTGGGAACAAAACGAACTGCGGTTTTTTGTCAATGATGTTCACTTAAGAACGATTACCTCTGACAGCTACTACTCGTACTTTTATAATGAAGAAGCACAAAAATACGAGTTAGCTGAAGACGGCGCGCCTTTTGACTCTGAGTTTCATTTAATTTTGAACTTAGCAGTAGGCGGTGTTTTAACAGGCAACGTAGTAGAAGGTAGCTCTCTTCCGGGCGAATTGGAAGTTGATTATGTTCGCGTTTATGAATGCGCTTACGGTAGACCCGACGGTAAAGGTTGTAACTCAAACGTAAATGCAGACCTAGAGACACCAGCGCCATTGCGTCCTGCAGTTGAATCATTCGACGTTTATCTTGACGAAGCCGCTACTTATACCTGGAAAATCCTTGGTGAGACATATGTGCGTCCACTCAAACTCAACTCTTTCTTCGACAACTCAGGCGCATTGAGCTTTGCTGAAGTTGCTGCAGATGAACGTGGTAATGTGATTCAAGTAGTGACATCTGGCGGTGGCAACATTTCAATTAACTCAGACGATGGCAACCCAATTGCTCTGTTTGGCATGGGTAACAACCCTAAATTTGCCGACTTGCATGCTGCTGAGCTACGTTTTGACATAAACGTGATTAACGCAGACGCCGAGAGTGCTTTTCTAGTGAAAATGGACAGCGGCTTCCCAGCGCTTGGGCAAGTCAGTATTTCCGCAGACAGTTTTGTTAAAGGTACGTGGACAACAGTCAGCGTTAAGGTGAACGACTTACTTGCATTCCGTGGTGAAGGATTTAATCCGCTTGACACCAGCAAAATACAGAGCATGTTTGTATTCGAGCCTACCGGTGCAGCAGAGGTATTGATTGACAATATCACTTTAAGTTGTGGAAACCCAGGCGGCTGCGGCATTGTGGCTCCTGTGCCTCCAGCTCCTCCAATTGAAGGCCCGTTCTCAATGGCTGGTGTTTGGGCAATGGCACCGGAAGCGGGTTCTTTAGGAGTAGGTCCAGTCGCTGGCGACATTAGTTGGTTTGCTATCGATGATGACGGTGTTGCAGAACGTTCTTGCTTCTATGATGATACTTATGTATTTAACGAAGACGGTTCTTTTTCGAACGTGCTCGGCGATGAGACGTGGGTTGAACAGTGGCAGAGCGGCAATGCTGATGCCTGTGGCGCTCCTTTGTCTCCGCACGACGGTATGGGTGCAGCTACTTGGTCATATAATGCTGATGCTGGCACTTTAACTCTGGACGGATTTGGCGCTTTCGCAGGTATTCCTAAAGCAGTTAACAGCGGAGAGCTACCAGCCGTGCAAGTTCCACCAAACGTAACGTATACTATCGAAGAAGTTGGCAATGACCGCATGATAGTAACTGTTGAGTCTGGTCCAGGTGTTTTTTGGCAATTTGTTATGCAGAAACTTGAGAGCTTTGGAATCCCAGGCCCTACACCAGAGCGGACTTTTGCAGGAACTTGGCAAGTTGAACCCGTAGCTGGTTCGCTAGGTGTTGGTCCAGCGCGCACTGATATATCATGGTTTGCGATCGACGATGCAGGCGTAACCCAACGCTCATGTTTCTATGACGACGGTTATGTATTTGGGCGTGATGGCACGTTCAACAATGACCTAGGCGATGAGACATGGATAGAAGAGTGGCAGAGCGGCAGCCCAGATGCTTGTGGTGCACCTGTTGCTCCTTACGACGGCGCAATAAGTCAGGCTTGGACATACACCGAAGGTGAGAATGAAGACGTCGGTACGTTACTTATTGATGGTTTAGGCGGCTATATGGGCATTCCTAAAGCTAACAACGATGGCGAACTGCCAGCTGTTTCAGCTCCTTCAAGTATCACCTATGAGGTAACATGGGAAGATGATAATACCGTGGTTCTTGATATCGAATCGGGCACAAATGTTTGGTGGCGATACAGAATGATAAAAACTGTTCAACCAGAGCCAGCTGCACCTACTGACGTTTCTCCAGTAACAGGAACATGGAGAGTTGCTCCTGAGGCAGAGTCACTAGGTGTTGGTCCAAGTATGGGTGACATATCTTGGTTCGCTATTGATGCGGCTGGTGTAACACAACGTTCATGTTTTTATGACGACGACTATGTGTTTTCTGCAGACGGTACTTTCGACAACGTCTTGGGTGATGATACTTGGGTAGAGCAGTGGCAGACAGGTAACCCCGATGCTTGTGGCGTACCTATTGCACCTCATGATGGATTAACTGATGCAACATGGGAGCTTGATCAAGAAAATGGTACGCTTACTATCGTTGGAAATGGGGCATATCTTGGAATTCCTAAAGCATTGAATAATGGTGAGTTAGGCGCTGATGTTCCAGGAAGCTTTACAGGGTCAATTGAATATATGGTTGAATTTACTGACAACGACAGCCGCATGGTGTTAAACATCGAGTCAGGTAGTAATGTATGGTGGCGTTTTGTCATGGAAAAACAATAATCATGAACTAATATGGCTTAAGATTCAAAGCCGAAAATACAAAAGGTGTTGCTCTTAGGGCAACACCTTTTTTTTGAGCGAATAACTAAACAGCCAAAAAGTAGCAAAATAATCGTTCAAAATAATATAGTTACAAAGTAACCGTAGCCCACTCCCCGTCTACTGCCAAGTGATTTAGCGCCGCATAATATTCTCTTTGATAATTTATCGAGGACACCATGCGAAGAAAACGCCGAACCAAAGAAGAATGGAAAGCTACGTTAGAAGCGCAAAAAGCCAGCGGCTTAACAGCACCCGAATATTGCGCCAAGCATAAGATCCATCTGCAAACGTTTTATGCCAGAAAAAGCGATATCCTAAAACCTTGGCCTAAACCCAAACCCAAAGCATGGGTGAAGGTGGATAAGGAAGCGACACCGACAATACCGTCACCGCAACTAAGTCTGCACTATCAAGGTGTGGTGATTAACGTGCTGCATTCGCCAGAGCCAAGTTGGTTAACAGAAGTCGTTAAAGGCCTTGCGTCATGAAGATGTTTGTCGAGCCTAACGATATTTATTTGCACACCGGCTTTGTGGACTTCCGCAAAAGCATCAACGGCCTGTTAGTGATCATCGAATGTGAGCTTGAGTTGTCCCCGTTTGACGATGCGATGTTTATTTTTTGCAATAAAAAACAAGATAAACTCAAAATCGTCTACTGGGATAAAACGGGCTTTGCCATGTGGTACAAAGTGCTGCAAAAAAATCGATTTAAGTGGCCTAAATTAACCGACATGAGTCACCT
>CBFIAR010000008.1:134841-150183 GCA_965660625.1 Glaciecola sp. | reverse complement strand
AACAAAATGTTGATACACATCCATATTTTTCTTTTTATATTATGTGACTATGATTCTTTGTTATAAATGCTACAGTATCCTTTTTTCAGCATTCAATAAGGTAAAAAAGGAGTACCCGATGTTAAAAACGATCCCAGAATTATTACATGAAGCTGCGAAACACGTGCGATGCGTCAGCGCAAGTATTGCCGCCGATGAGTTAAAAGAAAATCACGGTTTACTGATAGACGTGCGAGAACCGTCAGAACACTTAGCTAAAGGTGCGGTAGGAGCGATTAATATTCCTCGAGGCCTGCTGGAAATGAAACTAATGGAAATTGAGAAAGATCCACTTAAGGCTATCTACTTGCACTGTGCTACCTCAGCAAGAGCAATACTTAGCGCTGAGCAGCTTGCTAGAATAGGCTATCAAAAAGTTAGTGTGATTACCTGCGATGTCGATACGATCCAAAAGACTCGTGCATAAAATGAAGGTGTATTTTACCTTTCATTTTTAATAACTGATTATGCTTAATAAAGGACACAAATCTTATGCAGGATTTACCGCATCAATATCACGTTAAGGCCCAAGGAAAGCCGGGTGAAAACCTAGACATATGTGTTGAAAATGTGCCTAAATTAACGGTGGCACCGCCAGCTCAGTTCGGCGGTCCAGGAGACGAGTGGTCTCCTGAGGACTTGTTTATGGCCTCAATTACAAGTTGCTTTATTTTGTCATTTAAGGCGATCGCTAACGCCTCTAAATTCACATGGACATCAATTCAATGTAATTCCACGGGAACCTTGGAGAGAGTCGACGGTAAAACGCGATTCACGAAAATCATTACTAGAGCAACGTTAGTCATCCCGTCTACTGAAAGTATCGAAAATGCAGAACGTTTGTTGCATAAAGCAGAGCAAAGTTGTTTGGTTGTGAATTCGCTAACATCTGAGTCTGAACTGCAGTGTGAGGTTAGCATTCGCTAATAATAAGCGCATGGAAAAAGTGTCAGATTGATAACAAGAAACCTGACACTTTTTTGTATTAACAGCCTTCGGTCGTCGAAGTGAAAGCCGGTGGACGATCGACTTGAGCTGATGTGTATGTAATCTTGCAAGTGCTTGGATCGGGAGCTTCAACAAGCTGCACATCTATTCCTCCAAGCTGTCCACCACAATTGCCACCTACCCATTTAAAGGCGTCGTCAGTAATAACGGCCTTTGCAATGCCACTTGGGTGAGGGCATGGGTATCCGCAGCGTAAGGTAATTGTCTCCCCTTCCATCTCAACTGTAGGGTCAGTCGCACAGTCAATCTTATTTTCGATTCTCGCCTTATAATATACTAAGTCAGATGCCGAACGCATGCTTCCCTCAAGGGAATTAAGCGTAGCGATCCGCGCATCGGAACTCACACTTATGAACCTTGCAGTTGCAGTTACTGCAAGAATGCCTAAAATAACGATAACGATAATTAATTCAATTAACGTAAAACCTTTCGAGTTGCTTTTCAATATTTGTTCCTTTCGACACAGTAAAAAAGTAAATGACGCCTATAAGATCAGATATTACCAAATCGTATTAAGAAAATAAGTATCATTAATCACTAGTGCATCTTATACACATCGGAATAGATAACAAGCGGCTTGTGCACGCCATCTTTCATGTGTCGATTATGCATCTAATATTCGCCAATTCCAATGAGTTGGTATACGCTTGTGTTTATTGAGCTTGATTACTACCACCCCCATGAAAAAGCGTGGTATTTGTGGCACAAAAATCATTTTGTAATCTTGCTTGGTATCCAGTTTGTATGAACAGATTAGTATTTAAATAGAGAGGAAATGATGAAGGTAAAGGATTTTATAAGGCTGTTTTTAACTCTATCGACCTTAACGATGCTTCCCCATTATTTATTTGCCCAAAGCCAAGCAAAGCCAGCCGATTTGAATGGTATGCTCGTTGTTGTTAATAAGTCAGATAACTCCGTCAGCTTGATAAACGTAGCTGAACAAAAAATTATCACCACTTTAGCGACGGGAAAAGGTCCACATGAATTGGTCGTAAGCAACGATGGAAAATGGGCTGTAAGCACCGACTTTGTCGGCGGTGATAGCCTCACCGTGTTTGACTTGTCTGCACAAAAAGTTTCAAGAACAATCAATCTTGAACACTATCCTGGCCCTCACGGAATTAAGTTTTTAAAAGACCAACAACGAGTCGCTTTGACTTCAGGTAAGAGTCAACACTTGGTCATTGCAAATATTCATAGTGGTAAAATTGAAGCTGCTATTAATACGCAGCAGCAGACAACTCATATGGTAGCGATAAGCGACAAAGAAGATTTTGCTTTCACAACGAATATTCGCTCGAACAGCATTTCTAAAATATCTCTGGCCACCAAGAGTTTGCTTAAGCAGATTGCCACCGAAGCGATGCCCGAAGCAATTAATATCACCAATGACGGTAAACAAATCTGGTATGGCGCAAATGAAAAGGGACTGATTACAGTTATCGATGCCCAAAGCGAAGTGAAGCTAGCTCAGTTTGAGGGCTTTAGTTTTCCTTATCGCGTGCTTTTTTCACACTCTGAAAACGTAGCCATTGTGCCTGATTTTCAAGGTCATGAAGTGCGCTTTTTTGATACAAAAACATTCAAAGAGTTAGGTAAGCTGACCTTGGAAGAAGGGGCTGGACCTCAGGGAATTACCCTGCATCCAAAACTTGACATTGCATTTTTGTCTCTCAATTTAAAAAACAAGATAGTAGCGATTGATATTGCTTCGCGAGAGATTATTACGGAGTATCCAACAGGCAATCACCCTGATGGTGTTGGTTTCGTTGCGACTGTTAGTAAATAAGCAACAGTGAAAAGCGAGCAAATGACATAATGAGTAGGCTTTCTCGGCTGTCACTGAGCCTACTTAACTCATGAATGTTAACTCATGAACGCAGCACTAAGAAAATCATAAAATAAGACCTAGTATAAAATAGTCAGTCGTTATTTAAACAGAGAGCTATCGACATGTCCGAAGTAGAATCACCGCGCCTTACCAAGCACCACATTGCTGTCGCGCAAAATGCCTCTGGGCGAAGTTTAAATGTTCCAATTTATAAGATTTCAGATAATTTACCCGGGCCGAGTGTTTACATTCAAAGCTCTATTCATGGTGCTGAGGTGCAGGGCAACGTAGTCATTTATCATTTGTTGCAAGCGCTAAAGCACACAAAAATTCACGGTGAAATTGTGTTAGTGCCGAACTGTAACCCGGTAGGGACCAACATAAAAGCTGGCGAATACACCATGGGGCGTTTTGATCCTGTGAATGGCACGAATTGGAATCGCGGCTATTTTTATGATGAACAGCAGGTCATAGAGTTTGCGGGTGCAGTTAAAGAGGGTGCATCATCGGATATGATTAAAGCGGAGTTTAAAAAATTATTGCTCACCTCAATTAATGCTAAGCTTGAGCAGCCATGGGGGCTAGGGTTGGCGCAGCAGCTAAATCTCACCCTCCAGAAATTAGCGGTGAGCGCAGATATTGTGCTCGACTTGCACAACGGTCCGGTGTCAACACGTCACGTGTATATTCCTGAATATGCCAAACATGCCGCAAAGCAATTCTCGATACCGCACTGCATTTTTATTCCTAATGTGTTTGCGGGTGCGCTAGATGAAGCCTGCTTCTGTACTTGGTGGTCGTTGCAAGATCGATTACAGGAAATATTTGCAAGAGACTTCGATTTTGGTGTTGAAGCTTTTACTTTAGAAATGGGCAGTCAGGAAATCATTGACTTTGCGGAGGGCAAAAAAGACGCACAAGGTATCCTCGGTTATCTGGGGAGCAAAGGTGTTTTAGATAGTACACAATTTCAACCTGCAAAAATGACGCGTTTGGGTGTCTCCCTAGCTAATTATAAAACCTTATTTACCGATTTTGGGGGCATGGTCGAGTATTGTGTCAAGCCAGGTCAAAAAGTAAAGGAAGGCGATGTCATGGCTCGGGTGCTAAATATTGATCATTTAGAGGACGAGCGAGCGGTTCATGAGGTTTTAGCGCCGTGCGACTTGATACCCATGCTGCATTTTCCCTCTGCCTCGGTGCTTAGCGGGACGCAGTTGTATAAGTGTTTTACGAATTATGTAGAGCTATAACAACTTTGTATTGGAATTGATTTTGGTGATAGTCATATAACATTTTGTGTGACTCGCCAGCGTCATTTCATCATGTTATTTTTTTCACCACGGGCCATACAACTTTCAAAAGGAAAATTCGAATGTCAAAATCTAAACAGTTATTCAGCACCATCTCATCTAATGGAGAACTAGCGTTCTCGTTGGCAGAAATTGATTTACCTACGCCGAAGCCTCATGAAGTTGTTGTTAAAATGGAAGCTGCACCGATTAACCCATCAGATATGTGGCCAATGTTTGGTCCTGCCGACTTGCGCACTGCGAGCTTTTCTGAAGATGGTAAAACACTCAAAGCAGCGCTTCACGACGGCACTTTGTCAAGAGTGAAGTCTCGTGTAGACCAAACATTACCGGTTGGTAATGAAGGTGCTGGTACCGTTATTGCAGCTGGCGACAGCCCACAAGCCCAAGCACTCATGGGCAAAACCGTTGCCGTACTTTCTGGCGCTGCCTATGCGCAACATTGCTGTGTGCCAGTGCAAGCATGTATGGTGCATAACGAGGGCACAACAGCAAAACAAGCAGCTTCTTCTTTTGTGAATCCGTTAACTGCGCTTAGTATGGTAGAGACCATGCGTCAAGAAGGGCACACAGCGCTAGTGCATACTGCTGCAGCCTCAAGCTTAGGCATTATGCTTAACAAAATCTGTATTCAGGCCGGCATTGATCTGGTGAATATCGTGCGTAAGCAAGAGCAGGTTGATTTATTGAAAGGCTTAGGCGCAAAGTATGTGCTTGATTCAAGCGCTGAGAATTTTAAGACAGATCTTTATAAAGCGATAGAAGCCACTGGCGCTACCTTAGCATTCGATGCTATTGGCGGTGGCACTTTAGTGAGCGATATTTTAACGGCAATGGAAGCGGTTGGTAGCAAAGATGCAACGGGGTTTAATACTTATGGCTCTGCTGAAAACAAGCAAGTCTACATTTACGGTAGCTTAGACTTTTCGCCCACTGTATTAAATCGTGCATACGGCATGACTTGGGGCATTGGTGGTTGGTTATTAATGCGCTTCTTAGGCAAGCTTGACATCAAGCAAGTATTAGCAATGCACAAACGTGTGGCTGACGAAATTAATACAACCTTTGCCTTAGATTTCAGTGATGAAATTAGCTTGGAAGAAGCAATGCAGCCGGCCAATATTGCGCGTTACTATGCAAAGAAAACGGGTGAAAAATTCCTGATTAACCCATCTAAATAAGCGTTATGAGAGAGTATAGGTTTAAGGGCTTCACTTCATGGGGGGAAGCCCTTTTTTATTTATTAATCATGCGCTACAACGCTAATATAATGGAAATTACATGTATTTTGAAGATTATCAAGTTGGTCAAAAATCTCAGTTTGGTGCCTATGAGGTAACCAAAAATGAAGTGAAAGAGTTCGCTAGCAAGTATGACCCTCAATTCTTTCATTTAGATGATGAAGCGGCGAAAGACTCTCTGTTTGGGGGCTTGTGCGCAAGTGGTTGGCACACTGGCGCTATGTTTATGCGGATGCTGATTGATAATCTACCAGAAGAGCATGGCTCACTCGGTTCTCCTGGTATTAATAATCTTAAATGGCTAAAACCGGTATATCCGGGTTATATTTTAAGTGTTAACGCTCTCGTGACCGAATGCAGACTATCGAAAAGCAAGCCGGGTGTTGGCTTAGTTTGTATGAGCTACGAGATCGTGAATCAAGACAATTTGACTGTGATGACCTTAGAGTCAAACGCCTTCTTTAGATGCAGAAAAAATTAAGCACAGTGCAATTGTCTTCAGGAACGTAAGCGTGGCATCATAAAGGCCGCTTTATGCCTCTCCATCTACAATTACAAATAGCCTTTACGCTAAATGCATTTTATTCTGTCATCTCACCACCATCAGAACTAACCTAGTGAAATTAAACAAAACCATTATTTTTATATTGTTATTGCCATTTTTAGGGGCTTGCCAGACAGAAGAGCCCCACATTTTAGCGTCTAACCGATGGCAAATAAGTGAACAAGTGATTGTTGATGGGAAACTATCAGACAGTGGTGAGTTTACGTCATTGCTTTTGTCTGATAACAGTCTTGAGCTATGGAATAATCAGGTTCGGCAAAAAGTCTCGGTTTGGCACAATGAACAATTAGTGCCAAACACTATTTTGTTAGATATATCTGATACGGCCGAATACCTTCTTTCCGCGAGCGATACTGTGATTCAGCTATGGCATACCGAATCCAAAGAAGCCCTGGGTATGATCGATCTTTCAGAGCACTTGGGTGATGCAAAAATCACTCAAATAAGATTTTGGATATCACCCCATCGTTTTTTCATTGGCACCAGCAGTGGCAATGTAATCTTTGCGGATACACAAAATAATACCTACCGAGTTAATCGGCATCACAGTAGTGAAGTGGTTAAGCTGGAATTATCAAAAGACAAACACACGCTTTACAGCGGTGGCAATGATGGTTTGGTGGTTAAGTGGGACTTGATTAATTACCGTCCGGCCGTCACAAAGCGCTTACCTTTTCGCATCGTGAGTCTGGCTGTTGGCAGCAATAATATAGTGTTTGTATCAGATGCGTTAAAAGATCATATCTTGTGGAATAGCGAGCAAGACTCCGTAAGCGGACAGATTACACACTGGAAACGCTTCAAGTGGTTCCGTAAGGCGCTGTTGGATCCTAATCAGCGTTGGTTAGTCACTTCTTCGCCAAAAACTGACATGCAGATATGGAGCTTAGATGATATGCAGATGCGAGGCTCATGGTTGGTAGAAACTCAAAGCTTAGGTTCGTCAGTTCAAGATATGGTACTGATGAATGAACGCAATCTGCGTACCCTGACGACAGACGGTGTTCTCCAAGATTGGGATCTACGTTCTTTTCATTTATAGCGGTTTAATTGCGGTCTGATGACTGATAATAGTGATTACTTAAATCACTCAATAATTGACTTACACCTGTCTACTTTCATTGCCTTCTGACAGATTGACGATCTCAGTAGATAGGCACATTTTCCATGTATCTGAGCGCACTAAACTAAGTATTGGCAAAAATGTTGAACAGGCAGAAGCTACTGAAAGTTGCCAATGTGTGCTTGAAGACTTGTATGAGTCTTAAAAGAAGACGACAAAGTTTATACATTAGTAAACCTTGGTATTACTGCTCATTAGGAAAAAATATTTCTTCAATACTTTTTCCAAAAATCTCAGCAATGGAAAAGGCAAGGGTTAATGAAGGGTCATGCTTTCCAGTTTCGATAGCGTTCACTGCCTGCCGCGATACATCTAACTTCTCAGCAAGACTAGCTTGAGACCACTCTTGTTCTGCTCGAAGCACCCTTAACCTATTCTTCATAGTTATTACCTTGCAATTTAATGTATTGTGCAATGCCAAAGACTACAGCTATGGCTGGTAACATAAAGGCCGTGCTAAGAGTCGGCACATCGACCATTTCAGCCAGCAGGCCATAAGCCATGGCAACGCAGCCAACTACTCCAACTGCCCATAGCAAACTCTCACCCATGACCCTCTGTATATATTCATCAAATGACCGATATTGGACTACCACTAAACATAATAAAAACACAATGGGGATCACGGGTGACATAGCGAGAAGTCCTCTGCTGTATATTGATAAATCATTAGTTTCATTTAGCATCACAGAAAGTCCCAAAACACCCAAAAACATTGCTATATGCAAAAGAAATTTAACGACAAATTTCTTTTCATTTCTCTCTAAGCCATTACTCATATTAACTCCCGGTTTCACTTTTTATTTGACTCCACTTGCCGACCAAATGTCAGGTAAAAATGACACAATGTAAGGTTTACATTACACCTATACGGCTAACATGTCAAGCGAACCTGACATAAAATCAATAGAGGTTATTTGAATTCGCTCGCAACTGAACCGATTTCACCCTATTAGGCCAGTGAATTAGTCAGCGCTGAACTTATTTAGATATCACTTTGCTGCACGCCATCGTCTCGAAAGTCAGTAAAGTCGATCGACACAAAAGATGAAAATCTAGTCCTTGTTTTAATGTTTATTTTTGCTCAACAGCGAGCCAGTGTGCAGATGATGCTCGCACTGTTTTTACTACATCAATATGAATTGAGACTCGAATGAGTCCCAATATGTTTACTTGCGCCGGATGAGCTTTTACCAGTGTAATAGGTGCTACGAACAGCTCAGTACAGGATGTTCACGGTTGAACTAATATCAGGTATTCCCAAGGTTCTAAATTGAGTTCTGTGTCGGTGTTCAGGGATTTCACATTACCCGTCGAAAAGGTTTTATATGTGCCAGTGTAAAGTGCATGGTCTAGCAACTTCACCTGCTGAATTTGGGCTGACAGGTTAAAAATTGCCACAACTTTGTCTTGTTCATTGACTCTAACGAAGGACAAAATGTTTTCACTGTTGTCATTGTGAATCGGCATCATTCGTGCTCCCCACTTGCCATTCCACAACGCAGAATTGGATTTTTTCAGGGCAAACAATGAACGATACAAATCGCCTATGGGGTGTGTTTGCCAGTGAATCGGGTCACGCTCAAAAAACTCAAGACGTTTGTTGTTCCCCGCTTCCTGACCATTGTAAATCATGGGGATACCCTCACTGATTACCGACAAGGCGATCGCGGCGTTTAATGCTTCACCAAAGGCCTCAAACTGAGTCGCTTCCCAGGCATTGGCATCATGATTTGAGGTATACATCAGTCGCATCGCGCGATCTGGGTAGTAGCCGTCATTCCACGCGTAGTAAGCGTTAAAGGCATTTGCCTTGGCTTTACCCAGTGCAATATTGTGCATGGTCTGCCACCAGCTCCAAGCGTATGTGGCATCAAAACCATGCTCATAAAATTGTGGTCCTTCCCATTCGGCTAACATGAATACGGGTTTTATTTGATTCAATTCATAACTTACCCGTCCCCAAAAGGCATTTGGCACCAATCCAGCGGCATCGCATCGATAGCCATCAACACCGAATTCCTCGACCCAATATTTCATGGCTTTAACCATATAATCTTGCAGCTCAAGGTTGCTGAAATCCAGATCGATAATATCAGTCCAATCAAACCAAAGTGTCGGGATATTGTTGCCTTTAAAATCTCGAATATACCAATCTGGATTCGCCTCTTTTATTACATTGTCCCACGCGGTGTGATTGGCTACCCAATCCAGAATGACATAAATTCCCATACTATGAGCTTGCTCAATAAACCCTTTGAGATCTTCTTTTGTACCTATTTCAGGATTGACATCGAAGTAATCTTTTACCGCATAAGGGCTACCCAAACTGCCCTTTCTTTTCACCTCTCCGATAGGATGAATGGGCATTAACCATACAACGTCTATCCCCAAACCTTTCAATCGAGGCAATTGTTCTTGTGCAGCTTGTAAAGTGCCTTGTGGGGTAAATTGGCGAGTATTGATTTGATAAATGGTAGCACTTTTGAGCCATTCTGGTGAGGGCTTGTGGTATTGCTCCGCGACAAGCTGCAATGCGTGTGCTTGCTGTTCTTTACTGGTGTGACTCGAACAACTTACAATGACCACAGTTACAATAAGTAAGAAGAAAATTCTGAACATAATTCACCTTTTTAACGGTGTAGCATAATAACTTAATCAATTTAGATGTTTGCATAATCTCATCCACTCAACAACGATAAGTGAGGGTGAATACGAATGCAGAAGGATTAGTTAGTAGAGAAATTCTATTTAGTCAAAGGCAAGATAACACTACTCTTTAGCAAGTTCATAATCTAAAAGACACACATCTCTATATAATAACTGCATTCGTACTAGGTTGTTGCCAAGACCAATGCCACCCAATGCGCATCAGGTTACATGTGCATAGCCCATGCTTCAAGAGCGGATACTCTTCAACGAACCAAACTGGCAAGGCACAAACACTGCGGCTAGCAGCTACCATCTGCAACAAGTGGCATCACTGTTATAAAGCCGATGGCGGTAATCGCCGTATTCCGGCTTCATAACAATATTTATCTCAGTCTTCTCAGCCAAAACGTTATATACTTTGACGCTATTTAGGCTATAAAAATTAATGTCGAGTGCACTATGGTGATCGCGAAGACCCCGTCTAAGCTCAGCTTACCTCAGTATAATCCTGGTGTAAGGACTGTGCTGGAATTTCTTGTTCTGAAGTTCCCCGCTATAACAATTGATGTTTGGCAACAGCGCATGGCTGAAGGCAATGTGCATTGGCATGACGGTTCATTGATTAATGCACAAACCGCTTTTACAGCTCAACAACGGGTTTATTATTATCGTGAAGTTGAAAGTGAGCCGGTGATCCCTTTTCAAGAAAAAATTATTTTTCAGGATGAGTTGATATTAGTGGCCTACAAGCCACACTTTCTGCCCGTAACACCGGGCGGTCAGTATATTGAAGAGTGCCTGCAAAATCGCTTGCGGCATAAAACCGACAATCACAATTTGCAGGCAGTCCACCGCATTGATAAAGGCACGGCGGGTTTAGTATTATTTTCGGTAAATCCTGATTCACGCCAGCAGTACCATCGTTTATTCGAAACGCACCTAGTGAACAAAACCTATCAGGCTGTGGCCTGTACCCTAAACAAAACACCAATGCTTAACCATGAGTGGGAAATCAAGAATCGTTTGGAAAAATCAGAGCCTCGATTTTTGATGCAGATTACAGAGGGCAAGGCTAACAGTCATTCTCGTATTCGCTGCCTGCGGACTACAGTAGAAAAATCTTTATTTGAGTTGAACCCCATAACAGGTAAAACCCATCAATTGCGTTTGCATATGCAAAGTCTTGGCTGGCCTTTGTTAAACGATAATTACTATCCTGAATTACAGCCAAGTGAGCCAGATGATTTCCGCAACCCATTGCAATTATTAGCACAAAAACTGGATTTTATTGACCCCGTAACACAGGAAGCAAGACGCTTTTCTAGTCGTGTTGAACTGACCTTAGATTAGTAAAACTGAGCCGACATTCATGAGTAAAAATGCTTTTTGCCAAAACATCACATATCTTTTGGATAAACAACATTCTCGGGATACTTAGCGCTGATTGTAGAATAAAAACGGTAGACTGTTTGCATCTCTTCATCAAAATTACCTTCACTCAAGAATACTGGGCCGAATACAACACGCTTGCGAGCAAAATCAAAGCCAACTAAGACCACATGCGCATTCGCTTGATGCGCAATTGCTAAAAAACCGGTTTTCCATGGAAATTTAGGTGAGCGAGTACCTTCCGGAGCAACGGCTAAAATCATCTTAGCTTGAGAATTAAATTGCTGCACAACTTCGCCCACAACGCCACGCGCCGACTTTCGATCAACGGGTATTCCACCAATTAATTCGAGCAACTGTTTGACGACAGGAACGAAGATACTATGCTTCCCTAAAAAGCGAATTTTGATGCGCAAAGCGAACAGCACGGCAACACCTAAAAAGAAATCCCAATTTGAAGTGTGCGGCGCAACGGCTAAAACGAGCTTAGGGTGCTGAGGTAATTCACCTTCCAATTTCCAGCCTGTGACACGGAGTAAGGTATTGCCGAGCCAGCCAGTGAATTTATTGCCGCCTTGCGGCGGGCTGTTTGGTGTTTCAGCCGTTGATTTATTGCTCATCGTTACTACCAATACGAAAGCCGCCCTGGTTATTATTTATCTTAAAAGATTTAACGCGTATTTTTCTCGACGGCATCAATCTCAGTTCTCTATTGTTTTCGACGAACTATAATCATAGTGAGTTAATTTTGTATAAACAACTTTTTAAAACACTTGCTTGTGCATAACACCCGTGGGTAACATGTTGAGTTATAAATCCTTGCATGTTTCGACGCTGCGGAGAATCGCACCTACAATGAGCACTACGACCACAACGGCTAATCGATTATTGCTAGGTGACTGCTTAGAAAAAATGAATGAAATAGCTGATTCATCAGTTGATTTGGTTTATTTAGACCCTCCGTTTTTTACTGAGAGAAAACATAAACTTAAAAATCGTCAACGAACAAAAGAATTTAGTTTCGACGATATTTGGAAACAAGAGTCGAGTTATGCTGAGTTCCTGCACCAACGTATTCTAAAAATGCGCGCTCTATTAAAGGATACCGGCAGCATTTTTGTGCACTGCGACAAAATGGCTAATCATATTGTGCGAGGCGTGCTTGATGATGTGTTTGGCGCTGAGTATTTTCAATCTGAAATTATTTGGCAATACAAGCGTTGGTCAAATGCAAAAAAAGGGCTGTTGCCAAGCCATCAAAATATCTATTTTTACAGCAAAACGAAGGACTTCAGCTTCAATAAGGTTTTTATGCCATATTCTGAAGCAACCAATCTGGACCAAATTCTGCAGCGCCGTACTCGAGATAAACACAATAAATCTGTCTACGCGCGCGATTCCAAAGGTAATATTCAGCAAGCGGATGCCAAACACGGTGTGCCCTTAAGTGACGTTTGGGATATTCCTTATTTGAACCCTAAAGCGAGGGAACGAGTGGGCTATCCAACCCAAAAACCTTTACTGCTGTTAGAGCGTATTATCGAATTAGTCACGAATGAAAATGATCTTGTTCTCGATCCGTTTTGCGGTAGCGGAACCACGTGTGTCGCTGCAAGTTTAACCAATAGGAAATACATTGGTATCGATGAGTCAGAGGACGCTATTCAACTGTCGCAGTCGAGGCTAGATAAGCCCATCAAAACCGAATCTCATTTGTTGCTAAAAGGCCGAAGAGCCTATGAAAATGCAAATCTAGAAGCCTTACAATGCTTAGCTGGAATTGACTATAATCCGGTGCATAGAAATCAGGGTATTGATGCAATATTGGTTGAGCACCATCAGGGTACGCCAGTTCTAGTTAAGATACAGAAGGACACCGAGACTCTGAGGCAAGCAAGAGAGTTATTAGGTAACGCGATGATTGTCAAAGCGTCAAAAATGGGTTTTTTAATTAAGACTCACATAACATTAGGGGAGGCAGAGCTGAGTTTCGACACTAAAAATGAAGACTTTATTATTCATATATTGGAAACTATTGCGCTGAAACTTAAACGCAGCATTGGCAGCTCATGTTAGCAAAAGTGGTAGGCTAGGTAATATATACGTCGCCCTTAGTGCAAATATTTTGGGGCCTTTTTTCAGTTATGATAGGCTCACATTAACGGCTACCCCATCATCATAAAGTGTTATCTTGACCAGGAAAAAATTTACTGTTTGCGGTAAGCTTTCAGCTGAGCAACAGCAGGTCTAGCCGCCTTGCGCATGCGGTTCAATATTTTTAATTTAGCGAATTCATAAAATTTGACCTGACTCATGAGCTTTGAAAAGCCGTCTAAGCGTTGTTGCTTTATCCAGTTTTTTAGTCCTGGCTCTTTCGACCAAAAATATTGATTCATCATACTGCGATAGGTCATTTCAACCCAATCATCGATTGAGTTTGGTAAAGGCACTACTTGAGCAAGTAGGTTCTTTTTAACGTTATCTTTTTTCATGAGCTCAATGTGTGCAATAAAGGCGGCACTAAAAGTAGGTTGGTAGGCCCTCACGGTCTGAATTTTAATAACATCATTTTGAAATACTGGCTGTATTTCTAAGTTAGTAATTGCACTAGCCGTGCAGTCGATGTAAAGACTATTTGAGCGGCTTGGCTCGGTTCCGTTGGTGCATGTCATTTGGGAGGATGAAATATCTAAAACACGGCCTTTTCTGACAATGTGTTTAATATTTTGCAGGAGCTTAAGTTCGTCTTTTGAAATCGTCGCACCATGAAACATTGTCGGTAAAACCGTAGGGTCAAGACGAAAAAAGACTCCTGCTTTTTCAAGCCTTAAAAACATATCAGGTATAGATGTCGATTCCGCAATTGCTTCAAGCTGACTCGCTTGCGCTCCCATCGTGTCCGTGAAAAACTGTTGTGTAGCTTGTGTATTTTTCCTATCAATAAACCACGCATCTCGGGGCATAACCCAGGTGATATTATCTGCATTAACCTGATTTTGCATTAACCATAAACAGGTATCGATAGCGGTTTTGCCACCACCTAATAAGGTAAAATGGGTAAAGCCATGATCTTTCTTGCTAAGCATGCTCGGAAGATTATTTGGCGGCACCATGACTACACTGGAATCTATCTCAAATTGAGGAGTGTGAGTGGCTGGGATCGCCGTTTTATAATAGGTACTGTCGACTAATTTATCGCTGTAACGCACACTAAATTCTTGGCCAGTGACAAGGTTTTTCACTCGCCCATCCCCTAAGTAGTCGCACATGGGGAAGTATTTTACGCGACCACTAGGTATCAAAGTATCGCGCATTAAATTATCAAAATAAGCTTGAACTTCGGCCCCCGTAGCCAACTCATTCAGTCCTTTATTGAGGCCTGTTGTATCAATTTTTCCTTTGCTTAATTCTTTCGAATTTACACCATAAAAAGAGGAGGGTTGGTGTAGGGTGACAAAAGAATACGCATCAACCCAGTGCCCACCTGGCTTGTGCCGATTATCTATAATGATTACTGTCGATTCAGATTCACTAATTAAGGTATCCACAAATGCCAGACCGCTAGCGCCAGCACCGACAACCACATAATTAGCTTTATGTTCGCTCAACATACTTCTTTGCATTTACTATCTTCTCTTTAATCGTAAGAACACTATTGTTTACTTAATTCCCTCTACGTTACTAGAAAATTTGAGCAGCATGTTAAAAAGTTAGATTAATTTTGTAAACTATGTGAAGTTTCCGCAGTTGTATTGGTGAATTAGATTGATTACTCTTCTCTCACGTAATAATGATAATAACTAGGTCTACAATATTAATATGAATCCCATTCTTGAAGCTCAGTCATCACATCGTTCGATTAGACAATATATTGATAAACCGATTAATGTAAAGTTATTACACAAACTTATTGAGTGTGCGCAAGGCGCCGCATCATCTAGCTTCATCCAGTCATATTCATTGGTACAGGTGAATAACAAAAATACTCGAGAAAAAATAGCGACTCTGGCAGGGGGGCAAAAATGGATAGAATCAGCAGCGGAATTTTTAGTTATCTGCGCCGATTTGAGACGCGTTGAGTATGCTTGCCAAAAACAAAATCTTGGCGCTTTAGAAGGCAATACTGAGCACTTTATTGCAGCAACGGTGGATGCTGCATTAATGGCGCAAAACCTGAT
>CBFIAR010000008.1:101290-134743 GCA_965660625.1 Glaciecola sp. | reverse complement strand
TATTGGGCGCAGAGTCAGTAGAACTTGGAGCGGTTTTTATTGGCGGGATCCGCAACGATCCGAAATTAGTTTCTGAACTATTGCAACTTCCGGATCAAGTGTACCCTGTTTTTGGGCTCTGTCTTGGCTGGCCTGATGCGCAACCTGAAGTTAAACCTCGTTTCCCCGTAGATGTAATTCTTCATCAAGATGTTTATGACTCGTCTCGCTCTGCATCTGATGTTGATAACTACGACGAACAAATTCAAAACTATTATATGGAGCGCGGTGAAAATCAAAAAACCAGTAATTGGTCTGAACAGACTGCTAATGCGGTACAAAAGAAAAAAAGAGAGCACATGCTAGCATTTCTGCAAGCACGAGGCTTTTTAAAGTGTTGATATATAATAGTTAATCATCTTGCATTCGAACAGCAAGAACGTCTTGCTTAACGCCATGCAACACTGCATTTGCGGTAGAACCAAGCAGTGCTTTAATGCCGCTTCTGCCGTGAGTGCCAATGATAATTAGGTCTGCCTTGGTTTTATTTGCGAATGTTTTTATCTCATCAGAAATATCGCCTGTCTTAACATGCACGTTGGTTTTTTTGATGCCAAATTTATCCGCAATGGCCTCTAATTTTTTTCTAGCATCATCGACTACTTCAGCATCCGACATTGCGTTGTATTCACCGCCATACAGCAATGGTTGAAGGTAAACTATTGGCATGGAAATATAAACTAAGCTGACGTCTTCAGGCGTTTGACATATACTCATTGCTCTTTCAAGCACGTGTTTATGCTCAGCATTGACATCTATTGCGACGATTATTTTTTTATAAATACTCATAGTTTCTGCACCGTAGTAGTTTGATTTAAACCTCTTTGCGTTAACGCTATCATGGCTGCATTAGGCAATGATTGACTTAAGTCAAACAAAGATAAGGGGCTTACAAAAGTAAACCAGAGTCTGTCACTTCTCATTGTTTTAGTAACAAACTCCGCCAACACGGTGCTTACTTTTTCTAGTATTTCTTGGATGAGGCTTAACTAAGTCCTGAGTATCTGCGATTAACCATGTTATAGGCTTATGCAGCCTGATCAACATTGAATGAAAACATACTTTACGTCGGTCGCCTGCCTATTGTGGCAGACCTTATTTGTTAGCGGACCAGTAAACGACTCAATCCCTTTGAAGCCATTGAGTAATGTGGTGTCTACTGCTTGCATTATTAAGACCTTTTAGTACTTTATGCGGCAAACAATAAGCATAGAACCTTAAAATTTAAAAATAAATCAACCAATAATTAAATAAAGAACCGTGGTCGCCGTCACTGATAGAAAATGCCGTCACGGTTTTTTACAGTAATTGTTAGCTACATCTACCGCTCATCAGTGTTACCATTTATGTCATTATTTATAGCACTGGGCGCGCCAGTATAATTGGTATGCGGACGCTTAATTAATTTCATTCACATATGACAAGGTATCTAAGTGCAAAAAGCGGCAATTTTTGTTGATGTACAAAACATCTATTACACTACTAAGCATACATTTTCACGTTCTTTTAATTATCGGCATCTTTGGCAATCAATAGCGCAAGATTATGAAATTGTCGATGCCATTGCCTACGCAATTGATCGTGGCGATTCACAGCAACAAAAGTTTCAGAGTGCACTGCGTCATATTGGCTTTGAGGTAAAACTTAAACCTTTTATTCAGCGCTCAGATGGGTCTGCGAAGGGTGATTGGGATGTAGGTATAACAATCGATGTATTAGAGGCAGCGCCCCATGTCGATACGATTATTCTATTATCGGGCGATGGTGATTTCGACCGATTGCTGACAAAAGTACGGCAAGACTCTAACTGCAAAACAGTTGTTTATGGTGTGCGAAATTTAACCGCTAACTCCCTAATTAATGCAAGTTCGGGATTCATTGATATTGAGGGGCAGTGGTTGTTGTGAAGTCATTGTTTTTTTTACTATCATCGGTTTCAGCTTAACGTGAAGCGGCTATCACGCCGCTTTGCTTTATTCTTCATTTTTATACATGCGCTTAACTTTGCTTTCGAGGTTGTTGTTTTCTAGCTCTAATTCCACTGGCCGTTCAAGAATAATATCACCTTCAACATTTGAATCAGCGCTGATGTAAAGCACGGGATAATCTTTGTTGTAATTGTTTTTGGTATTGCCACGGAAGTGAATGTCGCCTTTCACAATGCTACCATTAGTTAGCTTAATACTGCCGTTTACCGTTACAATATCGTTTTGAACAACGACGCCATTAATCGAAATAGTGCCATTGACTGTTGAAAGTTCTCCGCCAATCTGACCTTGCGCTTGTATTGCTATTTGGCCGTTTACGGTGCTCACATCTTCATTTGCCGTAAAGCCTTTGCCAACGTTGATTTGACCATTAACTGCGCTCACCGAGTCAACGCTTACGTTATCGCCAATAGAAATGCTACCGTTGGTGTTAGTGACGCGTTTAGCGCTAACATTGTTTCTAATTACAACGCTACCGTTGACTGACCCGACGTCCTCTACCGTCCTTCCTTCGCTTATTTTTACACTCTTGTTTGTTGACTTCACATCTTGTGAATAGCTTGCGCTATCGTTATCCCAATCTTTATTTTTTGCGTTAACGTGAATAATGCAACCACCGAGTGACATGCTTAGCAGTGTGATTCCTATAAAAGAGTAAACAGGGCGGCGAATTTGGCTAATCATAACTGACTCCATAATTTATGAGTGATGGTATTTTTGGTCTTATTGTTCACAAAACCGTATATTTGCATGTGCTTTGCATTTAACGCGCCAATACGTAACACATTGTTTTTAATGTTTTAATTTATTTTTCATTTAATTTCTTATCACTAGAAAAGAGGTGTTTTACTAAATATTGGTCAATTAAACTAAATTTGTGTTAAGCAGTATTTTAGCCTTGTTCATCTGATTTTCTTCCGATAAACCTATTTGACTTAAGCGCGCTATCAACACTAGTATAGCCTTGTGTTTAATGCAGGCATTTTCATGAATATTATCCTATTTTCCATACCTATCTTCTTTCTTCTTATCACGGCAGAATTGATTGCGGAAAAAGTGAGAAAATTTTCTTTTTGCCGCTTGCATTTTTCGGTGTTGACCCACCGATGCTCATTACCGTTGGCTCTATCAATTTAGTGTACCAATTTTGGGTGCACACCCAGCATGTCGGCAAGTTAGGGGTTATCAGTAATACTGCTTTTTAAGCTTCAGTATCAGCGTAATATTGACCTTTCAAGTGGTAGCGAATTGAACAGTTAAACGGAAATAACTCGCGTTAAGCATTGGCTGTTGTTGCCGCGAGCTATTTATTATCAATTCAATATATTCAAATGTTGAACAAAGACCTAGGCCTTAGGTCTTAATCAACTTAGCATTCTAGGATGAAGCTCATGCAATTTATGCTTAAAATACTCATGTTTCCGTTTGTTGTCGTCGGTAAGCTTCTGGCTCTTTTTTTTGGTGAAGTTAATTGGATAATGCCGCCTTGGTTGGCTTACCTTAATAATTTGCGCAAAAATAGCCCACTTAAACTCGTCTTTCTATGTGTGCTTATTCTTGGTTTAGGCGCTGGTGTTTATAAAACTTACGACTATTATCAAAGTTTGCCAGAGCCGATATTGGTTGATGCGCTAATCACTATTCCAGCACTCACAGAGGAATATGCTGATTTAGCAAATAGCGATGGCACAAAAACCTTACTACCTGAACTTCGTGTAGAATTTACCTACACTTCGAATGATTATATACCACCAGAACAACCGCCAACGCCACCAGAGCAACCACCAGAGCTACTGCCAACAACACGAATTGCGCCACCAACTATCCCTGCAGAGTTTCCTTCAGTTGCACCAATCGATTTAATTGGTAGTGAGGTAAAAACAGGCATCAAGCTCAGCCCAAGTAAAGCCGGAAAGTGGCGTTGGGAAAATGACAGAACCCTTCTATTTGTGCCTGAAACGCCGTGGCCTGCGGGGCAGGAATATGAAGTGAGTTTTGCGCCAGAAGTGTTTGATACCCAAGATGAGTTCAGCAATGATGAATTTACTTTCATCACTACGCCTCTGCAGGGCAGCATCGAAATGAGTGAATTTGAATTAAGTATAGAAGACAAGCTTAAGCAGGTTTTTGTCGAGATCTCATTTAATTACCCCGTTGACAGGCAAAGCGTTGAGAAGGCTGTTTCCGTGGCGTATCAAGTGGATGGCAACAAGTTAGGCAAAGCACAAGCCCATCAACTTAATTTTAGCGACAACCTGCGTTCCGCGACGGTGACCCTTGATATCCCGACACTTCCCGAACATGCCCGGATCCTTGAAGTGACGTTTGGTGAAGGCATAAAAAGCATTTATGGCGGTGAAGCTAGCGCTTCTGCATACGAGAGCAAAGTCATGGTACCTGACCTTTACAGTTACTTAAAAGTAGAACAGTCGGATATCGAGGTCTTGCGCAACTTAGACGACGAACCTGAGCAGTTTGTGTTGCTTGGTTTTACCGACGCTATTGCTCGCGATGAACTGCTGAACAAGGTTACGCTTTTCCTCTTACCCAACCAGAAAGAAAAAAACGGTAAGAGCTATTGGCAGAGTCCAAGAGAAGTCACAGCCGAAGTATTACAAAGCGCTGAAAAACTAGATTACACATTGATGCCTAATGCTGCTGATGCTGCCACAAACTATCAACTTAAAGTGGATCTTCAAGCGGGTCGTCAGCTGTATTTGAAGATAGCCTCAGGCTTAACGTCGGCTAATGGGTTTGTGCAGCGAGCTTATTTTGATCGCATTTTAGTTGTTCCAAAATACCCGCAAGAAGTGACTATTTCAGGGGAGGGCTCTGTTCTCACGTACAGTAAAGACCAGCGCCTTGCTTTTTCAACTCGTGGCGTCGGTGATGTTCAAGTGAGTATAGGTAAGGTTATTGATGACGAACTCTATCATTTGGTGTCGCAAACTCAGGGCGATATTAGTAATCCTAACTTTTATAACTGGAGTTTCAACGAAGCGAACTTGGCCGAATTTAGTACGCAGTTTATCAGTATGAATGCCAACGATGCTGACCTGAAAACGGCAAACTACGCTTCGGTAGATTTGAACGCGCTTGTTTCAAGTTCTAAAGGTGGACTGGGCTTATTCTTTGTAGAAATCAAAGCGTGGGATAAAAACCGTAAACGTGAAATTTATGGTGTCAGCGACAAGCTCCTTGTGCTGGTTACTGATCTTGGCGTTATTGTAAAAAGCAGCCAAGATGAAAGCCAAGACATATTCGTGCAGTCAATAAAATCAGGTGCTCCTGTTGTGGACGCGCGCGTCGAACTTATTGCTAAAAACGGTACCAAGCTGTTCAGTAAGGCAACCGATAGTAACGGTCATGTTACTTTTCCTGCGGCGAACGGTTATGAGCGCGAGAAGCAGCCGGTTGTGTATGTTGTTAGCCTAAAAGGTGACGTATCGTTTATTCCCTACAATCGCTATACGCGACAAATAAATTACTCGCGTTTTAATGTGGGAGGAGAATACAGCTACGCCAATGATAATGAGCGTGTGAATGCCTATATGTTTACCGACCGCGGTATTTATCGGCCCGGAGAAGTGGTGAATATTGGCATGATTGTTAAGGGCAAAAATCTGCAAAACCTGGGTAAGATTCCGCTCGAGTTGGTGATAAGAGATGCCCAGTACACAGAAGTGTACGTTGAAAAAATGCAGCTTTCACAGTTTGGCTTTATGGATGCGGCGTTTAATACAGAAAAGACTTTTAAGACAGGTTCCTACAGCGCTAGCCTTCATCTTATTCGAGAACGGGGTAAGGGCAATCAGGTTCGTGATCGCCAAGTGGGCTCTATGAACTTCAGCGTTGAAGCGTTTCAAGCTGATACTCTGTCAATTACTAGCCAAGTAAAAGGCTTGCCAAGTAAAGGTTGGGCAATATCACCAAATTTGAGTAACGAACTAAGCTTAAATAACCTGAGTGGCGTGCCTGCACAAGGACGCAGGGTTACGACAGATTTGACCTTACTTCCAATTCAGTTTTCATTTGAACAGTTTGATGGCGTTGCTTTTTATTCTCCTAAAGTGAAAGACGATGCGACGGACGGTTTATCCCGATTTGAGGAAAGCTTAGAAGAGCAGCAGACCAACGCTGATGGCAAGGCGAGTGTTGCGGTAGATTTAAGCCGTTTCAACAAAGGAACTTACAGCGTCGCCCTGCAAAGCAAGGCTTACGAAGCCTCCGGCGGCCGCTCGGTCAGCACGTCCACTCGCTTTTTATATTCCCCGTCGCTTCATCTTGTTGGCTATAAGGCCGATGGAAAACTCGACTTTATTAATCTCAACAGTGAACGAACATTAGCCTTAATTGCGATTAACAATGAACTGAAATCCGTTGCGTTAGACAAGCTAACGAAGCGCTTAAGCAAAGTGCAGAGCATTTCTACCCTTGTGAAGCAGTATAATGGTCGCTACGAATATGAGAGCATTCGAACTACTGAGCTGGTCAAAGAGGTAGCTTACGCCTTGCCTGAAGGCTCTGTAGCGCTTTCGTTGGATACTAGCGAGGCAGGGACCTTCGTTGTCGATATTCTAAACGCAGATGGCGAAGTGCTGCTTAGTGCGCAGTATACGGTAGTCGGTGCTACCAATGATGCTGGTCAATTAGATAAAAATGCGGAATTAAAAGTCACCTTAGATAAAGACGATTATCAAGAAGGCGAGGCGATCGAGCTGAGTATTCAAGCACCCTACGCAGGAAGCGGCTTAATCAGTATTGAAAGTAACAAACTGCACGCATTCAAGTGGTTTAGCAGCGCCACTAATAGCAGCGTTCAACGGATTAAAATCCCCAAAGGTATTGAGGGCAATGCCTATGTGAATATCGCGTTTGTGCGTGATGTTAGCTCCAAAGAGATATTCACTAGCCCTCTCAGCTACGCAGTCGTGCCGTTTTCTATTGACCGCTCTAAGCGGATATTAGATCTTACTATTGGTGTCGAAGATATTGTGCAACCAGGCAAACCAATGGCGATTAATCTCGATGTATCAGAAGACGCGAAAGTAGCGGTATTTGCCGTTGATTTAGGTATTTTGCAAGTTGCGGGTTACCGCACGCCTGATCCGCTAGCACATTTTTTAAAGAAACGCGCATTGAGCGTGCGTACGATGCAGATATTGGATTTAATTTTGCCTGACTTTGCCTTGAGTCAAATGTTCTCTGCTGCGGGGGGAGACATGGAAGCAGGTTTTGCCATGAGCGATGAGATGAAGGTGACAGGCAGCAAAATGCAACGCTCGCAAAACCCATTTGAACGTAAGGTACAAAACCCCGCCGTGTTCTGGTCAGGCGTTGTGGCGGCTAAGAAAGGCACTAACACTTATACTTTCGACGTGCCTAATGATTTTGCTGGTGGCTTACGCGTCATGGCAATTGCGGTGGGAGAGCAAACAATGGGTCGCGCTCAAGAAAATACCATCGTCAGAGGGCCGTTTGTACTTAGTCCCAATGTGCTGAATCAGGCGGCGCCTGGAGATGAGTTTGATATTACGCTGAGTGTCGCCAATGTTGTTAAGGATTCACAAGAAAAAGCTGACGTGAAGATACAAGTGAGCACCAGCAAACATATCAGTATTGTTGGCAGCAAAGAAGCGCAAATGCAGCTTAGTGAGAACCAAGAGGAAGCGGTCCGTTTTAGAGTGAAAGCTAATGAGGTATTGGGCGGTGCTAAAATAAGCTTTGACGTGAGTATGACCGACAAATCCGGCAAAACTTGGCAGTTGAGCAGAGCTGCAACATTAAGTATAAGGCCTGCTATGCCCTTCGAAGTGAATATTACTACTGGCGTATCAAGCAATGGACAGGTATCGCTTGATACACCTTTGAAATTGTTTGAAGCGCAGTCCAGTCAAGTACTAAAAGCCTCTGCGAGCCCTCTGGTTATTGCTGAGGGTCTAAGCGCTTATTTAGATGACTATCCGCACGGCTGCACTGAACAAATCGTTAGTCAGGTATTCCCACTGGTGGGTTTGTCGAACCTGCCAAAATACGGACCTGATAACGAGACCGTTGCCGCGCATTTTGCCGAAGTCATCAGCAAGCTGCGTCAAAGACAAAGCTATGCCGGTGGTTTTTCATACTGGCCGAGCGCGCAAAACAACGATCTTGATGTCACTATCTATGTCATGCACTTCTTAATTGAGGCAGATGCTTTAGGGTATCCCGTGCCGCAAGATATGTTAGAAAGTGGCGTTCGCTATCTAGGTGATACGGCGAGCAATTACGTGAGAATGAGCGACACCCAAAGCTCAGTAAATGCAAGTATGCTGACCTTGAGAAAGCGAGCTCAGGGTATCTATTTACTCACGCGCAGTGGTGTGGTGACATCGAACTTGCTCATTGATTTAGTCAGCACCTTGGAGAAACAGTACAAGACGACGTGGCGTAAAGATGTCTTAAGTGCGTACATTGCGTCAAGTTATGCATTAATGCAGCAAGATCGGGAAGCTAAAAAGCTTATCTCTGAGTATGACTTGGCTGACCAATCTTTATTAGTAGAACAAGCGTTTTCTGGATTAGCGCCGCGTTTAAACTTAGATGCTCAATATTTATTTTTAGTGGCTAAACATTTTCCTGAGTTTCTTAAAGAAGTGTCTGTGAAAGCAGTGCTCAATATTACTCAAGCCATCTATAAGGGCGAATACAATACTATTTCAGCGGCTTATAGCATGCTTGCCTTAGGTGCTTATCATAGCGCTGTTGCGTTTGCTGGCGAGGATACTAACTCGCCGAACGACTCACTTGCGCAAATTGATAAACAAATCACCTTTGTTGCAACTACGCTGCAAAAGGAAACGCAGCTAGAGCCTGTTTATAATCCTTTTGCAGCTGCAATATATCCGATAGATACAGAACGTGTCGAAGCGAGTATCCAGAGCACAGCGTTGCCCAATGCAGGTGAGCTGTATTACGTTAACATGCAGGCTGGATATCAAACGACATTGCCACTAAAAGCCAAAAGCAACGGGATTGAGATACAGCGGGCCTTTATCAATAAAAACGGTGAAGTTGCGACAGATATCAAACAAGGTGATGAAATTACGGTGCGGTTACGCGTACGGGCTACAAAGCTTAAAAATGTTGCTAACATCGCTATTGTTGACTTGCTGCCAGGAGGCTTCGAAGTAATTCGTGAATCGCTTAGTCGACGCGCTGGTGTGTGGCAAACTGATTATATTGATATTCGAGAGGACCGTATTGTATTTTACGGCGACATCACCAATCGTGTGACAGAAATTACATATACAGTGAGGGTAACAGCAGCGGGCAAGTTTACAGTGCCAGCAAGCTTTGCTGAGGCAATGTACGACCGTTCAGTTTCAGGCTTATCGAGCACATCAGAAGTGGTTGTGACGGTTACAAAATAATGCTTTTTAACATGAAAGTGTGTTGTATATGAATAGCAGTAATCAGCGCCTCGCTCTGCGCTTTAAAGTGTTTGTGGTAATTGCATTAGCATTGCTTACCGGTGCGCTTGTTTACGTATTTCTACCAAAGCCAGACCTCGCCAACTACCAAAGCTACTCTACCGTAATATTCGATCGACATGACCGCTTGTTGCGCATTTCATTAGCGCAAGACGATCGATATCGGCTATATACACCTATTGAAGATATCGCAGCGCATTTGCAGCGGGCAACTATCCTGTACGAAGACCAAAACTACTATGAACACTCGGGCGTGGATTATCTCGCACTGCTGCGTGCCTTCTGGCAAACCTATGTGTTGCAAGAACGCCGTATTGGGGCGTCTACCATTGTTATGCAAGTGGCTCGATTGCGTTGGCATATTCCATCAAATACCGTTAATGGGAAAGTACAGCAGATATTCAGGGCATTGCAGCTGGCTAGGCACTATTCAAAACAGGAACTGTTGGAAGCTTATCTAAACTTAGCGCCCTACGGTGGGAATATAGAAGGGATCGGTGCGGCTAGCCTCATTTATTTTGACAAGCCCGCTTCGGCATTAAGCTTTGCAGAGGCGCTCACTTTGGCTGTGGTGCCGCAAAACCCGAATATGCGTAACCCTTCAAAAGCAGTGGGTATTGCTGCTATCGCATTAGCAAAAGAGCGTTTGATTGAACGTTGGTTGGCGTCATCAAGTGAAGCGCAGATTAATGAAAATCAGCAACTACTGAATTCCGCAAACATGCCGTTGGTTGTGCGCTCATCGAAAAATTTGCCCTATTATGCACCACACTTTGTGGAGTATTTGCTTTCTCAGCAGGCACAAACTTTTGCTTTGAATAATGAGCTGCCCGGCAGGCAACAAATTAAAGGTACGATTGACCTTAATTTACAAAATAGAATGGAGGAAGTGCTGCAATCCTATATATCACAAAATCAAAGTCGCGGATTTAACAACGCGAGCGCATTGTTGCTCAATACTAAAACAATGCACATTGAAGCCATGATTGGTTCTGCTGATTTCAATAATCTGAACATTCATGGTCAGGTTAATGGCACGACTGCAAAGCGTTCACCAGGTTCTGCGTTGAAGCCTTTTGTGTATGGGTTGGCAATTGATGCCGGGCTGATCCATCCAATGACGATGTTAAAAGATCTACCAAAAAAGTATTCAGGGTTTGCCCCTGAGAACTTTGGGAAGGGTTTTGTCGGGCCTATTGCTGCGCAGGATGCTCTCATCAAAAGTCGAAACGTACCTGCTGTTGAATTACAGTCCCAATTGCTTGATAAACAGCATGCATTGGCTAACAAGGAAAATGCGGAGCAGGTCCTGACGCTTTATGAATTTTTGCAAAAGGCCGGTATCTCTGAATTACGAGGCCCTGATTTCTATGGTCTAGCTCTAGCACTCGGTGGTAGTGAAGTAACGATGCTAGAGTTATTAGAGTTGTATGCCATGATTGCAAATCTCGGTGTGCATAAAAAAGTAGTGAGCACCTACGGGGTGAGTGAACAAGCAAACACCAATGACACTCAAAAAGAGCAAATTCTGCTGAGCCCAGAGGCCTCATACTTAGTTTTTGATATGCTAAGCAAAAACCCCAATCCGCACTTTTCTAATTCGTTCTCAGCAAGAAATGGCCTTGCAGATAAACCTAAAGTGGCGTGGAAAACCGGCACATCATGGGCGTTCAGAGATGCATGGGCGGTTGCGCTCTCAGGAGATTATGCCCTAGCCGTTTGGATAGGTAACTTTGATGGACAAGGCAACAACGCCTTTGTTGGGCGGTCTGCTGCGGGCCCACTATTATTTAATCTTTTAGATGTTGTCAACTCAGAAAGCTCGACCCCATTTGATGATGGACGAATAGAACAGCTAAACTTAAAGTGGATAGATATATGTAAAACAACCGGCGATTTGGATGAGTCGGAGTGTCCAGATAAAAGTAAAACATTATTTATACCCGGTGTGTCGCCAATAAAAAGCACTCATATTTATCGTAAAGTTTGGGTGGATAATGTGACTGGTTTAAGGCGCTGCGATAAGAATGCAGAATTAGCAAGGCAAAAAGTAGTTGCTTTTTGGCCAACTGAATTTCAATCACTCTTTGTACAAGCGGGCATTTACATTGAACAGCCACCAAGGTTTATGTCTGATTGTGATGTTGACGATATTGTTGAGCAGGGAGAAAAACCAACAATTAGTTCTCCGCTGGCCGGGGTTAAGTATATTGTTGAAGAGAGCCTCAAAAACACGGTATCCATCCCACTAAAAGCTAGTGTTGACGCTCAAGCAAGCTATTTGTATTGGTTCAGTAATGGTCAATTTATTGGTAGTACCAATTTGACCCAAACATCGCTAGGTGCGCCACTAATTTGGCAAGCCAAACCGGGCGAATATAAGGTGCAAGTGAGCGACGACTTAGGAAGAAGTGCGATTCTGCAAGTGCAAGTTCAATCCGTCAAATGAGATCGGCTTTACGCTATTTGTTGAACAGTAAAACGCAGTGTATTTTGCTGCGTGACTGGTTTTACGTGCCCATTTGGATTAATCTACTTGATGATAGGTAATTCGCGTAAAATCAGCTTTGTGGCTGTTGAGATTTATCAAAACGTCATTCGCGCAAACCTTGTCAAACGTACATTCGTAATTACAATAACTATAAGAAAATTATCATGATATTAAGTAAATCAAAGTGCCTCCAAGGGATCCTATTTTCACTAGCATTGAGCTTGCCACTTGTCGCTCAGGCTAGCGTTGTAGAAGTGCGTACCGATCTCGGTAACTTCCAAATTAACTTGTTCGACGAAACAACGCCTAAAACAGTAGCTAACTTTTTGAGTTATGTTAATTCAGGTGAGTATGCGAATAATGTGGTGCACAGAACGGAAGCTAACTTTGTTATGCAGGCTGGCGGTTATACCTACAACACTGTTTTTCCGCCCACGTCTTTTCAAACTAGCCCTGCTATCGATAATGAGCCTGTTTTATCTAATGTGCGCGGCACAATTGCGATGGCAAAATTTGGTGGGGACCCAAATAGTGCTACTTCGCAGTGGTTTATTAACGTAAATAATAACGCCAGCAACCTTGATGTACAAAATGGCGGCTTTACCGTATTTGGTCAGGTATTGGGAAATGGAATGGACGTGGTTGATGCTATTGTGGCGACTCGTACTTTCAATTTTGGTGGTGCTTTTCAGAGTCTTCCATTGAGAGACTATACGACAGATAACTTTAATGCAGGCACGGAACCTACAGAAACTAATCTCGTTATTATTAGCGATATTGAGGTAGTGAATTCTGACGTTGTTACTAACCCTGACTTGAATCCGGCACGCAACACCCTGCTGAATATAGATAATAGCAGTGCTGGTGGAGATTCCGGTGGTGCGATGGGGGCATTTCTGGTGTCCATGCTAGCCATGTTTGCAATCAGACGCCGGCTAAAATCGGCGTAATCACGAGAATACGACCGTCCGCGTTATTCAAATATCCGTTGTTAAGGGCAAATTTGGTAGTACTAGCAATATCAAATTTGCTTTTTTTTTAATGGTGCCATGATAGTAATTAACTCAATTCTTGACTTGTAGAGTGCGTTACATCCCAGAGCTTAAAGGTATAAGAAAGCATAATATTGGCTGTTTGATATGTTGTTTTTCCTAAGCCTGAAGGTATATAAATTAATAGCTAAGTATGTTACCGAAAGCGGCTGAATGTCGTAATTCTAAAAGGCTTCTGCTAATCTCTCCGGCATAATTAGTTTGATGTAGTCGATAAAATATGAAGTCATTCTCTAGTGGGGAAGTTGCCAAAATTTGTGATGTTAACCCGCGTACAGTTATTCGTTGGATAGAAGCAGAAAAATTAAAAGCTTTTAAGCTTCCAGGTCGCGGAAATAACCGGATTAAGCACAATGATCTGCTGGATTTCCTGATGCATAATCAGATACCTATTCCTTCTGAGTTGATCGTAGAACAAGAGAAATCTTGCTTTATTGTTTCAGTTGAAAAGCAGTTGGTTAAAAATGCTCAAAGAATTGCCCGAAACGCAGGTTTTGTGACTCAAGTTTATCAATACGGTATCGAGTCTGGAGTAGAAATTGCTCAACATAAACCGTCGCTCATCATGATCGATAGTCAAACTTCACGAGTGGATATTCCAGCATTGACTGCAGTCATTGAATCAAAACTAGAATACAAGCCACATATCATCGTATTTGATGAATTTACGGATAACAGATTGACAGCAGAACATGATGCAAAGGTGTTTAAGTTAGCAAAGCCACTTGATAACTACGCACTTGCAATGGTTTTAGACTCTATCGTTGAAACTGAACAAGAAGCTTACGCATAAAAAGGCCTTAGGCCTTTTTTATGTCCGTCTAACTAAGCCCCATTTTCTTTCTATACAAAATTTCACCATCCTCTTGAAGACGTTCATCAATGTAAGGGCAGCAGCAGGATTATGAGGTTAGTAAACCTTTATACACATTATTCGCCTTTTCAAAGGCATTTTGCTTCTCTAACAATCTTGCCAATAAACGCCCATCTTCAGGGTTACTAGCAAGCTCTAATGCTTTCCTCACTGCTTTCTCGGCAAGTATATAATCTCCGCTGTTGTGCGCCATGTGAGCTAGCACTGAATAAAGCCCTGCGCTGTCTGGATCAGCTTTTATCCAACTTTCTATAAGCCGCATTGCGTGAATGGGGGCCGGATGCTTGAGTTGTTTGAACAAACCGTGAAATGCAGGGTGCTTAGATTTTTTAGCCAGTTCAACCAAGATAGGCTCAGCATCATTAGACAAGCCTTGATCGATAAGCAATTGAATGTAAACAATTTGATTTGCAATGTCTTTTTTAGCCGCGCGAGGTAGTGATTCCCACTTCTCTTTTAACGCATTAGCGCCTTGTTTACTCGCTATCTCAGCGAACTCACCCTGAACTGCTTGTTGCGCCCAATGGACATAGTCATCACCTAATACCTTTTTGTGCTCACCGAGCTTTTCTTTTACTAAAGTCCATTTACCCAATGCTGCTAGCACCGACAGCCATAACCTAACGACGACAGCCTGCTGCTGTGTTTTGGCGCCAAGACTATCTAGCACGATTTCAGCTTGTTTGAATTGATGCTGCTGAATAAACCAAGCAGCCTGCTGTATTTTTGAGGACGCCTCGGATTCAGGAAAGGTTTCGGCAATATTTAAGAGGTGTTCAACGTTGCGTCCATTGTTTATGCGTCTATCAATATCTGCGGCTAGCATATAGTTGGCACCGTCGAAATCACCAGGGAAGGTTTTGTTGATGTATTTTTGTGCGCTTTCATAATCACCAATGCTGCAGGCATTGATAGCATTGAAAAAAGCCTTACTTTGTTTTCTTCTGGATAAAACCCCAAACCAATTGCGTGAGCCAGCAATCATGCTAATAATGCGTTTAAGCGCCCACCACAAAACAACCATCACTACGAATCCAAAGACTAGGCTAATTACAGCGCTCACAACCGTCATTTGAATGCGCCAATCACCCATAGCAATAAAAATACGGCCCTTTTCGCCAATGGCCGCATGCCCAAATAACAGTCCACCAAAAAATATAAAGAGTAGGAAAATATAGAGCAGTAGTTTTCTCATAGTGCACCTTCGCCGGTGTCATTTTTGAATACACTTTGGACACGCTGTTCAATGACATCCTTTAACGCATTGGCTGATTTTAACTGCCGAGGGTAGTCTCTAGCGATAGTTGTATTTTGAAGCTGCTGCAAAGCATCTGCAAACTGCTTAACGTTATTGTCATCCAACCGGAAATGTTCGACTACCAGTGCCGTGGCTTGCTGTAAAGCTGTCATATAAAGTGTCTCTTGCTCATCCAAGGCGGCACTTTTAGCTTGTGCTAAAGCGAGTTTAAGTTGTTCTGTAATTAGCCAGCGTTGTTTACTTGAGAGATAAGGGAGGACCGGTTTTTCACTCGTTTCTATCTGAATGAAGTCGTCAACTAGTGAATCCCAAGTTTTGCCTAAATTAGAACGCCAATCACCGATATTTTCGCTAAGTTCATTTTGCGCTTTATTTTCTTCTATTGCGGGTATTTTGAGTGCGTTCAAGGGTAAGTTGTTAACTTGTGGGATCATACCTGACAATGCCAATGCTATTGAATTAATGGCCACTGGATTAACTTGGTGTAAGGCTTGAATATCTTCGGCAATAAGTTTGCGCACTGGGAACAATGATGGGTCACCAATATCCTCTAGTCTTGAATCAGCAGCTTGCATCATCAACATCGCAGTACTCACATCGTTTTCTAACCACAGTTTACGACCTGCAATACGCACCAAGTAGTCAGCTTCTGCTAATAGCCAATCTGCGGGGCGTCGGCCTGAAATATCGGTAACACGAGATTGTAGTGCTTTGTTTTCATTTGCATTTTTTAATATTTGTTCGAGCAAGCCGTCAAGGTTATTACTCAGAGTTTCGTTTTGTTGGGTCACGTCATTATTAATTTTCGCTAATTCAGTCTGAGATGCTGATACAGCGGACTTTAGTTCAACAATGACAGAATCGATGCTAGATAATTTAGCTTCAAATTTTTGCCCTGTGTCTGTTTCGTTGGTTTGATTTTGTTGCCACTGATACCAAGTCCAAGCTGCTGCTGCGCATATACCGACAATGAGTAAAAAGTTAAAGATACTGAATAGCCAAAGACCACTTGTTTTTACTTTCTTGGTTGTCGTACTTGCATCTGATTCTATTACAACTTCGTCTTTGATTACGTTTTCGATGTTGTCCAATGCGGTATTATTAGAATTAGTAGGTTCTTTGTCACTCATGTTGTGATCCCTTAACTTGTTTAGCGGCAGCAGTTAGATGGCTGTCGGTAGCACCATGACTGGCGACAATGTTGCTCGCACCTAGTGCGCTGAGATGTTGCTTTAATCGCTTACTCACTACAATCCATTGACGTGTGTTCAGCCAGTGAGGTTCAAAGTAATTGTAAGCTGCATCAATAATTTCCGTGCTTGTCGCGATAATACAATGAATGTCTTCAGCCTCAAAGTGCTTAGTATAATAAGGTTGCTTTAACAGAACTCGTTCATACAAATCGAATTCTGTAACGGTAAAGTCTTTTGCACTGAGAGTTTCGTTAATGAGCTTTCTTCCCCCTTGGCCTTTAAATATAGCAACTTTCGCCTTGTTGAGTTTTAGTTGCGCAATACTCGCTAAAACCCCCTCGGAATCTGACGGCTTGGCTTGCAAAACACGGGAATGCTGACTCAGTAGTTTCTTGGCTGTGCTCGCGCCAACGGCAATGAATGTAGGAGTCGATATTTTGTTTTCTGATCGACTAGTCTGCACAGTTTCATGCGCATCTTCTAATGGGTGTTGTGTCATGGCTTCAACATACAAATCAGCAGCCACCGTGCTGGTGACCACAACAAGATCTGGATTGAGCGCAGATAAATTTGGTAGCAGTGCGGAAGTGTTTGGTAAAGCAACAGTATCAATTAAGCCACAGCCAATCGCAGGTAATCCAGCCGCTTCAAAACAAGCAACTGAAGTGTTTAATTTAGATTTTGGACGCAGTATCAAATACATATTTGGTTATCGCCTCTTTTTATGTAAGTGGCCTTCGGATCTTCAAACAAGCCGATTTGATGTTTTGATAACAAGTGTTTCATTCAAACAATCAATGTCGCGTTTCTATCCTTAAAAACATGGTTCATTATGTTTCACTTACTCGGTGTCCAATGAGTCCAGTATTTCTCTAGCACCTTTCGATAGCAAATCGTCGGCAACCGCCTGTCCAATTTTTTCTGCATCAATTAAGGGGCCTTCAACCTGTGACTTCAGCATAGTTTTACCATCTGGCGTGCCAACGAGTCCGCGTAATAGTAATGAATTACCACGAATTATGGCGTAACTTCCAATGGGAACTTGGCAACCACCTTGTAATTTTGCGTTCATGGCGCGCTCGGCTTTTACGCGTGTAGCCGTAGCTGTATGATTAAGCGCGGCAATCAATTCAATTAACTCAGCGTCGTCATTACGACATTCAATACCCACCGCGCCTTGCCCAACTGCGGGAAGACTAAGGTCAGCACTCACTTCTTGCTTAATGCGATCTCTCATGCCTAAGCGTATTAAGCCTGCTGAAGCTAAAACAATAGCATCGTATTGGTCGTCATCAAGTTTTGCTAATCGTGTATTAACGTTGCCTCGCAAATCTTTAATCACAAGGTCATCGCGAAATGCGCGCAGTTGACACTGTCGGCGTAAACTTGATGTACCAACAACCGCCCCTTGCGGCAATGTTTCGATGGACTCGAAATTATTTGATACAAACGCATCGAACGGATTTTCACGTTCACAAATAGCATGCAAACCAAAACCATCAGGAAATGCAACAGGTATGTCTTTCATCGAGTGCACTGCTATGTCGGCTTCACCATTTTGCATCGCAATTTCCAGCTCTTTAATAAATAAACCTTTGCCACCAATTTTTGCTAAAGGCGTATCCAAAATACGATCGCCTTGCGTCGACATTGGTAATAGTTCAACCGATAACTCGGGATGATGCTTGAGCAATTCGGCTTGGACATATTTAGCCTGCCACATAGCAAGGTCACTTTTTCTTGTAGCGATTCGAATAACGCGTTGTGCAGGTTTGGTAGTACTCATATTACTCATCTGTTGTATTTGGTTTAAGCCAGTTTTGCTTGAATAAATGCCGAAATATCGACAATCTCGGGCATACAAACATTATGCTGCATCATATATTCTTTCCATTCAACCTGATAGCCGTTCTCTTTCATTGTTTGAAATGCTGCATTGCCAAGGAGTAAAGGAACCACTTCATCTTGTTGGCCGTGAGCAAACAATACGGGCGTATTCTGATTCTCCGCCGATTTTTCAGCGCTCAGAGTGTGTGGCGCACACATGTAAGTGCTTAACGCGACAATGCCAGCTAGTGGCTGTGTAAATCTGGTCCCTAAGTGCAGTGCAATTACGCCCCCTTGCGAAAATCCTATCAGCATAATTTTACTTGAATCAATGCCTGACGCTATTTCAGCACGAATCAGCTGCTCGATGCGTTGCGATGAATCAATAACACCTGAAAGATCTGCGCGTGATTCCATATCCATCGACTTTATGTCATACCATGCACGCATTTCCATGCCGTTATTAATGGTCACTGGGCGAATTGGCGCATGTGGAAAAATAAATTTAACACCTAATTCTTCGGGTAGCTTTAGTTCAGGTGCGATAGGCGCAAAACCATTCCCGGAATCTCCTAAGCCATGCAGCCAGATGATTGTCGCTTTGTGCTCGCTTTTTGGTTGGATTTCAACGCTTGGCAATAATTCTTGTGTCATTTTTTTATCCTTGCAGGATGAGCTTTAAAGGTTCACCTTTATAATCTATATCAACTTGACAGTCGTCTAGAGCCTCTCCAACAGAGATAAAGAGGGTATCTATGAGTTCATGGTAATCAGCATCTTTCATTTTAGGTTTTCCTATTTGCACACTTTACTTAAGCATATGCTACCATTGTTAATTATCGCAACACTATCAATTAGCAAAAATTCATAATTATGTCCGAAATCATCCCAAACGATATGCTTGAAATGTCCGCTCAACCTTTAGGTAACCTTTTTATCGTTGCTGCACCCTCAGGTGCAGGTAAATCGACATTAATTAAAGAAATTTTGAGCAAATCTAGCGATGACCAGCGTATGCAGTTGTCTGTGTCTCATACTACCCGCGCGCCTCGCAAGGGGGAGCAAAATGGTGTCGAATATTACTTTGTTGATCACGCTGCGTTTGAAAGGATGATTGATCAAGACGCTTTTTATGAACATGCTGAGGTTTTCGGCAATTATTACGGTACCTCGAAAGCAGCTATTAGCGATAAGTTACAGCAAGGTATTGACGTGTTTCTGGATATCGACTGGCAGGGCGCGCGTCAGGTTAAGGCGCAGAATCCCTCGGTGATAAGCATCTTTATTTTGCCTCCATCAGTTGAAGCGCTGCAAGCAAGGTTATCTGGACGCGGGCAAGATTCTGAAGAGACTATTGCAAAACGAATGGCAGAGGCAAAGTCAGAAATTTCACATTACAACGAATTTGATTACCTAATTGTAAATGACCAGTTAGAAACTGCGCACAAAGAGTTTGAAGCGATCGTTATGACACAGCGCCTGAACTTGATAAAGCAAAAAGTACGGCATAAACATTTGTTTGCCGAGTTGTTGACAAAAAAATAAGAGAATCGCCACTAAAGTAAACTAATTAACTATGCTTTGGTCTTATTTTGCAGTATACTTCGCGACCATTTTTTGAAACACCTATTGATTTTATCGGAGCACCCCATGGCACGTGTAACAGTTGAAGACGCCGTAAACCAAATTGGCAACAGATTCGATTTAGTATTAGTTGCAGCCCGTCGCGCGAGACAAATTGCCACAGAAGGCAAAACGCCATTAGTCGATATGGGTAACGATAAGCCAACAGTAGTCGCTCTGCGTGAGATAGAGCTTGGTTTGGTGACTGCTAAAACAGTAGAACAATCAGATTTGCATGATCAACGCGAACAAGAAGCAGCAGAGTTTGCTTCAGTAGCGAACATTCTGTCTGATAACTAACAATTAAATGCGACGTTAATGTGCTTTTAGTACGTTAAATTGACGCTTTAATTCAGTTTTTGAGCTGAAAGTGCAAAATTAATATAAAACGTCGATGAAAATCGGCGTTTTTGCGTTTGCAAAGCTCGAAAATAACCGTATTCTACCCGCTTGGCTCTCTATCATTTTTTAATTATCAGCTGTGTATTGTGTATTTATTTGAAGGTTTAAAAGCAAAGGTAAGTAGATATTTACCACAAGAACAAGTCGAGTATATTCAAGCGGCTTATGTGCTTGCGCGCGATGCTCACGATGGCCAAAGTCGCAGTAGTGGTGACCCCTATATTACCCACCCCGTTGCCGTTGCCGGTATTCTTGCTGATATGGATCTTGACCACGAAACCTTAATGGCTGCGCTACTGCACGATGTTATTGAAGACACGCATTACAGCAAAGACGATTTAAGCCTGGCGTTCGGCGAAACCGTGGCAGAATTAGTTGAAGGCGTTAGTAAGTTAGATAAACTTCAATTTAGTAGCAAACAAGAAGCACAAGCTGAAAATTTTCGTAAGATGCTAATGGCGATGGTGCAAGACATTCGGGTTATCTTAATCAAATTGGCTGACCGCACGCATAACATGCGAACGCTAGGTTCATTGCGTCCTGACAAGCGTCGGCGTATTGCGCTGGAAACACTCGAAATTTATTCTCCCTTAGCGCATCGTTTGGGTATTCACGATATAAAAAATGAACTTGAGGATCTGGGTTTTCAGGCCATGTACCCCATGCGCCATCGTGCGCTGCGCTCTGCGGTAAATCAAGCTCGCGGTAATCGTAAAGAGATAATTGAAAAAACGCAGAATGAATTAGTCCAACGTTTAGCCTCACATGGCATTCAAGGCACAGTACTAGGGCGTGAAAAGCACCTTTACAGTATTTATCGCAAGATGAAAAATAAAGAGCTTTCTTTTACAGAAGTTATGGATATCTATGCCTTTCGAGTGGTTGTTGAGAATGTGGACAACTGTTATCGAGTTTTAGGCGCCATGCACGGTATGTACAAGCCAATTGAAAACCGTTTTAAAGATTATATCGCAATTCCGCGCACTAACGGATATCAATCCTTACATACCTCGCTGATTGGTCCGCATGGCATTCCTGTTGAAGTACAAATTCGTACTGCAGAAATGGACCATATGGCTGATCGAGGTGTTGCTGCACACTGGTTGTATAAGAAGGCGTCAGACAAAGGCACCAGCGCACAACTTCGCGCAAACCAATGGATACAGTCATTACTAGAGTTGCAGCAGCGTTCAAGTACATCCGCAGAATTTATTGAAAGCGTAAAGTCTGATTTATTTCCTGACGAAATTTATGTCTTTACGCCCAAAGGCACTATTATTGAATTGCCTACGGGTTCAACCGCCGTAGACTTTGCTTATGCAGTTCATTCTGACGTAGGCAATACCTGTGTAGGAGCGAGGGTAGAGCGTCGCAACTATTCTTTAAGTAAGCCATTGGAAAATGGCCAAAGTATTGAAATTATTACTTCTCCGAGAGCAAAACCCAACGCTAATTGGTTAAATTTTGTTGTCAGCGCGCGTGCTCGCAGTAATATCCGCCACTTTCTCAAACGTCAACAAACGGAAGATGCTGTTAGCATGGGTAACCGTTTGTTGCGTCACGCGCTAGGCTTGATTAAGTTAGACGAAATTTCGCCAGCTGAGATTGACCGTGTCGTCAAGGAAACTAAGTACGACAGCTTCGAGGATTTGCTGTCGAATATTGGTATGGGCAATGAACTTAGTGCCATTGTTGCCCGTCGTTTAGTCGGCGAAAGTAGTGAAATTCTAGATAAAAAATCACACGTCGCCATACGCGGTACAGAAGGTTTATTAGTGCATTATTCTCGTTGCTGCCATCCTATTCCAGATGACGAAGTGGTTGCTATTTTATCACCCGGACGCGGTATTGTTATTCACCAGACGGGATGTACTAATATTCGTAAGCTAAGCAAAGAAGAGCCCCAGAGAGTATTACCGATGGAATGGGACGAAGTTCCTCATGGGGAATTCAAGGCTGCTCTGCGTTTGGAGCTATTTAATCATCAGGATACATTAGCGTCTCTTACCAGAACCATTGCAAGCAGCGAGTCGAGCATTATCAATCTGCAAACAGAAGAGCGTGAAAACAGTATTTATATCATAGACATAGAGCTTACGACTAAAAATCGTATTCACCTTGCCAAAATTATGCGAAAAATACGAGCCATGCCTGAACTTCAAAAAGTGTCTCGGCACAGCCAATATAAACAAAAGTAACTCATTCAAATAAAGGAAAATTCAATGCCTAAGTCTATTATCCAGACCGACGACGCACCTGCCGCTATCGGCACCTACAGCCAAGCAGTTAAAGCTGGCACAACGGTGTATTTATCGGGTCAAATTCCCTTAGTCCCTAGCACTATGGAAATCATTTCAGACGACTTCACTGAGCAAGCTGTGCAAGTATTCGAAAATTTAACGGCGGTATGCACTGCTGCGGGTGGCGATACTTCACACTTGGTTAAGGTGAATATATTTTTAATCGACTTAGGACACTTTGCAACCGTAAATGAAATTATGGCAAAGTACTTTAAACAGCCGTATCCGGCCCGTGCCGCTATTGGTGTTTCCCAGTTGCCGAAGGGAGCTCAAATCGAAATTGATGGTGTCATGGTGCTACCTGAATAGCAGCGTGAGACAGTATTATGAATCAAAGCATGTCGACGGAACGTTATAACCGCATTCGTCTCTTACTGAAAATGAGGCAAGCCGATCTTACTGTCTGTATGGAAGAGGTCACCAAACCTCATAACGTTTCTGCAGTTATTCGCACATGCGATGCCGTCGGTGTGCATAAAGTTCACGCTGTTTGGGATGAATCTGCAAACCTCCGTAAATGCACAGCAATGGGCAGTCACGTTTGGGTGAAAACACAGCTCCATAAGACCATACAGGACGCGGTCGTCTGCTTTAAACAGCAAGGTATGCAGGTATTGGTAACGCATTTAGATGAACAAGCCAGCGATTTTCGCGAAATTGATTACACCAAACCTACTGCCGTTTTGCTCGGCCAAGAAAAGACGGGTGCAACGGCTGATGCGATTGCATTAGCAGACCATTCTATTGTTGTGCCAATGGTTGGTATGGTGCAATCACTAAATGTCTCGGTTGCTGCCGCAACAGTTATGTATGAAGCGCAGCGTCAGCGTCAAGCAGCGGGTATGTATGAAACTCAAAGTTTGGATGAGGAAGAGTGCCAAGATATGTTGTTTAAAGGCGGTTTTCCTTTTCTTTTCAAAGAATGTAAGCGCAGAAACCTGCCTTTTCCCTATATCGATGAGAAAGGGAACATTCAGGCTGACGCAGCGTGGTGGAAGGCGCTGCAATTCTCAAAAGAAAACTGAGGAAAACTTTACAAAAGTCACTGAAAAAATAGCCTCCTCTATCGCTGCAATTAAAATAAAATCGAATAAATCAGGCCTTTAAAGCTCCTGGAACACGGTAAACCGTTTATTTGCCTGCGCAAATCACAGAAGAAATTGAACCATTGAACAGGTGGCTTAATTTCGAAGGTCTGGTAAAGTTTAGATATCAGTTCAACATCAATAATAATAAAGAATACTATGAAATGAACTCACTGGCTGATACCCCAGTTACCACGCTTAAAGGTGTTGGAGCGAAAGTTGCTGAAAAGCTAAAAAAACTCGGGCTGCTTACATTACAGGACGTGATTTTTCACCTACCCGCGAGATACGAAGATCGCACGCGGCTCTATCCTATTGCCGATCTGCACGCGTACTTGCATGTGTCTATCCAAGGCGAAATTATGTCAGCCGATATTCAATACGGCAAACGGCGCATGTTGCTGGTTAAAGTGAGTGACGGCAGCGGCTCTATTACTTTGCGCTTCTTCCACTTTTCGGCTGCTCAAACTAAGTCACTCGCTATAGGCAATATCATTCGGGCTTTCGGTGAAGTTCGCACGGGTAAAGCCAATCTAGAAATGATGCATCCAGAATATAACATTGTGGATGACCCCGAGAATAGCCAGTTAGAGGAATCGCTTACGCCTGTTTATCCGACAACCGAAGGCGTCAAACAACTCACGTTGCGCAACTTAACAGAACAATCTTTAAAGCAGTTAGACAAAGGCGCATTGCTAGAACTACTCCCCGATGGTTTGTACGAGCACCAGTTGTCGTTAACAGAAGCGCTGCATTTAGTGCACCGGCCGTCTCCTGATATTGTGATTGAAGATTTAGAAGAAGGCATACACCCAGCGCAAAAACGTTTAGTGATTGAGGAGTTGTTGGCACACCATTTAAGCATGTTAAAGATGCGCTCACAATCGAAGTCAGAGCCCGGTATTGCCGTGCGTACAGATGAAGCGTTAAAGAAAAAATTTCTCGCTACTTTACCTTTCTCACCAACCGACGCACAAGCGCGAGTCGTAGCGGAAATTGAACAAGACATGCAGCGCACTCAGCCGATGATGCGTTTAGTGCAGGGAGATGTTGGCTCGGGTAAAACCTTAGTTGCAGCACTCAGTTCACTATCTGCCATTAGCGCTGGTTTTCAAGTTGCTCTAATGGCGCCAACAGAATTATTAGCAGAACAACATGCGCGTAATTTTAGCGATTGGTTAACTCCGCTCGGTATCACTGTCGGCTGGTTAGCGGGCAAACTAAAGGGTAAAGCAAGAACCGAGACGCTTGAGCAATTAGTACTGGGGAATATTCAAATGCTGGTGGGCACTCACGCAATATTTCAAGAGTTAGTGGAATATAAGAACCTTGCAATGGTGATTGTTGATGAGCAGCATCGTTTTGGTGTGCATCAACGCTTATCTCTGCGTAAAAAAGGTGAAAAATTAGGTAGATATCCGCATCAGCTAATTATGACAGCAACGCCAATTCCTCGCACATTGGCAATGACAGCCTATGCCGATTTAGATACCTCGATTATTGATGAGTTGCCTCCGGGCAGAACGCCTGTCACCACCGTTGTGTTACCGGACAGTCGACGTGCCGACGTGATTGAACGGGTGCGTAAAGCCGCGATTGAGCAAAAACGCCAAATTTACTGGGTGTGCACACTTATTGATGAGTCCGAAGTATTGCAGTGTCAAGCAGCTGAAGATACAGCAGTAGCACTAAGAACTCTGCTAACCGAGCTAAAGGTTGGCTTGGTTCACGGTCGACTTAAGTCCGCAGAAAAACAACAAGTGATGGATGATTTTAAGCAGGGCAAACTTGATTTGTTAGTAGCAACCACCGTAATTGAAGTGGGTGTTGATGTACCAAACGCTAGTTTGATGATTATCGAAAACCCGGAACGCTTGGGCTTGGCACAATTGCATCAGCTGCGCGGTCGGGTAGGGCGCGGTTCGGTTGAAAGTCATTGCGTATTAATGTACTCGGGACCCTTATCCAAAACTGCGAATAAACGTCTGGGTGTATTACGTGAATCAAGCGATGGTTTTTATATTGCAGAGAAGGATTTAGAAATTCGTGGTCCTGGTGAAATGCTGGGCACTAAACAAACGGGGATCGCCGACCTAAAAATAGCCGATTTAATACGCGATGCAGCGCTGATACCTGATATTAAAAGTATGGCGGAATACGTATGGCGTGAATATCCGAGCAATTCCCAAGCGCTTATCAATAGGTGGTTAGCGTATAAAGAGGAGTATGGAAATGCCTGATCTTGATACTACGTCGAATGATAAAATAGCGCATGCTAATCGTATAGGAATGGTCATTCTTATTGAAGATAAAGACCGTATTTCACCTCAAGAAGATGCTAAAAAACTGTCAGCAGAAACGGGTTTTCCGATCGTAAAGCGCTGGCCGAATGCTGCTCTAAAAAGACCGAATAGTGCTGTAGCAAAAAACAAAAGCGCAAGCAAAAAAAGATATAAAACAACTAAGAACAATAGCAAAAACGACACAGTAACTTCTGCTTCAGACGAGGTGAGTGAATGGCAGTTGGTATACACAACAGAGGGTCTTGCCTTACGCTTGAGTAATGAACCGAGCTGGAGCGACATCATAGTTGATTTTAATTCGGCTGCACTCAATTATCGCAAGCAGCATGGCGGTGGTCGCAATGAGGCTTTAGCTAAAGCAATTGGCATGAAGGGTAAAGATGCACTTTCTGTCATCGACTGCACTGCCGGAATGGGTAACGACAGTTTTGTGATGGCGAGCGTTGGAGCGCATGTCACTATGCTTGAACGCAGTCCAGTTATTGCAGCTCTGTTAGAAGACGCACTCAAACGTATTGATGGCATTGCGAAATTATCTAAAAGACTAGTGCTGGTCAAAACTGATGCGACAGACTATCTTGTAAGTAGGGGGGCAAAAAATGATACACAAGTCCTCGCAGATGTTATTTATCTTGATCCAATGTTCCCGCATAAGAAGAAATCAGCACTAGTTAAAAAAGAAATGCGCGCCTTTCAACAACTGTTGGGTGCTGATATGGACAGTGCAAGATTATTAGAAGTTGCATTGAACTATGCAGGTAAGCGGGTCGTAGTGAAAAGACCGAGTTATGCCGAACCTATTCAACTTGCGTCTGGACGAAAACCTAACACGGCAATCGAATCGAAAAAGCACAGATTTGATGTGTACATACAACACTGATATTCTGCAAGCAATAATACTAAAGCAGCTCGGCTGAGGGCAAGTTTGTTATCAACTGAGCGAATAAAACAATAATAAGGAATTAGCATGATTGAAGTAGGCGGCACGTTGCCAGAAGCGGTATTTAGCATATTAGAAAATGGCGAAATTAAAAACCCTCACACAGGTACATTGTTCAGTGATAAAAAAGTGGTCTTGTTTGCAGTTCCTGGTGCTTTCACGCCAACATGCTCAGCAGCTCATCTTCCAGGGTATGTAGCTTTAGCTGATAAAATTAAAGCAAAAGGCGTTGACGCTATCATTTGTATCTCGGTGAACGATGCTTTCGTTATGGACGCTTGGGGCAAGTCACAAAACGCAGATGAAATAATGATGTTAGCTGACGGCAACGGCAGTTTTTCCCAGTTAATTGGTCTTGATATGGACACCGACGCTTTCGGCGGTATTCGCTCCATTCGCTACAGCATGATCGTTGAGGATGGTGTGGTTCGGGCACTGAACGTTGAAGATCCAGGTCGCTTTGAAGTGAGCGATGCTGAGACAATTTTAAAGCAACTCTAAGCCACACGCTAGGGTCAATAGTAAGCTAAGCAAAAGAAAAGCAAGTTAAACGAGCCATCTAGTTGATGGCTCGTGTATTTACAGCGATAATGCTCTGTGTTCATAACAACGAGTAGTAACGTGACAAAAACAGAAGTTATTGTAATTGGTGCTGGCGCGGCAGGTTTATTTTGCGCTGCTGAAGCCGGTAAACGTGGGCGCAAAGTTATTGTTTTTGATCACGCCAAGCGCTTAGGCGGTAAGATACTCATGAGTGGTGGCGGTCGATGTAATTTCACTAACATGTATACCTCTCATGAAAACTTTCTTTCACAAAACCCACATTTTTGTAAATCTGCATTGAGCCAATATACGCAATGGGATTTCATCTCGTTAGTGAATGAATACGGCATTAAGCATCATGAAAAGACTCTCGGGCAGCTATTTTGCGACGATACAGCTAAAGACATCGTTGATCTGCTCTTAGCTGAATGCAAAAAAGCGCAGGTTGATATTAAAAATCGCACCGAGATTATCAACATTGAATTCGTCGATAGTCGATACCTAGTGAATACCAGCCAAGGCGTATTTAGTAGCGAGTCCTTAGTGATTGCAACTGGCGGCTTAAGCATGCCGAAGCTTGGCGCAACGCCTTTTGGTTATAAAGTTGCTGAACAGTTTGGCATACCTATTGTGCCGACTAAAGCAGCTCTCGTACCTTTTACTCTGCACGAGCAGGATAAAGCAGTCATTGGTGAGCTTAGCGGTATTTCAGTGGATGCTCGCGCGAGCTGCAATGATACCAGCTTTAATGAAAACATATTGTTTACTCATCGGGGGTTGAGTGGGCCAGCAGTGCTGCAAATTTCTAGCTTTTGGGAACCGGGTCAAGAAGTAGAATTTGACCTCTTTCCCAATGGTGACTTGGCACAAGATTTACTTGAACAGCAACAGTCAAACCCAGAAATACAGCTTTCTACAGCATTAACAAAGCACTATTCAAAACGCTTTGTGCAAGCGGCAATTCCGTATTTTGAGTTGGAGAATAAGCCACTCAAGCAATACAATGCGAAGCAATTGCAAGCGGCAGCAGAGGCCTTCACGCAGTGGCAAGTTAAACCAAATGGAACCGAAGGCTATCGAACTGCGGAGGTCACTTTGGGCGGTGTTGATACTGATTATGTTTCATCTAAAAACATGCAGGTAAAGAATCAAGAAGGCTTGTTCTTTATCGGAGAAGTGCTCGATGTGACTGGCTGGTTGGGGGGGTATAATTTCCAGTGGGCGTGGTCCAGTGGTTGGGTTGCGGGACAGGTGGTATAGTTTTTGTGACGGTAAAATAAAGTTTGCCCACAGTGGGTAGATCATTACCTACTACTTTTTTCATTTTAAATTCCATGCCCTGTTAAGATTATAGTTAGAATCGTGGGCTGCGAAACTAACTTCTGTAAACAATGACAAACTGTCATACGTCCGATTCTTTGGCTTGTTAAGTGTTACGTAGCACCCTTAACTAACTCATTCTGGTTTAACCCTAAAATAAAAGCAAAATCAGTGTGTTAAGTTTAATATTGCACTATGATTTAAAGTTAACTACCAGCAATCTAAAATTTATGTCCCACACTAAGCCACATAATATTGCGAGTCTTGTCCTTATCACACTGAACGATGCAGCCATTGAACGCACTCAGTCCAGTACTGAGACCATCTTTTACCTGACCTATATCAAGTCCAAGTACCCACTTGCCTTGGTCGTAGCCAGAGGGATAATAATTTAAGTTCAGCGATGCGCCATCTTCAAAACCTCTGAATGTTGAGCCGCCAATCGAAAATTGATCATTTAAAAAATAATCGTAGCCGATGCCAAGAGCAATAATACCGACAGAAGCTGTAAATTAAATACGAATAAATCTGACTCCTCGCTAATCCTGCCATCGAGAACTAGGTCGATGTCGTTTAGGGCTGTGAATCGTGAAACCGGTTCTTCACTATCCGACTGAACGAACGACTGCTTGCGGCTAACCACCCTTACACCTGAGATAATGGGTAATACTGTTATCAACTCATCAAACAATCCATCACTCAAAAACTGCTGGAAAACATCGCCTGTGTCACGCTGGAAAGGCAGGACGGCTATCGATACCTTAGGGTTTGATTTATTTAGAGCTACGGTATGCGCAGATTCAGTTTCTAGTAATCTTTTCGTTTCAATAGGTTCAGCCTTGTCATAAAAATACAAGCTTGCGAATACGAGGACTAATTAACTGCAGGTGCTGAGCACTGCAAGGGCAGTTATCTTCGACTTGAATTGTTGTGGTGCTGTTGGAGTACCTTTCAGACCCGTTGTTACAAGCTCGCTTGCGGTTGCTATTTCGCTGACTTTTGGAAGAAACAAATATCCCTTTTTGGGAATAGTTTTAATATATCTAGGATTTCGAGAGGAATCTTTTAACGCTGAGCGCGGTAAAGACACTATTCTAGTTAAGATCTCATCAGAAACCAGCCGATCTTTCCAGACGTTATCCATCAATCTATCTCGCCCAACGATTTCACCTTGATGCTTAGCGAGAAACACCAATACGGCCAGCATTTTAGGTTCAATGGCAATGGTATTTTGGTTGTTTTGTAAACTATTATGATCGGGGAACACCTGCCAATCATCAAATTGGAAGCATCCATCGAAATCTACGATCCCTGTCATTGAATAAAGTACCTAAACATTTTCAGTTAGCAAAACATATATCATCGCAACCACAAACTACCGTTATGTGAGTTAAGCTAATACTATGGAATGGGGATTTTCAGTACCTCAGAATAGTTGAGGCCGAATGCTAGAAAAGCTAACGTTAATCGATGCCATAAGCACCTATGCGTTTTAAATAGCTCTCGCAAAGACAAGATACAATAATATTTACGAATATACTGTATTCCCTTCAGCTACTGAACGACATTCGACCATAAGATAAAGCGTAAGCTCATCAATGTTAGGCTAAGAATCTGCTTATGTAGTTTACGCTTTATTTATTTCAGCAGAGCCCTTCCTTCGCATATACTTAGTGCCTGGGCTCAAATAAACCTGTGGTGAACAAGCTTTGTTTCATGAAATCGACAAAAACAAAAAATTGATCAAGTGTCAGGATTTGTATTGATGCTACTAGCTATAAAGCTCACATTAGTGAGTTATGTTTAACCAATTCACTAATTTGATTCAAGTCAATATTATTCATACAGACACGTCTATACTTTTTTGTGAAGCAATAAATAAACACATTAAAGCAAGTATCACTACTTCTTATAGGAGCTGGCATGTCTCTCTATCATCGTACCTATACTCGAATTCCTTTAACTTTAGATGTTCACCTTCAATGTAAAGGTAAACAAGTAAAGGATGCTTGTACACGGAATATTGATCCCTTTGGCGCATTTATAGAGTTATCTTCCCCCGAACTGAAAGTGAGTGATTTTGTCCGTCTTCGTTTTGCCAATAAATATATTGGAGAAGGTTGCGTGGCGCAAAAAGGCATAGTAGTGCACTCTAGTGATGAGGGGGTTGGGGTTTTATTTGCTAATGACACTGAGGAGTTTCGTTCTATGTTAGATAAAGCGTTAATTCGAAAAGGTTCAAGCTCTGTAAAAATTAAACTAGGTGCCTAGTTCTTAATGAAGCTACATTAGACTAATTTATCAAAAAGCTCGACATCTAATGCCGAGCTTTTTACAAAGAATTTTTACATGACTTAAACCCTTTATAGCCAATCAATATTGTGCATGACGTTTATTGGCGATTATAAGATATTTATAAACGTTCAAAAATTACCGCAATACCCTGACCACCGCCTATACACATAGTAACGAGCGCATATTTACCACCCGTGCGATGCAGTTCATGGATGGCTTTGGTCGCAATAACCGCACCTGAAGCACCAATAGGATGACCTAAAGCGATGGCGCCGCCGTTCGGATTGGTTTTAGCAGGATCGAGGTCTAAGCCTCTCGCTACGGTTAAAGCTTGCGCTGCAAACGCTTCGTTTGATTCAATGACGTCCATTTGGGCAATCGTTAACCCCGCTTTAATTAAGGCTGCTTTTGAAGCTGGAATAGGCCCTTCACCCATAACATCATTGGGTACACCTGCAACTGCGTAAGACACTATTCTGGCAATTGGAGCAAGCGCATTGCTGTTAGCATAATGTTCACTTGCGAGAGTTAAGAATGATGCGCCGTCGTTAATGCCAGATGCATTGCCCGCCGTTACACTCCCGTCTTTTTTGAAGGCTGGGCGCATTCCGGCTAGCGATTCTGCAGTGGTACCTGCCTTAACATGCTCGTCAACTTCAAAGAATGTAGTGCCTTTGCGGCTTTTTAATTCTATCGGTACAATCTGACTGTTGAAGTAACCAGCATCAATTGCTGCTTGAGCACGAGCATGAGACATGGCAGCGAAGGCATCTTGCTGTTCTCGGCTAATGTCCCACTTGCTTGCTAAGTTCTCTGCGGTAATACCCATGTGTCCTACACCGAAAGGGTCGGTTAAGGTTGCCACCATCATGTCAATCATGGTGCTGTCGCCCATTCTAGCCCCTGCACGCATAGCCGGAGATAAATAACCCCCGCGAGACATGTTTTCAACGCCGCCACCAATGGCTAGCTCATGATCGCCGAGCATAATACCTTGCGCAGAACTGACAACGGCTTGCAAACCTGAGCTACATAAGCGATTTAATGCCATTGCTGTTGAATTAAGTGACATACCAGCCTGAATTGACGCCACGCGCGCTACGTAAGGAAAGCGTGATTCGGTAGGAATAGTATTACCCATTATGATGGATTCGTATTTTTCAGCTTCAACGCCTGAAGCGGCAATGCCTTTTGTTAACACTTGGCCAGCGAGTTCTGTGGGTTCAATGGAACTTAAACTACCATTAAAGGTACCTATGGCTGAACGCACGGCACTTAATACTACAACGCTATTTACACTCATGATTGCTTTCCAATTTTTGTTTGCGATTAATGAATACATTTTGGGTATATATAAAGTACAACGAAACGATAAAATGTGAAAGCGAGTGATCATAGACATTAGTGTTATACAACGCTCATGTTCCAAAGTTGTTGCCCTAAATTATCGATTGACCGAGGCTGTATCATATGCGAAATTAAACATATGTTATTTTTCACATGTGTTTTGAATGAATCCAACCACTTTTTTTAAATGTCTTGCAGACGAAACTCGATTGAAATCACTGCTACTCATTGTTAAAGCTGATGAAGCATGTGTTTGTGATTTGATGGAGGCGCTTGACCTCGATCAACCTAAAACGTCTCGGCATTTAGCACAGCTTCGTAAGTGCGGTATTTTAATTGATGAACGACGCGGCAAATGGGTATTTTATAAGTTGGACCCTGAATTACCCCTGTGGGCTAGAGATGTCATCGTTACTGCTGCGGAGCATAACGCTGAATATTTTAGCTCAGCATTACAAAAATTGATTGCATCGCAATCTTCCTCTATCTCTTGTTGTTAACTCTTGTTTTTAATCTAAGGCTACTACTCATGAAATCGTGCATGAAAATTCTTTATATTTGTACTCACAATCGATGCAGAAGCATTTTGTCTGAAGCCATCACCAACAGTATCGCGGGTGATGTAATTGACGCTAAAAGCGCGGGCAGTCAACCCGTTGGTGAGGTGCACCCGCTATCACTAAAGTATCTTACGCAAACGGGTCACTCTATCGAAAACTTACAAAGCCAGTCTTGGGATGACTTTGAAAGCTTCGAGCCAGATGTTGTCGTCACTGTTTGTGATTCTGCAGCAAATGAGACGTGCCCTGTGTATTTTGGTAATAGTTTAAAGGTGCATTGGGGGCTGAGCGATCCTTCAAAGGTAGCGGGCGACGAGTCAGAAATCGAAAAGGCTTTTTTAGTTTGCATTGATGAAATAGTAAAGCGCGTTCACAAACTGAAAGATATTGCGGAACAAGATTTGAATAAAACCGAACTTAAAGCCGCTCTTGCCGGTGCAGGTGCCAATTAATGTCAGAGCAACAACCCACATTGCCAAACATTGAAGAGCGGGTTTTCGATATACCCTCTATAAATGCTATGCAGCTAAAACCTTCAACG
>CBFIAR010000008.1:35732-101010 GCA_965660625.1 Glaciecola sp. | reverse complement strand
TAAGTATAGGAGGCGTGCGTCCTACTCAAGGCAAGACCTTAGCCATTATGCAAGTCTGTGGTGGTTCTCAATCATTCAATGCAGTAAATCAGATGCGCGTTTTAGGTCGCTGGATGAGAATGGTCACTATCCCTAATCAATCTTCAGTCGCAAAAGCGTTTTTGGAGTTTGAAGAAGATGGCCGTATGAAGGCTTCACCCTATTATAATCGTATTGTGGACGTGATGGAGGAGTTGATGAAATTCACCTTATTGCTGCGTAATAACAAAGACTATTTTGTTGATCGATATTCAGAGCGAGTTGAAACAGCAGAGCAGGTAAGTCAGCGCGTTAACCGAAAGTAATTGTAAGGAGTTTATGATGGGATTGTTCGAACGCTATTTATCTGTTTGGGTAGGGCTTGCCATTATCACGGGCATTATTGCGGGTTCAATTGTACCCGACTCCTTTGCGGTGATTGCAGAGCTTGAATTTGCCCATGTTAATATTGTTATCGCTATTCTCATTTGGTTAATGATTTATCCAATGATGGTGCAAATCGATTTTTCATCCATAAAAGACGTGGGTAAAAGACCAAAAGGCTTGCTGTTGACACTCGTCATAAATTGGCTAATTAAACCATTTACAATGGCTTTTTTAGGGTGGCTATTCTTTAAAGTGCTGTTTGCTGATTGGGTTGATCCTGAAACCGCAACAGAATACATCGCCGGGATGATACTACTTGGTGTAGCACCTTGTACCGCAATGGTCTTCGTTTGGAGTCAAATGACCAAGGGTGATGCCAACTACACACTCGTGCAGGTTTCAATTAACGACATCATTATGATTTTCGCTTTTGCCCCGATTGCAGGTTTATTACTAGGTGTTACTGATATTACAGTGCCTTGGGATACGCTCTTGCTCTCGGTTGTACTTTATGTGCTGGTGCCTCTAATTGCTGGAGCCCTCACCCGGAAATTCCTAGACAACGGAGATGACCATTCAAGGGTCGATAAATTTCTGACCACAATGAAGCCATGGTCTATCGTTGGTTTGATAGCAACGGTAACGTTATTGTTTGGTTTCCAAGCAGACACTATATTATCTAAACCTGAAGCAATCGTGCTAATTGCGATACCGTTACTGATCCAAACTTACGGAATATTTGCCATAGCTTATTGGTTGGCAAAACGCATGAAGTTAGCACATAAAATAGCGGCACCTGCTTGTATGATTGGTACTTCTAATTTTTTCGAACTCGCAGTTGCGGTTGCGATTTCACTGTTTGGTCTGCATTCAGGCGCGGCTCTAGCAACGGTGGTTGGTGTGCTTGTAGAAGTGCCGGTTATGCTCTCACTTGTATGGTTTGCTAATCGCACAAGACATTGGTTCACATAAGCGCTTGGTCCTAGGGGCCACTAATGCAGTCGAAGCGCTGCATGTATTCAAGCTAAACCCAGCGACTATTTTTTTGCTTGAATCATCAAAGAACCCACATCAGCTTGCACCACTTCTACTAAAGTGCCTTTTGCCAAGTCCTCATGGGCATTCAAGTGCCAATTGATACCAGAATACTGATACTGAGGCTTGTCTTTCATTGGCAAAGCAGCCTCTACGTTTTCGCTTAGTACGAAGGTATGTCCAATTAAGTCAGAATCGGCGCGTTTATGGTCTACTTTATTTTGCAACTTTGAAAGCCGTTTCCATAGTAAAGCAGCAAGCATTACGGTGAAAAAGGAAACTGATACGAGTGTCCAATGCAGGGTTTCCGGAATCAGACCAACCCACATTATTAAAGCTGTTGCGAGAGCTGCTAGGCCAGTAAAGAATAAGAAAAATGTGCTAAAACCTAACACTACAATTTCAACGATCAAAAGTACGATCCCGATAATCAGGATCGTTTCAATTAAGTTGCTGGCAGCCCATTCCATACTAGACTCCTTTTTTACTCAAAGCGTTAATAATGCTGGTCGCTTGCGCCACTACTGAGGCTGCCTCTGTGCTGGAGTCAGGTAATAGAATAACACTCGACTCTTTGGCTATTGCTTTCTTAGCTTCAATGGCTCGTGTCGCCAGATCAAGTTGGATGGCTTTCTGACCGGCCTCAGTGTTCGCTGCTTCACCTACTTTTTTCAGCGCCTCGGCTTGTGCTTCTGCTACCGCCACAATTGCGGATGCTTCACCTTGCGCTCGCAATATTTGTTCTGATTTGTCACCTTCAGCGGCCAGTACTACTGACGCTTTTTCACCTTCTGCGCGGTTAATCGCAGCTTGTCTATCACCTTCAGACTCTAAAATTTGCGCACGTTTTACCCGTTCGGCTTTCATTTGCGCTTCCATTGCTTCCATGATGGAGCCCGGCGGAATAATGTCTTTAATTTCATATCGCATTACCTGAATTCCCCAAGGACCTGCTGCCTGGTTAATTGCCGTTACGATATTTAAGTTCAATATATCTCGTTCTTCGAAGGTCTTATCTAGCTCCATTTTACCCAATTCGGAACGCATGGTAGTTTGCGCTAACTGTGTTACCGCAAAGACATAATCTTCAACGCCATAGGTTGCCTTGTAAGGGTCCATCACACGAAAATAAAGAACACCATCTACCATTAACGAAATATTATCTTTGGTAATAGCGCTTTGTTCTTGAACATCAACCGCTTGTTCTTTCAATGAACGGTCTGCTGAAATACGGTCTATAAAAGGTAAAATGAAGTTGAGGCCGGCTTCTTTGGTCGATTGAAATTTACCAAATCGCTCAATTACAAATGCTCTGTTTTGAGGCACAAATTTAATACTGCTTCTCAAAAACACCAATACTAAAACAATGATCGCTACTTCTACGGTTAAGATATAATCAAACAATATGTCCATGCACTTACTCCTTCGTGTTGGGATGACATTACGATACGTTCAAAATTGAATCTATAGTAAACTATTCGTCGATATTTACTATGGTGATTATGTAAAATTTGATGAATCGTGTTTTAACACTACGTTTCTGTTACATTGTCTCTAATTTCAATCATCATCTTGCACCCTCAGTGCCATGCAGTCGCTACCTTTTCCAATAATCATTGTTGGGTCGACGCGCACGCCGCTGCCAGAGTAATTTCCAGCCACTGTAAAAGTACATATCTGAACGCAGTATTTTCCTACTTTTGGCAGAGGCCAAAGCTGTTGATAAAACAGCCCGCAACTCGCAAATTCGACGCATTGCCATTTGTAGCCCTTACACATACCATCGTAATAGCTTCGATAAGCCGAGCGATTGGGGTATTCGGTCTCTTTTGCAGTTTCATAGTCACTTGAATAAGAGCAAACACCTCCTTCAGCGACACCGAGTAAGGTACCGAAGGGCGTTGAATGAGTGAGGGGTGATACGCAGTTACGTGATTACCTTAATCTACAAAACACTGCGTATCTTATTTTTTATAAAAGGGTTACCGAAGAAACTATTTTAAATCCATTTCTTGAATAATTTCATGAGCTATTTCTGGTGTTGTTACCGTAGGCTTTTCGTGAAGGTCACTCTTCAATTGACCTTTGCGATGTGTAAGAGCTGCATCTAATTTTTTGCGAGCTTGAAAAATCGCTGGATACATTACGTCATCTTTGCCTTTGACAGCTATACTGGTACCTTCATATTTGGTCGCTAGTTCGACACTGTATTCACCGTGCTCCTTTGTCACAAAAATATCTAGGGCGATTAGAGTAGGAAAATGGTTCGCTATTTTTTCGAATTTTTGCTCGATATCCTCTTTGATTGATTCCGAGATATCGCAGTGGTGACCTGAAACATTTATTTTCATAGGTTTTCCTTTTTGCTTTGTTACGTTTGATACGCTTCGTATATAGCTTGGGACAAATTGAGCAAAATACAAGGAACGTGGTTTGCTTTTCGTGTCCCAAGCTTAAAATACATAGTATGAAGAACTAAAGCAATCCTAAAATTGCGCGCTTGCGCAAAGGCGAAATGTATTGTTCGAAAAAGAACCAATTTTAGTTCTAATAGCACCTGTTACAAGCGCAGTGCCGGCTTTCCTCTGAGAATTTAATTAACTCTGACCCCTATTATTTCGGGGTGGATGCTAATAATATGTGTTGGATTGCATTTGAGTAGTCAATAACAAGAATAAACACGCCAAGGAAAGAATGCCATGTACACGATAATAAAGCACACTCATCTCACCATAATTTTGCTAACTTTTGTTTTTTTCCTCATTAGCTTTGTGTTGACGATGAAAAAATCAGAATCAGTAAATAATAAGATCTTAAAAATAGGACCGCACATTTTATATACTTTGTTCATTGTGACTGCGGCATACATGGTTATAGCTAATCCCCTTAATCTTTATCCATTTGTGAATGGTTGGGCTTCATCTAAGCTGGGTGGATTTGTGTTATATGTGTTGTCAGTGACATTTGCACTTAAGTGGGCAAAGACAAACTTGTGGCGTTTTGTTGGTTTGATTAGCGCTGTATTTTGGTTAGCAATGAGCGCCAGACTTGCTTATGCCGATCATTTAAAGCTAAAAGGTGCTCCTGAAGATGCTAATGCGTACATCGACTTTGTGCAGCAAATGACCGCCGCTATCTGCTAATTTTTACAATGAGTCACCCCAGAGGGCATTCACTTCCGTGGCCGCATGCTAAAAGGACACGTTGACAATCATCCATTAGTGATGTTGGGCCTTCTTGGGGTCATCAATACTAGATTTGACTACCTTTCTAGCTGCAGTCGGCGCATTTCGAGTTATTTAAACCACCTATAGGGAAACACATGCACCATCAAAACCATATTTTTCGGGGGGGCTTAGCCATAATCATCGCCAGTTTTTTATGGGGAACAACAGGCACTGCCGCGAGTTTTACGCCAAACGTCAGTCCATTAGCAACGGGTGCATTTGCTATGGGTGTTGGCGGTTCATTACTTGTGCTAAGCGCATTCAGAGAGTTAGTTACTGATTCAGCGAGGCTACTAGGTTCTTATAAATTATTGCTTGTTGGCGGTTTGTCCGTGGCGATTTATCCCTTGGCTTTTTACACTTCAATGCGTCTTTCTGGTGTGGCTATTGGTACGGTATTGTCAATTGCCAGCGCACCCTTTTTCACAGTGATGTTAGAGTGTCTCATCAGCAAAAAATCGGTTTCTAAACGATGGTTGCTCAGTTTTGCAGTCGGTGTCATCGGGATTGTGATGTTAGCTATGGGTAAAGTAAATAACACAGGTTACGACACGCAATTACTTAGTCATTATCTGGGCATGCTACTTGGCTTAGTTGCTGGGTTAACCTACGCTTTATATTCGTGGGCGGCTAAATGTATGATAGATGTTGGTATTAATTCAAAATCAGCTATGTCTAGTATGTTTGCTTTGGCTGCCTTTCTATTGTTACCTTCACTTCTCTTCACAGGTGATAATCTATTCATTTCTACCGGTAACTCATTGGTTGTTATTTATATGGCGATTGTGCCAATGTTTTTTGGGTATGTCTTGTTTGGTTATGGACTCAACTATGTTGAAGCGAGTCAGGCAACACTCATCACTTTATTAGAACCGGCGGTTGCCACAATAATGGCGGTGTTGATTGTAGGGGAACGCTTCAGCGCTATTGGCTGGTTAGGTATTGGATTGATCATGGTTTGTTTACTGTTACAGATAAGTAACAGACCATCAACGACGAAGGCGTTGGCATTGGTATAATTGACCACAACAAATGCTACTTAAAAAGTATGGCTACCAAATTCATTTCTATTTTTGGTAAAGCCGCCACTGAAACCCTTACCTTGCTTTTTGCCTATGGCGAAACGTTAGCGCTATTGAAAAGAGCTGATGATCAATTTTCTGAAGTTATTGTTATTGAGCAGTATTGCGCCCGCGTTGAAGTGTTCAATTATGATATTGACGTTGAACTTGAGATTGTATGTCTATGGTTTTTTAGCAAACGCTTTTGCTAAGTATGCCTGAAAAGCAGGTTGCGCAGCGGCTTGTTCCTTCGCGATGGCTTTCGCTTCTGGCATTGCGTTTAGCGTTGCAAAAAGTTCTTTTGCACCGGGTGCTTCGGCTAACAAGTCAATATTGAATAGTTTCTTGGCAACCGCAGACGCCAAGCTTACTGAGTACATGAAAAATATATCGGCTGCCGTCATTTTATCACCTGCAATGTAAGGCGAAAAAGAGGCTGCACGAGAAAGGGCCTGGATACCGTTGAGGAGTGCGCGCTTCACTTCTTTCTTGGTTTCTTCGTGCACAGGAACTCCCCAGAAAGCCTCGGTATGGCAGCGCCTTGCAGGTAGCTCTATATAAAGTTCAATCATCTTCATTAACTCCCTTATTCTGGCGCGCTCGTAAGCAGAGCCTGAAATTAGCGGGAGATCAGGAGACACTTCGTCTAAATACTCAAGGATAACGTTGGTCTCAATAAGTACCCCATCATCTGTTGCTAGGGCGGGTACTTTGCCGGTTGGGCAAATTGCGAGATATTCTGGTGTCTGATTCGGATACGTGATGACTGCTTCGTATTCAATGCCTTTTATCGCCATCGCTAGCTTGATCATATTATAATAGTTACTTACGTCAAATCCGTATAATTTCAGCATGGTGTTATCCTACTTATTATTTTGAATGATACTATACTGTTGCTTTATATCGTTATATTTGCAACATTAAAATTCTTATGGAGAAGTATCATTTTTTTTAACTTAAGGAAATTTTATGCATATTGTTTGTGAGCATTGTTCATCAACGAATCGTATTCCAGAAAGCAAAACGCACGTTGGAGCCAAGTGCGGGAAATGCGGTAAAGCCATTTATAGCGGCAAACCGGTGGACTTGAATGATAGTAATTTTTATCGCTACGTTGAAAATAACCATATGCCCGTTATTGTCGATTTCTGGGCGAGTTGGTGTGGTCCATGTAAAGCCATGGCGCCAGCATATGAGAATGTTGCTAAAGAATCCGACGGTATTTTATTCGCAAAAGTGAATACTGAGCATGCGCCAGTTGTCTCAGCCGATGCCGTCATTCGCTCCATTCCAACCTTAGTTTTCTTCCATAAAAATAAAGAAATTAACAGAGTGTCGGGTGGAATGAGCGAATCACAGTTAAAACAATGGATCATGCAGTGCGTACAGAAACTCTAAAAATCAAGACTATGCAGTCACTTTGAGTTATAAAGACCTTATTATATTGACAAACAAACAGGATTGTCATTGGACGACTTAATAATCCCTCTCGTATTGGTTGGCTTGCTGTCGATCGCCTGCCAATATTTTGCTTATAAAGTTCGTGTTCCTGCAATATTGCCTCTGCTTATTGTGGGTATTGTTGCTGGGCCTGTCACCGGCATAGTAAATGCTGATGCGCTGTTCGGCGACCTGCTTTTTCCGGTGGTGTCACTCTGCGTTGCCATCATATTATTCGAAGGCGCGCTAACGTTGCGCCTGCAAGACCTCAGCGGTCACGGTTCGATGGTTCGAAATCTTTGTACAGTTGGTACTTTGGTTACCTTTGTTGTGGTTGCGCCGGCTGCTCACTTTGCCTTGGGTATGTCATGGCAAATGGCATTTTTATTGGGGGCGATAGTCACAGTTACCGGTCCTACCGTCATTGTGCCAATGCTCAGAACAGTTAGGCCAAGTAACAAAATTTCCAATATATTACGTTGGGAAGGAATTATCATAGACCCAATTGGAGCGCTGTTAGCCGTATTAGTATTTGAGTACATTGTATCTACCCAAGACGCTTTCATCCATACTCTTTATGCTTTCGGCTTAACCGTCTCTATCGGTTTTGGTGTTGGTATTGCTGTAGGGTATTTCTTAGGTTTAGCGCTGCGCCATCATTGGATCCCACACTATCTTATGAATACCGCTGTGCTAACCATTATGTTAGGCGCATTCGCTGGCTCAAACCTTATTGCGCATGAATCAGGATTGTTAACCGTCACAGTAATGGGAATGTTAATGGCTAATATGAAGGGGGTGGACGTTGATGATATTTTGGAATTTAAGGAAACCTTGAGTGTTTTGTTGATATCCGGATTGTTTATACTATTGGCGTCTCGTATCGAATTAAGCGCCATATTAAATGTGGGATGGGGAGCCGCGCTGGTGCTTGTAGCCGTGATGTTCGTTGCAAGACCCATTGGCGTGTTCTTATCGTCCGCTGGTACTGGTTTGAACTGGCGTGAGTTAGCCCTTTTAAGTTGGATAGCACCGCGCGGTATTGTCGCTGCAGCCGTGTCTGCATTGTTTGCTTTGAAGTTAGAAGCACTAGATTATGCGCAAGCGGAGATGTTGGTGCCGATGGTCTTCCTGATCATAATCGCAACCGTGGTATTGCAGAGTCTAAGCAGCGCAAAAGTAGCAGAATATTTAGGTATCAGAGCGCCTGCGCCAAATGGCTACTTGATTTTTGGTGGCGCGCAATTTAGCCGCATGTTTGCCAAAGAACTGATGACACACAAAATACCAGTATGCTTAGCCGATACTAACTGGGAAACTATTAAGTTAGCGCGCATGGACGGTGTGCAAACATATTTTGGTAATCCGATGTCGGAACACGCAGAACGTAATTTAGATTTAACCGCAATCGGCAAAGTTCTGATCATGTCACCTTATCGTCAATTAAACCCTTTGGTGAGCTACCATTTCGAACATCAAATGGGCAAAGGTAAGGTTTTAGGTTTGAGTAATGGTGAATCTCAGCAACGCCCTAGCCATCAAGTCTCAGAATCATATTCTCAAAAGTTAGGTTTATTTGCTGACGATGTGACTTACGGAAAACTTGCTGCGTATACCTCCAAAGGTGCGACTATCAAAACGACAAAGCTTTCCGATAGCTTCAGTTATGATGATTACCAATTGGAGTATAAGGCTAGGTGCCTGCCTTTGTGCGCGATAGATAACGATGGTAAACTCCGGCTCTTTACTACGTCGAATGACATAAAACCAAAGTCAGGTTGGCAGATTATTAGCTTAATAACCGCAGCAAAAACACTTTCGTAAACCCGGTAAACAGCATGTGATCCAATTGCTATCGACAGAGCGCTATGCGCTCTCTAACCGTCTGATTTGGTTTTCAATGTCTGGCAAGTTCCCTGTTTTAAGCCATATTTTCGCACCTTCGCCCCCCGCTTGAAGGTGTAATTCTGCTCCGTTGGGTATGCGTAACCAGTCATGCTTGTTGAGTCTTTCTTGATTATGAATAACCGCCCCGTCTAGAACCAGAATCTCATTGCCATCTTCCGCATCACTTTGCCAATGAGTATTTGCAGAGAGAGTGACATGTTTCACGTGTTCATGCTGGTCAACATGCAACAGTCTCTCAACTACATTGTCATCATTGTTTGCAAAGCTTATTTTTGCGCTTTCCATTAGGATATTCACATGTTTGCGATCATCCGGTTGGAATTGCCACAGTTTCACAAAAATGACACAGCCTGTTTCTGAGCTTGGTTTATGGGTTGATTGAGGTGGATTACGCACATATGACCCAACAGGGTAATCGCCGTATTCATCTTGAAATAAACCTTCCAGCACAACAAACTCCTCACCACCGCGATGAGTGTGAGGGGAGAAATGGCTTTGCGGCGCGTACCTAACAATACTAGTAGCTCGAGCAACCTCATCGCCCACACGATCAAGTGGCTTTCTGTCGACACCAAGCATAGGTGAAGGCATCCAGTCTTGCTCGGTTATGCGTGCGCAAGCAGTTTTCGAAAATTCGGCATTAATTTTCATGCAGCCCTCGTGTTTAAATCTCGTTATGGTTTTGTCAGTGCCTTTAGCTCGTATGTGCTGATATTTACTCGTCGTTAGCGTATTAAGATCAAGCTTAGTTGTGTATAAACGACATGCCAATACGAGAAGTTATGAGGCACATGAAAGTATATTTTTTACTGCACATTTAGCGGCTAAGATGGCGCCTTCCATATAGCCTGCGTCGCACTCTGAAAACTCACTAGTTGCAAGGTGTAGTTTTAGGTGCTGGAGTTGTGCTTGTTCGGATGTAAGATTAATGTGTGGATGCATAGATGCTTGATTTTGATCAAGAGCAGTTGCTATAAAAGCATCGGTTCCCCAATCTTTATAATAGATTTGTGTGTACTCACTTGCTTTTGAACCAAAGATAGCAAGAAGCTGTGCTAGACAAGCATTTTGCATTTGTTCGCTAGAAGCATGTTGGCGATGTGCGAACGGAATGCCTACAAAGCCAAATAAGGCAAAAACTGAGTTGCCTTTTGCATCTTCAAAAGAAGCGTCATGCATTTCACCTAGAGGACCAACTTGACTAAAAGCTTGGCCAGATAAGCCTTGTTCGCGCCAAAAAGGTCGATCGTAGGTGACGGCAAACTTAGCTTGGGCAGCCATCCAAGTGGGAGTTTGCTCAAATTTACTGCTTAATGCGGTTAAAAATCCATTTGTGTTGTCTGATTTTGTGACTGAGCCTTTCAACATCTGAGCGATTATTCTAGGAGGTGTAGCAATAACAATGCGCTCGTATGAAACCGAACAAGCCCGAGATGTCTGACTGCTATGGTTATATTGACTGGCGTCATCTGAATCGCTTGCTAAGCCATTTTTAAGCAGTTCTAAATGCCAATATTGACCATCAAAACGAAGTGAATTGACCGTTGTTGATAAACGACAATGTTGCTCGTTAATACCATTCGCTAAAGAGTCAATCAGTTTCGTCGTGCCGCCAAAGATTCGATACATGGGGGGCGGAGCAACACCATTGATTTGTTGCGCAGGCTCATGCGAGTTGCGTTGAAAAATAGCGTCACCTGTATTGTACTGTTCTATTATCTGTAAACCCAAATCAGTCACTAAGGTTTGTATTTCTTGCTGGTGGGGGAAAATCCAAGAAGGACCAAGATCTATTTTATAGTCAGACACCTCTGTTTTTTCACCGTATATTCGGCCACCCAATACAGCTTTTGCCTCTATTAATTCGAATGAAATATTATGTTGTGCCAGTAAATACGCAGTATAAAGACCTGCTAGCCCACCCCCGATAATGCCTACTTTAGCTTGTTTTATTTCCATATCTTTTCAATTTATTAATTCGAACGACACAAGAATAAGAGCAACAGATACATAAGTATAGTTTTCTGTTTCAACGCATGGTGAAACGAAGCCCTTTTTGTTTACTTATGTTTGCGCTATATCAATAGGCTTGCTGGACTTTCTTTATTTTTCGGATAGTATGCTAGATAATAGTTTAAATAAGAACTATTCTTATTTAACTTAGTTACATTATTCACTGAGTAATTTGCTTAAATTGACGTACTGACTTTGACGTACTCAATTCGACACACTTAATTCAGTACTTTCAGAATAACAATTATTCAGTAGTTTAAGAGAGAGCATCATGACTGTCTGGGATATTCCTTCAAAAAAATCAGCTTCTATTCAAAGCCTTTGTAGAAGCATGCATTCAGATGTTGCTATCAGGTTACAAGAGATGGGCTTTGAAGAAGGACAACTGATTACTTGTATTAAGCGCACTGCTTTTAATGGCCCTCTGGTTATTCAATTGGGCGACTGTATTTATTCACTTGAACAAAGTGTTGCTAACCACGTAAACGTTAACCTTATTTAAAATGCAAAAAATTCTTCTTGTTGGTAAACCTAATTCGGGTAAAAGTCTGCTATTTAATCAATTAACCGGCTTGAGGCAAAAAGTTGCTAACTTCCCCGGTGTGACTGTTGAGTTGAAAAGTGGTATTTTTCATGCTCATTTGGACAATGCGATTCCGAAAAGTGCGGATGCGTTTGATGGTAAGCAGCAGCAAAAATTCGAGCTCATCGATTACCCCGGCACTTACTCTTTAAAATCTTTATCAAAAGACGAATCGATTGCTATCGACCAGCTGCTCAATGCTATGTCTGACGAAAAAACCAGCATTATTTTATGCAACCTCGATGCTACTCGGATGGAACGCTCCTTGGTGTTTGCTTTGCAGGTTCAGGAAATTGCGAAGCAGCACAACAAGACGGTCGTTTTCACCTTAAATATGGTGGATGAGCTCCTAAGATTCAATCATAACATTGATACTGACCAGCTTAGTAAGAAGTTAGGTAGCCCAGTGTATGCCGTATCTGCAAAAACCTTAATGGGTATTAGCGAGTTACAAAAAGGTTTGAGTGAAGTTGCGATGTCGCCCGAAAAATATCGTGTAAAAACGACAGAAACCAACCAGCAGACCTTCGGGCTTGCAGCAAAAAGCCTAGCGAAGGAATTTGCAATCCAATCTGATGTTGTACTTAAACGGCAGAACGCGATAGACCGATTTTTGCTCAATTCTGTGTTTGGTGGTTTTGCTTTTTTGCTGATCATGTTTTTCTTATTTCAAAGCATTTTTACTTGGGCTGCACCGCTCATGGACGCAACAGAAGATGCTATTAGCTTTATTGCAGGTGTCGTTTCCCGTTTCTTAGGAGAAGGCATATTAAATGACTTTATGACCGACGCTATTTTTGGGGGCTTGGGTTCGTTTCTAGTTTTTGTCCCGCAAATAATGATATTGACCCTCATAATCGGCTTGTTGGAAGACAGCGGTTATTTAGCTCGAGCTGCGCTAATTTGTCACCGGCCCTTAAGTTTTTTTGGTCTTTCAGGCCGAAGCTTTATTCCTTATTTGTCGGGGCATGCGTGCGCGATCCCTGCAATATTAGCAGCTCGAACAATTGAATCGCCTCGCAAACGCTTTGTGACAATGCTAACTGTGCCGCTGATGTCTTGCTCGGCAAGGTTACCTGTTTATGCATTACTAATAGCGGTATTTGTGCCTGATACCAGGTATTTAGGAGGCTGGGTTAACTTGCAGGGTGCGATGTTTTTTGTCTTATATGCCTTTGGCATTTTGACTGCGCTTATCGTCAGTGGCTTGCTTAACAAAATGACAGAAGGGTCTAAAGAGCTCCAAGATATGCCCTTTATCCTCGAGTTGCCTTCATATCGACTACCACATTGGCAGCCCTTGTTTTACCGTATTATCAACAGTGGTGTTCAGTTTATAAAGCGTGCTGCTCCGATCATCTTTGTCGTCTCCTTGGTTATTTGGACCTTGGGCTACTTTCCTAATAACGGCGATTTACAAAACTCATACTTATCGCTAATTGGACAATGGGTAGAACCTATTTTTACGCCCCTAGGTGTCGATTGGCGCTATGGTGTCGCTATCTTGGTTTCATTTTTAGCGCGAGAGGTATTTGTTGGTGTTTTAGGCACTATGTTTAGTATCGAAAACGCCGATGAGAACATTGCAGGTTTGGCTGCTAACCTTCAAGCAGATGGTCTCTCTCTTGCTTCAGGAGTGGCTCTACTGGCATTTTACGTTATTGCATTACAGTGTGTCGCTACCGTTGCAATGCTTAAATCGGAACTTGGCAAGAATCGCTATGCTTGGGGGGCATTCTTTGCTTACGGTCTGCTTGCCTATGTTGTTTCGATGTCTTTGTATGCAGCGCTATCGTGATCAAGCGCCTAAGATACCCAGCTCCAGACAAACAATCACTCTATGAATAATGACGATACAACAAAAGACGATGATTTTTAAAGCAGAATATGCATACTGAGGTTGTTGCTTTATTTGTCTGAAGATCTACTTCACCTAAACATTGCAGCAAAACTCAACAGTATTCAGCTAAAAAAGGAGGGGCAATGAGCACAATCGGGTTTGTCGCGGAGCAAGTGAAAAATGAACGTCGCTGCAGTTTACTACCAATCAATGTAAAAGCTTATGTAAAACTCGGTGCCACAATCATCGTTGAATGTGGTATTGGGAAAAATATCAATATTGAAGATTCAGAATATGCGGCGGCTGGGGCGCTAATAGAATCTAATCGAGATTCTGTGCTTGCTAAAGCCGACTTACTGATGTCTATTCATCCACTGCAAAAATTAGAGTTGGAAAAAACCAAAACGACAGTTTGTTGTATTAGTTTCTTAGATCCTTTTAATGCACACGAGCACATCAAATGGCTTCAGCAGTCGGGTCGTTCAGCGCTCAGTGTTGAAATGATACCGCGCAGCAGTCGCTGTCAGAAGATGGACGCACTAAGCTCACAGGCTAGTTTGGCCGGATACGTAATGATGGCAAAAGCCATGTCCACCTTACCTCGGGTTTTCCCCATGATGATGACGCCGGCGGGCACCTTGAAACCTTCAAAAGTCTTTGTCATTGGTGCAGGCGTAGCTGGTTTGCAAGCAATTGCTACCGCGAAACGCTTAGGTGCGGCTGTTACTGCTTACGATACTCGTGAAGTTGTAGCGGAGCAGGTACGTTCTCTTGGAGCTACATTTTTAGCTATCGATATCGGTGAAACAGGCCAAAATGAACAAGGCTATGCAAATGCACTGACTCCCGAGCAAATAGATATCCAACAAAAAGCTCAGGCCGACTGCATTGCTAATTCAGATGTCGTGATCACGACAGCACAATTATTTGGTAGGAAGCCACCGCTGTTGATCAAAAAAGACGTGATTGCAAAAATGAAACCTGGCAGTGTCATTGTCGATATGGCGGCTGAAAACGGCGGTAATGTTGAGGGTAGTGTTGCAGGAGAAGTTGTTACCGTTGAAGGTGTGACTGTTATTGGAACCGGAAATTGGGCGAGTGAGGTTGCATTGGATGCGAGTCAAATGTATGCCAATAACTTACAAGCACTCCTGCTCGAGTTTTGGGACCCTGAAAGTAAAACAATCTTGCTGAATTTGGAAGATGATATTTTAAAGACGGCATTGATTACACATCAAGGCGAACTAATTAACCCCACTATCAAAGCGCTATTGACGAAGGAGAGCGACTAATGTCATTTATTTACCTTTCAATGATTTTAATGTTAGCAATATTTTTAGGTTTTGAGCTGATTCGTAAAGTCCCCGCCACGCTTCATACGCCGCTAATGAGTGGCGCAAATGCAGTTTCAGGCATTACCTTGATTGGAGCCATTGCTTATTCTGGCAATGAAAACCTGTTGCTCGCACAGATTCTCGGCAGTGTTTCGGTTTTTCTAGCGACAATCAATGTAGTTGGCGGTTATATGGTTACTGACCGCATGCTTGCAATGTTCAAACGTAAGTAGGGAACGAATATGTTGAATTCAGAAATCATTATCAATGCGATTTACGTCCTGAGCGCTGCCTTGTTTATTTTAGGTTTGAAATTACTAAGTCATCCCTTAACAGCTCGCCGCGGCAATAAACTCTCGGCACTGGGCATGCTAGTCGCCATTTGTGCTACCTTAATTGACCAGAATATCTTAGCTTATGAGTGGATTATAGTGGCGATCGTGGCGGGTAGTGCAGTAGGGGCACTTATAGCCAAAAAAGTTGCGTTAACCGAAATGCCAGAAATGGTGTCACTGCTTAATGGTGTCGGAGGCATGGCTAGTTTACTCGTTGCCTTAGCCATGGTTGAAGCTGATTCTGCAATAGAAAGCTACTTATTGGTGATTGTTTTATTGGCGATAGTGATAGGGGGAATTACTTTTTCTGGTAGCGTCATCGCATGGGCAAAACTCAGCGGCAAAATGTCGACGCTAATTAGCAGCGGATCAACGGTGTTTACCGGACAAGCCGTGGTGAATATTCTTATTGTCATGGCTATTGTTACCCTTGGCACTTTGGTTGTTATATATCCTCAGACAATAAACAGTGGGATATATCTTTATTCTTTTGTCACCCTTTGCATTATTTTGGGTGTCATGCTGGTTATTCCTATTGGCGGCGCCGATATGCCGGTAGTGATATCACTTCTGAATAGTTACTCAGGTTTAGCTGCGTGTGCTGCGGGCTTGGCAATAAACAATAATTTGCTCATTGTTGCCGGTGCCCTTGTCGGCGCCAGCGGTATTATCTTGACCAGTGTTATGTGCAAGGCGATGAATCGTTCACTCACTAACGTTCTTTTTTCTGGCTTTCAAGCGGTTAGTACCTCAGAAATTAAAATTGAAGGTGAAGTTAAACCGATGGCTGCAGACGATGCTTATTATGTATTAGAGGCCGCTCAATCAGTGCTCGTTATTCCTGGTTACGGTATGGCGGTTGCTCAAGCTCAACACGCTATGAAGGAGCTTCAAGTGCTATTAGAAGAAAACGGAGCGGAAGTTGTTTATGGCATTCATCCAGTGGCCGGGCGGATGCCTGGGCATATGAATGTTCTGTTGGCCGAAGCGGATGTGTCTTATGAGTTGCTGCTTGAAATGGATGACGTAAATGCGCGTATGGAAGGGTTTGATGTGGCTATTGTGATCGGTGCAAATGATGTGGTTAACCCGGCAGCAAGAGACATTGCAGGGAGTCCAATTTATGGTATGCCAATTATCAATGCCGATCGGGCGAAAAATGTGTTTATTCTGAAAAGAGGAATGGCTTCTGGTTTCGCCGGCGTCGAAAATCCGCTATTCTTTAAAGACAATGCTCGCATGATATTTGGCGATGCTAAAGACACCATCAACACCATCATTCGCCAATTTTCAGATTAACAGTATATGGCATATTATTAGAGTGCCAACTAGCCTCGATCTAGTTGGCCGCTCTGATGATAAAGTGACTGATCCTGCAGCAACTACTGTGTCCGTCAGTTACGGTCTTTACTAGGCTGCTCTCTAGTTTTGTTGGATGTATTGAATGCGCAGGATAATAATAAAAGCATTATATTAGGTGGCGTCGTTGGTCTATTGTTTGCTATCATTTGACTCTTAGCGGGTTGGCTATCATCGTTTGCCTTTCAAGAGAGGAAACGCTGCTCTATGGAATAGAGTTGTTTAATTAAAGAGGGATTTTATGCATTTCAAACGTAATTTATGTTTAAGCATCGCCGGTGCGAGCATTATAATGGCAGCCGTTCTATTCGGTTCAAAACACAGTGAAACTAATCCAGCAGCTCAGCACAACTTACCGCAGATGCAACAATTAACACCACAAGATAATTCTCGACAAACCAAGGGATAACATGCGCAAAGTTGCAATTCTAACAACGGATAAATTAGAGGATTTTTTCGTTTACGATCGTTTGTTAGAGGCTCCGCTGAAAAAGTGGGGGTGGGACTCCACAGAAGTTTCTTGGCACGCAAAAAATCACGATTGGAACCAATATGACGCAGTAGTGGTGCGCAGTACTTGGGACTATCAGGCACATTGCGATGATTTTCTTGTATGTTTACAAAGCATTGAGAATTCAACTGCTGTGTTGTGTAATTCCTTATCGCTGATTAAGTGGAATATTTCAAAGTGTTATTTGAAGGAACTAGAAGATAAAGGTGTTCCGATAATACCAACGCTTTGGCTTGAGACATTGCAGGAGCAGGATTTTGCGGTGGCATTTGAGCAATTTGCTTGTGACGAAATAGTGATTAAGCCTTATATCAGCGCAAATGCCGATTTTACCTATCGCCTTACACCGGCCTCTGTCGCAGCAAATATATCTTCATTGAAAGCCGATTTTAAAGACCGTTCCGCGATGATCCAGCCATTCTTAACGAGTATTGTGGAAGAAGGCGAGTATTCACTTTTCTATTTTGATTCGCAATATAGCCACGCTATTTGTAAGCAACCTGCTAAAGGCGATTTCAGAGTACAAGAAGAGCATGGTGGTCAGTTGACAAGCATCGAGCCGAGTGCGGCCATGTTTGCTCTTGGCGAACAAACGATAAATGCCTTACCCGAAGAAGCCTTATATGCCAGAGTTGATATTGTGTCGCTTAACGGTGAACTCATGATCATTGAGGTAGAGCTAATCGAACCGAGTTTGTACTTTAATATGGATAATTCTTCTCCTGAATTTTTTGCAAAGATATTTGCTGACAAGTTTGCTCACTAAAAACATCAAAATAATGTGCTCTAAATCGGTGCGCAGTTCATTGCAATTCTGAACGAGAAACGTTAGATATTATCTTCATTTTTATGTAGTTCAATTTGTTACGATTAAAAGGCGTCGTATTGGTTTAGCTAGAAAAAGGTAAAAAAGCATGCTGCAAAAGATTGCAATAGTGGGTGCGGGTAGCGTTGGCTGTTACCTGGGGGGATGTCTGATAGCGAATGATATTGATGTCATTTTGATCGGCAGAGAGCGCATTCAAAAGCAACTGACTGACTATGGCTTAAATGCAACAGACTGGAAGGGACGAGATGAGACTCTGACGATTGAGCCGCGACAGTTCTCCGTTTCGATGGATAGTATCGCTAACGCAGATTATATTTTACTTACGGTGAAAAGCGGTGACACCGAATCCACAGCAGCATCTATTCTTGCCTATGCTAAGCCTTCAGCTGTGATTGTTAGCTTTCAAAACGGCACTAAAAATAGAGATGTGTTGAAGACTGTTCTGCCGGAGCATAAGATAATCAACGGGATGATTCCTTTCAATGTGCTTAATAACGGGCAAGGTCAATTTCATTGCGGCACTGAGGGGAACTTGGCGATTGAGGCGAAAGTGGGGGAATATCTTGATCTTGTCAAGGCGTTTAAACAAGCGAACTTACCTTTAACACTGCATGATGATATTCAAGGGGTACAGTGGGGAAAGTTGATTATGAATCTCAACAACTCAGTGAATGCGCTGTCTGGAGTGCCTTTATTAGAGCAAATGAATAATCGTAGGTATCGCTTAGTAATGACAAAAGTGATTGCAGAAGCATTAATGGTATTGAAAGAAGCGGGCATTAAACCAGCCAGAACCGGAAAGGTTGTACCTAGTTTGATGCCTTATGTTTTAGCGTTGCCTGATTTCTTATTTAAACGTGTCGCGAGTGCTACGCTTAAAATAGACCCCAAAGCTCGTTCTTCGATGTATGAGGATTTTGTATTAAATCGTAAAACAGAAATTGATTTTTTGAATGGCGAAATTGTTAACCTTGCCAAACAATACGGCATAACGGCGCCGGTAAACCAGCGTATTGTGAACTTGGTCAAAGAGGCTGAACAAAAACAAAATGGCTCCCCGATGCACAGCGCGGCATTTTTGTATAGTGCGATTCAGTAACGGCGAAGCAACGTGTTTAGTGCCCATTGGCGAGTAGCTTGAAAGCCAAGAGTTAAATAAAAATCAGCCTAAAAGAAAGCTGAGGTGCAAATAGAATGAGTTACTTACAAGCTGCTGTGATAACAACATAGTATGCTAATAGGGGTAGTATGGATAACAAATTAATAAGCGAAGGTAAATTAACTCACGTTGATCAAAGTGGGCAAGCGAGTATGGTCGACGTTAGTGGCAAGACACCGAGTACAAGACGAGCGGTGGCAATAGGCTTTGTATCAATGGCACCCACAACGCTTGTGCTCATTAAGCGCAATAGCGCAGCCAAAGGTGATGTTCTCGCTACCGCTAGGATTGCAGCTATTCAGGGCGCAAAACAATGTCCGTCACTTATTCCATTATGTCATCCACTCATGTTGTCAAAAGTTGCCGTGGAATTTGATATTGACGAGTTACAGTCGAGAGTTAATATTCGCTGCGAGTGCAAGCTAATAGGTAGCACAGGAGTAGAAATGGAAGCTTTAACGGGGGTTTCTGTAGCGGCATTAACGATTTTTGATATGTGTAAAGCTGCCGATCCCAATATGATAATAGGGGGCATAAAAGTGCTATCAAAAGAAGGCGGTAAAATGGGTGATTGGCAGCGAGCTGAATGATGATTCATATACGATTTTTTGCTTTTTTGCGTGAACGCTTAGGTATCGATACCTTGGATTACGAGTTTACTAATGAAAAAACCGTCTTTGATATTAAACAAAAGCTCGTTGCTCGCGGAGAGCCATGGAATTTACTCGCAGAACAAGATGTGTTGATTGCGGTAAATCAAACCTTAACAAGCGAGACATCGCCGGTGCATGACGGTGATGAAATTGCTTTTTTTCCACCGGTCACTGGCGGCTAATAGCAATGTGCTAGCTGCAATACAACAAGGATAAACAGCATGAGTGAATTTCAAGTCAGTAAAAGTAACTATGTGGACTGCAGAATTGTGAACAATGACCTTTCAAGCCACACATTGTTAGAAGGTCAGGTACTCGTGAAAGTGGATAAATTTGCGCTCACCGCTAACAACATTACCTATGCAGTCGTTGCTGAGCAGATAGGGTATTGGCAGTTTTTTCCGCCTCATGCTGACACGGCAAATGTAAGCGACGATCGCTCTGCTTGGGGCGTGTTACCTGTCTGGGGTTTTGCCGACGTTATAAAATCGAACAATGCCGACGTGCCTATAGGGGAGCGCTTGTTTGGTTACTTTCCGCCGGCGACTCACTTATTAATGCACCCAACTAAAATCAGCGCTACCTCATGGATTGATGGTTCTGAACATCGGACCGCGCTGCCAGTCGGTTATAATATTTATCGTAAAGTAGAATCTGAACCAGGCTACATGAAAAACCATGAAGATCATCGCATGTTGCTATATCCGCTGCATATTACTTCGTTTGCTCTGTATGACTATTTTCAAAATAACAATTGGTTTGGTGCCAGCCAACTGGTGATGATAAGTGCTTCTAGTAAAACCAGTACTGGATTAGCGTATGGCGTAAAAAATGATGTGAATGCGCCATCTCTAGTTGCTTTAACATCAGCGCGTAATATGGCGATGGTGGAAAGCTTGGGGGTTTATGACACAACGCTTTCGTATGAACAAATAGCACAAATAGATGCTACTAAACCAACGCTTATTGTTGATATGTCGGGAAATGGCCAAGTGCTTAACGATTTGCATAAACATTTAGGTGATAACATGCAGTTTTGCTCGAATGTGGGCGTAACACATTGGACAAAAATGAAAACAGGCCCAGATTTCATTAAAGCTCGAAGCGAGTTTTTCTTTGCACCATCGCAGCTTCAAAAGTGCATTAAAGAGTGCACAATGGAAGGCTTCGAGCAGAAAAGCGGGAAATACCTCGCGCACTCGTTTGCAAAAAGTCGTGAATGGTTGAAAATGACAGGTATTGAGGGCTTGCAGGGGATGGCTGATATTTATCCCGATGTTTGCGAGGGAAGAATCCCCCCTGAAGCTGGCCTCATAATTAGCATGCCTTAACGGTAACAGCCTTACCGTAAGTCACTTAAACTTGTTGCCACAAAACGGCTGCATTTTCACGCTGTTGATTTTTAACACTATTCTTTAGAGTGCTGTATCGTTTTCGTTCTCTGTATTTTTTGAGGCTGCGTTCTCGATACCTCCCGCTGTGGTTTGGTAATTTTACGATTTGACTCAGATAATAGCTTCCGTTGAGGTGGTGAAACCTCTCGTTGAGACTGCAATGCTTTTCGTTCTGGTCTATCTTGGCGCTCTTTGCGCTCAAACCGTTCCTGTTTCAATACGGTGTTCCTTTCTTTTTTATTGGTATTGACCGGATTTAGGCTTCTGTCCTTGCGCTGAATTTCGCTCTTTTCAATTGGCTTAGGCTGCCGAATAATCGATTTATCGGTCTGTCTCTGCATCGGCTGCTTTTGTCCCCTCCCGTTTTGCGGATTTGAAAGCTGACGCTTTGTGTTAGCAGTACTGCGGATAAACGGTCTTTCCAATTTGCTATCTGCGCGTTGCACCTTGGCAAACTCGCTTTGCTTATTGGTTACCCAAGCATTGCGTTTATAAGCATTATGCGTTGATTTATTGCCTGCGTATTTTTGACGTTCAATATGACGAGTGGCTCGTTTTACTGGCGTCCAACGCTGGTATTCTTTATGCTGTACGCGTTTATAGTGTGTATTTTTATAGTTATAGCTGCGGGCGTTACGATAAGACCAATCACGATTTATTGAAACGTAGTGCTTATTCCAAAAAATCCCCCCAAATAATAAACGAGTGCCTATGTATGCGCCCGGTGTAAAATAAACATAGTTATGACGATAGTGACGCGCATAGTAAGGTCTTGACCAGCGATACGACGTTGTTACATGCCAGCTAGGTCCGTAAATAAAATCCAGATCATAGTAGGGTACGTAAACTACCTCATGACGGCGCGGCTGAATAACAATGACGCGAGTGTCTTGCTCGCGCTCAACGACCACTTCCAGCTGCTCATCATTTTGCAAATTACCTTGGTCATAAGCCATCTCACGTAGTTTTTGAACACGCCCTAAAACCAGTTCTTGATCATCTTTGAAAGCATCACCTAAGTCACTTAACCACCCTAAATCGTCGCTCATATTATTTAAAATATCGGGAAAAGCGGTCAACGCAACGACTGAAGCATCCCAACCATATTCCAAAGCATCTTCTTGTATGGCTTCGATAGTGCCTTGGTCAAGGCCATTTTTTTCATAATCATTTAGATTGAATTTTGGATGCTGCTGAATAAATCGAGCAGCTTCAATGACTTCTAACGGATAGGTAGAAGCAATTAAAATATGGGTTAATAATGAATCAGGATAAAGAGCAATAGGTGCTAAGGCAGCATCTATTTGGTCATACTCGCTTTGAGATTGACTCTTTTGAAAACCGTACACTTTATTGGATTGCAATGAGGTTGCTTGGGCATAATGCATACCCATAGTTAACGATACAGTTAACAACGCGGTGTAGCCCAGTGTTTTTAAAACGCTAACTGATAATTTTGCTCTGCTTGTTGTTACGTGTTGATTCGTATTCATAAGGATATCCTCCTGCTTGGATACCCGTAGTTATACGCTAAGTAAACTTAACTGAAACTGAACATAACGGAATCTGATTAAAACACGAGCCAGAAAATATTATTTTAAATGGTCGGTATTAAATGTGTGACCTAACTTTTCAGTTTTGGTTTTAAGGTAAGCTTTATTTGCATCGGTGATACCGTGGTCAATTGGCTTGCGTCGCACAACATCTATGCCCATGTCTTTCAGTGCCTGCACCTTCTTAGGGTTGTTTGTCATAAGCTCTACGCGTTTCACTTTTAGTGTGTCTAGTATCGTCTTGCAAATGCTATAATCGCGAATATCTGCATCAAAGCCAAGATGCTCGTTAGCTTCAACGGTATCGTAGCCTTCATCTTGCAGACTATATGCCTTAATTTTATTCAATAAGCCGATACCTCGACCTTCTTGGCGCAAATAGAGCAGCACACCGCAACCATTGGCAACGATGTTTTGTAATGCTCTCTCTAACTGAAAGCCACAATCACACTTAATACTAAACAGTGCGTCACCTGTTAGACATTCAGAATGAATGCGGATAGGGACCACATCGTCTTCAGCCCATTGACCATATGACAGGGCAATATGTTCTTGGTTGTTAGCGGTATCTACAAAGCCATGAATAACAAACAGCCCAAAGCGAGTGGGCAGTTTTGCGCGACTGACAAATTCAAATGAAGTGTATGGATTACTCATATTGCTAGCTGTTTGCCCTCGAAGTAAGCGATATGTGGGGATGAATTTCAATTTTCCAACAGTGCTTATTCTGTTGGGCCCATATTATACGACACAAACCCAATTAAAGGTGTAGGTTCTGCAATACAATAACCTTGTGCGAAGTCTACTCCCATTTTGCCAAGTTGCACCATAATGTCATCCGATTCAACAAACTCTGCTATCGTCTTGATGGACATTGCCTTAGCGACGTCTCGAATGGAGATTACCATCGCGAGGTCAATTGGGTCTGTTAAAATATCGCGAATGAAATTACCGTCAATTTTGACATAGTCGACCGCTAAGTTTTTCAAATAACCATAACTGGAGAAACCGGTGCCAAAATCATCTAGCGCAAAGGTGCAACCCAAGCCTTTGAATGTTTTGATGAACTCGATGGTATCGTGCATTTTAATAATGGCCATCGTTTCTGAAATTTCGAAGCATATTTTGTGGTGTGGAATATGATATTTTTCAAATGCATTGAGTAAGAAAAATACAAAGTCTTCATCAGATAATGACGGTCCTGTGATATTGATATTACACTTAGCCAGTTTATCTATGAATTCTGAGTTGATGTTTAGCCAATTGAAATAACTTTCTATCACCCACCTGTCTATTTTGTTACTTAAATTGTACCTTTGGGCTGCTGGCATAAAGAAGTCGGGCGCAATTAACTCACCTTCTGGTGTTCTAAGACGTATAAGAATTTCATAATAGTCACCGGTGTCAGATGTATTAAGTGGACGATAATGTTGGAAGTACAATTCAAAAGCATCGTCTTTGAGTGCTCGATTTACCTCATTTACCCAATGCAGTTCGCGCTCATAGTGATTTTTTGTGTCCATCTCTTTCGAGAATTCTTGTACTTTATCGCGCCCACTTTCTTTCGCTATAATACAAGCCGTATCAGCAAAACTCAGCAGCTCTTCCGCACTAATGGTATTTAGTTTGTGTTTCGCTATACCAATACTGACGCTCTGATTGAAACGATGGCGATCCCACTTAAATTCAAATGTACGAACTTTAGCGAGGATTTTCTGTGTCGTTTCCTGAATGATACAGTCATCTTGATAGTCAATGATTAAGCCAAATTCATCTGCACTGAGACGGGCAAAAATTGATCGGGGGTTACATACTTCGTAAATTTCGTGCGCAAGTTCTCTAATGAAGACATCTCCCGCGGTGTGGCCGCAGGTATCGTTAATGATTTTGAATTGGTCTACGTCAATGTAAAATAAGGCAAACTTGCTAGCATCTGCGTTGCTTTGCGTGATTTTTTCATTTAATAGCTGCACGAAGTGTCTACGATTGTGTAAGCCTGTTAATTGGTCGTGGGTATTTAAGTATTGCAGGTTGATTTGACTTACTCTTCGCTCGGTAATATCAAAAATGCTACCGAAATGCTGAGCTTCGGCTTTTGTTTTTACAAGTTGACTAGAGATTGAAAACCAGAACTCACTACCATCCACTCTTTTCCCTTTAAACTCCCTTCCCAAAACGGTTTGTTGCGATGATAATTCGCCAAATAATAAGTCGGCTTGACTCGGATCTGCAAATAGATCTTGAACTTTGTGAAACGTATTAAGTAGTGTTGATTCAGATTGAAAACCAAAGAGCGAGGTGAATGCTGGGTTTACCCGTAACAATATGCCGTCGGACTTCGCTGCATACAAGCCTTCAGCCGTATTAGTAAACACATCTGCAAAGTGCTCGAGATTAGTGATGATGCTGGCTTGTTCTTGTTCTTGTCGAAATACTAATGAATGCTCACGACTAATAATGGCAACACCAATTAGCATGATGCCAAAACAAGTAAAAGCGAAAGGTAAGGCCGCTGAATAGCTTAAATGACTTGCACCTTGCGTGAACGATAGCACTTCTAATACGGCTACTAATCCGAGTGTAACCCAGCCACAAAAGTAAATAATGGTGCTACGCATATCGATTTTAGAGTGATAGATGAGAGTGGCAAAAAGCTTACTAAGCAGAAAGGCAATGATGATCCCCAGTATCGAAATTAGCTGCCAGAAATCGTTATACAAAAATAAGGTAACGATAGGCACCAGTAGCAGTATGTAATGAGCGCGCAACCAAACACGAGATACTGGGACAAATATATCTCTACCAATCTTAATCGCAGCGAATAAACAGATAGTAAGACTGATAGCTGTGATCTCTGCAGCAAAGCCTGGGAGTAAAAACAAACTCGGTAGAATTCCCTCTGCGCTGAGCAAAGTGGTCATCGAAGCAACCGAAAATATCGCAAACCAAAAGCGCGCAGGGGCATTTTTGAGCATGTAAGTAATCAAAAAATAGGTGGCTAACAAAGATAAACCGCCGCTCAAGGCCCCGAGTAAGATAAGCCGCACACTGCTTTGCTGTTCAAAGCTTGTTGCATCCCACAATTCAACTGGCAGCATCGCGGGGCCATCGTCACGTATTCGCAAATACAAACTCAGTAATTGTTCGGGGCGAGAGGTAATCGGCATGCTAAAACCATGCAGGCTATTGGTACTCGTATCTGGGATAGCATTCGGGTTAACGTTGTTGCGTTGAATCGATTGAATAATTCGACCTTGATCATCGAGCAGAAAAGCATCCACGCGATCGATAAAGGTGTTTCCCACTACTAGCATTAGAGGAATATTGGTATTGCCTGTATTTTCAATTTGGAACCGAATCCACAGCGCTTTACCATCTGGAATCGGAGTTAACGAAAAACCGTGTTTCCACTGCGTTAATTGAACGACATCCGAGAGTAACAGACCCTCGCTGGTGTAATGCAGACTGGCAATCTTTTGCAGGTTAATTGAAGGGGCAATATTCTTTGCGTCGACAACGCTTGTGAAGTCGACCGCATTCTCCTCAAGCGCTCCAGGCTGTTCTTGGCTGAAAGCATTTGGTGGAATTGCCCCCATCGCCAAAAACAGTCCAATACTTATACACAGAACAAACGTTGCTTTGAATTTCATAATGTCCTTTTGCTAAGAGTATATAAATGCCGCTTGCCGTTACCTTATATCCTCAACCAGCTGATATTAGTAGCGAAGTTTCTATTTACAATAACAATCTCTGGTTTCGATAGTAAGCGATAATTGCGCCGAGTTACGAAAATATCGACAAGCATTACAGTTTAACTGCTACACGACAACGCGATGCCTTTGTCCTGACTAGCCGGTGGCTTGGCAAAATGGGCCAATTCAGGATGTTCATCAAAGGGTGACGTCAATACGTTAAGATACGCTTCGCACAGAGAAAAGTCATCTTGCTCAGCTGCCGCAATCACTTCTTGCGTTAAATGATTTCGTAACACAAATTTTGGATTAACGCTCAACATCTTTTGTTGAATTTGTACCCATGTGCTGTTTGAAAGTGGCAGCAGACGTTGCTGTATTTTATGATAAGTAACACACCACTGGCGAACCCTATCTGCGTTGATGAAGTTGTCAGAAATACCATTAAAATAAGAACTTTCAATCGATAGTAATTGATCACTTAACACCCTGAATGATTGATGGAAGTCCGCTTTTTCATCTTGCAAAATAGCCATCCATTCGGCAATCAGGAGATCAATTTCAGACACTAATTGCGGGTCATTAATTTGATGCTGATAGAGCCCTAAACGCTGCTTAATTAAGCTGTGATATTCTGCTACTAAGGTGACTTCGTAGGTCATCAGCACGGCTTTTAATTCTTCTATCTCCATAAACGGAGTAAAGGCATGTGCCAAGGCATTTAAATTCCATAAGCCAATGCTCGGCTGCTGTTCAAAGGCATAGCGCCCTGAATGGTCAGAGCGATTGCATATGTATTGTGGAATAAAATCGTCCAAGAAAGCATATGGACCATAGTCAAAGGTGATGCCATGAATCGACATATTGTCGGTATTCATCACCCCATGATTAAAACCAAATGCCTGCCACTTAGCAATCATCAACGCTGTGCTGGTAACAACGCTTTGAAACATCTCTTTATGTGGCGTGCTACTAACTAAGCATTGAGGAAAATGATGTTTAAATGAATAGTTAAATAATGCCTCAAGCTGCTGTGGTTGATTACTGTGATGAAAATACTCAAAGTGCCCAAATCTGATGTGACTTTTGCAGGTTCTAATCATCATTGCGCCGCGCTCAATTTGTTCGCGCTGAACGGGTTCTTTGCTGGTTATCAAGCATAAAGAGCGACTGCTGGGAATACCTAACGCGTGTAAGGCTTCACCGGCTAAATACTCGCGTATAGTTGAGCGCAATACCGCCCGTCCATCGGCATGCCGGCTATATGGTGTGGGGCCTGCGCCTTTTAAATGTAAATCCCAAAAGGAGCCGCTTGGTGCTTTAATTTCCCCGAGCAATAAGCCTCGGCCGTCGCCTAAATTTGGGTTCCATTGACCAAATTGGTGACCGCCATATTTTTGTGCAATGCTATTTTTTTGAAGAGCTCCACTCTCGCTAAACAAGGCCATAAGTAATGCGTCACTCTCTAGCTCATCAGGTGCAATGCCTAGTTCAGCGCTTAGTGCCTGATTACGCATCACTACTCTTGCCTGCGTTACGGGAAAGGGTTTAACTTGGCTGCTGATCTCGCTAAGTTCAGTGGCATAATTGTGAAAAAGTTGCATGCTATCTCGTTTGGATTAGTATGATGGGATCATACTTTAGTTTCGTGTAAAGGAATCAGTAATGAAAAAAATAACTAACACAAGCAGGACAAGGATAACCTTAAATAAAAGACTTGTCGCATTATTCACTTTTTCCGCAATTAGTTTGTCAGCATGCGCAGAGACGGTATTGCCAGGAGACGTTCAGCGAGGAAAGGAAATATCGGGTGTTTGCGGCATGTGCCACGGGGATAACGGCATATCACTGATCCCAATTTATCCAAATTTAGCTGGACAAAAAGAGCAGTATCTCGTGTTGCAATTGAAAGCGTTCCGCAGTGGCGAGCGAGTAAATATGGCGATGACGTCACATGCACAAAAACTCAACGATCAAGATATTGCCGACTTATCAGCCTACTACGCGCAGCTCGATCCTAAACCTGAATAAAACTAATTTAAATCTAAATGCGCAGGCCCAGAGTATCTATGCAGAACAATAAGAAGAAAACGCAGATGAAGTGTGCAAACCCTTTTATCACTGAGTTGACATACGCAGACTGAAATTAGAGATTTTTAGAACGGTATTTTTAATTGCAAAAATGCACGCAATTAATCAAATAGCGGAATAACGCTGAGGGATATAACATGTTTCATTTACATCATTTGAATCGATCTCGTTCACAACGCATCGTTTGGTTGTTGGAAGCCGTTGGTGCAGAATACGACATTAAGGTTTACCAACGTGATACTAACACTAATTTAGCTCCCCCTGAATTGAGAGACATTCACCCCTTAGGCCGTGCACCGATTATAACGCACCATGGCAAAGTCATTGCCGAGTCTGGAGCGATTTGTGATTACATCGCAAGACAGTTTCCTGAATCTGATATGTTGCCTGATGAAAGTTGTGATAGCTTCAATGATGTGCAGTTTTGGTCACACTTCGCAGAAGGTAGCTTGATGCCATCTTTGGTGACCAGTATGGTGCTGGAAAAGGCGAGGGAGAAAGTCAGACCATTCTTCATTAAGTTTATAGCCGCTAAGATAATAGATGGTGTAATGGATGCTTATTTTGGAAAGCACATTAAAGATAACTTGATATTTATAGAAGGTCACTTGACGAATAACAAGTGGTTTGTTGGCGATTCACCTACTCTCGCCGACGTGCAGATGAGTTTTGGCTTAGAGGCATTGTTTGATGGTGGTAAATTGAAGCCATTTAAACATATGACGGCCTATGTGCAGCAGCTCAGAAACCTTGAAAGCCACAGAGCAGCTATGACAAAAATGAAAGATGCCGAAGCTAAGGCTTAACGTGTTGCTAGATAATCTTCAATAAGGGAAATAAAGGCCATTCCATAGCGTTCCAGCTTAGTTTGACCTACGCCCGTTACGCCAATAAACTGTGTTTTATCCGTTGGCATTTTGTCTGTCATATCGGCCAGTGTGGCATCACTGAAAATAACAAAAGCAGGCACGCCTTCTTCTTCAGCAATGTGTTTCCTGAGATATTTCAATTTCGAAAATAGCTGTCGGTCTATATTCACCGGTTCAGCTTTATTACGCCTGCTTGTATCAACACTTAACTTAGGCACTGCTAATTGAACAACGCGTTCAGATTTCAACACGGAGCGTGCTGACTCATTAATGCGTAAAACTCCTGACATCGTCATGTCAATTCTTAACAGCCCTTGGTGAATTAACTGCTGAATAATGTTGTGCCAATAGTTATCGGATTGCTCTTTGCCAATCCCATAGGTACTTAATTCATTGTGCTTATTGTCGAGTATCTTTCTGATGCTTTTACCGCGCAGTACGTCAATTACATATTGCACGGAAGTATCTTGCTGCAGGCGATAAACGCACGACAGTATTTGCTGTGCTTGAGTCGTACCTTGAAATGCTTTGGGTGGATCTAAGCAGATATCACAGTTACCGCATTGTTCTTCACGATAATCTGAAAAATAGTTAAGCAGCACTTGTCGTCTGCAGGTCTGTGCTTCTGCAAACGACTCCATTGCTTCAAATTTATGCATTTCGATATCATAACGGTTGGGTGTTGTACCAGTGGAAATCCATTGCTTAATTCTGGCAGCATCACGCTCGTCAAACAGCAAAAGGGCTTCGGCGGGCATGCCGTCACGGCCAGCGCGGCCAGTTTCTTGATAATATGATTCAACGCTTCGAGGTACATCATGATGCACCACAAAACGGACGTTAGATTTATTTATCCCCATGCCAAATGCGACGGTTGCAACGACTACTTGTACATCGTCTTTTAAAAACTGGGTTTGCACGAATTCTCGCGTTGCTGTGTCATGACCTGCATGGTAGGCGTCGCACTTAATACCAGCGCTCTGCAAGCGCTGGGTTAGATCGTCTACCTTTGCTCGGCTATTGCAATATACAATGCCTGCAGCGCCTTCTTGCTGCTTTACGAATGTAACGACCTGCTCAAAGCCTTTGTATTTAGCGAGTAAATTGTATCTGATATTAGGGCGATCAAAGCCGCCTTTGAACACAAAAGGATTGTCTAACTGCAGTTGATGCTGAATATCAACTTGTGTGGCGTGGTCAGCGGTTGCGGTTAGCGCAATAAAAGGAACGTTATGAAAGTGCAATTTTAAACGACCAAGCTGACGATAATCTTGCCTGAAATCGTGCCCCCAATGCGAAACGCAGTGTGCTTCATCCACAGCAATTAGGCTTACTTTAAGGCGCTGCAATGAATTCAAGAAATATGGCTGCAAAAGTCTTTCTGGCGCCACATACAGCAAATCTAATTCGCCGTTATAAAGCCGCTCACTTATTTTTTGGGACTGTTCGACGTCTTGCGATGAATTTAAATAGGCTGCATTTACGCCTTGAGCATTTAACTGTTGAACCTGATCTTGCATTAATGAGATTAGCGGAGAAACCACAATCGTGATGCCTTCAAGCACTAATGCTGGTACTTGGTAGCACAAGGATTTGCCTCCACCAGTGGGTAGCAGAATTAGTGTGTCTTGCCCTTTCAATATTTTGTCGATAACTTCCATTTGTCCGGGACGAAATGCAGAGTAACCGAAGGTATCTTTTAATATCCTAGCACATTGCTGATGTTGCTGAGTTTCAGCCAATTCAGCTCTTGTCACATCAAATCCCGAGTGATCAGTGTCGGATAAAGCATCAGGTTTTTCTGCAATTAGGCTCAATGTTTATCTCGGTTAACTTCAGTTAATACAGTTTACGCGTTTTTGACTTTGAATTCATGCTGTACTGGCAGACTATTTTGCAACAGTAAGTAATACAAGGTTTTGAATGTCGAATTGTTGCATTTGGTGGTGAAATGGCAGAGTATTGCGCTGCGCTAAATGCACCGAATCCTAAGTCAGAAAGTGACCTGTAATCTTGTAGATTACAAACATATTAATATACACACTATTAATCCATGAGAAGCCTCGTGGTTACGTTAATAAATCATCAAAATTCAGATTAAATGAGAGTCCATTGAGTCAAGCAAATTCAGTTCGTTCAGGTGTGATATTCGCCATTTGTGCTTACACGATGTGGGGAATTGCACCCTTATACTTCAAGGCGCTAGCAGCTGTGCCGCCGGTCGAAATATTGGTACACCGCGTGGTTTGGTCGGTGGTGTTGCTAACGTTTTTGATCGTTGGTTTGCGCCATATCGGTAAAGTAAAAACCGCAATTAAAAATAAGCGTGTGCTATTGACGCTAATGGCGGCAAGTGCGCTGTTAGCTTGCAATTGGTTTTTGTATATATGGGCCGTGAATAACGACTTCATTCTTGAAGCGAGTTTGGGCTATTACATCAATCCACTCATTAATGTTTTTCTAGGTCGATTATTCTTGGGCGAAACCTTGCGAATGACGCAAAAATTGGCGGTTGGGATCGCTGTGCTTGGAGTCTTAATTATGATTTTTAACTTCGGTTATCTGCCTTGGATTGCGCTCACGCTAGCCGTCAGTTTCAGCATTTATGGTTTGCTACGCAAACAAGTTTCGGTGGACTCACTGCCAGGCTTATTTATTGAAACCTTGTTTCTTTTGCCTGCAGCCATTATCTATTGGGTATTCTTTGCGACACAAGCTTCTGATCTCAGTACTAACGATACCTCACTGAACGTTCTACTATTGTTGGCCGGCGTTGTCACAACAGCCCCATTACTTTGTTTTACGGCCGCGGCGAGACGCATTCGGTATTCATCCTTGGGCTTTTTTCAATACATTGGACCATCATTGATGTTCATCTTGGCGGTGACCCTTTATAACGAACCATTAAGCACTGGTCGGTTAGTCACTTTCTGTTTTGTCTGGACCGCGTTAGCATTGTTTACTTTTGATTCCTTTAAACATTATCGAAAAGAGAAGAAGCAAAAGAAGTTGGCAACTTTACGCCCTGAATAACGCTCGCTTATTTTGCTTCCTATGACAGTTAACCTGGATGAGTTAGTGCCGACTGTATCACGGCAGCATGCTCTGCAAGGTCGTGGCCTAAGTCAGTTAAATAGCCCCCATCAGGTTGATTAACAATTCCTTTTTTAAACAAACGCTGTGCTGCAGCAACCATACTTGGGTCTGCATCATTATGCACTTTAAGTCCTTGCATTAAGCTTTTATTGGGGAATTTAAGGATAAGATTGAGTTCTTCGGTAAGCTCTTGGTTGAAAGGCATAGGCTTCTCTTATTAGGTTGAAGTTGGACTAGAAATTTGGATTGGATAAGCATATATCTGAAACAAAAAAATTACAAAGAATGATCAGTAATTTTACATCTTTATTGATTTTTAGCGAAGACTAATCCCCTGATAGGACATGTGTGTGGGTTTAGTATTGAAAGCGGACAGTGTCGCATCGATGGTTTTATTTAGTGACGCGCCAAATCAGTTCAGTACCCACGACAAATTGAGCTATGCTATATTAAGAGTGTATATGTCCAATGGCTATAGAATATTTGCAACAACATGACTAGGGCTCAGAATGCATTAGGCAACATAGCGCACACCTATTCGATAACCTTTAAGTGCATAAATACGCTCGTAACTGCTATGCATTTCGGTTGCATTATCTAACATTGATAATTCACCAACGCCATAAGGCTTATCCCATCGTTGCTCAATAATAAGATCTCCGATTAAAGCCTCAATATTCATCTTTCTAAATATTTCAAACGATTGATGTATGCCTTTCGTTTTATTGGGGTCGATAAGTCCTTCTCTAACGGCTTGTAAATAACCTACAGCATAAGCCACAAACAATGTTGATGATTGACGGGGGAATTTTTGCTCTTCATCAAAAGGGTCTCGCGTGTAAACTGAAAATCGGGTGGGCATACTTACATTTCGATCAATATGGAAATTTAGATGCGGAAAGCTATTACGTTGATTCACTTCTCTTAGATGAGCTGAAAAATAGGCGTTTTTAAAGGTAACAGGCCCTATCTTTTGCAATAACGCCTTAATACTTGGCTTTAAAATTTGGTCTTCTTCATGCACGTCGAGTTGTGTGGGTGTCTTAAACTCAATTTCAACACCGTAATGGTCATAAACAAGAGGCAATTCCGCGCGCCTGCAATAATCGTCAATATTCCCGTTAATAATATCGCTAAAGTAATCCGCTACCTTATGTTTATAGTCTGGGATTATAACCTTCGCTTCATAATCCACATTCTGATAGCTTCCTGAAAATGTTTTCTTATGTGCTTTTAGAAGCATATCCAACCATCTTTTATCAAAGTGCATAGCTAGCATAAGATTATCTTCTATATGGTGAGCCTTCAATTAATTGAAAACGTTTGGTTTGTGTAATACTGTATATCGACGTAGCCATTAATTGCAACTAGGCTACATTTATCGAAGACAATATTATGAAAATTTGCGAACCTAACAATCAGTTCTTTGATTTAGAACAAGTCAAACTTGATCTACAAAAATTTATTATTCAAGATGAACCATTGGTCTCGCCTCCATGCGCAGGTTGTCAACAGCATTTACCCGATATTTGCTCACCTAAATGTCCAGAAGCACCTAAATCCTTATCAGTTGATCCTATTCAGTATCCGATTGAACGCAGTGTCGTCGCGCTTGTTTTTGAGTTAAACGCGATTCGATTGTTTGAAACTTGCTGGTCTTGCGAGGGCCATATTCGTGAGGGTGAGAGTCAGATATGGAAAATTCCACAAGTCTGTTTTTATTCCCAATCATCGATATATGCTAAACTTTTATCAACACATTTGTCTAAATTGTTTATACAAAAAAAGCTAAAATATAACTGGCTTTTGTGCTTATCTGACATATCGCAATCTATTCATCCTGCATACAATATCCAACCTGATTTAACCAACCAATTTGAACCCAGCTTGGGCTTATTGCAAAATGACATGAGAACCATTGGAAATGATCTGCAACGCCATTTAAAAGCGGAAGCGCGATCCCTATTAACTAAAATAACAGCAATACAGTAGCGCACAGAATCTACATATCCAATGTAACATGCTCAACAGTAGCCATGGTTCATAAGGTCAGTTAGCCAATACGTCTGCTGTTTTGATTCATGCTGTCACTTTGTGTCTAGGCTATCTAACTCATCGGGAGCATGCTTGGAAGCTAAAACAAGATACACGCTAGGTAGCACGAGTAAGGTGAACATGGTTCCTACCAACATTCCAGCAACCAATATGATACCGATGCTGTTTCGCGCTTCAGCGCCAGCACCTGTTACAAGTACTAAGGGGAAGTGGCCAAGTACGGTTGCCGCCGTCGTCATCAATACAGGGCGCAGCCGAGTTTGTGCCGCTAACTGAATAGCTTCGAATTTAGCCAGTCCTTGTTTTTGCATCTGGTTTGCAAATTCCACAATTAATATCCCGTTCTTGGCTATCAATCCTACTAAGGTGATGAAGCCAACCTGTGAATAAATATTAATGGTGGTGAAGTCTAAAAAAGCGAACATCATTGCACCAGCGAGCGCTAAAGGCACGCTGCCTAGCAATACGACCAGAGGGTCTCTAAAGCTATTAAATTGAACGGCAAGGACTAAGAAAACAAATACCAATGCCACTAACAAAACCCCTTCTAAGGTATTACCTTCCAGCCTAATTTGCCGTGATTCACCCGCATAATCAATACTGTATTCTAGCGGTAGAAGTTCTGCTGCAGCCTCTTCTAGAGCACGTAAACCTTGTTCTTTGGTCGTGCCCGGAATGACTTCGCCATATATTCTAAAGGCATTCTTTTGTTGGAATTTACTCAATACTCGCGGCGCGGTTTCCGTCACTAAAGTTGCAATCGATCGAACCGGAATTAGGTCGCCCGCGGGTGTGCGAATTTGTAAATCGAGTATGGCATCCGGATTCGCTCTGCCTTGATCGTCAATCATTGGAATAACACGATAGGCTCGACCATCTTGATTATAACGATTAACAAAGTTACCTGATAATAGCACTTCTAACTGTCGACTCACGCTGCTTAAATCCATGCCTAAGTCAGCTATGCGTTCCCTGTTTAAGTTGAAACGTGCTTGCGGTAAATCGATTTTTAAGTCAGTGTCGGCAAACAAAAACTTCTCACTCGCAATCGCCGCTTGCACCATTTTATTTGCATTTACCTTCATCTCCTCATATGAGTCGGTGCTGAGCACAACTAATTCGACAGAAAAATTTCCGGATGTCGGTAGTGCAGAATCTAATACCGGAAATGCTTTTAATCCGGTGACTGATGAAAGTGATGCAAACGCTTTCCAAAACATGTCTTGCACACTTTGGTCACGCTCACTCGAGTCAACAAAATCAACACCGCCAAATGCGCCGATAGGGTTCACTATTTGCCACATGAACTTAGCGCCGTCAAGCTCTTTCATTGTGTCCACAATCCTGTCCATATTGTTCATTGTGTATTCCAACGAAGCCTCAGGAGATGACTCAACGATTACGTTAATACTCGATTGGTCCTCTGTGGGTGCAAGTTCCTTTAATGAGAGTAAGTAGAAAGGTATGGATAATAAAGACAGGAATAATGCGATAGTGAGTACTTGCGCCTTCCACTCTATGCTGCGAATTAAGACTTTTCCATAGATGTGTTGAAGGCGTTCAAAGAAGGCATTCACTTTGCGCGTCATCTTGCCCTCTTTACCGCCTTCAGGTGAGGCATAAGCGCTCATAATGGGAGACAGTGTTATGGCCACAAAACCTGAAATCAACACGGCTATCGCGAGGGTGAAAGCAAATTCTTTGAACAACGCACCGGTAAGTCCGGAGAGCAATCCGATGGGCGCGTAAACAGCCGCTAGCGTAATTGTCATACTGATTATCGGCGCGAGCAATTGCCTTGAGCTGGCGAGAGCAGCCTCCATTCTACTCATGCCCTGACGCATATATCGCGCAACGTTTTCAACCACAACAATAGCATCGTCGACCACTAAACCAACCGATAGCACAATCGCCAGGACGGTAAGAAGATTCAGCGTAAAGCCCATTAATGTCATCGCGGCTATGGCGCCAAGGATAGAAATAGGAATAGTGATAAGAGGAACTAAGGCGGTTCTAAACGAGCCCATCATGGCTACGACTACTAGGCCAACTAATAATACCGTTTCGGCTAAGGTGATAAATATTTCACGTAGGGCGTTACGCATATAGATAGTACCGTCATAGCCGTCGGTAATGCTCAAACCTTTAGGCAGTGTCGGATTTATCTTATCCAACATGTCATACAACCGATCGCCAATTTCTATTTCGTTGGCACCAGGCAATGGCCAAACTGAAATGTACAACACCGTGTTTTTGTCTAAACGGGAACTGACTTGCCCTTCTTCTTCGCCCAATTTTACGTCGGCAATATCTTTAATTTTTATCTGTGCACCATCCACTTCGCGAATAACTAAGTTTTCAAATTCCTCGGCGCTGGTGAGTGACGTATCTGTTAGCAGCCCAATGCGCTGTTGAGCGTTTTCACTGCGCCCGACAGTAGCAACGAGATTATTTGCAAGTAGTGCTTGTGAAACATCGTCAGCGGCAACGTCGAGCGCGGCCATTTTTTCCGCATTTAACCAGATGCGCATAGCAGGAGACCGTCCGCCCTCTAGCCCAACACGCTGAACCCCAGGAATCGTCGTTAGACTGGGCACAACACGGCGTGATAGGTAATCAGTCACTTCTAATCGAGACATTCCCGCATTTTCTTCATCAAAGTTAACGGTTAAGTAAAAAACAGCGAAGGGGCGGTCAGCTCTGACAACTTGTACGGACGGGTCTTCAGCGCCAGCCGGTAATTCAAAACGGATTTGGTCAAGCCTTGAAGATAGCTCAGCCAATGCGCGTGTGCTGTCAACACCAAGACGCAACCATAAGGTCACTGTACTGACGCCGGGTGTGGTGTTTGAATCAACGTAGTCAACACCAGGAACAGAAGCCGCAGCGCGTTCTATCGGCTCAGTAATAAAGCCCTGAATGACCTCTGCTGATGCGCCAACATAGGGCGTCACTATTTGCAGTGATGCACTCTCAATTTTAGGGAATTGCAGTATAGGTAATTCAAATGCAGCACGAATACCTATTAAGCACAGTGTTAAGGATAATACTATGGCTAATACAGGACGCTTGCAAAAAACGTCCATGATGCTAGGTTTGCCAAGATCCGGTTTTTGATTCTCCATGATCGTCATTTGCTCTGTTCATCGGTGTAAACTAATATGCCTTCGCGTAGCTTAAATGAGCCTTGTGTGGCAATCACATCGTTCACTGTCAAACCATTGCTCATTGCAAGGTCAATAACAGTGCTCTCGTCCTCTTTGGAGAGAACATGGACAATTTGTCGAGTGGCGCGCCAGTTCTCTTTATCGTCTTTGTTTAATTTAAAAACATACGTGCCGAAAGCATCGTAGCGAATTGCTTTGGATGAGAGCCTAACCACTTCTTTTGATGCCGACACAGGCAGTGAAACCGAAACAATAGCCCCTGGTTTTAATTTCACTTGCTCGGTGGTGAGTTCGGCGCGTGCTTTCATATTTCTTGAACGAGTTGATATTTCTTGATCAATTGCAGCAATACTGGCTTTTGCATCATACAAGCCTAACATATCTGAAGACACGGTCACCGGTGTGCCTACTGTAAGATTGGAATAGGCTTGCGGAATATTGAAGTCGACCCAGACCGTGTTTGAATCACTTACTAATTTGGTGATCAAGCTGTTTACCGATAAAAAAGCGCCTTTTTCGAGCTGATGTAGACCCACTTGTCCGTCGAATGTAGCGATAATTGTTTTCTTCGCAATGATCGCTTCGAGTGAGCGTTTTCTGGCTTTTGATACCGCTAATTGCGCTTTAGCACGGTCGACTTGATCGCGACTTGATGCACGCTGTTCTACTAACTTTTCGAATCGGCTGACATCAAGCTGCGCAATGCTTATTTCTGCTTCAATTGCGTCAAGTTGGGCTAGCTCATCATCAATCTGCATTCTCACCAGCACATCGTCTTTTTTCACATTCCCGCCAGATGCGAAACCGATAAATGTAACGATGCCTTCGAGTTCGTTGCGGATTTCAATGCTGCGAGTGGCTAATACTGAGCCTGTGAGTGTTAAGCGAGGCTGCCAGCTTGTTGTTTCAACACGCTGAATTTGCACCGTTTCACTGGGTTCTGGAAATGACTCGCCAAAGGCAATAGCGGCCATTACCTGATTAAATTTAACAAAGCCAAGTAAGCCGACTACGGCGAAAAAAAACACAAAAGTTACTAACCAACGACGCCAATGCATCTAATGCTCCTAAGCATGTAATCAAAATAAACGAGAGGGCCCTTCTTCAAGGCTTTTTGTAAAGGCTATTTATAAAGGCTATTCAAAACAGCACGCTTATCACAAAGAATAGCGCAGAATTGTTTTTCATCATACTATTACAGCAGGAGCCTGGGATTAGTTCATGGATGAGGCAATTGTCATTAAAAATACTAAAAATACTAAAAATACTAAAAATACTAAAAATACTAAAAATACTAAAAGTGCTCAGCATTTTAAAACGGTGAGCACGCAGAATGTTTTAGTTGAATGAAAAGTTAGCCTTTTGAGTTTGTTTCAAACATTGTTTTCATCTTATTGGCGAAGGCGACAAAATTTTCTTTTATGGTAGTTTTAAGCTTAATGCTTAGTTCAGATAAGAAAATCCATCCTTCAATAGTAATAGTAGGTGCATGCGAAGATGCAACAGAGGGGGCTTTGTTCCGTGAGGTACCGAGTATACAAAAAGCCTTCGATAACACGTTCACATTTTCTGGAACATAAATCTTGTCACTACCTAATATGCTGATGACTCTCACTGTGACATTTGGACTGGTAAAACGTGCGTCGGTAAAGTCAAGGGTAGAACCACCTAGCAAAGTGAATACTTTGATTTCTTTAGGCACGGTCCACACGCCACTGCGGTCACTTTCGCCCAGTATATTCACCAGTGTTTCAGTATCATGTGCAGGAGTTTGACTGTAATTCACGGAAAACTGCTGTTCTTTATGCTTCTTCAAGGTATCGTCGGGCGCTGCGTCTAAATCTTGAATTTGATCCACCATCTCTTGATGCGATGATGTTGCGATAACTGCATCTAGTCTGCGTTCAAACGCTTCATTAGAAATTATTCCGTGGCTGTAGTTATGAATAAGTACGTCAATGACTTCTTCTTTTACTTGCTCAATTGGTCTATCTTCTAATATTACTGACATGCTTGTATTCCTTTTATATCACGATGTGTGTTTATACATTGCGGCGGTCTACGCAGCTGTGCGCTTAATGTAGACCTCCCTACCTTTGCCACTAGATTAAGCAAAGCGCATACCAAATATAAATTACCTAAAAAACAATACTTTAATTAATGCGTGTATCTATGGTTTAGTCATTTTTGCGAATAATTAGCAGGTTAAACTAGATTTCAAACGCGTCGCTCTTGCGTCACAGAGATCAAAGCTAGCGCCAACTGACGTCATTTACAAACATAAGTTGAGCGTCGCCTCGTTCGCAACCAAAAACAGCAAGCAGTCAATTTGCAATCGCACTGATTTAGCGTGCAATATTTCAACCAGATAGTTTGCACTTAGTGTACACTCTGCAAAAAAATCGCTTTCACAATCTGCGCTGAAATAGACCTTTGTTTAATTTCAATAACGCCAAAACCAAACAGACTAACTGAAAATCTAATGGCTCTAAAACCAACTATTTACAAATTTACTGTTACGCTAGCTGATCTCAACAATCAGCACTATCCCAATTTAAATTTGACGGTTGCCCAGCATCCTTCTGAAACTCTAGAGCGCATGATGGTTCGCGCGTTGGTGTTTTGTTTGCACTCACATGACGACAGCGAAAACTTACTCGCTTTCACCAAAGGATTAAGTTCGGTTGAACAACCCGACATTTGGCAAAAAACATTGGACGATCAATTATTGACTTGGATTGACGTTGGCGAACCTAGCTTTGAAAGAATGAAAAAAGCCTGTCGACTTTGCAAGAATACTTATGTATACAGTTTTAATACCAAATCGGACGTTTGGTGGAAACAGAACAAGCAGCAATTTGACGCTTTACCTATTCAGTTTTTTGCGTTTGAATGGCAGCAAATTAACGCCTTAGCAAAACAAGTTGAAAGGACAACAAACTGGTCCATAACCATCAGTGATGATTCACTTTTTGTGAGTACAAAAACTGATCAATTGGAAGTAAAGTGGCGAGTATTGGAATAAGCCCGTATTAAAGTGACATGATCAAGGTGAAGTAAAAAATATGACGTCTAAATTTGACGAAATAAGGCCATACGGTAATTCGGATCTGGCCGACGTTCTAAAAAAATTGGTCGATAATGAAGAGTTCATTAGCACATTAGTTGCCTTTCGGTTTGCTAAGTGGCCGAAGTTTACGAAGCCGATATTCGGTTTTTTTATCAAACAATTTATTAGCAAAAAAATAGAAACCACCGCAAGTTTACGCGGCTTTCAAGTCATGGTCGAACCATACATGCAGCGCATGATCGCCAAAACCACAAAAGCGTTAACGGTGACTGGGATAGACACACTTGATTTGTCTCAGCCTTGTTTGTTTGTGAGTAATCATCGCGATATCGCACTCGATCCGGCATTTATAAATTGGGTGCTCCACATCAATGGGCAAGACACGGTCAGGATCGCCGTGGGTGATAACTTGCTCAGTAAGGATTGGGTTGCTGATCTACTGCGATTAAATAAATGTTTTGTAGTGCAACGATCCGTTGAAGGTCGCAGAGAAAAGCTAGCGGCAGCTAAGCTACTGAGTGAATACATTCATTATTCGCAGCAACACGATGACCAGCACCTTTGGATTGCACAACGAGAAGGGCGAGCAAAAGACGGTATTGATGTAACTAACCCCGCTATTTTGTCGATGTTGTCACTTAATAAACCGAAGGACATTGATTTTGCCGAGTATATTGCCGGTTTGAGAATTGTGCCTGTATCCATTTCTTATGAATTTGATCCTTGCGATGTCAGTAAAGCAAAAGAGTTATGCCAAGCAGAAAAAGCAGGTAGCTATGACAAGCCTGATAATGAAGACATGAAGAGTATCGTTAACGGGATAACAGGTCAAAAAGGCAGAGTAAACGTACATTTCGGGATGTTAGTTGGTACTCAATTTAACAGTGCAAAGGAGGTTGCGGCATTTATTGATAAGGAGATTTTGGCAGGTTATCACACCTTTTCTACCTCCCGCGTTGCGTTGAATATGTTAGCTGACGGTCAGCCTGATGAAGTGTCGAAAGCCGCTCTAGCGAAGATTGCTTCATCTAAAAAAGCAACAGCTAAGGATGAAGCTGCAAGACGTTATTTAGCGTCTCGACTCGCAATGCTAAGCATTGAAGAACAACGAAAGCTGTTGAAGATGTATGCAAACCCACTTATTCGACAACAACAGTAACAAGGTCGTGTATGCTGTGTATGAGTATGTCAACTGGACCACTAGGAGTTGCAATATATGTCACATTCTATTTCTGAGCCTTTACGCTGCTGGCAATGCGGCAACATACTTAAAAATGTGATTTTACCAATGTCGCGGCGTGAAGAATGTCCGTTCTGCAGTGCTGACCAGCATGTATGTAAAATGTGTAAAGAATTTGATGGCCGAAACAATTGCAGCGAGTCACGGGCTGAAGACGTTAGGGATAGAGAGACAGCTAATTTTTGTGATTACTTTTCACCATCAGGTGAGGTAAGCGTTAAAGTAAGTGGGCAACAAGTAAGCAAGCAAAAAGAAAGTGATGCAAAAGCACAACTAGCTGCTTTGTTTGGTGAGGAAGCAGAACCTAACACACAGATGCTCAAACAGGAAGAAAGTCTAACGCCAGCGGAGTTGGCAGAACATAAGCTTCGAGAGATGCTTGGCGATTGATCTTTCCCTAAATAGGGTGCACTTTAAGACACAAATTCATCGTTCACTCGCTCTAGTTATATCGATTAAAAAGGTTTATAAGCAAAAACTATGAACTAAGGGCGTAAACCAAGTACTCTATAAGTTCGTCCATTAACAACAGTAGCTTATGACATCTAAAATCCGCTTAACTCAATTTAGTCACGGTGCAGGTTGTGGCTGCAAAATTGCGCCTAATCTTCTGGAACAGTTTCTTAAAACTGATTTTGTTCCTTCGCCAGATCCTAAGTTGCTGGTGGGCAATAGTACTAAAGATGATGCTGCAGTTTACGATTTGGGCGATGGTAGTGGCATTATTAGCACTACCGACTTCTTTATGCCCATTGTTGATGATCCTTTCGAATTTGGTCGAGTTGCCGCCACCAACGCGATCAGTGATGTTTATGCTATGGGTGGAAACCCTTTGATGGCAATTGCCATATTAGGCTGGCCTACAAAAACGCTAGGCCCTGAAATTGCCCAACAGGTTATTAATGGCGGCCGATACACTTGTCAAGAAGCGGGCATTCAGCTTGCAGGTGGGCATTCTATTGATTCACCAGAGCCTATTTTTGGACTCGCTGTTACGGGCAGAGTGGCGCTTAGCAATCTCAAGAAAAATTGCTCTGCTAAATCGGGTGATCTCTTATTTCTTACTAAGCCTATAGGCGTCGGAATACTGGCTACCGCGCAGAAACAAGCAAAGCTCAAGCCAGAGCATGACCGCTTAGCCGTTGAAAGTATGATGCGTTTAAATACCGTGGGTGCCAAACTTGGCGGGCTAAGCGGCGTTAATGCGATGACAGATGTGACCGGTTTTGGTCTACTAGGGCACTTGCTCGAAATGTGTCAAGGTAGTGCTCTGAAAGCCACAATCAATAGTGCTGCTGTTCCCCTGTTGGATGAGTCTTTGTATCACTATATCCAAGAAGGCTGTGTTCCCGGTGGAAGCCAGCGCAACTGGGAAAGCGTTCGTCAATACGTTTCTAACATAGATGCTCGACAGCAAACGCTTTTGTGTGATCCACAAACGAGTGGGGGATTACTACTTTCTATCGCTCCTGACTCAGTTGATGAGGCGATAGCGGTGCTGAGAGATGCCGGTTGTTTTTATCAATCCATCGGCCATATGAGTAGCGCCGCTGAAGCTAAGCCTCTGATTGAGGTAATATAGTTTGAACACAACTGATTTACCAACGAGCAATGCTTACCGAGAATTACTGCTGCAACAAACACCGATGATTGATGTGCGTGCTGCTGCAGAGTTTGCGAAAGGTGCATTGCCCTCAGCAGTCAATTTACCTTTTATCAATGATGCAGAGCGTCATCTTATTGGTATTTGTTACAAAGAAGAAGGTCAGCAGTCAGCGATTGAGTTAGGCAACGAGTTAGTTAACGGTAGTAAGAAAACTCAGCGTGTCAACGCTTGGAAGCAATTCATTGAGCAACATCCTAATGTTGTGTTGTATTGTGCTCGTGGTGGTCTGCGGTCTCAAATTAGTCAACAGTGGTTAGCCGATATTGGTATTAACTGCACACGCATAGAGGGTGGCTATAAGTCGTTACGCACGTTTTTGCTGCAGTATTTGGACGACGCATGTCGTACAGAACGTTTTACTCTCCTGTCGGGCATGACCGGCACTGGCAAAACAGATATTATTAAAACGCTGCATACCAGCATTGATCTGGAAGGTCACGCCAATCACAAGGGCTCAAGTTTTGGCCGTCCTTTGAATGAGCAGCCATCGCAGATTGATTTTGAAAACAATCTTATCTTGGCGTTACTTAAGGTATGTGAAAATTATCCAAAGCAAGGCATCATCCTAGAGGACGAAAGTCGCAACATAGGAGGCCGCCATTTGCCTGATGCGCTCAATGATGCGATGTCTGCGAGCGATATGGTTGTTATTGATTTATCCATTGAAGAGCGAATTGAAAAATTATGGCAAGAGTATGTGGTTCAGCGTTATGCAGATACTATCGCGTATTATCAAGGCAAAGCTTTAGAAGAAACAGGGCGACAAACTACCGACCTCAAAGATGTTGTCGAACAAGCCTTTTCGGACTATTTAATAGAAAGCTTACTGAGACTCAAAAAGCGCCTCGGTAATCAACGCACTAATGAAATAATAGCAATGATAACGTCGGCCATTCAACGCCAACACACAGATAACTTCAGCAGTCATCGAGATTGGTTAAGAGCCATTACGGTTGGTTATTATGACCCTATGTATCTTTATCAACTAGATAAACGCAAAGACCGCGTCGTATTTAGAGGCGATCAAAAAAGTGTCATCCGATGGTTGCAGGAACAGACATAAATCTTTGTCTTTTAGTGTTATCCCATCTTACTTAATTTGGCATACGCTAACATTAAAATCTTAGTGCCTACCGTGTCAAAGTTCACGTGAACCCGCGCGTGTTCCCCCGAACCTTCGTAATTCAGCACAGTGCCTTCGCCAAATTTCTTATGTTCAACGCGCTCACCTAACTTAAATCCACTCTCTTGAAACGCAGCATGCGAGGTAGCGCCGCTGAAGCGATTGTGAACAGGCTGTTTTATTTGCGTTCGAAGCCTAATTTCTTCGATAAAGTCACCGGGTATTTCGCGAATAAATCGCGATGGCGTGTGATATTTATCTTGGCCGTACAAACGACGAGTTTCAGCATAGGTGATAAGCAGCTTTTGCATGGCGCGAGTCATACCTACATAACAAAGGCGACGCTCTTCTTCTAATTTACCGGGCTCGTCATTGCTCATTTGACTTGGGAACATGCCTTCTTCGACGCCGGCCAATGTAACAAATGGAAACTCTAGACCTTTTGCACTGTGAATTGTCATCATTTGCACAGCATCTTGATTTGCATCCGCTTGAGCGTCACCTGCTTCTAGCGACGCATGTGCTAAAAATGCAGACAAGGGGCTCATTTCTTCGGCTTCCTCAGGAATTTCATATTGTTTGCAAGCAGTGACTAATTCTTCTAAGTTTTCTACTCGCGCTTTGGCTTTTTCACCTTTTTCAGCCTGATACATGGCGTATAAACCAGAATGCTTAATGGCGTGGTCGGCCTTTTTCTCAAGAGGCAGGTCTTTCACGTCCTGCGTCATTTGTAGGATCATCTCTACAAAGCTCTTAAGTGCATTCGCTGCGCGCCCGGAAAACATGTTTTGTGCAAGCATTTTACTGCTGGCCTGCCACATCGAAATATCATTTTCTCGTGCAAATACGCGTAAGTTTGAGAGCGTTTTGTCACCCATGCCGCGTGTTGGCGTATTGACTACGCGTTCAAATGCGGCATCATCAATTGGCTGATTAATTAAGCGCAAATAAGCTAGCGCATCTTTAATTTCTTGTCGTTCGAAGAAGCGTAAGCCGCCATAAATTCGGTAAGCTAAACCTTCATGTAGTAAGGCTTCTTCCAGAACTCGAGATTGCGCGTTATTGCGATACAGGATGGCGCAATCGCTAAGGGCAGCGCCTTGTTCGTAGTAGGTTTTAATCTGCGAAATAATGAAGCGGGCTTCATCTAAGTCATTGAAACCAGCGTATAGCGCAATTTTTTCGCCTTCACTATCTTCGGTCCATAATTCTTTGCCTAGGCGGCCAGGGTTATGGCCAATCACCGCGTTAGCAGCGTTTAGAATGTTGGAGGTAGAACGGTAGTTTTGCTCAAGTTTGATCGTGTCTGCTGCAGGATAGTCGCGCAAGAAGTGCGAGATATTCTGAACGTTCGCGCCGCGCCAGCCATAAATTGATTGGTCGTCATCACCCACAATCATCATGTTGTTGTTGTCACATGCAAGCAGTTTTAACCATGCATATTGAATGTTGTTTGTGTCTTGAAACTCGTCTACAAGAACCGCTCGGAAGCGCTTTTGATAATGTTGTAAAACCTTAGGATTGTTAGCCCAAAGTTCGTGGGCTCTTAACAGTAGTTCTGCAAAATCGATCAAGCCTGAGCGTTGACAAGTTTGCTCATAAGCAGCATAAATTTCCTTCATTTTTTGCTGAGTGTGGTCGCCGTGGGTTTCAATATGCTTTGAACGCAAGCCTTCGTCTTTATTACCGTTTATGTACCACTGAATTTGTTTTGGCGGCCAGTGCTTTTCGTCTAAGTTCATCGACTTTAATAAACGTTTGATTAATCGGTACTGATCGTCCGAATCGAGTATTTGAAAATTTTCAGGTAAACCAGCTTCTTCGTAATGCGAACGCAACAGACGATGAGCTAAGCCATGGAAGGTGCCAATCCACATAGTGTTCATGGGTTGGCCCATTAAACGTTCAACGCGACCACGCATTTCACGCGCGGCTTTATTAGTAAAAGTCACGGCTAAAATGCTGTAAGGCGCAACTGACTCCACTTCCATTAACCAAGCAATGCGATGCACCAATACTCTGGTTTTACCGCTACCTGCGCCAGCTAAAATCAACATGTCTTGCGCGGGCGCTGCAACAGCTTCACGTTGCTTGTCGTTAAGATCTTCGAGTAGTCGAGTTACGTCCATTACATTTCTTTTTTACTTTGCGTTAGATGCGCGAAGTATAGCAATAAAGCTGTGCGTTTATACAGTCTTTATGCTTTTATACACTATGATGTTGTTATTAACGAAACCGCAAGTTATTGCGATTTAGTTGCTTGATTGCCGTTTTTCCCATTAATTTCATTCCGCGTTCAAGCTCTTTGTGCATTAAGTCGAGTGCTCTTTCAACGCCGGGTTGTCCTGCTGCTGCTAGCGGATATAGATACATGCGGCCAATACCCACTGCTTTCGCACCCAGCGATAATGCTTTAAGTACGTGGGTTCCACGCTGCACGCCACTGTCAAATAACACATCAATTTCATCGCCCACTTCGTCCATGATTTCTTTGAGTTGGTCAAAGGAACTGCGTGAACCGTCAAGCTGTCTGCCGCCGTGATTTGAAATAACAATGCCAGTGCAACCAATTTTGATGGCGCGACGTGCATCTTCTTTGCTCATGATGCCTTTCAAACAAAATTCACCGTCCCATTCTTTCACCATGGCCTCGACATCTTTCCAATTCAACGAAGGGTCGAGCATGTCGGTGAAATAGCCACCAATTGATGTTGCGCCATTGCTCATATCTACGTGATCTTCGAGCTGTGGCAATTTAAAAGATTCATGTGTGACATAGTTGATGCCCCACATCGGCTTAATCGCAAACTGCAGCATACCGCCTAACGTTAATTTGAAAGGAATCGAAAAACCGGTGCGAAGGTCGCGTTCACGGTTGCCACCGGTAATCGAATCGACGGTAAGCATCATGACTTTTACGCCGGCAGCTTTGGCACGCTGCATCATGACCGAGTTCAGTTCTCGGTCTTTATGAAAATAGAATTGATACACCTGCGGAGTGCTAGTTTGCTTTGCTATTTCTTCAATACTGACAGTGCCTAGGGAGCTTACGCCGAACATGGTGCCATATTTTTCCGCGGCTGCTGCTACTGCTCGCTCACCTTGGTGGTGAAATAAGCGTTGCAGGGCTGTAGGGGAGCAATAAACCGGCATCGCGAGCTTTTGTCCCATGACGGTGACTGATAAATCAACGTCTCTGACCCCCTGTAATACGCTTGGCACTAGGTCACAGGTGTCGAATGCGGCAGTGTTGCGTCTGTAGGTTGTTTCGTCGTCGGCGCCACCGTCAATGTAATTAAAGATTGGGCTGGGTAAACGCTTTTTCGCTAATAAACGAAAATCTTGAAAATTATGGCAGTGCTTCAAACGCATTTATATTCTCCTGAAAAGAAGGCACTTTTGCTCAATCATATACCCCTACTATTGGCATTAATAGCCGAATGTACAATGCGACTTTGGGATGGGGTTTGCAGCCAGTACTTTCGATGGACATTAGCAATAAGTCACTGGTGGTCTAGTATTAAAAGAACCACATGAACCCAAAGAGGATGAAATATTGCCGTGTTTCATGATTCAAACTTACAAACTGCGCATATGTGGAAATCAACTAGTGAATTGCACATATTTTTACTCTACAATCCGCGGTCTCTTTTTTAATAGCTCAGGACAAAGATGGCAGCAATAGGCATAGACTACGGTACATCAAATTCAGAGGTTGTATATTTTGATGGGAAGCAGCACCACTTCATCAAACTCGACCCCAATGTTGAACAATCAAATAAAATTCGTTCTTCCGTTTTTGTGTATTACAAAGATGAACTGCCGCGTCCGCCAGTGTCTGCCATTGAGGCTAAAGTATCGCAAATTCAGCGTGCTATTAATGACCAACTTGAAAAAGCCAAAAATAGTTACTACGAAGCCAAGGACCCGCGAGAGCAGCGAGTTTTTAGTGAAAAAATTGACGACCTGCGTGCGCAATATCACAACAAACCGGTATTACAGCGCCAAGCTATTCAGCTGCTACTTAAATATATGACTGTACAAGACTTGTCTTTACATCAACTTGTCGAAACTGGGGGGTTTGCGTTTGGCGAAGAGGGATTTAAACGATACCTCAAAACGCCTGACAAAGGACGCCTGATTTATTCGCCAAAAAACTTTCTTGGTGCGCATCTGGTGCCGGGTCAAAAAGCGGCATTCGTTGGCATGATTGCAAAACAGTTGGCTTACTTCCGCCAAAGCGCAGAGCAACAGTTAAATAAAACAGTGGATACTGCCGTTATAGGTCGGCCTGTTAAGTTTCATGGCACCAGAGGCGAAGAAGGCAATAACCAAGCAATTGACATCATGACGGAAGCGGCTAAAGCGGCAGGTTTTGCGCATGTTGAATTCTTAGAAGAACCGATTGCAGCTGCCTATAAAATTGAACCCAATTTAGCCAAACCAACCAATGTATTAGTGGTCGATATTGGTGGTGGTACTACCGATATTTGCTGTATTAAGTTGTCACCCGAAAAGCGCACCAATCTAAATCGTCAGCAGGATGTTATGTCAGTTACAGGTGCGCGAATTGGCGGTATGGAGTGTGATAAAAACTTAATTGTGAAGTCAATTGCGCCAACAATGGGCCAAGACTTGAAGATGACTAATGGTCTGCCTGTGCCACCCACCTATTTTTCTGATATGTGTGCGGTGGATGATATTCCCAAGCTCAATAAGTTTTTCTCCGATGAATATGGTTTGGATATTGCACAAACGATGTCGATCATTAAAGAGCCCAAGCTTTTGGGACGCCTGTTAACAGTGCAAGAAGACAAACTTTCAGCACGCTTGGTCAACTCTTCTCGTTTAGCCAAAGAGATGCTTTCTTCTAAAGATGAAATTACCTTGCCACTGCATTATATCGAGGCCGATTATGACGTTGACTTGTCGGTCGAAGACTTGAATCGTTCTATGAAATCTTGGTTAAGCCGCGTAAAGCGCTTAGTTGTTGAATGCTTAGAAAATAGCAGTGAAGAACCCGAAATGCTATTCATTACAGGTGGAATGAGCTTGTCGCCCATCGTGCGTAAGCAACTTACTGAAGAGATGTTGCCTAATTTACCGTTAATAGAAGGGGATGCTTTCAATTCGGTTTGCGAGGGGTTGGCGATCCAGGCTGCTAGGCTATAATTAGACTATTAATTAACACTGCCCCCCCTTTATTTCTCAGCTTGTAAAGGTGGGGCAATGTTTGTATGTTAGTAATTATAAAAACTCCATCAGAGCAATCAAGTATGAGACCTCACACTCCATATACAAATTCAATCGAAAAACTAGCTTGGCGCAAATTAATAACGGTGTTTGTCGCATTATTGATTATGCTAGCGATTTCAACAATGGCTTCTGCACAGTGGGTCAATCACTATCCAAAAGTAGATGATTTTGGTCACCAATTGTATTTGGAGCAACATGAGTTGCCCATACATACCTTCGGTATTACCGATCCTGCTCCTTCGCCTGATGGCAAAACAGTTGCGATAGCATCGAAAGGTTGGATTTGGCTGCTTAACTTAGAAAGCCGAGTGGCGAAACGATTTACTGATTCTGGCGCTGTTGATTCGCGACCAAGATGGTCTGTGAATGGCAAGCGCTTAACGTTTGTTCGTGATTTTGGTGACGATACCGCAGTCGTTATCAAAGAGTTAGACAGCGGTAAAGAAACCGTCATTAATAGCACTGCAATCGACATCGACCCTGAGTTTTCCGCCGACGGACGGTACTTGTATTACAGCAGCGGAATTTCTGGATCTCTGAATCTATATCAGCGAGAAATTGCCAGTGCAACACAGCAGGAAATTAGCAATTTAAAACAGGTGGAACGAAACGTCAGGCGTTTAGCTAGCGGACAAGGGATAGTATATTTGCATGGTGATGGTGCGCATCGAGTATTAAGACACCGCGATTTTTTAGCCGGTACTGATGCGATCATCAAAGCACAAACACTTACTTATCACTTAACGAGTGATGTGCATCCAACTCGTGATTTACTAGTGTATAGCGCACCTATCGACAACGATTACCACCTTTGGACCATGGATATGTCCGACCAAAGAGTATCCAAAAGATTAACGACTGGAACTAGCTTTGCGTTAACGCCTGCATTTAGTGCTGATGGCAATCAAATCTATTACGTTCAATTAAGCGATAATCGTCAGTTTCAACTTATGCGCATGAGTACCTATGGCAGCAAGCAGGAGGAAGTTCAGGTGATGACTTGGGATTACAAAGCACCTTCTGGCCAGCTAGATATCTCTATAGTTGATGGGCAGCGATCTCCTGTGGCTGCCCGCATATCCATCGTATCCGCCGACGGTCATCCTGTTTCAAATCCAAAGGGCGCAACTTTTGTTGACCCTCAAACAGGGCGTACCTATTTTTACGTCGACGAATCAACGAGTTTGACCCTACCAACAGGTGAATATAAAGTTTTAGCTGCACGCGGACCACTGACGAATCTAGTATCGCGAACACTGAAGGTCAAAAAATCCAAGACCGAGCAACTCAAAATCGAGCTTGCACCCATTTGGGATAGCAGCAAAGCGGGTTATTATTCCGCAGATTTTCATGGTCACCTTAATGGTGACGGTCACCAACGCGCTTCCCATGAGGATGCTCTGCTGCAAATGCAGGGAGAGGACCTCAATATGCTTTCACCTATGTCCTGGAACCGATGGGAACGCCTCATCGATAGCAACATTGTGGGTAAACGCACAACGCAAGATGCATATACCGTTGTTCAGGGCCAAGAGGTACGCTCTCATTTTCATGGGCACATAGGCTTACTCAATATCACCGAACCCTTTACGCCTTGGTTTTTTGGGCCAAATAACCCGGCATTGGGTGACTCTGATTTGACCAATGCAGATGTTTTCGCCTATGCCAACAAAGTGGGCGCCTTTGCCACGTATGTACATTCAGTGGGTGATGATGAAGACCCTTTTTCTGCAGAAGGTAACATAAACGGCATCCCTTTAGAGCTTGTATCAGATGGAGTGCTAGAACCTAAGATGGGATTAGAGTTGGTGTGCGCATGGACAAGTCCTCTCGGTACCTCAGAACTTTGGTATCGCTTGCTCAACATTGGCCAACCTGTCATTGCCATGTCGGGCACAGATACTTGGATAGATTTTCATCGCACCCCTGCTGTGGGAACAGGTCGCGCTTATGTGCGCCCGCTGAACGGAAATAGCGATGCCGACCCCATTCTTGCTGGAGCACTTGCTGGAAGAAGTTTTTTAAGCACGGGGCCGATGATAGCGTTCTCATTAGATAATGGCGCTAAGCCTGGCGATGTGAGCGACAGCGGTAAGCAAAATTACACATTAACTCTTGCAAGTACGGTCGCTTTGGAAAAAGTGGAAATTATCGTCAATGGAAAGGTCGTACAAACGCTCGCAAGTATAAAGAGTGGTGAAACAAAAAGTTATCAAGGCCAAGTAGACTTGCCTGAGGGAGGCTGGGTTGCTGCGCGGGCTTATGCATCCGAGCAGCGAGCCGACAGCTGGCCGAGTATGCACGCAAGGCCGTTTGCCCATTCATCACCTATTTGGATAAAGCAGATTGGTAGCACGTCGAAAGCGGATAAAGCCAAAGCCGCTGGCGAACTGCTTCGCGCAATAGATGCAGCGGAAATACGAGCTAAGAAAGCCTATGGCGACAAGCCAATGCCGCGACTGTATCAGCGTTTTGAAGATGCGCGTTCAGCGCTGTTAAACATGTAGCAAAGGCGCGGTTGATTGCATTCAGCGCGCCTGCATAAATGATACTAAGAGAGCCTACATATGAGGAGTCACTGATGAGTTCTAGCAATATCTTCTGGCCCGTTTTAGCACAGGTTTTCCTGACCTTAGCGATGTTTATCTTGCTTGGTGCGAGAAAGGCCAAGGCTGTGAAAGCTGGCCAGGTTAACCGGCAACAGGCGGCATTGGATAGTCGGGTATGGCCGGCAGACGTGGTCAAAGTTTCTAACAATATTGCCAATCAATTTGAAGTTCCGGTGCTTTTCTACGTCCTTTGCTTGGTTCTACACAGTCTTCACGCGGTCGGAACTGCTGCGGTAGTTTTGGCTTGGTTCTTTGTTGTGAGCCGATACGCTCATGCATACGTGCACGTGTATTCAAACTATGTGCCAGTGAGAATGCGCCTTTTCATGGTTGGCTGTGTGGTACTTTTGGCTATGCTGGGTGTTTCAGTCTGGAAATTGGCCGCATGACTCGTGCTTGTAAAATAGGTGCGTCTAATTCGTTCCGGCCCTTTGGACCTCTTCGCCATCTTTGTCCAGAGGCCTGCGCAAAGTAGCTTGGTTTTATGCAAAAGAAGTAACAAACCGCTGCACCGCTAAAAATAGCGTTAGCTAACAAGGAAGCTATTTCGGATGATGGAACCTGTAAAGCGAATAAAAGATACCGGTTGTAAAGAAATAATTGGTACGGTCAGGTATGACTATCCGAAAGCTTTTTGGAATTTAGGAATGCTTTTCATCGGTATTTTGTTGGCCCCATTTACCTTTTCATTTGAAGCTCTTACATTATTTCTTTTTTCCACCTATCTATCATTATTGATCGGTCATAGCGTTGGAATGCATAGAATGATGATCCATAGAGCTTTCGATTGCCCTCGACCCATTCAAAACTTACTTATTTACATAGGTGTTTTGGTTGGAATGTCTGGTCCATTTGGAATTATTAAAATTCATGACATCAGAGATTGGGCTCAAAGAAAATCCCAATGCTCTCCTTTTTTTGCACACACAGAGAGTTATTTCAAAGACGTTTGGTGGCAGCTTACCTCGCGATTTGAGTTTGATCGTCCACCAGAGATAAAAATTGAATCCAAGTTTGCAAAGGATAAGTTTATTGTCTTTCTCGAAAAGTCATGGAAATGGCATCAGCTCATATTAGCGCTTATTTTGTTCGCAATTGGTGGCGTCAGTTTTGTAATTTGGGGTGTCTGTTTGAGAATAGGTGTAAGCGTAGTTGGACATTGGAGTATTACGTATATCTGTCACAATCCAGGGCCTGGTAAATGGAGAGTTAAGGGGGCGGCTGTACAAGCTTCGAATATTTCAGGGTTAGGCTTGCTAACATATGGTGAATGTTGGCATAACAATCATCATGCATTTCCTGAGTCTGCTAAAATTGGCTTAGAAAAAGGACAGCTAGATCCAGCATGGTGGTTTATCGTTTTACTAAGAAAGCTCGGTATCGCAAGGAATGTTAGAACTCCACGACCTAATGGAGAAAGAGAAGACCTGTATAATGTTAGCTAAGAACATAATTTCTATCTGCGTTTCGATGATACTCGTCCAATCTTTCTGACTATGCACTAGAGTCTAGCCAATGCCACACATTTACCGCATTGAATCTAAAGCTAAAAAAGTCAATGCTTGTTGAAAAAAGCTGGCATGTGGTTTATTCTTTTCGACCGTGAAACATCTGGATTGACTCTCTAGTTTGTTTTAACAAGGATTCGAAATTTTAAGGATGAATATGCGGCATTTTTTGTTTGCTTTATCGTGTTTATTGCTCGTTAGCAGTTGCGCAACCTCTGTTTCAAGTATCAAAAATGATGCGCTTTCTGTCAACGAAACAAACTCCAACGTGAGCCGTGGTTATTTACTCATTGGTGTCGAAACCAATAGAGATCTTAAGAATATTTTCATTTCTGGTATGCAGACCATTAAGTTTTCACACGAAGACCTCCGCTTTGGCACTAATTATATTTTAATTGAATTGGCCGCAGGCAATTACCTTATCGATAGTGTTGCACTGAATAATTATCAAAAACTTCGGTTGTCAGATGAAGAAAACTGGCGTTTTGAAATTAGACCAGACACCGTTAGTTATATCGGGCATCTTGAATTGCAGTCAATAGGCTTTTTCAGCTTTGTTTCCCGAGTAGAGTTAGTAAACCGCTCCACAGAAGCCATTGAGTTTATGGAAAGCGATTTTCCCACCATTCTATCGGCGCGAAAAATGTATTTTGGCGGCCCGAGCGACGATCATTTCTTTAATTATTTGAATGCAGGGGTCGTCACTAATGAAAACTAAATACGCGTTGTTTTTCCTTCTGCTAGCATCTTTTTCGGTCGTGTCGTCAGAGCTTATTGAAAGCAAGACATTATTTGCTAGTGCAAGCCAAGAATTAGGGCAATTATCGCCTGACGGCAAATATTTCTCGTATATTCGCCGCGAAGAGAGAAAAACAAATATTGAGTTTATGGATTTAGATGAGTACACCGTTTCGCCTGTTCTGAGGCTTGACGAATCGGTTCGTTTGCTCAGCTACACTTGGCTGAATAAAGATACGATTTACTTTAAGACAGGCAGTTATTCAAAGATTGTTGAATACATTCTTTCTTTCAAAAAAAGCGACACCACAAAAGGTCTTTTCGAAATTAGCTACTCCGAGCTTAACGACGGCTATTTGGTGGATAGTTTAGATGATTCTCCAAATCATGTGATGTTTGCCAGAAGATTGACTTACCGTGGTGATGTTAAGTTGAGTCTTCACCGAATTAGCATTGACAACTTGCGTAACGGAAATTTCACATCATCATCTCTAGTCGACGAGGGCAAAGATGAGCTACGACAGTATTTCTTCGATTATGCTAGTGCGCGTATCATTGCAGTGTTTTATGAGGATAGCGGTGACGAACCAACTATTCGATTGAGTTATCGTCATGTCGATAGCAAGCAATGGAATTTGATGTTGACTTACTCGGATGAAGACTATCAGATGTCTCCCGTGGCTTTTATTGATGATGAAAACTTAGCTGTTTTGACCAATAAAGAAACTGACAAAGTAGCCTTGCATAGTTTCAATATCAAAACTCAAACTCTGGGTGCAGTACTATTCGCCCATGAAACTTATGATTTAACTAACGCTTGGTTAAACGAGTCGGGTGAACTGCTTGCGGTTGAATTTTATCAGGCGGGATTACCCCAGCGAGAATGGTTAGCACCTAACGGAAATCAAATGGAAGCACGTTTAAAGGCATCTTTTGATACCGGCGTACCGATTATCACTAGTTCAAATGCCGCAACAGAACGCATGCTTATCTATGTTTCGGGCAGCGATAATCCCGGCGAATACTTTCTTTACAACGCTAAGCAAAACAACATGACGAAACTGATATCGAAGTTTCCCGACTTAGAAGGTGTCAGTTTAGCTACTACAAAGTCATTCAAGATAAAGGTTGAAGACGACCTCGATATTGAGGCTTATTTAACGGAACCCGTCGGTATTGATCACAGAGTGTTACTTGTTATGCCCCACGGAGGTCCTATCGGTGTGCGTGACGATAGCTCATTCAGTAGGGAAGAGCAGTTCTTAACGAATCGAGGGTTTACCGTTTTAAAAGTGAACTTTAGAGGGTCTTCTGGTTATGGTAAAGCTTTTCAAGAAACCGGTGTCGGGCAATTTGGTCAATTGATAGAAAAAGACATAATGGCTGCTGTAACAACGGTGCTTGATAAACAAAGCTATAAAAACATTTGCGCTATTGGTGCCAGCTACGGTGCTTATTCTTCTGTGACATTGGCTACTAAACATCCAGAAATCTATGACTGTATCGTTGCCTCGTTTGGCGTTTATGATTTGCCATTATTATTCAACTACAGTAATTACCGTTCAGGTGAGGAGTTTGCTAAAAAAGTAGCTAAAGCGGTGGGTGAAAATGACCTTGAAAAAATGGAATTATCGCCCGTGTATAATGTGGATGATATTAATGTTCCAATCTTACTGATTGCGGGTGAAAAAGATACCGTGGCAGGCTTTGAACAATCTAATCGGATGCGCTACTTACTTGAAAAGAAGAACAAAGTTGTCGAATATCTTTTCTACAAAAATACAGGTCATGGCCATCGCTACTGGGATGGCGACCAACACGAGCACGCGTATACAGTGGACTTTTTATACCGCCACTTGTCTATTCCTTATCCTGATGCAAGCACAGCGTCGGTGCAAAGTAGTAAAGCCATTGGCTATGATTTAGCTAAGATTGCCACTTATTTCAATAGCGATGAGGTTATTAAAGAGGAAAAGGATAAGGCGTCAAAGTACTTTGAAATGGCACGCGACTACAATTCTGGCTTAGCAAACTACAAGCTAGCGGGATTCTATTTGACAGGCACTGATGTTGAAATTGATCAAGAAAAGGCATTAAATTTATATCAACAAGCCGCTGAGCAGGGAAGCGAAGATGCGGCGAGGATGCTCAGTCGAATATACTCTGAAGGAATATATACCGCTAAAAACGACACTAAAGCACTGGCCTATGCTAAACAGGCTAATGAGATAAATAACACCTTTTTTGGTCGTGTCTTGGTCACAAGGTTGTATTGCATTGCAGACAAACCTTTGCGCGATTTTGACAAGTGTCATCAAGGCTTTCAAGACTTGAAAAAAGAGTCAACGCAAAACTATCAACAAGTTTATCTAGATCAAAATATTGCTCAATCAACTATTTTCGGACGCTATAGTGATGAAGAGAAATTACAGATGTCGTCATTTATTAGTGAATTTTACGAACTGAATGCAGCTAAATTTGAAGTCGATGTGGATAGTATCGGTATGTTCAATTTTGAACGAGGCGCAGACTACAGCTCTCGTCGGGACTTTGAGGAATATGAAGGTTTTACAATTGACAATTATAAAGCAAAGTATCCGGATAGGGACGTTTTGATAGGCATTGAATACCAACCCGATACGGAAGGATTTTATGGTGCTAATGATAAAACAATGTCCATTATTGTATGGCGAACATTCGACGCAAACAACAATATTCTGACTGTTTCATTTACTATGCAAAAAGGAAATCCCACGGTTACTTGGCGAAGCCTATTTCAAATTGAAGATCTCGCCAGCGGTGGTTATGTGACAATGTCGATTTATGATGGCACTGGAGAGCTCCGCCTTGAGCGTAGGTTCGACTAAACGCGGGGATTGAAGCATGAAGTCATCTTCTAAAAAGAAGATGACGCTGTATTTTTGGATATGAACTGAGTATTAAATAATCGCGGCAAGTTCAGCACCTTGTCGAATCGCTCTTTTTGCATCAAGCTCTGCAGCAACGTCAGCGCCGCCTATAATATGTACCTGCATGCCTGCTTCTAACAAGCTTGCCTGCAACTCTCTTAGTGGCTCTTGCCCTGCGCAAACAATAATGTTGTCTACGTCCAACACTTTGCTTTTATCGCCAATTTTGATGTGCAGGCCTTCGTCATCTATTTTTTCATAACTAACGCCATTCATCATTTTAACTTTATGGTTTATCAGTGATTTACGATACACCCAGCCGGTGGTTTTTCCTAAACCTTTACCTACCTTTGAGGTTTTTCTCTGTAACAAATAAACTTCTCTTGGCGGCTTATGTAACTCTTTTTCCATCAGCGCACCGGCTGATTCATATGTTTTATCAACGCCCCAATGCACCAGCCATTTATCAGGGTGTGTAGTGAGCTGCTCTTGTTCAACTAAATATTCAGAAACATCGAAACCAATGCCACCCGCCCCAATCACGGCCACTTTAGTGCCAACAGGCTTGTGATCACGCAATACATCGATATAGCTCAAGACCTTTGGGTGGTCGCTGCCAGGAATAGTTAGCCCACGTGGTTTAATTCCTGTGGCCATCACAACTTCTTCAAAGCCTTCTTGTTGTAGCATGTTAGCGTCGACTCGCGTATTTAAATGAAGTTTAACCCCAGTGACTTCAATGCGTTTGTTGTAATAACGGAGGGTTTCGTAAAACTCTTCTTTACCGGGTACCTGTTTTGCGTAGTTAAATTGGCCTCCAATCTCATTCGATTGTTCAAACAAATGCACTTTGTGCCCGCGCGCAGCGGCGTAAGTTGAAAACGCTAAGCCGGCTGGACCAGCCCCTATTACGGCGAGTTTTTTTGGAGCAGCGACCGATGTAAAAATCAGTTCAGTTTCATAGCAAGCTTGTGGGTTGACCAAACAGCTTGCTCGCTTTTGCTCAAACGCATGATCAAGGCACGCTTGGTTACAAGCAATACAGGTATTTATTTGGTCTGACTCATTGCGCATCGCTTTTGCGACAAAGTCGGGGTCGGCCAAAAATGGACGTGCCATAGAGACCATATCAGCGTGTCCTTGCGCCAATACCGATTCAGCAATTTCGGGCGTATTAATACGATTAGTGGTAATTAGCGGAAGCTTTACCTCGGCTTTCATTCGCTGCGTTATCCAAGTGAAGGCAGCACGCGGAACCGATGTAGTGATGGTTGGTACTCTTGCTTCATGCCAACCAATACCCGTATTAATGAGGGTCGCACCTGCTTTTTCAATTTCCTTGGCAAGATAGACCACTTCTTCCCACTGTGCTCCGCCTTCTACTAAATCTAACATCGATAAACGATAAATAATAATAAAATCGCTACCTACTTTTTGACGAGTTTGTTTAACAATTTCAATGGCTAGGCGGGCTCTATTTTCTAAGCTACCGCCCCATTCATCGTCTCGCTGGTTAGTGCGTTCGCAAAAAAACTGATTAATTAAATAACCTTCTGAGCCCATGATCTCAACGCCGTCATAACCAGCACTCTTTGCGTAGTTTGCACATTCGACATAATCTTTGATGGTGCTGAATACGCCTCTTGACGACAGCGCTCTTGGTTTAAACGGAGTGATAGGAGATTTGACAGCGGATGCCGAAACAGCTAGCGGATGATATCCATAGCGGCCAGAATGTAAAATTTGCATACAAATTTTACCGCCTTCTTTATGCACAGCATCGGTTATTACACGGTGTTTTTTGGCGTGCCGTGAACTGCTCATGCGGCCAGCAAAGGGAGCTACCCAACCAGCTATGTTTGGCGAAATTCCACCCGTTACGATCAATGCAACACCGCCTTTTGCGCGCTCAGCATAAAATGCAGCAAGTTTCTCAAAGCCTCCTTTCTCTTCCTCCAAACCTAAATGCATTGAACCCATCAATGTACGATTTTTCAAGGTGGTAAAGCCTAAATCTAATGGCTCAAGTAAATGTGGGTATGGAAAATTGGAGGTCATGTGATTAATTACCTAGTTTTTTGTGCTTTATCCTATGCGTTTAACTAGCATAAATACAGAGTTTGGCTCAGAATATTAATAATTTTTTCAAGCAGTTTCATACCGATATAAATGAAGTGTGTAAATTTGACTCTAGACTTTATTGAGATATCCGATATAAGTTCACGCGATATCGGTTTATAGCATTCGAAGAACAAACCACTATAGGTCCCAAATATGACAATTCAACAGAAGTTTTTTTATGCAGTAGCGACCATTGTTGCCTTTTTCGCGATATTATTAGCGATTATTAGCGGTTATCAGAGCGCATCACAAACACAAAAAATGATTAATTCAGATATTCTTAAACAAAAAAATCATATTATTGATGTGTTGGATACGACGGATTCAATTATGGCAGAGCGAGTGCAAAATAGTATGCGCTTACTCAAAAAAATGGGCGCTGAATTAGGTTCAGCTCGGAGTCAGGGTACAGTATCTGTAAACGGTGTAACGGCTAACAATATCTACTTGGGTTCTTCTGGGCAGGGAAACAACTTTGAACTCGTTGATGGTTTGACGGAAATCATGAACGGCACAGCGACTATTTTTAGCAAAACCGGCCAAGATTATGTTCGAATTGCCACTAACGTTATTAAAAATGATAAAAGAGCCATTGGAACAAAGCTAAGTTCTACGGGTAAGGCTATTGTTAATATCAACGATGGTAAGCCTTATTTCGGGCAAGTTGATATACTTGGAAACCCATACTTAACCGGCTATGCACCGATGTTTGACAACAATGGTGAAACCATTGGAATTTGGTACGTAGGTTATTCAGCAGATTTGCGCTCGATTCAAAATACAATTGCAAATAGTCGCTTGTTAGAGGATGGTTTCATTGCATTACTTGATGCCAAGGGTAATGTTCGCGCCAACTCGTCTAATTTATCTGAAAGTGAAGTAAATAAAGCACTGAGCAATTCACATGATTGGCAGCTAACAAAAGTGAGTTACGATAAGTGGGGCTATAGTATTGTATTGGCAGCAAGCAATGCCGAAGTTTCGAGCACCATATGGTCCAGCGTCATTGGCGCTGCAGTGCAACAGTTGATTGCTGGTTTAGTTATTTTAGCGACAATTTTCTTTCTACTTAATAAGATTGTTGGGCACAGAATTCAAAATTATATTGATACTATTAACGAAGTTGCGTCTGGACAGGGTGACTTAAGCGTGCGTTTTGACGAACGTAACAGCGATGAATTTGGACGTATGGCAAAAGGCTTGAATAGGCTCTTCAGTAGAGTTGAAGATACCATTACAGACGTAAAATCTACTTCAAGTAAACTCATTGACAAAGCATTGGCGTTAAATGAACTCGCTACTAACGCGCAGGCATCGGTTCAACAGTTGAGTGAAGAAGTGTCTTCTATGACCCGATCAGCGAGTATTTTGGAAGAAAAAGCGATGGCGGTTGAACAAAATACGGCGAAAGCTGATGAGGCGGCAACAACCGCAGATAAAGAGACAAATTTAAGTGTCGAAACACTGAACAAAACGATTATTGATATTAGGGGGCAGGCGGACAATACGCAAAATTCGGTTTTAGTCATCGAAGAGTTAGCTCGCTCGAGTGAAGAAATCAGTGGCGTGATGGAAGTAATTAGAAATATTGCTGAACAAACAAATTTGCTAGCCTTAAATGCGGCTATTGAAGCCGCCAGAGCGGGTGAGCAAGGAAGAGGCTTTGCTGTTGTAGCTGATGAGGTGAGATCACTAGCGAGTAGAACACAAAAATCCACAGAAGAAATTAGAACTATGATCGAAAGGCTGCAGGCTGGCAGTAAGGAAGCATCTACAGCAATGGCCACCAATAAAGCGTCGGCGCTTGAAACGGTTGACTCAACCTCGAAAACGGGGGCTGTCTTGCAGCAGGCATTAGCAGCAGTTGATCAAATTAAAACCTTGAATAGTGCAACGGCAATCATGGCAAGTCAGCAAAAAGAAGTGTCGATGGATATCAAGTTAGGTATCGATAATGTGAATCGTATCACCGAAGGAAATACTGCGAGCGCTTCTGATATGAAGAGAATGAGCGATGAGTTATCTGCGCTAGTGAGCACTATGAAAGATAAATTAAATAGCTATAAAACCTCCTAGACGAAGCAAATAAAAGGGGTCAGGGTGAATTAAACCGTTGGTTTACTTCACCCTGACCCCTTTTATTTTCTGATCTCTTCTATTTTCCCTAAGCGCTTTATTTCTCTAAATGAATGCCAAGAGCTCATCAAGTTGATGAATTTCTACGTGAGGCAGCACTTTAACAGCTTCATTCTTTATTGTCATTGGTCGGTCGCAAGCATGCCAAGCGCTTGAAAAGCCTGCGTTAACTGCACCCAAAACGTCTTTGTCTAAGTTATCACCTACATGCAAAATACTGCAGCGGTTTACATTTAAGTACTTAGCGGCTTCATCGAACATATGCGGATGTGGTTTCATCGGTCGTTGACGACTCGCTTTTAAAACCTCTTGAAAATAACCATCCAGCCCAATTTGCTGGGTGTTGACGTTCCCATTAGTAATTGCGATCAATGGGATGTGTTGTGATAATTTTGCAAGTAATTGACACTCAGCTTCACCCACTTTGAAATTGCTGCGTTCAAAATAAAACCAGTCAAAACAAACGTTCACAGCGTCAGTTAACTTCATGCCTCGGTAACCCGATTCCTGAAGTCCTTTTGTTAGGGTAATCCGTCGCAAATCACCCATGTCTGAAAACAGTTCCGGATCATCGCGAAGGGCTTGTCGTTTGTATTGTTGCCAATCATCTTTACCAAGGTGGGATGCATTTGGATACTCCTCGGCAATAAAATTTAACAAACCTTTTTCTGCCTCAACAATTAATGGCCAATTATCATATAGAGTATCGTCTAAATCGAAGGTCATCGCCTGAATTCTAGGAGTCGGTTTGTAAATAATCACTTCTTCTTTGCCCTCGGATGCGCTTTATCATAAATTTGAGAAAGGTGCTGAAAATTAAGGTGCGTATAGACTTGTGTCGTTGATAGGTTAGCGTGACCTAGCAACTCCTGAACACCTCGCAAATCGTTACTAGATTCTAATACGTGTGTGGCAAACGAATGGCGCAATGTGTGCGGACTAATTTGCTGATATAAGGTTTGTTGCTTAGCCCAAAAATCCAGCCTATTTTGAACTTGGCGATTTGAAATTCGGGTTTTACGCTTGGATAAAAAAAGCGCCTTTTCATCATTCGAGGGTAACAATTTATCTCGCTCATTGAGCCATAACCCAAGCGCTGCCTTTGCTTGACGCCCAAGCGGTAAACGTCGTTCTTTGTTGCCTTTACCAATCACTCTGACTTCGTTACCGGCTAAAATATCGTTCAATTCAAGGCCCGTTAACTCTGATAAACGCATACCGCAGCCATACAGCAATTCAAACATCGCTTTATCTCTAATGCCTAAAAAATCTGCCGCGTCAAAATTAAGCAAACTGCCCATTTCATCTACGTTCAGCTGTTTAGGTAAGGGCTTTGATTGTTTCAAGGACTGAATGGAGGCAACAGGGTTATTGCTTAAGTATTCTCGCGTTACCATGAACTCACAGAAATTACGCAACACTGTGAGCCGCAAATTGATGGTGCGCGTGGATAACTTTTCTTTACTGCAGTGCATGAGCATCATCTTAATATGATCAGCAGTAAGTTCGGCCCAATTGTTGATATTAAGGTGGTTTAAGGCGCTGAGTATTTGACGTTGATAGTTTTTACAAGTGTGTTCAGATAATTGGCGTTCTACGCGAATGTGATGAATAAAATCAATGACCCAAGAACTCAGTTGGAGGGGGATTTGCGGTTCAATAGCTAGAGTTGTAGTCACAGTTGGTTGACGTTAATGTGTGTTTTATAAATGAGTGCATTGTATGCAAGTATGTCACTCACAAACGTTTTATTAATAATGAAGTAGATCAGGCATTGAGACATTGAGGAACTCCTGAAGTTGTCGTATTAACAACGTGTCCATGTCCGGGGTGAAATGTATTGGATCTGCACTACCGACAGCTAAGATGCCTAGGTCGCGATTATCGCCTAGCAGCACAAGAGCAACGGATTCAGCAATGGCATCTCCGAACAAAAGCTGCTTTTCGTGCTGGCTCAAGCGTCCAAAAAAGAAGTCGCTGTCTTTGAAGCGTTTTTCCATAAACAAACGCTGCTGAATTTCAGGTAAAGCGAAAAGACCTTTGAACGGTTTGATCGTAGCAGCAGACATATCGAGCTCATCTTGCAAGGTTTCTTCAATAGTGTATTGCATTTCTGCAAATTCAGTACAGCGCAGTAGACGAAGATTTAAGTCGGCATATACACGATAAATTTCTTCGTTTTGTTTAGCAATAGAGATGAGTTGGCTGAGTTTAAAACTGAGTTGGCGAACTTTTTTACGAAGTTGAGTACTCTGCAACTCGACAAGAGAAACGGTGCCTTTTTGTTTATGTGGTACCTGTACTTTTTCAGCAACATCTGGATTTTTAACAAAAAAGTCTCTGTTATTAAGAATGTACTCGCGTACCTCTGCTTCCGTGATTGTTTCTGAGGTAAAGTCTTGCGCTAGCGCTTGCGCAGTATTCCCCTTAATACCTGATTTATTCATAGGGTTACTTGTCCGTCATAAATGTGTTCTGCGGGGCCTGTCATTTTTAATAGACTGTCTTCCCCTTGCCATTTTATCATTAGTTTACCACCAGGGAGCGTGACATTCACTTCTTTATCTAGTTTGTCTTGCATAATACCGATCGCAACTGCCGCACAAGCTCCACTCCCACAGGCTAGGGTCTCGCCGCTACCACGTTCAAAAACCCGTAGCTTTATCTCGTTACGACTTATTATTTGCATAAAACCGACATTTACGCCTTCCGGAAAGCGTTCATTGCTGCCAATTATCTTGCCAATACCCACAACATCGTGAGTATCGACATCATCGACTTCGAGCACACAGTGAGGATTGCCCATCGATACCACACCACAGAAAAAAGTATGTTCCTTGTCCCGCAGAATGTAGACATTTTCTTGTTTATTAGCTTTGAATGGAATGCGTTCTGGGGTAAATACGGGGCGACCCATATTGACCGTCACGTTACCGTCTTTCTCAAGATACAGCACCATACGACCCGCTTTTGTACTGACTATTATCTTGTTGCGGTTTATTAAGCCTTTTTGTTTCACGAATTTAGCAAAACAGCGAGCGCCATTGCCACATTGAGAAACTTCTGTGCCGTCTGCGTTGTAAATTCTGTAATGAAAGTCTTGGTCCGGGTCGTAGGGTGGTTCTACAATGAGCATTTGATCAAAACCGATGCCAAAATGACGATCAGCAAGCTGCTGGATCTTCTCTTTTGAGAAAAACACATTTTGGGTAATGTTATCGATAACAACAAAGTCGTTTCCGAGCCCGTGCATTTTAGAAAAATTTAACAGCATTTTCATCTTATAATTATAA
>CBFIAR010000008.1:25902-35724 GCA_965660625.1 Glaciecola sp. | reverse complement strand
GTTATCGATAACAACAAAGTCGTTTCCGAGCCCGTGCATTTTAGAAAAATTTAACAGCATTTTCATCTTATAATTATAATTATTATTTTTGTGGGGCTACCGCCCCAGTTTAGGTAATTTTATACTCGCCTTTCCAGAGATCTTCTAACTTTTCTCTTTCGCGAACCACCATTTGTTTTGCTTTATCGACCATAATTTCAGGAGGCCTGCAACGACTATTATAGTTGCTCGCCATCACAAAGCCATAAGCACCCGCACTTCGAACTGCAAGATAATCACCAGGCACGATTGCCAAGTCTCGATCTTTACCTAAAAAATCACCGGTTTCACAAACAGGGCCAACAACGTCATATGTTTTTGCTGCAATATTACGTCTTGGTTGAACAGGAATTATTGCCTGCCATGCACTGTATAATGCAGGACGTATTAAGTCGTTCATCGCGGCATCAACTATCGCGAAGTTCTTCTCCTCGCCTTGCTTTAAAAACTCAACTTCAGTTACTAAGATACCCGCATTGGCTGCAATTGCTCTGCCAGGCTCTAAAATGAGTTTGAGATGCTCGCGACCTTCCATTTTCTCTGCCATAGCCGCCGCATATTCGTTTGGGTGTGGCGGTGTCTCATTGTTATAAGGGACACCTAAACCACCACCAACGTCAAGATGTGATATATAAATAGCATGCTCGGCAAGCTCATCTATTAATATCAATAAGCGTTCTAATGCATCAACAAACGGTGTGATCTCTGTTAATTGTGAGCCAATATGGCAGTCCATTCCTTTTACTTCTAAATTTGGCATTGCAGCAGCACGTTTGTAAACACGCAGTGCATCATCGCGAGCGATACCGAATTTATTCGCTTTCAATCCGGTTGAAATATAAGGGTGCGTTTTTGCGTCAACATCTGGATTTATACGAATTGAAATAGGCGCTTTAATACCCATTTCACCAGCAACTCGGTTGATGCGGTCAAGTTCAGCATCGGATTCAACATTAAAACACATGATGTTTTGTTGAAGTGCAAAACGGATTTCATCAGATTTCTTGCCTACACCAGAAAAAACCACCTTTTTAGGGTCGCCGCCGGCTTCAATCACACGACAAAGCTCGCCTTTGCTGACGATATCAAAACCGGAACCTAACTTCGCTAATATTGACAACACACCTAGGTTAGAGTTGGCTTTTACTGCGTAGCAAATAAGATGATCGTGTTTAGCAACAGCATTATTGAATGCATGCCAATGACGTTCAATAGTTGCTCTCGAATAAACATATACGGGTGTGCCATGCTCTTTTGCAATATCGGCAACCGGGACGTCTTCTGCAAAAAGTTGTTCGTCTTTATAGGTAAAGAAATCCATTGTTATTGACCTTCTTTACTGTTTAATTGGTTTGCTGTTGGGCTCTGAGCAGTCGGCGTTTTTTCATTACTCGGCGCTTGCTTCGGAAGATATAGCGGACCACGTTGACCGCAGGCGCATAAAAATAGAGCTAGCGCTATGCAAAGCGCTAATTTTGAGATTCGATTCATGGACATAAAATAACTTGCTTAATATGCACTTAACATTGCACTGCAATGGCCTAAAATGCAAACTGTTTCTAGGTTTAGCGCTAAATATTTATGTCCCTTGCGGTGCGAAGTTTTTCGCTTACTTTATCCGGAAATTCAACTTGTTGCCAGAGTTGACGGCAGATGGTTGCAGTGTCGGATAAGTCGCCTGTGATGATCCAGTCAATAAAGCTGTTCACGTTATTAGGAAAGGTAATCTTAGTGGCATGGTGATTGTTTAGCCATTCGTCAATGTCGTCTGTATTCAAGCTAAACAGCGTGTCTGAAATGCCTAGTTGACGCAACATGAAAGCGTTTGAAAATTGTTCAAATTGCCCGCGTAAAGGCTTCATTAAAAGCGCTTTACCTAAATTTAAACATTCAGTGGCTAACTCAAATCCGGCATTTGCAATCACCTGTTTACAAGATGATAGCGCTTCATGAAAGCCCACTTGCGATGGTGGAAACCAGTGAATGTTTTTTTCTATAAATGCAAATTGCACATCGGGGTGAAAACAGTAAAAACGGTTCTCACTGAGTGCTTGCAGTACTTGTTGAATTTGGCTTGTGTCCTCAAACGGCAGATAAACTAGTGTAAAATCCGGCTTCTCCGATATTCTGTGACGGTCAATATCTCTTATATGAGAATGTTGCGGGATTGAGGGCGAACCTAAAGGTGAGACGAATGGAGGGATAATCGCTTGATTGTAATGATACCAATGCACACCAAGCGCATATCGTGTTGGCGCAAAATACCGAGTCACCCACTTATCAACGATGCTTTGCGCTTGCGTTGGCACCGTATACATAAATGCTGCTTGATGACTAATTGAGAGTGAAGGAACGTTTTGATTTTTAGCTGCCCATGCGGATATGGGTTCAAAGTCATTCAATACTAGATCGTAATTACTCAGGTCTAACTTTCGAACGTCCTGCATAAACTCGACTAGCCTGATACTTTTCACCGTTTTTAAACGGTGCAGCGAACCGTTTTCGGTAACAAATGATAGCCCGCGTTTTGTTTGATAGTCACCAAATACCGCCATGTCGAAGTAGGCGTTGGTATTTCGACCTGAAAAAAAATAGTCAACTTGCACGTCGTCGCGTTGCGCAAAAGCGGCAGCCATCAGTCTAGCTCTCGTAATGTGACCATTTCCTGTTCCTTGCACACCATATAGAATTTTTAGAATTTTCATGCACAGCCTCAAGCCAAAATGAACATGCTGATACTGGCAATACCTATGCCCAATATAGCGCCAATGATAACGTCAGAGGGGAAGTGGACGCCCAACAAAATACGCGACAGTCCAACCAAACTTGCCCAAGTAAACGCAAAGATACTGTATGTAGGATAAAAGCTGCTGATGATCGTCGCCATTAGGAAGGCCGCGGCAGTATGACCAGAAGGTAAACTAAACTTGTCTGAGGGCGTGATATGAGCAGTGAAATTGCTGAGACTAGCGCTTGGTCGCTGGCGTTTAAAACATTGTTTCAAAAACAAATACATCGGTATTTCAAGCCCGTAAGCCATAAGTGCAGTATAAAAGAAAAGCACACCGTGACTGTTATCTAAGCAAAATAATAATGCACCCAAAAAGATGTAAAGATGACCATCTCCGGTCATTGAAATCACCCGTATACTTTTTAGTACCGTTAAGCTGCCGGCTGTTGAATAACGATTAAACCAATAAAAAAGTGCTGTATCTAACTTTGTAATACGCTTAAATGTCATGCTTCTCTCACGTTAGCCAATCACATTTTCAACGATACTTTTTGAATATGAATATACGGTGACAATAACAAGAAACCTATGTGACAAGGCCCGCGGCACTGATATTGTGGTTTCATCTATGCTCAGAAGTGCTAGTATAAGACTAGACGTTTATCAGGCATGCCTAAGCAAACGATTTATCAACGATAGTTTGAGGAATATCATGGAATACAATACTTCTGAATTATGTGATTTATTCGCTGATAGTGTCGATGTACTCGACCCTATTTTTACCAGTTTTGGTGGTCGCTATTCTTATGGTGGAGAGGTGACCACTATCAAATGTTTTGAAGATAAAGGCTTGGTAGACAAGGTATTGGCAACACGAGGCGATGGCAAAATATTGCTGATAGACGGCGGAGGTTCCACTAGGCGAGCATTAATAGATGCATACAATGCGCAAATGGCTGCCGAAAATGGTTGGGAAGGTATTATTTGTTATGGCAGCGTGCGTGAAATTGACATACTCGAAGACTGTGAGATAGGGATACACGCTTTAAGTGCTATTCCTGTGAATGCAGAAAGCAGAGAAGTTGGTGATATTGATATTGCAGTGAATTTTGCGGGAGTGACTTTTCTGCCTGAAGATCATCTGTATGCTGATGGTACTGGTATTATTCTTTCACCAGAAGCATTGGACATCGATTAATTTTTTGTGCCGCTAAAGCGACATATAAACAAGGGAGCAAGTTTATCTACTTTGCTCCCTTTTTTGTCTCTGCCGATGTAGCCGGCCTATTTGAATAAATCGTTCAAATAAGCGGCTATGCGCACGCCGCCTTCTTGCAATCTTTCGGTCGCGATAGGGATGTGCTGATATAAATAATCCCAGCTGATATTTTCTTTTTCAGGATAGATGAGATCGCGAATTGCTGCACTCTCAGCAATGTAGATGAGTGGGTCACTGGTGTTCCATTCAGCAGCTTGTTCTGCTGTTATTTTTTGACTCAACCATTCTGTCCATTCAGTATACGACAGTTGGCGTCTATCAATTAAGCCTGAATCCCAAACGCGGTGTAGGTTTGAGTCCTCCCAGAAAAATTTAAGCTTTCTATCGTTACCGCCTTTGTCAGTGCCATTTCCTGCATGCAGGGGTTGGTGCAAGTCGCCAATGATATGCACAATGAAGCGCAAGGCGCGCTGGCGTTCTTCAAGTGGCGCGGTTTTATCTTTTACAATGTTGGAGAATTTTGTCAATGCGGTATAGGCATCGCCTTGTTCAGGTGCGTCTACTTCATGGTAATGTTTGCCCGCAGGCACGGTGACGTAGTGATATGGGCCGGCTTCTTTTTGCCAGAAATCGTCAGGGTTAGAACGATTTTCATCTGCATAGGTTGATGCTTCAGCAAGGCTTTCATTAGGCAGTAGTATCTCAATCGCTGCTTTGGCCTCAACGGTTAAATATTGTTCAGCTATTGCACCTGTAATACGATGACCTGTTTGTCCCCAAGCATGCACTTGTTGAACTGAGCTAACTGCGAGTAAAGCAGAAGCAATCACTAGTTTTTTCATAGTTTGTCTCTTGTCATGATTTAAAATAAGTCACTAATTGTGCGCTTAAGCGTAAAGCTCAGAGGACACCACATGATGTGCCAGAAATGGCGAGTAAATACTGCTTGTAAAATATTAACTCCTAAACTTTATAGCTAATGCAGTTAGCAGACCCAGATGAATACCGTTAAAACCACCGTTACTCATTACTAGAATTTGATCGCCTGGTTCCGCCAGTTCTACAACCGCGTCTATAATACGGTCAGTATCTTGATATAGATGAACAGGGGCAATACTGTTTGCGAGTAAAGCTTGCATCGACCATTCGACATTCGCAGGCTCAAACAAAAATATCTCACTGGCTTGCTGCCACGAATTTGCCAGCGTGTCTTTGTGTATGCCCATTTTCATCGTGTTTGAACGCGGTTCAAGTACAGCAATTATTCTTGCATCCCCCACTTTATTCCTAAGACCAGCAATAGTGGTTTGAATTGCCGTAGGGTGATGAGCAAAGTCGTCATAGACCGTGATCCCTGCTATTTCACCTTTCACTTCCATGCGCCGCTTCACATTTTTAAAACGAGAAAGTGCGTTAATGGCATCAGCCGTTTGCACGCCCGCGTGATGCGCAGCCGCAATTGCCATCACCGCGTTGCTGACATTATGATCACCAATAAGCTCCCAAGTTACGCAGCCAAGTAGCATGTTTTTTTGCCATACATTGAATTGACTGCCGTCCGACTCGACCAATTCAGCGCGCCAATCACTTGCATCTGAGTCGCCTATTTTTTGGGTCTCACTCCAACAACCTTTGTGCAACACATCTTCTAAATTAGTGTCATCAGTAGGAGAGATGATCATGCCATTGGCGGGAACGCAGCGCACAAGATGGTGAAATTGTTTTTTAATAGCGTCGAGGTTTTCAAATATATCTGCATGATCAAATTCAAGATTGTTCATGACCAGTGTTCTAGGGCGGTAATGCACGAACTTAGAGCGCTTGTCGAAAAATGCCGAATCGTACTCGTCAGCTTCAATAACGAAGAACGGAGAGGTACCGATGCGAGCCGAAATACCAAAATTCTCTGGTACACCGCCAATCAAGAAACCAGGATTAAGGCCGACATCTTCGAGTATCCAAGCAATCATACTGGATGTTGTGGTTTTACCATGCGTGCCAGAAGCTGCAATAACCCAACGATCCTTAAGTAGATTATCTAATAACCATTGTGGACCGCTAGTATAAGGTAGATTGCGGTTAAGTACGTATTCCACTGCAGGATTTCCGCGTGCCATCGCATTCCCAATAATGACCATGTCGGGACAAGGAGTAAATTGTTGAGTATCAAACCCTGCGGTCAACTCAATACCGAGTTGCTCTAATTGTGTACTCATGGGCGGGTAAACGTTTATGTCTGAACCCGTTACGGTGTGACCAAGTGACTTTGCAATAGCAGCAATACCGCCCATAAAGCTACCGCAAATACCCAAAATATGTACGTGCATGTTTTACTTAATTTGTCTTATCGTTGTTTCACTAACTGTACCAAAACATGGGCAGATGAGGATCTACTTTTTACTATTTATTTTTAAATTCGTTTTTAGAATCGCGCCCAGTTACACCTTACTGCATAGGTATGCAACAACAAGGTCGCAATTTGAACGCTTCCCAGTTACAATTGTTACCCAAGCTATACAAGGATAGGCATTCTGCATAAATTCGCTAGTGCAACATGCAATTCTCAACCGTTTTGACCTCATCTCTAAGGAACACTTGGTACCATGAAACGCTTAAACTCTCAACTTCAAAAAGATGGCGCTCCGCTCGAACTTATTCTTTTAATACGTACTATTTTAGCCGGTTGCAAAGAAATTTCATTCCGCGTTAGTCAAGGTGCTCTAGCCGGTGTGCTAGGTTCGACCTTGTCTGAGAACGTGCAGGGCGAGACGCAAAAGAAGTTAGATGTCATTTCTAATCAAATACTAAAAGACACATTGCGAGAATCAGGTTACGTTAAGGCGATTTCTTCGGAAGAAGAAGACACCGTTGTGCCGTGCAACCCAGATGGCAATTATCTAGTGAGCTTTGATCCATTAGATGGTTCATCAAATACGGAAATTAATAGTTTAATCGGTACCATATTTTCAATTACGCATGCACCGCAATGGATGAAGCCGGATGACCCGTCGGCATTCCTTCAGCCTGGAACCCAAATGGTTGCGGCGGGTTATGTGTTATATGGTCCATCGACTATGTTAGCAATGACAACAGGCCGCGGTACTCACTTGTATACTTTAGATAAAACTCATGGTGGCTTCCTGGTTACAGAGGCGAACGTAAAAGTACCTGAAGACACCGCAGAGTTTGCGATAAACGCATCCAACCAACGTCACTGGGAAGCGCCAATTCAGCAATACGTGACCGATCTAATCGCAGGCTCGGAGGGCCCAAGAGGTAAAGACTACAACATGCGCTGGGTAGCGGCAATGGTTGGCGATATACATCGTGTGTTGTGCCGAGGCGGAATTTTTGCGTATCCTTTCGACAAACGTAACCCTAAAATGCCAGGTAAATTACGCTTATTGTATGAAGCAAACCCAATGGCGTTCTTAATGGAACAAGCTGGTGGTTTAGCTGATACAGGACAGGGCCGCATTATGGAAGTCATGCCAGAAGAAATTCATCAGCGTGTACCTACGCTGTTAGGTTCTAAAAACGAAGTGTTGGCTTGCTTGAGTTATTACAAGTAGGCAAAACGCCGTTATTAATGAATATCAACCGCGATTAACTGACCACTATAGCGTCATTAGACCAAACTCTTAGGCGCTTTATGTGGATACTCTGCGGAGATTTTCTTATAATCGCGGCAATTATTTTATTGATAGGAAATATCCATGAGTTTAAACGATGTGCCCGTAGGCAAAAACGCACCTGATGAAGTTAATGTCATCATCGAAATACCAGCATATTCTACACCCGTTAAGTACGAGGTAGATAAAGACACTGGCGCACTTTTTGTTGACCGTTTTATGGCAACTTGCATGCAATATCCTGCAAACTATGGTTACGTAAACCTCACGTTGTCTGATGATGGCGATCCGGTTGACGTGCTTGTTATGTCTCCGCATCCGCTTATTGCTGGTTCAGTGATTAAATGCCGCCCGGTTGGTGTTTTAAAAATGACTGACGAATCGGGCGAAGATGCAAAAATAATCGCTGTGCCTGTATCAAAGTTAACTAAGATTTATGATGACGTACATAACATCGAAGATGTTCCTGCGCTATTAAAAAATCAAATTGAGCATTTCTTTGCGCATTATAAAGATCTAGAACCAAACAAGTGGGTGAAAATCGAAGGTTGGGCTGATATCGAAGCAGCCAAAGCTGAAATTTCATCTAGTGTTGAGCGATACAATAAGACGGTGTAAATGCCGTTTCTGTATAACCTCATTATACAAGCATATTGAGCTCGCATTGTGCGGGCTTTTTTTTGCTCGATATGTCAGTGTTAACGTTTATACTGTTTAATTATACAAAACATTCCACCGAGGATAGCTTGTTGAAAACCAAAATTAACCCTGTTTTACTAATGCTGATCGGCTGTTTATTTACTGCTGTTTCTATGGCGAACATAGATAAAGAACCGAAAGAGTTATATTGGGAAGACATGGTGCCAAAGGACTATGTTGTGCCGCCGAGTACAGTTGATCATAACGGCAACATGACCCAGTTAGAACCAGATGCACCGTTACTTGAATCGTTAAATGGTCAATTTGTCAAAATTCCAGGTTTTGTGGTTCCGCTTGAAGGTGACGCTGATAATATTACTGAGTTTTTACTGGTTCCTTATTTTGGCGCCTGTATCCATGTGCCTCCTCCACCATCTAATCAGATAGTTTATGTTAAATTTTCTAAAGGAGTACCGATAGCCAACCTATATGATGCTGTTTGGGTAACGGGTATACTCTCTACCGATGGTTGGAAAGGCGATATCGCGACTGTGGGCTATACGCTAAAAGGTCAGGCGGTAACAGAGTTCGAAGGATAGGTATGAACCTAATTATTATGCTTATTCGTAACTTGCTCGGAGGCATCATTGCTTTTTTTGATGTTATTAGTCGTGGTAGCAAGTTAAAGCGCACTAAAGCAGCGCAGCAACAGATTGAAAAAGACCTACAAGAGCTGACGCTATATCAATTCTTTGCTTGCCCATTTTGCATTAAGACTCGCCGTGCAATGTACAAAATGAATTTGCCGATACGTAAGCGCAATGCATCCAAGGGTTCCCCTTACCGTGATGAGCTTTTACGAGGGGGTGGAAAGGTTCAAACGCCATGTTTACGCATTGAGACAGCCGATGGGGTAACTTGGCTGTATGAGTCATCGGATATTATAGATTATCTGCGCCAACGCTTTGAATAAGGCTGATTAGTAGATATCGTGAGTGAAAAGCATTGAGGAGCCATTAAGTTTTAGCAAATATGTGCTCGGCAGTATTAAATAACACCCAAGAAGTCAGAATGTATTTATCATTGGAGGTCGGCACATTGCCGCGGTGAGTATGTGTAAAGCCACTAGGGGCAATGACCATGCGGCCAGCTTTCGGCTTAATTTTCTTGTCTTGATAATAAAACTCAGTTTCTCCGCCCTTGTCTACATCATTCAAATAGAACATGAACAATAAGTTGCGATGCAATGCATCCGTCGAACCCTGTTGTGGATAATTTTCTGAGTGCCAATAAGGATAACCGCCATCACCTGCCGTGTATTTTTGTGCATTAATTTCGCCCATTCTAAATAAGTAATTCACAATTTGCGGGAGTCGGGGGAGTGCCTGTTCATCGAAATTTTCAGCGCTTAATTTTACCGGCTTCCCTGTTTTTATATCAGCCATGGTTAATCCGATGGGGCCAATCAGCGCGAAATAATAGGTTTTGAAGTAGTCGACAAGATGCTTGCCCGTGATTGCGCTCACTTGCGGTAAAATATGTTTAAATTCAGGGTGGCGCGA
>CBFIAR010000008.1:20095-25813 GCA_965660625.1 Glaciecola sp. | reverse complement strand
CGATTATTTGCTGACATAGCTCGGGCGGCAGAGCGTTATCAATAACGCTAATAAAATCGGTATGCTTCACCTGATCTTCCTTTCTTGTACTACTGACTTAGTTCGAGATCGTAGTGCTTATTAACGTTCTTATTCGAACTCTATTTTGTGTTCTTCAAGCTTAGTGCGAATATCATCAGGAATGCGCACCGACTTTTTACTTGCGTAGTCAAAGCGAACAAGTGTTGTTTTTCCCGTGGCTTTTCTTACATTTGACTGCCATAGCTCTTGATAAACAACAAAGGAACTATTACCAATCTTGCTCACCCAAGTTTTCACCTCAACAGGACCCGCCAAGTAAATTTGCTCTAAGAAATCAACGTTGTAATTAGCCAAAATCAGTGGCCAATTATTCAGATCCAAATCTGGTGTAAAGTATTTGAATATGGGTAGGCGAGCGGTTTCAAACCACCCCACTAATACGGTATTACTGACATGCTGCAGTGCGTCCGTTTCATAAAATCTAACATCAAATTCAATACTTAACACCTATGTCTCCTTCTTCTTTTTATCAGTTTCCCGAATAGTTACTTTTTACCCTGCTGAACTGCTAACATTGGTGCTAGGAATTTACCGGTATGCGAGGCTTCAACCATACAGATATCTTCAGGCGTTCCTTCAGCAACGATAAGACCGCCACCGGAACCGCCTTCGGGTCCTAAGTCAATTACCCAATCCGCTGTTTTCACAACATCTAAGTTATGTTCGATGACCACTACTGTATTGCCATGATCACGCAGGCGATGCAGTACTTCGAGCAGTTGTTTAATATCGTGGAAATGCAGACCGGTAGTCGGCTCATCCAAGATATAAAGAGTTTGCCCCGTGTCGCGCTTAGACAGTTCTTTAGCTAGCTTAACGCGCTGCGCTTCGCCGCCTGACAGCGTCGTGGCAGATTGGCCTAATCGAATGTAGGACAGGCCTACATCCATTAGGGTTTGCAGCTTGCGATTGATTGACGGTATGGCGTCGAAGAAATCCCGAGCGTCTTCTACGGTCATTTCCAAAATTTCATGGATGTTTTTGTTTTTGTAACGAATTTCAAGTGTTTCACGATTGTATCGTTTTGCCGCGCACACATCGCAGGGGACATAGACGTCAGGTAAAAAGTGCATCTCTACTTTGATCAAACCATCGCCCTGACACGCTTCGCAACGTCCGCCTTTAACGTTAAAGCTAAAACGTCCAGGCTTGTAACCACGTGAGCGCGATTCTTGAGTGCCTGCAAATATTTCACGAATAGGGGTAAAAATACCTGCGTAGGTTGCAGGGTTAGAACGCGGTGTTCTGCCAATAGGACTTTGGTCAATATCAACCACCTTATCCATGTGTTCTAAACCTGTTATTGTCTTATAGGGTGCAGGTTCGTTGGTAGTAGCGCGGTTCAATTCGCGCTGTGCAATACGATAAAAGGTATCATTAATGAGAGTCGATTTACCTGAACCTGATACCCCAGTGATACAGGTCATCAAACCTTGCGGTATCTTCAAGTTTACCGATTGTAAATTATTACCAGTCGCACCGGTTAACTTTACCCACTTGCGATCTTTTGTGCTGTTGCGTTTTTTTGGTATGGTAATAAACTCTCTACCCGAAAGATATTTCCCGGTCAGTGAATGTTCACTGTTCATGATGTCTTCAAGTTGCCCTTGCGCAATGATCTCGCCACCATGAACGCCTGCACCAGGACCGATATCGACGATATAATCAGCTTCTTTTATTGCGTCTTCATCGTGTTCAACCACAATGACGGTATTGCCTAAATCGCGCAAGTGCCGCAGGGTTTCTAGTAGCCTAGCGTTGTCACGTTGATGTAAGCCGATAGATGGTTCATCTAACACATACATTACACCGACCAAACCAGCGCCGATTTGGCTAGCAAGTCGGATACGCTGTGCTTCACCGCCGGAGAGGGTATCTGCACTGCGAGAAAGCGACAGGTAGTTCAAACCGACATTGACTAAGAAAGCCAAGCGATCTTTTATTTCTTTCAATATTTTATCGGCAATTGCCGCGCGCTGTCCGACAAGCTCCAAATTTGAAAAGAAACTCAAACACTCAGCAATCGACTTTTCAGCAACGTCGGGCAAGGTTGTGCCCTCGATAAATACATTCCGAGCTTCTAGTCTTAATCGGGTTCCTGAGCATGCAGAGCAAAACTGATTACTCATGTACTTGCCGAGTTCTTCACGCACTGTATTAGATTCAGTTTCGCGAAAACGACGCTCCATATTTGGAATGATGCCTTCGAATGGATGCTTTCGTTCCATTATGTCGCCGCGTTCGTTAATGTACTTGAATTTAATTGTGGTGCCTTTGCTGCCATATAAGACGATATCTTGCGCTTTCTCGTCTAGCTGTTCGAATGGCTTGTTTAAGTCGAATCCATAATGATCGGCAACAGACTGTAGCATTTGAAAATAATAGTAACTGCGTTTATCCCAGCCACGGATTGCGCCCCCGCTTAAACTGATCTCCTGGTTACCTACAACTCTATGCGGGTCGAAAAACTGTCTTGTGCCTAAACCATCACAAGTTTGACAAGCGCCAGCGGGGTTATTAAAAGAAAAAATTCTAGGCTCAAGCTCTGTGATGCTGTAACCACAATGCGGGCATGCAAAATTGGCTGAAAACACGATTTCTTCGAGGTGTTTTTCGGCATCGTCCATATACGCTACTTTGGCCGAACCAGCAGAGAGTGTAAGTGCAGTTTCAAAACTTTCGGCTAAGCGAAGTTGCAAATCATCGCGCACTTTAAAGCGGTCGACGACAACCTCAATCGTGTGTTTTTTATGTAAATCTAAGGTGGGGGGATCGCTTAGATCGCAAACTTCTCCATCAATTCGAGCTCGAATAAATCCTTGAGCGCACAAGCCTTCCAAGGTTTTTACATGCTCGCCCTTACGGTCTTGAATAACAGGCGCCAAAAGCATAAGTTTCGTGCCTTCAGGCAGTTCTAACACGCGGTCAACCATTTGACTGACGGTCTGCGCATTTAGCGCCACATCGTGATCTGGGCATTTTGGTACGCCAACTCTCGCAAACAACAGACGCAAGTAATCGTAAATTTCGGTGATTGTCCCTACGGTGGAACGCGGGTTGTGGGAAGTTGATTTTTGTTCTATTGATATAGCAGGTGATAAGCCTGCAATGTGATCAACGTCTGGTTTTTCCATCATGGACAAAAACTGTCTTGCATACGCAGATAAAGACTCAACATAGCGACGCTGACCCTCAGCGTATAGCGTATCGAAGGCTAAAGAAGATTTCCCGGAGCCAGACAAACCAGTGATGACCACTAGCTTATTTCTTGGGAGTTCAATATTGATGTTTTTCAGGTTATGGGTGCGAGCCCCGCGAACTTCTATTTTATCCATATTGCCTTAGATGATAGGGTGCCAGAACAATCGATTAGTATGACACAAATTTACGAGAAAATATGCGTTTGTTACGGTTCTTAACGAGAAGAGATCATGCGTTGCATCTTGTCGGCGGTCGTAAAGCAGAGGATACTACTGTCCGCATGATAGATCTCATAATGATTCATGCGGTGATGAGCCGAGCAGATTCTTATGCTATTATTACTCACTTTCGTTTCACTCCGCGCAACGCAGATTGATTATTATGTACCAATGGAAATCACAATAACTTGAACCCACAAGAAACACGCGCAGCTATTAGCTTAGCCTTAGTCTACGTATTGCGTATGCTTGGCTTATTTATGGTTATTCCAGTTTTAGCAATTGCAGCTGTAGAATATCCAGACTATTCCCCGGTTTTAGTGGGCTTGGCGATAGGCGGCTACGGATTGACCCAAGCGATTTTGCAAATCCCTATGGGCGTGCTGTCGGACCGTTGGGGGCGAAAGCCAGTTATCTACATGGGACTCTGTTTCTTTGCCATCGGCAGTCTAATTGCAGCTAATGCAGACACCATGTTTATGCTAACGATCGGTCGGATTTTGCAGGGTGCGGGTGCCATTGCTGGCGCTGTAATGGCTTTAGCTGCAGACGTAACACGCGAATCAGAGCGCGCAAAAGTAATGGCGATTATAGGGGTTTCTATTGGCTTTTCATTTTATGTTGCCTTATTAACAGGCCCGCTTATTGCTGGACTCTATGGTCTTTCAGGGATTTTTTGGATTACTGCAATCCTCACTCTTTGTTGTTTACCGCTAGTTAAGTTTGGTGTTCCTGACTCCACAATCAATAGCCCATCGGGGGACGCACTGCCACAATTGAGTCAATTAAAAAATCTTGCTAAAGACCCGAGTCTTTGGCGTTTGAATGCAAGTGTGTTGACGGTTCATTTGCTGATTACCTGCTTTTTTGTACAAGTGCCAGTTTTGCTTACTCAGGCTAGTTTTGGTCTTGATGAACATTGGAAAATTTATACGCCAATTCTGTTCATTTCGATACTGATTTTAGTTTTATTAATGAAAGTATGTAAGTCACTGCAAACATCAAGGTCCTTCATTATATCGCTAGCGTTAATGGCATCAGGGATTGGCCTTCTCTTACTACCAGAGGTGAATTGGCTTGTTATTCTTGTTGCTGGTACTTTGTTTTTTGGCGGCTTTAACTATATGGAAGCGCATATGCCAGTGATGGTTTCTAGCATAGCACCTGCTGGTAAGAAAGGCAGCGCGATGGGGATTTACGCGAGTTTCCAGTTTTTTGGTGCCTTCCTCGGAGGCTTGGTATCGGGCTTACTGACGGGGTGGTTGGGGCCTAAGCTAGCCTTAGTGGCATGTTTAGTTTTCATTGGCTGCGCTATGTTGATGGTCTCGGGATTACAAAAAGCAACGAAGATTAAGAGAATGACACTTGCGATCCAAAACTCAAACGGTGGCAAACAAGCAACTAATAAAACACAGTTAGAAAGTGATTTTGCAAAGCTTGATGGGGTACAAGAAGTGTTTGTCGATGTCGAAAAAAATGCCGTATATTTAAAAGTCATCGGTAAGGGGTTCGATATTGAAAAAGCTAAGGCCTTGATTAGCTAAGGAAGATTTCAAACAAGTCATAAGCAGTGCTCGATCCAAAGAATAGATTATCTTAATATTGCGCGAATTGGGTGTGCAATACATCAAATACAATAGTATATTAGTCATTACATTATTGACGTCATCATTAGGCCTATAAGATGCACAAAACTATTATCACCTTGCATATTAGTTAAGGTATCAGTTGCCAATGAAATCGACTATCAGAAACATTAAAAAGCGTAAAAACAGGAGTTAGCATGGCCTCTAGAGGTGTGAATAAAGTAATCTTAGTTGGCAATTTAGGCAACGATCCCGAAGTTCGTTACATGCCTAATGGTAATGCCGTTGCCAATTTGAGTATCGCCACTAGTGAAAGTTGGAAAGACCAACAGGGTCAACTTCAAGAAAAAACGGAATGGCATAAAGTGACAATGTACCGTCGTTTAGCCGAGATTGCTGGTGAGTATTTGAAGAAAGGCTCGCAAATTTACCTGGAAGGTAAATTGCAAACTCGTAAATGGCAGGATCAGCAAGGTAATGACCGTTACACAACAGAAGTTATTGCAGACCAGCTACAAATGTTGGGTGGGCGCAATGAAAGTGGTGGTAGCCAAGGTGGTGGTGGCCAAGGCGGCGGTTATCAGCAGCCTCCCCAAGGCAGTCAAAACGATCAAAGTGGTTATCAGTCAAGT
>CBFIAR010000008.1:1871-18494 GCA_965660625.1 Glaciecola sp. | reverse complement strand
CTAAGCAAATAAAAATAATTTAAAGGATTTAATAATAATGATTTATGGACAAAGGCTTATCTATAAATTCCTCATCACTCTAATCGTTGTTTTATCGTCAAGTGTTGTTGCGTCAGATAAAGATTACCAACTGCATATTCATGTTCACTATCAAAAAGATTCTGATTCATGGAACGCTAACTATGAGCTGCCTATAGCTGTCGAACATGTTGCTTTTAGCAGACGAAGCAATTTTGATCGAAGAAAGCTGTATAAAATAGATGAGTCAAAGTTTAAGTGGGATCAAGAAGGTGATGTCCTCTTAATTCGCAGTGTGGATGGTAAAAAGTTTACTTCCTTGAGTATTCACTTTTCTTCTTACTACGATTTTATCCAAAAAGACTATACGCATAACATTAAATACACTGATGGCAGTGTCTTGTTATATACCAACCATTTAGCTTTGGGCGCTAATATAATAGAAGACAAGTCTGTTAGTCCAATTGGTGCATCATTTAAAGGAACAAAGTTTCACTTTAATGGCCCGAATCAAAATATCGTATTTTTAGGGCAAAGCCATAAAGACAAAGCTTCTTGGAACCTCGAAGGCGAAGGTACTTATATTTACTTTGGCAATATACAGCCAATTGAAAACGATAATATGATTGCTATTGTTGATCCTGCATTACCCAAATGGGCATGGGATCAGACTCAGCAATTCTTCCCTAAGCTTTTTGACTATTACAAAGCTAAAACAGGGCAAGCCTTAAACTTTAAACCAGTTGTATTCTTTAATTATGATCAAGAGGGTGGCGACTATTCAAATTATAGCGGTGGTACATTGGACGGGCTTGTTCAACTGACTATTAATGGTCAGCGCTGGAACACTGAGAACAAAGAAAAATTTAATATGCTATTCCACTTTTTAGCTCACGAAGCGGCTCACTTTTGGAATGGTCAAATGTTCGCTTTTGAAGATCAAAAACACTCATGGATGCATGAAGGTGGTGCAGATACCTTTGCAAACTTTGCAATGATGGAGTTTGGATTGATTAACTATGAACAAATGGTTCAAAAGTTTGAAGATGCAGCTAACAGTTGCTTCTTAAACAAAGGCAATGAATCTTTAGAGCAATCAGCTAAGCTTTGGCGTTATCGTAATTATTATAATTGTGGTGCAGCTATGGGGTTGGCGAGTCATGTAGCTGTTAAAGCAAAAGATTCTAGTAAAACTGTGTTTGATGTTTGGAAAAATATGTTTGATGCAAACATTAAAGATAGAACTTATAGCCAGCAGGACTATTTTGATGCATTAAACAACCTAACTAAATCAAAAAAGCTATCCATAGCGTTTGAAAAGTTTAGCAGTAATAGTGATTTAGATAACCAAATGGAAGTTGCTTCTTGGTTTGAACGTTCAGAAATATCAACTCAATACTCTGAAGACTACCCTAAGTCTGTAATTAGACATTGGGGAAAACAAGTTATTTATAATTTGATGAGTTCGCATTGTAAAAGTATCAGCTTTAGTAGCTATGATGACTTTGTAAAAACTTACCCTATTGATGGCTGTAAATCATTTGAGCAGAGTATGGAAATCCAGTTTGTTGATGGATTAGAAATTTTTAATGACGGAATGAATGCATACAATCTGTTTAAGGATAAGTGCGAAAATGGTGAAACGGTAACATTCCAAGATAAAGAAAAAGTCGATGTTGCTGAAGTGCAGTGTATAGAAAAGGTTCAAAATTCGAAGCCGTATATGAAATTACAAGCTCAGCTATAGAGGTGTTCTAATAGCCGCATGGATGCGGCTATCACACTATACTTAATAGTATAAACAAATCCCTCTCCTGCTAAACAAACGAATTCCACTCATTATGTTCTCGACTTGTTGGAACAAGTCGCACTCAAATGTTAAGGTTATAAACAGATCAAAAATTCATGGATGAATGAATACCGCAGATGGACTCGGCGTAAATTATTACAATTGAAAAGTGTAAATTTAAACATTAAGAGGCGTTTAATTACGGGCTTTACTGGTCTTATATTTACGAAAAATTAAAAATCGTAAAAATAGAGTGAGGTAAGTAAGTGGTGTACTGGTTGGGATGCCCTATTCTGTATAGAGTTCATCTGTTCACTCAGTCACTCACTCGGTAGTTTCGTGAAAATTTACGGATACTACCGTTTTGAGGAACACATAAATAAAAATAGTTAAAATACTCCACAGAAGCCTCGACTTATGAGGCTTTTTTTATTTTCGCTGACAAATTTATGTTGATTTTTTTCAGCGATTTTACGTAAGACTCGATACCAGAATATCAAGCCATTTTCATGCCGTAAAAGGTAGATAGTAATTTACAAATTTGACTGTGCCACTGCACGTAAAGTTAAACTAAAGGCTAATGTACGGCGAATCAAAAAATATATATTCTCACTTACGCGTTGTATTTTTGATGGTATTTTGTCAAATATTTTTTTGAAAACCGAATAACGTGATAGGGTCAATCACAGTTGTTGAATAGAAGTAGATTAAGTATGAAATATGTATTTGTGGTAATCATTGTTTTTTGTTCAAAGTGTCTGGCACAAAGCACGCCATCTGAATTTGCAGAAATGAATTTTCAGGAGTTGTTTGAACAAAGTATTTATGAATCCCATGCGGATCGACACCTTAGTTCACCATGGTTAGTTGGCTATCAAATGAAAGCGGTGAAATTTGAAGGTTATCTTAATGGTTCCAAATCACTCAGTTTTGATGACGTGCTATGGAACGGACCAAGCGAGCCTCGCACTAGCCAAAACTTTCCTGTTTTACCCACCATTATTTATCAAAGAGCAAACCTTATTTCTTTGGGATACCAGTTTAATGCAAGTTGGAAAACACAAATCTCTATTCCCCATGTTCACCAAAAGACGGATCACATTAGTATTGTTAAAAACTATGACTTTTTTATCATTGACACTGAAGGCCTCGGAGATATCACTGTTTCAGCTAATTATAATTGGGATAACGATGAACGCGGCGCATGGAGCCTGTCTTTCGGAGTAAGCCTGCCAACAGGGTCTATCGATGAAGTAGGAGACACCCCTCGCGCCGCCGGTGATCAAGAACTTCCTTACACGATGCAGTTGGGTTCAGGAACCTATGATTTTCCTGTTGAATTAAAGTACAGAAATAATGGTTTACATGATTTTTCAGTGAGTCTGTCAGGTAATATAAGGACCGGCTATAATGATAGAAACTATCGTTTGGGTAATAATGTTAATCTAAATGGCCGATATCAAATTGAGCTTTCACCGACGATACGAACCTACGCCGAATTGGGTTTCCGGTACAGTGGTAGTATTCGTGGTCAGGATGATTCCTTATTGGTTAATGCACCCTTCCCGTATCCAGCGAGTATAACAAATCCAAAATTTTATGGTGGTAAAAGGGTTGATGCTGGCTTGGGACTTTCTTGGAAATTTGCAAAAGACTATCAACTCACTGTAGAGATAGGTAAGCCTATTTATCAGCATCTCAACGGGCCACAACCCAAGGAACAATGGCGCAACAGTATTTCTTTTACTAAAGTAATATGATGCAGTCGCTTAGTTTTTTGAACCTAGGTCATCAATCATTGGATCAAAATCTAAGGAGGTACTTCGCTGGATTATTTTTATTATTTTGTGTGGTAGGGACTGCGTCAGCTACCTTAAGCAAAGAGGATAAGCTCAAAGCAGCTTATTTATTAAACTTTACCAAATTTATTGAATGGCCAGCCGGCGCAGACAAGCAGAGGCTTTCTTCAATCAGCATATGTGTAGACGAATCAGACGAGTTTATTGCATTTTTGAGTGACATGGCCAGGGAACCTAGATTTGAAAATAGGGACCCTGAAGTAAAACCCTTACTATTAGATGATACAGAGAGTATATGCAACTTGATGTATGTCACATCGATAAAAAATGTAGACGTTGTTGACCTAAAAAACGTGATTATTGTTGTCAATTCAAGAGAAACTTATGTTCCTAATGCCGCAATCGTATTTTACGAGGAAGAAAAAAAGCTGCGGTTTGAAGTTGATTTGAATTACATAAACTCCACTGAAGTAAAGTTCAGCTCTGAGTTATTGAAACTCGCTAGAATCAGAAAATGAACATGAATCAGAAAAAGAAAACTAGAATAGGTTTCTTTGGGAAGCAGCTTATTGCCGCGTTATCAATTAACATTTTCTCCTTGTTAATCATATCAATTTTGTTGTATACAAATTTTATTAATGACTACAAGAATAATATGGTTGATACGGTGGTTAGCAAACTCCAAGTGTTGGCCGATAGCACTAGCTCTGCACTGATATTTCATGATGAAGATTCCGCTTTAGAAATATTGAATACCCTTGAACCTAATCCCTCTATTCGTTACGCGCAAATTTATGACCGTGATAAAAAGCTATTTGCTGAGTACAAAACTCAAGGCCAAATTATTGATAAGAGGCTTGATGAATTTGACCGCAGTGCTTTTTTCGAAGGCGACAACCTCTATAGTGTTCGGCAGATAACCAAGGATGATGAATTCCTAGGCACTATTCTGATGTCTGTGAATACAGATGCGTTAAATATTCAGAAGAAGAATTACGTAACAACAGCGCTTATTGTGCTTTTATGTAGCTTTTTGGTCGCCTGCATATTTAATTGGAAATTGCATAAAAAACTGTCTGTGCCATTCAAAGATTTAATCAATTTGGTCACCTACGTCGCAAACTATAAACTTTACCACAAACGACTTAAAAACAGTCTAGGGGATGAAGTTGGTGAGCTTATTTCAGGTATCAATAACATGCTTGACACCATAGAAACTAATGAAAGGTTGCTTTACAAACGTGCCAACTATGATGAATTAACCAAGTTACCCAATCGACATCTTCTCATGGAACGGCTGTCGCAGGCCATTAAGAATGCTGATCGGAACAGAACGAAAGTAGCTGTGCTATTTCTGGATCTCGACAGATTTAAAATTATCAATGACAGCCTAGGCCATATTGTTGGTGATCAGTTGTTGGTGCAAGTAACCGGGAAGATACTGTCTAGTATACGGGAATCTGACACTGTCTGTCGTTGGGGGGGAGATGAATTTGTTCTGTTACTCGATAATATTAAGCAACGCGAAGAAATTCAGTCTGTCATCGACAAAATTAGTAATGTGTTGAGTAGCGCAAATATTATTGGTAATAACGCGTTGTTTGTTTCAACCAGTGTTGGTATTGCTTGTTATCCAACAGATGGCAAAAATGTGGATGATTTGCTAAAACATGCGGATGCCAGTATGTATGAGGCAAAAGCCAAAGGCCCGGGTAATTTTCGATACTTTGATTCACATATGCTACTTGGCGCAGAAACACGCCTTTCACTAGAATCTAAGGTGCGCCAGGCATTTGAAAAAAATGAATTCTTTTTGATGTATCAACCGCAAGTGTCAGCGACTAGTGGCGTTCTTGTAGGATTTGAGGCGTTAATCAGATGGGAATATGAAGGTAAAATGATACCGCCAGATGTATTTTTGCCGGTTGTAGAAGATATTGGCTTAATGAATGAATTAAGTTTCTGGGTGCTGAGACAGGCCTGCAAACAAAATTCAATCTGGCAAGAAGCAGGCTTGAAACCAGTAAGCGTAGCCGTAAATTTGCCACCCTCTTTTATTTTGCATGCAGAATGTAATGAAAGAATTTTGGAAATTCTTGCTTTTACAGGACTAGCGTCGAAATACTTAGAAATAGAAATAACAGAGCATACCTTTTTAGATTCTAGGGAAGGTGCTGTATTGGTGTTAGATCGCTTAGTGGATATCGGTGTTAAGATTGCCCTCGATGATTTCGGAACGGGCTATTCTTGCTTAGCTTATTTGCAATACATACCTGTTGCAAAGCTTAAAATAGACGGTGTTTTCATTAGAGATATGGGACTGAACGAAGCTAGTGAAGCTATAGTGCATTCGATTATCACCCTCGGCAAAGGTCTGGGAATGAGCATAGTGGCAGAGTGTGTCGAAACAGAGCAGCAACTCAGTGTGCTCAAAGGTATGGATTGTGACGTTATTCAAGGATACCTGTTTAGCAAACCCTTATCGACCAGTGACGCCACACGTTTTATAAGAAAATCTGGGGGCTTAAAACGCTCACATTTGTTGAGTGTTAAATAGAGGTGACATTGAGATCTGCTCAAGCATGGTATATCTCAAAGGAGTGGATAGTAGAGCGTCAATCTATTATGTTCAAGACATATGGGACTCAGAACCCTGGCATTGGTATGGTGCGATTTGCTGTGTTACGGGCACGACCAGCCATCATTGATAAATTTTCTTAATCACTCCTTTTTTATGCTCCTGGGTGTCAAGAAAATTTACAAAGTAATTATCCGTCTGTTCGTTTTTTTTTTAACTTGCTGATATTTTTAGATAAAATAAATTGGCGCGATCTTTGCTTTTCCATGTTTATAGGTGTCAGAATCAGATTGCTAACATTTACGCATTACGCTAGGCAACTGATGATTTAAAGAGAGTGAAGGTATGATGAAAATTTTAAATAGACTGTTTGTTATCGCGGCGTTGTTTACTTTCGCGCAAACTGCATTAGCAACGATAATTATTATCGACAATGAGGACGACTTGCTAGTCAACAAGACAGGCGCTTGGACAACCAGCTCGAACGTCAGCGGTTTCATAGGTCAGAATTATGAGTATGACGGGAACAGTGGAAATGGCTTTTCGATGGATTACCTTATAGCTAACCACTCACAATTTTTCGTAGGCCTATGGACAATAGAGATGAGTTGGACGAGCCATGCTAATCGTGCAACTAACACCCCAGTGTTTGTCCAAAAGAGTGCTGGGCTTGGTGATTACGAAGAATTTTCTGTTAATCAGACGCAACCACCAAATGGTGGTTGGTTTAGTTTGGGTGATTTCATGTTGGACATTGGAAGCATGGTATCAATCGACAATCGCAGCGACGACTTTTGGTTTCTGTACTCGGACAAAACTGACGGCTACGTTATTGCTGACGCATTTAGGTTCACCAGCAAGAGCACGAGTGTTTCTGAACCAGGTGCTTTGGCATTATTAGGCTTAGGTTTAGTTGGCCTAGGCTTTCGTCGCCGTATGGCACGATAATATGATAATTAGCGCATCGAGCACCCCGATGCGCTGCTAGAATTAAACTGCTTCACCAAACATCAACAACAGCCTGCTTAAACGCAGGTTTTTTTGCTTTATTTTAACAACGCTGACACGTTGAACTCTTGATTTAGTTTATGACGGCGTCATTTGCGACTTGTTTTTTTTGCGTGTAGAAGGTGATATACAGGTTTAAGCCACTTCTTTTCAATTACCGTGCAGACGCTATTGAACAAAACGCAGTGTCCATTTAGCCACAGTCTGAGGGTGCCTCTATGGTGATACCGCTGATACTACCAAACGTTGGGAAATAGCGAACATCAAGCCGACATTTGCGCCATTTTGAGATTCTCGTCAGTTTTTTTCGAAGTAGATGGCGGCCAATCATATTGTCTTATGACTTATGACTTATGAACACTGACGCTTGGCCCTGATTTCCGGGATAATGTTTCTGTTTTCATTCCATCAAAGATCATTATTGTTTCTTTAGCAAAGTAATCGTTGAGCGCATGAAAAGCGTAGTTATGCGGTGTTAGACCTGTTTAATAGAGGTCTACGCTATTCCACTGCATAAGTTTATGCCGTATGATTGGTATGCGTTTGACATTATGATGTTTGTTTTCGCATACCTAATGACTAAAAACAATCACATACAATCATGTCCTACCAAAAACGCTTGATGGATTGAGAGAATTTCTTTAAAGTCGATAAAACATAGATCACCTAAATGTAGGGTGTTGTGTAGTTTCATACTTATCGATATTGTAAACCGTCGTTAAGCTAATCTGTTGATAGCGAAAATAACCAATAGGCACGAATTACTTATGCGTTTGAGTTGGCGACAACTTGTAAAGTCAAAATTAAAAGGAAAGTCACCGTACTTTTCTATCGGCATTGCGTTTTCGGGTGAAAGCGTGTTGCTGTGCGCTTTGCAAAAGAAGGACGATGAACTGCAATGGGTGCTTGATGCAAGTTTTAGTCATTCTAATTGGCAAGGTCAATTAGCTGACTATGTGCAGCGCCATAAATTGGCAAACACCGACTGTTATGTGTCCTTAACCTCATACTGGTACCAGTTGTTGCAGGTTGAGAAGCCTAAAGTGCCCGAGGAGGAAGTATATGCTGCCCTTGCTTGGCCACTTAAAGATTTGCTTCCACCAAACACCGAATACGTTTATGACTACCAGAATCCTCCTGCGCAAGTGGCTGGACAGTCTAAGCTTAGTGTTGTCGCTATACCCCACAAAGACATAACAAATATAAGCAAAGGTGTTTACGATGCCGAACTCACTTTAAAAACAATTTCAATTGAAGAAACCGCTACCGTTGAATTGACACCGAAATCAGATGATGCGGTGATGAGTTTAGTGCAAGAACACAGTGAAGAAATTGTGTTGAACATTGTTAAGAACAATCAGTTGTATTTTACCCGAAGGCTGAAAGGTTTTGAGAATCTCGGCAGTTATAGCGAGAAAGAGCTTTCAATGGGCATTACTGAATCACTGTGTGTGCAAATACAGCGTTCTATGGATTATTTCGAAAGTCAATTAAGACAATCTCCCGTACGTAAAGTGTTACTTAAGTTAGATACTGCCTTAGCAGAGCAGCTTGCCAGTCAGATTCAAGATAATATGGGATTACCTGTTTGCCCGTTTGAACCCGAGATACGTTGTGGCTCAGGTTTCAATTTTAAAATGGCGAGTTTTTCTTGTTTAGGTGCGGCTTATATTAAACAATCTATGCTGGTTGAACAAAACAATCGCAAGCAAGAAGAGACCGATAACGCTCCTTCAAAAAGTGTAGAGGGGGTGTCATGAACAGGCGCATTAATCTATATCGCGATGAATTCAAACCACAGTTTGTCTGGATTTCTGCAACCAATACTGTTTTATTCGGTATCCTTGCTCTGTTGCTTATGGGCGGGGTGTATTTTGCTGTTTGGCAAAGTGAACAATCACGCATACAAGAACTGGCGCAGATTAAAAATGATATAGCCTCGAAGGAACGTCAGCTTGAGGAGCTAACCAAACAACTCACTCTTCGTCAAAAAAATCCTGTTTTACTGGCTAAGTTAGATACGCAGAAAATGAGGCTGTCGACAGCAAAAGAGGTTGCCGATAAATTAGCTAACTTAAGTAAGCGACAAGAAAAACCATTTTCAGTTGCCTTAAGCGCTTTTTCTGAGGTTAATGACAGCAAAGTATGGTTAACGTCATTTAAAATTAATGACAAAAGCATTCAGATACAGGGCAATATCAATGATCCTAGTGCCCTGCCGGCATGGTTAAAATCCATTGGTAAAACCAGTTTTTTTAACAGCCGTGATTTTCGAGCTGCAACTGTGTTCAGAACAGATGGTCAGCTGGGCTTCATGATTGAAAGCGAAGCGTCACAGAATGCAGAAATGCGAGGACAAACCAATGAGTAAGTTCACGGATAAGCTCGAGGCTAAGTTTGACTCAATTTCACTTCGTGAGCAGAAAATACTGTTCTATGCTTTGCCGGCAACCATTTGTTTAGTGTTTATCCTTGGTTTTATTGAACCCGCTATTAAGCAAACAATTGACACGCACAAAGCAATGAAAGCGCAGAAAGTTCGTCTACTCAACGCGTCAAGCAGCGTAGGCCTTTTACAAGCCGAGCTTAAGGTTGATCCGGACGTGGAAATTAACAATCAAATTGCGGGCGTTAATCAGCAAATTACCAAGCTAGAATTGCAGTTTGCCGAAGAGCTTGAGAAATTAGTGCCGCCCTATGCAATGCCTTTGGTGCTTGAGCAGTTGTTTACGAATGCAAAAAAATTGAAGCTAATGAGTATGTCTTCTATACAACCTACGAACATATTTAAAGATGATGCAGTTCCAGCAAGTACTGAAAGTCGTCCAAATAATGCGAGTGGACCTGAGTTATTTAAACACGGCTTAAAAATTAGATTTGAAGGTTCATTTTTTGATACCCGTGATTTCTTAATTTCAGCAGAGAAAATGGGCTGGAAGCTCTATTGGCAGGAAATTCAGTTTGTCGTCGATGAATATCCCAAAGCACAAGTTGACATTGAATTGTTTACCTTAAGCAGAAGCGAGGCCTATATCAATGTTAACTGATAGATTACGATGGTCTTTTTATAAAGTAAAACCGTTCGTCCTGGTGTGTATCCTGTTTTCTAGCATATCAGGCGCAGCGCAGGCAAAAACCTTGACGGATCCCACGCGTCCTCCTGGTAAAAGTAGAGACACAAGTGTCACTAACGACATTACTCGCAGCGTACCAGTTAACATCACTGCTGTGCTTAAAAAGAATCAAGTATCTTACGCTGTCATTAATGGTAACTGGCTGAAAAAAGGCGAGAAAGTTGGGGTATGGCGGGTTACTGATATAACCAATGCGGGCGTGTTTTTAAAGAATGAGAATGAACCAGGGGCAAGTCCTCTAAGGTTTTTGGTAAATGAGAAAAGTGATTTTAAGAAGCAGACAAATAATGAATAATTTACGTATCTGCAAAGCATTAAGTCTTTGTTTTATCGCCGTTTCGCTGGCAGGATGTCAAGTACCTGTAAACAGTCATGTTGAAAAGTCACTTGCCAAGGAACTTGATGCTCAGATGCAATTGCCTGAGCTTCTGCCTACCCCCGAATTAGAAGCCGCAGTTTCTGACTATCTGCTTGCTGGCGAGATAACGCAGCCAAGCGACACTTTATTTACCGCAGATAAGTACGATATCAATGCACGACAAATTGATGCAGTGAGCTTTTTTGCTGGTTTAGTCAAAGACACTCCTTTTTCAGTAGCCATACATCCCGGCGTAACAGGGCTTATCTCGCTCGACCTGAAGCAAGTAGACCTAGACACTATTTTTGACCTTGTTTCTGACCTTTATGGTTTTCACGTTGACCGTATCGACAATATTTATAAGGTATTCCCAGCCGGCATGCGCACCGAAACATTCGCCGTAAATTACTTATTAATGAAGCGCGACGGAAGCACGCAAACGAGTATTATCTCTGGCGGTGTTTCTGAAAATGCGAGCAATAACAATGGCAACAATAATAGCAACGGCGGTACCAATAATTTCAGTGGAAATTCTCAGGTAAGTAATAATCAGGGCGGCAGTAATATTGGTAATGGTAATGGCTCAAATGGGACTTCCATTTCTACGCGCACTGAAACCGACTTCTGGAAAAACCTCGAAACCAGCTTGAAAGACATGTTAGGCAATGAAGAGGGGCGTTCAGTAATGGTGTCTCCGCAAGCAGGATTAGTCTCAGTACGAGCATTGCCAAATGAATTGAAGACGATTGGTAATTTTCTCAACATATCAGAAGAGAGTTTGCAGCGCCAAGTCATCATTGAAGCACGTATATTGGAAGTGATACTCGATGATGAGTATCAACAAGGAATTAACTGGACGCAAGTACTGTCGCATGCGGGCAGCACCGACCTTACTTTTGCTACTTCTGCGGGTAATTTCTCAAACAATATTTCAGCGTCGCTTGGTGGCATTACGAGCTTGTCATTTCTGAATAAAGACTTCAGTGGTGTACTCAATCTGCTGGACACACAGGGTAATGTGCAAGTTCTGTCAAGCCCTCGTGTCACCGCTATTAACAATCAAAAAGCGGTCATAAAAGTAGGTAATGACGAATATTTTGTCACAGATGTGTCTACTTCAAATACCATAACATCGAGTTCAACCTCCGTGACCCCTGATATTGGTTTAACACCTTTCTTTAGTGGTATTGCGCTTGATGTAACGCCACAGATCGATGCTAACGGTAGTATTCTTCTGCATATCCATCCTTCGGTTATTGAAACAGAAGAGCAGGAAAAGGTAATAACCCTGAACCAAGAGGAGTATATTTTACCTCTAGCGCAAAGTACTATCCGCGAGTCCGATACGATTATTCGTGCAATGTCGGGTGAAATTGTGGTCATTGGTGGTTTGATGCAGTCAATTATTACTACCGAAAACTCGCAAACGCCCTTGTTGGGCGATATTCCAATCCTTGGCAACTTGTTCAAAAGTAAGCGAGAAAAAGAAACTAAGAAAGAACTCATTATTTTGCTAAAGCCCACCGTGGTTGGTAAAAACACAATGCGCGAGCAAATTGAAACTAGTCGCGCGCAAATGGCCGATTGGTTGTACGTGGAGTAAGCATGTACCTATATCACTTTGGGATTAGAGAATTACCTTTTACGCTCACCCCAAATACGAGTTATTACTTCGGTTTGCCGAGTCATAAGGAGGCAATTCAAGTTTTATCTACGGCACTCATGAGCGGAGAAGGCTTTATCAAAGTGACCGGCGAAGTTGGCGCCGGTAAAACATTGATTTGCAGAAAATTACTCAACGAACTGCCGGACGGATTCGTAACTGCATATATTCCGAATCCTTATTTGTCGCCCGCTGAGTTGCGTCGCTCAGTTGCCGCTGAACTTAACGTAGATTTACCAGAAGGCACTGATACTCAAGAATTTACGCAATTGATCCAAAAACGTCTGGTTGAAATTCACAAACAACGAAAGAATGCAGTCCTCATTATTGACGAAGCGCAGGCGTTGCCAGACGAAAGTATTGAAGCTTTGCGTTTAATGACAAACTTAGAGACTGAATCACAAAAACTGCTGCAGGTGGTTTTGTTTGGTCAGCCCGAATTAGATGAAAAGCTGCGACAACCTAAGCTACGTCAGTTGCTGCAACGTATTACGTTTTCCTACAAGTTGAAACTGATGGATACAGACCAGCTCAATCAATATGTTCGTCATCGAATGGCTGTTGCAGGCTATCGTGTTGAAGGTTTGTTTGATGATGTGTGCTGTGGACTGTTGCACAAAGCTAGTGGTGGCACTCCGCGGATAGTAAACGTACTTTGCCACAAAGCACTGATGTTAGCCTACGGTGAGGGCGTCCAAAAAATTACACCGCAGCATGTGCGAGCGGCGATAAATGACACGGAAGCTGCACTGCCAATTAGCAAAAAAAGACGGTGGGGTTGGTTGCCCGCTTCTTTAGTTACTGCAGCATCTGTGTTGATATTGGTGTTTACTAGTATTCATATGGGCTTTGATTTTCTCAATTTGGGTTGGATTAAATGAGTGTGGTAAACAAAATGCTCAAAGATTTAGAGCAACGCGACAAAAAATCAGTTTATGAGGCTGATTATGTGCCTCTTCATCTGCAGACAACAAAATCAAGAAAATGGCTTGTTGGCGTTATAGTGCTAGTTATTTTCGCAGGCACAGCGACTTGGTTGTTATTGCCGAATAACAGCGCGAGTAAAAATAGTGAAGCAAATCTGCAGGGCCCCTCAAATATAAATGTACTGCGCGCGAATTCGCCGCAAATGGAGAGTGTAAACAAGGCGGATGGCGTTTCGAAGAGACAGCAGGACATAAAGGAGCAACAGCAGGCCCAAATTGTGTTGAGTGAGCTTGACCAAGCAACGCTTAATAGTTTAGAAAATGCTAAGCAAGCTGAAGCGGCCACTGTTGTAGCGGAAGCTAAGCTAGCAAAAGTAAACAAAGAGTTAGCGCAAAAAATTCAGCAAGTTGAAGTTAAACGAATAGGACTGCAACAAGCTCAGCAACAAAAAAGTGTGCAAATAAGCGGTGTGAGCAGTGCTAATTTGGTGGCTTCTACAGAAACACAACAAAATCTAACAGAGCCTGCAAGATTGAAACAGTCAGAAGCCGAAGAACCGATGTTTAATGTTTCTTCTAGTAACAAGAGTGCATCTAATCACCGCATGATAGAGCAACGTATACAGTTGTCACTCAAAAATGGTGATACTGCCGCAGCACTCAAAGATTTGAACGATTTACTTGCCTTAGAGCCAAGAAATGCCAGTGCTAGAAAGCGCTTGTCTAGTCTTGAATTTGCGCAAGGTAACCCGAAAAGAGCTGCTTTTTTGCTCGACCAAGGCATTAAATTAGCGCCAAATGATAGCAGTATGCGATTAATGCTTGCGCGGCTTTTATTCCGTGAAAATAGAAACCCACAAGCGCTTGCGATACTTAACGAACATCCTAAAAATGTTATTGCAGATAACGATTTGCTTAGCTTTCGTGCGGCGCTTGCTGAAAAGCAAAAAGATTACGCGACGTCTCTTCAAGACTATGCTGTTTTGTTACAGCGCCAACCCGATAATGCACGCTGGATGTTAGGACTAGCCATAAGCCAAGATAAGCAAAAAATGAATGAAGACGCCGTTATTACTTACAAAAGAGTCAAATCATCGAATCAGTTATCAGCACAGGTTGTTAGCTTTGTTGATAGGCGTTTAGCAGCCTTGGTGGGATTATAAAATATGAAAATTCGATTGGGTGACCTGTTAGTCCAAAATAACTTAATTAATGGTGAGCAGCTGAAAACTGCATTGTCAGAGCAACGACAGTCGGGACGTAAATTAGGTGCCACGTTAATTGCATTGAACATGGTCACAGAAGTGCAACTGCTTGAACTATTGTCGACACATTTAAATGTACCGCTCATTAATATGGATGAGTACCGTATTGATCCTGAAGCCGTCAAGCTGCTTCCTGAGATCCAAGCTCGCCGCTACCGCGCATTAGTGCTCGACGACAAAGGTGACAGGTTGCTTGTGGGTATGAGCGACCCGGGCGATATAAACGCGGTTGATGACCTCAGTAATCGCTTACCCAAACCGATTGAAATTGCTGTTGTTAGCGAAGTTCAGCTGTTTGCTGCTTACGAAAATTTTTACCGTAAAACGGAAGAAATAGCCTCGTTTGCGCAAGAGCTAGCAGAAGAGTATGACGACTCTCAAGATTTTGAACTGAGTTTGGGAGTTGATGGTGAGCAAGAAACCGCTGTAGCAAAACTGCTGCAATCCATATTCGAAGACGCAGTAATGGCAAAAGCCTCTGATATTCATATTGAACCGGAAGAGAAGCAATTGCGAATTCGCCAACGCGTGGATGGACAGCTACAGGAAACCGTTATTCCGGAACGTAATATTGCCGCAGCGCTGGTACTTAGACTTAAGCTGATGTCGGGTTTGAATATCTCAGAGAAACGTCTACCACAAGACGGTCGTGCTCAAATTAAAATAAAAGGGCGTGTTATTGATATCCGTGTTTCGACTATGCCGGTGCAGGATGGTGAGTCAGTGGTTATGCGTTTACTCGATCAATCAGAGGGTATATTAACGCTCGCGCAAACCGGGATGCCGCCGAGTATCGTAAAGCGCTACAGAAAGTTATTACAACAACCGCATGGCATGATTTTGGTCACTGGCCCAACGGGTTCCGGTAAAACCACCACCTTATATGGGTCATTAAGTGAGTTAAATAAACCGCAATCAAAAATTATTACGGTTGAGGATCCTGTTGAATATCGACTGCCACGAATTAACCAAGTTCAGGTAAATCATAAAATTAACTTAAGCTTCTCGCAAATACTAAGAACGACTCTACGTCAAGACCCCGATATTATCATGGTAGGGGAGATGCGCGATAAAGAAACGGTGGAAATAGGCCTTCGTGGTGCATTAACCGGTCACTTAGTTCTTTCTACTTTGCACACAAATGACAGTATCAGTAGTGCGATTCGTCTGCTAGATATGGGAGCGCCAGGGTACTTAGTTGCCAGCTCGCTAAGAGCAATTATTGCGCAGCGACTTGTGCGCAGGATTTGTGTTAACTGTTGTGTGGATGAAAAAATATCAACTGAGGCGTACTTTTGGCTGAAAACCCTGAACGAAGATGTTTCGGGTATCACATTCAAAAAAGGTAGCGGTTGTCAAAAGTGTAACCATAGCGGCTACCGTGGTCGTGTTGGTGTGTTCGAACTGTTAGAAATGACAGAAGCGATGATGGCCGCATTAAAGAACAACGATACTAGTGCGTTCTCCGATGCAGCGCGCAATAGCCCGGATTATAAGCCTTTGGCTCATTCGGCTCTTTTATATGCAAAAGAAGGTATTACCAGTATTGACGAAGTGCTGAAATTAGTTGAAATGGTAGGCGAATTGTCAGACCAAGAGCATACTGAACATTCGATCTCAGAGGACGTCCCCGACATGTTAGTCCCACAGCCTGAACGAGTGCCGTCAACACTCAAAGATAATTTGGGAACAAGTTTTTCAGGCGCAGGCTTGTCACTAGAGGATGATGATTAGTGGCTTCATTTACTTACAAAGGTCGCGAATCGAGCGGTTCGCTTGTCGATGGCACTATTGATGCTAACGATGCTATGGCAGCCGCCAGAATGTTGATGACAAGAGATATTGTTCCTATTGATATCATTGCCTTGAAGAACAACGCTAACCAAAAGGAAACGTCTAGCGATTTAGGCTTCTTTGATCCAAAAGTAGGCATTGACGATTTAGTCAATTTTGCCCGCCAGATGTATTCATTAGCAAAAGCAGGTATACCCGTTATTCGGGCTGTTGCTGGATTGTCCAATACAAACTCAAAGCGCATGGCCCTCGCACTTGCCGACGTGATTGAACAATTGGAGCGAGGCAGAA
>CBFIAR010000008.1:0-1775 GCA_965660625.1 Glaciecola sp. | reverse complement strand
TTGCTGGATTGTCCAATACAAACTCAAAGCGCATGGCCCTCGCACTTGCCGACGTGATTGAACAATTGGAGCGAGGCAGAAATTTATCTTCAGCACTGGCGCAACATCCAGAAATTTTTAATCAGTTGTTTGTCAGCGTAGTGCATGTAGGGGAAAATACAGGTCAGTTAGATGCCGCTTTTAAGCAACTCGCTGAGTACCTGCAAAGAGAACAAGAAACTCGCAAACAAATAAAAGCCGCGACACGTTATCCCATCTTTGTCGTATTTGCCCTGGTCGCTGCCCTAATTGTCATGAATATTTTTGTTATTCCGGTGTTTGCTGGGATGTTTGCAAAGTTTGATGCTGAGCTCCCGGCTATGACCTTGTTTTTAATAGGAATGTCTGATTTCTTTGTGACAAAGTGGTGGCTCCTAGTTACGACAATTATGGTATGTTTTTTCATAACAAGGCGTTATCTTTATACTAAACAAGGACGCTATAAATGGGATAAGCTTCAACTCGACATACCGCTGGTGGGTTCAATTATTGAACGCTCCTTGCTAGGACGCTTTGCTCGCAGCTTCGCTATGATGTTAAAAGCAGGTGTGCCATTAACGACAGCGTTGAGTTTGGTGGCCGATGCGGTGAGTAACAGTTATATGAGTAAAGCCATTATGGACATGCGCCAGCGCATCGAAAAAGGCGAAGGTCTCTCGCGCGCGGCTTTAGCCAGCGGGTTATTTACCCCATTAGTCTTGCAAATGATTAACGTGGGTGAAGAAACTGGACAGGTTGACGAGCTGTTGCAAGAAGTTGCAGAATTTTATGAGCGCGAGGTTGAGTACGATTTAAAGAATTTAACCTCGAAAATAGAGCCCATTTTAATTGCCATTGTGGCTGCTATGGTGCTGGTGTTAGCGTTGGGCATATTTACACCAATGTGGGACATGATGAGTGTGGTGCAAGGCAAGTAATGTCGAGTAAAATATATCGCTCAGTGTTTGTGTTTATTGTTATTATGTTGATTGGCACTGGTTTGTATAAAAGCCTTTTGGGTGGTAATAGTGAGACATGGGAAAAAGTTGCTTTCGAAAGCCTGAAGGCATCCATGCAAAAGGGTTTAGCGCAAATACATTGGCAGTGGGAGTACGAAGGGCGGCCAATGTCGCTTTTGTATGAAACCACTCAGGCGCAGCGCGTTGATCAAATTGAAATCAATGCAGATGGCTGGCCTGCACTAGCAAAGTCACAGGAAGCTTGTGGTGATTTTTTAAATATCTTTGGCGATTCAGTTGTCGTTGAAGTCAGTGGTTTACAACTTGATGTTGATATTGTTAAACAATTAGACATCAGCGTTGAGTTTTTAGCCAACCAAAAGCTTGAGGACTCTGGCGAGGTAGTTGACATATGTCGATATAGTCGCAAGAATCAGGTCTTAGAATATCACCTTGGAACGGGTAAGCTGTTTTAGGGATAAATTGAAATGCAGGAGAGTTTATGACAATGCGTAATAACACAAAACAACAAGGCTTTACACTGATAGAGTTGGTCATTGTTGTTGTCATCCTTGGGCTTTTAGCAGCAACGGCAATACCGCGTTTCTTGGATGTGCCTAAAGAGGCTGAAGATGCCACTGTTGAGGGTGTCGCAGGTGGCTTCGCAACAGGCGTTGGCTTAGTTCGGGCACAGTGGGAAATTGAAGGTAGACCACAAGACAATAACGGCAACAACCTAAGTTTCGTTACCATTGAAGGTATTTTAATTGGGATTGACAGCGATACTGGGTATCCAAC
>CBFIAR010000007.1:45376-151818 GCA_965660625.1 Glaciecola sp. | reverse complement strand
CACGCTTTTCATATAGTATGAAAAACTGGTGTTCCGCGCTTTGCAAAGAGGAAAAAATGATAATGATTAACATGAAAGCAATAACTGTAAAAACAACTGCGGTCGCTATTGCCGTCTCGACACTGATGTTCCCTGCCGTTGCCGTCAACGCGCAATCAGTAGCTGACAGTGTCATCGCTGCCCAAAATGCAGCCCTTGAAGTGAACACACAGGGCAAAGGCTATGGTCCTCAATCACCACGTGATATCGAACAAGACTATGGTACGAACTTGCGTAACTTTGGCGCTGCGCCTAATCGCAGCGGTCTTAACCTGTGCAACATTCATTTTCACAAAAACGCAGAACATAAAGGTGGGGACTTTACCACGTATGCTGGTAACGGCGACGGTAAAGGAAAGAATACGGGTTATAAATACAATGGCAAGCTTTCTGCAGCGCAAATGAAGCCTGTCAGTAGCCAAATATGCGCAGCTAAAGGCGACCCTTTGCAATCTGGTGATACTTTGGAAGTCCATTTTGTATATTCATCTGCTGACGTAAAACCTGGCCCGACGCTAGGTGCATGTTTATCTGACAGCACAATGAATCCGGGCTTACGCGTTGAAGGACAAGTAATTGTGCTTGCTAATGATAATGACGCTATCAAGTTTGATGATCTAGCAAAAATAGAGCAAGTAAATGGTTACTATCAGGCGCCGAATGTACCAACGAATATGGGTGTTCCAATCCAATATTTAGGTTCAACAACAGGCCCCTCATATAATGAGAAAGCATCACCATTACAAGTTACTTGGAGTGTTAGACCTGAAGTTGCGGTCGTCGACATCAATAACGTAGGCGAATGGTGTAAAAATAACGTGTTCAACGAAGATCATGCTCACGGAGTACGTAACTTAGTGAAAAATCCAACATTACTATCACCACTTATTAAATAAAAAAGGTGCGAACCACGCGGCGTTGCTCGCGTCATTTCAATGCTAAGCGGTAACCATTACCCAGTAATGTTTGAATAGAGAGCCTTGGCTCTCTTTCTATTTTCTTTCTTAATCTACTGACATAAACATCAATAATATTCTTATTTGGATCGCTATATAGGTTTGCCAAATTCGACTTAAAATACGCTCCCTAGATAAGACTTTATTTTGGTTATCTGCAAAATATAACACTAATTCAAACTCAATTTTGGTGAGTGCTAATTTTAACTGAAAATATGGCCCCTGTCCGAGTGACGACTCTACGAAAATTCGCTGATATTGCGAATCAGGTTACACATACGCGTTCATCCTAGCAATAGACCGAGTTAGGCGCTCAATCTAATTTATTGTGAATACCCTCCATTTAATCCAGCGGTATGTGCATACCCCATATTTATTCGGGCTTTGTTACTTCAGTCATTCGCGTCTAACCTGCTAACGCAGGATCCTTAATAAAAAGAATATCCATAATAATTGAAGGATCCCATTCACGCATTGCCGCTTCACAACTTTTACGAATATCATCAAGCTCACTGATAGTTGCAACCGAAAAGGATTCATCAACAATGATATGCACTAACAAGTATAGATCTCTTCCACTTTTACTGATACGTACTTCAATGTGTTCATATGGTACTGATGTCAGTGTTTGCTTCAATTTTTTCTCAATAACAGCGGTGACAGCCTCAGGCGGTGCCTTGTGTATCACTTCTTTTAAGCTATCGAGCATAATTTTAACCGGTATAGGTAAAATCGCAGTTCCTAATAAAACAAGCAAGATTGGGTCGACAAGAGGAGCGTAAGACGCAAAGCTTGTTTGCTCAATAAAGTAGGCTAATGCAAAACCCAAAAGAATTGAAGCACTAAGCACACCGTCTACAAACCAAGTATGCGCGTCGACACCCACTAAATCTGAACGTAAACTTTTACCTTTATGCGTCATATAGCCCGATACCGCGAAGCAACCGACTGTTGCAAAGGCGCCATAAATCATGGCCCAGCCATACTCTGCCGAATTTCCACCCGTCATAAAACTATTCACTGAGCCAACGACGGCGTACAAACAGGTCGCAATAATAATCAAGGACTTAAATAAATTAAGGGTCGGTTCAATAGCCGTATAACCGAAATGAAAACGGTCGTCGTCAGGCAACTGCACGAGGTTTGCAACCTTGAGCGTGAGCAAGGCCATAAAGAAAGCAATAAGAGAATAAATACCGTCAAACAAGATAGCAGCGGAATGTGTTACAACTGAAAATCCTAATGCGACAAAAACAAATAAACCAGCCATATAAAATGACACTTTTAATAAACGTTTTTCTTCTATTTCGTGAAAACCAATTGCCATTGTAAAGAAAAAGAATAAGTGATAATTCGCGGAGTTTACTCCACTTTTTGGAATTAGATAGTGATTTTAAAAATAAATTTTTCGCTCTTTTTGACAGTCGGTTGGGGCCAGCTTATTGCCCCTCTTCGCATGATTAAACCAGTGGTGTTTCGTCAACTGACGAGCATGTTAAATGTAATTTACTCCCATCAACATACTATTAAGCTTTCGCTAAAACCTGTGAACTAATGAATTGATTCGCTTCAACAGATAGGCATCGTCCTGACAAATAATGTCTTCCCAAAGTGTGGTAAAGCAACCATCCTTGTTTTGTTTTTTCTATTTTAATGATTTCCTCCCACAAAATTTGGCTTTCAACTGATTGAGAAGTACTGCGAACAGCATCTTCATCAATGATTAACGTTAGCTTAGTATTAGCGGCCTGACTAATCATTTGCCTAGCCAACCACCATGACCTTTTAAAATAAATACTTAGCGCATCAATAATGCCTAAAACCACTATAAACCAGGCAAAATAAGGGGCTAAGTCTGTAAAATAGACAATCGTGATGCCTACCAGCATTAATCCAGTGGATTTTGTGTACGCTTTAATAGAGTTAGTTTCAATAATAGATTCATCAAAAGTTTCAGAAAAATGACTTTTGTCTAATGTATATGTTGTTGAATAATGAAATGGCGTCGGCATGACACTTTACGATAATTTTAAAAACCCTAGTCTAACGACAAATCACCCGGTTAGACAATTGTTTTTACTGAGTAATTACACAGTAAAATTCAATCTTGCAGTCCCCTTTTTCGTAGCCAGATCACCAAGCCTAAAATCAGTACGCTGAAAGGCATAAAAAAGAGAATGACAATAACTTGTCGTTTTTGCTTACTGGTTAAATCTAATCGCTCCACCGCTATTTTCTTATTAACAAGAAATGTTTTGTAGTCGAGCTCTGACAGCCAATTCACCACATTAAGTCCCATTTGCGCGTTACTGTATTGGTCGATATAAACGTTGGTTAAAAAATCCGCATCAGTAAATACGATTAATCGGGTGTCTGACGTTTTGACATTTTTCATGTCAGCAGCATTTTTTTCATCAATAACAACATACGAGAACGGGACCGGACCCGCGGTATCTGTTCCTTTATCAAAGCGTATCTCTAAATTGCGATTGGTTTCCGCCCAGCTATTTGTTGGCGATGCGGTTGATGCAATCACAGCATGCTTTATGTTTGGGTGACGCTTTTCCAACAGCGTGATTGAACGTGGACGAATATAAAAAGTGTAATCCAAGCCCTCAGTAATGGCTTTATGATTCTGATAGTTTTTGGTTGCCGGACTGCCCACATCCTCACCCACATAGTTAGTTATATCAACCACGATATCTGGTTCCACCTGCAGTCCCCACTGATTCAACAGTGCATTCAAATCAGGATTCTTAGCTAATTGGTCAACGCTTAAGGTTTTATCTGGAGTGGTAACAAATGTATGCTCAATTAAAAACAAGGCGTCTCCACCTGCTAATAAATAAGCTTCAATTACCCCTTCTTCGTCCTTGCTAAGGTCACTTTTCGGTCCAGCGATAATTAATACATCGCAGTCTTCAGGAATAGAACGGCTAATGCCCAGCATCAATGGTTTACTAATAATGTTGTTGTCGGTAAGTAACTGAGCGAATTTAGATAAGCCCGTATTGTCCTCATTCTCGATTGAATATTCGCCATGCCCAGTGAGGAAGTACACCGTCTTTTCTGCCCGGCTCGCACTCACTATGGCATTGGTCAAGAATTCTTCAGACAGTGGGCTGTGGCTAAAATCGACATCTTTGCGGTTGCTGCCCGATTGCACAATGACTTTTTGTTCTTGGCTATTAACAACGTTACCAAACTTTGCAGCGTAGGCAACTTGCTCAATGGGATCAATAATCTCAGTAGTCACAAAACCGTTTGAGTTTCTTTCGTATTCCTTAAATAAGTCCTGTAAATATTTTGGCGGTGCGCCCACAACAAAAGCCGTGAGTTGAACCTCTCGCCCTAAAGCGCCAAGAAACTCGATGGTGTTTACCGACAAGGTATGCTGCTTGTCTTTTGTAACATCCCACCTCAATTCAGAGCTGGCAGCGAGATAATTGCTGAGGCCAATAAAGGTAACGCTGCTAACAGTGATTACAATAACAGCAGCCAATTTCTTCCGCTGCTTTGGGGCTGATTGCACCTGCTCGTTGCGCGGTACTTTTAGTCTTGGCGTTGCTGCGACAAGTTGATATGCAAAGGTCATAACAAGCATAACTATCAGCAAAAGACCGCTGCCGATAAGCACAGCTAGCGCCAGATAAGAGAGCTGTTGTTCGATATAAAAAAGAGAGGTGCCTAAAGCAAGACCAATAAGTGATAGTCCGTAAAAAATTGACAATGAAGTTCGCGAACATGAGCGCAATCTAACCATTAATTTGAACATTATTGCCAAAGCCTATTGTCGATGCTTAATCTGGTTAGCACTAAGCAGAGGATAATCCCTGTTAGATAGTAGGTAATGTTACTAGGTGTAATAATACCTATCGCAAAATTTTCTAAGTGCGTACGAGTGCTCAAGTGTATAAAAAAAGACTCGGTCGAACCGGTAAAATACTTTGTAAAAGTGGTTGAAAAGTACAAGCCAAATATCAGCACGTAGGATACCAAAGCGGCAATGACTTGATTACGAGTCCACGAAGAGACAAGTAGGCCAACAGCAATAAAAAAAGCACCTTCCAGCCAGATACCAAGATAGCCATAAAAAATGCTCGCGGTGTCAGGATTGCCAAAATACGCTAAAAGGAAGCAGTAAATCAGCGTCATGCCGATTAACAATGAATAGAAAATTAACATACTCAGATACTTACCAAAAACGATCATGCTAAGGCTCAGTGGCGAGGTTAGTAAAAACTCCATAGTACCGTTTGCTTTTTCCTCTGAAAACATTCTCATGGTCAACAGCGGAATTAAGAATACGAACATGAACTCCATTAATATAAACATATCCCGCAGCGATGCTTCGTGATTCTGGTCAACAATGAGAAAAAAGAAAGCGTTAAACAACGATAGCGTTGCTATCAAAATGATGTAAGCAATGGGAGAACCAAAATAGCTTTGTAGTTCTTTTTTTACGATTGCAAAGGTTTTGCTCATATTTTACAGCCCCTTTCCAAGAAAATTGACTGGGGCTTTCTCTTGATGGTAGTCGATGAATATTTGCTCCAAGGTAACCGGTTGTGATTGTGAAAGTTGTTTCTTTTTGAATAATTCGTCTAACGATGCATCAAGCACTATTTGTCCTGCCTTCATCATCAATACGCGCTGGGCTACTTGCTCAATTTCATTTAGCGTGTGAGTGCTCAACAACACCGTTCGTTGGTCCCGTTGATTTTTAATTAACGCCAGCACCTGCAAAATTTGGATTGGGTCAAGCCCACTTGTCGGCTCATCTAAAATCAACAGTTTTGGTTCATGAATAATTGCCTGTGCTATACCAACACGCTGTTTATAACCCTTTGACAGGGTTGCAATCTTTTGATTTTTTACGCCTTGTAAATCGCAATCATCGAGTACTTTAGCAAGCTGAAATAACTCTCTTTTTGGCGTGACGCCTTTTATTTGAGCAGCAAATTTCAAGTAACTAAGTACCGTCATGTCGTTGTATAAAGGTGGTTTTTCAGGGAGGTATCCAATTTTTTCGCGTACTGAAAGAGAATGCTTTGCAATATCTTCGCCGTCGATAATCACCGAACCCGATGATGCGGTAAGAAACGTCGTTAAAATACGCATCAAGGTCGTTTTACCGGCGCCATTTTTACCTAAAAAGCCAACAATTTCGCCTTTATTAATTTCAAAAGAAACGTTTTCCAAGGCTTGGTGAGCACCAAATATTTTACTGATATGTTTAGCAATCAACATCGACACAGGGCCTTTCCTAATAGCACAATAATGGTGCGGTAATGGTTCGTTAATCAGCCTATAATGGTATGGTAATGGTGACTGCCCCAGGCAGTGACATTATTTACAGTTGTGCAAACATCACCGACCTTACACATTATCACTATTAGCCTTAGCTTATGATTTTTTTTGATGCTTAAATTAAGTTTTATCGTCAAGCTCATTATTGGAATCTGCAGGAGGATCAATTTTAACGTGTAAATTAGCAAAATTATTGAGTTTATCTTTGAGCCGCTGTGAATATGTCACAAAATTAATGAGTGTACCTGCATCTTCACGAGACGTGTCGGCCATAAGCAGCAGTAAACTCCTGCTTACGTCATTAATTTCATGCTGCAGTTCTTTTTCCTTTGAACTTAATAATCGTCTTTCGGGTCGCTGCTGCATGTCTAGCATTTCACTCACAATCTCATCAAAGACATCAAGCGTTTTAATTGATAACCCCCGAATCAAGAGAAGTAAGTCACTTTTTAGTTCAATGTATTTCTCATTTATAACCCGTTTTACATTGAATAAATCGTTAATTGAATCATGTATTTGAAACAAGTAATCAAACTGGTTAATGAGCTTAATCAGCGCCTTGGACTCATTTTTCTGATTGATCAGGATAACTGCGCTTGAAAAATAATGCATGTATTGATTTTTAAGATAGTTTACGTATTCAATTCTTTTCTCTGCCGAGTTGAACACCCCTTTGTAATTAGTCTCTATACTTAAGGTGACCTGATTATAATTTTCCTGCAAAAACCGAAACAATTGTTCCGATGAAGAGTCTAGGCCTTGTTTTACTGATTCAAAATTATCGTCCGGTTTTAAGGTAAGTAATTCAATGCGTTCAAAATCCATTTTACCTTCGCCAAACAAATGGTCGACAAAACGTGTAAAGGGAGCAATAAAGACGGTAAAAATGAGACTCGCGGTGACATTAAAAATCAAATGAATATTAGCTAAAGCAATGGCAGGGTTCTGATTAAAATCAGCGAGTCGATGACCAAATATAAGGAGTAAAGGAAAAAATAACAGTACCCCCCCCACATTAAATAGGAAGTGGCTAAATGCCACTTTTTTAGCAGAAACATCTAAATTAATGACAGCTAAAAATGCAGTCGCTGTGGTGCCAACATTAGCCCCCAGTATCAAAGGCACCGCATTTTCTAGCCCCAACACTCCCTGCTGTGTAAATATAATAGCTAAGCCAGTAGTCACTGAACTGGACTGCACTAAGGCAGTGAAAAGACATCCAATCAATAGAGCATACAGCGGATTTTGTGCTTGAGTTAACATGGATACTAATGCTTCATTGCTTTGCAAAGGCTCAAGCGTACTAGATATCAAATTAAGACTGAAAAATACGAAGCCAAAATAAAAAACGGCTTTCCCAAAAATCGAAGCCTTGCTGTTAGTAATGGTTAATATAAAGCCTATGATGATAAAAATAGGCGCAAAATTAGTGAGCTTAAAAGCCACTAGCTGAGCCGTAATCGTTGTCCCTATGTTGCTTCCAAAAATAATACCCACACTATTTTTAAATGACAGAACGCCAGCGTTTACAAGACCTATAGAGATGACCGATGTTGCAGAGCTTGATTGAATAACCATTGTCACTAGCGCGCCAATGAGCACACCAAAAATAGGAATATTTGTTGCGGTTCCTAAAAACTTTCGAAACCGCTCACCGGAAATTTGTTCGATCTCACGAGAGAAATTATCAAGGCCAAACACAAATAAGATGATGGCAGTAATGCCCGCCATAATAAGTTGCAGAATTTCCAAATTTTTACCTCAACTATATTGATCGTTATGTCGCTTGTTTGTTCAACGAATAGATAAACTCTTTTCTAATTAAATATTTTTCAATTTCGACAGCCATGAAAACAATGGATGCTATGGCCAGACAGAGCACTAAGTCCGAAAACGGTAATGGCTGCGTGCGAAATAGCTCATTAAATATGGGGGTATAAACCAAGGCTAATTGCGACAGTGCGCTGATAACAACAGCGATGATTAAAAATGGATTGGTAAATATGCCCTGTGTGAACAAAGACTCAATGTCAGACCTGACCGCTAAACTATGAAATAGTTGTGCAAAGACAAGAACGGTAAAGACCATCGTTTGCCAATAGACTAGATCATGCAAAATGGCCCACTTTAAGGTGCCCAAGCACAAGGCGCCAACTAAAACACCAACCCAGAGAATGTGTTGCCACATACCGTTGGCAAAAATATTTTCTTGCTGCTTGCGTGGTGCTTTTTCCATCACGCCTTTCTCTGCTGGTTCAGCACTAAAGGCAAGCCCTGGCAGCCCGTCAGTCACTAAGTTTATCCATAATATATGAATCGGTAAAAGCGGTATCGGCATTCCCAAGATGGGCGCCATTAATAGCGTCCATATTTCGCCTGAATTGGAGCTCATTGTATATTTTATAAACTTGCGAATGTTATCGTAAATACGCCTTCCCGCAGCTACCGCTTTTACAATGCTTGAAAAGTCATCATTCAGCAAAATCATATCCGCTGCACCTCTGGCTACATCTGTTCCTTTTTTACCCATAGCAATACCAATATTGGCGTGTTTAAGTGCTGGCGCATCGTTCACGCCGTCACCGGTCATTGCAACAAAATGACCCCGCTGTTGCAGGGCGCTTACAATTCTGAGCTTTTGTTGTGGGGTAACACGCGTATATACGTTGATTTTAAGTACTTGGTTAAGGAAATCCTTATCGGATAACGCGTCTAATTCGTCGCCATTTAACGCGACAATATCTCCCATTCCAAGTTGTAATTCTTTAGCGATAGCTAATGCGGTTCCTTGGTGGTCACCGGTGATCATTACCGGTGTAATACCTGCGCCAATGCATTGCTGCACCGCCTTAGGCACCTCGCTCCTTATCGGATCGGAAATAGCAACTAGCCCCAGAAATGTGAGCTTAGATTCAGTGCTATTTGGCGCTTCACTGTCAGGTAAACGATCAAATTTACGCATGGCAAGTGCTAAAACCCTATCCCCTTTGGATGACAGAAACTCCACCTTCTTAAGAATACTTTCTACACAAAAATGTGTTTTTGCTGAACCATATTCACCTGTCGAGCAACTAGTCACTATTCCCTCAGGTGCACCTTTGGTAAATGCAATAAACCCTGAGTCACAGCGATGAATAGTCGTCATTTTCTTACGACTGCCGTCAAAAGGGATCGTACTTACTAGGGGAAACTGATCTAATAATGGCTTTTTATTAAAACCATATAATGCGGCCAGGTTAAACAAAGCAACTTCGGTCGGTTCCCCCATCGCTTTTTCATCACGCAACTCCACGTCATTACTTATCGCCATACCCACAGCAAGTAAATAATGTGCATCGCTCAACTCAGTAACATCGTCACAGCCATCAAAGATATGTTTCGCGTGCATTTTATTTTCAGTCAGCGTGCCCGTTTTATCGGTGCATATAAAAGTGACTGCACCCAATGTTTCAACAGCGGGCAGGTTTTTAATCAAGGCCTGCTGTTTAAGCATTTTACTGGCACCCAGAGCAAGAGAAATCGTGATAACTGCGGGTAAAGCCTCTGGCACTGCCGCAACCGCCAAACTCAGCGCGGTAAGTATCATGGTCATTAAGGGGTGTCCTTGCAGAACACCGGCAACCAACACAACCATGCATACGCATAAAATAGCCGACACCAAATATTTACTGAAAGAACTGAGACGCAATTGCAGTGGCGTTTTACGCTGCTTTTCTTGATATAAGAAATTTGCTATGCGGCCAATTTCCGTATTAAGACCGGTGGCAAAAACCACACCACTCGCTTTACCCAAGGTCACAACACTGCTTTTAAAAGCGAGGTTGCTTTTATCTCCAAGGGCTAACTTTGATGAGGCTAATGGGTCAGATTGCTTGGTGACAGCAAGTGATTCCCCAGTTAGCGTTGACTCGTCAATTTGCAATCCTTGCACCGTTAATAGCCGAATATCAGCAGGCACAATATTACCCTGCTCAAACAACACAATGTCACCAGGTACCAAGTTTTCCGTTGCAATAACAACAAAAGAATTATCACGTTTCACCTTGACTTGCGGTGTCGCTAATTTTCTTAAAGCCAAGAGTGACTGCTGCGCCTTGCGTTCTTGATAGGTACTTAATGCTGCATTGAGCACCAATATAGTGAAGATTATTATCGCATCTGTGACTTCACCTAAAACCACTGAAATGACGACAGCACTTAATAAAACAAGCGTCATGATTTCGCTAAACTGGCGTAAAAACAACACAACGATACCGGCTGATTTAGCTATCGGAAGCTGGTTTTTGCCATACTTTGCCAACGCTTTTTTAGCTACAGATGAGGTTAAGCCATCAGGGCTTGAATTTAATCGTACCAGCACCTCCTCACTTGTTAGCGTGTGCCAGCTAATTTGATTTTTTATATCGTCCATTTAGCTAGGCCCAACAAACAAGTAAATAAGTACTGCTGTAGAAAAGCCTATCGCTAAGGTTTTCAAACCGCTCAAGTACCAAGGAATACCTGCGATACCACTGAGTAAGACACCTAGCGTGAATAGCAATAGCCCGGCAATACATAGGCTCGACCAGAGCGGAGCGCTCACCCATGCAAAGCCCGCTTCATTGAGCCAAAGCGGGATCATAATCAATACTGAGATAACAAGAGGCGCGAAGCCATTAACTAATGCGACGACAATGGGAACAAAGGTGGCAGCGTGAGCATGTGAGGAGTCACTCAAATCTGATAACATCGCATCTTCTAATTGACGAAGAATTAACTTTCGTTCTGCTCGCTCACTCACATACGCGCTACTAACGCCGGAAACGGCTAATGCGATAGCAGCGCCTAAACAGACGTTAATCACGCTAGGAATGTGAACGTCGGCACTCAGCATAAATCCAAGAATTAAGCCGAACATGGTGAGTGCTCCGTCGAATCCATTGACAACAAAATAACGCCGTATAATGGCCTGAGATTGACTTAGGCTGATGAGATTTATCAATCTCTTTAACATATTGTCGCCAAATTATTAGATTGATTAAGCGCCGTTTGTTTCAACGGCATCGATGCTGTGCACGCTTGCTCCTAACTCATTTATTTTTGTCTGTATCTTTTCAAAATCGATGTGTTTACCCATCACGTCCAAGCAAATAGACTCTGTACTTTGATCAATTTCTAAGACCTCTACTATAATTTTCCATGTCGCATCTAATTCTGAAAGTGCTAATGCAAAATCATAAGCATTGGGTTTATGAGGCTTTAAGACATCGAGTCGTAATCGACAAACGTTAGCCATAAAATGGCTCCCTAACGATGCTTATTAATTATTATCATGCACTCTAACTGCTAATACATCCTGCTTTACACCATGCAAAACGGCATTTGCAGTCGATCCAAGAAGCAATTTGATGCCACTTCTGCCATGTGTTCCGATTACGATCAAGTCGGCATCGCTTTCATTTGCAATTTGTTTAATTTCGTCAGCCGCATCACCAGCCTTTAAATGAGTATTTTTCGTATTAATACCAAATTTTTGAGCAATTTCATCGAGTTTAGCTTGCGCTCTAGCCAAGCGTTCAGAGTCATCGATAGCACTATAGTCAGCGCCATAAAGATAAGGTTGAATATACATAGACGACAGCGGAATGTAAGCCAAACTGAGATCATCAGGAGATTGACAAACTGTCAGTGCCTTTTTTATAACCGTCTCGTAATCTGCGTTAATATCGATTGCCACTAAAATCTTTTTGTAATTGCTCATAATGCCTGCCTTTTGAAGCCCCTCGTTTACAAACGGGCTATTGGTTTTTAAAAGTCAATTCATACTAACAAAGTACAATTAGAGAAAGTTGACCCACGTCAAGTCAAAAACCTTTTTATCGCTTATTTTGTATGGAGTGTATAAATACAGCGTTAAAAACACAGCCATTACTCAGGCGGTGCACTCTACAAAAAAAGGAAGTGATAATGAATAAACGAACAATATTATTCGGTTTATCGTGTATTTTTATGTTGTTTGCATGTGACCAAGGTGTCAACTCACCGAGGGGGTTTAGCTTACCCAAGGGTAATCCTGAACACGGTAAATTGGTATTTTTGAAGCATCAATGTCTTTCCTGTCATAGCATACCGGGGATAGAGGATGACAACGTAGAACGCGAACATTCTCCTCCAATTTCGCTCAGTTCCAATTCAGCGATTGTGAAAACTTATGCAGAGTTGGTAACAAGCATCATTAATCCTTCTCATAGAATATCGAGAGGATCACGGTGGGCAACCTCCGATGAAAATAAAGATTCTATTATGTTGAACTACAATGATGTTCTCACCGTGACTGAATTGATAGATTTGGTTGCTTACATTCAACCTCACTATCAAGTCACGCCTTGGCCTTATACTGTTTATCCGGTCTACGAAATACACTAAACAAGGCTTAGAACACCATGGATTCTCCGCGCGCGGGAACTCTCACTCGTATATTTAAGTCTTGCCATATACGCGTAGAGAGCGCATCTAGTGCCATTGGTTCTCCGTGCACTAATACTACCGATGGCTTATTTTTAAACCCTTTTAACCACCCTAGTAACTGATCTTGCCCCGCGTGGGCTGAAAATCCGCCCAAAGTTTCAATTTGCGCTTTCACCGCAAAATCATCGTTAAACATTTTAATGCGTTTTTTGCCATCTACTAGCAAGCGTCCTAGGGTTCCAATGGCTTGGTAACCACAAAAAATAATTGTATTTCGACTGTCCCAAATTCGCTGTTTAAAATGATGGCGAATTCTGCCTCCCGTGCACATCCCACTGCCAGCAATAATAATTACCCCTTGCTTTATTCGATTAATAGCAATCGATTCTTCAACCGAAACTGATAAATACAGATTAGGAATAAAGTCTTCCAAAATAGAAGTCGCTAATGGCGTAGCTAATTGAATTTCATCTTGGTCTAGCGAACGGAACCATTTGTCGTAAACGCGTGTTACCTCAATAGCCATTGGGCTATCAAGCGCCACGTGCCAATTTTTAAGGAGGCCTTCATTATGCAATGTCCCCAGATAAAACAATATTTCCTGCGTACGACCAACCGCAAAAGCAGGGATGAGAATATTCCCACCGCGCGCTTGTGTATCGATTAAAATGGCTTTGAGCTGCTCGATGGTGTCCTCAATGTCTCGATGGTTGCGATCGCCGTAAGTGCTTTCCATGAGCACCACATCTGCCTCTTCGATAATGCTGGGGTCTTTCATTAACACCGCATTTTTATTACCCAAGTCACCGGAAAAAACCAATTTTTTAGATGACTTATTTTCATCAATAAAAAGCGAGACAATGGCCGAACCAAGTATGTGCCCAGCATCCTGAAATTCAACCCGCAAACCTTTTAATACCGCGACTTGTTTCTTGTATTCAACGCCTTTGCATAGTGCCAGTGTGTTAACTACGTCTTCATCAGTATATTCAGGCAGTAGCGGTTTTTTACCTTTTCTCGCTCGGTGCACGTTTTCTCTTTCCAAATCGCTGAGATAAATGCCGACAGAGTCTCTGAGCATCACACCTAACAACCCTTGCGTAGCACTCGAGCAATAAATATTGCCACAAAAACCTTGATTGACTAATTTTGGCAACATGCCACAGTGATCAAGATGAGCGTGCGATAAGATGACAGCATCAATCTTTTTAGGATTAAATTCAAACACCTCTTTTTGCATTCGCTCAACGTTATGCCCGCCTTGATGCATCCCACAATCAAGCAAGACACGCCCAAAGCGAGACGATTCAACCATGTGACAAGACCCTGTCACCTCCTGTGCTGCGCCATAAAACGTAATTGTTGCCATGAGTTTTCTGTATCCATTATAAATAACAAGAGGCGTTGTTAGCCTATCAACTTCAAGAAAGTATGCGCCAAAAGTAGTTAAAATCATTGGTAAACTAGTCGAATGATAGAGCACAACAGATAATAATTTTTGATCCCAATCAATACGTTTAGCTAATATTTAAAGTAGATTGAAACATGGCTATTCAGCAAGTAGCACTGTTTTTATAGGGAATGAGCCTCATAGGCCCTCTCGAGTTTTATGGGGTAGGTTGAAGAGCATTCCGAGCATTTTTTTTGCCGCACTCTTGGCGGCATTTGTTACCACATTTTTTCTGGAATAGTCTACGCTTAAGAATACATAATCAGCGCGTTGAATATACCGCCGAGCTTCTGAAAAAGGATTAATTGATGAAATTTAAAGACTACTACAAAATTTTGGAAGTAGACGAAACCGCAGATTTAAAGGAAATCAAAAAGGCGTATCGCAAGCTTGCACTTAAGTTTCATCCAGATACAAATTCTGCAGCAAACACTGAAGAAAAATTTAAGGAAGTAGCCGAAGCATACGAAGTATTGAAAGATACAACGAAACGCGCAGAGTACGATGATTTGCGACGCTATGGCGCTAATCTAGGTGGAGGGTTTGATGCACCTCCTGGTTGGCAGTCTTCTACAAGAAGCGGTCAGCATCGACATCAGGAACATGGCGATTTTTCAGATTTTTTCAATTCATTCTTTGCTAACAGAGCACAGAGTTCTGAGCGCTCCCCAGACTATGGGCCGGATTTATTTAAAGGCCAAGATTTAGAAATGGAGTTACCGGTCTTTTTAGAGGAAGCCGCTAGCGGCAAAAGTAAGTCAATTGATTATCATGTTCCCGTATACATCAATAATCAGGTCAAGCAAGTCAAAAAATCGCTCAACGTTAAAATACCTTTGGGTGTCACCGATGGTGAGCGCATCAGACTCAAAGGCCAAGGTGCTCCCGGCAGTGAAAATAGATTAAATGGTGATTTGTATTTGATAATTCGCCTAGTTCCACATCCTCTGTTTGATGTACAAGGCATCAACTTAATACTCACCTTGCCACTTACACCATGGGAAGCCGCTCTGGGCACTAAACTTGAAATCCCAACCTTGACCGGCAAAGTAAAGCTGAACATCCCAGCGAATAGTCGGTCAGGACAAAAATTGAGAATAAAAGGCAAAGGACTCAAGAATAAAACGGGTCAAGGTGATTTACTTGCCGTTATAAAAATTGATATTCCCCCCTCAACCACCAGCGAAACAAAGAGTTTGTGGAGCAAGTTGGCTGAAACTGAAAAGTTTAATCCTCGAGCGGACTGGAGTTAACCAAGATGGCTGAAGTCACCCTATATATCGACATTGAAGAATTGTGCGAAAATGAAAGCATTGAACAAGAAATTATCGTTGAAGTTGTTGAATACGGTATTGCTACGCCTCAGCGCGGTGAGATTCTTTCAGAGTGGGTTTTCGATTTAGAAAATGCATACTGGATTAAAAAAGCAGTGAAATTAAACCAACAGTTGTTACTCGATTGGGTTGCTACCAGCATGGTGATAGATTTAATGAAGGAGAAAGAAAAACTAGTGCAAGAAAATGACCAATTAAGAAGTAGGTTAAGTAGATTACTTTAATAGCACACTGCTTAATATGCTGAAAAACATAATCAGTAAACTTGATTTGGGACAATGTTCAATAGACTTAATAATGTACTGTGAAAACAACTGACGAATGCTCGTCTCTTTGTATCTGCGCGATAACGCGGACATTATATGGAAGTTAACCCTCATGATACATTTAAGAAATAATTTATTGAATTCTTTTTCTGCTGATGAACGCGTTCAATTGTTCCCGCACCTCAAACTGGTTAATCTGCCGTTAGGTACTATCATTTATGAACCCTATCAGAAACGTGAATATGTTTATTTCCCAATCGACTGCATTATTTCGACATTTTATGTAACAGCCGATGGCGCATCAGCTGAGATATCAATTGTGGGTAATGAAGGTATTTCAGATATTGCCTGCTTTATGGGGGGGGATAGCACGCTAAATCTTGCCGTAGTGCAAAATGAAGGTTTTGCTTATCGTTTATCTGCAACTGAATTACGTAAACAATTTAATAATCATACTGACATTCGCGCTCAACTTCTTAGTTATACCCAATCTTTAATTGTGCAAATATCGCAAACTGCGGTTTGTAATCGCCATCACAGTATTCAACAACGCTTATGTCGTTGGTTATTGCTATCGTTAGACCGCATATCAAGCAACAACTTAACCATGACACATGAACTTATTGCCAGTATGTTAGGCGTAAGACGTGAGGGTGTTACTGAAGCCGCCGGCAAACTTCAAAAACTTGGAGTGATCAGTTATGCACGTGGCCATATAAAGGTTTTGGATAGAGCTAAATTAGAGTTTCTATCCTGTGAATGTTACCAAGTAGTGAAAACGGAATCGGCTCGCATAGACAACAAGGTGTCAACCCATCGACAACACAGTAGCGTTTGTTAACCAAAGCATAGCAAGACGATTACTCAGCCTTTTTGTCCAATAGTGCAATGGACTCCGCTAGCGATTTGCGCAGAGAATTAATGCGATACCTGCAGCTGGAATACCAACACCTTCCAAGACCATGCTAAGCATAATGATCCCCCATGCTTGGCGTTGCTGGAGAGCCGATTGCGGCGGCAACCGACATAGTAACAATGAAGAAATAAAATTAAGCGAAGCTTTATTAAAATTTAGACACGGGGCGCAAGCCCCGAGTTTTTTAAGAATCCAAACATCTTGACATGGATGAATGATATGAGTCTCTTGACAGAATCTGACTTAAAACTCGCGAGTCTAGAATAACCAGGTGCCGATTACTAACCGATATTACTCGCTTAAGCTGAAAACTAGCCAGCACTCGGCAAACAGTTTCAAGTGCCATTCCCAAATAATTAGCGATGTCGGTGCGCGTCATACTCAGTCTAAACTCTCTCCCTGATAAGCCTTGGCTAGCGAAACTATCTCGTAGTTCCAAAATAAAATGCGCAACCTTCTGCTCACTCGAACAAGAACTCAAGCACATCATCATCTGTGAGTCACATTGTAAAGTATGGCTCATGGATTTAAATAAGCACTTACGAAAATCGTCGCTAATTTTGACCAATTCGTTTACATCAGATTCTTTTAGAAAACAAACGCTACTGGTCTCTAAAAAAACAATATTTTGGTTATGCGCATGCTCGTCAAATCCATCAACACCGAGTAGATCACCTGGATAAAAAAACTTAGTGATACACTCGTCTCCAGCAGCAGAGGTAATAAATGCTTTTGCTGAACCTGAACGCATAATATATAAGCCTTCAAACGGTTCTCCCGCAGATAATAAAGCTTGCCGGGCATGAAAAACTCTGTGCGAATTGCCCAGCGTAAAATTGGTTGATTTAGCAGTACTTTCTAAGCATACTTTAACCCAGGGAATTGTTTTACTTGTTGAATTGAAATCTAATGATGACAGTTTCATAGGGTTTTAAACCTCCGTGTTGGCTATATTCAATTGACAGCAGCTAACAGTGCAAATCTCGAGCAGTCAATGTACTTTTCGATATAAAGATTAGCGGTAAAGTAAGCTGTTCGCTATTCGAATGACTACCTAATTGATTGCGGGAAGTACCTAGTTCGACTACAAGCAATGCTGTTGAGAATGAGCCAATCCGAGCAAGCTACCTTAGCGCAGACTTAGTTGCATCAAGATAGCAGCAAGACTGGAAACGTTAAAGCTAGCGCAACTAGACGCACGAGTGTTAAATCATCCAATTATAGTAAACTTAGAAGCAAGTCAGGCTATTAACGTGCTTGCTGAGTTACTTAAAATCACTCTCGATGCGACAGAATCCGCTTAACTAAATCCCCTACTAATTACACCTTTCCTATCTGTCGCAAATTTTGCCCCAACCACCCTAATCCACAGAGTCATCAAATCGATATGTGATATAAATGTTAAAGTTTTGCGTCGAAAGCTTAATCTACAGGCGTGTTTCATTTACTCAATTTGCGGAGACCACATGAAAACTTTTACGTTTATTATTGCATTAAGCAGTTTGGCTTTATCTCTAGGCTGCTCGCGCCATGTTGAAGATGAACAGTTCAAAGGAGAAAAAGCTAAACCCCTTAGCAGTTGGCGAGTTAATTTCTTGGACGAATTCGACACATTCAACGAAGCCAATTGGCAAGATCAGATGATATGGGTCAACAACGAAGACCAGTGTTACGTGCCCAATAATCTATACGATACTCGCGAAGTGAGTAACGGTACTCTGAAACTTCGAGTGATTGATTTAGGTGAAAAACGTCCTTGTGATAATATGAGCAAAGATGGCAAAAAACATCCAGATACACAATATGTAGCGGGTCGCATCGCCTCTAAAAATCTTAAAGAATTTGTGAAAGGTAAGTGGACTGCCAGATTGAAAGTAGAGAATAGCGGTCAACCAGGCATGTTTCCGGCATGGTGGCTACTTGGCGCGTTGAATAATGAAGCCCCCGTGCAAGAAGCTGATGAAACCGTTTGCTGGCCTATGACGGGCTCAGGAGAAATTGACATTTTTGAGCACCATAGTGATGGCGGTCCCGATCATTATGCAGCACGAACCATTAAAAGCCTTGGTTATTGTGATGGTGGCGATTGGCAGGCCCAAATGTTAGTGCAATCAGCAACCTTAGGTGAGTATCATGACTATTCTGTAGAGTGGCTTGGCAACGATTTAATATTTCGCCTAGACGAAGTCGAAGTTTATCGTGTAAGTAATCATGAAGATCAGTTTCCTGAGCCTTTATTCGCAATCCTAAACTTTGCCAAAATAAACGACTCCCCGATGACTCAAAACTGGACCATGGAAGTGGACTGGGTAAAACACGAAATTTGGCAATAAAAAACATATGCTAGGCAGCTAATCTTATGAAAAAAATGACATTCAAATACCCTCTTGCATTATGCACTTGCTTGATATTGATTCAGGCTTGCACGTTGCAAAAGACAACAAAAACTGCACCTACGCTAGCAAAAAAACCCAAGGTACAGTGTATTTGGGGTAGCGATAAATTCGACATTTGCAGATACGACACTAAGGAAGCAATCGTCAATGCATTCATAGCAGAAATGACCGTCGATGAAAAAATTGGACAAATGACCCAATCAGTTTGGCACAACAGCGTTTCACCCGAAATTATTCAAGATAGAAAAATCGGCTCAATCATACATACCGAGGGACCAACCCCAGGCCCGAAGGTAAGTGACTGGACAGCAAAATTTGACACGTATCAAGCGCACGCATTAAAGACACGCCTCGGTATTCCATTATTAATAGGCGTTGATGCAATTCATGGTCAGAATACCTTTGAAGGTGCGGTTATATTTCCTCACAATATCGGCATGGGCGCCACTCGCAATTATGACTTAATTCGTCGTGCCGCTGAAATTACGGCAATCGAAGCAGCAGGAACAGGTTTCAACTGGACGTTTTCGCCGGTTATCGCCATGCCTGAGCATGAGCATTGGGGACGAGTTTATGAAGGTTTTTCTGAAGATGCTAATGTGACAACTAAAGCACTGATTGCATCAATACAGGGGCATCAAGGCGCTGATTTAGCCGAAGCCAATACCATCGCCGCAACCGCCAAACATTACCTTGGTGATGGCGCAACTGTGGGTGGACTTGAAGGTGGAAATGCCATTATTAGTGAGCAGGTATTAAGAGAACGATTTTTACCTCCCTATCAAGCTGCTGTCGACCAAGGCATTAGTGCAATAATGGTTGGGTTTAATTCCGTAAATGGCACTAACATGCATCAAAACAAATACTTAGTTCAAGATGTATTGAAAGGACAACTCGGTTTTAATGGTGTTGTGATAACCGATTGGCTAGGCGGAACTCGCTGGGGTGAACCTCACACCGTCATTAACGCTGGTATCGATATTGCGATGCAACCTGCAAACCATGATGAGTTCATGGCTAAATTGAAAGAGACCGTGTTGGATGGCACCGTTGGCATGGAACGAATAGACGATGCAGTGCGCCGTATACTGGGGTTAAAATTTGATCTTGGTTTATTCAACGACCCGTTCGCAAAAAAAGAACTTTCGGCTTTAGTCGGCTCTACTCAGCATCGAGAGGTTGCGCGTCAGGCAGTAAGGGAATCACTGGTTTTATTGAAGTCTGAAGCGAACGCATTACCCCTTGAAACAACAGACAACATTGCCGTGGTAGGGGAGCATGCTAACAATAGTGGCCTACAAAGCGGCGGATGGACCATGCACTGGCAAGGTCAAACACATAGTTATGCTAATGCAACAACAATACTAGACGGTATTCAGGCCTTTGCGTCCGAAGTGCAATATCAACCAATGGGATGTACATCAGATATGCCGGCGCAGAAAGTAGTCGCCGTTGTAGGCGAGTTACCGTATGCAGAATTTATGGGTGATTCAACAGACTTAGCATTAACAGCTGACCAACAAGAAATGATAAAACACTGCAAAGCACTGGGTAAAAAGGTGATTGTGGTATTAATTTCTGGTAGAGCAATGACGGTTACCGATACCATTAATCAAAGTGATGCATTTATAGCAGCATGGTTGCCAGGCTCTGAAGGCATTGGAATAGCCGATTTTTTGTTTGCAGCCGATGGATTTGAGCCTGTCGGCAAGCTCCCAACATCATGGCCTGATAAATATGCAGATTTACCCTTGGCGCAAGACGCAGATAATGCGCTGTTTCCATTTGGCTTTGGCTTGAATAAGTTTTAATATCGTAACAAGTGATTGATATAAAACGAGTATGACTTGAGCAGCAAAAGATGAAGCTACCACCACATTCCCCCTGCAAATATGGATTCGAGCCAAAGTCACCCCCATCTGCGCTCATTGCAAACGTTGATGCAGGAAAGTTTTCGGCATCTTTCGATCAACGCCTCTGGATGTTTCATCGCTCGTGGGAACCGCCTGTAGGTGCGAAAGTGCATGCTACACTCATGATTGTGCATGGAACGGTGGATCATAGCGGAGTTTACGCTGAACTAGGCCTTAAATTGGCACAACAAGGCATTGCTGTTTTTGCTATGGATATGCGTGGTTGGGGCCTCAGTGACGGCGAAAGCATGTATATTGACAGCATGGATACCTTCGTTGCTGATGTGCATAGTTTTTACCAAAACGTTCATTCCCAGTCTCGTTACAATCACATCAAATCGCGTTTTTTAATGGGTAAATCCTTGGGTGGATCAGTGACAGCGTTTTGCGTCGCCAAACATCCAAGGCTATGGACGGGAATAATAGGCTTGTCAGGCGCATATGAGGTCGACGCTAAACTAACACCCTCCCCTATAGTCATGTCTCTCCTCAAGGGGCTCGCGCTGCTTGCGCCAAAACTACCGTTAAAACCATTATTTGATGAACACCTCATAGTAGCAGACAAAGATGCTCTGCAAAGCTGGAGAGACGATCCTCTATGCAGTAAAGACAAGCTTCGACTCGGCTACATCGTCACATTTTTCGATTGCCTAAAAAAAATTACTCAAGGTATTGTCCAACAGATTGACCTGCCCATGTTAATGCTGTGCGGCGATGCCGATCGGGTGGTGACATTGTCGGGACATGAATTAATGCTTCAGAAAAGTCGACACAGCGATAAACAACTCAAAGTTTATGCCAATGGTTTACATAACCTTTTACAAGAACCAAACCTTAAGCTGCAGGTTATGACTGACATTCAAGAGTGGCTGCTCGAAAGAAGCCTCAACAATAAGCTTCAATAATATGCTGATAGTGTCATAGATCAATAATATGCAAGGTTAAACTTGACATTTTTGCTTACTAAAGCGCTAAATTACACTTAGATATAAGAATGTAGAGCATACCTCAAACCTCATTTAAGGATTATATTGTGCAAAAATTTACACGCTTAAAAACGACACTACTCATCTTATTTATATTGATATTATCTGGCACAGCAAGTGCGCAAATGTCTGCTTTTAAAGAAGGCACTGCAATAGTCGGTTTTGGTAAGAGTGTTGCAGTCTCAACTCATACGATACCAAATGATGCAAAATTCAAGGTTGCGTTTGACGTAGCAAGTTCTAGTGATAATGGTGAACTCAATAGAAAATTTGACAGCTTGGCCCGTTTTATCAATATGCACGTTGCAGCAGGCGTCAAAAAAGAAAATATTCAACTTGCGCTTGTGGTTCATGGCAAAGCCACCTTTGATTTGCTCGATGACGCAGGCTATCAAAAAAAATACACGCTAGATAACCCAAACAAGCCCCTGCTGAATGCCTTAATGGAAAATAATGTGCGCGTAATATTATGTGGCCAAAGTGCAGCCGCTCATGAAATTGATGCTAGCCAGCTAATTGAAGGCGTTGAAGTAGAGCTTTCAGCAATGACTGCACATGCCTTACTACAACAAGCTGGTTACACCGTTAATCCGTTTTAATTTGCTAAAAGAAGCTGACTAAAAACGCGATCGCTCGAGGCTTTGTGCAGAGTCAATCTTGAGCACATTACTCGCCCTTTGTCTCCTACTTGATCTGTATCAATAATCAAAAATAGGGAAGCGCTATTTTGAATATGCTAGTGGTTATTAAGCTTATTAGTTGAAGCGAAATTTGAGGATTAAGGAAAAACGATGAACAAATATTCTGTTTTACTCGCGGCGGTTGGTGTTTTATCCCTCACAGCTTGTGATACGGGTCCAGATTCACCTCGAGGATTTAGTTTACCTAAAGGCAATGCAGACAAAGGCCAGCTAGTATTGCTAAAACACCAGTGCCTAGCATGCCATTCGGTAGAAGGGGTGATTGATGAGTCAATAGAACCCGAATTGCAACTACGAGTTCAATTAGGCGGTGAGGGTACTAAGGTTACAACTTATGCTGATCTGGTAACAAGTGTTATTAACCCATCACATAAGATTGCAAGAGGATACATGCTCGACTCAATAAGTGAATCAGGTGTCTCTAAGATGCGCAATTACAACGACGTTATGACGGTTACTGAACTGGTAGATTTAGTGACTTATTTACAGCCTCTTTACAAAGTAAAGCCTTATGAATACACGCCATACGGCCGCTATTATTAACTCACTTTTTATGGAAAATTTGATTCTCTAAAGTGTGGCCATTAATAAGCTGTCTATATTTCCAAGCTTGTTCGTGACAACAGGCTAATAAACGGATATCAAAAGCTGAGTCTGACTTTTGATATTCAACCACGTATTCTTTTGACTGGCTCCTATATACGCGGTCAACGTTTGGCAATTGTTGAAGAATTTGTTCGACATCGGGATAGTCTTGGCTCAGTTGGAGGGTAAAAAAATGGCTGTTGTCGGATAAACGAGATTGTGCACTATGCTCCGTTAACACGCCCTGATCCAAATGCAGTACTTGGCCGCATAATCTTTCCAATTCACTTAAATCGTGCGAGCTGAGTATAAAGGTAGCTTCACTACTCAACACATTTACTAGCTCTCTCACCTCTCGGGCATGTATCGGATCGAGTCCAGCCGTCGCCTCATCAAGCATGACGATTTTCGGTGCTCCTAACAGAGCTTGAGCGATAGTCGCCCGTTTGCGCATACCGTGAGACAAATCCATTGGTTTGTTCTGCAGCACATCACTCAAACCAACGAGTTCTAGCACCCTTTCACTTTCTCGCTTAGCGCTTGATTTACTCAAGCCTTGTAACTGGCCATAAAAACTCAACTGATGCATGATGCTAAAGCGAGGATCTAATTGCGCATCTTGCGGCAATGCTGCAAGTTGGCCAAATAACTGACAATTTCCTGGCTTGTTTCCTAATATTTGGAGCTCTCCCGCGTTCGGAAAAATATAGCCACACAACAGGCTAAACAAGGTTGTTTTACCCGCTCCATTCGGTCCTACAAGCGCAACTGGAGTGCCTTTCTTAATTTCAAAGTTGACATTAATAAGTGCCTGTTTATCGCCAAAGTTCTTACTCAAGCCAGAAGCACTGATCAATGTGGTCATATGGCACTCCTTACAAATACTCGCTGCGCCAACAGCAGCAATACTAAGGTTTGCCCTAAAGGTAAAACCACAGCCAGTAAATTATCTGCATTCTGACCCGCCATTTGATCAAGTTGATACCCTGGGAAAACGAGATCCAACCGTTCTAACGCAGGTATTTGCCAACTGAGTAAGCTAACAACAATGCCGCCACCAGCAAAAAACAGCACGGCAAAAACAAAGGCCGAACGGGCTGTCACGGCGAACGTATTAAAAAGGCTCATCAAAGCAATAAATGGCATAACGGCAATAAGTAGATAAGCGAACAGCAACAAGCTACGGTGCAAGGCTGCTGCAAATAAAGCAGGATCGCGAAAGCTCAATAGCACTAAGGTTGCCGTTAACGTGAACAGTATGAGTATAGCAAGTATCAATACCTGCCCCAGAAAGCGACCAAACAAAATTTCACTTCTGCTTGCGCGTAGGCTTAGAAAGCGGAGTGTGCCACGCTGCTTATCCCCCACGGTTTGATCGCTGCACAAAAACAAACAAAAGCTGGGAAAGCTATATAGCGCAATTAACCAATAAACCGCAAGCTCCGATTCGGCCCAAGTCAATAATTTGCTTAGGCCAATAGCACCGAAAACACTATCAAAAAAACCCGCAAATTCAGGCGAACTCAACAGTGTTCCCGACTCCGCTATTGGGTAGCGTAAAATCAACAACCAGCAAATCAAAAAAGCACCTACAGAAAGCAAACCGCGCTTAGTCAAAAACAACCTTACTAATTCAAATCTTGCAATGTCGACTAATCGTTTAGGATGCAATCTGCTTACTCCATGCTGCTTGGTTTGTATTGTTGTTTACTCGTTATTGCGACACGCTCAATTTAGGTCCCGCATCAACTAAGCTTCTGCCGTGAGCAGTATCGGTAAATTTTTCGAAATTATCAACAAATAGACCGGCCAGATCTTCCGCTTTCTCATACCAATGTTGTGCTTCTGCATAGGTACCTCTTGGATCAAGAATATTAGCTTCAAGACCCACCAATTGTTTTGGAATACTTAGATTAAAAATGGGCAGCAGATGCGACTCTTCAGCGTCTAAACTGCCATCTAAAATAGCATCGATAATTGCCCGAGTGGCTTTTATAGAGATCCGTTTACCACTCCCATTCCATCCTGTATTTACCAAGTATGCTTGTGCGTTGGCAGCCTGCATACGTCTTTCTAATACATTCGCATACTGAGTAGGATGCAAGGTCAAAAACGCAGCGCCAAAACAGCTAGAAAATGTGGGTGTGGGTTCAGTTATGCCCCGCTCTGTGCCTGCTAACTTAGCAGTGAATCCCGACAGAAGATAATATTGTGCTTGTTCAGGCGTAAGTTTAGCTACCGCTGGCAGCACACCAAAAGCATCCGCAGTTAAAAATATCACTTTTGAGGCATGGCCCGCTTTAGAAATCGGCTTTACAATATTTGCAATATGATTAATTGGGTACGATACGCGCGTGTTTTCAGTAGTCGAATTGTCATGGTAGTCGATGACCCCATCCTCGTCATGAGTGACATTTTCTAGAAGGGCGTCACGCTGAATCGCAGCATAGATATCGGGTTCATTTTCTTGACTCAGACTAATGGTCTTGGCATAACAACCGCCTTCTAAGTTGAACACCCCATTATCATCCCAACCATGTTCATCGTCGCCAATCAGTTGTCTTTTAGGATCGGTTGACAGTGTGGTTTTACCGGTTCCTGAAAGACCAAAGAAAATGGCAACATCTCCATCTTTACCAACATTAGCACTGCAGTGCATCGACGCAATGCCTTGCAGCGGTAAGTAGTAATTCATGATGGCAAACATGCCTTTTTTCATTTCGCCGCCATACCAAGTTCCACCAATTAGCTGTATACGCTCAGTCAAATTGAAGGCAACGAAGTTTTCAGAATTGAGTCCTTGTTCCTGCCAATTCGGATTAGTCGTTTTCGCCCCATTCATCACAATAAAGTCAGGTTTGAACGCAGTTAATTCTTCGGCGTTCGGAGTGATAAACATATTGGTTACGAAATGTGCCTGCCAAGCCACTTCGGTAATAAAGCGAACTGACATTCTTGTGTCTTCATTAGCACCGCAAAAAGCATCAACAACAAACAGCCGTTTACCACTAAGCTGATTCGTTACCAAATTTTTAAGATGTTCCCATGTTCCTTGTTCTATCGCCTTATTGTCGTTTTTACCTTGATCCGACCACCACAAAGTATCTTCCGTGACACTGTCTTTAACAATGTATTTATCTTTAGGAGAGCGCCCCGTAAATTTGCCTGTTTTAACACAGACTGCCCCTGATTCAGTAATGTAGCCTTTTTCAAAACCAGATAAACCAGGTTTTGTCGTTTCTTTGAAAAGGGTGTCATAGTCAGGATTGTGTAGAACTTCAGCATCAGTATTAATATTGTAATCTTTCAACGAGTCGATCAAATTCACTACGGGGTCTCTTTATTTAGGTCGGATTTTAAGGCTTATCTTACTGGTTTTGAGCGCTACGCTCCACCTTTTAGCCGTATACTCAGTATAAAAATAGAGAATATATGACATTTATAGAATATTGAGAGAATTAACAAGCTAAAAAAATGAAATTAGCTATGTATTATTTCAATGTTACGATCAAAATAAGCACTCTATGAGCAACCCCATAATCAGCAATTGCTCATGACAACATTGTCGTCGTTTAGCATAAATCGAGTCTGGCGGATTGATTTTTTGCACAAGGAACGTTAACTCTGAACTGCTATTTATTCAGAAATAGTTGGTTTAAGTATCTTTACGTATCGCTGTCAATCTTTTTTATATGCGACAACGCGATTGCGACCTTGTTTTTTTGCTTCGTAAAGTGCTTGATCAGCCTGATTCATCGACTCTCTGTTCGAGTTTGAATTAAGCTCGACATTAGACACACCAAAGCTAGCAGTAATATTTCCTACATCAGGAAAACGATATGAATTAACAGCAGATTGTATTTTTTGCGCCGCCATCATTGCATTTTCTAATGATGTTGCGGGTAGTAGAATAATAAACTCTTCTCCTCCCCAACGAGAAATAATGTCAGTCTCCCGAACATTTTCTTGCAGCAAACGTGAAAACGCTTGAAGGACAGCATCTCCCACTTGATGGCCATAAGCATCATTAATTTTTTTAAAATGATCAATATCAATCATAATTAAGCTTAAGGTCTTGTTGTATCTTTTTGCTCTTTTTCGTTCGATTGCAAAATGATCATCAAAATATCGTCGATTTTTCAAACCGGTAAGTTGGTCAGTGACAGATAACTTTTCCAAAGCGATAAGATGAACCTTTTCTTTTTCTCTTATTTCTTGAATGGTTTTGTCGGCCGAACTTGCTGACAATTCAAAGAAACAAGTAGTATACACAACACCTAAAGTAGCAATCGTAAATCTGAAAAACCCTTTAATATCCCAAAAACCATAGTCCCACTCCCCTATTCCAAGGTAAGCCATTGGTATGATAATCGAGTAGAAAATGCAGACCATTATCATCCCTTTACGTATCCCTAGTATGGGGATAACAAACAATGGATAACAAATAGTCCAAATGAGTCCAAAACTTTGATTTCCAGCAAAGTAAGAGAAAACAACTAAGAAAATGAAAAGCAGTGTGGTGGCAAAATATGCAGAAAAATAGAAACTCTTTTTAACAATAAGTGAATAAAGCGCAAGCAAAGTGATGATTGAGACCAGCAAATTTACGATGGATAAAAAATAGCTTTCGGGATAAAAGTTAATAAAAGCAAATACAGCAAACGTTAATGTCGTAATGACGAGTAAAGCAACAGTCATAATTAAGCGGCGATGCAAAGACGGATCGCTTTTTATTTGGGCATCAATTGCTAAGGCAGCTTTTATTTTTGTTAGCATCTTGGCTGAGTTCCACTTCACCTGATAAAATAGTAAGCAATGTTTTTTCAATATATCGCTATATAGGCGGTTGATATATAGTTCATTTTAAAAGCTAGTAACGAGATACGGTCTCAAGATGCTCAAGTGCAAGTTTATGGACTGTATCTCGACATCATGCTGTGTATCCTTTATCACAAACTTTAATAGTGATAACTTCCACAGCGAGATCTCGAGTTGCTTCGTAAGTTAATAAATTAGCAACTTCACTGGCCAACTCACGAAAGTCTTTGCTACTTATACCATGAACGCGCATCAAGCCAAGTTTATGCTGAACGAGTGGGTGTTTAATTTCGTAAACAGGCATCATATTTCCTATTCGCATAAAATATTCAGTAGGTACGAATGCCTATCGTACTGCTAAACATGCTGACTGACAATTAAGAAACATATTCGTCGCAAAAGTAGTCAATGTATTGATGCCAAAAACTGGGTTGTATTAGCGATTTTGGCAACCGGCACTCACTAGAAAAGCACTGCGCGTTGGTGACATTTATGTTGAGCGCCTAGAGTGCTTCACTCTCCAAAAACGCGTGGTATTGTATAGTTTAGGCACTTGGTTTATTCTCTTAGAACGTATCACTTTGAGTAAGCGACATCTCACTGTTAGATGGCGATTTTTTAAGTTTGAATAATTGGGCGCAGTAAGAGCCGATAATATGACTGATGACACAGCAACAAAGCATTATCAAAAGGTAAGGACCGCGAGGGAGGAAGTAGAGCGATTTTTGGTAAAAAAACCTACCCAGCTGTTTGGCTTGTCTGGGCGTATATTATTGGCTACAGACTCAGCAACAATTCAAAAATTGATTACCGTTGCACTTGAAAAAACGGGTGTTACTGTCGATATAGCAGAAAGCGGTAATGAGGCTTTACGAAAGGCGGTATCTGTTCAATTTGATTTGATATTAATGGATATTCAATTACCTATCATGGATGGTGAAGAGACCATAGCATGCTTGCAACAATTTGGTATTAACATACCAACTTATGCACTCACTGAGAATATTTCCCCTTCTCATACTGAAAAACATACGATGCTTGGCTTCAGTGGTACTTTGACTGCGCCACTCAATCTTGGTCATCTTTATCAAGTGCTATCTCAACATCTTCAGGACGCTTCTACGAATATTGCTCATGTAGCATCAAACGAGTCTCGTTTTATCGTGACTACGCTAAAATTAAAAGCACTATTTTTCAATGAATTAAATAAACAACACGTCGCGATTACCGATAGTATTGCGAATCTAAACTATGACAATTTGATTAAAATCACGCATGTCATAAAAGGCACTGCTGGTAGTGTAGGTTATGAGGATTTAACTGAGATGGCCGATAGGTGTTTAACGTTATTGAGGCAAAAGCATTTTGAGCAAGGCGTGCAACTTTGTGTCGCACTAAATAGTCAAATTGCAACTATTATAGAAGAGAATGAGAAGAGACAACCAGAATGAGCCTAAACATCAATATTTTATTAATAGATGACGTAGAATATAGCAGAGAGATTCTCAGAGCTGCATTATTAAACTGTATTAATGCTCAGACCATATCGATAAAAGCTGAGATTTATCATTCATCTACTGGTCAATCCATACTCCAGCAAATAAAATCAAAAAAAATCGACCTAGTCTACTTAGATATTAACCTGCCGGATATTAGTGGCATTGATGTGCTTAAAAATATACGGGTGGAGTTTCCTAAACTGATGGTTATTATGGTGTCAGGTGAGAACTCGTCTCTTAATGTTAAAAACGCAATTGCAAATGGCGCAGACGGATTTATCGTCAAACCCTTCAATTCCCAGAGAGTTGATGATTCCCTGAAAAACTACTTAAAAAAACATAAAAAAGTTTGAGGCTGACTGCACAAAAGCGATAAATTCACTTTTATAAGCCCTGTCAACTCGTCGCAGCGATGGCGGCAACCTGCACTTGGGCAGTCAAGTTCTTTCTAAAATGAAATTCACCGAAAATATTATAAAAGTTTACTTAAATCAATATCATACATTAGTTACATGTAACGGGGTCTATCTGAATCATGGTTAATACAAAAATATATAAGGCCGTATATAAGCTATCTGAAAAATTAATGCAGGCTGCTAATGATGAGAATAAAGAGTTATTCGATTTACGCTTTGCCGAGCTAAAAGCGATTTGCATCGACAACGAAAATACAAACAAAGATCATCCTGAACAATGGGAAACACTCGCCGACTTTACAGAAGACTTACAGGAAGCTGTGGTAGCTTATGAGAAAGCCTTAAAAAAAGCCATTGCAGTTAATTCAAAGGATCACCTAGCGTCAATCGCATTTTCGATGGCAACACTGCAAGTAGAATTGGGGCAGGAAGAAGCCGCAATCAAAAACCTCCAGGATGCAAAAATTAGTGCTAACAAAATTGAAGATAAAGAACTTAAAGTTGAAATAGATGAGCTGCTAGAATCTCTCTTAGCCAACTAAGCTCGAAAAATTGGCACTAACAATGATCCGCAATTCATAAAGGACTGCCCATGGCAATGCTGTATTTAAGTTTCATTACCCTAGTTTCCATGCTGATTTATAGAAAACGCATGCCTGGCCGCGACTGGAAAACTGAGTTTTACGCGCGCTTGTTTAAACGATTTTTTCTAGCTGCTGATAAAAAAGGCCCTCAGTGGTCTCGCAAGGTAGTTGAGTCAGTAAGTGTCAAAACCTCGGCGATGCAGCAAGTTGATGTTGAGGAGATCGAACTGGCTCAGGTATCTGCACAGAAAATCACTCCGCATACTCTTGACACAGATGTATCGCGGATTATTGTTTACATTCACGGTGGAGGGTATGTTATCGGCAGTGCTAAAGCCTACTTAGGGTTTGTCGCTCGCCTTGCTGCTAAGAGTAAGTTGCTAACGTATTCATTAGACTACCGACTCAGTCCGGAATTTCCCTTTCCAGTGCCGCAAGAAGACTGTTACACCGCAATAAATGAAATTGCAATGCAGCACCCAAATCAGCAACTCATATTAATAGGTGACTCTGCCGGCGGAGCGCTGTGTATTTCCACATGCTTGCACAGCAGTGATACTCTACGCTCGAGGATACGCGGGTTAGGTTTAATTTCGCCTTGGGTTGACCCAATCTCTTCATCGGGAACAATGCTGAGCAATCAGCCCAACGACATGTTCACCCTAGATATCTTAGCCAAGGGTTATGCGCAGCATATACAAGGAGCCGATCCAATGGACACACGCGTAAATTTTTCACAAGCGCACCTCGGTAAGCTTCCACCAATGCACATTCAAGTTGCCGGAGGTGAGGTATTTTTTGATCAAATTATCAAGTTTTCTGAACGTGCAAAAGCACAGAATGTGCCCACGACGACAGAGATTTTTGCTTCACAGTTTCATGTTTTTCAAACTCTCGCACATAACTTTGAGGATTCGAAGCGTGCGCTGAGCAGTTTAGTCTCGTTTTCCCGAAATTGAACTGCTGATTAAAACAATTAATTGCCATTACAGATTTGCTGTAATGGCAATTAATTGTTAACTTGATAGAGAAGGTAGGTTACTAAACTGCCACTAACTCTGTCGTTAGGCTCACATTATTTTTGTAAACTTAGTCTAAGCAAACGACCAGTGCTGCCGTCTTCAAGCACATAAATATTACCATCGTTGCTCTGCTCCACTTCTCTGACTCTCTGTCCCCACTCATAACGAGCCTCTTCCTCTGCAACTAATACTGGACGGTCTTCTTGCACAGAAAAACCAACACGAACAAGTGCTTTAGACGATAAACCGCCTATAAGTCCATTGCCAGTCCACGCTTTGAACTTATCACCCTTGTAAATAATAAATCCAGCAGGACTAATAGCCGGGACCCATGCCACTTTTGGCGCATAAAATACTGGGTTGGTTTCATGATTAGGAATAGTCACGCCAGAGTAATGGTCGCCCTGAGATACGATTGGATAGCCATAATTTCTGGCGCGCTCAATTAAATTGAGTTCATCTCCGTGTCGAGGCCCCATCTCGTGTGCCCACAAATTACCATCCGCATCAAAATCTATACCTAATGGATTACGATGCCCAAGTGTCCATATTTGATTGGCAACTTCGCCGTTTCCATAAAACGGATTGTCTTCCGGTGCACTGCCATCTTGGTTGATTCTAAGTATTTTTCCTAAGTTCATGGCCATGTTTTGCGCTGGAGTAAATTTTTGTCTGTCTCCGGATGTAATAAACAGGTAACCATCAGGCGATAGTGCGAGGCGATGAGAATAGTGTCCGTTGCCAGTCATTTTTGGTGCCTGACGCCAAATTATTTTACGTTCACTTAACAAAGCCCCGCTCGACGTAATAGAAAGTTTGGCGCGTTCAACAATGGCGCCACTCAAATTGTCGTCTTTACTATCGCGCTCAACCAAGGATAAAAATACAGTGCCGTTCGAGGCAAAGTCTGGATGAACAATAATATCTCCCAAACCGCCTTGCCCCCTGGCCGTTGCATTAGGCACATTGTCTACTGTAAAGCGCTTTTTGCCGGTCTTGTCAACTAGCCAAAGTTTGCCGGTTTTTTCAGTCACTAACGCATTTCCATCTGGTAAAAATGCCATTGCCCAAGGCGACTCAAAGGTGTCTAAAACATCAGCATAAATAGTGTTGTTATCACTTCCTTGAATAGTAATTTTTTCTTGTGCTAAAGCTGTCGCACACACTGCCGTGAATATAACGCTTAGCGAAAATCTTGTTAGTAAGTTAATGGTCTTCCCCTTATTATTTTCATAAATGCTACATGTTACGAATGCTTGCATAAAACAGTTCATGTAGCGCGATTTAACAAGCTGTTCGTCACAAATATAAGCTTACCTCACAAGCAGCCATTTACAACACGCGGCGACTCTGTTTTTTATCACCAAAAAGTTCACACTAGCTGACACGTTAGCACCAGCGGACTTCGTTGTTTGAAGTATGTGTAATGTAAATATCTTTCATATTCTTATAATCTAGTAACGATGTTACAATTTTATAACATGTTAGATACTGGATGACCTTTTTGCTAAACACAAGATTCATATATGCAATTTATTTCACATATAAAACATGAGTCAGTTTAAACAGTCCACCGAAGCAGAATCCAACACCACAGGGAACTGAACTTGATATTGGAAGAGGAAAAAAATCTGCAAACTAGCTACCAGACATTGCCGGTCAAGTTATGGCTAGCTGGCAATGCTGAAGAGCAAGAAATGCATGACAATATTGCACAAGAGATTGCGGTTGCTTTAGTTTACAACGGTATTGCACATGCAGTTATGATGGCATCGCCTGCTAACCTGCAGGAGTTTGCTCTAGGTTTCAGCTTGTCTGAAGGGATCATCACCAGCGATGCTGAAATCTATGATATTGAACTGGACTCGAGTGACAAAGGAATAGAAATACGAATTGAGATTAGCTCTCAACGGATGATGTTACTAAAATCGCACCGGCGCAATTTAACAGGTCGCACAGGGTGTGGCTTATGTGGTAGCGAATCACTTGAAAAAGCAATTCGTCCAATAAACCAGGTTACTCCAAAAGCAATGCAAAGTTTCAGCGTTATTCAAAGGGCTTTGTCTCAGCTAAGTCAGCATCAGAAACTACAGGCATTGACTGGGGCAGTGCATGGCGCAGCATGGTGCGATGATGCTGGCGACGTTAAGTTCCTGCGTGAAGACGTAGGAAGGCATAATGCCTTAGACAAACTGATAGGTGCGCTAGCCACACAAAACATCGATACAAATAGCGGTTTTGTATTGATTTCGAGTAGAGCTAGTTATGAAATGGTGCAAAAAGCAAGTAGCATGAACATCGCCACATTGGTGGCTGTTTCAGCGCCCACTGTATTAGCAATAAAACTGGCAAACATAGCTAATTTAAATTTAATTGGTTTTGCGCGCACAGGACGACATGTTATTTACAACAAGGCCAACCAACATATAGGAAAAACGAGTGACGAGTAAGTCTTAAATTCAAAACCTAGTGAGTATGCTCCATCAACTCGTTGATAATAATAGTTATAAAAAAGTGATGACGAAACAGCAGCAATTGTAGGCCCTGAGCTAGCCACCTAACATAGCAAGGTGTTGGGTAGCACCAGTAAATCCTTTATCTAAATAATGAGTGGCTTCTTTGTGTCCTAACATATGTTGGATTTCAATCATTAAGTAAGCCGGGTCCTTGTGCTCGAGGCTTTTTGCAATTGTATCTCTCAACTCAATGCCCTTTTCTGCAAATAAACACAAATGTAATTTACCTAATGCCGACATTCGTAAACGATTACAATCAGCGCAAAAATCTTTGCTGTAAGGCATTATTAAGCCGATGCGACCTAAAAAGTTATTATGCCTGTAAACCTTAGCAGGGCCTGCCCATTGTGCCTTGTGTTTTCGCGTCCAGCCCAAGGCGATTAATTTACGTTCAATACTCTCACCATTCACATGCTGAGCATTAAAAAACGCTTCGTTATCACCAGTTTGCATAAGCTCAATAAAACGCAACGTGATGTTGTTTGTTTTTACAAAGTCAAAAAATAATGACAACTGCGGATCGGTAAACTCTTTTAACAGCACCGCATTGACTTTAACCTGCAGCCCCAAATCCACAGCAAGCTCAAGGCCTTTAAGAATATTTTGCAAACGGCCATCACCGGTTATTTGTTCAAACTGACGGGGGTCCAAACTATCGATACTGACGTTTAGCGAAGTTAAACCAGCGTCTACCCACTTTCTTAAATTTTTTTCAAGTTTGAAGCCATTTGTGGTAATCGCTACCTGCTCAATACCTTCAACATTTGCCGTTTGTTGAATGATTTTGCTTAAGTCATTGCGTAAAGAAGGCTCACCACCAGTGATGCGAACCTTTTTGGTTCCCATTTTAGCGAAAGCCTGCACCACCATATTGAGTTCAAGTACAGACATGAAGTTTCGCGGTGTATCACATTGATAACCATCGGGCAGACAATACTGACAGCGAAAGTTGCAAACATCCGTAATTGACAAGCGAAGGTACTCAAATCGTCTACCAAACTTGTCCATTAATGACGGCGTTTGTTCTCCCACATTTTTTACTGGGATGACTTGAGACACTGATTGCGCATTAAAGCTATTCATACAGTCTGAGGTTCCAATTGCGGTTTAAGATAACTATTTTTAATACCGAAAAATGCTTTTTACACCTATTAATTGTGGTCTAAATATATCATGTAATAGTGGTGATTCCTTGTTTCGTATCAAAGTTTGGTAACCGAGGGACTTTCGCAAAAAAGTAAAGCTATGATTAATTAATGTGTTGTACTAAAATCTACACTCATTAGGTCATAATCGAACCGTTGAATATAAGCAAATATTCTTTCTTGGCGTAGCAATGTATAAAGAAGACCCACTCACAAAAGCTAGCACGGCAAACTCCCCCGTTACTCTCACGAATAAAATCGTTATCGTCGTTGATAACGATATGAGTGTAGGTGAACATTTAAAACTTGCAGCTAAGGATATTGGACACATTTACTTAGCAGCAACGAGTTCAGAAGCAATAGCACTGTGTAAGCAATACAAGCCAGACATCATGCTTATTGATGTTAACTTGCCTGATATGAAGGGTTTTGAGCTGATAGAGTATCTAAAAATAAACGCCCTTGATAATAATGCGTCCTTTATTATTATCACCGCGAAGGCAAGCGACGATAGCTACATTCACGCTGTTAAAGTAGGTGCAAGAGCATTTCTATCCAAACCCGTTAATAGTCTCGCTGCAATTCAAATCATAGAAGCAATATTAAGCGATAGCAACAAAATAAATGCTTTAGTAGGCACATCGCAACAACAATTTGACAAGGTCTTAAATTTGTTGTCGGATGTGGTTGTGATCAGTGATGAAATGGGAAAGATAAAATCAGTAAACCAATATTGCCTAAATTTGTTTGGTTATAAAAAAGAAGAGCTTATTGGTGAGAACGTTAAAATACTCACGCCTCCCGCAATAAGAGTCGCACACGATAAATACCTCTCCGAGTATAAAAAATCTAAAGAAGCAAAGCTCATTGGTGAACCTCGTGAGTTAAGTGCTTTTACAAAAGCCGGTAAAGAAATAACCATAAGTCTCAATCTTTCAGAATTTTGGGAAAATAACGTAAAAAGTTATGTCGCAATCATTCGTGATGTAACAGAAAAAAAGCAGCTGAAAGAACGAATACTCAAAAATACATTTTTTGACAGTTTAACAGACCTTAGAACGATTAATGCCCTCAATTACGACTTTGAAAGCATCAATTACGCTGAACAACAACAAGGCTATATTTCTGCTGTTATCCTCGATATTGATGAACTTCAAGAGCTCAATTCGGTTTATGGCTATGATACCGGTGATACGATCATTAAAGAAGTGGCTAATGAGATTAAGCACATTGCACACAATAACAATGCCGAGGCATACCGCGTTTCCGGCGATCGTTTTATTGTTGCATCGTTAAGCACAGATCAATTGAACGAATTGAATGATGAAACTCAATACCTTTGGGATTTTGAGCAGGCCATAACAACGATTAAAAATAAGCTAGACATACCTGTCTCACTGACGACTATCTGTATGGTGAAACCTGTCGCAGATTTTAAAACGAACAGTATCATTCAATTATTAGAGATGTCCATTATCGCTGCGCGCCAAGAAGGTAATCGAGGCAAAATATCACAATATTCTGAAGCCCGAATCGCATATGCCTTAGAAAAAAATAGCCTTTCAATGAAGCTAAAAGCCGGGGTTAATGTCGAGTACCTAGATATAGCGATACAACCAAAAGTTAATTGCAATGAACACATTACCTCGTGTGAAGCTCTACTTAGGTGGCATGACCCTGAGTTTACATTATTGTACCTCCCCGACTTTATTTCAGCATCTGAAGCAACAGGTGCCATTATTGAAGTAGGTCAATACGTTTTGAAACGTGTATGTCAGTTTTTATATGCGCTAGAACCTGAAAAAAGAGTCAAGATTTTTATTAACTTAAGTATCCGTCAGTTTGCAGATACCAAACTCATTGATAAAATTCAAGCTTACTGCAAAGAATATAACATACCGCATTCTTTGCTTGGTTTTGAGCTAACCGAATCGATGATAGCTGAAGACATGAGTTTACTGAAGTCCAAGCTCATAGCCTTAGAAGCACTCGGCTTTGAAATTGCAGTAGATGATTTTGGAACAGGTCAATCGAACTTGAAATATATTCATAAATTGCCAGCGGCAACGATTAAAATTGATAAGTCATTTATTGATGATATTAATGGCGAAGCGGAAAACTATCCGATTGTTGATGCCGTTATCGCCATGACGGAAAAGATGTATAGGAAAACCGTTGCCGAAGGTGTAGAAACACAGATACAGGCTGAGTATTTATGGCGTAAAGGAGTGGATGAAATACAAGGTTACTTTTATTACAAACCTATGCCGGTAAGTGATGCTTTAGTCTTGCTAGCTAAGCAGCAAACAAGCTAAGCCTGCACTTTACATCTTATACGAGCTATTTTTATTAGACTGCTTAGAGTCAACAATACCCTAAAAACCGATATTAGATCTAGATATGAACTCTCTTAGATAGACTAAATTTATATTAGTACTTGTTGATATTCGCGTTATTCTTTATGCAGGGGTAGCAAAGCAGTTTTCAAGTAAGTACAGTTATTTCTTAGCAGCTATCTTTGGTGGCCTCTACTACCAGAGTGTAGTTAGGGATAACGAGTTAGAAAAGTTTCAAAAAGAAATTGATTCATATCTGGTGTTTACAGATAGTACTGAAGCCAATGTCTCACTTGGAACCAAAATACTGCCTGTTGACCTCAAGACGAGAACTGTAGATGAAATGTTTTTTTCGCTGAAGGAAGAGTTTAAACCGTCATCTGAAACTGATGTGACAACAATAGTCGGATTTAATTGTGAGGACAATTCGATAGGTTCCTATACGGATGGCGCATTGGCTTACCAAAAAACATGTCAGATCTACTTAATTGATACTTTGACGCAAACTTTTTCTAGTGTCGGCACATTTGCGGGAACTGAGCCTCATTCTTCAAAAAAGGGCAGTGGGAGCAGAACTGGTAGCCATCCTGCTAAAGCTTACTTGAAGAATAACGGCATAATGTAAAACTACGATGTTAGCAAATTTTAGAAACTGAGCTAATACACCTGCGCATTAATTTTTTTGCGGTAAATAATTTCCACGGGCAAAAGTAACCTACATATATGAGTAGCCAACTTTATTTTCAGTAGCCAACTTTCCCAGTATCGTACTTTTAAACAAAGTAGCGCACTATCCAATTAGTAGCGCACTTTATTTAACAACAACAAACGGGATGTGCGAGCGTATTAAAGTTTGAAACTGAATATCCTTGAGAATTGCGTTTTTGTGTAACTTGATTTTGCTCAATTTTATCAAAGTTTGAAACTATACAAAGCAAGACTACAAAACAGCCAAAACTTGATGGATTAAAGTTTGAAACTAAACGGTATCTAGCTATTAAACTTCACCTCAGGAGGTAATTCGGCAGTCTCATCACGAAAAGATAAATCGTCGAGATAAATCCTCGTGAAACGCCTCAAAACTGCAACCGATATATCGGTTTCCCTCACGACCCTAACTTGTACATCCATTCCCGCTGTTCGGAAGAGTTCGGCAATATTGCTGGAAGCTGACGCTATTTTTTCGTCATTACCGTTGGCATTTTCCGTCAACAAAATAAGTAAGTTTAATGAATAATTATCTGACTCAGGTATCTCTGCGAATGGGAAGAGTTGAATGTAAATGCCAGTGGTACTTTCATGAAGCTTTTTAGCATTTTTTTTCAACTTATTTTTAGGATCCGCTGCTCTTAATCTGTCATTGAATGATGTCGGTAATGCTGGACGTGAGTATTGGGCAGCGAGCCAGTATTTGTAGTCTCTAGTAGTTTGGTCGTCTAACAGCACAGAATTATCATAATCAACTTCTAGCAAGAAATTTTTAGATATAAATATCTTTTGATGGATGTTGGTTTCAAATGATCGAGTATTGATACCGTCTCCATCAGCTTCATAAGTCCTAAGATGAAGCCTTCTTGGATGATTATTGTGCATGTATGCACTGTTTAACTTATCAATCTCAAGCGCAAATGATAACTCTACATAGGGGTGGAGTCTGTTCGCAATGTCACAAGATTGCGAAGCGACGATAAAGGCAATTTTACTTGTGTCGCTATAGTCAGCAGAATCTATACCGATTACGGAGTTTGCACTATCGAAGATATATCTAATATATCGAGAGGAAACTACGTTTCCTTGCAGCCATCCTGCCTGTTCAAGTCGCTTACCGTAATCTTCCATAGAAAGCATTACGCAAATGGATCTTGTAACCTAGCACTCGAATCGGGTTGGCTCAACGTCAAGCGTGACCCCGCAAAAAGAATCTTTTCTACATCTAATTTATCTTGCGAAAGAAGCTCCAGAACTGACAGTTCACCAAGCACCTTTAAATCTAAAAGGTTCCGGCTACTTGAAAAACCTGCACTAACCCACTCTTTTTGTATCAAATACAGTTTTAAAAGCCGCTTATTCTTAGTCTTATTTGGTAAGTCACCACTCAACCAATTATTTATGGATTTCCTTGAAGAGCAACAGATATGTGATAAGTCTTCTTGAGTTAAGTCAAATGTCTGAGCCAATTCATTAAGTATGAGACGTGGTGTTAATTCATTTTTATGTTTTACTTCATGCTCAATCACATTGAAGTAGAAACCTCCAGTGCCACTGCTTTTTAAGGCGTTTATAGAGGCTGCGGTTCCAGTCAGAGCTCTCTGAAAGGAGAACCCCAGATCATTTACATCTCTGACAATTGGTGGATTTGAATAGCCAAATGCATCCGTCCCAGAACGGTTTACAGATGGGAAAGCATTATCAATTCCGACTAAATCAACTAATTCCATTTTTGATTTCTCGCATAGTCTGTAGTTACATTCCAAAAAGCTTCTCTAAGAGGAATATGCATTTCCTCCATTTTTTGCTTCACTGCATTTATATCAAAGTCCATCAAATTCTCATCATCATGCCAATAATGATCAAAATCCAATATCGTCCGGATACTACTTTCATTATCTTTTTCTATCACAATGGGCAAACTACCAAAGTCGGGCGGTAAAACTGCATTGTTCATTCCGGTTATAGTTTTGAAGAGCAACACACCAAAGTCATTCTGTAAGATTGTTTCTGTCGTGTGAGTCGCAATTTTACCACATCTATTAAGCACTTTGTCATAAAGTAAATCCTTTGAGATTAACTGCTCAATACTTTCGTCTTTTGTAGGCTTAACTAAGTCACAGAATCTCATACCAATTCTCGAAATTAATGACGGCGAAATAACTTCCGACACTATTTTTAGCGCACTTTCTACGTTTTTTGAGAAACCGTCAAAACGAGGGTATTCAGCGGTGAAATATACAAACCTGCTGTCTGCTAACGTAACAGCTGACTTTCTATTTTTTGAAACAAATGCCCATTGTTGACTGTTTCGCACTTCTATATTTTGTCCATTTATATGGACACTCTGATCAACCAAAGGCTCACCAGAAATCGGGTACTCTTTCCTTATCTTATCTTGAAAAGCAGGAATATATTTAGCGATGTCCATTACAGTCGAAAACCTAACCTCTAAAAGTACTATTTGCAGCGGCTGGTTGTTTAACTTTTTATATTCACTCATCTAATAATTCATTTGCAGGCAATCATGTATATAAATATACAACATATTGAAAGAAAAGTTCCATTTTTTACACATGTTTTTACACAATCCGGCCCAAAAGTATTCGATCATCGTGGTTTGTAAGAGAATGAATAGCAATAACCATGAACAAAAGAGAGAAAGAGTACCTGCTTTATTATTTAGATCGGTTAAGCCTGAAGCGCAGAAATAATATGTCTGAAATGCAGCAAGGGCTGAATCATATTGTCGAAATAACTTGTCTTATCAACAATGAAATACCGTACGAGCCAAAAACGGCAGTGTCTGCTCCATTGTCAACTAATACATTAACAGCGAAGCCTTTGGAATGCTTAATTCGTATTAAGGAAGTCAGTCTGTTAGTGGCGTCAGTCGTTCCACTATTTACAGAATGGTAGGTGAAAGTAGTTTCCCTAAACCTTTGGATTTAAGTGGCGGTTCAAGGTTTGGCAGAAAAAAAGTCATTGATTGGATAAACTCGCATGCTCGGGCTTAATCTTATTATTAAAAACCACCTCATTCTTAGTCATCCACGTCACCATAAGCCATTGACGATACTGCGCTATATACTACTTTCAAGCTTTCTGTGACTTGAGCCGCCAGCTTAATTGGTTTCTTTCCCTTGAACGGCGAATTGTGATTGGTGGTCATCGTCATGAATCCGTAAATGTTGTCCGAGCTAGAGAAAAGAAGCCTGAGGTTTGCGTGAATATCGAGAATGAGCGAGAGGCGTTGCTCTAAAGACGTAGACCATTTCAATTGGCCTTAATTTCGGTTTTTAACGTTACAAACATCGCTTGATACTTTCCTCTGTTGCGGATTTAACCTTGATTCTGATCTTCAATACTATAATTAAAGCCTAACTTTAATTCTGACAATAAACGTCCCGATTGCGCCACTCTAATGGCTAGATGTATTCTAACGAAGCATTCGTAAGCAAGGAATAGAGATACTCATGAATAAAAGAGAAAAAGAATACCTGCTTTATTACTTAGATCAGTTGAGTCTAAAGCTTAAAAATAATATGTCTGAAATACAGCAAGGGTTAAATCATATTGCAGAAATTACCAAAAATATTAGCAATGAAATACCTTCTGTACCAAAAGCAGTAGTTGTCAACCCATTATCTGCTGATAAATTAGCCGAAAAGCCCCCTGAATGCTTAATACGTATTAAAGAGGTCTGTTTGTTGGTTGGCGTGAGTCGTTCGACTATTTACAGAATGGTGGACTTGGGGAGCTTTCCCAAGCCCTTAGACTTAGGACATAGGTTTAAAGCGTGGCAAAAAAAAACAGTCATCGATTGGATTGTTTCGCACACTGATAATTGATCGTTCATTAGTAATTGCCGGCCTCTTATTTCACTTCGTCCCGCCAAACATCGACAGTAATGCTGTATGTACAACAGTGAGGCCGTCTGCACCCTGAAAAGCTAAGTCAATAGGTCTCTTCCCCAAAAATGGTGAATTGTTATTCACCAGTGTCATGAATCCGTAGATGTTCTCCGGGTTAGAGAAAAGAAGCCTAAGATTTTCGTGAATGTTGAGAATGAGTGAGAGTCGTTGCTCCAAATCTGGAGATAAATTCACGCTTGAAGGTGAGTTAAGGAAGCTGCCGAGGTCAGCTTTTGAATCAAGGCCAAGAATAGCAATTTTTTGTGCCTCAGAAAGCCGCCACCGATTAAGTAGCGTCGCGACCGCTGAGGTGACGGCAACTTTACTTTTATCATCCATTAATATATCCCTGTTTATAGCACACTTTGGCGGCCATTCACCGCTCAGCAATTTAACAGCAATTTCTGGAGGTGTTCCTAGTCTTATGTTATCAACCGCGTCCCACTTAATTACCATTGTTTCAAAACTACCAATACGGTATATCGAGTTTTGAGTTATCGCTGCAAATCCACCATCAACCTCTTTAAACTTGATTAAAGGACTTGTAGCAATCCAGTCACCTTCAGAAAACCTATTTGATAAGTCATAAATTATGGTGCCGAAAATAAAGTTAATTTTTGGTTCATCTTCTACATTAAGATAAATCGCATCTGAAATTTCACCTGTATAAATCATTCCGTCATCCGCCTTGTCGTTATAGCCAGCTGTTTTATTTGTTTAGATCTCGAACATTAGGTTCGCCTTAAAACCAAAAGGAGGCAGTATCTCGCCAAGCCCTTTCAGAAATTGTTTTGTAATAGCTGTCATTCGTTCTTCACTCAAACCTGACGCTCGGAGCAAGTACCAGCGGCGAGTTATATGTGGATGTCGATTCGTAAGAAGTTGATAAGTAATTCTGCGTATTTGATATTCAGATATTGATTCAGCATAGTGAGTTAAAAACATCGATGTTAAAGGCAGTTTATGTGAATACTTTTCAACGGTTGAAGTATTACTGAGTTGAAACATTAACCAACGTTTTGTTGCCCGTGGCAACGACAAATCATCATCAATCTTGGATATAATGACAAACAGAGACCTTACTGTCGCAAAATCTCGCTTATGCCAGTTTACTCTATTATTTACTCGTACTCGCCTTGCTTTGTGCCCCTCGTTTATTTCTAGCAACCACTCTCTATTTGCCCTATAAAGCCTAGTATAAAGTGCAGGTGATTTACTTCGAGCAATTTTAGGTGTTTGAGTTTTCAGCAGCGCTGCCCAAACTAATTTATCTGCGCTTAAAACATGTTGTGAAGAAGTTGAAGGAGAAGAGGAAAAAGAATCACGTTTGCGAAAAGATTTGGGTTGTTCGGCTGCTCGTTCAATACATTCAATTATATTAAACCTCTCGTTAAGCAGAGCTGCATTAACGACAATATGCTCAAGATATGAGAAGCTCTTTCTATGCTTCCTGAAAATGCAATGTAGCCAACTGCTTTGGCTTGGGCTCACATTTAAGCCTAAACATTGCAATACGTGTGAAGACCAAAAACTCTCTACTTTTTCTTTTACCGGCAAATAATCTACATACACCCCTTTTGATAGGTCATTTTTATAAGCAAGTTGACGGTAATAATTTGTCCACTGTGCGTATGAAGGTGATGGTAGGCTTTCGCTGTTAAGTAACACCTCACAAGCAAAGCTGATTATCTTATCATATTTGCTAACTTTCACCGCTTTATAACTTGAAATGTTGTTTAAGATAAGCGGCACAAATTCATGCCTATGAACCCCTTTTTTAAATCCGCTAACAACCTCCAATCCGACCTTATGTTTATAGCAACTAGTTACAGCCGGTATTTGATGAATTCTCATGAAATAAGGCTCACCATAACGTGCATGTTGTTCTTGTGCACAGTTGGGGCAAAATCTTAAATGCAAGGATTTTGGTATTCGGCTTGCAGCGAATCCGGACATCACATGCAAGCCAGCACCATTACCAGACTCCATTGAGTCCAAAATTTTACGACTACGGTTGACGGGAATGAATGGCGCTATTAATGGGAATAGAGTGTGCTTAAATACAAGTTTTTCGGCAGTTAGTCCCTGAACATTGATAGTCTCGTCTAGCAGCCTTTGTAAGTGAGAGGGAAGCACCCAAGAAGCGGATATAGTTCGATTATTATAAACGCCTTCTATGAGTGCCTTAGGACTTTTTACGGCAAAACGCACCCTAAGCCGCGCCTGAATACTGAACGTAGTTTCGTCCGGATAAGGGATGATGTTTGCCAAAGTGATTTGATTCATCGCCCCTTCGTTAACGTTGTGATTTTTGAGAACAAATCTGGCTGCTGTGACAAGTCAATAATCGGCGGTATTGGTTTCGTTTTGCGCGGTGACTTAATCGGACTTATGACGGATTTATCATTATCTGTTTCTGCTAAAAGTTTTATCACTATAGGCAAAAGCAGCTTTTTATCCAAATGAGTGTTTTGAGCTACAACAGAGTTTACTGCTGGTTCTGCGACACTCTTGTCGTAACCAATTTGTATCAAACAGTTGAGTAACTCTTCTGCATGGGGTTTCATCGCAGGCAAGTTCTGCGCTTGTTGTTTGTCGACAATTGACTTGTGTAATGAAGCAATTTTTACAGTAACCGAAGACTGCGGCAAATCAAGATAGTCAGCAATAATTTCGGGATTACGTGACCGCAGCGCATCAACAATAGCGTGAACAGGTTTAAAGTCATCCTTATAAACTCTGCGAAACAAGTCAGATGAAATGAGTTCCTTTTTACTTTGAATTGCTCGGAGCTGAACCTGCATATACAGTTTCATCGCAATATCTAAAACTCCCTGGCAGCAATCAAACCATGTCTGGCTGATTTCAGCTGTAAGCTCTTCGGATGGTTTTGATAGATATTGGAATTGCCACAACTTACGAGCAAAATATTCCCACATTTGGTTACTTGTTTTACTTTTAGTTGTTTGGAACTGCAAAGGATCCCAAACGTTAAAACCAGTCACTCGTCGAGCTAGCGCCAGACTAGACTCAAGCCTGCCTTTGGCCGCTGGCGTGCCACTAAAAATAATAGGAAGTTTAATAATATTGATAAGCGAGACCAGAAACCCAATAACTTGGTCGGAGTTTTTCGTCTTAGATCGCCAAAATTGGAACTCATCGATTATCAAAATACCAATGTTAAACCTTACAGCCGCTGCTTGCATCTTTGCTAACATTGAGTCCAAACTTTCACGCCGTTCCATCCATTGGGTGTGAGGCTTACGAATCGCATGTCCAAGGGCATCAAAGAAATTCTTGCACAATGTTTTTAAGCTACCATCATGCGGAAAATCAATATACAAGTAGGTTATTTGAGTCAGATTTAGCGATTCATGCACGATTACCTGAGGATAGAATGACAGGCTTCTTTTTAAAGATGTCGACTTGCCAGTACCTGGAACACCATAGATGATACCGGCGGTTGGAGAGTTATCCAGAGTCAGATCTTCAGTGTTGTCTGACGGGTTCCCAACTAACATTCTCTCGTAGTTTTTCTGTAGCAGCTCCGAGTCAACATTGAGGTGTGGGTTCCTAGAAACATAGCCTTGTTTGATCTTTGTATCTATAAAAAGCGCCAAGTCATAATGTTGAGGTAAACCTACAAACATATTTGATAAAGCAGCTACGAGTTCAGATGCTCTATCGCCCGCAGGTGCGCTTCTAAGGACTGTCTTTGGCAACCGACTGAGTCTATTGATAACTTCTGACGCATTTCCCAATTTTGGTAGGCATTCGATTAGAGGATTTCCACTAAAGCTAGGCACGCCAGTTTCATGGTAAACGGCCGTCACGCTCCCCTCGATTTTACTACTCATCATCAATTCCATTTGTTTCATTTTTGACATCCTTGTCTAAGTTAAATAATTCGTTTAATTCTGGGTTTGCAAACTCATCCTGAGCTTTTGCTAATCCGACTTCAGGTTTCTCCTGGGGCACATGTTGCTCTGGTGAAAATTCCTTTATTAATTTTTGACGCTCTTCTTCACGAGCAATATCTTTGTTGATAGGTATTTCTCGTTTTCTCTGAGCTGCTGTTTTTTTAAGAGCACGTTTTTTCGCTTTTTCAGCATTGTTCACAATGGCAATCGTTTTCTCTTCATCGATACGTAACGCTTCATCATAATCAAGGGTGCAATTAGCCTTTGTTGATTGCTTCATCCGAAGTTCAACTTCGTAAAAAGAACTATCAACATATGCCCTGGACTGCGGCTTTAACAAACACGTAATCGTTTTATTATTCACCCCTGGGACAATGACATATATTTGATTGACTATGATGGGGTCAAACAGCACTTCAACGGACACAGGTCGACTTCTGTTATTTTTAATTCGAAGAAACCAGTCAAGCTCCTCTAGCTCAGCCGAATAGTAAAAGAGTTTTTTAAATGAAACCCCTAGCGGACTTACTTTAGCTGTGTCTTTCGGTAATACTGCCGTTTTTAAATTTTCTTCATTAACTTTTGAAAGCGTTCCTGTTCGGTTTGCTATGCCCCAGTCCCAAATATTTTTAGCTGTCATTGGCATATCATCTGGCATATCTTTTTCACGACTATAATCAGGCATGATTCTGCAATTATTGATTAGCAAAATTTTAGAAATTACAATTTCTTCAAGTTCGTGAAGTGAGATACAGGCCGTCAAACGCCCATCTACCGCGCCTGCTTTTTTATTGACTGCCATGGTTGATTTTCCTGGCATCTCACCACCAAATGATTCTTGAATTAGACCTAAATATCTTTCAACTGTGCCTTTAGCTTCAGACCTTCCGCTCGCAGTATTCTCTATGCGCATGCCGGTTGCCTCGACTAAATGACTACCGTTTAAACCAAAAAGCTCTGCTTTATCACAAAGCAAAGCATTAGGTAGGCCAAGTGCAGGCCAACTTTCACAAATTGTGGATGATATATTATATTTCTTAAGTAATTCTGTTTTGTCTTTGACTACGCTGAGTATGGCAATCGTAGCCGTGCGGTATGATGCGGAATAAAAGCCGATGTAGTAGCCGGCAATCAAATGGGAGTGAAGATCAACTACAAGGTACAGAGTCGGCTTGCCTAGCACTCTGCTTCTATCATGATTGGAAACAACGTGAATCGGCATGGGGGTAGCATCTATTTCGAACTTGTCTCCAGGTCCCGATACTGATGCAGTCGCGCTTCCCTTGAGGCTTCGAATATCTTTATTAAAAATCCTTATATCGTAACGCCCGAGTGCAAATTGCTTCAGGGAGTAGTGTCGTTTTATTAAGTTTTTAAGGCTGTCAATTGAGGGGATATTATCTACATTATTATCTCCACTGCTTTCAATACAAAGCGTGACAAATCGCCGATAGGTATAAGTAAGGTCTTGTTTCTTTGCAAAGTAATAGACATCTATCACCCTGCGCATAAACGCAACGTGTTGCTCAGTTCTGATAGCGTTTAGCTTTTTACCATTATTGTTTTGCTTACCGGGTTTTTTAGATGTAAAAACTCTCAGTTTACCTTTGGCACCGCAATTCGCGTATTTTGTGGCTAATGCTTCAATGCATTGACCATGTGTCCAGTACAAGCGGAGTAATCGATAAATACTGGCTTTAGACATTCCTTTTTCGGCTATTTGACGATTTACAAGCTTCCCTCTTTCACTTGAAACTAGATAATCTTCAGCTTCAACAATGGGGCGTATGACTTCAAATCGAGTTTTAGCTTCATTAATTGCCTCCACCCGGTTTGAAAGTAATATTGGTGGTGCAGAATAAGAATGATTTTCTACTAATGATATCTCACCACTAACGAAAAGTGATTCAATATCATCAGCATCAAATGGTTGTGGAAATCCTCTATCCTGCCCAAGTTTAAACAAAAACACCTGACGTCTGCTGACTTCGATAACACGATATGTAGTATCGCCCCAAGCCAACACCTCGTTTTTAACGAATATTGGCAATGCATTATGGGCTAAGGCCAAATTAGTCATTACTAATATTCCGGTATGTGCCAGAGAAAGATATCTTGTTCGTTAGCAAGTCGTAAAACGGTCGTTCCATATCAAAACTTATTTTGCGTTTTGCAAACAACAGCCGGAGTTCACCAAGGGCGATACCCCGTTCTTGACTGCGCTGCTTATCTATTTCATTACACAGATCTATTAGTCTCACATAAGGATTTTTGCGAATAATATTTGTCCAAAAATGTTCTATCTCAGCAAGTTTGTAGGGTGGAATGTCAAAATTAACAAACGGAGAAAGCCATTTAATATTTTCAACTTTCACCAAGTCTAAATCTTGCTCAGTTATAATTTGGAAAGGAATATTTAGGTCTGCCCAGTAGGCCTCTTCAATTGCCAGCTTCTCTCTAACTCTGTGCTTTTCCAGCTCGCTCGACGGCTTTACTTGAATTGCTAGGTACGGTTGATTGGGATTTGACACAGTGACGAAAAAATCGCTGGTCATAATAATACTTTCACCGCGAACAGCAGGGTGGCGAAATCCAAGCTTAGTTGCTATTTCATGAGTGGTTTTTGGCTCAAGAGGGTATTGCTCACGAATATCTGTAGTAGATTCAGTCCAGTCTAATAGCAAGAATGTTGATAATTCCAAGTCCGACATACAATGCACAACCCTATTAGACGTGTGTGACCATTGTCTATGTGATCGACCACTCGAAGGAACGTTATAAACGTATAACCAAGGTTTATATTCAGCATCGCGTCCTTGTCCACGACCTTGCTTTAACCACTTTTTATAAACTTTTAAGTTTTGTTCGTATCTCGCCATTTTGTTGTCATCCGTGTTCAACTTGTATTCATTCTTAACCAAAAAAAATGATTGGTCAACCCCCCCAAAACGGAGCTAAGTCGTTGAAAAATAATAAATGATTGACAGTTTTATCATAGTGAAAAGTTTCGTTAATCATTCATTTTTTTTTGAATTTTCACAGATCATGTGGAAACATATATGGCATATGAGCCGAATCGAATTTTAGTGAGAGCGATCGCTGCAACGTCTATAAAATATTAGAAATGGAAAAATATTTTATATTTTTTTCTCAGTAGAGTACTTTTTCTTGAATTAATGTTCAAAAAACATACAGATTGGCGAGTTTCAAAATGTTTTTGATGAGATGGTCAATACTAATTAATCAATAAATCCAAATATAATGACTACTTTCAAATAGCCGAATAGATAAGTTTATGTTTTTCGAGCAGCGGTCTACTCTAAGGGAACACATTTTAGTTTAACGTTTACTAATGGGCTAACAATTCAGGTAAACAATCTTTGTGGCGACGTTGAATTCGTGTGATATCTTCAACTATCACTTCATTTCCTGTCAATATAGCAGCCATCATCGCCGTCATAGTCAATAAGCCATTGGAAGATCTAATGATTTCCTCAACAAGTTCAACTGGGTAACCACTTCCATGGCGTTGGAGCGCATGAATACCACCATGGACATATGAGTTTAATCCTTTCCACTGAACGTCTCTGAATTCACTAAACATAGCCACCGCTTGCGCTGGCGCTTTGCCTTCGAGAGCTTTAATCATTTCTGCATTATTGGGTTTTTGATCAGCGCTCTGTGAAAGCTCACTTAGGGTAGAAAAAGTATTTTCGACCTTCTGGTCACTCGCGGCATAAAATAACCAAGCTGCTCGCGTAAGTGCTTCAAACTGAGAACGAATAATACATATTGCTGAAGTATAGTTCCCGCACATAGCCAGTTGGCGCAAACTACTGGAGTGCTCCAGTGCAATCAAGCACATTATCCAACTCGCGCTAATACGCTTGCTATCGTCAAAAGGTCCGTATTCAAAAATACGGCTAAACTCGCTGTTTAGGCCTTCAGACTTTTCTAATAGTTCATCCACAATTTCCTGCCTTTGAAATCAGTGTAATGTTGCTAACGTTTCTTGCGCTTTGCTTGCGAAACAAACTGTTCGTCTTGCGCTATCCGTTTAACAAGCTCCGTTATTGCCTCTTCTGAATACTGATGTCGATTAGCCAATTTTCCGAAGTAATGGTACTTATTGTTATTTTTCTTCCACCCAAGCTTATTGATGCATGCTTGCAAACAATGTCTATTTAATGCCGGAGAGCCATGAATATCAGTCTTAGGCAACGCGCGAGCTAGTTTATTAGCGTCGAAGTCTTTCGTTAAAGTATCATTCAAGAGACTCAGCAAAACACCTTGGCTGTGAGGGTGAGTCTTATCCGGATCAACTGGCTTTTCAATAACCAGTGCTTGTCTTAGCTTCTTCAAATCTTCAGTACTACCGTTAGCTTTTGCTATGACAATTTGTGCATCACCTTCTTCCTTTGCAAAAACAAGTGACACCCTGAGTGGTATTGCAAAAGAAATGTCATCGGCAGCCTCGATTTCTGATTCTACTTCATGTGCCAATTCAAGAATTTCATTTGCAGCTGACCCATATAGTGTTTTGAGCAGGGATGCCGGAGGTAGTTTAAATTCGCCGACTAGGGACATCATTCCTGTGTGCTGGGATGAAATAAAAGCAGTATCTGTAAATGATTCAAATTCTGAAGAATAATTCAACACACCAGACTGGAATATACGGGAAGCGATAGATTGGATTTCAGGCATCAGAAGATGAGCCGCTTTATCTCGCCAATCAGCAACAACTTCAATGTTTCGTCTTATATTGTTCTTAGGCTCATAAAGGCGGTCTAAACAAGCTCGAAGGGGAATAGTGCGACGCGTCCCTTTTTTTACATTTGGCTCGAAAATACTATCTTCACAGTCTCTCTCGATAAGCCTTGATTTACAAAGCTGCTCCCAAGCAGTACAAAACAGTAAGACAAATCCATCTAGCTTATTTTCCAAAGAAGGACGATTGTATAGCTCTAAAGCTAACATCATATTATCGCGAGACTTCTTCAAAAGCGCTTTCGCTAAGTTTGATTTGCATTTATGTCCTAACTCTTGATAGTGTTTGCTTTGCGATAGTCGCTTTTTAAACTCGACGAAATCAATGTCAGTCGTATTGATTGCTTCGAGCTTGTTTGCACCAATTTCAACAACAAATTGAGTGATCTGTCCTTTGCCAAAATAAGTGTTGAATGTAGCTGGCTTCCAGCCTGTTGCGTCAATGACTTGTTGCTTTGTAAACTTTTTCCCTGCACGCTCACACTCTTGAAGAAAATCAAAAAACTTTTCTTGTCCCTGTTTTTCTGCCATTCGCTGTCCTTATAATATCTAAGTTAATTAAATCTAATTTATCTGCTATCTATTCTTCTTAAAGTTCTCAGCCTGCAAAAATATTTCTTGATACACCTCGTCCCTGCTCACAGGCGGGTATTTAAACTTGGCCAATAACATTATAAGGTCAACCTTTAACTCGGCTTTAATGTCGGCGCGTTGGCTCCAGTCGGTGTATTTGGCTTTGTCGTCTACGACTTCTTTTACTGCTCTGGCGAGTTCTAGTAGTTGGTCTTCTGGATAACTGAAGTCATATTTCGCTGCTAAGCGTTTCAAGATGTCGTAAAAGGCCTTTTCTTCGAAGCTGATGTCTAGGTCGTCGTGTGCGCCGTACTCTTCGCGCAAGTCGTCCATCATTTTGATTAGCTCGTCTGAAAAATCTTCGAGCACACCACTTACCAGTACATCGTCTTCTTTGCGTTCGTTGTATTTATCTACCAGTGCTATAAAGCGCTGACTAAAGTCTATGCCTTGTGCCAAGTTCACTTTTTTCATGTCGCCAATGGCTTTAGCTAACAATTTTTGCAGCATCATGATTTTAGTGTTTGGTTGCTTCATTTTGCTGATTTTGTTGATGTAGTCTTCATCAAAAATATCAATCTCGCCCTGCGAGTCATCCATTTTAAGAATTTCTTCTACACCATCGCTTTTTAATGCTTCGGCTATCATTTCGCGTACTTTGGCGTTCATTTGGGCGGTATCAGGGGCTTCGCCTTTGGTCAGTTTATAAATGATGGAGCGTACAGCCATATAAAAATGGATTTTGTCTCGCTCTATTTGACTGATTTTTTCACTGCCACAGCAGATGTCGTAGGCGGCTTTTAAACGCTTCACTAACACCATAAAGCGCTTTTCACGTTTTCCTAACTGCAAGATAAACTCAGAGGCTTGGTTCAAGCAATTAAGCTGTGCCAGCGGCTCACCAGTAAAGTAAGCGGTCGAATTAAAGGTGTGAAAAACATCACCTAGCAATGCTAGGTGGTCTTTTACTGTTACCACCGATTGATTGATATCTTCAAAATTGGTTTCGTCGGTTTTACTAAACTGTGCCAAGGCTTTGTTCATGGCTGATTTAATGCCGATGTAATCTACTACTAAGCCTTTATGCTTGCCTGCAAACTTGCGATTTACCCGTGAAATAGTTTGAATAAGATTATGTTTTTGCAGCGGCTTATCAATATAGCTGGTATCCAAAAACGGTACATCAAAACCTGTAAGCCACATATCCACCACTATGGCTATTTTAAAGTTGGAGTGCTCAATCTTAAATTGCCTATCTAACTCTTTACGAAAATCTTTGCTGCCTAGCAAATTAAACATCTCTTCTGGATCGTCTTTACCACGGGTGATCACCAACTTTACCTGCTCTATTGGCATGCCCAACTTACCCGCTTTTATCGCTAACTCTTTTTCATCAGCTGTAAGCGTGGCAGCATGCTCTGACTCTTTTACTTCAAACCATTGTGGGCGTAAGGCTTTTATCTCTAGATAAAGCGCGTAAGCAATATCACGCGAACTACACACAAACATGGCTTTGCCACAAATGGTAGTGCCTTCTTCAATACGGGTTTCGTAATGCTTTACAAAATCTGCTGCCAACGCCCTTAAACGGTCTGGGTCGCCTAAAATAGAATTCATTTTGGTGGTGGCTTTTTTGCTTTCTTCTATTTGATGCTCGTTGCTGCCGTATTGTTCGCACTTTTTATAATAGGCTTCAATCTCATCAAGCTTACGATTATTTAGGACCACTTTGGCGGCTCGACCCTCATAGACAATACGTACGGTAATTTCATCTTTTACCGACTCAGTCATGGTATAGCTATCAACTACTTGGCCGAACACATCTAAGGTGGCATCTATGGGTGTACCGGTAAAGCCCACATAAGTCGCATTAGGTAATGAGTCATGTAAATACTTAGCAAAGCCGTAGGTGCGTTTCACGCCTTTTTCAGTAATACGTAGTTTTTGATCAAGGTTGATTTGGCTGCGATGGGCTTCGTCAGAGATACAAATCACATTGCTACGTTCGGTCAGTAATTGCGTGTCTTCGGTAAACTTATGAATAGTAGTTAAAAACACTCCGCCGCTGTTACGGCCTTTGAGTAATTGCCGCAGCTCAGCACGGCTTTCAACACTTACAATATGATCGTCACCTATATAAGTTTTGGCATTGGCAAATTGATTAGCCAACTGATCGTCTAAGTCGGTGCGGTCGGTCACCAATACTATTGTTGGGCTTTCAAACTCAACGCTTTTCATCAACAAGCGCGATAGAAACTGCATGGTAAAACTCTTACCACAGCCAGTAGCGCCGAAGTAGGTACCACCTTTACCGTCACGTTTTTCGTCTTCAGCACCAGCAGCACCAAGCGGCAACTTACGATGCCGCTTTATGTTTTCAAATAACTTTCTGGCAGCGTAATACTGCGGGTAACGACAGGTGATTTTCACCTCATCCTTGGTTTTATCAGGGAAATAAATAAAGTTACGTAATACATCACAAAGCCGAGACTTATCAAACAGCCCTTGCAACATGGTATGCAGCGAATTAATGCCATCTTCGGCCATTGGCTCGTCGCCTGTTACTTTGCGCCACGCATAATAAAAGTCGTAACCCGCAAACACCGTCCCCATCTTGTTGTTAACGCCATCGCTTATAACGCATAGTGCATTGAATACAAACAGCTGGGGAATATCACGGCGATAACGTGTGGTTAGCTGAACATAGGCATCATGAATGCTAGCCTGCTCTTCACGAATGGCGCTTTTAAATTCGAACACCACCAAAGGCAAGCCATTTATATAAATAATGCCGTCTGGAATACGCTTTGGGTTGTCTGCCGACAAACTATCAATTTCGAGTTGGTTTACAATTTTATAGATGTTGTTATCTGCATAGCCGGGGCTTACCTCTTGTACCTTGCCACCAACAACAATATCAGCCGCTTGCAAAGCACTGCGCACACCATCGTAATCAATCAGTTGAATATACAAGTCTTTTTTAGAAGGCTGACCAGCTACAGCTTCACGCTTTAATAAAAAGCCATCGCTAAGCGACTTACAAAAAGTTTTGTTGCTCTCATATAAATCACTAGCAGGCAGGGTTTCGAGCTGTTTAACAATGTTATCAATTTCGCCTGTGGTAATGTCGTCTTTGGCGTATTTGCTAGATAGGTAGTGGCGAAGATCAGCTTTAATTAAAACCTCGTCACCACTAGTGCGTAATAACTGGTCGCCAGTAACGTGAGGATAACCCTGCTCAGTTAGGAGTTGGATGATGGCGAGTTCGAGCTTTTCTTCCGTGAATTTCATCAATAGTCCTTAGTTTTTCCAGCAACCATCACTAGCAGAGTCAAAAAATTTAACATTTTCTCGTGCTACAATTTTTTCAAGTTTACTTAAGTACCGATCCATTTCTCTATCTAACTGGATCGGACTTTTATTTTGCATATGAATCGACATGGCGATCTTTTTGTATTGTCCTTGGGCAAGTTGTTTAACGATGTGTGAATCTTGCTCACCCATTCCCCAACCATAAATAGTAAGGGTATTACCTGCACGAGGGAGTTCTTCTTGAAAGACATGAGTTAGATACTTTGATCCACTTATTGCCTCCAACTTTCTATCAGAATCCCCCTCACATACAAAAATCGGATTACCGTCATTTCGTGACCAAAAATCAGTAATTGTGTTAAGTAAATTATCTTCCTGAGACGACGTTATTTTACGTTCTTGCTTTTTAGCTTTTGTTTGATACAACAAAAGCGACCCGTGAGGATAAAAAACTAAAGTTGTAGTATCATTTAACCCATAAGGTTCGCGCAATTTACTTATATCGCTAGAAAATGCGAACGTGCGAGTTTTCTGAGTTTTATTACGCGGGACTTTTGATGCAAAGCCATCTTTGATGCGGTTTCGCGAAGTATCATTGATTTGTTGACTCGCCCAATAAAGCATCAAATCATAGTTCAGTGAAAATACCGTTTTGAAGCCAGAAATAAATTGCCCCACCTTCCATAAATTATATTCTGAAGGTTTATAAGCTGGGTGAACATCTTTAACTGCATCAATTAGTGACCTTCGTACTTTCGTGTATCCTATGCGTACTTTTTTCTGCTCATCTTCATCAACCTCAAAAAGACCATTAATATAATCTGCTTGCCACAAGCGATACAAAACTCTTTCGAAATCACGTTCCTTTTTATAGAACTTATCAAAAACGGCAACCGCTTCTTTTTGCAGTAAGTTTTGCTTGTCTGCATAGCCATAAAGACTCTTATAGCTAAAGTTATCTGACAACGCGATGCTACCGCCATTGCCAACTAATAGTGCATCTGAAAAGTCTCTTTTTATGTCATTCCATTTGACTATTTCAGGCATTCATCAATTCCTGTGTACTCGAACCTAATTTAATTTCGCCAGAGATAAGTTTTGGTAATAATACATCTCTTATTTTTTCCAACTCCAACTTCTGATTACGACTTAATTCTAATTTACTTAATATTGTTTCAGTTTGTGAGTTCCAAATATCTAGCAGAGAGTTATCAGGTACTATCAGGTCTATTTCTCCTACCGAACCTAAACTCAAATTTGCTTGAACAGCCTGTACTACTTTCGATTCGAAGTAGCTTTGCATCGAGTTTATTTGCAAGGAATGGTAAACAAAGTTTCTTACTGAAATTTGATTACACCTTATAAATGCTAGAGCCTGATTACAGTTACAATTATTCAGATTAGTAGGTACTAAAGCGATTCGGCCTATTGTCCCAGCTATCGAAATAAGTATATCTCCGGAATGAAGGATTGATCTTTTAAGTTGATTTTCGTGAACATCTAAAGGAATTGAGTCTAATCCATCAAATTTAATTTCATTGTTGTCCGTAAGATCTCTTACCTTTAAAAAAGGAACTAATACCTCACTACAAGAATCGGCAATCTGTTTTTTTGTAGCAGTTGTACCTTTAGTTAGTTTAAAAGATAAAGACTTTATATCTTTCACCTCCCATCCTTTGGGAATCCAGCCTTGAATACCGAGGGTGTTGTCGTCGCAGTGCTCGAATTCGCTGGGAAATAGGCGTTGGGTGGCGACCGGGAGTGGTTTGATGTTGGGATTTTGTTTTTGCAGGGTGTAGGCTTTTTTGCGTATCTCGACACGGTGTTTCAGTTCGTCGGGGATGGCGTTGCCAGCCGCAAGGGCGTTGTCGATAACTGGGTCGAAATCCACAAACCAGCATTTAAACAGCGTCTGCGCCATTTGTTCAAGGGTTTGGTTAGATTGACGATTGATTAAACTACGTTGATCAATTGAATCAAGGATATTAACAATTGAGTCTTGTACTTTCCTTTCAGGGAAATCTATAACCAAATCACCAATTTGCTGAAGGTTTATATTTGGTTGAGCAGATTGAGATATAGAGCTATTTACAAAGTGAACAACCCTCTTTTGCTGTAAACAGTAGAGTACAAATTTTGGGTTAGCTAATGTGATATCTACTCGAATTAAAGCTAACGCTTGATTTGTATTAGCTGGTAGGTGCTTTTTTTCAACAAAACCTGTTTTACCCAAAAAAGCACCTGCCATTGAGAAGAGAATATCATTTTCTTCTAATTGAGAGCGCTTGTATTTTGCATATATCTCGGCAGTAACAAATGTAAATTTGCTTTCGTTTAAAACACCGTCATAGCTAGCTGATTCAGCTTTAATAAAGTTAACTCCTCGCTCAGTAAAGCCACCATCTTTCTTTGTAGGAGTACTACCCTTTGTTATCTTTACACAAATATCTTTTAATTTAGTAAAAGGATAATCACTCCCCATAACCCATCTCCTTAAGGTTATTTCGAATAGCCGTATCTAACTCCTGCCCTTCAGCCATTTGAGTGAACAAAGTTTGAGTCAATTCATTCATCTTTTCTTCAAATGGAATGCCGTCGTCTGCGGTATCTGCTGCGCCAACATAGCGACCCGGCGTAAGCACATAGTCGTTGGCTTTTATATCTTCAAGTGTGGATGATTTACAGTAGCCTGCGATATCTTCATAAGCACCGTTTTTGTCCTCACCTCTCCACGCATGGTAAGTACGAGCGATATTGGCAACATCTTCGGTCGTCAGTTCTTTGTTCGTGCGGCTTATCATACTGCCCATTTCGCGGGCATCGATAAATAAGGTTTCGCCTTGGCGGTTGCGTCTTTTGACAAAGTCTTCGCTGGCATCCACCGCTTTTTTGTTTTTACTAATAAACCATAAGCACACAGGAATTTGAGTGGTATAAAATAATTGGCCGGGTAAGGCAATCATGCAGTCTACTAGGTCTTGTTCAATGATCTTTTTACGAATTTCGCCTTCGCCACTGGTGTTAGAACTCATTGAACCATTCGCTAATACAAAACCTGCGGTGCCATTTTCACTCAGTTTGCTGATCATGTGCATGATCCACGCATAGTTAGCGTTACCTGTTGGTGGCACGTTAAAGCCAGCCCAACGAGGATCTCCTACAAGTTCGTTTTCACCTCGCCACTGCTTTTGATTAAATGGCGGGTTGGCCATAATAAAGTCCGCTTTTAAATCAGGATGCTGATCTTTAAAAAAGCTGTCGCCTGCCACTTCTCCCAAGTTGGCAGCGATGCCACGTACGGCAAGGTTCATTTTGGCCAGTTTGTAGGTAGTGTTGGTGTATTCCTGCCCGTAGATAGAAATGTCTTTTTTATTGCCCTTGTGGCTATCAATAAATTTGAGTGACTGCACGAACATGCCGCCACTCCCGCAACACGGGTCATAGATTTTGCCTTTGTACGGTTCAATCATTTCGGCTATTAAACTTACGATGGATTTTGGCGTATAGATTCACCACCGCCTTTACCTTCGCTAGCAGCAAACTTACCTAAGAAATATTCGTAAACGCGCCCAACTAAGTCCTCTTCGCTCATGTCACATTCGTTGGCGGCGGTATCGATGTTATTAATAGTATCTATTAACGAGCCAAGCTTGCTGGCCACCAAGCCTAAACGAGAAAAGTAGTTATCTGGTAATGCACCTTTTAATGAAGGGTTGTTCTTTTCGACTGTATGTAATGCAGAATCAATTTTGACGGCGATGTCGTCTTGCTTCATTTGTTGCTGAATATAAGACCAACGAGCTTGCTCTGGCAAAAAGAACACATTATCTTTGGCATAAAACTCGATTTGCTCAACATAGTCAGCCATGCCTTGATCTATCAAACTTTTCCGCTGCGCTTCAAATTTGTCACTAATGAATTTTAAGAAGATAAGACTCAGTACAACATGCTTGTACTCGGAAGATTCAACACTGCCACGGAGTTTGTTGGCGGTATCCCATAAATGTTGTTCGAAACTGGTAGTTGATGATGAATTCGTGTTTTTAGCCATATATTTCCATACCCTATTAGCAAAACAAGTTGCGCAATTTCTTATTATTTTAATTAATAATCCTTTTAAGCATTATTCCACTTTTTTAGTGATTTGAGCAACCAAACCGATTAAAAGACAAAACCCGCAGAACTGCGGGTTAATGTTATTGGCTTAGTTTCAAACTTTAATGTCTAGTTTCAAACATTAATATCCAGTTTCAAACATTAATATACTCGGACACGGGAATAATACCCCCTAACGAATTTACTCCACCGTAACCGACTTCGCCAAATTCCTTGGCTGGTCAACATCAGTACCCTTAATCACCGCTACATAATAGGATAACAACTGCAGTGGTAAAGTGTAGAGAATCGGGGCAATTGGCGCTTCGCAATGCGGTACGTTGATCACGCGCATGGTTTCGTCGCTAGCAAAATGAGCGTCTTTATCAGCGAAAACATACATAATACCGCCGCGAGCTCTTACTTCCTCAACGTTCGACTTTAGTTTCTCAAGTAATTCATTGTTTGGGGCAACTACGATAACTGGCATTTCATCATCAATAAGCGCTAATGGACCGTGCTTCAATTCACCAGATGCGTAAGCTTCAGCGTGAATATATGAAATCTCTTTAAGCTTCAATGCACCTTCCATTGCGATTGGATACTGATCCCCACGGCCCAAGAATAGACTGTGCTGTTTGTCAGCAAACTCCTCCGCCAACAACTCTATGCTGTTGGTCAAGGTTAGCGTTTCTTCAAGCTTGATAGGTAAACTATGTAAACCGTCAACAATTGCTTTTTTGTCTGCCGGCAAGATACCGTTATATTTGCCTAAGGCAAGGGTCAACATTAAGAAAGCGGTTAGCTGCGTGGTAAACGCCTTAGTTGAGGCTACACCAATTTCAGCGCCGGCTAAGGTCATAAATGCCATATCCGACTCACGCACAAGTGAGGAACCTGGCACATTACAAATAGTTAAACTTGATTTGTAGCCATTTTGTTTGGCTAAACGCAACGCAGCTAATGTATCTGCGGTTTCACCCGATTGTGAAATGGTCACAATCAAACTGTTCGGATGTACCACTGATTTGCGATATCTGAACTCAGACGCAATTTCAACATTACACGACACATTGGCATATTGCTCTAACCAATAACGCGCCGTCATGCCTGAATGGTAGCTGGTACCACAAGCGATAATTTGCACATGTTTAATGTCTTTTAGAATATCCTCAGAGCCAGCACCAAATATACCTTCAACTAAGTCATTTTCACCTAGGCGGCCTTGCAAAGCATTGCGCACTACCGTTGGTTGTTCATGAATTTCTTTAAGCATGTAATGGCGATAACCGCCTTTGTCACCTGCATCATGCTCTAGTTCTGAATCAAAAACGTCGCGCTCTACTATGTCGCCTTGGTGATCGTAAATAGTCACCGAAGTACGCGTAATTTCAGCAACATCGCCTTCTTCTAAAAATATAAAGCGACGCGTTACGGGTAACAATGCCATTTGGTCTGACGCAATGAAGTTTTCACCAATGCCTAGACCAATTACGAGCGGGCTACCAGAGCGTGCAACCACAACACGATTTGCGTCTTCTTTGTCCATGATCACTGTGCCGTAAGCACCGTGAAATTGCTTCACAGAATCTTGTACCGCTAGCAATAAGTCTTTGCCTTTTTTTACTTCTTCGTGAACGGTATGTGCAATAGTTTCGGTATCAGTGTCAGAACCAAAAGTATAACCTTTGGCTTGAAGATCGCGTCTAAGCGCTTCGTAGTTTTCAATAATACCGTTGTGTACAACAGCAATTCGTTCGTTGGAAAAATGCGGATGCGCGTTCTTTTCGGTCACGCCGCCATGCGTTGCCCAGCGGGTGTGAGCAATGCCCGTGGCACCTTTTATTGGATTATCAATAATAGCGTCACTCAACGCTTTTACCTTACCAATCTGTCGCTCACGCCTCAAATTACCTTCCCCATCAAGCAGCGCAACACCTGCTGAATCATACCCACGGTACTCAAGACGGCGTAAACCTTCTAATAAAATTTCTACAACGTTACGTTCAGCGATTGCACCTACAATTCCACACATATTGATATCCTAATCTGTCTTTGCTGTTGTCTTCTGTTGCTCATCTGATACTCGAGTGCAACGCCAAGAAATAGCACTTTTTAATAAAATAGTTTAATGAGTAAAAGACGCACACATAACTGTCACGCCCTGTTTTTCTATCTCTTGTTTGGCCTCATTATCGAGTCCTTCATCCGTCACTAATATGGATATTTGCGACCATGACAATTCCACGTTGGGTATTTTTCTCTCTAATTTTTCGGACTCAGCGAGCACTATAACTTGTTTTGATACTTCGGCCATTGTTCTGCTTAAGGACGTTAATTCGTTGAACGTAGTGGAGCCACGCATAATATCTAGGCCTGCCGCACCTAAAAATGCTTGGTCAAAATTATAAGCCCTCAGCATGTTTTCAGCCATTTGTCCTTGGAACGAATGAGATTGCGCATCCCAAGTTCCACCAGTCATCAATACCTGAGGTTCGTTTTCCCCTTCTAGCAAAGTGTTGGCAACATGCAGTGAGTTAGTCATGACCACAAGACCCATTTTTTTGGGTAAATGCGGCAGTAAAGCTGAGGTTGTGCTGCCACCATCGATAATAATACGATTGTGATCTTGAATGAGTGTCGATGCTAAGGCTGAAATAGCTAACTTTCGACTCGAAAGCTTTTCAGATGAAAGCTCAGAAGATTCTTTAGGAAGTAAAACGGCGCCGCCATACCTGCGCAACAGCAACCCATTGTTTTCAAGCTCCGCAAGGTCTTTTCTAATAGTGACTTCTGATGTCGAAAACACTTTCGCTAAGGCATCGACGGCAACTTCACCGCGGTCATTCAGTGTTTCAATGATCGCCCTGCGGCGTTGTTGAGTGTTTCGTTTCTGCAAAACCGAAAGCCTTTAATTTCAAATCGAAAGGTATTATATGAATTAAATTTCGATTTGCAAGTTTAAAGGCTATTTATTAGGCTATTTTACTTTTTCTTGGGTCGCTCCCAACCCGCAATTGCACGCTGCTTACCTCTCGCGATCGCCAGTTCTTTCGCATTGACGTCCTTAGTAACCACAGAGCCAGCTCCTATTGTAGCATTCTCACCGATACTAAGCGGTGCTACAAGAGAGCTATTACTGCCCACAAATACACCGTCAGCGATGATGGTTTTGAACTTATTCACGCCATCGTAGTTACAGGTAATAGTCCCTGCACCTACATTAACCCCTTTACCAATCTGAGCATCACCAATGTAGGTCAAGTGATTCACTTTTGAGCCTTCTCCAATAATCGCTTTTTTTACTTCACAGAAGTTGCCTACTTTTGCGCCGTTGTGTAAATCAGCGCCTGGGCGAAGTCGTGCATAGGGGCCAACATTGCAATTTTCAGCGACAACGGCATCTTCCAATAAAGAAAACGCTTCAATGCGCGTACCATCGCCAATTTTACAATTTCTAAACACACAGTTTGGTCCAATCACCACATTATTGCCTATTTCGACTTCGCCTTCGAATATCGCATTAATATCGATGCTCACATCTTGGCCAACGGTCAATTTGCCGCGTACGTCAATACGACGCGGGTCAGCTAAACTGACCCCGTCTGTCATTAACGCCTCTGCATTGCGAAATTGATAGGCCGATTCCAATGATGATAGTTGAAGGCGATTATTTACGCCTTCTACTTCTCGCTCCCACACTGGGTGAGCGGCACGAATGGTCTTACCTTCTTTGGCGGCCATTTCTATCACGTCAGTCAGATAATATTCGCCTTGCGAATTGTCATTAGACAAATTACCTAACCAACGTTTTAGGTCTTTTCCAGACATCAACATCATGCCTGTATTAATTTCAGTAATTTCGCGCTGTGCATCGCTCGCATCTTTATGTTCAACAATGGCGGTAATGTTGTCACCTTCACGAATGATGCGACCCATGCCAGTTGGGTCATCTAAATGTACTGTCAATAGTGCCAGATCGGCATGTGCTTTTGCTTCAACTAAGTGTCTTAAGGTTTCACTACTAATAAGTGGAGCGTCACCAACTAGGATCATGACATCATCTTCATCTTGAATATGAACAGCCGCCTGTTGAACAGCATGGCCGGTACCAAGTTGTTCCGCCTGTAAACACCAATTCACTTGGTGATGGCCAAGGGCTTTTTCGAGTAAATCAGCGCCATGTCCATAAACAAGGTTGATATTGGAGCAATCGAGTTCTTTCGCTGCATTAATAATATGCTCAACCATGGGCTTACCCGCAATCGGGTGCAATACTTTAGGTAACGACGACTTCATTCTTGTTCCCTTGCCTGCTGCAAGGATGATAACACTCAACGACATACTTCATTCCTTTCTAATTTGGCGCATAGTGTATCTAACTGAAAACCCCTTGTCAGTAGACTTTGCTTACTATTTGGATACCTTACTGGCTCAATAACAGGATGTTAACTTACTCCCAAATAATGAATATTTGAGAACGTCTTTGAACGGCCTAAAGCGAGATAGGGCCAAGCCTAGCTATAGCTCAACCTTTGCGCGACGGCGTTTTAAAATACCTGTTGTGATCATCACACCAACAATAATGAGGCTTCCACCTACCATGGCATAGTTTGAAAGCACTTCGCCTAGCACGACCATGCCCCACAAAATACCAAACATAGGTACCAAATAGCCAACCGTCATCGCTTGCGATGCTCCCACTTTAGCAATCAAATCAAAATACATAATATAAGCAACGCCAGTGCAAACCAGAGCTAAAACCAAAGCGGCCCCCCAAGTACTTGCATCTGGGTTAACCTCAGGCCATGCGTATAGAGCGAAAGGAAATAATAACAATGCAGCGAATACCTGACTCCCAGCAGCGATTGCAAACGGTTTTACACCACTTAAATGTTTTTTCATAAAACAAGCGGCAATGCCATAACAGCAAGTGGCGGCTAAGGCGGTTAACACGGGCAGTAAAGTCACGGGGCTCGCAGAATGCGTATCTTGGCTTATAATAACCACACCTAAGAAACCAAGAAATGTACCAATAACGCCGTGCACACCAATTCGATCTTGCAAATAGAAGTAGGCTATCACGGCGCCAAACATAGGTGCGGTGGCATTCAGTATCGCAGTTAAGCCGGCATCCAAATGCACGCTAGTATAAGCAAACAAGCTAAATGGAATGGCGGTATTGATTGCGCCAACGAACATCAGCTTCGCCCAATTCCCAGATAAATCCGCCCATTGGCGAGTAAAGTAGACTACCGGCAGTAAAAATAATGCCGCTAACGTTGCTCGCACTTCGACCAGAGCAAAGACTCCGAAAGCGGGCACGGTCGACTTCATGAGCATAAATGAAGCCCCCCAAATTGCGCCTAAAACTAACAATTCAATTAAATGAGAAGTTTTCAATATCATCCTTTTATTGTGAAGTAACTTGTCTTAGATTCAAGAGCAAGTAAATACGTTTTGCGAGTTAAACCACCAGCATACCCAGTGAGTTTGCCATTTGTTCCAATTATTCGATGGCAAGGAATAACGATGGGTATTGGATTTTTGCCATTCGCTGCTCCCACAGCGCGGCAAGCTTTTTTATTACCTACGGCGATTGCAATATCCAGATAACTTGCGGTTGTTCCAAAAGGAATATCGAGTAAAGCTTGCCATACATGCTTCTGAAAATCAGTGCCATCAGGCTCGAGCGGTAAATCGAAACATTCGCGCTTGTTGGCAATGTATTCTGATAGCTGTTTGGCTGCAAGCTTTGATATCCTATTTTCATTAGCAAGCGGATGAATATCACTAAAATCAATCGCTTTTACTGCATTATCTGTAGCAAAAATACTTAGAAAACCATGCGGCGTTGCGACGATGCTTTTATACAAATGAGCATATTCAGGATAGTTTGTATGGAGAGCATGTATTTGACCGGCATTAATTTGAGGAACACCTGTTTGTAACTTACTTGAGCGCGGGTTGGCTATTGATTCCTTATTCATATTACACTCTCTTTAGATTGTGTTAACTGTTTGATGGGCGCAACATTACATAATTAACTCTCCATACGCCAATGGCTTTTGGGAATTTAGCATCTACCAATTTTATAAGGCTTAAGTGTGGGCTCCCCAGATCTGAATGAAAACACGTTGTTTTAGGTCCAAGTTATAAGTTCAGCTCGCTGATTTGTTCAGAAATTGAACTTAGGTTGAATTTGACGTACCTATTAGCTGATAATGCATTTTCGATAATAATAAAAGCGGTAAAGTTTGCAATTTTCTAAATCAGCGCTCATCTTAGTATCCCTATTTAACCTACTCTCAGCGTCTGTTTGGGCTGACACTTGGGTAGATGATTTTACAAACGAAATGAAAGCAATGGCAAAGAAAAAGAAACTACCTGGTCTTGCCTTTGTAATGGTTGCCCCCAATCAGCCAACCCGATTTGAATTTTTTGGAAAAACCGAAAAATCAGGCACCTCAATCGACAAAGAAACGGTGTTTCGATTAGCCTCCGTTTCAAAAACGTTTACCGCGGTGTTTCTAGCAAAACAAGTCAAAGAGAACAAGCTAACTTGGCAAAACTCTTTGCAAGAATTACTGCCCGATTACAAGTTTGATAATTACACCGACGCTCCTATTTTACTGCAACACATCATTGGTCAATCAACGGGCTTCACCCCCAATGCTTATGATAATTTGATTGAAGCTAATTATAAACTTCCGCGCGTATTGCACCATTTGGAGGGGCTAGATTCGTTATGTAAACCAGGTAGTTGCTACACTTATCAAAATACATTTTTCGGTGTGCTTGAAGAATATTATCGCCAACAAAACACCACGTTTGCAGACGAGATAACCCATAGCATTTTCACACCTCTAAAAATGCCCACAGCAAGCGTAGGTCGTAAAGCACTCATGACATCAAAGAAATGGGCGAAACCTCATGCTGCGATAGATAAAAATAAATGGGTAAGCGTTCGCGTTAAAAACAACTATTACAAATATTCTCCGGCCGCAGGCGTTAATGCGAGTGCTGCTGACATGGAAATTTGGTTAAAGGCGATGCTACTAGAATATCCCGATATAATTGATCAAAGCATGGTTGAATCACTCATCAAAACAAGAGTTAAAACAAAACGTGAAATGTATCGCCGAGAATGGAGAAAGCAATTAAAGGATGCGCACTATGGTTTGGGCTGGCGCATTTATAATGTTGATGATGTTGACATTATTTATCACGGTGGTTGGGTACAAGGATATCGTGCTGATGTCGCTTTCTCACCTGAATTAGGCGTCGGCTATGCACTGCTAATGAATGCGGAGTCCAATGCTATCAATGAGCTAACAGCAACGTTTTGGAAGAAACAGATAGAAGCGCATCAGTCTGATGCATTAATAGGTGTGAATTAACCAAAGCAATGGCCACAATGCGCTTTTGGTCAATGGTCACCTACGTCGTTATAAGCTTAGAAGTTGTTGGCAGGAGTTGAGAAAACCCAAGCTCCTGCTAACTATCCTTTATGATGTTTTCAGGTACGTATACCCTTTCAAGCAATTTTCATAGAAGTCAGTCCATTTAACACCTTCACGCGGAGGTATTTGACCATTGGCAACTTCTTTGTCTATCTGTTTTTTCACATCAATTGCCATTGCATTCGGGTGATATTGCATAATCGTTAATACATCTTGCACCGACGAACCCGCAACGAACTCTTCAATATAAAAGTCTTCTGGATCATCATCGTCGCTGAAAATATGCACTTCATTCACACGACCAAACAAGTTGTGCATGTCGCCCATAACGTCTTGATATGCGCCAGTTAAGAATAAGCCTAAATGCGCTTTTTCACCTGGCTGTAAAGAACTAATAGGCATAATATTTTGCAATTGACGGTCAACAATAAACTGGTCTATTTTGCCATCGCTGTCGCAAGTAATATCGACTATCGAACAATTGATATCAGGTTTTTTGTGCATGCCTGATATAGGCACAACGGGAATTAATTGGTCAATGGCCCATGTATCTGCTGCCGATTGAAAAATCGAAAAGTTACACAAATACTGAGACGACAGTGAGAAGTCTAAATGCTGTAGGCCCTCTGGTATAAATTCAACATCACGATAGAATACCTGTAAGCGGCGCATAACTTGCCAGTACAAGGTTTCAATTTTGCCAAGTTCTTCCAGAGATATAACGCGCAGTTTAAACGCACTTACGGCCTTTTCTTTCCATTCAGATGCATCGTTATAAACTTCTTGAAGATTTTGTTCGTTATTCCAATACTCCAGCAGTTCGCGCATATTCTTTAACAAAACATGCTCACCCTCAGTCTTTGATGTATCCAGCATTGCGCCATCAGCTTTAATTTCACCGACAATTTCAGTCACAACACAGCTATGATGAGCGGTAATTGCTCGACCACTTTCTGTGACCAAATTAGGGTGAGGTACACCTTCAAGGTCGCAGACTTCTTTCATACCGTATACAACATCAGCTACATACTCATTCAAACTGTAGTTGCGCGAAGAATCGTTGGTTGACTTGCTTCCATCGTAATCGATACCTAAACCACCACCAACGTCTACATACTCAAGGGCAAAGCCCATTTTATGTAATTCAGCGTAAATGCGTGCACTTTCGTTTACCGCGTCTTTGATTGCACGAATATCGGTTAACTGGCTACCGATGTGGAAGTGCAGTAATTTCAAGGTATGCGCCATACCCTCTTTTTCGAGCAGCTTGGCGGCATTGATGATTTCGGGAATAGTGAGTCCAAATTTCGCTCTATCACCACTCGAACCTTGCCACTTACCTTTACCCATCGCGGTCATTTTTGAACGCAAGCCGACGATAGGTTCAATGTTTAATTCTTTTGCTATTCTGATCAGCAAGTGCAGTTCGGAAAACTTTTCGATAACCACAACGACTTTTCGGCCGAGTTTTCTTCCGAGAAGTGATAATCGAATGAACTCTTCGTCCTTATAACCATTTAAAATGGTTAGCGAGTTCGCATTTGTATTGTATGCAAGCACTGCTAAAAGCTCAGATTTAGAACCTGCTTCAAGACCGTAATCGTAGGGTGCACCGGCGTCAACAATCTCTTCAACGACTTCTCGTGTTTGATTGACTTTGATTGGGTAAACACCGTTGTATTTGCCTTTATATTTAGCATCAGCAATAACTTGGTTAAAGCATTCATTAATGCCCACAACCTGTGATCGCAAAATGTCGTGAAAGCGAATCACGACAGGAAATTGAATACCTTCTTGAGCAATTTCATCAACCACTGACTTAAAGTCAATTCGAATATTTGGATTTTTGGGGTCAGGCGAAACTTGAACATTGCCATTTTCGCCTATTTTAAAGTAGCCGCCACCCCAACTCGATACGCCGTAGATACGCTCAGCATCTTCAATCGACCAGTCAACATTATTTGTCGTCATAACAGCGTTACCCCATCAAAATCAAAATAAACAGAAAAAGTTCCAATCCCTAACAAAGGTAGGGCGCGTATTATAATGAAGTTTGGCTGTGTTACTAATTTTTTTACTGTTTTATTTGTGCTCGTTGCGTGAGGTTGGAAGTGGCAATGCCTTATTAATATGAACGCTTGTTCCCAGTTGCCGCACATGGCACATAAATTTTAGTCAAAAACCACCGGTGTTGAGTCAGCTAACTACTGGAAATCTGCCGGTTCATCGCGCTGCAAGCTTTTTGCGGGGCGCTAATTAACATATCAACGCCTGTTGCCTGCATATCAACCCAAACAGTGCCTGCGGATTGGCTGAGCTAGTTCTCGCTTTGAGCACGGTTCCATTGGCAGGAATGTTGCCCATTGCAAAAGTACCGCTGCTGGGTATCACTGCAACTGAGTGTGTTTTTTTGTATACGCCTGTTAAATCATGTGAAGTAGTCTTCATTACTGACTGAAAAGATTTGGACATATGATTTAAGTGTTAATTTGGCCAACACGCCTTACAACCTTTTAGCGGATTGACCTTAAAACTTTCCCATCTTGATGCCATTGCGTCGAATACCTGAAGCCTATTGATTGCAGCATTGCCATAATCAGTCAATATTTTTATTGCTTCATTGGCCTGAGTCGCGCCAATAATGCCAACCACTGGCGACATCACGCCAGATTCTACGCAACTCAGATTCTGCTCTGGAAAAAAATGGCTAACACAGCGATAGCAAGCTGACTTTAATTTTGGAATGACACAGAATACTTGACCTTCCATTCTTATTGCAGCACCCGATACCAGAGGTATATTTGTTCTGTAACAAACATCGTTGAGCGTATTGCGCGTATCGATATTATCGCTGCAATCTAGCACGATGTCATGTTCTGCTATCAGCCTTTCAAGCTCGTCAGCGGTTTGCCGTCTATCTATTGCCTGAAGCACAACATGACGATTGATATTGCGTAAAGTAGACACAGCGGAAGCAACCTTTTTCGCCCCAATGCTATCTTCAAAATGCAGCACTTGGCGCTGTAAATTGGTGATTTCTACCACGTCATCGTCAATCAGTGTTAATTGACCAATACCCGCTGCCACTAAGTATTGAGCTGCAGCGCAACCTATCCCGCCTGCGCCAATCATCAGGACACGACTATTAATGAGCACTTCTTGCTTGTCGAGATCGAAACCTGATAACAGTATTTGACGACTGTATCTAAGCGCCAGCTCAGTGGTAATCGTTTTATCATTCATTAAGTACTAACTCACTATCGAACTAAAAGGGAGTATCCGAACGCTTTCACCGACAGAAACTCGGCCACGTTCACTTTCTAGCACGGCATAGCAATTGCTTTTGCGAAAGCAAGATAAAACACCCGAGCTCTGTGAGCCAAGCGTTTCAACGCTTATGTGACCACTTTCACCAATAGAGTAATACGCTCTTTGGTAATCCGTGCGTCCTGGCCGCTTCTTAAATATACTCGCTGAAATTGCAGGCAACAGCACTGGCGACTTAACTTTACATCCGGCTAAAATCGCCAATGCAGGGGCAGCTATTTGGTCGAAGGTGACGGCAGATGATACGGGGTTACCAGGTAAGCCAAAAAAGACGCTATTCGGTAAACGACCAAACGCGAGTGGCTTACCAGGTTTTATTGCTAACTTCCAAAAATCAACATTGCCATATTCTTCCAAAATTTCACGTGTGTAGTCAGCCTCACCCACCGACACGCCGCCACTTGTAATAACACAGTCAGCTTGCTGATTAGCATACTCAAATGCGGCTTTGATTTGTGCTTTATCGTCTTCAATAATGCCCATATCAAGAGTTTCAACACCCATCTTTGAGAGCATTGCCAGCAGCATTGGGCGATTCGTGTCAAATATACGGTCGCTGCGCGCTTGCTCACCGACAGCCAACAATTCGTCACCCGTTGAAAAAACCGCTACACGTAATTTTCGGTATACAGGAACGTGACTGACCCCCAGTGATGCTAATAAACCGATATCGATGGCATTAATGCGGTCGCCAACGTGCAAGATAGTTGCACCTTTTTTTATGTCATCACCCGCAGGCCTTATTGCGTCTCCTCTGCTCGCTGAAATAAAGGTGATTTGATTGCCAATAGCGACCGTGTTTTCTTGCATGACGACGGTGTCAGCACCTTCGGGTATTTCACCTCCCGTCATAATGCGTACACATTCCCCCTCTTGCATCGTCCCAGTAAACTTGGTTCCAGCGAAGCTTTTGCCCACTAAAGTAAGGGTATTAGATGCCAAATAATCATGATATCGAAGTGCGTAACCGTCCATTGCTGAATTATCATAGGCAGGCACGTTAATTGGCGAAACCATGTCTTTTGCAATCACTCTGTCGACAGCTTGGCCTAAACCACATAACGTAATATCGGTGATCGGTGAAATAGTGTCAGAAATTATCTGCATAGCCCGTTCTATTGGCATTAAGCCCGGTGTTTCACATCCAGAATTCATTGTGTAACCTATTATTAACCTAATCGTTAGTTCTCAGAATGACTATACACTAAGATAATGTTTATAAAACCCGTTAAACATCAATACCAAGCGGCTAGGTTCGTTGCTAAGCCGTGGTACTTTTATTTCATGGAACCTGACCCTTTGATGTTGGCAGGGACTTATTCGCTATTTTATTGGTCCATAGCGCGCCTAACATTGCGAGTATGAAACCGGGGATTGCGATTAGTTTTGGTACTTCGTCGGCAACGAGCCAGGCAATGAGTGCGCCCACAGCGGGGACCATAAACATAATCGAAGCCACTTTAGCGATCGAACCCTGTCTGACCATGGTGAACATCAAAAGAATGCCAACAATTGAATTGCCAAATACCAAAAATGCCATTGCGCCCCAGAAAGGCAGCGCATTTTCAAACACGAGTCCTTCGAAAGCAAATGCGAATGGGATAGAAAGAGCAGAAGCAAAGGCATATTGCACCCAAGTGGCTACAATAGGGTGCACTCCCAATTTACGTTGTTTTTCAATTACCTGACCAATGGATAGACCAACAACCGCAGTAAACCCGAGTATTGCACCTAACAAATACCCTTCGTTTCCTTGCATATTTACGCCAATAATCAACGTTGCACCCAACAGCCCTAACGACAGACTAGCCCATACATTCCAGGCTGGTATTTTTCGAGCAAGCAAGGCGCTAGCTATAATGACTAGCACCGGTTGTGAAGCAGCAAACAGCGCCATAATGCTTGCACTAGCGCCTAACTTCATCCCCACATAAATACTGCCAAAATGGCCTATATGCAGAAACAGTCCCGTTCCCATGAGAGCATAAGATTTTCGAAAATTGGGGATCGGCAAACGCAATAATATGACCAGTGGCGTTAGTGCTAAGAATGCCCCTGCAAAACGAAAAGCAAGTAGGTTCAGCGGTTCGGTATACACCAGCGCAAGTTTTGCCATAGCATAGCCGGCACTCCAGACGAGCAAAAATAGTACAGGGTAAAAAGGTTTGAGTATGGAAAGCACCAGCGTTTTGCCGCCAAGAAATAATACGGCGATGCTAGCATGCAATCAAATATCGTCAAGTCCAACTGAAGTCGCATATCACTAATCTTAACTTTGCATTATTGTTGCCTAAAACTTAAGCCGCAGTTCACAGCGCCGTCATCGACACCAATTTAAAAAGGTAAATAGTTATGTCTTATGCAACAGAATATCAAGCATCCATTGACGCTCCTGAGGCGTTTTGGGCTGACAAAGCGAAACAGCTACCCTGGTTTAAGGCGCCCGAAAAAATATTGTCTGATGACGAAAACGGAATTAAACGATGGTTTGCCGATGGTCAGATGAATACTTGCTATATGGCACTAGACCACCATGTTGCAGAAGGGCGGGGTGAACAAATTGCTCTTATTTACGATTCGCCTGTCACTGATACAAAAATGCAACTCACTTATCATGAATTACTTGATAAAGTCTCGCGCTTTGCCGGTTTATTACAAGCCAATGGGGTGAGCAAAGGTGATCGCGTTGTTGTCTACATGCCGATGATTAGCGAGGCCGTTATAGCGATGTTAGCAGCCGCTAGAATCGGTGCGGTACACTCAGTCGTATTTGGCGGGTTTTCTGCTCACGAACTGGCTGTGCGCATTGATGATGCCCAACCCAAAATGTTGATAACGGCGTCATGCGGCATCGAGATAAATCGCATTATCGAATACAAACCCATGATTGATAAAGCCATTGACCTCGCCACTTATAAACCCGCAAAAGTTGTTTTATTGCAGCGCCAGCAGTGCCTTGCAAGTATGCAAGAAGGGCGAGATATTGATTGGGCTGAGGCCATAAAAACGGCACAACCGACTGAATGCGTAAGCGTTAGCGGAACAGACCCTTTATACGTGCTATATACATCCGGAACCACCGGTAAACCTAAAGGCGTGGTGCGCGACAATGGCGGACACGCGGTTGCCTTAAAGTACTCAATGTCCGCTGTCTATAATATGCAGCCCGGTGATGTATTTTGGGCGGCATCTGATGTGGGCTGGGTGGTTGGCCACTCTTACATTGTATACGCCCCATTATTACATGGCTGCACAACAATCGTTTATGAAGGTAAACCGGTAAGAACGCCTGATGCAGGCGCATTTTGGCGCGTCATTGAGGAATATAAAGTAAAAGCCGTTTTTGCTGCACCTACTGCGTTTAGAGCTATCCGTAAAGAAGATCCTGAGGCAAAATTACTCGAAAAATATAACCTATCCTGCTTAGAAAGCGTGTTTATGGCCGGCGAACGACTTGACCCACCAACATACGAATGGACGAAACAAAAAACCGGAAAGCCAGTTATCGACCATTGGTGGCAAACAGAAACGGGTTGGGCCATTGCGTCAAACTTAATTGGCATTGAAACATTGCCTACCAAGCCTGGCTCGGCAACGAAACCTGTACCTGGCTTTAACGTGCAGATACTCGATCCCCTCGGACACCCAGTTCCGCCAAATACGCAAGGCGCAATTGCAATCAAGTTACCTTTACCGCCAAGTTGCCTAGCCACTATTTGGGGTGATTTTGACCGTTTTGCTTCTGGTTATCTGAGCGAATACCCCGGCTACTACTGCTCTGGCGATGGCGGTTACATAGACGAGGATGGCTACCTATTCGTCATGGGTCGTACCGACGATGTCATTAATGTTGCTGGCCATCGTTTATCTACCGGTGAAATGGAAGAAATTTTAGCGGCCCATGATGCTGTAGCCGAATGCACCGTCATTGGCGTTTATGATAGCCTCAAAGGTCAGGTGCCTGTAGGTTTAGTTTTGTTAAAGGATGGCGCTACTATTAGTGATGCCGACTTACAGTCAGAGTTAGTTGCCATGGTTCGCAACGAAATCGGTCCCTTAGCATGTTTGAAGCAAGTACTCGTTGTGCCTCGTTTACCAAAAACACGCTCGGGTAAAATATTACGCAAACTACTGCGTCAAATAGCGGAAGATCAGATCTTCGTTGTGCCTTCAACTATTGATGATCCAGCAAGTATTGATGAGATTAAGGCGATCATGCAAGATAACGATCTGGTGAAGCCATCGGTGAATTGTTAGCTATCTTTGCATCACACATAAATTTATTAGGCTGGCTTTGGATTAGTGAGTAAGTTGCTGTCTCACTAATCTCGTTCCAAGCTTGCCTGCATTGCAGGAGAAAAGGCACGATGGATTTATACTTTGCCACCTTTTTAAAACGCAAAAATAAAACATCACACAAAAACAACAGTCTTTCAACTATAAGTCTTTTAAGCAATAATCCGCTAACGCAATGAAACTGTCATACAATTAAAATAATTCCTATATTCCCGTTACAAATAGCAATGAGTCTGTCGATATAAATCTAGTCGAAAAACGAAATCAGCCGAAACCAAACTATTTCTGACAGTGTTGAAACTAAGTACCCTAGCGCTTCTGATTATCGGCGTTATTACCATCACACCGGCCATAATATAGGGCTTGTCGCTCTGTTGTTACGCTTCGAACATTGAACGGTATAAGCTAATTGCATCAAACAACTGATCTGGCGCGAAATCCTTACAATACAAACGTATCGTCTGTCTAAAAAATTGATAAGCTAACGGATTGCTGTTTCACTCATACTGATGCATGGTTACAATGTGACCATGTTTTTATACTTTATTTCTGTATACGTTGAGTATAAATTCAACTTTCTAAGTCGACACAATTATTAAGGACTGCCACTTATGCAAGGATTTTGGACTGAGTTTTTCCGCGGAGATTATATGCCTCATGGACATTGCTATTTGTGGCAACCAGGCATCCTGTGGACCAATGTAATATCCGATCTCGTTATTGCCTTTTCCTATTTTTCAATCCCCTTTGTGCTGCTTTACATGGTGCAAAAACGCAAGAACCAGAAATTTAAGGGCGTTTTTATCTTGTTTGCCTTATTTATCTTGTCTTGTGGTTTCACGCATCTCTTTTCAGTCTATACAATATGGAACGGCAGCTACGGTACGCATGGCATACTCAAGGCAATTACAGCTACTGTATCAGCATTAACCGCTGTTGTGTTGTTTCTAAATTTGGACAAATTAATTGCTATACCTACTCCTGCTGAACTCAAAGCCGCACAGCAAAAAGCTGCTGACGAAGAAGTCAAAAGAATGCGGCTTGAAGTTGAATCTCGAGCCAATTCTATATTTCAGTTTTCTATTGAACTATTCCCCACCGGCGTGCTGGTCATCGATAAAGATCAGAATATTCAAATTAGTAATAAACTGTTGGAGGAAACGTTCGGATATACAAAAGACGAATTAATACATAAAGATATCAGTATATTATTACAAGCTAAACACATCAAAAATCACAAATTACTTGTTACTGACTATATGAAAAACCCATCTGGTGAGAAGCAAATGGCAGAGGGTAGGCTAGTTTGGGGTCTCACAAAGTCTGGTGACTCAATCCCCGTAGAAGTGACCTTATCGGTGCACGAGTTTGAAAATGAACGATATACGTTTGCGTCCGTTGTAAGCGTTAGTGAAGTTGGCGTTCAGAAGAAACGATTCTTAGAAACGTCAAGACGCTTGCAACGAGCGGTTGATGCGACCGACGTAGGTATTTGGGAATGGAACGTTTTGAGCAATAAAGTTTGGTTTAGTCCTACATTTATTTCATTTCTTAACACTAATAAACATGAAGAGGATATGGTCTTTGATGACTGGTTATCACATATCCATCCAGAAGATCTCGCAAAAGTTAAAGCAACACTAGACGCGCATCTCGAGGGCAATGGTGTCTATGATGTCTTGTACAGAGGTAAAAATAGTACCAACGATTACATCTGGTACAGAACCGTTGGCGATACAGTTTTTGACCAGTCTGGAAAGCCCCTTTTGATGTCAGGTAGTTTGACAAACGTCAACCAAATAAAAGTGTTACAAACAGAATTAGAAGAAAAGAACCAGTTCTTAGATGCCGTTTTAGCGCAATCAAACTCAGCGATATTTATTGTTGATATTGAAACCAATTGCTTGAAATTTGCAAACCAGCAGGTGAGTTCATTATGGGGATATAGCAACGAAGAGCTCGAGGCTTTTCTTCATGAAGGACGCATGACCACACTGATCCATCCACAGGATCTTGCCTCGCTAGAGCGCTATATAAAGAGCCTAAGAACCTCCAAACCTTATGAAAAAATCACATTCGAATCCAGAGTGTTACATAAACAAGGACATTGGTTGTGGTCCCTTTTTAGTAATGCAGTTTACTCGACGGACTCACGCGGTAATCCTTGTGAAATTTTAAGTTCAGCGGTTGATGTATCAAAAATTAAGGAACGAGAAGAAAATAACCAACGTTTAGCTAAAGAGTTTTTAGATACTTTCGAGCAAGCAGCTGTAGGTATAGCACACCTCGGATTAGATGGAAGTTGGTTAAAAGTCAATCATAAAACCTGTGAAATATTAGGTTATGAACGTGAAGTACTCTTAGCCTTAAATTTTCAGACAATTACTTATCCCGATGATTTAAGTCGTGATGAGATCTTATTGAAAAACTTATTAGATGGCGAAATAAAACATTACACAATAGAAAAACGTTACATTCGTAGCAACGGCTCAATTACTTGGACAAGGTTAACAGTATCGCTTGTTAAACATAATGATGGCACTAACAATCACCTTATTTCAGTCATAGAGGATATTAATCAACAAAAAAGTTTAGAAATTGATTTGCTAAAATCAAACGAAGAACTAGAGCAATTTGCCTATGTTGCTTCGCATGATTTAAAAGAACCACTGCGAACAATGCAAACTTACACTTCTTATTTAATTGCTGACCTAAAAGCAAATAAAACAGAGAGGATAAAGCAGGATAAAGAATTTATTGATAACGCGTCCAAAAGAATGACATCGTTGATTGATGATTTGCTTCGATTCTCAAGAGTGGGTAACGTTGAAGTGCAGCTCGTTGAGACAAATCTACGTAATGTTATAAAGCAGATAGTAGACGATCTTCAAACAAAAATAAACGAAACAAAAACAACACTAGAATTCGATAATGAATTACCAGACATAATTACTGACCCATCTCAACTACGACTTGTGTTACAAAATTTAATACAAAACGCGATTAAATTTTGCAGCAAGGAAACGACGCCATTTATTTCGATTACCGTTGAACAAAAAGATCTCAAGTACTTACTAATACACATAAAAGATAATGGCATAGGCATCGAGCCTGCGAATCAAGAGCAAATATTTGGTTTATTTAAAAAGCTACACAGTGATGCAGAATATCAAGGAACAGGATTAGGATTGGCTATCGTTAAGAAAATAATGCAGAGTTTATCTGGAGACGTATCATTAGTCTCTGTACCTAAGCAAGGCTCAACTTTTACACTGCAACTTCCACACAATAAAACAGGAGAATCATAATGACGAGAAAAGCCCAGATTATGTTGGTTGAAGACAATATTTCAGACCAAGTTATGGTTGAAAGAGCTTTAGAAGATGGCAAGATTGCGTGTGATTTAACTATTTCATCGAATGGACAAAAAGCTCTGGCGAGCCTAAGAGAAATGGTCGCGTTCGATACATTACCCGACCTCATACTCATGGATATCAACATGCCAGTTTTGGACGGAAAGCAAACGCTTCAGGAAATAAGGGCTGATGCTGAATTGAAGCATTTACCTGTTGTGATGTTAACCACCTCGAATCGAGAACAGGATGTTTTAGAGAGCTATAGACTAGGTGTAAATGCTTACTTAACAAAACCAATTCTGGATTCAGAGTTCATTAAAACTATTCAGCAATTCGAAAATTTTTGGTTTGAGTTAGTCGTATTACCAGGTAGAAGAAAATAAATTTTTTGTTTGGCTTAGTTCTAAAAGAAATCTTTAACTACTAGACAAGTCGAATTCTTAATGTAGACTTTAGTATAAGACGAGAATCAATAATTGAATCTACTCCAAATTGCGTTTTTGTCGATATAGCATTAAACATGAGGTGAGGGTTGGTTTTGCAAACACGGATTCATGCGCTCTCATCAATACAAATTCCAAACTATCGCTGTTTAGCAACATAAAGCAGCGAGCAAAGGTTAAGAATTATGGCCTTAGAAACGTCGTCGCTACTTATTGTAGAAGACAATCCCGCCGATATGACACTTTATCTTCGATTGCTCGAAGATGTTGATCATGGTTTTGAACACATAGAATGTGTTTCAACTATTAAGGCTGCGTCCGATTGTCTTGCGAATGGTTTACAACACGCATGTTGTTTGTTGGATTTTAACCTACCAGATGGTAGTGCGTTAAACTTACTTGAATCGTTCGAAAAAAATCAGAAAATGGCACCTTGCCCTATCGTAATCATAACGGGACAAGAAGACACTAAAAATGCAGTGCGCTTGCTGAAGCTGGGTGTTCAAGATTATATTGTGAAGGATGACCTCAGTCCTAATATACTCATTCGAACCATACAGAACGCGATCAAAACGTGGCAACTGACCAAGCAGTTAGAGCAACTTGCACTTTATGATTCACTGACAGGTTTGACCAACAGAGGGCTTTTTCTCGAAAAACTAGAGCAAACATTTAATGAAGCTGTCAGATACAATCATCGTTTTGGCTTAATAATGCTAGACCTCGACAGGTTCAAATCTATTAACGATATTTATGGGCATGAAGCGGGCGATTACGTATTAACTGTCGTAGGTAAAAAGCTAGAAAACGTTATTCGTAACACGGACGCGGCAGGAAGGCTTGGTGGCGATGAGTTTGCTATTTTGCTACCTGAGACAGACGAAGATTCGTCGCGTTTAGTTGCAGAAAAACTGGTCTCTTCACTGACGGTAGATATTGTATATAGAAATTCTGTCATTCCCATTACAGCATCAATTGGACTCACGGTTTATCCTTGCCTAGCAGCGAATATTAAAAAGCTAATGCGACAAGCAGATATTGCTTTATATCGGGCTAAAGGGAAAGGAAGAGCTCAATATGTGACATACAATCAAAATGAAAAGCAATTTGAGGATGAGAAAGAGCTATTGAAAGATGCGCTACCTAATGCGTTGTCGGAAGGTAAGCTTCAAGTGGCATTTCAACCCATATTTTCAGCACACGATAATAAGCAAGTGGTAGCAATAGAGGCATTAACTCGTTGGCGACATTTCGATAAATGGATTAATCCAATAGAAACGATTAATTTAGTAATGGAACTAGGCCTTGATATAGAGTTCCATGATTGGTTACTGAAGCAGTCATTTACCAAATTCAAAGAGTTTCAGCTTACTCAGCCTCATCTTCGACTTTGCTTAAATCTGCCTGCTAACGTCTGTCATAATCTGAAATTTTCGGAGCTTGTTATTAAGTTAACATCGCAATATCAAGTTGCTCCCGAGAGCATTATTTTAGAAGTTACTGAAACCCATTTAATGACCTATCCAGAAAGGGCAAAGGAATGCTTACTGCGTTTGGTAGAAGCTAAATTTCAAGTTGCCATTGATGATTTTGGCACCGGTTATAGCTCGATGGAATACATTGCGGATTTACCCTGTAACATTTTGAAAATTGATAAAAAGTTCTTTTTAGAGCTCGAGCAGAATCAACGTAATGCTAAAATTATTGAAGCTATTTGCGGGCTTGCTCACGGTTTGGATATGCGAGTCATAGCAGAAGGCATCGAAAATGAAATGCTGTGCAAATCAGCACTAGAGCTTGAGTGTGACTATTTACAGGGCTTTCATTTGGGATACCCAGCTATTCCAAGCGGTAATTGGGAAACGTTTTTATCCGAAAGCGCAAAGAGACCATGTGTTTAATAAGCTAATTTTTACTCTCGTTAACTTAGCCATCTCTTGTGGCTGGTATTGAGCAACTCATATCCAGCCAATACATCGCTCAGTTCCTCATCAATTGAGCTCTGCCGTACTCTGTCGAAGTCTCTGGTAAGGCTTTCTAATAGTTCATCAATATTTTTTTCCGCTCTCTGCATTGCAGCGAGGCGACTCGTATTTTCACTAGCGAGCGACTCAGCGCAAGCGCGATATAGCGAAATAAACACGTATTCACGAATTAAAGCCGCTATTGTCGTGCTACTGCTACACAAAAATTCTGGCGGCATTTTTGTTGGCCACTGAACCTGAATAAGATTTTGATACCATTGATGATCGAGCGGCAACAAACGCTGCGACACAGGTTGATAAAGTGAAGCAGACATAGGGCGGTTGTGAAATACATAAACTACTGCGTTAATCGCGCTTGTTCCTTGCGTGTCGCTTTCAATTTGAATTTGCCTGACCAAATCAGCGATGGCATTCACGCTCGTCGGCACGCTAAAGCCTTTTTCAATTGTCACACCTGAGTCAGCGATACGTGCCTGAATTCTTTCACCAATTGCCCATACCCGAGGTTGCTCACTTAATTTGCTCAGTATGTTAATTGCAAAATCTACGAGGTCTTCATTAAATTGGCCAACTAAGCCCTGATCTGAACCGAATACGATAGCACCGATGACTTGGCTATCTGCTGCAAGTTGATGTAAAGCCGGCGTCAAAAGAGGCATATGCGACCCACTCCCACGCAAGCTTGCACTTAAACCTAATTCCACCGTACGATAATAATCGGCCAACGCACTGACTGAATTTTCGTACTGGCTGATGCTCGACGCGGCCACTGCCTTCATGGTTCGAACAACGCCCTTGAGATCACTCGCGCTATTTATTTTGCGTTGGATGTTGGCTGCAGTATTGCTCATAAACTTCTCATTATATCGGCGATTCTGGCTCATGCTGAAAGTCGGCAAGTATCTTTGTTGCTAACCCGATGATACTTTTTCGATCATCCCGACTCAAAGTTGAAGCCGTTTCGAATCGGGCCCGCAAATCTTCGGGCAATTGAACAACGGCTTTACTCAATGTGCTTTGCGCCGCTGGCATTTGTGTGATTGGCACCTTATCAAATAATCCCGAACTCAACGCAAGCAATACCGTGATCTGGGCCGCTACTAACATGGGCGATGATTCAGTCTGCTTTAAACATGCGCGAATGCGCCTACCATGTTCGATAGTTTGGCGCGAGTCGTCATCCAAACGGGCACCAAAGCGCGCAAACGTTTCAAGTTCTTCAAACTGTGCGTAAGCAAGTTTAAGGTCTCCGGCGACAGCTCGAAATGCGGCTCTTTGTGCTTTCCCGCCAACTCTTGAAACTGACCTACCCACGTCAATTGCGGGTAAAACCCCCAATTCAAAGAGTGACGGCGACAAATAAACTTGGCCATCAGTTATAGAAATGAGGTTTGTAGGAATATAAGCAGAGATGTTCTGGGCCTCCGTTTCAATAATGGGCAGTGCAGTGAGCGAACCTCCCCCGCGAGCTGTACACAAATGTGTTGCGCGCTCCAACAAACGAGAATGAATATAGAAGATATCACCAGGAAAAGCCTCACGTCCTGGAGGACGACGCAGCAACAACGATAACTCTCGATATGCTCGGGCATGTTTGGTTAAGTCGTCATACACAATTAACACATTGCGCCCTTGCTCCATAAAGTATTCAGCAATGCTTGTTGCAGCGTATGGTGCTATATACTGCAATCCTGGCGGCTCGTTTCCTTCGGTGACCATGACCACTGTATAGGCCATTGCATTGTGTTTACGTAAAACGTTAATCGTTTTTGCAACCGTTGCAGCACGTTGACCAATAGCGCAGTAAACGCAAATAACATCCTGACCACGCTGATTTAAAATCGTATCGATGGCAATGGCCGTCTTTCCTGTCTGGCGATCACCAAGGATAAGTTCGCGCTGTCCACGCCCAATTGGTATCATCGCGTCAATGACAATAAGGCCAGTTTGCAGTGGCATGGTAACCGGAACACGATCCATAATAGGAGCCGCAGGTCTCTCGATTGGGAAGCGTAAACCAGTGTCAACCACAGCGCCCTCATCTAAGGGTTCTCCCAGGGGGTTGATGACTCTACCGAGCAATTCATCTCCTACGGCGACGTCCATAACCCGTCCACTGCGACGCACCTCATCACCCGCCTGTAGCTTTGCATAATCGCCAAGTAGAACAACCCCAATTTCGAACTCATCAACATTGAATGCAATACCAAGCACATTCCCAGGGAATACGACTAATTCTTCAAACCCTACACCGGGAAGCCCTGTGACTGATGCGATACCGGTAGACACTTTGCTTACAATACCAACTTCATATAAATCTAATTGTGGGGTGTGCGCCTCACGTCCCTGCTGAAAACTTGCAAAAGTAGTGTCAAGAACTTCGTTCAGACTATTAGCTTCACTGTTCATACTTTGGTTTCTTCGTCGTTTTTGCTGGGTGAATGCTTATTTACCTCTAACAGAGCATTGACATTCTCCTCCAGCCTCAGCAAATAATCGTCAATACTCCATGCTAGCTTTTGCCCTCCGGCAATCAATTGAATCCCATTGATCAGCTGCAGTTGTGTTTCGAATATTAGCTCAATGTCTGCATTAAACGTTTTCTTAATTGCTTGTTGGACTTTTGTCCGCAGATCCTCTGGCAAATCAAATGCGCTTCGCAGCAGCGCTTGCTCATTTCCTGATATGGCTTTTAAGGCCTCTGTTACCGCAGACTTCGCTGGTGCTGCTAATTCATTCAGCGTTTTGACAAAAACCGCAACCACTTGCTCCTCTAAACTTGCGCTAGCTAGATCTTGCAATGTTTGTCGCGTGATAGCAAAAACTTCTTGTGCGGCTTTTGAACTGAGTGTTTGTTTCAGCTTATGTGCCTCTAACGCTAAGTTCTGCTGATATTTAAGTCGCTCAGCTTGGGCATCTTGTCTCGCTTTTTCAACTAAACGCTGACGCTCGCTATCAGCCTCAGATATCGCTTTTTGCATCAGTTTGGCACGCTCTTGCTCAAATTTGTCATTTTTACTGTGAAACTTTTCACGCTCGCTTTCCGCTTTTTGTTGTTGCGCGGTGCCATCGGCAAGCTGCGTCTTAATGCGTTCCTCACGAGCATCAATGGCATGTAAAATTGGCTTGTACAAATATCGCTTCAGCAGCCACACTAACAAGAAAAAATTAATTGCCTGAGCTGCAACCGTAAACCAATCAATTAACATTTGTTAGTTTCCGAGACTTTGCGCAATCGCATAATTCCAAAAGGGATTCGCAAAAATAAGGATCATCGACACAACGAAACAGTAAATGGCCGTAGATTCAATCATCGCTAAGCCAACAAACAGTGTCCGTGTAATAGTGGCAGATGCATCCGGCTGTTGCGCTAGCGCACTCAGTGCTGTTGCCACCGCTCTACCCTCGCCTAATGATGGGCCGAGGCAGCCAAAACTAATAGTAATGCCAGATATAACGATTGAAGCTATCGCTATCATTGTCATGCTGTCCATATTATTTCCTCAATTAAATGTTAAATGCGTTTTTGTCGTTTGCGCCAATACCCGACTTAATTAATAATGCTGCATCCTTGAGCTTTCTATGTCTTTCACTCTTCGGCTAAGCGCGATCGAGTTGCTGCGGCAATATAGACTGCAGCCAAAATACTGAATATATAAGCTTGCACCATACCGGTTAGCAGCCCGAGTGCTGTCATGACTATTGGGAAAATAAACGGGGTAATAGTTAACAAGATTCCAATTATCATTGCGCCACTCATCATATTGCCAAATAAACGAACAGCTAGCGCCAAGGTACGCGACAGTTCACTAATAATGTTAAAGGGAAGCATTAGCACCGTGGGTTGCATATATGAATTAAGGTATGTGCCGAGTCCTCGCTCAGCGATACCAAAAACCGGTACTGCAATAAACACAGTTAGGGCTAAAGCCATTGTTGTCGACAAGGATGCCGTAGGAGGCTCGTAGCCAGGAATGATAGTACAAATGCTGGCCGCCACTAAAAACAAAAATAACGTTCCTAAAAAACCTAAATATTTATTCGCCTCGTGCAAACCAACATCTGTTATTTGTTGTTCGATACTGGTGACAATTATTTCTAAGAAGTTTTGCCAGCGTGAGCGCTCTAATTCCTTGGAAAGTTTTCGAGTGATTAGCATGGAGCTGATCGTCAATAAGAACATTAAGGCCCAAGTAAAAACAATAGTGGCGTTCAATTTGATAAATCCAAACTGCCAATAAACTATCATGTCGGGGCTAAGATCCATTTTAGACCCCCTTACTTGAGACCGACGATTTTGCTTCAATCGTACGAGTACCCTGATTAATCAACAAGCGTGCAGTCAAAAAACCAAGCAAACACAAAAGTAAGCGCTGCCATGCTGCGCCAACTAAGTCACTTGAAAGGACCAAGTAAAAGCCGCCTACGGTTAGTCCCATGCGCAGTAGCAAACTACTTAACATCCATAATGCAGGGTGAGCAGAAAATAGGCCTTTGCGAACTGTCCACCATAAGCCACCAAAGAAAAAAACACCTAATCCAACACCGATACCCCATATGATCAGCAAAGCCGTTATTGTTTGATACAGTTCACTCATGCTTTTTTCCTCTACTTTTTCGTTGTTTTCTTCTCTTGACTGGCTTCTTTATTCAATGGGCCTTGTTCATGTTCTTCAGCACTGGTGAGCTCTGTAGTGCCTCTATCAGAACTGGCCGCAGTGGTATTGCTAACTTCATTTTCAGGAGCATGGATCGCCCTCTCTTCTTTTGAGACCCAATGCCATGCATTGAAGCAACCCATCGCCAGTCCAGCGACCAAAAAGGCCAAAGTCCATGACCTTTCACTCGGGTGATATGTATCAATGTAGATGCCTAAACCAGCACCCAATAGTGTCGGTACGGCAACCGACCAGCCAATTAAACCCATCATCCCTAAACCGAACCATACCTTTTGCTCTGGCTGGCGCCGTGCATGCAGTTTTCGCGCTGCCTTTACACCCACTTCGGTGGTCATTGTTCGTGGCGTATTCGTCGGTTCTTGTTGTTTTTCTTCTGTCATTTTTTCTAATGTCATAGTTTTGAGTTCATGGTGTTGAGTTCAAGGTTTTGCCCTCACTTATGCTGGCTATGAATGCTGACAATGATCAATGACTATTGATCTTCGCTAGTTTGTTACCCACATTTTGTTTGCTTTAGTTGGGTTAACCTTTGTTAATCTTGGCGAATCGATGCAAAAAGCTGCTTTCCAATTTCGCCATGACTCTGCGCACTTGCAGCGCTTGCTCATCCATTGCCAAAAATTCTTTTTCTACCACGTCGCGCAGCTTTTCTAGATCAGCATCCATCATGGCATTGCGCACCGACACCAGCACATCTGCGCCTGCTTTAACCAACACGCCCTCATCTAGTGCTACAAATACTTCGCTTTTCTCTTCTGTTGTAAAAGCCAAAATACCCGGTGGCAAGGGTGCCACGCAGTCAAGTCTATGCGGTAAAAAACCATACGCCCCTTCATATGTTTCGACCTCGATATGGGTAACATCTTGTCTGTCTAGCAAGATGTGATGGGGCAAAAGCAGCTTAAGATGCATGTGCATTTCAGACATCAGCAGCCTCTTTCTTTGATGATGCTTCGACCTTCTTTTTGGCTTCTGCAATGGTCCCGATCATATACAGAGAACTCTCTGAATAATCTTTAAACTCATCGTTTAATATCCGCTCACAACCGTCGAGTGCATCGGCGAGGCTAACTAATTTTCCTTCCTTCCCAGTAAATCGCTCGGTCGTAAAAAAAGGTTGCGTAAGAAATCGTTCTAGGCGTCTTGCGCGGCCAACCACGGCGCGGTCCTCAATGGAGAGTTGTTCAAGCCCCAGCATAGCGATGATGTCTTTAAGTTCAGCGTATTGCGCTAATGTTTTGCGAACTTTTTGAGCTAATTCATAGTGACGTTCACCAACCACACTGGGCGTTGCCATTTTTGAGTTTGACTGCAAAGGATCGATGGCAGGAAAGAGCCCCTCACTAGCGCGTTTACGCGACAGTACAATTGACGCGGAAAGGTGAGAAAAAGTATGTACCGCGGCTGGGTCAGTAAAATCATCTGCGGGTACATATACAGCTTGAATTGAGGTAATGGCCGCTTTGTCAGTGTTAGCAATCCTTTCTTCTAGCCCCGCTAACTCGGTACCCATGGTCGGTTGATAACCAAGTCGAGATGGCATTTGTCCCATCAGTCCAGAAACTTCTGAGCCCGCTTGAATAAAACGAAAAATATTGTCAATTAATAGCAGCACGTCACGCTGTTCATCATCTCGAAAGTATTCCGCCATGGTCAGAGCAGCTTGTCCAATTCGAAAACGACTGCCTGGGGGTTCGTTCATTTGACCAAATAGCATCACCATATTGGGCAACACGTCAGCTTCTTTCATTTCCCGATAGAGCTCTTCTCCTTCACGACAACGCTCGCCTATGCCGCAAAAGATACTCACCCCTTTGTGCTTGCCAACCATGTTGTGGATCATTTCCGTTAGCAGCACCGTTTTACCCACGCCAGCGCCACCGAAAAGCCCGGCTTTTCCGCCACGTTCAAGAGGTACCAGCACATCAATGATTTTAATGCCGGTTTCAAAAATTTCTGAGTTTGTTGAGCGTTGGGCCAATGTCGGCGGTAAACCATGGACTGAACGCCACTTTACGTCAGTTAACGCCCCCTCACGGTCGATAGTGTTGCCAAACACATCAAACATGCGCGACAAGATGCCTCGGCCAACGGGAGCTTGCAATGGTTGACAACTAAATTGCACTGCTGTGCCGCGTGACAGTCCTTGCGTTGGTGTAAGTGCTATGCCACGCACATGCTTCGAATCGCGTTGTTCTAACACTTCGATAACGATCTTATGACCGTCACCTATGCTGAGCATAGAGCGGATAGCCGGCAATTCAGTATCAAACCTGACATCAACTATGCTACCGCGTATCGCCACTACCACACCATTATTTATTTGGCTATTACTAGCCTTTACCATTGCTAAAGTCATATTTTGAGAGCCTATTCTGAATAACGGCACCTCTTCGCCCCTACACAAAGCGATGGTATGATGTGGTTTTTTATTGGTCTGTGCGTTAGCGTACTCAGTTAGATTGGTAAACTAAATTGTGGACAGAAAACAAAGTGGGTATTAGACCGCGAGCTATTTTGGTGCTTAAAAGCTTGCGTTAAAGATTTTCATGCATGCGAACTGCTAGCACGTCCTGCTTAACCCCATGTAACACTGCATTTGCAGTTGAGCCAAGCAGGAGTTTAATACCACTGCGTCCATGCGTACCGATAACAATTAGGTCAGCATGTTCTTCATTTGCAAATTGCTTAATTTGCTCTGCAATGTCGCCCAACTTAACATGGACGTTTTGAGCAGGAATACCAAACTTTTTGGCAATCTTCTGGAGGCGTTTCATCGCTTTTTCCATGTGATCTGCGTCACTGAGTTCCTTGGTGCTCATGCCATATAGGTATGGTTGAACATAGACTGACGGCAGAGTTACAAAAAGCAAAATCAAATCTTCTTTGGATTCCGCTATTTTTAGCGCACGATGAATAATATTTTCATATTCTGTATGAAAATCGATAGCGATTAAAATTTTTCTATAGTTACTCATAGCAGTATCCTCTAAGCAAAACAAATGATTAAAAAGCATTTTCTTAACACCATCGCATCATAATACATTCGAGAAACTCACTCTGTGCGGTAGCGCGCAAAGTCAGACTTAACTCAAAACAGTGCTGCATATAATCCAATGTGCGCATCCGCACAGACAGTTAGCAACACGAAGTACAAACTGTCGTATAGGCTCAAAGAATTAGGCATAAATTTACTAGGCAACTTATTTTCAATAGCGCCTATGTATATTTAGCCTTTAAACAGAAGTAAATCATATGAATCTTAAAACTTCTTTCCTTACGATATTTCGTCGTCTTAAGCAATTGCGATGGCGGCCAAAGTCTCCATTGTCGATTCAGCAGACACCAATGAGAGCAGAGTTACTGAATACAGAGCAAATGAAGAAGCATGCGATATCTCTGGCAAAAAGCCATGAAATTGACCGCTTTAATACGCATGACAAACTGTTGAGTCGTCTAGATTCAAATGAACGCATACTTTTCGATACCAATCACCTATTGGCTAATGCCATTAAGTCTAAGCAAACTATTGCTCCGTCTGGAGAGTGGTTATTAGATAATTTTTATCTAATTGAAGAACAGATCCGTACTGCTCGCCTCCATCTGCCAAAAGGTTACAGTAAAGAGCTCCCGCGATTAGCAAAAGGCAGTTCAACTGGCTATCCGCGCGTTTATGATATAGCGCTAAACGTTATTTCTCACGGTGATGGTCGTGTAGATGCTGAAATTTTTGCGAAATTTATCGAAGCTTATCAAACGGTCACACCGCTTAAATTAGGTGAACTTTGGGCAATTCCGATCATGTTAAGGCTGGCATTGATTGAAAACTTGCGCCGCGCTAGCGTTCGTATTACGACATCTCGTGAATATATAAACTTAGCTCAGCAATGGGCGCATAAAATGCTGGGAATGGCTGAAAACGATCCTCAAAATTTGATTTTGGTGATTGCGGACATGGCGCGTTCTAAGCCTTTATTGAGTAGCGCTTTCGTGGCTGAATTAACGCGCAAACTCCAAGGACATGGCTCGGCGTTAGCACTACCTCTCACGTGGATTGAACAAAAACTCGCAGAATCAAGTTTAACTATCGAACAAATGATCCAGATAGAAACGCAACAGCAGGCGGCAGATCAAGTGTCTGTTAGCAACACCATAGGCAGTTTACGCTGGTTAACTGCAATGGATTGGCGGGATTTTGTTGAAGAAAATAGTAAAGTTGAACAAGTATTGCGACAAGATCCATCCGGGCCCTACAGTGCAATGGACTTTGCTACGCGTGACAGTTATCGTCAAGTGATCGATCGATTAGCTAAACGCAGTTCTCACTCTGAGATTGATATCGCCAAAAAAGCCTTGGAATTGGCTCAACAACATGCAAGTGATGTTGATGACAATAGCGGGCCTGCGAGCCACGTTGGGTATTATTTGATTGACAGCGGAATTACGCAATTAAAAAATGCAATAGAGGTAAAAACAAGCCTAGCAACTCGCTTGCGCTTCATTTCTCGTGGTATCCCATTGATTATTTACCTTGGTTCCATTGCGGTGTTAACTGCTTTGTCTACCATTGCTTTGTTTTCGGTCGCTGAAACAGTTGATTTCACTGATTGGCGTTTTATATTATTGAGTGTTGTTACATTACTATCTGCTACTCAATTAGCAACTGCATTAGTAAATTGGCTTGCTACAATTTTGGTCGAGCCAAAACGTATGCCTCGCATGGACTACTCAAACGGCTTGCCAGAAACAATGCAAACCCTAGTAGTTATTCCAAGCATGCTGAGTAACGCGGAAGGCATTGAATCATTACTAGAAATATTGGAAGTGAGATTTTTAGGTAATCGCGACCAGCATCTGCACTTTGCTCTATTAACCGACTTCCATGATGCCTCTGAACCAACTCAAGCGACAGACCAAGCACTGCTGCAGCAAGCACGCGCAGGCATAGAGCAATTGAACGCCAAATATCCGGTTTCGGAGGCGCCATTGCCTGATCAAGCTGAGCGTTTTTTTCTTTTGCATCGTCCGCGCACGTGGAATAAACAAGAAAAGTTATGGATGGGCAGCGAACGTAAAAGGGGTAAGTTAGGCGATCTAAACGCGCTATTACGAGGGCAACATCAAGACCGATTTAGTTTGATTGTTGGCAACATAAGCGCACTTACGCAAGTCAAATATGTCATTACTTTGGATACCGACACTCAGCTTCCAAGAGACTGTGCCCATCAGCTGGTAGGGGCTATGGCGCATCCCCTCAATCGACCTCGTTTTGATACTCAAAAACAGTGTGTGATTGGCGGATATGGTATTTTACAACCCCGCATGGCGGCCAGTATTTCTGGAAAAAATCCATCACGCTATTCGCAATTATGCGGAGAGGAACCAGGTATTGATCCCTATACTCGTTCGATATCGGATGTCTATCAAGATCTATTCGGCGAAGGCTCTTACATAGGTAAAGGCATCTATGATTTAGATGCCTTTGAAAGTTCACTCAACGATCGCTTACCGGAAAATCAAATACTCAGCCACGACTTACTAGAAGGTTGCTATGCTCGCTCTGGGCTACTGAGCGATGTATACATGTACGAAGAATCTCCAAGTCGCTATGACGTTGATATGCGCCGACGAGAGCGGTGGATAAGAGGCGACTGGCAAATAGCACATTGGTTGTTACCGTGGGTTCCCAACGCCAATGGAAAAAGCACTCCAAATCCTCTGTCACCATTATCACGCTGGAAGATATTCGACAATTTACGTCGTAGCATCGAGCCATTGGCTATCATGTTCACCTTATTGATGGGGTGGTGCTTTATACCAAACTCCCTTACTTGGACATTTGCCGTTCTTGGTATTTTCTTCTTACCACCCTTATTTATTGCTTTGCTCTCTGCATTTAGAAAACCGAAGGAAATGCGGATTAGCCACCATTTACATTCAGTGTTGCGAGATTTGACACACCAACTTGCACAAGCCCTTTTTAGAATTGCTTGCCTCCCCCATGAGGCCGTTTTCAATCTATCCGCGCTGTTGCGCAGCATTTGGCGAATGCTGTTCACACGTCGTCGTTTGTTGGAATGGCAGCTAAGCGAAGAAAAGCCCCAGCATGATAACAATGAATTTTTTAGAAGCTACCGCACAATGTGGGCAGCACCCAGTATTGCCATTTTCAGCGCTTTTATTGTAATAGCCGTGTCTACGCAAAAAACTGATAGTAGTTTTATTTTGCCATCAGATAGCATTATCAACTTGGCCGGAACTTTTCCCATACTGTTACTTTGGGTTTTATCCCCTGCCATCGCGTGGTGGATAAGTTTGCCCCAATTTACCCAGGAAACCACTCTCGAACCTGAACAAATCTCTTTTTTGCATGGTATCGCGCGCAGAACGTGGGCCTTTTTTGACCACTTCAGCACTGTTGACGATCATTGGTTAATCCCTGATAATTTTCAAGAACACCCCGGTCCAGTAACTGCTCATCGTACCTCACCTACTAATATTGGTTTATCATTATTGGCTAATGTGAGCGCTTATGATTTCGGTTTTATTAATACGGGGCAGTTGCTGAAACGGTCCACTGATTGTTTTGCAACTTTAGATAAGTTAGAGCGCCACAAAGGACATTTTTACAATTGGTACGACACTCAATCGTTGCATGTACTGACACCAAAATACATTTCATCGGTTGACAGTGGTAACTTAGCAGGACATTTATTAACCCTGCGCTTAGCGCTTTTAGAGTTGCCTGACCAAAATATTTTTCATCCGCGCTTTTATGCGGGCATCAGCACAACTCTCGATATTGTGGCATCATCATATTCTGAAGAACAGCAGCACCGCAAATCAGTATTGGGTTCTGCCGATGACCTTACTCCGCCTTTAGATGCAATTCAGTCAATGCACGAATTGCTAAACTCTGTTCAACAGCAAGGGCCATGTAGCATTCAGCAAGTTGTTTTGAACCTAACTATGCTCTCTGACGCCGCTGAAAAAATACAAACTAGCCTGCACAGCAGTTTCCAAAACTTAGCGCATTCACAAAGTAAGTGCTGGGCTAAAGACCTTTATCAACAGTGTCTTTCGGTATTACAAGAGTTGCGTATGCTGACCCCTTGGCTCGGCTTGCCACATGCACCTCGTAACTTAGCATCTTTTGCTCAACCATTTATGCAAGAGAGCAAAATCTTAACTTTACGTCAACTTACCGAAGCTTGTAGTGAGTATATACTCACTATCGATTCAAAGCTTAATTTGGTAAAATCTGAACAAGAGAGTCAATGGCTACATTCGCTTCGGGAGCAGATCACCGTCGGTTTAGAGCAGGCCAAACAACGCACTATTGCATGCGAAAAATTAGCAGAAAGAGCAAAAAATTTTGCTGATATGGAGTTTGCATTTTTGTACGACAATACAAGGAATCTTCTTGCAATTGGCTACAACGTTGATGAGCAGCGTCGAGATACTAGCTATTATGATTTATTGGCATCCGAAGCACGATTGTGTAGTTTTGTCGCCATTGCTCAAGGCCAATTACCTCAGGAAAGTTGGTTTGCTTTGAGCCGATTGCAAACAAGTGCGGGCGGTGAGCCAGTGCTAGTGTCATGGAGTGGCTCTATGTTTGAGTACCTAATGCCGATGCTAGTCATGCCAACATACTCAGGCACCTTACTTGAGCAAACGTGTCGCGCTGCCGTAGCTCGTCAAATTGCCTATGGAAAAATACGAGCGGTACCGTGGGGAGTTTCCGAATCTGGCTATAATACCGTAGATGCTAATTTAAATTATCAATATAGCGCTTTTGGCGTGCCGGGTTTAGGACTCAAGCGAGGGTTATCAGAAGATTTAGTCGTTGCGCCCTATTCATCCATTTTAGCCTTAATGGTTGCACCTGAAGCTGCCTGTGAAAACTTACAAAAATTAGCTGCTAGCGGCATGGTAGGTCAGTATGGTTTTTATGAAGCGATTGATTATACAAAAGCGCGCTTGCTACATGATCAAAATAGCGCAGTTATTCCTTCGTTCATGGCTCATCATCAAGGAATGAGCTTATTGGCTCTTTCTTACCATATGTTAAACCGCCCAATGCAGCGGCGCTTTGAATCAGACCCACTATTCAAATCGGCACTACTTTTACTGCAGGAACGAGTGCCAAAAACGTCAATATTTCAACCAAACATTGAACAGCATGCTGAAAGTGGCATGCTGTTTGACCACACAGAAGTTTCTGTTAACACTCCTATTGCTGCCCAAACGCCAGCCCCCGAAGTTCAGCTGCTATCAAACGGTTGTTATCATGTGATGCTAACCAACACGGGCTCAGGTTATAGTCGCTGGCACGATTTGGCCGTGACACGCTGGCGTGAAGACGCAACCTGTGAGAGTTGGGGCACATTTGTATACGTGCGAGATACAAGTAGCGAGGAATTCTGGTCTGCAACCTACCAACCTACCTTAAAAACTGCCCAATCATACAGTGCCTTGTTTTCTGGAGGTCGAGCAGAGTTTAGGCGTTGCGATCACGACATTGAAACTTATAGTGAGATAGTCGTTTCACCGGAAGACGATATTGAATTACGGCGCATTCGTTTATGCAATCACTCAGACACACATCGCCAATTAGATATTACAACTTATGCTGAAGTGGTTATGGCCTTACCCTCATCAGATATTACACACCCGTCTTTTAGCAACCTTTTTGTACAAACAGAAATAATTGCAAACGGTACGGCTATTTTATGCTCCCGGCGACCACGCTCTGCAAGTAGCGAAACAGTGTGGATGTTTCATTTATTAGTACCTCACGGCAATGGTGATGACGTCAAAATTGGAGGCGTTTCCAGCACAACCAACCGTTTGGAATTCATTGGGCGTAGTCGTACGCTCGTGTCACCACAAGCACTACTGGAGCCAGGAGAGCTATCCGGTAGCGCTGGTTCCGTGCTTGACCCAATAGTGTCCATTCGCTGTCCTGTGCATATGGATGCAGGTGCAACGGCTAAGGTAGATCTAGTGACCGGTATGGCTAATAGTCGAGAAGAATGTATTGCGCTCATTGGAAAATATCAGGATCGCCACCTTACCGATAGAGTTCTTGATTTAGCCTGGACTCATAGCAGTATTGCACTGCATCAAATCAATGTAAGTGAATCTGATGTATTGCTCTATCGTCGTCTTGCCAGCTCAATTATTTATCCCAATATTTCGCTGCGAGCGGATGCAGCATTATTAGCTCAAAATAGACGCGGGCAATCTGGCTTATGGGCTCATTCTATTTCTGGTGATCTCCCCATTATGCTACTTAAAATTTCAAGTAGTCAGCATATTGAAATGGTACGTCAGTTAATTCAGTGCCATTCATATTGGCGATTAAGAGGGCTAGTAGTCGATTTGGTGATATGGAATGAGGAACAAATGGGTTACCGTCAACTTCTGCAAGATCATATAATGGGGCTTATCACCTCAGGTACTGAAGCTAAATATATTAATCGTAAGGGCGGCATATTTGTGCGATCTGGTGAGCAAATTTCGAGTGAAGATAGAATTCTTTTACAAGCTGTAGCCCGTGCAGTCATTATGGATAATCAAGGCACACTAGCCGACCAAATAAACCGCCGTATTTTAACTGAAAAACGAATAGCATCGCTAAAGCCAGCCAATATCTCCAGACCTAAGAAAACTGAGCCACAGCAGACACTGACGCAAAACCTTCAATTAAATAATGGTATTGGTGGGTTTAGTAGCGATGGCCGCGAATATATCATTACCACAAGCACAGCCAACAAAACCCCCTTACCTTGGGTAAACGTATTGGCCAATTCTCAATTCGGTACAGTAATTGCTGAAAGTGGTCAAGCTTATACATGGAGTGAAAACGCGCATGAATATCGCCTAACGCCTTGGAGCGAGGACAGTGTAGGAGCAAGCGGCGGAGAGGCTTTCTATTTACGAGATGAAGATAGTGGCTACTTTTGGTCACCAACGCCGATGCCAAGTGCTGGTAAAACCCCTTATGTGACTCGACATGGTTTCGGTTACAGTATTTTTGAGCATACTGAAGGCGGCATAGAGTCAGAACTGTGTATATTCGTCGACCTAAACGAAGCGGTTAAGTTTTCTGTGCTTAAAATTCGGAATCATTCGGGTTCGAAGCGACGATTGACTGCTACTGGCTATGTAGAGTGGGTACTTGATGAACAGCGTGCTAAATCTGCAATGCATGTAGTCACTGAAATTGATGCCCAAAGCGGAGCGCTGTTTGCTCGCAATGCCTACAATACAGAGTTTGGTGATCGAGTGGCTTTCTTTGATGTTGACAATATGTCTCGAAGCTTGAGTGGAGATCGCAGCGAATTTATTGGCCGTAATGGTACTTTACAATGCCCTGATGCAATGACCCGAGAGCGCTTACCCGGTCGTTTGGGGGCAGGTCTCGATCCCTGCGGTGCAATCCAAGTGCCGTTTGAACTAGCAGATGGTGAAGAGCGAAGTATCATTTTCCGACTCGGTGCCGGAAAAAACATACAAAAAGCTCGAGCTTTAGCATTGAAATTGCGGGAAACAGGTACGGTGCGCCGTGCGCTCGAAAGCGTTCACCACTTCTGGCAAAAAACCTTAGACACTGTTCAAGTAACAACGCCTGATCCTACAATAAATATCATGACCAACGGTTGGCTGATTTATCAAACCTTAGCTTGCCGCTTTTGGGCGCGAAGCGGTTTTTATCAATCTGGTGGTGCGTTTGGGTTTCGCGATCAGCTACAGGATGCCATGGCGCTGCTGCATACACAACCATTGTTGCTACGTGAACACTTACTCACTAGTGCAGCTCGCCAATATCCAGAAGGTGATGTTCAGCATTGGTGGCATCCGCCGGTTGGACGTGGAGTACGAACTCGCTGCTCAGACGATTATTTATGGCTACCATTAGCAACTTGTCGCTATATTATCGGCACTGGAGATATTGACGTACTGGATGAATTAGCGCCTTTCATTGCGGGACGCGAGCTGAACGATGATGAAGAGTCCTATTACGATTTGCCGACCATAACTCATGAAAAGTCCACATTGTACCAACACTGTGTGTTATCAATCCTGCACGGTTTGCGCTTTGGCGAAAAGGGTTTGCCCTTAATGGGCTCTGGTGACTGGAATGACGGCATGAGTACTGTAGGTATTGAAGGAAAAGGTGAAAGCGTTTGGCTTGGCTTCTTCTTATACAAAATACTAGAAGAATTTGCTGAGGTTGCAGATTTATATAAAGACAGCGCGTTTTCGAAACACTGTAGAGACGAAGCCGACAAGCTTCAGAAAAATTTAGCCAAACATAGCTGGGATGGTGCTTGGTATCGTCGTGCATGGTTTGATGATGGCACACCACTAGGTTCATCGCTAAGCCCCGAATGCACTATCGATTCTATTGCCCAAAGTTGGTCGGTACTCTCCGGTGCGGGAAATAAAGAACGCTCAATTCAAGCAATGAACTCACTGGACGAACACTTAGTGAGACGGCAGGACAAGATAATACAGCTACTTGAGCCACCATTTGATAAATCAGAAATGAATCCCGGTTACATAAAGGGTTATGTGCCCGGAGTGCGAGAAAATGGAGGTCAATACACACATGCCGCAATCTGGGCGACCATGGCGTTTGCAAAAATGGGGGATAGCAAACGCGCTTGGGAATTAATGAATATCATTAACCCGCTTAATCATGGCCTCAGTGCCAAGCAAGTGGCTATTTATAAAGCCGAACCCTATGTTGTGGCTGCTGATGTATATGCCGTTGAGCCTCACATTGGTCGCGGTGGTTGGACTTGGTATACAGGTTCAGCAGGTTGGATGTATCGTCTTGTATTGGAGTCCTTACTAGGGATCACCAAAGAAGGCGAGCGCTTAAAAATTGCGCCGTGTATTCCAAAAAGTTGGACAACTTACTCCGTTGACTACACGTTTGGCAGTACTCATTACCATATTGTAGTTAAACAAATTCAGCGTGATAAAAAACAACCCAAAGTAACGATGACACTCGATGGAAAAGTGCTGCCACCACCTTATGTCCCTTTGCTCGATGATCAAACTGATCATGAGGTGGTGCTAACTTTGCGAAAAGAATAGATCGCGGCTTTGTGCTTTAACGAACAGACAAGTATGACGATATGCAACATTCTGAGGACATAATGTGGGTATTTCTTGCTCATATTAGTTAGATGAAGTAAGAAAAAATCCAGTGTTTCGACCAAATTCGAGGGTTCTTGAAAACTGAGTTTAATTGCCATAACCCTGAGCAATACATTTTGTAACTGCATTTACATTGTCCAATTACTAAGAGGCTTCGTTAGGAATTATGCAAACAACAAGTAAAGAACCATTAAGCATTTTGTTGCTAGAAAAAAATTGTTTTGATGCTCAATGCATCCAACAACAACTAGCCCAAAACTGTATGTTCCCATATAGACTTGAGTGGTTTTGCACGCTTTCAGGCGGTTTTTCTTATCTTGACAACAACGAAGCAGACGTAGTTTTACTTTCCAGTTTATTCTCTGAATACAAAGGTGAAAGCGCTTTTAATTTTGCTTTGGAGGCGGCTCCAAACGCACTCGTCTTAGTCATGGAACCATCGACCAACGAAAATACAATACCGCCTTATTCAAATAATGAACCTGTTTCTCCTTGGCTACGTCATATTTTAAGTTACGTTGATTCACAGAAAGCCATAAAAAATAATTTACGTCACTTGGAAGAAGTTCTCTTTGAGGAAAAGGACCGTGCACAAGTCATCCTGCATTCGATGACGGATGCCGTTCTTGTGACAGACAAAAATGGTAAGGTAAGCTATCTCAACCCAATCGCAGAACATATGACAGGCTGGGCTAAAGAAGAAGCTGTTGGTATGCCTTTTGAAGAGGTCTTTCAACTAGTAGACAGCAACAGTCAATTACCATCTAAAAATCCAGTCGTCCGAGCCATCTCTGAAAATAAAAGCGTTTCAATCTCAGCAAACAGTTCAATCATTAGACGAGATGGTATGGCGTTTCGGATTGAAGATTCCTCTGTTCCTACTCACAATAGCAACAACCAAGTTACAGGCGCTATCATCGTCTTTAGGGATATATCTCAATCTCGCGCGATGACAAAAAAGATGGCTCATCTAGCTCAGCATGATGCCTTAACTGGACTACCCAATCGATTACTCCTAAAGGAAAGATTAACCCAAGCAATTGGTGCTGCGCTGCGCAGTAAAACGCAACTGGCACTGATGTTTATTGACCTCGATTTTTTTAAACATATCAATGATTCTTTAGGCCATTCTGTAGGTGACCTTCTATTAAATTCAGTTGCAGCGCGTTTGTCCGCCTGTATTCGCACAACCGACACTGTATGCAGACAGGGCGGCGATGAATTTGTCATATTGCTTAGAACCATTGATGACCCCCAAGATGCAGCACATGTTGCTGCTAAATTATTCGCTGCGCTTGCTTCTCCTCATCATATTGGTGGCAATGAAATTTACGTATCTATTAGCATTGGCATTAGTATTTTTCCATACGACGGGCATACCGTTGACCAGTTAATGCAAAACGCAGATATTGCTATGTACCATGCAAAAGCCAATGGTCGTAGTAATTTCGAATTCTTTCGTACTGAAATGAATATTCGCGCGGTACAACGTCAGTTAATAGCCTCTAACTTAAGAAGAGCAGTAGAGCACAACGAATTTGTGGTTCATTATCAGCCACAAATTGACTTATCGACAGGGCTAGTATCGGGTGCCGAGGCCCTCCTGAGATGGCGAGATCCTCTACTTGGTCTTGTTTACCCACATCAGTTTATTGACGTTGCTGAAGAATGCGGACTCATTGAAAGTATAGGAAAATGGGTCATGCGTGATATCTGTACGCAAATCAAAAAATGGTTGGATATCGGGCTAGATGCCCTGCCGGTCGCGGTCAACGTATCGGCTGTAGAGCTGCGAAATTTAGGCTATGCAATAAGTGTAGAAAAAATACTAGCGGAGACTGGACTCGATCCAAAGTATTTAGAGATAGAGCTCACTGAAAATGTGTTATCTCAAGATAGTGAAACATCGAAGCTAACGTTAGATGCACTAAGCGAATTAGGTGTGAAGCTGGCAATGGATGGCTTTGGTACAGGCTTCTCCAGTTTGAATAATCTGCGCCGTTTTCCTATTGATATTTTAAAACTTGATCGCTCCATTATTAATAGCATTGATAGTAGTGACGATGATGCTGCCGTTGTAACTGCTGCTATTAATATGGGCCTAAATTTAAATCAACGTATTGTTGCTGAAGGCATCGAATCTCAAACTCAACTTGATTTTTTGCGAACCCATAATTGCAATATTGGGCAAGGTTATCAATTCAGTTATCCACTCAGCGCAAATGCTTTTTCGCGCTGGTTAAAAAGTAAGTAACATAAATGACTGCTCTGATTTTACAGCTCCCCCATTTACATGAACCTACACATAAACGGATCAAAAGAAGTGGTAACCAGCATCAGAAAATAATTACGCTGCAGTGTTGATTAAGAGTGACTTAATCGCTCCTCAACTTTCAGTATTTGACCGAGAGTCTTTAGCACGGCGTCTGGAGTAAGACTCATAGAATCGATGCCAATTTCAACTAAGAACTCGGCTATTTCCAAATAGTCGGACGGCGCTTGGCCACAAAGACCCGAATGTCGCCCATTACGTTTAGCACCTTCTACTGCCATCTTAATCATCTGTTTGACTCCAGCATCGCGTTCATCGAAATCAAAGGAGACGATTTCGGAATCTCGGTCCACTCCCAAAGTCAGTTGAGTCAGATCGTTGGAGCCGATAGAGAAACCATCAAACAATTTCGCAAATTCGTCAATCAGGATGACATTGTTTGGAATTTCACACATGACGTAAATTTGCAGACCGTTTGCACCGCGTTTTAGCCCATTATCAGCCATTACTGCTAGGACTTTCTCAGCTTCCTGAATACGACGGCAAAAAGGGATCATCAAGATAACATTAGTAAAGCCCATTTCGTCGCGCACTCGTTTCATCGCCGCGCACTCCAAACCAAACCCTTCTGCATAAGCTGGATGACTGTAACGTGCAGCGCCACGAAAACCGATCATCGGGTTTGCCTCGACGGGTTCGAAATGCACTCCGCCTAGTAATGTGGCGTATTCGTTACTCTTAAAGTCGCTCATTCGCACCACGCACGGTTTCGGATAAACGGCAGCGGCAATGCTAGCGACGCCTTCAGATAGCGTCTTAATAAAGTAATCTTGGGGGTCTGCATAGGCGGCACTGAGATTAGCAATCGATTGGCGCGTTTTTTGGTCGAGCTTTTCTGGGTGTATTAGCGCCATGGGGTGCGTTTTAATGTATTCGCTAATAATGAACTCCATGCGTGCTAGACCTATCCCATCCACCGGCAGTGAGGCTAGACCAAAGGCTTGATCGGGATTACCTAAATTCATCATAATTTTAGTCTTTGGGCGCACAAGGTTACTGAGGTCAGTTTCTTCAATGTAAAACTCGACTAAGCCTTCATACACCTTCCCGATTTCACCCTCAGCGCAGCTGACCGTAATTTCTTGACCCTCGAGAAGCACCTCTGCTCCATCATTAGTGCCAACAATCGCAGGAATACCCAATTCGCGAGAAACGATGGCGGCGTGGCAAGTGCGACCACCATGATTAGTCACGATAGCAGCGGCAATTTTCATTACCGGCTCCCAATCTGGGGTTGTCGAATCAGTCACCAGCACTTCACCGGCTTTAAAACTGCCTAACTGTTTAACGTCATTGATGACGCGCACCGTACCAGCACCAATGCGAGTACCAACAGCCTGTCCTCGAACAAGAACGGGTGCACTGTTTTTGAGGTGGTACATCTTCAGCACATTATCTATTTTTTGTGACTCTACCGTTTCTGGCCTCGCTTGAACCATATAAATATGGCCATCAACGCCGTCTTTCGCCCACTCCATATCCATTGGTTTATGTTTACCTTTTTGTTTGGAATAGTGCTTTTCAACTTTGATGGCATAATCGGCGAGTACCATGACATCGTCATCTGAAATAGAAAAGTGATTTTGTTCCGCCTTCGTAGTGGCAACATTAGCAGTATACTCAACCGCAATATTGTCGGTATTGAGGGTGTCGGTAAAAATCATCTTTTGTTCTTTTTGTCCCAAACGACGCTTTAGTACTGCACGGAAGCCATTTTCAAAGCTTGGTTTGTGCACGTAAAAAGTATCTGGGTCGATAGTGCCCTGCACAATATTTTCCCCCAAACCTAAAGCGGAATTAATGAACACAACATCTTTGAAGCCGGTCTCGGTATCTATCGAAAACATAACGCCACTAGCACTAATATCACTGCGCACCATCTTCATGATCACAACACACAAATCAACTTTGAAGTAGTCAAAACCGTTGTCATATTTATAGTGAATGGAACGATCTGTGAAGTTAGAAATTAAGCAGCGAAGATAAGCATTGAGGAGGGCCTTTTCGTCGCTAATGTTTAAATAGGTGTCATTTTGGCCAGCAAAGGATGCCTCTGGAGAGTCTTCAGCCGTAGCCGAAGATCTTACCGCCAAAGACACATCATTACCATATTGCTGCTTTAACTTAGCGTACTGACTGATGATCTCTGATTGTAAAGTTTCCGGTAACTTGCTCTTGGCTATTATTGCTCTTGCCTTCGCTCCACGCGTTTGCAAGTCCTTGAGATTATCAGGATCTAGCTCGTCAAGCGCTTCGTGCAATTGCGACCAAGCATCGTTCTCATCCAATACCATGCGATAAGCCTCGGCTGTAACCGCAAAACCATTCGGCACTCGCACGCCATGAGCCGTCAGCTTTTGGTACATCTCACCTAGTGAAGCGTTCTTTCCGCCTACTTGTGCGACATCGTCCATGCCCATTTCTTCGAACCAGCGGGTATATGTATTTGACATCTCGTTACCTGATTTATAAGTTGAATGCAGTGCTGGCCGAGAATGGTCTCGACCAAACTAGATTGCATTCTACCGTTAGTCACCGGACCTTTCGGTACGGTGACGCACAGTTGACTTTATAAATAGGCAAGCTAGGACGGTAGGCTCTTACGACGCAAGAGAGCGTAATACAATAAAGGAATGACAAGTAATGTCAGCACCGTCGATACCAAAATACCAAATATCAGACTGACCGCAAGACCGTTAAAAATGGGATCATCCAGAATAAAAAAGGCACCTAGCATAGCTGCTATTGCGGTCAACACGATAGGTTTTGCGCGCACGCTGGCTGATTTTACGATTGCCTCTTCTAAAATCATACCCGAAGCAATAGATTGATTAATAAAGTCTACCAATAAGATTGAATTGCGCACCAATATTCCCGCTAGCGCAATCATGCCGATCATCGAGGTTGCGGTAAATTGCGCTCCAAGTAAGGCATGCCCAGGCATAATCCCAATGAGTGTAAGCGGTATTGGGGCCATAATCACTAACGGCACCAAATAAGAATGAAATTGACTAACCACCAACATGTAAATGAGTAGTAGCCCTACAGCATATGCCGCTCCCATATCACGAAACGTTTCGTAAGTGATTTGCCATTCACCATCCCATTTGATGCTATACGCGAAGGGCGTATCGGGTTGTTGTATAAAATACTGCTTTACCGAGTCGCCAAGCTGACTGACCAGATCGAACATGCCGTATAAGGGGCTATCTAAATCGCCAGCAACATCACCTGTTACATAGACTACTGGTAATAAATCTTTGTGGTAAATCGTTTGTTGCCATGGCGATAACTCGATATGCGTGAAACTAGATAGCGGAATTAAAACACCGCTTTGATTCCGCACTTCAATTTGCAACAGGTCCTCTATTTTTGCTTTATTCGCTGGTGCAAAGTCGAGTTGGATCGGGATCGGGTATTTAGCATGACCCGTGTGTAAGTAGGCAATATCTTCACCGCTCAACGCCACAGTAAGCGCGTCAGTAAACTGTTGTTGGCCAATGCCTAAATGTGCAGCACGTTCGCGATCAACATGCACAATGTAACGTGAAACGTTTTGATTTAGATAGTCATTCGGGCCTTGATCAACGCCCTGGCCAATGCTCTTGTCAATGCTATCATCAACATCAACAACATCATCAGTATTGGCAAACTGCACCCGTAATTTTCTAGCAAGATCTAGTTGTCCAGCATAGTCAGGCCCATATACTTCAGCAACGAGTGGCGCGTAAACCGGCGGGCCCGGTGGTGGTTCAACTACCTTTATCACAGCATGATGACGTTCAGCAATCGCGACTAGATCAGGGCGAACTGAGCGCGCAATTTCGTGGCTAGTGCGATCTCGTTCATGTTTATCGAGCAAATTTACCTGAATATCACCGAGGTTTGGCGCCTGACGCAAATAGTATTGGCGCACCAAACCATTAAATCCGATGGGCGATGCTGTGCCTGCGTACGTTTGTAAGTCGGTGACTTCATCTACACTCAACAAATAAGTACTTAATTCGCTAAGCACTGCATTAGTGCGCTCTAAGGAATTTCCTTCAGGCAAATCAACCACAATTTGAAACTCACTCTTATTGTCAAAAGGCAGCATTTTCAAAACAACTAATTTGAAAACAGCGAGCGAGCATGCAAGCACAATAAGCAGCACTAAAACGCCTATTAAGCCATAGCGATTGCGGCGTTTTTTATCGCCTAAAAATGGACGCATAAGCCGGTCAAAAAAGGAGTGTGTGGCGCTAGTTAATTTGTCAGGCTTGCTGGCATTTGAATTAGCATCTGGCGAAGTTGAGTCATTGCTTTGGGCTTCATTTTTATCTTGCCCGTGATCAACTAATAATTTGTTGGTCAGCCATGGGGTAAACGTAAATGCCACCACGAGTGAAATAAACATGCCCAAGGATGCGTTTATTGGAATTGGACTCATATATGGGCCCATTAGACCGCTTACAAACGCCATTGGCAGCAATGCCGCAATGACTGTAAACGTTGCCAAAATAGTCGGACCGCCAACTTCGCTGACAGCAATAGGAATAACGTCAATGAGTTTTTTCCCGCCTAAGTTTAAATGGCGGTGAATATTTTCAACAATCACAATGGCGTCATCAACTAAAATACCAATAGAGAAAATTAACGCGAACAGCGACACTCTATTTAAGGTAAACCCATAAGCCCAAGACGCGAATAAAGTGATAGCGAGGGTAAGCACAACTGCTGCCCCCACAACAATAGCTTCTCGGATACCCATCGTTAATGCCACTAAAACAACCACAGAGAGGCTCGCAAAAACTAATTTCTGAATGAGTTTATTCGCTTTGTCATTTGCAGTTTCGCCATAGTTACGCGTCACACTTACATTAACATCACTTGGGATCAAAACGCCTTTCAAGAGCTCTGTTCGCTGAATGATTTGCTCCGCTATATCGACGGCGTTTTCGCCCGCTTTTTTGCTGATTTCAACTGTCACTGCGGGGGCAATAAGTTGATCACTGCTGCGAGCATATCTAACATACTGGCTATTTTCGGGTGCGCCAAACTCAATACTCGCGACCGCGCTAAGATAAACCGGTCGCCCATCATGAAGGCCAACGATTAAGTCGCCAAGTTCTTCAGGACGCGAAAAAAATGTCCCAGCCTGAACGGGTATAGAGTGATCGTGATTGACCAAATTACCCGCATGGCTCACCGCACTGTTTGTTTGCAATGCGCTGCGTAACTCTGCTATTGCGATGCCGTGCGCAGACAGTTTTTCTGGAGACAGAAGCACGCGCACTGTTGGCTGAACAACGCCAATGGTATCGATGTCACGTGTACCAGGAATACGTTTCAATTCGGTTTCTAAAGCATGCGCAATTTGCGTTAGTTCGAGCGCGCCAGCGGATGGTTTCTCTGTCCATAGAGTTAACGAAACCACGGGAACATCGTCGATACTTTTTGGTTTAACAAGTACTGGACCGATGCCTAAATTAGCTGGCCGCCAATCGTTATTGGAATGCACTGCGTTGTACAATCGTAACAGTGCCTCTGTTCTTGGAATACCAACCTCGAACTGCACGGTCAATACCGCCATTCCAGGGCGCGAGATAGAAAATATATGCTCAACATCACCTATTTCAGCGAGTACTTGTTCCATGGGTGTTGTGACTAAACTTGCCACATCTTTTGCTGACGCACCGGCAAACGGGATAAAAACATTGGCCATGGTCACGTCAATTTGCGGTTCCTCTTCACGTGGCGTAACTAGCGCTGCGAATACACCTAATATCAAGCCGAACAGGGCTAGCAAAGCGGTCAACTGTGAGCGTGATGCGCCTAGCGCAATTGCTCCTGAAAAATTAGATTGAGTGCTCAAAGTTTTGCCTCAATTTTGGCGGCACGCGCAGTTGTTAGCTCACTAGCCGCAGCAACTGGATCGACTGCAACAATCTCACCATCACTAAGCCCCGCTAAAACCTCTAGTTGATCTGCGAACACAGCACCTGGGCGAATTTGCCGCAGCTGCGGCTTGCCCTCTTTTATCACATAAACACCCGTCACTTCTGAGCGATAAACAACGCTATCAAGTGGGATCAATAAGCGCTGAGTTTCGCCAATCTTAAACAGCACCTTAACAAATTCACCCGGACGAAATTGGTTGGCTTGTTGTGATAACTCTAAACGAACACGAACGGTACTGGTAGCTGAATCTGCAGTGGGGTATAAGATTAATTTAGTTGGCACTATGGCATCGGTAATCGTATTGCCAGTTGCAGGTACAACGCTCGCAATGCCTAATTCACGTACTTTCTCCGCAATATTTTGCGGTAAGTCGACTTCAACTCTCAGTGCATTAGGATCATAGCCTGACATTAACACTGTTCCTGGCTGAACGAGTTCACCTGGCTCAACAAAGCGCGCACTAACGATACCAGAATAAGGCGCTCTAACTGCGGTATAAGATAATTCTTCTTTAGCGGTATTAATTGCCGCTTGCGCACTATCGACTTTTGCAGTGGCCGCACTTACCCGCGCGTTTGCTTTGTCCATTTCTGTTTTGGCAATAAACTCTCGAGCATACAGATCTTTAATTCTATTGAACTCAAACATCTCGGCTGCAAAATTCGATTTTGCCTCCGCAAAGTTTGCTTCTGCTTGCGACAGGCCAGCCCTTTGTTCAGTGCTAGTAATAGTCAGAATGACTGCACCAGGAACGACTGTATCACCAATGTCTGCATTAATTTCTTCAATTCGCCCGCGTGTTTCAGCGGAAATTGTTGCTTGATTAACCGCCTGTATTCGGCCGTCAAAGCTTCGCTGTTCTGGCATCGTTTGAAAATTAGCAGTGACTGACACTAGTTCCGCATTTGCGGAGCACGACAAACACAACACCGAAAATAAAATAGCTGCTGCAGCTAATTTGCCCTTCATCAAACTCTCCTTATCTCAGTTCAAATATTTTAAGAACCCAATTGCCAAGTACTATTTACTAAAGGTAGGAATTATTGTGACCACCTCAGTCTAATCGAGCGCCTCGATACTCTCTGTACGGTAGTCAACTGAAGCGCCATAGCATGTTACTCCTTAATCTAACCATGCTTCTATTTTTTTTCTATCCGGAATTGAGCCTGAATGCATTAGCTTATTATTAATAACGACTGCAGGGGAGCTCATAACGCCATATTTAAGCATAATTTCGGGTGCGGATTCTTTAGTAACATGCACAGGAATCTTACACTCATCAGCAATTTTCTGAATAAGCTCAGCGGTTTTGACGCATTTAGTGCAGATCTACTCGGACTCGCACTTCAATCAGCCAATATTATGGTTGCATGGAAACGAGTCCGATCCAACAAAGGGGTCGCTGGCATTGATGGCATGTCCATTGATGACTTCCCCGCTTGGGCAAAAGAGGGTAACTGGAAACGTATTATGACTGAGCTTCGCTCAGGACAATATCAACCCTCACCTGTCAGACGCGT
>CBFIAR010000007.1:0-45279 GCA_965660625.1 Glaciecola sp. | reverse complement strand
CGGTTTAGGCCAAAAATTGATTAAACGCTACTTGCGAGCTGGGGTTATCGATAACCAGTTTTATAGTGAAAGCCGAGAAGGTGTTCCACAAGGCGGACCTTTATCGCCGCTTCTGGCGAACATTATGCTCGACCCTTTGGACAAAGAGCTTGAGAAGCGAGGCCGCATTCATTGGGACCCGAAGACCGTGCTGAAATTTAAGCAACGAGTCAGACGGTTAACGAACCGCAATTGGGGCGTGTCGATGCATTACCAACTTTTTAAAATCAGCCAATATTTACGTGGCTGGATAAACTACTTTGGCATCGTTAGTGGGTACCAACGATGCGTAGATCTAGATCATTGGATCAGGTGCAGAGTCCGAATGGCCTACTGGTGACAGTGGCGAAAGCCGCGTCGCGTACTAAAGTGAGAAATTTAATGAGATTGGGTGTGCATGTTCAGGCGGCAGTTGCTTGTGGTATCACTAACAAAGGGCCATGGCGCAGTGCTAAAACTCCGGGGGGGGTTAATCAAGCTTTATCACTTGATTACTTAAAATCCGAAGGGCTTTATTCATTGCGTGATGGTTGGATCGCGCTTCACCATCCTAAGTGAAACGCCCTGTGCGGAGCCGCATGCAGGGTGTTGTGGGGGCTGGAGGTTAGAGACCTCTGGCCACCCGATTAGCCAAGTGCTCGCAAGACCGCTTGAGGTTCTTTAGCAACCACGTTGAGCAAAGCGAGAGCTGGACCATGTGGGTTGCGGTCACCTCTTTCCCAGTGACGCAGAGTTGAAACGCTAATACAAAATTTAGAAGCAAACTCCATTTGAGTTAGTCCAAGATTTTGCCGTATTTCAGCCACGTTAACTTCTGGTGCTCTATGAACCCTTGCAGCTACTTTTTTGCCATCGTTCAGATCTATTGCTTCCTTTAGACCTTGAGCAATACTTTCAAATGCACTAGTCATTATGTTTCTCCAAAGCTTTAACAACCAATATTTTAACAAGTTTTGAAAGAGAGTTTCTATCGGCTTTAGTTAAATTAGCCTGTTCATTCTTCCCAAACATCGTTAATAAATAAAGCGGGATTCTTTCATCATGATAGTAGTAAATTACTCGAACGCCACCGCTTTTCCCCTTATTACCTTTGCTCCATCGCAATTTCCGAATACCACCAGTACCTTCTATTAGAGTCCCCGCTTTGGGATGCTCGGATAAGTAATCGATAACATCCTTGCGCTCTGACTCTTTTAAAAGAGAATCCGCACGTTTAGTGTATTCTGGTAGTTCAGCTATTGTATTTTGCATTTGCGGAGTATAATCCAATGGATTACTTAAATCAAAGAGAGAATTGAATGGCTAACGCTGCAAATCACCTGTGGCAAAAAGCAGAGCAAAGCGGCGCTTTTTGGCGTCAGAGTGTATTTGCTTTGTTAGATTTGGTGCATTCATTTCCAGCCAATGCCTTTTTCATTCTTCTCGTAGACTCGCAATTTGGCAATTTTTAAAACTAATTCTTTTGGGATCGGTTTTTCCAAGGCAAACTGGATTGTATTGTCCGACAACTTATATGCTTCCAGTTCTTTACGAAAAGTATTTATCACTGTAGGCGTTGGGTGGAGGCTGACATGTTCCTTAAAGGCTGCGTACACATAAAGTATTCCATCATTTATCAACGCAGGCTTTCCCCATTTTAGCCCTTCATCCGCCTCTGGATCGGCAAGTTTTAGATAACTGCGCAATTCCTCCAGCCTCTCTTGTGTCTCTTTGGGTTTGGATTCAATATATTCTTGAATAGTTTTAGGCTTATCTGCCATTGTTCCTCCCAAATCTAACATATTATTATGTAGACCGCGTTGTAACAACGAGATAGCTTCATTCCACACAGTCCCCATACTCTATTTATTTCAATAGCTTACTATTTTTCCGGTGTTAATTTCTACAACTTTTTCTGCGTTTACTATGCATGCATAGTAACCCCGCTCATCATTTTACAAGAAATACAATAAGCTAAACTAAAGTAGCAACTAAATCAGTGTGGTTACTATGCGTGCATCGTAACCACACCATACAAAAAGGAGTCAACAGTGGCTAATTCACCATTTTTAGAAAGCATTCGTCATGTCATGAGAACAAAGCATTATTCAATACAAACTGAGAAAACCGATTTGTTATGGATAAAGCGTGATTACCAGCTATCAGCCTCAAAGCGAGCAACTCTTGCTTCCACCTCAGTGCAATGGGTAAGTGATACCAATTCTGATAAGGTGATACTTGGGAATTGCGTGACCAATCGAAGCAACTTTACTTCTAACGTTTCTAATTTATCAGCATGTCCCAATAAGGCAGTTTCAATCTTCTTGATAAGGTAATGAAACTCACCAACACCTTGTTTATTTAACTTCTGTGAAATCATTTGCTCTGCTTTCAGCTGTGCAGCATAAGTTTGAAGCTTTATCGCATCACCCGTTACAATCCAATTTCTTGAGCGACGTACTCTTTTTAATTCGCATTCATGCTGCAATGCAATTGCTTTAGCTTGTTTAGCGGTCTCGCCTCCGATTCGGTGAATGAGAGAAGCAAGCGCAATGATAATATCTTCATTCATGACTGTGAGTGTGCAAGTTTAATAAGGCTTTATAACTAACTATTAAATCATCAAGTTGGATATTTCCCCACTTATTTTTGTTATTCAACGAATAAATCAAAATAACGATGCTTTTTACTCTACGGTTGATGGTGGCAGATTTCTACCTTCACAAGAATGACTAAAGATGATTAAACTTTGTAGCGAATACTGCCCAAAATAATGAAAACAATTGGATACGCAGCGCACTCATCAGATGCTCATATGGAGCCTTACCACTTCGAAGCAACGACGTCGCAATTGAAATCCTCTACAGTGGCATTTGTCACTCTGACTTGCATACTGTCAACGGAGACTGGGGTCCGCAAAGTTATCCGCTCGTGCCAGGCCATGAAATTGTCGGCCGCGTTTTGGAAGTAGGAACGGATGTAAAGCGCTACAACGTAGGTGATTCTGTCGCGGTAGGCGGCAATGGGCGCAGAAGTCACCGTAATTAGCCGTTCCAATGCAAAGGAAAAGGAAGCTAAAAGGAGCGGCGCTACAAGTTTATTAGTTTCAACCGATAAAGAGGCGATGAAAAAAGCGGCTTCATCATTCGATTTAATACTCGATACCGTTCCGGTAAAACACAATGTTGATGCCTACACACGACTATTGGATGTTGATGGAACCTTGGTAATTGTCGGTCAGATTGGACCGCTTGAAGAGCCAATGACCATTCCACTGGTCACGGGTAGACGCCGTATTGTTGGTTCATTGATTGGCGGCATTAAGGAGACACAGGAAGTGTTAGATTTTTGTGCTGAGCACAACATTCATCCTGAATGTAAGATAATCAATGCCAATGAAATTAATGACGCATTTAAACACTTAGCGAAAGGCGATGTGGCACATCGTTTTGTGATTGATATGGCGTCGATGTCTGAATAAACGGGCTCAGTTTTATATTGAGTAGCTGCTCAGAGAAACAGGGAGTCGGTGAAAATGAATAATGATTTTCAACGACCCCCATTTCATCATTGCCAGCCAGTTAAAAGCTGGCATTGATAAGCTTCTTCAACATATTACTCGTTAATTCAAAAACCTTACTGCTCGCCCAGCCAATCGAAACTTACATATTAGAATGTTACGAATCTTTGCTTTTGATTACATGAAAGAAAACATAAGAAAAGAAAACAAAAAACAGCCAATCATTGATGCCATAGATTGAGTAAAATAGCCCCGCCATTGTATCCTTCTCATAAACATCATAAATATTATTATTAAGAAACCAGTTTATCCAAACGCAGCCATAAATCAGCTTTTCAACAGCAAAAACGCCAACGAGCCATTTTACTTTGGCGTAATTTTTTGCCGCTGATATATAAGCGAACCCCCATATTAAAATCATTAATAATCCGAAATTCGACATTACCACAGGGTCAAATTCGGCAATTGTAGGGTTAGTGAAAAACCGCGAGAAAACCAAAACCGAAGAATTCATTAAGCCAGCCAGCACAAAGCCTTGCGTAATGGTTTTACTATTCATATTCATATTTTAGCTCATCTATTATCAAGGCTTAATTGCCACTTATGCTTTTTCGGTTTTTAATAGCGTCAAAATCTTACTACGGCGTGACAATATTGAACCAGAAAGGAAACTCTTCTAGCATTTGTAAAATCGAAACAAATGCATTGATGTTTCCTTCATAGGTAATCGCGCCGCTTTGCACTAACTCAGGAAAACTTTTTACCTTCATTAGCATAAGATTTAAGTCGCTTCGATTCATTGTAACGGTTACGTCGGCATTCTTTGACTGCACTCCTGCAATGTTATTTAAGTGCGCATTCTTTAATTCAAGCAGGAATTTCTCATCTTTGTCCGGGAAGACAATATTCACTGAAACGGTTTTGCCAAGTGCTAGCTCGCTATTGAGCCTTACGCCTAAAAAGTCAAAGATAAGCTCAGAGCTCATCGCTATGATGAGGTCAGGGCCTACCTTGGCTGCGTTTATCTGATCAGGTAGTCCATTTCTCAACTCAAACGCACCCGCAAGATAAGTATTACGCCAGCCAGCACTTTCAGCTTGGTATCCCATTTGCTCAAAAATATTTGCCTGTAATAGTTTTGCAGGTATGTTGTCAGGTTGAGCAAATATGACCTTGTTCAGCAGCTCAGCGGCCCAGCGATATTCACCGGCGTCATAAGCTTCTTTTGCCATCCCTATGATATTCTCTGCGCCGCCCATTGCCGCGACATATTTAGGTGCTGAATCCGCAGGACTTAGTTTATTGAGATTAGCCGGATTCATGTCAAAAAAGCCTAAATAGCGATTCAACACACCTCTGACATTATGCGAATATGAGCCATGGTAACCTCGGTTATACCATTCATGAGCAAGTACATCGGGTACATTTAACTCATTGTGAATTTCATTTATCGTCACGCCCTTATTCGCCAAGTTAAGCGTCTTGTCGTGCAAGTAACCATAAAGGTCTCGCTGTTTTTCCAACACGCTAATTAAGTACTCATTGCCCCATCGTGGCCAGCTATGCGAAGCAAACATGACTTCAGTCTCTTTTGCGTAATTATGAATAAGTTTATTAATGTACTTACTCCAACCTTGCGCATCTCTGACCGCAGCGCCGCGCAATGTATAAACATTGTGCATTGTGCCAATCACGTTTTCTGCGGTCCAAAGTGCTTTAAACTGTGGAAAATAAGTATTCATTTCCGACGGTGATTCAGTATCTGGTGTATTTTGAAACACCATTTCTATACCATCTATTGTTATCGTTTCTTCATCGTCTTCAATAGTCATTGTCGGTGCAATCAATCCAATTGCGCCGTTAGAAAGACCTTTCCCTATTGCAGCGTCAACTAGGCCAAATTCAGATTTGGGTAGCACATTGCCATACTGATAACTAGCTCGGCGGGTCATCGCATTACCTGCCAACACGTTTTCTTTTATGGCGTGCTCCATAAAATCTCGCGGGGCTATTATTTTCACTTCACCACTGTCAGCCTGCGCCTGAGATACAATACCTCTTACTCCACCGAAGTGATCAGCATGGGCGTGGCTATAAACGACTGCCTTTATCGGGAATTCACCTAATTCTTGGGTGACAAGCGCAAAGGCAGCTTTCGCAGTAGGTGGTGTTAGTAAGGTATCAAAAATTATCCAACCAGTGTCGCCTTTTATTAATGTCATATTTGCTAGGTCGTAGCCTCGCACTTGATAAATGCGATCACTCACTTTAAATAAACCATACAGCATATTCAGTCTTGCTTGGCGTTCCAGTGATGGATTAATACTGTCATGATATTTTTCAGCTAATAAAAATTTGTAATTACCAAGCTCCCAAACAACCTCGCCATTTTCATCACGTATCTCAACTTTTTCGGGACGCTTGATAAGGCCTTTTTCAGCAAGTTCAAAATCTTTTTTATCTAAAAACGGCAGTGTATTCTTAACTGTTTTTTGATATTCCAAAGTAGCATCGGATGCAGTTTGAGGTGCTACAGCTTGATTTGCGCTTGTTTGAAATCCCAAAAATACACTAACGATGAGGCAAAGTTTGAGTAAGTTCATACGTTTTCCTTATAAAAAATGGCCCCAACAAGGGAGCCATCATTACTCTTCACAGTTTTATTCTAGCGGCCTAAGCGACGCAATGCAGAGGATGAGAAGTCACGACGGTCTACTTTTTTGCCCCAAGTCATGAACTTTGGCTCTTCGTTCGACAAACCCGTTACTAGGTATCTTCCAGAATTCAGATCGTATAGCGTCTCAGCAACCATCCAAGGCGTATCAACATCATAGAACATAATGTTGTATGCTTCTGATACACGCCATAAATCACCGCGACCATCGTAGTGATCAATAATTGATGCTTGCCATGTGTCTTCATCTACATAGAAAACACGTTTGGCATAGATATGGCGAGCGTCATCTTTAACGGTCGCTTCGAGTACCCAAGCGCGATGCAGTTCATAACGCAAGAACTCGGGGTTTAAATGCCCTTCTTGCACGATGTCACTATATTTAGCCGATGTATCCATCAGTTTATATGAGTTATACGGCATATAAACTTCTTTTTTACCTATCAACTTCCAATTATACCGGTCTGGTGCACCATTATACATGTCATAGTTGTCGGTCGCTCTCAAACCATCGGTCCCTGCTGCAGGTCCATCATAGGCAACATTCGGTGCGCGGCGCACACGACGCTGGCCAGAATTATAAACCCAAGCTCTGCGCGCCTCTTTAACTTGGTCAATGGTGTCATGTACCAATAAAGCGGTACCCGTTAGTCTTGAAGGCGCAGTAATAACCTGAAGGTAGTAGAACAACACGTTGTCATCTTCCGCTTCACGTCCGGTAGCTAAAAATTCAGGCCAAACAAGTTGGTCATTCAGTTTAACTTCAACAAACGAACCGTCTGCTTGCACTGGTATCGCTGTAAGCATACGTTCAGCTGAACCGCCGCGATAACGCGTGATGTGGTTCCAAATTACCTCAAGAGCAGTAGCTGGGATCGGGAAAGGAATGGATGTGTCAAAGTTACTTAATCCATTTCCGCCTGCAACCAGTTCAGTGTTTAACGCATTTTTCTTGATAACATCGTACATATCACTTGGATAAGCAGATGTTCTCTTGGTTTCATAAACCGGCATTTTGTAGTCTGGATACTTCTTAAACATTTCCAACTGACCAGCGCTTAAGTTTTCTTTATATTGTGCAAGATTACTGTTGTCTATAACAAACTTCGGTTTTGCGTCAGGGAAAGGATTGTTTGGTCGACCGGAATCTTCACTCTTCATTCCGCTTTTGCTGTGTAAACCGCCTGTCCAAGCAGGAATAGTACCAGCGGCGTTACCCGCCATTTCAGCGCCCATTGGCGTGAGTGACGTACCTAATTTCTGTGCCTCTTCAGGAGTCACTTTTGCAATTACCGAAGAAGATAGAAACGACAGAGAGAAAATCCCTGCAATTAGTAATTGATTTTTCATTTGATTACTCCTTAAATTAATATGAAACAGCGAAGTTTAAAGACAAGAAGTCTTTATCTTCCAGTATATTGTGACTGCCGCCAGAAAATGCACGGTAACCAAGCGTCATACTGTATTTCTGTTGATACAAAGCTTCTAACGACACGCCAAAAGATTTAGCGCCTTCGTTGAACTGCTGACCTGGATCGGGAGAATAACCATTGACATCATGCTGCCAATCAATCGTAGGCTTCAAGCTAACACCAGCAAACACGTTGGCATACTCTAATACGCCTCTAATGCGATATCCCCAAGCACTGTCGGTTACATAACCGTCTGCTTCGCAGTCAGCTCCTATGGCGCCCGCCGCTTGAAGATTCGTACAGTTGGTACCACCACCTAAATCAAAATCGCCTAGACCAAATACAGAATTCCGACCGTAACGCTGATCAGCATCTTCAATGCCGTCAGTAAAAATGATACCAGCTTCGCCGATAACCGTTAAGCGCGAGGCGCCTAATACGCGCTCAAAGAAATGTAGCGCCGTTACCTGCATTTGAGTAACGTCAAACTCATCATATCCACGAATTTCTTCGCCACGACCAGCAGCAACTACGCGAGACGAGTACGGGAATAGTGGGCTTTCAGAAAGCACGCCGTTAAGTAGTTCAGGTCCATTAATTTGAATCGGTGTATCAGGCTTATACGATATCTCACCAGATACTGCCGTGCCACCTATGTTCGTTGCAAAGCTAGCGCCAAAATACTGAAGGTCTTCAGGAAAGACGATGCGGTATGTTGGATTTAGTGCTGACAATGAGCCACCGGTAGGATCGAGGGCTGATGGTATAAATACTGAACCGACTGATTCTGGTATTGCAGTTCTAACAGCATTAATTAACGGTAATCTAGAGTGAAGGTTCATGAAGTACAGACCAAATTCTGTATCATTTAACTCTGCAGCGTAATACCGGAAAGCAAAACCGTACTGGCCGCCGTCATCAGGCTCACCATCACCTCTGCGCGACGTGTCTGGGTTGTTGTCAAAAGCGCGACGGTCTGCAAAGAAACCACCTGCCAGCGCTTGCTGGTCTGGAACCGCAATGGTTACAGCAAAACAGCCATCCGCTGCAAAGTCAGCGCCTGAGAAATACGTGCCACACCCATCAATTTGAGTTTTTTCCCACTCGTATTGGTAGAAAGCTTCAAGCGTTAGATTTGCAGATACGCCGGCGTTAATATATGCCATACCGACCGGAAGAAGACCTTCTTTTAGTTCCGCTCCAGGGCGACGGAGCGCATTAACGTCGAATGGATTAGTCGAATTTAAGCCACCTTGAATAAATGTACTTTCTCCCCAACTGATCACTTGACGACCCAGTCTAAATTCAACCGGTGCCTGACCGATATCGAAACTGGTGTAAAAGTATGCATCCATTAATTCGACGCCTGAAAATTTTGCAAAGTCAGCAAAACCGTCATCGCTTAATGGTGCGCCAGGAGTATAACCGTTAGGTGAATTACCATGCGGACGAGACTCGTCTTTTAGCTCTTTATCGTACCAATATTTAACCCGAGCAAAAAAGCCGTAATTGTCTTTTGAAAGCTGTATGTCATGAGAGCCTTTGATAATTTTTGAAAATGTATCATTCTTACCAAAGTTTAGATTACCGTCATCAGTGGTTGTTGTGCCGCCAGTTCCGCCATTTAGCGCACCAATAAAACGTGGGTTAGCATCTTTCAAACGCCAACTGGCACCCATAGAAAGCTGCGAAGTCACCTGCAGATGAATGCCATCATCTTCGCCAAAGTAGAAATCTGCGCCGTTGGCCGCACCAGCATAAAGAGCTCCGCAAACAAGCGACGCTAACATGGTTTTATTTAAGTTTTTGTTCATATATCTTCCTCTATGGGAGCATTTACAGTTCGTTTACATTGTTAACATATAATTAAACAAGCACAAACGTTAAGCTATCTGTGCCAATTGATTGTCATTTCATGCAAATTATTTATAATCTCGATCCTAGTCCCCTTTCTTTAATATAAATCATAGGGCTTTTTAGTTTGCCAAATTACTATTCGACGTTAAGTGGTTGGTTAATACCGTTTTCAAGAGCTATGGAGACTAATGGCCTCAATTTTCAGGCTGAATGCACGGAGTGCCAAATATCGTTAACCGATTTAAGCAATTTAGAGTCACGCCTTGCTGCCGACAAACTCGCGACATTAATGCGTCATTGCAATCAAACGCTAGGTCGGCGCGACTTCGCAACAGAAGTAGCAAAGCATTTTCACCCCTCAATGTTTCATGCCTTAGGATATGCGATGATGTCTTCATCGTCTTTACACGATGCATTAGAAAGATTGGCGCGCTACAAACGTGTTGTTTCCAATACCTGCACGATAGAAATGACCGAGCAAGATAGCGACTTGTTATTTGAAATGCATATTGATACCTATCCAGATTCCAAGCGCCCTGTGCTTGAGAGTTGTTTAGTTGAAACGTTTTTAGCCACTATTGTGACCTTCGCTAGAGAACTTGTGGGCTCAAATATGTCGCCAACATTGGTTAAGTTAACAGCCGCGAAGCCTGATATTGATGATGAGTATTTGGAAGCTTTTTTTAACTGTAGGGTCGAGTATGCTTGTGAAAGTAATTCGCTTACGTTCAGTCGCGAAGTGGCGGACACAAAGCTGATGGTTGGCAATACAATCATTACTCAAATGCATGAAAAAATATTAGATGAGTTGCTCAATAGAATTGATAAAGATGACTTAATTTACTTAGTTAAAACAATTATATATAGAGAGCTCCCGATGGGCGCCCCTTCTCAAAATGACATAGCAAAACAGCTCGGAATGAGCTTACGAAACTTACAGCGAAAGCTCGTTGATAAGGGCACCACTTACAAAGACTTGTTAGACACAACGAGAAAAAAACTGGCATTGGACTATATCCGTCAGCAGCATATTTCATTCAGTGAAACAGGTTACTTGGTCGGGTTTGCTAGCGTCAGTAACTTCAACAGAGCGTTCAAACGTTGGACGAATAAAACACCTACTGAATACAGAAGTTCTGAAATATAGAATAAGTAGCTGCCTATTCTATTTTTACGAGCAAAAATAACCGCAAAAAAATGTGAATGCTGAGATAAGCATTTGGCATGTAAAAACAAGACATATTTGTTAATTTTGTTAAATTTGTGTTACTCAAAGTTTTAATGTGTTTTGGAATTGTCATTGAAGAAAATCATTAGCGGGTATTTCTCCTTTTTAATCGGGTCGAGTCTGTTAGTTAGAACAGCACTCTTTGTTGGCTCAGGGCTCTTTGTTGGCTCAGGGCTCCTATTCAGCTCAGGGCTGTACGCGCAAAATAAGCTAGAGCTATTAAATGAGCCGACACTCAAAAGCCAATTGGCGAGTAAAAGCGTTTTACTCAACATGATTGCGCACGACGGTGGTTACATCGCCGTTGGCGAGCGTGGTCATATCATTAATTGGAAGACACCCGAGCAGTGGTCACAATTCGCTGTTCCCGTTAGCGTTACTATCACCGATGTCAGCAAGCTTAAAAATGGTGACTTCGTCGCAGTAGGACACGACGCCGTTATCTTACTCTTCAAGCAAGAAAGCCAAGAATGGACAAAAGTATTCGACGGTTACAGCTTAACCGATTTATTAACAAGCTCTCTAGGCAAGCAAATTGAAGCGCAAGAATTACGCTTAGAAAATCTGCCGTCTGATGCTGATAGGTACGATGAAGAATATTATTTAGAAGATTTACAGTTTGCACTCGAAGATGCGCAAAAAGAAAAGCAAGCAGGCCCTAACAAACCCCTACTCTCAGTCATAACAGCAGATAACGGTACTGTTTTTGCGACCGGCGCTTACGGCACTCTATTGCAAAGCAAAGACAATGGGCTTACGTGGGATTTTATAAATAACAAAATCGACAATGAAAATAAATTTCATCTCAATGCAATTTCAAAAGACGCCAAGGGTAATCTGTTCATCGTAGGTGAAAATGCCGTGGCAGCAAAATCAAGCGACAACGGTGAGAGCTGGGAAAGAATGGATTTACCATACAACGGTAGCTTTTTCGGTATCGAAACATCGCCTAATTCTGATCATCTCGTTGCATTTGGCTTACAAGGTCATATCGTCGTTTCGGAGGATAGCGGGGAGACTTGGGTTTTACTGCCAAAAACACTATCTACTTCCTTTCTGGGCGGCGCCATTGACGAAAGCGGTACTACCTATTTAGTCGGCCATGGAGGACTGATTGTAACCTTCCCTCTCACCAGCCCTAAAAATCAAAGCATCTACAAACATCCGTCCGGAAGCACTTTCGCTTCTGTAATGTTGACCAGCGATAAGCAACTCGTGTTTGCTGGTCAACTTGGTATCAAACGATGGACTATCGGTAACTAAGGAATAAACATGTCTTCAACACACTTATCTACCGAGCGAATTATTGAAAAACTCATGTTTGCAAACCGCAAACTGATACTTTTCATACTCACCATAGTTTTTACTTTTTTAGCAACAGAAGCAATTCAAGTAAAACCAGAAGCTAGCTTTAGCAAAATGGTGCCGGGCGATCATGAATTTATTAATAACTACAAAGCCTATCAAAGCGAATTAGCCGACTTAGGAAATGTCATCCGCGTTATTGTTGAAACCGAAGAGGGCGACATTTTTACACAGGCGTTTCAGCAAACACTAAGACAAGTTACCGACGATGTCTTCTTTATCCCTGGTGTTAATCGTAACGCCTTAAAGAGTCTTTGGACTCCTAGCGTGCGCTGGCAGGAAGTGACCGAAGAAGGCTTTGTAGGCGGTGCCGTAGTGCCTGATGGTTATGACGGTTCTGACAGTATGCTAGACCAACTTAAAACCAATGTATTTAAGTCAGGTCAAGTTGGCGTGCTAGTTGGCAATGATTTCAAATCTGCAATTGTTTTGGCCCCGCTGCAAGAGAAAAACCCTGAAACAGGGCTGCCTCTGGATTATCGCGAGCTGTCAGAAAAACTCGAGCGAGATATTCGCGATAAGTATGACGACGATACAATTAATATTCGTATCGTCGGCTTTGCAAAAGTCGTTGGAGACTTAATAGAAGGGGCAGTTCAAGTTGTCATCTTCTTCGGCTTAGCAGTCGTGATCACCTTCATTTTATTACTCTTATATTCTCGTTGTTTGCGCAGTACGGTAGTTGTACTTGTGTTTTCAGTACTGGCGGTTATTAGTCAACTCGGCATACTCAATTTATTGGGCTTTGGGGTTAACCCTTACAGCATGCTAGTGCCGTTTTTGGTGTTCGCCATTGGTGTCAGCCATGGTGTGCAGATTATCACTGGCATTATTCAACATGTAAAAACCGGCTCTGATAAATTCAACGCATCTAAGTTAGCATTCCGCTCTCTTTATCTAGCTGGTATTACCGCATTAGTAAGTGATGCTATCGGTTTTACGACACTGATGGTCATTGATATTGGTGTAATAAGAGAACTTGCTATTGCTGCCAGTATTGGTGTTGCGGTCATTATCATTACCAACTTAGTTGCTCTGCCGATTATTATCAGTTTCATTGGCGTATCGACGGGTGGAAGAGATCGACACACCACTAGCGCAAGTTCAGCAGATGCAGCTTCACCAAATAAATTAGCGGCTTCGATCGCTGGCTTTGCGCGTCCACCAAAAGCGAAATATGCATTAGTCGTTGCCGTACTGCTAAGTATGCTAGGTTTGTATTATTCACAGTTTTTGAAAATTGGCGATCTTGATGCAGGTGCACCTGAATTACGCGCAGATTCCCGCTACAACTTAGACAACGCTTACGTAGTCGAAAATTACAGTACGAGCACTGACGTATTTGTGGTGATGGCAAAAACTACGCCTGATACCTGCATTACCTATGACAATCTCACATGGATAGATAAATTACAGTGGGAAGTAAAAAACGTTAAGGGAGTACAAGATGTTAAGTCGGTGGCTAACGTTTCCAAGTTCGGTATGTTTGGCATGAACGAAGGCTCATTGAAATGGTTTGGCTTAAATCGTAATCAGTTTATGACCAATGCATCGGTTTCAAGAACACCACCAGGCTTAATCAACCAAGACTGTTCAATGGTTCCTATCCTTATCTTTTTAGACGACCATAAAGCAGATACCTTAGAAGCTGTTGTTGCCACAGTGCAAGCGTTCAAGCAAAAGTATGATTCAGGCGATGTTGAATTTTTACTAGCCGCTGGTAATGCAGGCGTTGAAGCAGTGACGAATATGGTTATTGAGGATGCGCAAACCGAAATGCTGATTTGGGTATATTCAGTGGTTATCGCACTCTGTTTAATTACCTTTCGTTCTGTCCGAACCGTAATCGCCATTATATTACCATTAATGTTAACGTCATTGCTTAGCCAAGCTCTGATGGCAAAATTAGGTATCGGCGTAAAAGTGGCAACCCTTCCTGTGATTGCCCTTGGTGTCGGTATTGGTGTTGATTATGGTATTTATATTTTCAGCAAAATCAATGAAGCCTTAGCGCAACGTAAATCCTTGTATGACAGCTATGTATTTGCATTGAATCAAACCGGTAAAGCCGTTGCCTTTACGGGCTTAACCCTTGCTATCGGCGTAGCTACTTGGGTATTTTCACCGATTAAATTCCAAGCAGATATGGGCTTGTTGTTAACCTTCATGTTTATATTGAACATGGTCGGCGCCCTTACCTTAATTCCAGCGATTGCATGGCTACTCAGAATTGGCACCAGCAATAATACAGAATCAAAAAATCCAACCAAGGAGCATAATCATGTCTAATTTGATGACTCAAATCGAGGCCTTAGCGCACATTCACACAAAGCAGCAGTTGGCGTTTAACACAGCGCCATTTCCTGATTATACGACTCGGATCAACAATTTGAAAAAATTGAAAAAGTTGATGTTGGATAATCAACACGTTCTAGCAGAAGCGTTGCGTTTGGATTTTGGTCAGCGCAGTACCGATGACTCGCTAATTGGCGACCTGCTGACTACCGTTTCAGGCATCAATTACACGATCAAACAATTGAAAAAGTGGATGAAACCCAAGCGCAAACACATTGGCATATTATTTCAGCCAGCATCAGGGCATGTTATGTGCCAGCCGCTTGGCGTAATTGGCATCATTGTACCTTGGAATTATCCCGTATTTTTGTCGATGGGACCACTGACCACAGCACTGGCTGCAGGTAATCGTGCCATGCTTAAAATGTCAGAGTTCACGCCGAATACCAATCAGTTACTCGCTGATTTACTCGCCAGCGAATTTGCGATTGACGAAATTGCGGTAATAGGAGGCGAAGCTGATGTTGCAGCCGCTTTTTCTGCCATGCAGTTTGACCACCTATTCTTCACTGGCTCAACCCATGTAGGCAAGCTGGTGATGCAAGCAGCAGCGAAAAATCTCGTGCCGGTTACCTTAGAGTTGGGCGGAAAATCACCCGCTATCATTGCAGATGATATGAATCTTAGTACTGCCGTTGAACGCTTTATTTTCGGCAAAACACTTAACTGTGGACAAACCTGCGTAGCACCGGATTACATATTTTGCCCACAGGGAAAAGTAGAGCAATTGGTTTCTGAGTTGCAGACACGATTCACGTCTATGTTCCCTTGTGTTCAAGAAAATAAAGATTACACAAGCATTATAAACCAACGTCAATACGATAGAATTCAGGGTTTACTGGACGATGCCTTAAAAAAAGGGGCAACAATTATTCCACTAGCGAATGAACACACTGATACCGCGAATCGAAAAATCCCGTTGACCATTGTGACCAACGTGACCGACGATATGCAAATCATGCAAGAAGAAATCTTTGGCCCTTTACTTCCTATCAAGGAATATAAGAACATCGACGATGCCATTGATTACATCAATGCACGACCGCGACCACTATCCCTGTATATTTACAGCTTCCAAAAAGAGATTCAGCGCAAGATATTAGAACAAACTATCGCTGGCGGAGTTTGTATTAACGATGCGGCATTCCATGTGGCTAATGATGACTTACCTTTTGGCGGCGTTGGCGCCTCAGGCATAGGGAATTATCATGGAGAAGAAGGCTTTATTAGATTCTCACACCCCAAGTCAATACTGAAACGCGGCAAGATATCGTTCGCTAGCCTCCTATTTCCTCCTTATGGCAAAGCAGTACACAAGTTGGTTTATAAATTTTTTATTCGATAAACACCGGCAGGGAAACAACATGACAGTAATAAATAGCTTGGCCGATTTGATTGAAGAAAGGCTAACAAAATATGCAGATAAACCCGCATTCCATTGTTTAGGACAAACACTAAGCTTTGCTGAAATTGATCAGAAGTCCTATGCATTAGCAGTGTGGTTACAGCAGCACTCCGGGCTGAAATCAGGTGATCGAATTATTATTCAGCTTCCTAACCTAATTCAATATCCGATTGCTGCTTACGCTGCACTGCGAGCCGGCTTGGTGTTAGTAAACACCAACCCACTGTATACAACTCGTGAAATGCAACATCAGTTCAACGACTCCGGTGCAAAAGCGATTATTATATTAGCCGACTTATACCCTAAGTTAGCGGAAATTCAATCGCAAACCGACATTCAACAGGTCATTATTACGCAAGCAGGCGACCTGATATCTGCGGGTGAAATACCCGATGCACCAGAAGGTACGCATCAACTACTCGACATACTAAATGCTAACAACACTGAGCCGCTCGCTCCGCGTCAAAATCAAGATTTAGACGATGTATGCGTTTTGCAGTACACCGGCGGTACAACCGGGGTGTCAAAAGGCGCGATGTTGACAAACAACAGTATCATCAGCAACACCCAGCAGACTGCACCTCGACTTGGCTTTGACCCTGAAGTTGGTAACGAAATTTTTGTATGCCCACTACCGCTTTATCACATCTATGCATTCACAGTGAATATGGTAATGCTGGCTTGCAGTGGCAATATGAATATATTGATCCCGAATCCACGTGATATGAATGCCTTTATCGATGCAATTAAACCGTTTAAATTTACTGGTTTTGCTGGCTTAAATACGCTCTTTATTGGTTTATGCAGTCAGCCTGACTTTCACAAACTCGACTTTTCCGCATTGAAGGTGACTATTTCAGGCGGAACGGCTCTCACTTCATCAGCAGCAGAGGCTTGGATGAAGGTAACCGGATGTACTATTGCCGAAGGATATGGTCTTTCAGAAACCTCCCCCGTTGTTTGCATGAACGAGCCCGGTAAAGAAGTCATGGGTACAGTGGGATTGCCATTGCCAAATACCATTATTAAATTTATCAATCCTGAGGGTGAAGACGTTGCCGAGGGTGAAGAAGGTGAGCTACTCGTTAGCGGTCCACAGGTGATGAAAGGCTATTGGCAACGAGCAGACGAAACCGCAAAATCAATCACTCATGATGGTTTTTTCAAAACGGGTGATATTGGCTTAGTATTACCAAGCGGCCATATAAAAATTGTCGACCGATTAAAAGACATGGTCATTATCTCTGGATTTAACGTTTACCCTAACGAAGTAGAGCAGGTTATTACCCAACATCCAGATGTCGCTGAAGCTGCAGTTATTGGCGAGCCATGCGAACATTCAGGTGAAAAGGTCTGTGCCTATATTACGGTTCACAAAGATATCATCGAGGCGGACCTCATTGCGCACTGTCGCGAGTTTTTGACCGCATATAAAGTCCCTAAAAAAGTAGTCGTTCTCGACGAGCTACCGAAATCAACGGTAGGTAAGATTTTACGTCGTGAATTGCGCAAATAATAAATTTTTTTAACGTTTTTAGAACAAAAGTCCTTAGCAAGCGTTAATTAATAATAGTTAATTAGCATTGGAGAAAACTCATGAATTTTGACTACATAATAATCGGTGCTGGTTCTGCTGGCTGTGTATTAGCAAATAGACTGACAGAATCGACACAAAATAGTGTTTGCGTGTTAGAGGCCGGTTCTGACAACAACAGTTTTTTAGTCAACACCCCAGGTGCTTTTGCCGCATTTATGTTCCTCAAAAAATATAACTGGAGTTTCAACGCTGAAGTGAAGTCTGACATACGCAAGGGTGAACCCATGTTTATTCCTCGCGGTAGAGGGCTGGGCGGCAGTTCAGCAACTAACGCAATGCTTTATATTCGTGGACAAGCGGAAGATTACAATCATTGGGCTGCATTAGGTAATGAAGGCTGGTCATTCGATGACATGTTGCCTTACTTCAAAAAATCTGAGAATAACGAAGGTTTGTCAGATGAGCTACATGGTAAAGGTGGGCCTTTAAATGTCTCGACTCGGCCTGTTAATTACGAGATCAGCAAACGCTTTATTGAAGCAGGTAAACAAGCCGGTTTTAAATACACAGACGACTTTAACGGCGCTGACCAAGAGGGTGTAGGTTATTATCAGTGCACGATCAAAGGCGGCCAACGCTGCAGTGCAGCTAGAGCTTATCTTACGCCCGTTATGTCGCGACCTAATTTGGATGTAAAAACCGGGGCTCGTGTTAAACGCATTATTATCAAAGACAGCAAAGCTGTTGGTGTTGAAGTTGAAATAAGGGGTAACACGCAAACAATCATGGCTAACAAGGAAGTGATTTTAAGTGCGGGTGCTATTCAGTCTCCTCAAATTCTGATGCTTTCAGGTATTGGCGATAAAGCGGAATTGGAAAAGCACAATATCACTGTTGCAAAACATCTGCCTGGTGTTGGCAAGAACCTGCAAGAACACGTTGATTCGTGCATCTTAGTGCGCAGTAAAAAGCGTGATGGTTTTACCAGTTCACCCATGAGCATGCTAAAAATGCTACCTGACACGCTAAAATATATATTTAAAAAGAAGGGAAAATTAGCCAACAGTATGCTGGAAGCAGGTGCCTTTTTAAAGTCATCAGATGAACTTACCAGACCTGATATTCAGCTGCACATGGTGCCATTGTTATATGACGACAACGGGCGAGACATCAAACTCATGAGTGGCCACGGTTACTCTTGCCATATATGCGTATTACGACCAGAAAGTCGAGGCAGCATTCAACTCAAGTCTGGTAATTATTTAGATGATCCAATTGTAGACTTTAACTTCCTTTCAGACGAACACGGAAAAGACAGAAAAGTCATGATTGATGGTATGCGCCAGGTTCGAAAAATTATGGCAGCACCAGCATTTGATGAGTATCGAGTAGATGAAATGCATCCAGGCTTTGAAAATGAATCAGACGAAAGTATTCTTGCGAAAGCAAAAGAGCGTCTTGGCTTAGTCTATCATCCCGTTGGTACATGTAAGATGGGACACGATGAACTTGCCGTAGTCGATTCTGCATTAAAGGTACATGGTATTGAAGCGCTTAGAGTGATTGACGCATCAGTGATGCCGACGTTAACGAGTGGTAATACGAACGCACCGACCATCGCAATTGCAGAAAAAGTCGCTGATATGATATTAGCTGATTGAATAAGTAAAACAGAAAGTTGATATGGTTTCGCTCATACTGACATATGAGCGAAACATTGATGCATTGCTGGAATGCATCAATTAATACTGTTTAGATGCAAACGATATTTTCTGCTTGCGGGCCTTTTTGACCTTGAGTAACAGCAAATTGTACGCGTTGACCTTCAGCTAACGTTTTGTAACCTTCGCTTACGATTGCACTGAAATGAGCAAAAACGTCAGGACCAGATTCTTGTTCGATGAAACCAAAACCTTTCGCTTCGTTAAACCATTTTACTGAACCAGTTGTTGTAGTAGACATAATAGATATCCTAGAAATTAATTAATAAAGTTGCGCCATAAAATAGGCGATTGAGCATGAAGAAAACGAATATTTAACTGAGGATAACGCGAAGTATTACTAATAGATGCTATGAATAAAAAACAACGTGGGATACACAAAAACAGGTCTTCTCTCAAACCTTGGAGCGCAAAATAACTCAACGAGTGACTAGTCGTCAAGTTATTTTTCTAAAAAGAGTGAGAAGCGCTCCTCATACTAGTTTTATGACGGCATGCTCAATCGAGCTTATCAGTTACCGCACCCGTTGATGCTGAACTCACTGTTTTCGCATACTTAGCAAGCAGTCCTCGCGTATATTTAGGCGCAGGTTTTTGCCAGCTAAGTTTCCGCTTAGTCATTTCTTGCTCACTAATATTGAGCGTCATCTCACGACTTTGTGCGTCAATTGTGATGGTATCACCGTTTTCGACCAGCGCGATAGGGCCGCCTTCGAAAGCTTCAGGCGTGACATGACCAACCACAAAACCTCTGCTGCCGCCAGAAAAACGACCATCCGTAATTAATGCAACATCATTGCCCAAACCACGCCCCATTATGGCAGAGGTAGGACTCAGCATTTCGCGCATGCCAGGGCCTCCTTTAGGACCCTCATAGCGGATTACAACCACATCCCCGGCCACAACTTGACCATCAATGATGGCAGCAAACCCCAGCTCTTCTGACTCATACACTTTAGCTGTACCGGTAAAAGCTAAGCCTTCTTTGCCTGTAATTTTTGAAACCGCACCCTCTGGTGCTAAATTGCCACCTAATATCACCAAATGACTGTCTTTTTTAATCGGCTTATCGAAGGGTAGAATAATGCGCTGACCTTCAGGATAATCTGCGACGTTTGCTAAATTTTCAGCCATGGTTTTACCCGTGACCGTCATACAGTCACCGTGCAGCATGCCAGCATCTAACAAACGTTTCATTAAGGGTTGAATACCCCCGATTTCAATTAACTCAGACATCAGATATTGGCCACTTGGGCGAAGGTCAGCGATGACCGGCGTTTTATCACCGATACGCACAAAATCATCCAAGCTCACTTCAACGCCTATCGCATCAGCCATGGCAATTAAATGCAGTACGGCATTAGTCGACCCGCCTAAGGTGATGATCAGTGTGATCGCATTTTCAAATGCTTTTTTGGTCATTATGTCAGAGGGCTTAATGTCATGTTCTAACAAATAGACAATCGCTTTACCGGCATCAATACAGTCTTGTTTTTTGTTCTGTGAAACCGCATTTTGCGCGGAGCTATTCGGCATGCTCATGCCAAGAGCTTCTATAGCTGAGGCTAGGGTATTTGCAGTGTACATACCACCACAAGAACCTGGACCAGGTATGGCTGTTTTTTCAATATGTTCTAGTTGAGTAATTGGTATATCACCCGCTGCATGACTGCCCACAGCTTCAAACACAGAGACAATATCAGTGTGATTTTCACCGGGTAAAATTGTCCCGCCATACACAAATATGGACGGGCGATTTAAGCGCGCCAGGCCCATCAAACATCCCGGCATATTTTTATCACAACCACCAATAGCGATAATGCCGTCGTGGCCCATTCCAGCGGACACGGCTTCAATAGAATCGCAAATAACTTCACGTGACACCAGTGAATACTTCATACCTTCGGTGCCCATAGAGATGCCATCAGACACGGTAATAGTGTTATAAATGACGCTTTTAGCACCCGCGCTGTCGACTCCCCTGCCGACCTCTTCTGCAAGCGTATTGATGTGCATATTGCATGGCGTCACCATTGACCACGTTGAAGCAATACCTACTTGAGATTTTTTAAAATCATCATCGCCAAAGCCGACAGCCCGCAACATAGATCTGCTTGGAGCCTGTGCCGGGCCATCTACTATTTTTTGTGAATACTTACGTGGTTTATCTATAGGCATTGTGTGTTCTTAATTTTCGAATTCGAGGCTGCTACTATAGAATCGAATGCGTAAATAAACAATACAAGTTGAGGGAGGCGCTAGTGATTAAACAATAGACTCAAACTAGCAATGCCTCGGTGTTGGTATGTTGAAGGCTGTTTAAATGCTCGTATTCGTTAAACTGAGTAATTGTTCTTGTTCTGACGCAAGGTTTTCTTCTTGCAGTTTGAGGCGCACAAGCTCAGCCATGGTTTTTACATCTAACTTTTTCATTACTTGTGAACGATGTACTTCAACTGTTCGTTCGCTTATGCATAGGTCATGGGCAATGACTTTATTCATGTCACCTTTCGCCACGCGTTCAAAAATTTGTCTTTCACGAACTGAAAGTAGGGCTAATTTGCTTAACATAGCACTGCTTTGACGCTTGTGTTTGCTTCTCCCCGCAGCAATGGACAAAGCTTGGTTTATTCTATCTAACAAATCTTGCTCTCTAAATGGCTTACGAATGAAATCCAATGCACCTTTTCGCATTGCTTCAACTGCCATGGGTATATCACCATGCCCTGTAATAAAAATAATAGGTAGGGTTGTCCCTATTGCGTTCAGTCTTTCTTGCAAATCCAAGCCACTCATGCGTGGCATGCGTATGTCCAGGATAAGACAACCGTATATTTTATCGTTATAGTCATCTAAAAAGTCGACTGCGCTGCTATACAGCTTCACACTTTGCCCGGTCGTCTCTAGCAGCAGGCCCAAGCCCTCTCGAATACCCTCATCGTCGTCAACTACATATATTATTTGCTCTTGTTGCATCTCAGCTATCTCGCGCATGTTTAGTTAGTCCGCATATTTTGGCTCTCAAACAACTTCGCCAGCTACTTTGTATAGTAAATAATAGTCAATCTAATCAAATGAGCCAACCAAAGCATGAATTAAAAACCAAAAGAGCAACAAAAGCCAAGGACCCAGAGCACATAATTGTGGTTACCCACATTAACAAAGGGCAATTACTCATTGTTGAGCGTTGTCATTCACTGGTAAATTTAGCGTTGTCGTGCACATCTATACACAAAAGCATGCGCTATTTACTCGCATCAATGACGAGAACGCAAAATGAAAAGCTAAGCGCACTGTGTGACGCACTCGGCACTTACGTAATGCAAGATTAAAAAAGTAAAGGAAAAGACATGGAATATATCGAAAACCTTACTTTTAATGAAATATCGATAGGTGACAAAGCAGAGCTCAGCCGAGAACTAAACACTCGTGACATCAAATTATTAGCCTTGCTGTCAGGCGATGTGACTCCCGAGCATGCAGACTTTGAGTATGCGAAATCAGATATTTTTCATAGCGTGTTTGCAAACGGTATATGGGGTGGTGCGCTCATATCTGCTGTATTAGGAACTCAGCTTCCCGGCCCTGGGACTCTCTATTTAACTCAATCATTGGAGTTTCTTTTACCTGTTGACCTTGGAGACAAAGTATTGGTGCGAGTCACAGTAAGAGAGAAAATCGCTAGCAAAAACCAGCTAATACTTGATTGCGAATGCGTTAATCAAGATGGTGAACTTGTTATAAAAGGACAAGCCAAAGTCATCGCCCCTACCGAAAAAATACGTCGCCCACGAGTGATATTGCCTGAGGTGCATTTGCATAAGCACGCTGCGCACTATCAGCAATTAATTGAAAAAACCAAAAACATTGCTCCCATTAGGGTAGCCGTGGTTCATCCTTGTGATGACGTCTCCTTACTTGGCGCCATAGAAGCAAAAAATCACGGGATAATTGAGCCTATATTGATTGGTCCAAAAACTAAAATTATGGCTACAGCGATAGATGCATCATGCAACTTAGAGGGCATAAAAATAATAGATGTACAACACAGTCATGCAGCCGCCGAAGCTGCTGTGGAAGAAGTTCGTTTGAATAATGTGGATGCAATAATGAAGGGTAAATTGCATACCGACGAGCTTATGAGCGCTATCCTAGATGCCAAGAGCGGTTTGCGTACTGAGCGAAGAATGAGCCACGTTTTCGCTTTAGATGTGCCCACTTATCACAAACCCTTATTTATTACCGATGCGGCCATTAATATTGTGCCCGATCTGATAACAAAACGAGATATTGTACAAAATGCAATTGAATTGCTACACACCTTAGGAAACTCGTCACCTAAAGTAGCAATTTTATCCGCTATTGAAACAGTTAATTCCAAAATGGTTTCCACAATAGATGCGGCTGCCTTATGTAAAATGGCGGATAGGATGCAAATTACGGGTGCTATTCTTGATGGTCCATTAGCTTTTGATAATGCCATTTCAAAAGCTTCTGCCGCGACCAAAGGGCTCGTATCTGAAGTCGCAGGCGACGCAGATATACTGATAGCCCCCGATCTTGAGGCGGCAAATATGTTGGCCAAACAGCTTATATATTTAGCCGGCGCAGAATCGGCAGGCATCGTTTTAGGAGCGACGGTGCCTATCATCTTAACTAGCCGCTCCGACGGCATATTATCAAGGCTTGCTTCATGTGTGTTGGCGCAACTTTATGTTCACCATCAGTCCATCACAAACCGCAAAAAAAAACCACAAGGCAGTGATGCGTATTGTATTAATGAGAAAAAAGCCGTTCCCAAGCAGATACTTTTATGAGCGATGTAATACTAGTACTGAACGCGGGTTCTTCAAGCATTAAATTTGCTATCTACGCATGCACCAATGTCAAATTGCCAACATTGATAAGCGGAAAAATTATCAATCTTGGTGATACACCTGAATTTTTAGCCAATGACATCAATGGTAGATCATTACCTCAAAGCAATAGTGTGAAGTTTGACAAAACGACAACTCATGAAGATGTCATATTGTGGCTACTTCACTGGTTTGAGCATGAAAATCAGGCTTACCATATCAGAGGCGTCGGGCACCGCGTCGTTCACGGAGGGGGTTATTATACAAAGCCGACCCTACTCACCCCCAGTATTATTTCACAACTACAAAGGCTCATTCCATTAGCATCACTGCATCAACCGCATAACTTATCAGCCATTGAGGCTGTATCAAAATGGGCACCTAAATTGCCCCAAGTAGCTTGTTTTGACACCAGTTATCATCATACGCAAGCGCCGCTCGCTCGGCTTTTCGCGCTTCCTCGAAAGTGGAGTGACAAAGGCATAGTTAGATATGGTTTTCACGGCCTTTCATACCAGTATATTGCAAACCGTTTACCCCGTTACCTAGGAGAATTGGCTGAAGGCCGAGTGATTGTTGCTCACCTAGGCAACGGTGCCAGCATGTGTGCCATGAAAAATAGACAGAGTGTCGCCACTAGCATGGGGTTTACCGCACTCGATGGCTTGATGATGGGCCAACGCTGCGGAAGCCTTGATCCAGGTGTTATTATTCACCTTTTGCGCCACTATAAGATGAGCATTGAAGAAATAGAACATATGCTTTACAACGATTCAGGACTACTCGGTGTTTCAGGCATTAGTAACAATATGCTGGTATTGCAAAACAGTAGCCATCCAAACGCGAAGCAAGCCATTGAGTTGTTTTGCTATAAAGCCGCTCTCGAGTTGTCGTCGTTGGTGAGCACTATAAATGGTATTGACGCTATCGTTTTCACAGCGGGTATTGGTGAGAATTCAGCGCAAATACGCCAACAAATTTGTGACCGTCTAACCTGGCTAGGTGTCAGCCTCGAAACTGGTGCAAATGCAACTCATCAACATGTTATTAGTCACCCAGACTCGCATGTGAAAGTACTTATCATTCCAACCAATGAAGAGTTTATTATCGCAAAGGAAACCCAATCGTTGATAACAACTGAATAAGTAAAAATAACCGAGCCACCCAAGTAGTTACAGAAAACTCAGCGTTTATAGATGTAGTGTATAAGTAATCAACGCGCTATCTTCTGGGTGTATCTTTGCCATCATTCCAAAATGCTCAGCCAATTTATGCATTCTGTAATTGGTGCTTAAGTCGGTAGAAAACAGTTTTTTTACATTATTACTCCTAGCATGCTTTATTAACGCATTTAGCAACACAGTCGCAATATCTTCATATGGATAGCCATCTGCAACAGTGATTGCCATTTCACATTCCCCCGACTTATCGCTGGCAGCATAGCGACAAACACCCACCTCTTTTTCGCCATCCGGGCTATCTATCGTAGCAATATATGCCATGGTATTGACATAATCGATGTTACACAACATTGTCACCATGGAGGGTGATAGATCTTTTATTCCTTCAAAAAAACGCTCATATTTTGTTTGTAGCGAGAGGTTGTGAACAAAAGAGGCTTCTATTTCTTTATCCTCAGGCGTGATGGGACGAATGGTCACTTCAAGCCCACCGATATTGATGTGTTTGTGATCGCTTAAGAGTTGCTCAGTCATGCAATGTTTCCTTAACATCAGTTTAATAGTGACGTTGTGTTGTTTTAGCCACGGTAATCTTCGCATTATAAAAACATCTATACTCCTCTACAATTAGGGATAGCCACATTTTAGTATGGAGTGCCCTCATATTTTTGTACTCTACGTTTAGGAAAAGAATCGAATAGTAGGATTGCTAATCGACTACAGGCAATATGAAGTAAAACACCGTTCCAGCAGGACTATTGCTAATGAAATGAATTCGCCCACCATGCTCCTCAATAATACTTTTTGAAATAGATAAACCAATGCCCATGCCATTTTCTTTAGTGGAAGCAAATGCGGTGAATAACTTATCCTGCATATCGTTAGATAAGCCACAACCGCTGTCAATAACCGAAATTTTGACGACTGTTTTCCGATTTGGGCGCTGGGATGTTTGTGATATGAGCTCAGCTCTTAGTTTAATGATATTTCCGTTCTCTAATTTTGAAAGCTGCATCGCTTCCATGCCGTTACGCAATAAATTCAAGATGACTTGCTGTATTTGCACAATATCGACAAACAAGTGCGCCCCGCCCTCACAGCGCTCAATTTTAATGATGATGTTTCGAATTCTAGCATCCGGCTCTGCCAATTTAACAACATCGGCAAGCAGCATATTACAATCAACCAGTTCTTTTTGCCTATCACCTTGCTTGGTCATAACTTGCATGCGCTCAAGCACTGCACCAGCTCGGCGCGCATGTTGACTGACCTTTTCAAATATTTCAGGTAGCCGGTCAAATTTTCCACTCATACATAAGGTTTTACCTGACTGAGAAAACAATGATATTGCAGTTAGGGGCTGATTCACTTCATGTGCAATACCTGCAGCCATTTCTCCTAAGGAATTCAGTCTCTCGACATGCGCCATTTGTTCAATGTATTTGCGAGCTTGATCCGCTGCCACCCTTTGCTTGGTGATATTTCTGATCAAGCCTACAAACATTGTCTTTTCGTGAGATTGAATTTCACTCACTGATAAGTGAATGGCAAATACCCGTCCACCTTTGCGTTTCGCCTCAAGCTCTCGTCCAACGCCAATAATATTTGCTTGGTGACCGCTCAAATAGTAAGACAAATAGCTGTCGTGTTTGTCTGCGTAATTACTTGGCATTAGCATTTTGATGTTTTTGTTTTTAACCTCTTTCAAACTATATCCAAACATGGCTTGGGCAGCATTATTGAAACTTTTAATCAAGCCCTCGTGATCAATGGTAACAACACCTTCTACCATTGAGTTTACAATTGCATCAGAAAATGCATGACTACTTAAAACCTCTTTTTCAGCTAGTTTTACGGTCGTAATATCCGTAATAAAACCTTCCAAAATCACGTCGCTATGCCGCATAGACGGAACTGCTTCCCCTCTTTCCCATACGAGTCGAACATCGTTGTTTTTGGTAATGATGCGATATTCAAGTTCAAAGAGGGTGTTATTATTTATCGCCTGATTGACCGTTTCACACACATACATATAGTCATCAGGGTGAATAAGCTTTCCCCATAGCACGCTACCGGATTCAAATGCCGCTTTTGACCAGCCAGTAAGCTCTTCACACCCTTCACTTGCTAAAATCATAGGCCAATTTGCTTGGTTATAAGATTGATAGGCCATCCCCGGTAAATGATTTAGCAAGTGCATCACTTTATTTCGTTCATCCAATAGGACTCTTGTTTTATTCCTTATAAATAGCGCCAGATATACTGCTAAGCTCATAGAAATAATGAGCAGTGCACCCAGCGTGCTTAACATAATCAGCATTCGATAATATTCTCCATGTCGCTTTTGTTATAATATGGTGGCAGCCAAAGGCTGCTATAAACGCCAGTTTGAAGTTAGTTACATTTGTATGCCACGCTCCTTTTACTCATCTAACAATAGACTGCATAATGAAGCCATGCAATACTTCCACCGACTTGGCATTCGCACCTCAACTTTTTTTATTATCTAAAGCAAAGGGCCGAGGACATGCATGATTGTTTACGCACCATATTTTTGTTAGTTTCAGGACAATAAAATCTTACCAAACTTAAGAATTGTACTACGATGAATCATGCTGTTTTAATCCAGCCTCAAAGCCAACAAAAAATTGAGTCTTTATATCAGGTTTTCTCTGGGCTGAGTGAGTCTGAACGATCCCTGCTAATGGTTTTAGCTGTCATATACAAACCGATTGGTATTACAAAGCTAGATCAAATAATCGATTTATTAGAAAGCAGGGGCTTTGTCTTAAACACAAAAAAGGAGCGGCGTCTAAGCGTCCAACAAAAAGATCATCTGATAAAGCAATCACTCTTAATATCGACAAGGGATGGCTTGCGGGTTAATCAACTATTGGCTAACAAGTTAACCACTGAAATTGACCAACTACACACTTCATTTAGCTGCACAGCGCAAGAAAAACTCATTGAAATAATCATGACTGCGGAAGAGGTTGTGCCAGTAATAAATAGCCATATTTGGCAGAAAAAAGCAGTCGATAAACGCCGGGTTATTCGGGACCTTTATTATATGGGCCTCATCGAACAATTTGAAAGTGAATTGGCGTTCAATAAAAATCCACAGATTATTGACCATGTTAAAAATGCTATTTTGGTAGAAATTTTATTCTTACCCTTCAATTTAGGGACTTTTTTACAACTACCGACAATGCTGCAATATCAAGCGTTCGCAACACTCATTCGAACCTTTCAAATACAGGGAGAAGCTTGCGCCTACCCAATCCAATTGCTAGAGCAAGTTTGCTCAGCGCACAGCGATAGAACAAGCCCATCATTCAATACGCACTGCCATCATTTACTCGCCGAACAGTATTTGTATCAAATGCGCTTTGACGAGTTTGAACGCCTACAAGATCCTGAGGATAACAGCAGCTATGGATTGCAGTTACAAGGAGCGTATTCCTTTTTAACCGGCGATAACCAGCAAGCTATCGCCTACTTTGAAAAAGCCTTGGTAGCAAAAAACAAAATCACTAAACGCAAAAAGCAATACTTAAATGAGATTCTCGGATATTTCTATAAACTAGCGCTCATGGTTGAAGCTAACCAACATGATGTAAGTTACTTTTCAAAGGCCATACAGCAGGTTGAATTTGAAGAGAGTGATCGCAAAGTGAACAGCGATTTTTATAGTGTTGGTCGCAGTGTTTTGAAACCCATTCAGAGCTTATCCACTGGCGCAAAATACAGCGTTAACGTTAAATATAGCTGTGCCGATGCCGAGGTTGACTTTCTTGGCCACCAACTCGGTTACTTCAATTATTTACTCGCACAAGTTTGGTGTAACCAAAGCAAAGACCCCGCGTTAAGCCAGTTAGCTGAAAAACACCAAGCCAATTTTGAGCAACTTGCATACCCCTTATTTGCTCAATTGTGCGAACAGTTAGCGGCGAGTTTCAGCAATAAAGCACCACGTATTGAATCAAAGTTGCTTGATATTACCGCGCTTGTGAAAACAAAATCACAGTGGGACTTAGCCCTAGATAAGTTAATTGCACTTAATCCAAACACGGAAACCGCGCTTACTCCAGCCCCCGAAATAGAGGCCAAGCCCATTCGCTTGATTTGGGAGCTTGTGCAGGATTATGGAAACAGCTTGGTAGCTCGAGAGCAAAAGTTGAATAAAACAGGTTGGACTAAAGGTCGCATAATATCGCTGAAGCGGCTGAAGGAAGAAACCCAACTGTTTGATTACTTGAGCGAGAGCGATAAGAAAATTTGTGCTGCTATTTCCGCACAACAAAGTTGGGGTTACTACTCAAAAGTCGAGTATTCGCTGCACGGATTGCCCGCCTTAAATGCGGCGGTTGGGATTGAAAACTTGTATAAGGCTGACGCGCTAGACCACCCTATTGAGCTAATAAAGCGTGAACCTGAATTGCTGGTTAGCCAGCAAGGCGATCAACTTTGTTTGAGTATTGCCGATTTATCGGACGATATCGATGATGAATTCGATGAACAATTTGATGATCACAGAGCGCACAGCACATACAAGCTAAAACCCATTTCTGATGATCAGTATCAACTCACTGTGTTTTCGCCTGATCATATTAAGGTGGCTAAAATTATTGGAGAAGGCGGTCTACTCATTCCCATTAGCGCAAAACAAAAAGCGCTAGAAGGTATCTCCGCCATTGCGCCTTTTTTAAATATTCAATCTGATATTGCTGAGCTCGATACTGGCCTAGAAACACATGAATGTGATCGTAATTTGGTCGTAAATATCCAGCCAACGCAAAGCGGTCTAGCATTTACCTGCGTGGTGATGCCGTTTGGTGAAAATGGTCCTACGTATAAGCCCGGCACTGGTAACGCCAGCTTAAGCACCGACATTAAGGGCAAGCGAATTGCCACTCAGCGCGACTTATTGCGTGAAGAAACACTGCTGGACCAACTCGACCAAGCGTGCCCCGCTTTTTTGGATATGCCCGACAACGTATTGTTATTAGACGACTTACAAACTGCCCTCGTAGCTCTTGAGCAGCTAGAAGCTGCCATCGCCCAGACAGACTTTGACTTACTTTTGCGCTGGCCCAAAGGCAAAAAGATTAGCCTAACGAAAAAGTTAGACAGCGAGCACCTGCAGCTCGCGGTTAGTAAAAAAAGTGAATGGTTTGATATTACCGGCAATCTGCAGGTTAATAACGAACAAGTGATTGAATTGCGTAAATTACTGGCACTTGTTAGAACCAGCAACGGTCGTTTTATTGAGCTAGGCGCTGACCAAGTACTTGCGCTATCTGACGATTTACGCCACAAACTTGAGCAAATTAACCAACTTACAGATGATGGTAAGTTTCACCCGCTTGCTAGCTTGCAAATGGAGGAAGCAACAACCGGTATGCGCATGAAAACTATCCATGCGTGGGACCAGCAAACTCAAAAAATGCATCAAGCAAATACCATTGAGCCGAAAATTCCGTCCACCTTTCAAGCGCAGTTACGGGAATACCAAATAGCAGGTTTCGACTGGGCATCACGTTTAGCACATTGGGGCGCAGGTGCCTGTTTAGCAGACGACATGGGTTTGGGCAAAACCTTGCAAGCCCTCGCTGTTCTATTGGCTAGAGCGGGCCAAGGGCCGAGTTTGGTCATTGCGCCCACATCGGTTTGCTTTAACTGGCAGCAAGAAGCATTAAAGTTTGCGCCTACACTGAACATAAAGCTATTTGCTGACGCGCCTAGCACCTTGCAACGCATCGAGCTATTAAACAATTTAAAGCCCTTTGACTGCGTGATTATCAGTTATGGCCTATTGCAGCGAGAAACTGACATACTCAAAGAAGTGCGCTGGCACAGCATCGTTGCTGACGAAGCCCAAGCGCTAAAAAACCCCTTAACAAAACGCACAAAGGCCGCAATTGCATTAAAAGGTGACTTCAAAATGATCACCACCGGCACGCCTATTGAAAATGACCTGACTGAACTTTGGAGCTTATTCCGCTTTATTAATCCTGGCTTGCTTGGCAACCTTAAACGCTTCGGTCAACGATTTTCTATGCCGATTGAAAATGCAAAAGAAGACAAGCTAGCGGCACGAAAAGCGAGCCAAGGGCTAAAAGCCTTAATCCAACCGTTTATTTTGCGCCGCATGAAGAACCAAGTATTAACAGAATTACCGCCACGCACAGACATTACGATTCAAGTAGAAATGAGCCAAAAAGAGCGTGACTTTTACGAAGCTCTGCGACTAAATGCCATAGACAATATTAGCCAAGCAGGCCAACAGGCCAATGCGGGAGATCAGCGCATAAGGATGCTTGCTGAGTTAGTAAAGCTTCGCCAAGCGTGCTGTCATCCTAAACTCGTCATGGCAGAAACCGACATTTCTAGCGCTAAACTGGCAGCACTTAACGAGTTGCTTGAAGAATTAACACTGAACAATCACAAAGCACTCATTTTTAGCCAGTTTGTGGGACACTTACAGATAATAAAACAGCACTTAGAAGCAAAAGGGTTTAGCTACCAGTATTTAGATGGTTCGACACCACAAAAAGAGCGACAAAAACGCGTGAATGCATTTCAGGCTGGCGAAGGCGATATATTTTTAATCAGCTTAAAAGCCGGTGGTTCAGGTTTAAACCTTACTGCTGCAGACTATGTAATACATATGGATCCTTGGTGGAATCCTGCCGTAGAAGAACAAGCCTCTGATCGCGCCCATCGCATGGGACAAAAACGCCCAGTGACCATTTATCGATTAATTACCCAAAATACCATAGAGCAAAAGATTGTCGCCTTACACCAACATAAACGTGACTTGGCCGATAAACTACTGTCGGGTAACGAAGCAGCTACCAAGCTTTCGGTAGACGACATGCTGAATCTTCTCAAAGACACGCTATAAGTATCAACTTACGTATTAACATTAAACAAAAGAAAATAACCCTATGCAAAAAATGAATACCCCGGTGACATTTAAAAACGGCATGAGTATGCCTAATCGATTTATGCTTGCTCCATTAACCAATACACAAAGCCATGCTGACGGCAAACTCTCTGATGAAGAGTTTCATTGGTTAACGATGCGAGCAGAAGGTGGCTTTGGCTTAACCATGACCTGTGCTTCACACGTCCAGTTTGTGGGCAAAGGCTTCCCTGGCCAATTGGGTATTTATGACGATGCACATATTGAGGGTCACACACGTTTATCGACCGCCATTAAAGCGAACAATAGTTTAGCTATTTTACAATTACATCATGCTGGTTTGCGTTCTCCTGAAGATCAAATTGGACAACAGCCTGTTTCTGCATCAAATGTTGAAAAACAAAATGCACGCGCCTTGTCTCTGCAAGAAGTACAGCAACTGCGTGACGATTTCATCGCAGCAGCAGTACGTTCACAAAAAAGTGGTTACAATGGCGTGGAAGTGCATGGCGCTCATGGTTATATCTTAACCCAGTTTCTAAGCGCCGAGATCAATAAACGCGACGACCAATACGGTGGCAGTTTAGAAAATCGTTCACGCCTGCTTTTTGAAATCGTCGATGGCATTCGAAGCACCTGCGGCACCGACTTTTTATTGGGTGTGAGGTTGTCACCAGAACGTTTTGGTATGCAATTAGACGAAGTGAAAACCGTATGTGAACAGTTAATTAATGAGCACAATATCGACTTTTTAGATATTTCACTCTGGGACGTTTTTAAACAACCCGAAGACAAGGCTTTCCAAGATAAAAGCTTGCTGCAGCATTTTACCGACATAGATCGCAAAGATGTAAAGTTGACCGTGGCTGGAAAAATAACCACGGGTGCTGAAGTACAGTCTGTTTTAGACGCTGGCGTTGATTTTGTTACTATTGGTCGTTCTGCGATTTTACATCACGACTTCCCGAAGCTAGTCATTACTAACCCTGACTTTAAGCCTGTAGAACTGCCAGTATCCGAAGTGCATTTAGTAAAAGAAGGCCTGAGTGAGAAGTTTTTGACCTATATGAAAAGTTGGGACGGTTTTGTAAAAGTAGAATAATCGAAATTAAATACTGTGGGTTAATCGGTAGTAAGCGTTTGCTACGGCGAGTTCGAAAGAACTTGTTTTTGCGAGCGCGTTAGTCTTGTAAGTAACGCGCCATCTGTTAATCTTGAACGATAAGTTCATCTCGATATCAACTAGCTCAATCGCAAAGAAAATTAAGTATGCACAGTCATATCTGCTGTTCTTGAAGGCCTCACCTAACAGGAAACAGATTCAAGAAGTTAGAAACGTGCTTGTGACAAAACCCGAAATGAGCGAGTTGCGTCACTTTCACATATGGTCTTTGGACGGCGAGAACAGCGTCATGACCGCGCATCTCGCATTAAAGATTAATCAAAGGAGAAAGAATGACAACTATTGGTATTGGCACAAAAACACCAGAGCAAGCGCTCGCGACACTCAGTGATATGACAACCGCACTTACACCAATTCAAGTCGAAGAGCACCTAGCGCGCATTGCTAAGGCCCAAGCATATATGCACGCAAACAATATTGCCGCGATTTATCTTAACGCTGGCAGCAACCTCACCTATTTCACAGGCATGAAATGGTATGCAAGTGAGCGGATGGTTGGCGCGATATTACCCGCTACCGGTGAAGTACAATACATTGCACCTCATTTTGAGATTGGCACATTAAACGGCTTTAAAGTCATTGAAGGGTCAATACACGGCTGGCAGGAGCACGAAAACCCTTATGCCTTATTTGTCACAATATTAAATCAATTAGCGATTAGCGACACGGCAACTATCGGCATTGATGAAAGCGCGCAGTTTTTTATCTTCGACGGGATCAATAAAACGCAAACGGGCTTGAACCTTGTCAACGCGAAAGAAGTGACCGCGCACTGCAGAATGCACAAATCCGATAATGAAATTGCGTTAATGCAGGGCGCAATGAACATGACACTGGCAGTGCATCAAGCGACGGCAAGCATGCTTTATGAGGGGATCAGCACCACTGAAGTTGAAGCGTTTATTAAACAGGCGCACCAAAAAGTAGGGGCACCGGGCAACTATTTTTGTATCGTTTTATTTGGCGTGGCCACCTCTTTCCCGCACGGAGTGAAAGATGCACAAGTGTTAAAGAAGGGCGATATGGTGTTAATAGATACCGGCTGTAAAGTACACGATTATTTATCCGATATTACCCGCACATATGTGTTTGGTGAACCAACAACTCGGCAACGGCAGTTTTGGGAAATGGAAAAAGCAGCACAAATTACGGCCTTTAATGCAGCCCAAATTGGCGTGCCCTGTGAAGCAGTCGATGGTGCTTCTCGCCAATATTTAGCGTCTCAAGGTTTAGGTCCGGAATATCAAACACCCGGTTGCCCGCATCGAACAGGCCACGGGATTGGTTTGGATATTCATGAATGGCCATACTTAGTAGGCGGTAATAAAACACCGCTAGCCACAGGCATGTGTTTTAGCAACGAACCAATGCTGGTGATACCTGACGAATTTGGAATTCGCTTAGAAGATCATTTTTACATGACCGACAGCGGACCTTGTTGGTTCACGGAGCCAAGTAGCAGCATTGATAATCCGTTTGGTTTATAAGAGCAAGGTAGCCGTGAAAACTTGTTTATTTCCCAACTTTGATGCGCTGCGGCTCACTGCCAGATAACGCTGTGACAAGATTAGAGAGCCGAGAGTGTAGCCGCTGTGAGCTCATTAAGCGTCAAGCGCTGGAGTAAAGGATGCACAGCACATTCTTATTATAAACAACTTCATTTACAGTAGTGCTATTTGTCAGGGGAAGGGCATAATAAAAATAAGAAAATATAATCAAGTTTTTGGATATCAATCCGATTACAAACTACTACAGTATTATTTTAAAGAGGAATCAGCATGTTCGGTAGTCGCCAAAAAATTGAGCATTTAGAAGCAGAAGTGCGAGCACTTCAGCAACAGCGAGCCCAACAAGAAGAAAAAATAGATAAGATGGAGCAAGCTTTGCATAAATCTTATCTAGATTCTGAATCCCTTGCAGAAGAAGTACAGGTAGAGCGCACGATCATCAGTAATTTCTTCAGCTCTTTAGATATGCTCGACACTGTCAGGCACGACGTAGCTAAATCTGCTCAAGATATTGAGAGTGAAAAAATACGCCTAGAGGGCTCATTACAAGATTTCACTACCATCAATGAAACCTTAACTGACATAGTTGACGTGCTAGTGAAATTAACAGATAAATCAGACGATATAACTCATTCTATTGAGCGTCTGTCTCTATCTGCCCAAGAGATTGAATCCTTTGTTAGTCAAATTCAAAGCTTATCTGCGCAAACAAATTTATTGGCGTTAAACGCAGCAATTGAAGCTGCCCGAGCCGGCGAGCAAGGTCGTGGTTTCGCTGTGGTTGCGGATGAAGTAAGAACCCTAGCCGGACGTTCAGCGAGCGCTTCAGACAAAATATCACAGCTAACATCTGCTACTTCTGAACAAACTGCTACAGCCTCAAGTTACATTACAGAAAACAATTTACAAACGGCAAAAGTAGCGTTATCAGCAAAGGCAATAAACGAATCGGTAAGCGGTATTTCAGACATGGCCTACAATATGTCTCAGGTTATTTCTTTATCTAGCCTAAGTGCTTTTATTCAGACAGTAAAGCTGGACCACTTGGTTTGGAAAATAGAGGTGTATAAGGCGATAAGGGGTGATTCTGCAAAAACTGGAAATGATTTTGCTGATCACACTCAATGTCGCCTAGGAAAATGGTTTTATCAAGGAGATGGGAAGTCTTTGTATTCTGATTTTGGTGAATACAAACAATTAGAGAAACCACATCAGGAAGTCCATGAGTCAGGCAAAATGGCGCTACAAGCAAAAGCGGATGGTGATGCACTCAAAATGGTTGATATGCTCAATAAAATGGAACTGGCGAGCCTGGGTGTGTTTGAACAGTTAAATGGGATTGAAGCAAGAGTGAAAGCTTAATTTATATTTCACCAATTGCCAGCCCATAAATCATTAATGGAATACCAATCAGCAAAGCAACATTCATGTCGAATATCAACTAGCCTGAATATTCCCAAGTTGAACGAATAAGTAGTCCTCATGATTGAAATAATATTTCTCGCAATAGCTTTGAGCATGGATGCATTTGCAGTGTCCTTAACCATCGGCGTTAGTAATCCAAAGCAAATTCAAAAAATGGCGCTTTTAGCGGGTTTATACTTCGGCATTTCCCAAGGCTTAATGCCCTTATTTGGTTATATTGGAGGCGTTGCAATATTCGGTTGGCTTGGCGAATATACAAAGTGGATAGCGTTTATCTTACTGCTTATTATTGGGCTCAAAATGGTATACGAAGCGCTCACTTCTCTACCCGAAAAAGGGGAGATATCGAAAAAATACTCGCACCATGCATTATTGATGCTGGCAATTGCCACTAGCATCGATGCACTCGCTGCAGGTTTCACTCTAACTTTGATGAGTATAAACGGCATTTATGCCTGCATTATCATTGCTATCATTACATTTTTATTCAGCTATGCAGGTGTCCTAATGGGGCGAAGCACATCCGTCTGGTTGGGTAATAAAGCTGAAATATTTGGTGGTGTCGTGCTGATATTTTTGGGTTTTAAAGTGCTAATTTGATGCAAGTACATCAATCAAACTAGGTTAAGTTGCCAGCATCTGAGACGATTATAGATAACTCAGCCACCAATCACGCCTGCGCGCTTTAACGGCTGCAAACCATTTACACAAGGGATAAAGTAATACGAGCACTATTAACCAGCCTAAAAATACTCCTCCCAACCCCACCCCGTAACCTTCTGGAAAGAAGCGGAACGAGGTCAACAATTGATTCACTTCAAACCCCTGGAGCACGCCCAGACATACTGCCAGAATGTGGATAAGATAGAAATGTGCTACATAGAACAGAAAGGGGACCCGTCCAAACATCATAGTATATTTATGTAAAAATCTAGCATTTCCTCGCGCTTTGTTGTTCTTAATACAATGTGACCTATTGCTAAAACCTGCAACATTTATGTCTCCTTTTAAATATTTAATAACTTATATTTATAAACACACCATCTTATATGCTTTGAGGTTTGGCACTCTGCGAAACATACTTATTTAATGCAGACCTTTCGTATTTGTTGAATATCTGTGATACCCATAATGACCTTTTCGATACCATCTTGCTTAAGTGTACGCATTCCTTCAGAAAGTGCTGCAGTGCGCAACGCGGAAACCTGTGCTCGTTCAAAGATCTTGTGTTTGATTGTATCAGTTGCCTCCAACAATTCATGGATACCTACTCTGCCAGAATAACCGGTATAGTCACACTGGTCGCAGCCTATGGCATGGTTTAGCATGAATTTATCATTCTCAGTAAAGCGTTTTCGCCAGTCATCTATGACTGTGCTCTGTAGGGCTGATATTTCCTCTTCGGTATCGCTAAGTTCGTAGCAGTATTCCGTGGCGAGGTTGGTCACTTCCATTTCATCGGGTTCATAAGCTTCCTTGCAACTAGTGCAAAGACGCTTGGCAAGTCGTTGCGCCAGCACACCAATGAGTGCATCAGCAAAATTGAAAGGATCCATCCCCATATCTAAAAGGCGCATAATGCTCTCTGGCGCGCTGTTGGTGTGTAAAGTGGAGAATACTAGATGACCGGTAAGAGAGGCTTCCACACCCATTTTCGTGGTTTCTGCGTCACGCATTTCACCGATCATGATGATATCAGGATCTGCGCGCAGGAATGCGCGCATTGCAGCCGCGAAATTCAGGCCAATTTTGGGTAGAACCTGCACCTGGCGGAGACCTTTCTGAGTAATTTCTACTGGATCTTCTGCCGTCCAGATTTTGCGATCGTCGGTATTTAGGAAACCGAGGATTGAGTGCAGTGTGGTGGTTTTACCAGAGCCTGTGGGTCCGCAAACGAAGAAAAGACCATAGGGCTTACTGATAAGTCGCAGCATGGTTTTTTTGTTATGAACACTCAACGATAAGTCGTCAACCTTGATAGGCTCTCCACCAGATAGAATACGTATGACAACATCTTCCTGTTCACCTACTGTTGGCAGAGTGGCAACCCGCAGTTCAATATCAAGATTGCTAAACTTCTTGAAATCGATCTTGCCGTCCTGAGGTTTACGTTTTTCAGCAATATTCAGTCCGGCCATGATTTTAATGCGGGCAACAATAGCGCTGCGAAGTTGTGCCGGTATTTCATAATAACTACTCATGGTACCGTCTTTGCGGATACGCACGAGAGTTTTGGCTTGAGTGGAATAAGGTTCAATATGGATATCCGAGGCGTTCTTTTGGTGGGCGCCAACGATAATGGTATTAACCAAGCGAGCTATGACGCTATCGTTATGTGCATACTTGTCATCAATGAATTCTTCTTTGAAATCATCGAGGTTCAAGGCCTCGAATTCGGAAAAGGAAACGACAGTCTCGTTAGCACTCGTTATGTATTGATTAATTGCCCGCTGCAAATCTACTTGAGACGCTATCACAGGTTCAATATTGAGATTGGTGAAAAAGCGCACGGCCTCCAATGGTTCCCATTGCATGGGATTTTCCATAGCCAAGACCAACTTATTTTCGTATGTGTGTAGCGGCAAGATTTTATATTTATTGATCAGTTCTTTTGGTACCAACTTGAGAACATTCTCATCAATCTGGTATTTATTAAGATCAACGAATGGGATCCCCAATTTTTTTGCTATGCATTGTTGTATCTGATTTTGAGTGATCAGGCCTTGCTCTACTAGCATCTGCCCCAGCGGCAGCTTGCGGTTTTTCCTTTGCTCAGAGAGTGCTAGTTGCAATTGCTCTTCACTTACCAGTCCTTCACCGACGAGTATCTCGCCTAGCCAAATATTGGGAACGACACCTTGTTGTGATAGTGCCTTTTGCAATTCTTTTAAGGTAGCAGCGGCCTTAGGACGCAAATATTGGCCGGTTCTGTGGTCGCTTTTTTTCTTTTGAGTAGGCAGGGCATTTTTACTCACTAGCTTTTCTTCTAATTATACAGCACTGATAAGATGCACAATTATGGCGGAATCGAATACAAAGGTCGAGGAATACTGATTTCCCCCCCTTCGAGGAAAATAGACACGGCATGCAGTCTGCCTAGAACCCAAAGTTAATGACAGTATACCCATGGATTATAAAGCGAATGCATTATATCAATAGTTACTTAATGGATAGAATTAGCATTGATCTGGCAGCTCCTCAATAACAGTGCCAAGAGGCGTAAAAGTGTCAATCTTAAAAAACACAGTCATCCTCTATCCAAAATTTCACCTAAATTAAAATTACCATAAATTAATTTACGGATTGTTGTTTAACGATAAACTCTAATGACTCCACTTCTAATTGCGTTGGTAGTGCGGTCATTGCGCCTATTTTAGAGCATACAAGACCACTTACTTTTTCTGAAAACTCAACAAATTCGCGTAGTCGAGATGCATAAAAATCGTTTCCTTGGGGCGTATTTGACATTTAAAAAGTACAGACCCAATAAACGAATCACCCGCTCCAGTAGTATCAACTGCGTCGATTTCATAAGCTGGAACTAAATATTGCTGCCCACTATGAGACACAAAACAGCCTTTACTTCCTAATGTGACTAATACAATTTTAATACCTTTTTCATGTAAAGCTTGGCAGCCACTTTCCATAGTGGATGATTGACTCAGTAACACCTAATTGGATTCAGTAGCATTCAGTTTAGGTTTTGCTCTTGCTATTATTTCTGCAACATTCACCGAGGTATCCAGCGTTCCATACATATGACCTCCGGAATCAGTAAGTCGTGATTTAATAAAACTCGTAGCGATAAGTGTATCGCCATACAAAAGCAAGGTTGCTGCTTGCCAAGCCAGTGCCATTTGTTCGACTATTTGGCGGGCTCTAAACTCTAAGTCTTTCTTATTATTTAAGGATGTTTCAAACTTGATAAAATACTCGTCGTATAACGCATTTATATTCCGAGCTCGCGCTAATTCTTGAATAAATGCTTTAACGGCTAAAGGCTCTTTCTGCAATGTTCTCAGTACGTCTAAACATTGCACGTTACCCGAGCCCTCCCAGATAGCGTTAACGGGTGATTCTGTATACAGTCTGGCTAAAACGTTGTCGGCAATTAATGCAACAGCGCCAATCGACTCCATGCATTCATAGGTGTGTTGAGGAGCCCGCTTGCAAATCCAATACTTTCCTATCGCGGTGCCAATTCTAACAAAGTCATGTTCATCATCGTCTAATGCTTTTGCCATTCTCATTGAAATTGCAAGGGCAGCTTCTGCCTCAATGGCTAAGTCTGCCAATACGTTTTGCATGAGAGGTTGTTCATGAAGGCTTTTACCAAAAACGCTACGCTCTCCAGTATGATGTAAAGCTTGCTGTATAGCCAAAGACATAATAGACGACGAACCTACCATACAGTCAAAACGAGTCATCGAAACCATGTCTAATATGGTATTAATACCGCGCCCTTGCTCACCAACCAACCAAGCAAAAGCACCTCTAAATTCAACTTCTGATGATGCGTTGGAGACATTCGCAATTTTATTTTTTAGTCGTTGAATATGCATTGGGTTTTTAGTGCCATCAGGCTTCCAACGCGGCAATAAAAAGCAACTCAATCCGATTTCTGTATAGGCTAAAACAAAAAATGCGTCACACATTGGCGCCGAACAAAACCATTTATGGCCAACAAGTTCAAAAGTAGCTACGCCTCGTTCTTCACCAATCTGCACTGCACGAGTTGTATTAGCTCTAACATCTGACCCGCCTTGTTTCTCAGTCATCGCCATACCAATTGTTACGCCCGATTTTTCATAAAAAGGAATATTTCGAGGGTCATAACTGGTTCTTGTGATTCTAGGAATCCATTCTTTTGCTAAGGTCGGCTGATGCTTTATTGCGGCAACAGAGGCAAACGTCATGGTTAAAGGACAGCCGCTTCCGGGATCTGCTTGAGTATGCAAGAATTCTAATCCTGCACGCACCACGTGTGCCCCTTTCTTACTACTGGTCCAAGGCAGAGAATGGTGTTCGGCACTTATCGCCTCACGCATTAGTGCGTGATAGGAAGGATGGAAAGTAACTAAGTCGACGCGCTTCCCAAAGCGATTATGTGAGACAAATTCTGGCTTATATTTATTCGCTTCAAACCCGTCGGCAAGCAATTTGCCACCGACTAAATCACCGTAGCTTAATAATTTATCTTTACCCCAACTACCGCCAAATGTATCAACCCATTGTTGAAGTACTTCATCACTTTCGAAGGCGTTATAGTTTTCTAATGGACTTGGTTGATTGGTGACCTCATGGGTCTCTGCTGTGGTTGGAGAAAAAACGACTTTCTTAGCCATGTTGCACCTTGTTGATACATAAATTAAATCATTGATAATTGCGTAGCGTGGCGCTTTTTTATACTCTCGCTTTTGAAGTTTTAAATCACACCCAGTGATTCAATATAATTGACGGATTATTTTTATACAAGGTCCGTTTAATCTATACAAATGCTTATATTCCTTAAGCATCCTAATAAAGCCCGTTTGCAAGCGGCATTAAGAAGAAGGTGACAGATCTACAACCCTTGTTCTTGAAATTGAGAAACCGCTTGGAAAGCCTCGATTCCGTAAACAACTGACGGCCCTCCCCCCATTAATATGGCAACAGCAACTGTCTCTGCAATTTCATTCTTTGTTGCACCGGCTTGCATCGCATCATGCACATGAAAAGAAATGCAACCATCGCACCTTACGGTAATCGCAATACCTAAGGCGATTAATTCTTTCGTTTTGCTATCGAGCGCTCCCTTACTCAGACTAGTTTCATGAAGCTTACCGAAACTTTGCATGGTATTAGGAATGGCCACACCCAAATTTTCCATCCATTCGTTTAATTCGTTATAGTGATCAGGGAAGTTTTTCATTGTCGTTTTACCTTATTTATATGCTCAATTCTCATACTACACCTGCAGTGCTCAGAATCTCACGTAAATAAGACAAAACAATGATCTAGCTCAGACTATTGTTTAAAAATTTCGATAACACGGATGGATTTCATTGTGACAACTAGCTGCTTACTAGCAACCTATCCCAATGACATTGGTTGGTCGTGAATCACTTTACGAACCAATGGGATGAAACTGTCAAGACTGTCCACTTCAAAGTTAGGATCAAAACTCTCTGCATCCCATTCATCAACTAGCTTCACCGCTAGATCATACCAAGGTTCATCTTTATACTTTAAGCGAAGATCAGTTGGCGCTCCCAAATAAGCGTAATAGTGCTCGCCCTGAAAATCTTGGTGATGCTTTAACACATAATAACACTCGTCAGACACGTAAGGGCGAAACATTTCGGCAGCAATTGGTCCATGGTTAGGCACGTTAATCGTTTTAGCAATGTCATGACACAAGGCAACGACAATTTGCTCATCGGTCGCGCAGTCTCTTCGAGCCAAGGTTGCCGTCATTAATGCATGATGCAGTTGATCGCATGCAAAGCCCAATGTTACGCCATCCAATTGCTGTAACATCGCAATAAATCGGTCAGCTGTTTTCGTAAAATCGAGTTTGTGAGCCGCTGCGATTTTCATCCAATCGTCTTTAGTTCCGTCTTGCATTCTGGTGAATGACGCTGATGGTGTATTCATATATTGCCGCCTTTAAACTTATATAGTCGTGTAATTAACCGATTAACTACTTTGCAAAAAGTCACCTCAGCTTGTGAGTAACTAAAAACTCAATTGGCGCTCTCAGTAAGATTAAAAAAGCACGTAAAATAGAAGTTGGTGACTTGAATTCAAAAGAATAAACGACATTCTAGTTGTATTCAACGGGTATTGATTTTGATGCGGATAAAGCGTGGCTTTGAGTGAGACATATGATAATGACTAATTTGTTATTTCGTCAATCTAGGCGATATCACCATAAAGCAAAAAACATAGATAGCAAAGTAATTCCGCCCTCTCGAAAATCAAAAGGGCGGATAGAGTGTCATTAGTAGAAGTAAATATTATCCATATATACCGCGTCCCTAGTTGTTCCCCACAATTGAACACTAAACATGATTAAGCTGGAGGTATCGAACTCTCTATTTAGCTCGGAGAATGGTAACTCCACTGTTACCCATTGTTCTGTTGGCCAGGTTAAATTATTCGAAACACCCGAATTACCATATGATGGAATAACCTGAAATTGAGTTTGTGTTATACCCGAGGTTACATACAGATCAAAACGCAACCCGGTAGCATTTGATAGATCTACGGGACCACCTTGTATTCCAAATTGAATACCTGATATACCACCGTTTTCACCACCAGGGATGATTTGGAATTTACCAATATTGTCACCTCCAATGTTGATCTGTGAGAACGTTGGTGCCTTGTAGAAATTGTCATTCCAAAATGAAATAGGCTTATCAACCGTCAGTGTATCGCTATAAAGAACAAAGGCTTCATCGTTAGTTGCCATTGGGATTGGCGCTGCAACTGAGGGACCGCTATTTAGCGGCAACAAACTCATCGACAGACTAGCATCACTGCCCGAAATAAGCTGATTAGCCTGCGCTGCGCCATAACCTTCAGCTTCAACGAGTACTTTGTATTGCGCTTCTGGTACGTTAAGAACTGCGTCACCATTAGCATCAGTATTAACCGCAATATCACCTAGCTTTACAGTTGCATTTTCTAATGGTGTATTATTATCGACAACATTTACCGTTATATCATAAGACACAGAAACACCTGAAAAGTAAATATTATCAACATAAACAGAGGTTCCTTCTGGCCCCCAAAGCTGAATAACAATGAGTTGCAATATGCTGCTATTTAGCGCATCGAAGCCAGCACCGTCATTATCGACCAGCTCGCTATACGGCATCTCTAAATGCAGCCAAGTGCCCGTGGTAGGGCTGATAAAGGTACGTTTTGCGCCACCATCTCTTGACACTAATTGCACCTCAACTTGCGTGATCCCTGGTTCAATGTACATATCCATGTTCCAGATAGTATTCTGCGAAGCATCTAATGGTCCGTTCTCAAAGCCAAACTCAAGACCCGTCACACCACCATTTGTGCCGCCTGCTGTGATTGTGTACTTCGCAAAATTATTCCCATTCACATCACCATTAGCGTAAATAGGGGCGTTATAGTAGTTAGCATTCCAAACGCCAATATAGCTATCTTCAGTAAGGCTATCACTGTATAGCACAACTACTTCATTATTTGCGAAATTTGGTGGGATCGGGGCACCTTCAGGTGGGCCTGTAACAACTTCTGGCTCAAGCGTTGTGAAGTAAACATCGGCTAACAATACGGTTGTACCCGCGTCACCTAAAAAGTTTAACGAAAACCAGGTCATATCACTAAAACTAGGCAGTGTGACTTCCATTTCTATCCAACCGTTGCCTAAATCAGTTCCTGATGAAAAGTTATAAACAATTTGAGATTGTTGCTGTGTTGCGCTTTGCACTATCACATCAATACCAGTAAAGGTTTCAGTTTTAACTTTAAATCTAGCATGGGTATACGTAGAAATATCAACGGCATTTTGAGGTTGATTTCCCCAAGCAATAACAGTTCCCCACCCTGAGCTTTTTGTGATCTCTAAGGACTTGGCGTATGTGTTATCAGAAGGTTGGTCGGTATATTGTGTGCCGGTAGACCAAGTATCGCCCCAGAATTCCATAAAGAAGGAGTCGGTGGATTCGGAATGGAATATATATGCGTTAGTGGTGGTAACAACTGGCTCTTCAACAATAATTGTTCTAGTAAGCGTCGACTGATTATTAGCCGCGTCGGTTGCTGTGTAAGTAATCGTGTAAGAACCCGCAATGCTTGTGTTCACTGTACCACTGACCGTTGCTACTAAACCGGTATCAACGTTATCCTCTACGTTGGCACCTTGTTCATTGTATACGTCACCCACGGTTAGGGTAATTACCGCATCACCTATTAGTGTGATGACGGGCGCTGTTGTGTCTTCAACAACCGACTCTTCAACAATAATCGTTCTAGTAAGCGTCGACTGGTTATTAGCCGCGTCAGTTGCTGTGTAAGTAATCGTGTAAGAACCCGCAATGCTTGTGTTCACTGTACCACTGACCGTTGCTACTAAACCGGT
>CBFIAR010000006.1:146468-154317 GCA_965660625.1 Glaciecola sp. | reverse complement strand
TTCAGCAAAGCGTGTATCGAGTTGGTATATTTGACCGGCTCCAAAGTCTGATTCCGCAGCGAAGATAATGTCCTTTAATGTCTCTTTGTTGCTGCGAACATACTGATATGCACCCACTAAACCAATTTCTTCTGCAGCATAAAGGATCACGCGTATAGTTCGCTTAGGTTGCCCCACCGCATCCTTTACTAACTTGGCTGTTGCGGTAACGATACCAACGCCGGCGCCATCATCAAGTGCGCCTGTACCTTCATCCCATGAATCTAAATGAGCCGATATTAAAATAACTTCATCGGGCTTTTCTGAACCTGTAAACTCACCAATCACATTATACGAGGTCTGCCAACCTGCGTCTTTTGCCTGCATGTTGATATTCAAAATAATGTCTTGTGAGCTGCTTTGTTGACTCGCAAACATGGCTGCTAAATTATCGGCATCTGCTGTTGAAATAGCGCCAGCTGGAATTTTTTCAACCGTGTCGTCATATCGCATTACCCCAGTGTGGGCAAAACGAGAATTGTCGGTACCAACAGAACGGATGATAACTGCCTGCGCGCCCTGCTTTGCAGCTTCAACGGCACCGCTCACGCGATTAGGGACAACTTTCCCATAAAAACGGCCCGCTTTGTCGCGCTGCATTTTAGTGTTTAGGAAAACGATATTTCCTTCCACCATGGCTTTGTCTGCGGCAATAAGGGTATCGAGTGAATCAAACATTACTACCTTTGCTTCTATTCCAGTTTCAGGCGTCGCAATAGACCCACCCAAAGCTGTAATAATTAACTCTTGAGGAAAAGGAGAAACCACTTTCGCGTCGGCAAAACCGCGTTCCCAATTTCTAACACGAACGGGTTCTTTGTATACTTTATCAAAACCTAAATCGTTAAATTTTGCTTCTGCCCATGCAACAGCTCGCTTATCGCCTTGAGAGCCAGGGATTCTTGGGCCAACTTCCACCGTAAGTGACTTAACAATATCGTATGATAAAGCACTTTTTTGACTGCTGTCTTTTACTTTGAGTGCATAAGCTAAAGCTGGTGTACTTGTCGCGTTTACACTATCTTGTCCCTTAGTTTCAGCACTTGATGGTGACTTTGCGCAGCTCGCTAAGAGCACTACCAATCCTAGTGAGAGCGTCGCTACCCCGATTTTATGTCTCATTCTGTTATCCATTCTAATTGTGGTGATTAGGTTAATGGGTGAAATTAAATAGAATTAGCGCCATTGTCTAGTTGGCAATAACGCGTTTTTTCTATATTACCTAAATTCGAGTGTTAGAGTATGATACAAATTACCTCGACATGGGTCATAAATTTAAAATTTGTCTGAAAAACAACCGATCAGTGACAATTATTTTGCGGATACACATTAAAGGTCAAAATAAAGCAGACTTGATGACAAAAACGTCAGCAGTTAGACGAGCATAAGGAATACAATGTTTTCAATTTCAGTACAACGAACTATCGATAAGCCCATCGCGGAGGTTTTTCAGATATTGAGCGACCACACTAATTATTCGCAATTTAAAGCGGTTGATAAATCGCGTCTAATTAAGGAAGGTAAAGACGAATTGAATGGTTTAGGTGCCGTACGAGAAATTCAGGCAGCAGGCGCTACATTGCATGAAAAAATTGTGGCCTTTGAGCCGCCCTACTTGCTTGGCTACATAATCACTTATTCAAAACCATTACCTTACAAACATGAACTAGGCGAGATCAAACTCACTGAAGTAGCTGGTAAAACTCAGGTGCAATGGCGCTCTCAAGGACATATTACTATTCCGCTATTGGGCAATTGGTATTTTGACAAACAAGTAGAAAAAGTAGGCCAGCGTGCATTCGGTAGTATTTTAAAATTTATCGATAATATGCCAACCTTATTAGCCAAATAAAAATAGGACCTTTCTTGATGTCTACATTACATAATTTCTTTGCCAACAAGACAATTGTTATCACTGGCGCTGCTTCTGGTATCGGTGCAGCACTCGCTAGCGTATTTGCAGAGCTAGGGAGTAAAATAGCAATTTGCGACATTGACGAATCAGCACTTGCTGGTGTTACAACCGCACTTAGGTCGGCACATCCTGATATAAATTTATTTACCAGCAGGCTTGATGTTTCAAGTCAAACCGATTGGCAAACCTATTTAGCTCACGTCGCGACTCATTGCGGTCACATTGATGTGGTAATTAATAACGCTGGTATTGAAGGTTCATCGCAGCCAGTATGGGCATCAGATGACCAACTTTTGAAGCGTGTTATGAACGTAAATTTTTATGGTATGGTTTTCGGAAGCAAAGCGGCACTGCCATACTTGACTCAGCGTTCTTGGGCTGCGTTAGTCAATGTATCTAGTATATTTGGGTTTGTTGCCCCTCCAAATACAGCCGATTATTGTGCCAGTAAGTTCGCCATTCGTGGCTATACTGAGTCACTGCGTGCTGAACTTGAACTTGTACATCCTCAAGTACAAGTGCACTTAGTTCATCCAGGCGGGATCAATACCAACATTACCCGACTAGCGCAAAGCCAAAAATTTAAAGAGCGATTTTTAACCACCGAACCTAAAGCGATAGCGCTTCATATTGCAAAGTCGATAATGGGCAACAAAGCGCGCATCGTGTTTGGGAATCAAGCGCTTAAAACCTACATTGCATCCCGACTATTATCGTTAAAATGGTTGAGCAAATTGACTGGAAAAGAAATCGCCGGACTCGGAATGGAAGAAGACTATCGTACCGATCACGATGGTTTTAACATAAAAAATGATGATTCTCACGACATATTTAAGCCTCAGTCGACTGAGACTTAAATGTTATCTAAGCTTCTTTACTGCCAGCAGAGGACTTATTTCTTAGACTTTTCGCTGATTTCTTTTGTATTTTTTTTCAAAGTCTTATTTTGATTTTTGCTAGCATCAGCTTTCTTGTGTAAATCTTTATTTGGATCCGCGTTTTTATTGTTGGATTTACTGGCATCTACATCAATCTTATCTTGCTTTTGAAGTTGCTCTTCTCCAATTTCTTTTTCAACTTTTTTTAATTTACGAATATTAGCATCCAACGTACGCTCAACCGTCTTCCTACCTAAATAGGCAATGGGTGCATACGGGTATTTTTTTTTAAAAAATTTACTGAAAAACATAGTTTACCCCATAAAATATAGCTTGATAGTCAAAGGATAAAAGACTTTATTTGAGTATTCACTCAACTAAAGCTAATTAACCTATTTATGCATCTTTGTGCATTTAATAGTAATCATCGGTAAACAAAACAATTAGCCGTGTTACCTATGGTAAATAAGCGCCACAACAAAGGGACAAAAAACAACAATTCCACATATTTGTCACATATCTGTCATATTTTTGTCATATTTGTATGTTAAGTGATTTTACTATTATTCTACGCGTTTTGCATACTTTTTATAGTTGTAAACAACTTTGGGGGTTTAGGGTCAACTGCAGTCACGATTGACGACGCAAAAAATAGTGAAGTGAACTAGGCTACGTTAAGTTTCAGTTTAGCGCGACACCTTATGCGCTAATGCTCGTTATCAAACATGATAGAAATCATCGTCAAATCAAAGCCATGAACATTGAGGACTGCTTGCAACTCAGTAAACGAAAAGTTATCTTTATTTGCTAATGCCCATAAATGTGAAGCTCGCGTACCTGTTCTGCAGAAACTATGCGTGCGCTTTGAAGACTTTAACAACGCTGCTTTAAATTCATTTATGTCTTGCGTCTTGTAATAACCTGATTTGACAGGGATAAAAAAATATTGCAGATGATACTTTTGTGCCAATGTTCGCCAATATTGGTCACTCATTTGCTGTTCACATTCGTCGTCTGGGCGAACGTTGATAAGGGTATCAACTCCCTGCTTCACCAAACTACTCAGTTCGCTTTCGGTGAACTCTCCAGATACAGAGAACTGCTCCGTAAGTTTCGAAATTTTGGTTGCTTGTAACTTTGCCGAATCAGCTGACATATTAAGTCCCTACTAAACGTGATTGTATAGAATAAATAAAGAAAGCGGGATTAGCGCTCCTCCAAAAACTTGTTTTAGCCGAGCTTGCGGAAGTTTATTGACAACCTTTCCTCCCAGCAATACACCGACCACTGCGCACACAGTCACCAGTATTATCAGTGGCACATTAAGTACTATCTCTTGGGTACTTTGTAAATAGGTATATTTCATAAATCCAGCAAAGCTTTGCATCGCAATAATAAAAAGACTTGTCGCAATCGCCTTTCGCATAGTTGCTTTAGCGATTAATAAAAGGGCTGGCACAATCAAAAATCCGCCCCCTACACCGATCAAACCAGCTAACGTACCAACGCTAATACCAGCCATTATTAATGACAGATGTTGCCATAAGTTGAAACTTTGTGCGGGGCTGTTACTCTCAATTTGAGCGTTGCTTAAGTGGGACAAAGCCCTGACGGGTCGCAACATAAACCCACTGGCCAGTAACATTACGCTAGCAAATATCAACATTTGTACTTGCGCGTCGACATATTGAGACAGGTAAGCGCCAAAATAAGCCGCTAGCATGCTAGGTAAGCCAAAAATAACTACCAACCTGAAATCGACTAGCCGTTTTAAAAATTGCGTGATACTGCCTGTTAGGGCAACAATACCAACAATTAATAATGACTCTGCTATCGCCGCTTTTTCAGGTTCTTGTGCAATGTACACCAGCAATGGAACAGTCAAAATACTACCACCTGAACCAAGCAGTCCTAAGCTCATTCCCATCAGAATCGCGCCAATCCATATCGTTGGCTCAAACATCATGAGTTCACTTCCCACGTCAACGGTAATTTCAAGTACGAGATACTATTTGTTTCTGCAATCGGTAAATTTCCAGCTCTGATATTTAATTGAATGGATGGCAGCAAGAGCTTAGGAACTGGCAGGCTCGCATCACGTGATTCACGCAAATTAACAAATTCACTTTGACCGGTGCCTAGTTTAACGTGAATATTATTTCGCTTTTCTTGTAACACGGTGGTTTCCCATGCATATTCATTGCGAGTGGGACTTTTATAGTCGTGGCCAACAAAGATGCGAGTCTGATCAGGCAGTGACAATATTTTTTGGATAGATTGATATAGAGTTTTAGCACTTCCCATTGGAAAATCAGCCCGCGCAGTACCAAAATCAGGCATAAATATAGTATCGCCAACAAATACCGCATCTTCAATTATATAACTGACGCAGGCGGGTGTATGGCCTGGGGTATGCATTACTTGGATATCCAAATGTCCTAAACTAATGATTTCGCCATCTTCAAATAGAAAGTCAAATTGACTGCCATCACACGGGAATTCATTATTTAAATTAAACGTCTTTTTAAATGTCGTCTGCACTTTTTTAATATGTTCTCCGACCCCAATTTTACCACCGCGCTTTTCTTTAATGTAGCTTGCAGCAGTAATATGGTCAGCATGGGCATGGGTTTCTAATATCCATTCAAGTCGCAAGTTATTGTCATCTAAAAAGGCAATGACCTCATCCGCGTGTACAGAAGACAATTTGCCCGACGTCGGGTCGAAATCTAACACAGGATCGATAATCGCCGCTGAACACGTTGCCTTATCTGTCACAACATAGGTCACTGTTTGCGTATTCTCATCAAAAAACGATTGAACACTGAGTTTATTCATGATGTTTTTAACCTCATAAGAAAGGAGTAGATTTTTTGTTTGTTAGCAGCGTTAGTTCACGTATGTTGTCATCAAAGTAATTCTTGTTAAAAGCAACACTAGAATCTGAAATAGTTAATAACGATACAGTCTATGCACACATTGTGCCAAACGTTAATTAATCACAAGCATCTGTTTTATATAATTTAAATTAAATAAAATACATACAAATTGTCTTTTCAATAGTCGTTTAGTTACATATGGCAAATTACGCTGACATATTTATCAGCGTACAAAGCGGCTTGTAAGTACTATTCAGAAAGGTCTTTTTGCAAGGTGAATGCACCACGAAGATCTTCAAGGGTAAAGCCAGTCGCATTATCATCTGGATAATATTTTTGAATCGTTTCTTGCAAACTAGCATCGATAGAACTGCCGTGACAAGCAAGACAGAGATGATCCATCGGAATTGCTTTCATTAAGCGAAAGCGGTTTTCATCTAACGCTATTGTAACTAAATCGGCGACCTCCTCTCCTTGCTTAAAACGAGTGTTAAACTGATGGAGCGTATCTGTTTCCCATTTATCTGGTTTGTTTTTCTCGTTCCGCGTTTTCAAGCTGGTTCTTGCTAAAATCCAGCCGTCGGTGGACAAGTTATCGGCAATGTTAGGCGCTTTCGAATGACAAACTTCCACCCCCTCATTAAGGCCACCAAAGTCAATAGCTGCCATTAATTCCGTCTTCAATTGACCGGAGAACTGTTTCACTCTGAGATTCGCTTGTGCAATGAGCTCCTGTTGATCATACCCCACAGTATTTCCCTCTAAAACCCCCCGCATTTTTGGTTCAGATGCTTTTTCAACAGGGCCCTCAACGTTTTTTTCAAACTCACCGTTACTATTACTGCTCAATCTAGGTTGAATATCCAGCGCCTCAGCTTGATCACTCTCAAAATGAAACTGTACAACACGCTGCTTAGCTAGCACTAGAGAAACCAGAGCGAATTGAGAAAAACCGAACAACGTGAGCATGCCAACATAAATACGTATTCTTTTCATTATTTTTCCCACTCTCTATCACTTTCTTTCGCGGTTTATTTCTAGCTTCTCGATTCTATTTATGTTCTAAACGTTCAATACCTAATGCTTTTAGCATGTATTTCTCGTAGATAGGCTCACTTGTGCCTGTTTTCATTTTGCGCATGAAGTATTTTTCAAATGCAATCTTGGCATAATGCACCCATTTGCCTTTCTTAAACCAAGTAACATTGCGAGGTGGGATTTGCGGCATAGCCACAAAAGCTGCGCCTGTGTCGCCCATATCAGCCAAACAAATGGCATGCCATGTACCCTTAGTAGAAGGTACATCATCATCAATAATTATTGATTTCAAATTATGAGCAATAGCAGTCATCATCGTTTCGATCATATACCCTGTTTTCGGCGTTCCTGTTGGTACAGGTGTGGCTTCAACAGGTGGAATTGCGACACATACACCACCAGAAAATATGTTCGGAAACGCAGGACTGCGCTGAAATTCATCGGTAATAACAAATCCTTTTGGGTTGCATAATCCTTCCACGTTAGCCACTGCATCTATGCCAGCAAATGGCGGGATCAGCATAGAATGGTTGAAGGGTAATTCGTGATTAAAATCAACCTCACCCTTCCTATTCAGTTCGGACACGTGCATCAGTCCATCCTCGACCTTGTCAACCGTCGCATTACAAATCCACTTAATGTCTTTTGCGCGCAGGTCTGATTCCAACATTGACTTGGAATCACCTACACCACCTAAACCTAAATGACCGATGTAGGGTTCGCTAGTGACAAAATGCATTGGCACTTTGTGCCTAATCTTAGCGTCACGCAGTGCTTTATCTAAAATGAAGGCGTATTCATAAGCAGGACCAAAACAACTGGCACCTTGAAATGAACCTACAACCACAGGGCCGGGATTTTCGATTAACTTTTTAACATCGGCATAACACTGTTGAGCGTGATCAAGCGTGCAAACTGATTGTGTAAAATGATTAGGACCCGCCCCTTCAATATTGGCGAACGCTAACTTAGGGCCTGTTGCAATAATCAAGTAATCGTAATCAATTGTGTCACCGGACTCAGTTTTCATTTGATTATTTTTAGCGTCAATTTCTGTGATGCGCGCACATACGAATCCAATATTCTTTTTACTTAAATAC
>CBFIAR010000006.1:0-146458 GCA_965660625.1 Glaciecola sp. | reverse complement strand
TGGTTTACGCCAACCAACGGCAACCCATGGATTTGAAGGCACAAATCTAAACTCTGGACGTTCGTTAACCATAACTACTTCATGATCTTTACCCAACATCTCCTTTATTTCATAAGCCGCAGGCATGCCGCCAGTACCCGCTCCTAACACAACGACCTTAGTCATATTGATTCCTTTTTTTTGAGAATGAATTTACATCATTTTGTAACTTGTAACTTACTTGTTAACAAAAGTCGTGCCACTTATTCCTGCAAATCAAGCCCTTGTTTATACTAGCTATTTAAAAAATAAAAACTAATATTTTGTTTTTTAACTTGTATTTACTGTCATTTTTGTCACATACTTAGACAGATTCGTCAAAAAAGTCAGTTGAAAAATTATGAGTATTTCCATCGTACAAGCCATGATCAATGCCATCGATAAACCTGCTATTTTCATCGATACCCAATACACCATACTGGCTGTTAATGAAGCTTACAGGGACACCTATGAAAATGAGGTTGTGGTTGGAAACAGTCGTTGTTTCGAAATATCTCACGGTCATACATCACCTTGCGATAAACATGGTGAAGAATGCCCAATTCAATCTTGCATTAAAACAGATCGAACCAGCAGCGTCGTGCATATTCATAACACTGAACAAGGAAAGACGTACTGCGACATAATAATGAAGCCAGTGAAGGATGCTGATGGTATTACCACCGGATTTCTAGAAATACTAGATCGTATCGACTTTGCTTCAGCCGATTCGCACACAAATAAAATGATAGGTGCGTCAGAGCCTTTCAAGAACCTACTGACTAAAATAAACCGTGCGGCTAAGTCTGAAATCGCGGTGCTCTTACATGGTGAAACAGGAACAGGAAAAGAGCTTGTAGCAAAAGCCCTGCATGAGTCTAGTCGCAGAGCTCAGAAGCCTTTTGTTGTGATCGAATGCACAGGCTTAAATGAGAACCTTTTTGAATCAGAATTGTTTGGCCACGAAAAAGGCGCTTTTACCGGAGCAACTCATGCGAAGAGTGGCCTAATAGAGATTGCTAGTGGCGGTACCGTGTTTTTTGACGAAATAGCAGATGTCCCATTAAGTATGCAAGTTAAATTGCTGCGTTTACTCGAAACTCACTGTTACCGTACCGTCGGTGGTCTAAAGCAACGTAAAGCAAACTTTAGGCTCATTTGCGCTAGCCATAAAAATCTATTGGATCTTGTTGAATCAGGGAAATTCCGCAAGGATTTATATTACAGAATAGCCGGGTTCCCTATCTCTTTGCCTTCGCTCGCTGAGCGCTCTGACGACATTAAAAGTTTAATATTTCACTTTCTTAGTCACTCTGAATTGCGACACAAAAAATTCAGCAGCGCCGCTCTAAAACGCCTGTCAGAATATGATTACCCAGGTAACATTAGAGAACTCAAGAGTATAGTTGAGCAAGCGACGCTATTAGCAAATGAAGATTTAATTGAAGTTCATGATTTACCGGAACAAATATTTGCAAGAACTGCCAAGCCACAAACTTCAGTTAGTGAAATTTTAAGTTTAGAGGAAGCCGAGGCAAGGTATTTAACTCAGGTATGTGAGTCGCAAAATATGTCGATTGATGAACTCGCCGAAAAACTTGAAGTAAGTACCCGAACTTTGTATCGAAAACTCCAAAAATTTGGATTGAAATACGAATAGTTGAGTATCACGACAGAATAAAAAGCCCGGGTAGACGTTTATGCCCGGACTCATTGTAACGTGAGGATCCCATACGCCTAGTATGCAAAGGAAAACAGCAGGGACCATCTTTAACCTATAGTTACTATTGCTTTAAAGCCAATTCTTTTTCAGTTTTAAGGCCAAACACCTTACGCAAAATAATAGTGGCAGGGCAAAAGCCCGTAAAACTTTGTTGGAATAAGTTTGCGCCGATAAAAGCCGTGAACCAAATAAAGTTGGGGTGGACCCAAACCGTTAGTGCAATAGACACTAATACCATAAATCCTGCAAATGCAGTTAACGCTCTTTCTGCTGACATTCTTTTTACTGACATAGTGCCTCCTAAATAAAGTCTAGTTTATAAAACATGTTTTCTACTACTCACTTGAGTAAACTCATACGTTTTGTAATGAATTTCGTTAATAATAATATTTAAATCGCACGAATGCGTTGCTAGCATCTTCAAATTGATTGAAGAAACTAAATCGTTCCCTACCATAAAATACGTTAACACCACCAGATAACTGCCATTGATCAACTGGGCTATAATCTGCGCTTAGTTTTAAATAACCATCTTCATCACTCGTAGAGTAAAAGTTGAAAGCATTTAAGGTCAGCGTTTGCTGCAGCGCTCTATACATAAGACGCTGCGTAAATAAAACACGATTTTTGTTGGGATCGAAGTCTGGTGTGAGCGAATTTGCTTTCAATGCCTCAAAATTACTCATTCGCTCTATATATAGCTGTGCGCTCCCAGTTATGTTTTTCATTAACTCCTGTTCATAGCCGATTAGCCAGCGCGATTGACTGTTGGGCACTAAAGGATTTTTGCCTTGTGCATCGTCCTTTGAATCATAGTAAGCCATTTCCATATTTAATAAACCGCTGGCAAAGGGTGCAATAGCGCTAGCGCCATATACTCTTAAGCCAGAAAAATATGGTTCACCAAGCTCTGTAAAACTAGCCGGTGATTTATGAAACCCGTCATAAGCGTAAGCCGCATATTCTACCGAACCTATGGTTTTGTATACACGCAAGGCATATTCAGGCGAGTTTGGTTTGTTGGGTGATGAAACCTCGAATCTCGGCGCTACGTTAGTACCTGCAAATGGCGAAAAGAACGAAAAATAGTCACCATTGATATAGTTGTCAGGGCTAAATTTTGGTGTTATTACAGCGTCGACGTTAGCCCAATCAAAAAAACCCGATATTTTTGCTGCCAGCGATGGTGCCTTCAAATAATCATCGTCTCGGCCTGCAAAAAACGACTGAAAGTCTTTCGGGAATAAGTCGTTGAGAAATACGTAATCACCTGTACCCCAAGTCAGAACTTGTTGACCGACTTTAATATCAAACTTTTTACTCCATTCCCCCAAGTCAACGATTGAGTTCAAACTGCCTTGCCAAGCTAGCTCCCTTATTTGCAGTTTTGTTTGGTCAAGCACACCATCATAATACAGGTCTGCGGTAAACTTAACTCGGGACGCTTCGAAGTCTTTATCCCACTGTAATTGAGCTCTTAAGTCAGCCAGTGTCTTATCAGTATTGATAACAGGGTCAGATGATAAACGCGCACCAGCTGCTACTTCCACGAAGCCCGAGAAGTTTTTAGGCACTTTCTCTTCTTCAGCCCAATCATCCATATCCCACTCGGTCTCTTGAGCTAACACAGAAACTGATAACCCTGCGCTGGCTACGCCAACGGAAAGAATAAATGCAGAAAAAAACCTTTTCATTTTAGTTTAACCATTCACGCGGTGGATTACGCAAACTACGCTCAGTAAACACATCGTCAACTAAGCCAAGATCAAATTTAATATTACGAAACTCCATTAAGGTATAGGCACCACTTTCAAGGTCGCTTACTTTGGAGCGAACCACTGTAGGAAAACCCTGTATTTCTTCAACTTTCACGGCTTCTACTCGACGATAGTTATCGTTATTCGCTTTAAAGAAATCTATCAAAATGGGTAAGTTAGTCTTTTTATCGATAGTAACAACGTAATACGCAAACTCAACGGTATCAGGTGCTTTGGGCGTGGCTTTTAATATGTATGCGGCCTCAGTAACTTCTTGTAATACAAAGTTATCTTCCGAAATGGCGCGGCCCGACACGTCTTCATAGAAGAAATGAGAGCCTACAAAAGACGTACGCTTGTCACCTGACGAAATGCGTTTAACCAAATCAAGTGCCGGTAAATATAACCATCGGTCGTCCTCAACCGCTAAATCAACGTGTTTTTCGACTCTAAAGACAGTGTCTTTAACATCAGCAGGTCTTTCGAAAAAAACCATCATTTGTTGATCACCATTATCTGCAACATCTCGGCGCAATATAGTAAATTGACGCATTTGTTTTCGGCCTTGAGCATCAACAATCATCATGCGTGCATCTGAGCGGCCGTCTTTGCCACTATAATACGCCGCTTTTTCTGCATTTTTTACGATACTTGATACATCAATAGTTGTATCTGTGCTGGCAGCACGGAGTGGCGCTGCTATTAATAGAGCAAAGCTTACCGTGGCTAAGCTGACTATTTTATTTATCGCTTTTATTCTCTTTGACATCATCTGTGTCCCTTATTTACTTGAAGACTATTCGTTTGCCCATGGTCATCACAGCAGGCAAAATTAACAGTGTTACTAAAGCAGATATAGCCATTATGCTTGCTAAGAATATGCCCACCGTTATGTAAGGAACCAACGGTGCGAATAACAGTGGTGTAAAGCCAAACGCAATGACTAAAGCGTTGCGAGTAATCGCCGTTGCCGGCTCATCGAACATCACTGCAAAAGTTTGTTTTATATCGTTAGTTTGTTTATATACTTCACGTGCCCTTTCCAAAAAGTGGATTGCAAAGTCAACGGACAGGCCTAAGGTCAATGCAGAAAGCACCGCAATTGGCATATCGTAATCTTTACCGATAATGCCAATTAAACCGTAAATAAAGGTGATTGTGATAGTAAGTGGAAGCATCGCCAACACACCAAATACCAATGACCGGAACAACAACACCATCATGATAAATACGATCACGAATGCACCCACTAAACTATCAAGCATCCCAGCGACCATATTGTCCTGCCAAACAACGTTCAAATATGCTTTGCCTGCCCAGTCTAATTGAATATTTTGGGGCAAGGGCTGTTGTGTAATAAACTCATCAACCAGCGCAATAACCTGACTCATATCCTGATTATCACCCGAGGTCATTTGTAGCCAAACGAGCGTTGATTGATAGTCAGGGGTGACAAAATGCCAGAGATCATTTGGTCGATGCGATGACTGATACTGCAGGAGCGTTTGTGCAACAGCTTGAGGAGAATTAGGCAGCACATAGTCCTTTTCTTCTCCAGATCTTAATTCTCTATTCACCACTTTTACTACATCGGCAAGTGAATTTGATTTACCAACCAATCCCGATGTTTTCAAATAATCTTGCAGCGATTCAACATAGGCAAGTAGTTCGGGTGACTGAAAGGCTTTCGATTGACTCAACGCCGACTCTACATTTGCTAGTGTCGCGTTCAAATAATCTGCCTCTACATCAGAAACTGCTGAAAACAACTTATCATCAATATTAAGCAACAGTTGCTGATATTGTTCACTTACAGGTTGTGCAGATAGCTGCGCGAGTTGTTCTGCCACCCAACCGTTTAAGCTGTCTGGTCTACCTACAGCCAACAAATCATTAAGCGACGTCAGCTTATTACTTGAACTTAACACAAGATAAGCATCATACGTTCCCGCGAAATTTTCGTTGAGTACTTTGTCAGCAACTCGTATTTCATGATCTTGTTTGAACCAACGAACGGGATTGTCGTTAATTTGAATTTGGGTTATTCCCCACACTGAAATAGCGAAAACAACTGCAAAACCTATGACTAATAAGGCTTTAAACCTGAGCGCAAATCCGCCTAAAAATTTAGCGAGTTTAGCAATGCGACTGCCGCCTTCCGACGAATGCATAACCAACTGCAGTTTATTTAATGATGCCTCGTTCATACGAGAAAGATACGCAGGCATAAAAGTAATTGTTATTACAAAAGCAAGCAATATGCCGCTTCCAACGAAAGCACCGAATATTTGTACTGGCGGGATAGGCGTCAGCATGAGTGAGTAAAAACCAACAGATGAGGTCACCGAGGTGTATAACATTGGCGTAAATAAGTGGCCTACTACTTCTTCTATGGTTTCTTTGAGATCTGCTCCAGGTTTGTGACGGTCGCTGAACTCAGAAAGAATATGCACCGAATCAACAACCGCAATTGGCATTAAGAAAATCGCAATCATGGAGGACATGATGTGCACGGTGTAGCCCATCCCTATGAGCGCCCCCATGGTAACCATGACGGTTGCCATTGCGACAACCATTGGCGCAACAATTAATGGTATGTTACGAAAAAAGAAAAATAGCAGTATAAAAATAGTCAGTCCTGCCAATGGTGCAGAAATACCCATTTGAATGAACATTTCAACGCCAAACTGATCTTCAGCAACCGGCAATCCGGTGATATACCAATCGGCACTTCCGTCCAACTTATTTATATTCGCTCTAATCTGCTCAGCAATGTTGTAGCTTTCATTTTTGTCTATAATAGGTACATAAATGGCTGCAGCTTTCCCGTTTTGGGACACTAATGTGTCTTGCAATAGCGGCAGCCTTTCAAGATAGTTACGAATTTCGGTACTTTCATCAAGCGTTGAAGGTGGTTTGTCCATCATCCACTCGAAACGAATAGTTCCCGATTCAGACTGCGTAATATTATCGACGGTTGAAATCGACATCAAATCAGCCGAAACAACCCCTTCAATTGACAATATTGACTCTGTTATGCCATATATGTCAGTCAGTGACGTTGGTGTAAACACACCATTTTCAGTGCTGGTATCGACTATGCCTACAACGATGGAATCATGCATCATGAAGCGTGTTTTCACTTGATTATGAAACACGCGGGCTGGATGCTCTGCAGACAGCATGTTTTCTGGGTCTGTGTCTATTTTTATACGCGGTATTTGCGCCGTAAAAATCACTGCCAAAAGCAACAATATAGCGTACACCATTTTCGGTTTTTGAGTGCAAAAATGGACCAGTTTTTTAGCGATATTTTTCATAATTCAATTCAAATTTTACTATCAATTGTAGAGTGTAACGCAAAATATGCGCCAACATGTCGAAATCACACCAAACGCAATCGCTCAGGCGCTATGGACAAGGTTAAGTACTCCTTACCAAAGCCATGAGCATAAACATCATTTATTAACGTAAACTTATCAACATCCATAAAAATAAGCATAATATAGCGTGGCCCTTTTATTCATTGGGTTCTGATTCGTGAGTTCTGATTCATGTGGGCTCAAGTTACACCCAATCATCAGACACTATTGCCCCGTCTTCCATAGTGATGATTCGGTCTGCAAGATCTAGTATACGATTGTCGTGAGTGACCATTAGTGTTGTGGTATTTCGTTGAGTACCCAGGTTTTTGATAATCTCAACTACCTGTCTTCCAGAAACTTTGTCGAGTGCGGCTGTGGGCTCGTCAGCAAAAATCACTTGTGGATTAGCGACCAAGGCTCTTGCAATAGCAACTCGCTGTTTTTGCCCTCCCGACAAGTTCATTGGCAAATAGTCTATTCGCTCGGCTAACCCTAACATACTGAGTATATGTATTGCTGCTCTTTTTTGCTTTTGCACATCACCACTGCCGTGAACTTGCAAACCCATCAATACATTTTCAAGGGCCGTAAGACTTTCGTGCAAATTATGTGCTTGGAAAATAAATCCCAATTTACGACGAACAACAACTTGCTGTTGTTCAGTCATCGCAAACAGTTCATGGCCCAATAGACTTACGCTGCCACATTGCAATTTTCGCAAACAAGCCATAAGGGTGAGCAATGTTGTTTTACCTGAGCCTGATGGCCCCATTAGTGCTGTTAAACTGCCCGCATGAATTTCCAGATTGATGTCGAAAAGTGCTTGTTTTTTTGCCTGCCCTTTACCAAACCAATAGTCGAGATTTCTGACTATGATTGGAACGTTCTTTGAATTCATCTTAAAACAACTCTGCAGGATCGGCTGACTTGAGTCGGCGCGTGGCAATAAAACCAGAAACCATACAAGCGATAATAGTGCCGAATAGAACAATGAACATACGCGACCATTCCATGCTGACTGGTAAACCCGTAGCCATATTCATTAGTGCATAAATCAATAACGCCAGCAACGAACCAGGAATAAAACCAATGCATCCTAATAAAATCGCTTGTTCTGTTATAACACTATAAAAAAATCGATTTTCATAGCCCATTGATTTGAAGGTCGCGTACTCTTTTAGATGATCAGCAACATCCGTGGATAAGACCTGATAGACAATTACGACCCCCACTAAAACACCAATAAACACGCCAAAACCAAAGATTACACCCACTGGCCGTTTTGTCATTTGATAGCTCACATCTTTAGTTATGCGTTCTTCAATAGAGTGGACTTGGATATCATTATTTCCTAAGCTGAGTCTGAGCTTAGTAACGATTTGGTTAAGCTTATCAACACTGTTATTATTTGATTTAGTTTTAAGAAGGATGTGCGACGGTGTTCCTCCCTGCTGTTTGGGAAAGAGCCTCAAAAACGTTTGGTCTGAAACAAACAGAGTACCATCAGCACCGAATCCACTGCCAATAACTACCGTACCGGCGAGGGTTAAGGCAACATTGTTCATTTCAATAGATTTATTACTATCAAGTAATTTACTGAGGGTTTGTTTATCTAGCCCTCTCGTTTTACTGTCAATTAGAAACGTATTTTGCAGCGTGATCTTCGCCATAATTTCACGAAAACTGCTGGATATAAACGCCATTGATTCTGGGGGTATACCATAAACCTGCATGCTGGCCGCTTTTCCATTTGGCATATTCCAACTTAGCAGACCGACATAAACTGCCGCTGCGGCCTCAATATCAGGATTTGAAAGACTCTGATACATATATCGGCGTGATATTGATGAACCATCCGAAAAAGTATTGGCATTACTAGATGAAATGATGATTTCGGAAATAAATGGCTGATAGGTCATTTTGATACTGGTATTGAATGCGCCGATAATACCCAACTGCACAAAGACCAGCACATTTGCAAAGGCGACACCAAAAATAGCGGCTAGCATCCGTGTTCTATTGTGGCTAAGTTGCAGCCAACCGATTGGCGTGCGTCCGAGCAAAGTGCTCAATAACTTGAGCACTAGTTAGGAACTCGTTGAATGGTGGCAATAATCTCCAATCCATTTAATCGTGAAGCTTGTATAGATGAATCTGCATCCAGAGCTACATTCACAATCACGATGCGAGCATCAGTATTTGCGGCAGGAGAAGCGGCCATGAGTTGCTGCTTTCTAACTTCAAGTCCAATACGAACAATCGTTCCCGTTAAGAGCCTCTCTCCTAACGCATCAGACTGCACAGAAACCGCAGCCCCCAATTGCAAGAATTGCACATCAGACTGATACACTTCAAGCTTGGCCTGCATTTGACTGGTATCACCAAACGTTGCTATGCCCTTATCACTGGGGCGTTCACCTACTCGAGTATGAATAGCGATAATAAAGCCATCGCTTGGTGCTCGCAACGTTGCACTTGTCAAATCTTGTTGTTTCGTATTGAGTTTTGACTTGGCTGCAAAAACGTTGCTTTTCGCTAGCTTTACATCAGCCTGATTTTCGATGTCACTATATTGATAATTGGCTAAGTTAGCTTTTGCGCTATCAAGGCTTCGTGACATTGCTTCTTCAATAGCAATGAGACGATCTAATTCAGATTGTGTAATAACACCAGTATTTTTAAGTTCATTTCCTCGGACTAAATCATTCTTAGCTTGCTGGACGTTTGCTTCAATGCGTTCTACTTCGGCAACAGCCTTTAAACGATTGTTCGCAACCGTTGTCTTGATTTGCGCAAGCTGGGCTTGTGCAACCTGAACATCGGCTTGTGAACTTTGCAATTCGGCCTCTAATTTGCCGATGTTATCCATGACAACAATAACTTGACCGCGTTCAACATAATCTCCTTCTTGCACATTTAGCTGAGCAACTCTGGCATCATTGGAACCATAAGGTGGGGCTAAAACAGATACATCTTTCAGCGGCAGCAGGGTTCCGAGCGCCGTAATTGTATCATCGTGTGCAAAAGCCTTTGGTGGTGTCGTTTTTATCTGAGACACAGCAATCGGATCACTATTGCCGCCACCAGGCGATAGGCCTGTTACCTTCATGAAAAATTGCAAGCCCGGCGGCTGAAAATACAAACCCACAAAACCGCCTGTGGCAAAGATAAAAATGACCACGGGTACAAACAGCAATTTGCGATTAAGCGTAAATTTGCTAACATCTTTAGTTGGAGCTTTAATGCCATTGTCGAGCAAGGGTAAGGCATCAGTAGTTGCTTCCAACGCCATTTGCAGGTTCAATTTTTTGTCACTTTTTGAAGCCATCTAAGCATCTCTTTTACTATTACTTGCGCGCCAAGTACTCACATTGATATTTGAATCAAGAGACTATGTCTCAAGTCTCGGGCCAATATCGCTTTTGTCAATATCATGATAACGTTCTATTAGTGATCACATAGCATCGCAATCATATCACCATATCGAGAAATTGCCGTTTTACTCACACCCGTTTGGCAAAAAGGAGAGTCGATAGGCATTGGCTTCCATTCAGCCTCTGCTTGCAGCTGCTCGCCCTTTGCAATCACTTGACGCTGATATAATTGACGACCGTCGCTAACAATAACATGTCCGGTTGAACTGACTGAAAAATACTCACTACCTTTTGGCAGTTGCGCAACGACCAAGGTCTTCTGACTTCTCGTATTGTAAGCCTTCAACTGATTTTGTTGCTGATTTTCAACGTACAAATACCAAGGAGACTTTTCGAACTGATAAGCGTGTAGCCACGGTTGCGCAGTTCCTGCCTCGTTGCGTTGCAGCAAGTAGTTTTCCGGCTTTTCATTCTTATCTACAGCTCGCAACTCAGGACTATCCTTGTCCTTTTGTCGTATTAATAATAGACCAGAATGCTTTGCTAAGCGCGATGCAGCCAAACCACTCTCATTTGGGCGAGCAATGTCGCTTAGCGTTTTTGCCGATGTGTCCCAGACAAAAACTGTTGCTTGCTGGTCGTTTTTTACCTCCAATAATTGGATAAAGTAAAGATGAGTTCGGTCAAAGAAGTAAGGTTGGTCTGCAATTGCGAGATCGGTCGAGACTTGACTTAATTCAGTAATTGGCTGCTTCGCCCTTAAATCTAATTTACCTAAAAATAATGCGCTGTTTTGCTTAGCCATCACATGCAGCGATAGCAAAGGCAAGAAACAGCAAGTAACCAATACTTTTAGGACCCTATTCATCTTAAACGCCATTTATATCTCCAATTCTTTGAACAAGGCCTCAAATGAGAGGTGCTCTTCAATATCAAATGAGCGCTGAATTAATCGCGCGACATCTCGTGCAGAAATCAGACCTCTAATTTCATGTTTTTCTCGATCAATAACTAAACAATGCTGTTGATGATTGTTTTTTTGTGTTTCTAAAACATCACTTACAGTCGCCTGTGAAAGTTCATTGTAGTCAAAGCATTTCAAACTTTCCCTAGGGTGCATAAAATCGCTCACCAGCAGCTCTTCACGATGCGTGCTTTTATTCACTTTTCTAAGGAGGTTTTCTTCAGTTAAGTCACTCAATGAAATGAGGCCCACGAATTTATTATTTGTGTCAACAACTAACTTCATTTTCACATGTGCGAGTTTCATCATTGCTTCAACATCAACAGCTTTAACGTTGGCACCAATAACTCGAGGTAGGTTATGACGAAAATCAGTTAAAATGTTGAGCGCGGGGGTGTTCTTGGGAACATATAGTTCATCATTCGGCCACACCAATTCATCAATATATTCAGTGTTGTATAGTGTTAAATTTTTCATAAAGCTTTCCTTTTCATTACCATTTAGATGCATAAGAGTGCAGACAGTTTGTCGGCTACTGAGCATCCTTAAATATCAATCAATTTTTCAAATATTAAGAATATAGATAGTAATGCGGAGGAGCTCTAATCGTGAAAAACGCCGGATATAATTTAGCAATAAATTCAGCATGTAAACCAGGTGAGTTGCCTACAAATTTAATGCTATTTACTTGGCAAGATGAAGGGGAAAAAACCAGTTCGACGTCATCAATATCTTGACTGCAAACTACTTCAGAATCGGCATAGCAAAGAACATAAGAGGTATTATTATCGTATTGATCAAACCTGTCGCTCGCGAAGGCGGCGTTTGCGACAAATATCGAAACTACACTGAGAAATATTCTTAACATTGATTGCGTCCACTCAACACTCAACTAAAAATATATAGTCATTTAGTATTTATTCAAGTGTAACGCTAAAATTAATAGGGTTGGTGACAATTTTATAATTAAAAAATGGTAAGCTATTTAGCTGATTTTGCTTTCAATATCCACCCTCGTTAATCACTCACCCTGAAAACCAAAAATAGTTTGACATCAAGATACTTTTGAACTATCTTGACATCAAAGTAAATATAAGATGAAAGTTGACTTATTCATTGAAAAGTTAACGCAGCGAGCGTTACATAACTCGCTTTATCTAAATTGTGTAAAAAGCGTCCGTTAAATTTAAACTGACTCCTAGGGAGGCCAACATTATGATAATCACAAAACCATTTAAGAAATTTTTTAAACGAAAATACCCTTACTCTCCCATCGCTATTTTAGGAAGAAAAACAGTTGAGCGCATACTTGGCGCTGATATTGTTAAATTCAAAAATCTGGAAGAAGAGCAAAGAAAAGAGTAATTCTTTTGGCAAAATCAGCTTGCTCAAATTAACCGAATATAAGGTTGTAGCCGTAAAAAACACGGCTACTACTGCGATTTATATGAGCGAGCTGGATGTGGCACTAAGAGCCGAGTTTAAGTTATTTATAGCCTAGCGGTAATCCTGAAGAAAAAGTTATTATCAGGCGCTCCATTGGTGATACCGTTCAAATACCTCAACTCATACACATAGCCCCCTACCTTACCGCTCACTGAAGGTCCAATATATATTGCTTGCTTGTCTAATGGGCCAAAGTCACCTAAATAACCATGTTGGTTTAGCATTTGAAGCCCCACTCTGGTGCCGTTGTCGAGTTTACGACTAAAGCTTGCCCTCGTTTGCACGGATAAATCATTTGAAGCCCGACTCCCGCCCAATTGCTGACCGAGTATTAAGGTGGTGCGCATTCTATAACCGTCCGATAAAGACCATTCGTTACCCCAATTCAGCGCAAACTCTTCGGGACGACTACCGCGACGAGTTCTCAAATCAAAACGAAAAGCGCTAGACCAAATTTCTCCCTGCGCTCTCTTTTTAAAATTATAGAGTAATTCGGTTCTGAAAAAATCGTATTCAAAAGTGCCTTTATCACGATACTGCATCACTATTCGACCACGAAAGGTATCATTAAAAGCGTGCTGATAGTGAACTCGATAGGCCCAAGCATCTTGTTCAGCGTCGTTATCAGAGAGCGACACTGCTGTTCTGAATTGAAAGCTTCGGTCAGTGGGATCAATGTTAGGTCCCATGATACCTGATATATTTGCATACGTGAGCGGCGTGTAACTGAGTAAAAGAAACCCAATTGTATAAAGTGTTTGTTTAATGGTGAGTTTCAAGCTATCTCCTTAGGAATTCAAAATATCAACTTCTAATCTCTGTCATGACAGAAAACTAAACAAAAAGAGGTGATATATTTTTGTATAGTAAATTAATAATGGACGAATTATGACATAAATGTGACACTTTTATTACGGAAATATTTCATTATCTTTTATCTCGCAATTTTTGCGCATTATTATGCCTTTATTGTTGCGGCATCGTGCAATTTTTGTTTACTCACTTCTGAGTTAACTATTTAGATAAAAGGGGTTGCCGAGTATATGTATAGTTTATCTTGACGCGAAGATAAACTGTCAGTATCTTGCGTTAAGCGTAACTGTTACAGACATTATTCCGATGGATCCAGTTCAAAAAAAAATTCAACAATGGTCGCAGCAACACCCTGATTTAAATACTGCACCGATGGCACTTATTGCGCGTTTGCAACTAGCCAGTAAAGAAATGAATGATGAACTTTGCGCCCATTTTGAAGGTTATAAATTAACTGATGCGGGTTTTGATGTACTCGCAACATTGTTGCGTTCAGGACCACCCCATTCGCTTTCGCCCTCTGAGTTACTTGAGCAAATGCGCATTACCTCCGGCACGATGACTACCAGAATAGATAAATTAGAGAAAAAGGGCTTAGTCAAAAGAAAAACAAGAAAAGACGATAAACGGAGTGTTAATGTAGGATTAACAAAAAAAGGCTTGAAATTGATTGATGAAGTGATTTTAGATCATGTGAAAATACAAGAAAAAATCGTTTCAATATTTGACCATGACGAGCAACTCATTTTTATTTCTTTACTACAAAAATATCTCGCGCATAAGCTTATTAAAAAGAAAAAATAATCTGCGTTATTGAAGCGTTCCAATGCTCTTAATAATATTGAAGACGCAGCAAAATGGCATCCAAATTGTTTAAATTAACTAAGCAAGTTTCACCTGAGCCAATAAAAAACAGCAATAAAACAAGGCTTAATTGATCCCCTTATTTTATGTGAACTCTTTTTTATCACTCTGTAAGTTGCGACATCATGACTGCGAGCGCAGACACACTGTATTGCTCAACTTCATTTATGCTTGATGAGACAGAGCTGTTCAGCTTAACCCTGCTGCTAGATAACTTATCAACTATATTCATCTTTTCTAGCAATTGTTCTATCAATCGGCTGTTTGCATTAATGACTTCTGAAATTTATGTAGAAGACGATGCTGTTTGGCCTGCAAGTTTTCGTACTTCATCTGCCCCCAACCTTGCCAAAAAGTCTGGATTATCTTGGTAAAAATCGTCGTAACAACATATTTTATGAGGCTTATTGAATATCTCTTTATTGGTATATCCCATTACCGATAAAAAATTATCGTTGGCTTCTCATATATGAACATCTGAAGTGAATTTAATCACTGTCATAAAATTGTCTAGCGTTAATAGGAGCGCTTCTTTGTCCGCATTATCTGTAGTAGATGCAGTGATATCTTTAGCAATTTTAACGACTTTAACCACTCTCCCGCTGTCATCTACCTCCGGAAAATAGGAGGCTTCTAACCATACCTTTTTGCTGGGTACAGTTTTTCTCGGAATGTGCCCGTGCTTTGCCACTCCAGAGCTTAAACCATTTCATAGTGCAGAGTATTCTGGTGAACGAATATAATCGTCTTCACAAAGCGCTTTATGATGATTTCCTTTCCTTTTATTTCTTCAAGGCGGTATTCAAACAACCGCAAAAATAAATTATTTGCACGAATAATCGTGCCATCTGGTTTGAATGTTATAAATGGCACAGAATGCTCTATCGCAGGTAACGTAAGATTGGGCTATTTTTTTTCTACCTTACATGCATTTAATTGCACGATTGGTGTCTGCTGATTTTTTATTTTCAAAAAATCCCATACGGTCCGCCAATGTTATGAAAAAGACTTGCTTTGGTCTTTGATTTATCGGCATGACTGAGCAAAAATTAATTTTTAAATAGGTCAATACTGCGGTTTCTAATGCGTAGATTATTGTCTCAATTTTTTGTTTAGCTCAAAAACCATGATACTTCACAAACTCTTTATTATCTGCACGCACAGAGCGCACATCATTGGCAGCAAAATCCTCATCGGGATAACCCAAAGCAATACAAATCATAATTGCCTCAGTGTCCGGTATTTCTGCGTACTTATGCACAACATCGGACTGCATAATACCTTGGCCATTGATAACACACCCTAAGCCAAGGTCCCACGCAGCAAGCACAATGCCGTAAGCTAAAGAGCCTAAACCAAATTGAGTGATACCCGCGGGCTCTAATGATTTGTCGTAAGTAAGAACAAGCGATACTGGCGCATCGAACTGACGGAAACCTCTCATCATCCAATCCATTCTCTTTTCTTTGTCTTCTCGCTTGATACCCATTACATCAAATAGCTGAATTGCAACGTCAACCTGGCGTTTTCTGTGCACACCTTGATAATCTTCTTTGTAAGGAAAATCGCGCACATGAGGCTTACCAGCAATCGTGTCTTGAGTATTACCTTCGCGTATTTTATCCAACACATTGCCAGTCACAACATGAACTTTCCACGTTTGCGTGTTGTATGATGAAGGCGCCCATTTTGCCGCATTAATAATGGCATCAACTGTTTCTTTGGTAACTGCTTTTTGCTTAAAACCGCGAACACTTTTTCGAGAAGCAGCAAATTCTGCAAAATTCATAAAAACCTCAATATGTTAGATATAGTGACTACTAATGCAGCTTTAGGGGCGGCCGTAATCTATTATTTATTCGACTCAAAAACACGAATAGCAGTGTTTTAAATTTGCCATAAATAACCACTTGATGCATTCCGTACAAACTAATATCGACTAGGCGCACTAGGCGCCCCTCTATGAACATGCTACCGCTGGTCATGTTGCCCATTAGACTACCAATTGTTGAATAGGTGGACAAGGAAACAGTTGATGCCATTATTAATGCGGCAAAATGGGCGCCTTCAATATCGGGGTCAAGCGAACCGGCAGCGACTTCATGTAAAAGGGGCTTCCATATGTGTGTTCTATTTTTATCAACCAAAATCACATTTCTAGCAGTGCGTTTTGTAGCGACGCACCCAGTTTCACAGCGAGCTCTAATCCACCAGCTCCACCACCAACAATAATGATATTTTTGTTACTCGTCATCACTGAGTTGTGGGTTTGTAAATTTATCATTCAATTGCCAGTTTTGTGTTGGTTAATTAAAAGTTATCTGTCCCATAACCCATGATAAATCGCAACCATTTCCTCAATACTTGGCAGGATAGGATTATTTCCCGGCGAACCAGACGCTAATGCTTGTTCAGCCATTGTTGTGCAAACTGCAAAAAACGCTTCCTTTTCAATACCAAATTCTCGCGGAGTTGGGACCTCAAGGTCGATATTAATTTGATGCAGTTCACTAATAAGCAGTTTGCAAGCCTGCTCATCAGAATGATGGTTCGCGGCAACACCCATTGTGCGCGCACAAGTTGCGTAACGAACCGTTGCAGACTTAACCGAAAATTCAGTAACACTGGGCAGCAGCATTGCATTGGACAGACCGTGAGGAACGTGAAAGAAAGCGCCTATAGGTCGACTCATTCCATGCACCAGAGCAACGGATGCGTTAGAAAACGCTAATCCAGCTAAGGTGGCACCTAACATCATTGCCTCTCTGCATCCTTCATTTTTGCCGTTGTTGTAAGCTTCTCGCAAGTTAGGTGCAAGCAGTTTGATTGCCGCCAATGCTTGACTGTCACTGTACAAATTCGCTTTTTTACTCACATACGCTTCAATTGCATGAGTTAAGGCATCAATACCTGTATCTGCGGTAATGCGCGGAGGTAAACTCAGGGTCAGAGTGTAATCAATAAGTGCAGCAGCAGGCATAAAACCAGGACCGGCACAGAGCATTTTTTCGTCCGTATCCTGATCAGTAATAATCGTGAATTTAGTGACTTCAGATCCGGTACCAGCAGTAGTAGGGATGGCAATAACAGGTAAACCTGATTGAGTTTGTATGAAAGGAAACTTGTAGTCTTTCATTTCGCCGCCGAATGTGACTAGCACAGATACGGCCTTTGCCGTATCAATCGGGCTCCCACCACCCAGGGCGATAATACAATCATAAGCTTTACTTTGTACTTTACTCACTGCCTGCATAATTGAGGCTACTGTCGGTTCAGGGATAGTATTGTCAAATACGTCTGGCAGTTGCTCCGCGCCCTCAAATTGCGTTAAGAGCGTTTGAACATAACCGAGTTCAAGCATGGTTTTATCAGTCACTATAATTGGACGAGAGCATCCTAAACTCGCAATAATGTCTGCAATTTTGCTTAATGCATGTGGGCCAATTTGCAGTATTTTGGGAAGTACAACTTGAGTCGACATAATTGACTGTGTTTCACCTTAAATTGATAATTAGACATCGAAATAATGGATATTATACTTACTACCAAACCTGGGGAAATACCATGAAAAACATAGTGATGAGATTAAAGTATTATAACCTTCGGCTTATTTGCCTATTTAGAAACTTGGAGTAATTCAATGACACTAGCGCTTAGTAATGCTTTATTGACCGGTTTGGCTAAAAAGCCATTCATACCAGCCCGTAAACACTTTTCCTTATCGCTTGTCATTGCATTAGCAGTCAATGCGATGATGGGTATGTTTTTCACTTTTTGATATTTCTCGTCGTGACGAATCATTCTAGTGGTTTCAAATCCATCGAGTTTAGGCATTTGGCAATCCATTAAAATAAAGTTATATTTAGCTGCGTCGCTTGATTCTAAATAGACTAAGGCGTCTTCGCCATCAGATGCCAAAGTGCATTTGATATTTAACTGGCTGAGTAAGCTCTGAATAACAACTTGATTAATCTCATTATCTTCAGCAACGAGCGCATGGCAGTTTTCAAAGAAATAATTATTTATATCGTTCGCTTGGCCATTTGTCATCGGCGAGCAGCTCTCCTCAGATTTTCCGCTCGTGCCAAACGGGAGATTAATCGTAAAATTAGAACCTACGCCAAATTTACTCTTTACATTGATAGAGCCTCCCATTAGCTCTGCAAGTTTCCTGCTGATGGGTAAGCCCAAACCCGTGCCTTGAGCTTTGCTGGCAGCGCTTGAGTCTACTTGCTCGAATGCTTCGAACAAAATTCGTAGATTGCCTTCTTCAATACCAATACCAGTGTCCATAATTGCACAAATGAAGTTAGCTTTTTCATGCGTTTTACTATTAAGACGAGCTCGCACACAGATTTTACCAGTACTAGTGAACTTAATCGCATTTCCTAACAAATTATAGAGTATTTGCCTTAATCTGTGGGGATCTCCAATGCAATCCACATTTTCCATACCAACGGACTGATAATCAAATTTCAGACCTTTCTCCGCCGCACGATGTGAAAAGTCATTAATTAACTCTGAAACTAAGGTCGACAAGTTAAACTGTTGGCTACTAATGTTAATCTTACCTGCTTCAATTTTAGAAAAATCGAGCATATCCGTAATAATATTGAGCAAATGCCGTGAGCTGTTTTTAATTAGGCCTAAGTAATATTTACGCTTTTCGTTGTCCATTGCACGCACGTCGGCATCGTCTAAGAGCATGTCAACGAGACCTATCACACCCGAAATTGGCGTGCGTATTTCATGGCTAATGTTGGCTAAAAATTCCCTTTTTTGTAGATCTGCAGCGCTTGCCTTTTCAGCCATTTTTAGGGCCAGTTTAGCATTATTTTGTGCGCGCTCACTGATAGCTTTCAATTCATCTTTTATTTTATTTGCTTCAGTCAGATCAATATTAACGCCAGTAGCTTTTATTGCGTTATTATTTGCATCATAAATACACGCAGCCATGCCCAGTACACTGCGAATATCACCGCTGTCCGTCACCACTCTAAATTCGTGGTTAAAATACGAGTGGTTGTTAATTGAATCTATAAATGCTTGCTGCGCTTCGACCAAGTCATCAGGGTACACACTGTCACTCCAGTCTTCTAACACCCCCCTGAAAGTGTCTTTAGCACGTCCATAAATTCCAAATAATCTATCATCCCAGGTCAGTTTATCGTTGACGATATCGTAATCCCAAACACCTATTTTAGCTGCTTGAAGGGCGAGTACCACTCTCTGTTCTAAGCTTTGACGTGCTATCTCGTCTTCTTTTTGCGTAGTGAGGTCTTTGAAAGTCCCAAAGTTTCTGACGACTCGGCCATTAATAACTTCTGAAAAACCCCTTGCATTTACTATTAAGTTTTCACCTTTACTACTAATAAAATTTAAATCAACCGCATAAGGTTCGCCTGTTTGCTCTAATTTTTGTAGTGCACTGGTTAATAACTGTAATGCATCCGGAGGAAAAAACCTCAAACCGTCTTCTAATTTAGGTTTGAACGTTTCAGAGTCAGTCTGGTGAATACGATGAACATATTCAGACCAATATAAATACCGAGTATCTAAATCAATCTCCCAATAGCCAGTGTCGGTAACGCTCTCTAATACGCTCAGTGCGGAACTAATTCTTTTACTTTCGGAAACATCCTCTCCAATAATGTAGTAAGTGCTTTTCGTTTGATCTGCGCTGAACTGCCATTTAAACCAAAAAAAATTGCCATCAGCTTTCATGAAACGATGAGTATGATACTTACTATTGGAGTTAGTCTGCGTTAATGCTTCGGCTACCTCGGCACGTTCATCAGGATGAAAAAATGAAAATAAATTTTTGCCAATAAAAACGGCTGACTTGAAAGCGGTTGTTCGTGTTGTGAAAGGATTACAGTGTTCGATCGTATAGTTGCTGTTGCAACTGAGGAAAATATAGTCGATATTTTCGAAAAATACTGAAGTGGGTAACATCAATCTCCCTTTCTTTGAGCGAATATAGACTAATATATCGGTAATATTTTACCGTTGCACGAATACAGAGAATGACCTCTGCCAGTCTCTGCGTGAAACTTTAGTATACTTTCCGCAACCACGCAACATCAATATTATAAATATAGTAAAGTTTTCGACAACACTACAAACTTCTTCTTGTGCTCAGCGGCGCCCAAATAAGCAGCAAGAGCCCTGATATTATGAACAATGCACAACCGGACAAAAGCCATGGATTAATAAACCAAATTTCGCCCCATTCGAACTTACCAAACATGATTTTTTTCCACCCTTCGAAGTGTTGAAAAGCACCAACGAAAAAGCCAAAAGCCGCAATCGTGCTTGCGATATACAAATTGATCCAGTTTCTAGGGTTCGGGAGCAGCAAAGACAAACCCAACATACCGATGATTGTGCGCTGTGCTCTACAATAAGGACAAACATAAACTAAATCTGTGAGTTCTGAAGCCCAAGCTAGTATACACATCGCTATCGCCACACCCCCCACCATTTTTCGGTTATTTAACAACCAATTCAATAATGCTTTATCCATCTTATTTACCTTGCTATTTTGATGTCTACTTGTATTTAATATAGATTAGCGTCATTTTTTCTGGGTCTCTACGCAAGTGTTTTAATTCTGGGTAGAAGCAAAACTAAAAATCAAACGAGTGCTAATTAGCGTTACCCCGTAGTGAATATATTAACAAGATAATTTTCTGGTAAGCCTAAAAATGATAATGAATGAAAAACAAGTCCGTTTTTGGAACGGAAATAAATCCCCAACTAGACGTGCATACGAACAGCAGTTGCTTTCTTTATGCTTAAGTGAGGGCGGCTTGATGGATGCCGATATTTTAGTAAATGAAAATAATTATCCAGATGCTGAGGTTGAAGGTAATATTTTCGCTAATGATTGCGATGTGCTCGTAAGCGTTGCTGGTAACCAAAAGTTCCTAGGCAAGCACACCACAATTATAGACATACCAGTTTGTAGAGGCATTCTAGGGCATCGTTTACTTATCATTCAAAAAGAGCACGCTGAGCGCTTTAGCGGCATTAGTAGCCTTGAACAATTGCAAGAAATGACAATTGGTATTCCTGAAACTTGGGCTGATGCAGACTTATTTAGAATGAACGGCTTTAAAGTGTCAGAACAAGGCCATTTAGAGGACATTTTTACTCGTTTGTTGGCTCGAAAATTTGATTACATTGCCCTAGGTGCCAATGAAGTAGAGGCCATTTTTGATGGCCTAGCAGGATTAAATAAAAAGTTAATAATAGAACCGAACTTGCTAATTTACTATCCGCTTCCACTTGTTTTTTACGTTCATCCTGATAAATATGCGCTTGCCCGTGTAATAAAAAATGGCCTGCAGGTAGCAATAGAGAACGGTAAACATCAATGTTTATTTGATGCGCATCACCCAAACATAAGCCAGCGCTTGGGTTTGGATGAGCGTCAAACCTTTCAATTAAAGAATCCTTATTTGCCTGCTTCATTTGCGAGTTTTCACCCAAAACTGTGAATCAGTTGACATGAAAAACACACGGATAGATGTTTCAACCTATGGGCTGTACCTTGCGTTTGTGCTGGTTGCTTTGATTGTCATAGATTGCGGGACCAGCGAACCAACTGACCAAGCTCTCAAACCCTATTTTATTGTGAACAGCCCTTTGGGTTAGCTAACTTTTTACGACAAAGCTTGCTAGAATACTGGTTTTTCATCCAGTAGCTTGCCTATGATCGTTTATCTCGCTGAAAAACCTAGCTTAGGCCGAGCAATCGCCACAGGTTTTCCTGGCAAACAACAAAAACGCGACGGCTATATCGAACTCGACAATGGCGATTGCATAACATGGTGTATCGGTCATCTATTAGAGCAAGCAGAGCCAGATAAATACGATGCTGCTTATGCCAAGTGGTCACTGCAGCATTTGCCTATCGTTCCCGATAAGTGGCAGCTAGTGCCAAAAAAGAACACAAAAAAGCAGCTTACCATTGTGAAACGTCTACTAAAAAAGGCGACTCATCTCGTTAATGCTGGCGACCCTGACAGAGAGGGTCAGTTGTTAGTAGATGAAGTTATCGCCTATTGCGGTGTAAAAACATCAATCATCGAAAATACTGGACGTTTGTTAATCAACGATTTAAACACCAGTGCAGTAAAAAAAGCGCTACAAAACATGCGAACTAACCGTGAGTTTCTTGGCTTATCGATTTCAGCCTTAGCTCGCTCTCGCGCTGACTGGTTGTATGGATTAAATTTAACGCGAGCTTACACTCTCCTCGGACAGCGCGGTGGTTATAACGGCGTACTTTCTGTTGGGCGAGTTCAAACGCCTGTTTTAGGATTAGTGGTCAGACGCGATCAAGACATTGATAATTTTATATCTAAGCCCTTTTACGAGGTCGTTGTCACTTTAGAAACGGCAAACAAAGTGACTTTCAATGCAAAATGGCAACCAAGTAAAGCGTGTGAGCCATACCAAGACGAAGAAGGTCGAGTGCTGTCGCGCAAATTAGCGCTAACGGTGGTAAATAAAACCCTGGGGAAACACGCTTCGGTAACAGATTACAAATTACAGAACAGGCAATGCCCCCCTCCCTTGCCTTACAGCTTATCAATATTGCAAATTGAAGCTTCAAAGCGTTTTAACTTGTCGCCTAAGGTGGTGTTAGATGTGTGTCAGTCACTGTACGAAAAACACCAACTGATTACTTACCCTAGGTCAGACTCTCGCTATTTGCCAAATGAGCATTTCCCGCAAGCCTCGAAAGTATTAGACGCTATTAAGTCAAACGTGCCAAGCTTCACAACTGCCGTAGATAAAGCGAACCCAAGATTAAAATCTAAAACCTGGAATGACAATAAAGTTGATGCACACCATGCCATTATTCCGACTAATCGCAGTAAAACTATCGACCGTCTTACTGCACACGAAACAACTATTTATCAACTTATTGCCAGCCAATATGTAATGCAATTTTACGGTCCACATAAATATCAAGAACAAATGATGACAACTGATATTGCGGGCGGTGTATTTATTGCCAAAGGTAAGTCAAGTCAAGACTTAGGCTGGTTAGCCCTGACTAAAGGCCATAACCATAAAATCGGCGATAGTAAAAACGCCCCCATGGTGCCCCAATTAAACAAAGGAGATTTGTTGAAATGCATCGACTCTGCGCTGTTAGAAAAGCAAACAACGCCACCTAAACATTTTACCGAAGCAACATTACTTGCAGCCATGACCGGCATTTCTCGTCATGTTCACGATAGCAATGTTAAGCTTATATTAAAAGAGACTGATGGGTTGGGCACGGAAGCAACACGAGCCTCGATTATTGATTTATTGTTTAGACGTCAGTTTATGCAAAAAGTAGGCAAAGAAATCCGTGCTACCGAAACAGGCAACGTGCTCATTAACGCTTTACCGAGCGAAACAACTTACCCTGACATGACCGCTACTTGGGAAGCAGACTTAGATAAAATAGCGCAACGACAATTACGCTATGACGGTTTTATGCAGCCGTTAACGGAGTCAATTACGCGACTGATTGATAGCAGCCGGCACTCAGATAGCAGTCTGTTTGCCGGTTTAAAGAGTTCGAAGCCAGCACGCAAGAAACGTTACGTTAACAAAAGTCTTATTAAGTAACGATAAATATCTCCGTTAATATTCGACATTATCGTTAAATAGAGGATAACGTTAATTTATTCGAAAAACAGTCGTTGAATTTACTACAATTTCACAACCCTATTGCGTGTCAACAAATCCGTATTGTGGTTCTTGGATTAACGATTCCAAACAACAATGCTGCGGCTGAGATAGCTAACATGAGCACGACACATCCCATGTGTGGTGATTATTTAAGCCAGAGAGGGAGGAAAGAAGGTAAGCGGAGCAAGGCGATGAAAGATGAACGGATTGAGAATAAAGTTGAATTCGATACGGTTGCAGAGCCTGAAAAGAAAGCCCTTAGTCAGAGAAAGGGTTGGTAATCGAATGCGCTGCGCAGTTTCTTGTAGAGCAAGTACTAGATGACGGCGGTTTAAGGATAAAGTGGGGATAAGCAAAATAACCACCAGTGCAAATGGAATAAATACCCAGCGTCACTTTCTCCATACCCTATCGAAATACATTCTCCGACAGAGATAAAATTAACAACAAGCTTGACTCGAAAAAAGATAATATTTTTGATCTTCATCAATATATGCAGTTGGAAAAGAGAGATAGTTAAGCGAACTACTCCTTAGGAAGAGTTTCCTATGTTCATACCAGACTCAATGCTGAAACAGCTTTACACCCTGGGCAGTTTAAAAGAAACGAAAAGTGGACTCCGCTTTTCATTCAAGAATCGGATTAAAAGTGCGCACTTTGATCAGATATTAAATTTATCCATTAACAATCAAAAAATTGATACATCCAAAATTATGCTTGCGCTGAATTCAGATACACCAATAGCTCTGCATACTCTCGAACAAAAAAAAGGAATGGCATTTCCACTCGGGGCAATCATTAGGGTATTTGTTGATGGTACTTTTGTGCCTAAATCGAATGCGTCTTCATCGAAGATATTCGACATTGATATCACTTTGGCAACGAAGCCTTTCGGTAAAATCCGATTCACATTGACAGATAAAATATCGCCCCATATTAAGCCTTTGGACGAAATCCCCCGTAGCGCCGAAAACGATTTTTCCCCTGATATTGTGCAAAAACGCCAAGATTATGTATCACAGATAACAGGTTCTGCACCAAAACACTTGTTTAACCTCGACATCAATCTCGAATCTCTTCGGGGAAACATTGAGCATTTTTGTGGTGTTGCCCAAATACCTATTGGTATAGCTGGACCGATTAAAGTGAATGGTGAACATGCTCAAGGCGAGTTCCTTATTCCACTAGCCACTACTGAGGGTACTCTCGTAGCATCGTATAATCGAGGCATGAAATTACTTAATAAATCCGGTGGCGTAACTGCAACTGTAGTAGATGACGCGATGCAACGTGCGCCTGTTTTTGTGTTTGATGATGCCAGAAAAGCGAGAGATTTTGGCCTATGGGTGACAGATAATATCGCAGAAATACGGCAACAGGCAGAGGCAACTGACCCTTTCATAAAACTGCGAAATATTGAAACTTACAAATCCAATAAGTTCACCTTCTTACGCTTTAATTTTAATACTGGTGATGCGGGAGGCCAGAACATGGTTGGACGTGCTACCTATTTTGCCTGTGGTTGGATAATTGAGCACTATCCTAGTATCAACAACTTTTTTCTCGAATCAAATATGGCAACCGATAAAAAATCCTCCTTTATCAACATACTAAATACTCGAGGAAAGAGAGTTACAGCCGAAGTCACGATCAAACAAGATGATCTGATTGACATCATGCGAGTGGAACCGAAACAAATCGCACAACATCAACGAGTAGCATCTGTAGGTGCATTCTTAGCAGGTGCCAACAACACGGGATTACACTCTGCAAACGGCATTACTGCGATGTTTATTGCGACCGGCCAAGATGTTGCTAACGTATCGGAATCATCAGCAGGCATTATTTATTCAGAGATAACAGATACAGGAGATTTGTACCTTTCAATAACGTTACCTTCGTTAATCATAGCGACTTGTGGTGGCGGCACAGGACTGGGCACACAAAAAGAGTGTTTAGAGATGTTACAGTGTTATGGTCCAGGCAAGGCTTTAAAATTTGCAGAAATAGTGGCCTCTGTTGTTCTAGCGGGCGAAATATCTTTAGCATCTGCGATTTCGTCCTTAGATTGGGTAACATCGCATGAAGAACTTGGCAGAAATTAGCGCTTCTAAAAAACCTTGACGTTACTAAATAATCGATGAAGGGCTTAATCAAAATCGTTAACAAGTTACTTATAGCGATTTTTGCGTGGTTTTTATTATGCATTCATCGATACACAACTTTTTCTGTATACGTTTGGTTTATTACAGCCTCATACTTATCTTCTAGGACGTTACGCTTAATCTTCAGCGTGGGGGTGAGCAAGCTATTTTCCACCGTCCACGCATCTTTGATTACAACAAAGTGGTCCAACACAGCATGACTTTCTAAGCTTGCGTTAACTTCTTCAAAAGTAGCAAGAAGACTGCTTTTAATTTTTTCAGCCGGCTGTGCTTGTGCTTCTTCAGATAATACGACCAAAGCAACAGGTTGTTTAAGTTTGGCACCGGTGACGCAGACCTGTTCAATCATTGAATTGACCATTAGTTTTGACTCAATCGGCACAGGAGCAATATATTTACCTTTCGAGGTTTTAAAAATCTCCTTCAAGCGTCCACTGATTTTAAAATAACCATCAGCGTCAACCTCCCCCTTGTCACCGGATTTTAAAAAGCCATCATCAGTGAATGCCTCAAGCGTTTTTTCTGGTTCTAAATAATACTCCTTCATATTACACTTTCCTTTCACCAGAATCTCCCCATCGCCACTGATACGAATATCAACCCCTTTATATGCACGCCCTATACTGCCTATTTTATCAAGTCGAAAAGGCACACAACACGTACCATAGGCACAGTTTTCGGTCATCCCCCAACCTTCAGAAATATTTATGCCTAAACGATGAAACCAATGCAAGGTCGCTTCAGCTATAGGAGCAGAACCGCTGGCGCATAGACGCGCTTTTTGCAAGCCAAGTTTGCTGCGAATTTTATTTGAGACAATCGTTTTCACGATAGGAATACGAAGTAAAAAATCAAGTTTCTTTTGCGGAATATTAGCCAATATGCCCATTTGAAATCGTGTCCATAATCTGGGGACTGAAATAAATAAAGTGGGTTGGGTGTTTCTTATATCTCTGGAAAATGTTTCCAGAGACTCAACAAAATCAATGCGCATTCCAGAATAAAAACTGGCCAGCTCAACTAACACTCGTTCAGTAATGTGTGCCAGAGGAAGATAACTCAACATACGATCATTCGGGCCGAGCCCAAATTCGTCTAATGAACCATGCGCTGCCCAACAAATGGATTCATAATTATGAACTACCCCTTTAGGATTACCTGTGCATCCAGATGTGTAAACAATGGTCATCACTGACTTCCAGTCAGGTATGACTCTTTCTGTGTAAGGCTCATTTTGAAGCAGTTCCTGCCAACTTTTATCTGCTTTAATATTGGGATACGGGAAAGCCAACTTTACTGTACTTTCTGAAATAGCGGCCACTTGTTCGTCGGTTTTATCTAACTTTCCAACAAAAATCACTGGACATTTTGCATGCTCCAACACGTATCGAATAGTTTTTTCACCTGCCGTTGAGTAGATAGGAACAGATACATGACCCGCTAACATGATGGCTAAATCAGTCATAAACCATTGGGCACAGTTTTTCGATAAAATCGCTATATTACTCATCGGAGGTAAATTTAGTGCTATTAATCCTGCTGCTACCCGATAAACTTGATCTGCTGTATCATGCCACGTGAACTCCTGCACCGCGTCATCGACAGGCTGTCGCAAAAACACAGTGTTGGGGCTGTTGTCTTGCCAGTGATACAACATTTCTAATGGTGTTTTAAATGCCATGTAAGTTATCCTTAATAAGGGCGCTTGGTGTAGTCGTCACGATGACAATTACTTTGCTCACATGTTGATGAAAAGAAGACACTCCCCTTTAGGCAATCACTCTAATATCGCTTATTGATAAGTCCTGAGCGCAAGTAAAGTGTTATCAAGTGCTAGTAAGCTTAAGCCTAACTTTAATGTTATTTTTGACATAGGTCAGTTTTTTAGCGGTAACTTCGTTTTTAAAGTTAGGGGTTTTTCTTATTCTCCGTCAGTTCTCGTCTCTCATTTTTGACACACGATTTAATGACTTTGAACGTCCAGATTGGGCGCGTTTCACTTTTTGTAGAAGCGTTTAATATCATGGTCTGCATGGTGATCCATGATCTGTTCTAATTTATGACCAATATTAGAGCAAATTCTAATTTGTTCTAATTCAGGCCAGGTTGAACGCTCTCCCTCTACCACTAAGGCTTTTATTTCATCCGAGGTGAGGTGTCCCAGCAATTTTTCAGGACTGACAAAGGTAAAATTAGGCACAATATTCACATCCCCTTTATAATCTTGTGCACACACGGAATAGAACATGTTGAACACTTTACCAACATCAGGGATTTTGCGCAGATAGCGTCGGCTAAATTGTTCACCACTTTTAAGTAATTCATGGGAGGATAAACGAAGTATGTTTTTAGCACTTTTGGGAAGTGGCATATATTGCCCCCCCTTAAGGATGGCTAGCGCCAACGGATTTGCTTGACTGACAATGTAATGGTTAACACCATACAGTCTAGCCAGCCTTTTCGCTGGCAAATCATCCGTTACAGCACCATCTATCCATAGACGGTTTGGCAAATAAGGTTGACGTTCGCCATAAACATTTTTAGCCGTTAGCATAACGGGAGGAAAAACGCCAGGTACTGCACAAGAGGCCATGACAGCACTGCGCACATAAACATTAGGGGAAGTTACCGCATTCATCAGTCTTGACGTTTGGTGTTCTTCGAAGGGGGCAATAGTAATACTAATCATTCTGCCTGTTTTCTCATAAGCCTCTTGAAAAGTGAGCTCAGGAATAACCGTTTCCAATGTTAAACTCAATGAAGCTGAATCCATCCGTTCCCTAACCAAACGTTTGGGCCTGCTGTCTATATTGAGTTGCAAAGGCTCTAACAGCATGTCACCGTTGAAAAAAAAGTGCAGTTCATCATCAGTATGGGTACCAAGTACGGCAGCAAAGATCGAACCGGCGCTAGATCCAGAAACGACATTAGGCAGCACCTGATGTTCGAATAAAGTCTTGATTACGCCAAGATGAAAATAACCTAGCGAGCCGGCCCCACTAAGCATTAAAGCAGAATGGCCAAAACAAAGACTGGCACGTTCAAAAAAATCGAGTTTGTCTTTGCGCGTAATATCCTTAGTCTCTGCTAGGCTCGATATATGTTCGAGCGCATCGACTATTTCGCTAACATACTCTTCAATTAACCGTTTCGTGCCAAATTTTGCCAGTTTATAAAGTATAGGTTTTCCCATTCCTCCCTGGTTACCGTGAATACCCTCATTGAGCGCAAAAAGTAATCCAATATCATCCTTCTCTTTCCTTAATTTTCTAATCGTTTCTATTCTACTGCGAATGTTTAGGTAATCGTAACTATTGGATACTTCTTTGTGCTTCCACGCTTTAAGACCAGAAATCGAGTCGTGCTCAAGGGCAGCCTGCTTCCAATCGGCATAACTTTCTGCACGACGCATTTTACGCTCCAAGCGGAAGAGGGTGAGATTTGCAGATATCGACAACATAGAAACAATTCCTGAAAATAATGTTCTTGTTGCTATTAAGTATAATCAACAAAAGCGGATACTCCAGAAATTCGACTGATAACTCTCATTAAATTTTCACTTTATTTGCTTTGTTGGTAAGCCCATCTATCCAAAATTTTAGCTCCTCTAGAAAAATTGATGACAATAGATATTGCGTTTTCTTGTGCGTAGGCCAATTGATTTAATTATCTGAAAGGACTTGTTTGACTTGGTATTAGTCGGTACATTTATTAACCTAGTGTGGATAAATTAACCAACAACAGAATCGTATTCATATAGCCCATGCCTAATATGCTAGAAAAAATAATACAAGATCTGCTGGAAACAGAACAAATGCACCTGCTGGTCAAGCAACAACATTTGACTGACGCTATTCGAGAACTCCAGACTTGGCAAACCAGACGATTGTTGGTTACCCATAATGATTTATGGCATTCCAAACGATTCAAACCGGCTATGCAGTTTTTTATCGATGAAATATATGGCCCGAAAGATTTTTCACAGCGTGATATGGAGCTTGCTCGAGTGTTGCCCAATATGGCAAAAGTATTACCGAAGAAAGGACTAAAATCATTGCAAGCTGCACTGAGGCTCAATTGCCTTTCTTTGGAACTCGATATTGCATTAGTTCAAGAATTGGGTAGCAAAGCGATAGATCGCAGCAATTATTTTGCCTGTTATCGTCAATGTAACAATCAATCAAAACGTGAGGAGCAAATCCAACTGCTTGAAAATCTGGGTTTAGATCTTGCGAAAGTCGTAAAGATTACAGGTGTTTCAGCTATGTTGATGCTGTCTCGCAAACCAGCAAAGGTTGCTGGTGTAGAAAGTTTGCATAGCTTTCTTGAGAAAGGTTTTAAATCCTTCAAAAAGCTTGGCGAAGTGCACGATTTCATTGACCCTATTATCAACAGGGAAAGGGCATTAATGCATTCATTGTTTGCAGCAAATGGAGATGCTGAAAACCCACTGCCAGAAATCGATAATCTCAGCTGAAAATGATCGAGTTTGGCTGACCTAAAGCTGTTTTCATCTTAATCAATCCCCTCCTATTCAACATACCTCACTTGATTTTTCAGCTTTGGCATATCATCTGTTATGACATACCAAGCCACGCATAAAATCAGGTTTGCCAGAGAGTCAAAAATTCAAATTAGTTTAATTTTTATACGATTTTTTATGCATATTCTAATAATCTTGGCTATATTTAAATGGGAAAGATTATTTAACCCAGAATATTTAGCATAAACGGAGAGAACCCATGACTAAATCAGAGAGAACAAACAACAACTTTCAAACAGCGGAAGAAGCAGCACGTAAGATATGGTTAGCTGGCCTCGGTGCGTATGGTAAGAGTTATGAAGAAATACAAAGCCAATACGAAAAACTCAATGGTGAAACGAGCCATTTCTTTGAGGAATTAGTTTCTAAAGGAGAAAAACTAGAAGCTGACACTAAAAAGAAGTTGAAAGAAAACACATCTGTAGCAAAAAAAAGTATGGACGACGTGCGTAAAACACTTGGGTTTGATAACTCAGATATCGACGCTAAAATTGATAACTTATCTAAAAAAGTAGACGCATTAACAGCTGCAGTCAACAAGATTTCTTGATGCCTACAAGACTCAGTACATCACGGTTCGACGGGGCATTAACTGACATTTAATTTTTAAGGAGAAGCAAACATGTCAACTAAAGACAAGGTTGAAAATATGGCAAGAAACACCTGGTTGGCAGGCCTAGGCGCTATTGAAAGCAGTGTGGAAGCGCTAGCTAAGTCAATTGAGACTGCACAAAAACAAACAAATAACCTTTACAATGAATTTCTAACTCGAGGTCAGGAGATTCAGAGTAAGATTAATGATACAAAAGACGATGTAGAGGCAAGAGGTAAAAAGTTCTTTGGTATCGACTCAACGGAGTCACATGAGGAAAAACTATCAAAATTAAACGTGAAAGTAGATCACCTGACAACGGTTGTTGCAAAGTTGATGGAAAAACATAATGCAGAAACGCCTTCTGCTCGAACAGTGCCAAAAAAAGCCGTCAAAGCCCCAACGAAAGCGACCGCTAAGAGCAAGCTAGCATCGGCGAAAAAAGCACAAAGCACCAAATCAGCAACAAAAGCAACTGTGAATAAAACCATGATTAACACACCATAGAAAGCGGACACAAACGCTAAATTTGCGTCTCAGAAAGTGCCATGATTTTTAATTCGCTTGTTTTATTCGCTTTATGAACACGATAAAAGCAGGCTTGCCCTGCTTTGCGCAATTCAACGATGTGGTCAACAATTTGTGGCCACACTTGAGCTTATGCAGACAGCCCACATATTGCTCATTTTACCTCTCCTGCATTAAGTTTCTAAGATAAATCCCCCCCTTAATATCATCTACAGCGGATTCAATATAATTGGCAATAATATCGACATCAGGAATAATGTCACGGCAAGCCATCAATCCAAAACTGATGGTATTGCAATAACTAACTACCGTAATATTCAAGGCTTGCCCGTCGATCAAAACCGATAAAGGATAAGTAGCTTTCAGCTTAGCTTGACCAAAATACAATGGCTTACGTGGTCCTGGTACGTTAGATATTATGAGATTCGCTGCGGGCGGCATTAGGTTAGATATATTTAGCTGATTCATCAAGGCCACAGCACCTTGAGCCAGAAAAGCAAAATTAGTGGCTGCAGCTGCGGACACGTCAACTAGTTCCTTTTTTGCATCTTGAGTCGACTTACCAATCATGCAAAGGCGGGTCATGGTGTCAGGCTCGTTAGTCGCCAAATTCGCGATCACGTATGTAATTTGGTTGCCCGAGTGATTTACCTGACGCACAGAAACCGGGACGGAAGCAATCAGTGATGTCTTAGGTAACACCCCTTTATCCAACATATAGTTACGCAACGCACTGGAACAGAGCGCAAGTATTATATCGTTGATCGTCGAATTAGCTTGTTTACCCAAGGTTTCTATTTCCGCAAGTGATAAGGACTTTACTACAAAACAACGCGCACCGGTAATGGGCACATTAAAAATAGATTGTGGCGCACTAAAAGGGACTGGAGACATATTTTTATCAAGGCCGATAGCTTTAAGACCTTGCCCTATAACCATCTTTGATAAGTCTTGCACCATCTTTGAATTGGCAACGATTTTTTCAACTAGCTTGTTGGTCCTCTCTAGCAATCTAGGAAATTGAAATGCGCGATTGTTTGGATGACTTGGCATGCACGCCCAAGGAGCCTTAACTTCGTCATCACCACTAAAGCTAAACCAATTTTCCATTAATTCAATTCCACCCATACCATCAATCACGGCATGATGCATCTTAAGATACATGGCAAACTGATTATGTTCCAAACCTTCAATAAGATGAAATTCCCATAAGGGTCGTTTACGATCTAATAGTTGACTGTGTAGCCGCGATGTTAACTCTAGCAAATCATCTAATGTACCAGGACGTGGCAATGCTGAATGCCGTACGTGATAATGAATGTCAAAGTGGCTATCTGTTTCCCAGCTTGGTAATGCGGCGCTGTGCACTGAACTCAACTTTTGGTTAAAAGGTGGCTTGGCAGCTTGGCTCGTTAATGTTGCCAATAAATCCAGTGCAAACTTGCCTTTATAGTTCTTTGGAATTTCAAAAATAGTCAAACTGGCTACGTTTACCGGCGTACATTGTTTTTCCAAAGACAAAAACGCTAGATCCAGTGCGTTTAGTTTGCTTGACATGATGACGACCTCGATACACTATCGTTTCAATACTTTAGTGTAGACGTAACTTGCTCGTTTTTTCAATTTTATTCAGTACATTTAACACCGGCTGTCATAAACTCACGACCAGTAGTTCCCTATCAGTAGCTGCGAAGTTGTGCTGCAGTTATGAGTACGAACCTTAAGTAACCTGACTATCTCGAACTGCGTTTTCAACAATCCATTATTTGGCTTGGTTAAGTTTAGGACGAACAGCAGATTGAACTAGTTGCATTATCCAGCATCAGGCGCATCTTTTTGATTTAGCTCATCAAATTTAGCAGCCATCGTCGGATTACGTCGAGTCAGTTTCTTAATCGTCACATCTTGAGACTTGTCATTTGCAAGACGAAGGTTACGGTCGGTACTCAGCAAAGCATCCTTGGTTTTTTGCAGATGGTCGATAGATTTATCAATTTCATCTATCGCTGTTTGAAATTTCCTTGATGCAAGATCATAATTTTTAGCGAATGCCGTTTTAAAAGTATCAAGATCATTTTCAAAGTTTGTGATATCAACACTCTGAGCCTTAACCAACGCCAGCTCTTTCTTGTATGCTAGCGATTTCATCGCCGCATTTCTCAGCAGCGTAATAATAGGAAGAAAGAACTGTGGGCGAACAACATACATCTTCGGATAACGATGAAATACATCCACAATACCGGAATTGTATAGCTCACTGTCAGGCTCCAGAAGAGAAACTAAAATTGCATACTCGCATCCTTTTTCGGTGCGATCTTTATCAAGTTCCTTGAAAAAGTCTTCATTCTTCTTCTTTGTTGCCGTGGTATCGTTTTCGTTCTTCATTTCAAACATAATTGACACAATTTCAGTATCCGCTTCGTCCGAGTCACGAAAAATGTAGTCCCCCTTACTGCCCGCCCGTGAGTCGTTATCTTTTTCGAAATATGCTCGCGGGAAAGCAGTTGCTCTGATCCGATTAAATTCTGTTTCACAGTGTTGTTCGAGCGTTTCTCCCACCATCTTGGTAGACAAACGTGCCTTCATATCTCGGAGTCGTTCAATTGCATCGTCTCGGTCTTTGAGCTGTGTCTCATATTTATCTTTGAGAGAGGTTTCAGCGAGTTGCTTTTCGAGTTCAGCTTGCTTAAGACTGTTCTTAAATGCATCACGTTCTTTTTCAACAGCACCAACTGCGGCCGTAATAGCCACTTTCTGCTCAAGCAAAGTTGTGCCGAGCCGAGCCTGTAATTCTTGGATTTCTTTATCTTTTGTTGCTGCCGTTTCCAGAAGCTGCTTGGCTAACTTTGCGTCAGCAAGCTCTGAGGCTGCCATCGTATCTCGCTTAATTTGCTCTATCATGTTAGCGAGCGCATCTCTTTCCTTTTTAATATCATCTAGAGCCTCATTGACCGCTAACTTCTTGCTGACTTCACCCGTGTCTAATTTGGCTTTTAATGATTGGATCTCAGTATCTTTTTCCGCAGTAACTCTTTGCATTTCGCTACTGAACTGGCTTTTGGCAAGCTCTACCGCCGTCAACTTTTCCTTTTTAGCCAATTCCAAACGTTCATGCAGCTGCTTTTCAAACTCGCTATCGCGAACTTGCTTGAGAATGTCAGCATATCCCGCTTCGTCGATTTTGAATGCTTTACTGCAATGTGGGCAGATGATTTCATGCATGTACCATTGTCTCCCTTATGACGGAAATTCGTATTTTGTTAATTATATCAATAACACCCACTCCGACAACCACTCGCCCAAAAACTGAAAGCCCTTGACCATCGGCAATGCACAAATGACCAAGAGTGCAGGAGTACATCGCAATGCAGTTCGAACCAGTTTCAGCAAACTCAGCGGCCTTTTCACTGGTATATTGCAGACTGACCCAAGCATATCCCATTGAGCGCCCCATCGAAAGGACGTTGATACTGTGCATTTAGGTTGAGGTGCTTAGCACAACATTATTTCTGAGCGAGCACGCTTACAGTTAACCGTAAGAAGTTGAAATCCACCAGCGGAATCTAGCATGGGGGCTGAAGATTTTGGTTTCTTTACCTCTAAACCTTACATTCCAAATGTATACGTTTCAGTTTCGCGGAATACCTAAGGAATACTTTGCTCGCGCGGAGGCTGGCGGAGCCCCGGTTGCAAGTCATCATAGTCCACAATTTAAAATTTCACCGGAACCATCGGTAATATCAGGAGTTGAAGCTAATGTGCTTCCCTTACTCGAGTTAATGCCTAAAAACTAGATAGCAATACCCAAACCATTTGCTCCGTTCAACTGTGAATTTGGTCAGTGTTGCTGGATTGCTGAGTCGATACCGATTGGACAATATATTAGCTGGACAGCAGAGCTTCTGGTAGCGTGAACAACGAAAACGCGAGTCGATGTAGACTCGCGTTATAAAATCAAACTCGTATAAATACCAAATACACATACAACCAACAGAGCAATACCAACAAATTGGAAAAAACGCGGCGTTTCAGCCTCTACGATGCGTTGATGTAAACGTTGTCCAAAAACATGACCGAGCAGAGCACACGGCAATAACCAAAGTTGATGAACTAACTGCAAGTCGACGCCTGCCATAACAAATGAGGTCATCTTAATCGTGACCAATATAAACCACAACACAAATAAAGTGTCGCGTAACTGATGACGCGGTACTTTAGTCGCAAACACTGAAACGATAAGCGGCGCACCAATCAGTGACGTTCCGCTCACGTAACCGCCCAACATTAAAAAGAGGGTGTCGAGCGTTTTATTATTAGAATAAAAGGGTTTATTGACGATATAAGACACTGCAAAAATAGCCACTATAACGAAAATAACGATGGTCACAATATTGCCAGGCAGGGTCAATAGTCCAAAAACTCCTATCAACTTAGGAATAATCATAATACCAAGGGCTTTTCTTAAATAAGCCCAAGCAATATTACCTGGTGTCTCATGCCCGACACCTCCCTTTAAGTTTACTACAGCAGTTTGTTTTTGGTTGGTCCTTGCACCTTGAATAGCTATCCAACTGGAGAAAACGAGTAAATGAATAGAGATAATGGGCAAAAATACCAATGGATCGTTGAGAACAAGTAATAAAAAGGGCAAAGCTAATACCGCACCGCCAAAACCAAGACCACTGCGAACAAACCCGCTCCACACAAAGATTACGCCAATTAGAGCGTATTGCCACCAAAAAAGATCTAACACTATGTTCCTTTTTTAAGTTTCAAGATTAATATTTTACCTAAAGTCAGATGTCAGAGATAATCCTGAAGTTCACAATAGATAGACTTGCGTTGAGTAAACTAAGAAGCAAAATACACATCAAGTTTTAATTGAAGATGATAGCACGATCAGTCACTACATATTAAATGCGATATTGCGGCCTTCAGCACCTTAAATATAAGTTCAATGCCTGTTTAGCATGAAGGAGCAGCGGTCCGGCGCGATCTTTTTCATTGCTCTGACCTTTATCTTCTCGGCTTTAGCCGAAGACAATCAAATATAGCTTATGTTTATGTACTGGCTTTTTTAAATCTAAAGTCTCAGAAAAATAGGGCTTTTGTTCAGATGCGAGCTATGCAGACGTCCCTACCGGGGTTCCTCAAAAAACTTTAACATGTAACTAAATTTTACACATGGCGCAATCTCGGTTTAATATCCTAACGCGATATATTACAGAACATCAATGCATATTGCGTTATCTGTATGCTTAAAAATCTACTAATACACTTAAAATGGGCGATAGTTTATCGTCAACATTTCTAATTAAAATAGAGGCTTGACTGACGTGAAACAGATTTCTCTTATTATAATATTTATTGTTTCCTTAGTACTTTCATTGTCTGCAACAGCAAAAGGGCGGTCTCTAGTTTATCGGGCTTGTCAAATTCCGAATTCAAAAATTGATGAATCTACTTTATCCAGCGACGAAAAATTATCAAAATACACCTCTCTGCTCAACACCCACATGATGCGAGCAAGCATAGATACAGATAGCGTGCTCTGCATTTATCAGCACCTGTTTCTATTGTATACATCAACAAGACGCGATCACGAAATTAAAAAATTGTACGAAGCTTCGAGTTTCTTACAAACTTTTGTTGCGACAAACGAAAACATAAATAACTATGCCCCCTCTATCCTCCGTGTTGTGAAAACATATTTAACATTAAAAGAATTTGATAACGCGAGTAACTTAATAAATAACATTAAGCCATATGTTTCTCTGCATGATATAAGTGATTTGAACAGGTTTTCATTTCATATGGCTACTGGGCAAATTCAGATCATGGCAGGCAAATACAAAGACGGTATGAGTAGTTTTCAACTTGCCTTAAAGTTGATAAAAAACAGTATTCATATAGCAGATAGCGATAGGTCGAAAAAAACAGCTCAAGTAAATCAATACATTGGTAATACTTATTGGGAGTTAGGAGATTATAAAAACGCTATCAAACATTATAAAAAGCACGAAACTGCTGACAACCTCCATAATATCGCATTATCTCAATTGAAATTATCTGACTGGGAACAAGCCCTCATCAGCGCCACGTCAGCAAGCAAAAAAGCTCAACAACAGGAGAACAAGCTTTATTGGGCTTATGCAAATATAGTTATTGCAAGGGCTAAACATCAGCTTGGCGAAACGGCTGAAGCCATTCAAATTATTAAAGAGCCCATATCTACACTGAGAATATTGAAACATGCGATCGGCACAATAGAAGCATTGGTAGTACTGGCAGAATTTCATATTCGTTTAGAACAATGGGAAGCAGCCGAAACGGCAATGTTGGAGGCTAATCAATTGTTGAACAACTCTACGACAAATATTGAGCTCGATGAAAACTTTTTTGAAACCAGTTTTCTGATTGAGGAAAAGAAGAAGAACTACAAACAAGCACTTGAGTTTTATAAGCTCATGTTGAAAATAAAAGAAGACAAATTTGAACTTCTCCAGAAACAAATATCACAGCGACTAATGTTGGATTTTGAACTTGAAATAGCCCAAGAAAGCATGTTGCGATTAGAGCAAGAAAACAAACTAAATTCGATTATGCTGCAAAATAATGAAAGTAAAAATCAATTACTGATAAGCGTCATTGTTGGAACGAGTGCAGTTTTACTGCTACTTTTTTATGTTTATCTAAGAGAGCGAAAATCCAAATTAGAGATGAGTCACCTCGCCATGACAGACCACTTGACCGGTTGTCCAAATCGCAGGCACTCATTAAAGCAAGCTAAAGGTATGTTGAGCAGCCCTAATGACATCGAAAACTCAATGATAATAGCTATTTTAGATGTCGATAACTTTAAGATGGTTAACGACACGTATGGTCATGATATTGGCGATCAGGTGCTCCAAAATTTATCATCGATTATCAAAGAAGTACTGCGAGACAGTGACGTCATTGGTCGCTATGGCGGCGAAGAGTTTATATTGTTATTGCCAAATGCAGACGAACAGGAAATAACGAGAATATTTTTGCGTATACAAGTAGCACTGCAGAATCATGTTTGTGAATACAACAGCGAAAACATTTCTATGCCTTTAAGTGTGAGCGTAGGAGCCGTAATCGCAAAGGACATCCGAAACAATACTGAAGATAAAGCAAACAATCTCCTGCTCGACAAAATCATAAAACAGGCAGATGAAAAAGCCTACGAAGCTAAAGCAGGAGGGAAAGACCAACTTAGATGTGTCACGGTATCGCTGAGTAACTAAAAATGCGTTAAATACACTAATAGTAGGAGTGGAATGAATTGTAAACTGCACCTTTTCATCGTCGCTAGTTACGCACTAATGATGCCGTTTTTCACCACCCAGTATTAACCCAAGGTTTATTAAAAGGCCGCTTGGGACCTTCGTTGGTTAAATTCGTCCATAAAAGTAGTTTATGCAGCCGTTTTTCAAAAATACTTGGCAAGCAGAGTCAAGCTCAAAAAGCCCACCTAGATACGCTTTGAACATTGTTGCTATGCAATCTTGGATATTTCGTTATCCCTGCAATTGTAGCTCATATGGAGGAACGCAAAGCGTCAATCGGTAGATGAATTAATGGACAATAGCCTGTGTCGTTGTGCCATACTATATTTCAATGACAAATTTGAGATTCAGTTGTACATTTTGGCCTTTGAGGTAAAAAGTTATGCTGTAACTCTCGTACTGTGGATTTGATAGGTACTAATGGAAAATACTGCATCTAATGTAATGGGTGTGAGAGATTGAGTGATGTGATATTGGTTGGTTGCAAGTTAGGAAATCTTCACGCCTCAAAACTCATGGGGTCGGGCAAATATTTTTTAGTCTGATTGGACGATGAACACTACTGCGGTCAATGGGAACATTTAGTTTAAAGCAAGGTATTGGCCTTGCCATAAACAGGCCCATTTATCAAGGCCCAGCTAATCGGAGACGAGTCCCATGCTAACCGTAAAAGATGACTATTTAACACCTGAAGCTGCTGCAGTAATAGAACGTGCGAGTGCTCTTGCGCCGCGTTTAGCAGAGCGTGCTCGTGCCGCAGAAGATGCAGGCATAATACCACCTGAAACTATTGCGGAAATGCAAGAAGCGGGTCTATTTAAGGTATTGCAGCCTAAGCGCTGGGGTGGATACGAAATGGATCCGAGGGTCTTTTATTTGGTTCAAATGGAACTTGCTAAAGCTTGCATGGCGACAGCGTGGGTCTATGGCGTAGTTGGCGTGCACAATTGGCAAATCCCTCTCTTTCCAGAACAAGCGCAACAAGACGTTTGGGGCGAAAACCCGATGACGCTTACCGCTTCGACTTACATGCCGACCGGCAAGGCTGAACCAGTCGAAGGAGGGTATAATTTTAACGGTCACTGGAGCTGGAGCAGCGGTTCTCGTTACTGTGATTGGATTTTGTTAGGTGGTTTATTACCTAAAAAAGATGGCTCAGGTGACTTAGAGCACTGCACATTCTTACTACCTAAATCTGACTTTGAGATAGTAGAAAACTTTGACGTATTGGGTCTGCGTGCTACCGCAAGTCATGACATTCATGTGACGAATGCGTTTGTACCTGAATATCGCACGCACCGAACAAACGACCACAGCGATGCAGGCTGTCTAGGCCGCGCCACTAATCCAGGTTGGCTGTACAAAATTCCATTTACTCAAGTGTTCCAACGAGCGGTTTCAACTGCTTGCATAGGTGCGACAGAAGGCGCTGTAGATAAATTCCGTGAACGTTGTGCTACTTTTATCGGTAAGCATGGTTCAAAAACAGCTGAAGATGTTAACTCTCAACTAGCAGTGTCTGAAGCGATGATGGCCACAGATCAGCTTAAATTAGTATTGATGCGCAATTTTCAACGCATTGTAGATTGTGCGAAAAGTGGTGAAAAAATGCCTGTTGAAGAGCGCTTATTACAACGCGCGCAAGCTGCACAGGTTCCGAAGCTCTGTGCCGAATCGGTCAATGAAATAATGCGAGCATGCGCCGCAGGGGGCGTATTCAAAAGTAATCCTATCGAACGTACCTTCCGAGACTTGCATGTAGCACGTGGCCACATAGCGAATAATACGGATACTTATGCTCGTAGTCACGGGGCCGTAATGCTCGGATTACCTAATGCTGATCCCTTTGTTTAATAACATCATTAGACAAACAAACGGTGCCATGTAGGCGCCGTTTTTAATAGCCTCTATCCAAACCAATCTGCACGCTTACCTAAGCATTTAATTCTGAGAGTGTTAACACTCCCACTTACAAGTAAGGAACCATCATGCGCGAAGCAGTGATAATATCTACCGCAAGAACTCCCATGGGCAAGGCCTTTCGTGGTGCCTTTAATGACACTGAGGCTCCAGCACTATCTGGTCATACCGTTGAGCATGCAGTCCTACGTGCTGGTATAGAGGGCGCACAAGTAGACGATGTTATTATCGGCTGCGCTGCACAACAGGGAACACAGAGCTATAACTTAGGACGTCTGACTGCAACCGCTGCTGGACTGCCTAATAGCGTTCCAGGTATGACCTTAGATCGCCAGTGCTCATCAGGCTTAATGAGCATTGCTTTTGCCGCGCAAAATATTATGGTGGGATCAATGAACACGGTCGTTGCAGGGGGCGTTGAATCCATTTCAATGGTGCAAAATAAACACAAAAACACCTATCGTAATGTTTCGAAAAAGGTGCTGTCTAAGTCTGAGCATGCTTACATGCAAATGATTGAAACCGCTGAGGTGGTAGCAAAGCGCTATAAGATTTCTCGCTTAGCTCAGGACGAATATAGCCTTCAATCCCAACAACGCATTGCTTCAGCACAAAATCGCGGGTTATTTGATGACGAAATAGTACCAATGGCCTCAGTCAAATCGGTATTTAATCGTGAAACTAAAGAAGTGACCTTTGAAGATGTCTTACTAGCAAAAGATGAAGGCAATCGCCCCTCTACGACCATCGAGAGCTTACAAAGCTTAGAGCCGGTCTGGAAAGACGGAAAGGTAGTAAAGGTAGGTGAATTTATTACCGCGGGCAACGCAAGTCAATTGTCTGACGGTGCATCAGCATGCGTATTAATGGACTCGCAACTTGCAAGGCAAAAGGGCATTGCGCCAATGGGCGTGTTCAGAGGTATAGCCGTAGCAGGCTGCGAACCAGATGAAATGGGCATTGGCCCAATTTACGCTATTCCAAAATTGTTAAAACAACATGGTTTGTCAGTTGATGACATCGGCTTGTGGGAGATTAATGAAGCCTTTGCCTGTCAGTTAATCTACTCGCGTGACTGTTTGGGTATTGATAACAACAAGCTCAATGTAAACGGCGGCGCAATTGCCATCGGTCATCCTTTCGGTATGAGTGGTTCTCGTATGGTGGGCCATGCGCTAATTGAAGGCAAACGTCGTGGTGTAAAATATGTGGTAGTAAGTATGTGCATTGGCGGTGGAATGGGTGCCGCCGGCCTATTCGAAATTTGCTTATAAGGTACTTCTTATTCATGTCAAATATTCTAGATCGCTTTCGTTTAGATGGTAAAGTTGCCATTGTCACCGGTTCAGGACGCGGCATTGGAGCGGCAACTGCTATCGCATTTGCAGATGCAGGTGCAGATATAGTGGTCACGGCTAGGACTAAAAAACAACTTGAAAACACCGCGTCAGAAATTCGAAAACGCGGCAGGCGTGCCTTGCTAGTCGTATGTGATGTTCTTAATGAAACGCAGCGTAACGGGCTTGTTCAACAAACTATTGAAGAATATGGTCGGCTTGATATATTGGTCAATAATGTTGGCGGCTCTGGCGACATAAAACCAACATTAATGACCAGCGAAGAAGAGTTAGAAGCCTGTTTTAAGTTCAACACCTCAACCGCTTTCGTGATGTCTCGGCTGTGTGCCCCTTTAATGGCAAAGACTGCTGGAACAGGCGCTATCATCAATATTTCCTCAGTCGCAGGTCATTTATCTCAGCCCGGGTTTATCAGTTATGGGGTTGCTAAAGCAGCAATGAACTTTATGACGCAAAACTTAGCTCAAGATTTTGCGCCAAAAGTACGCGTAAATGCGATCAGCGTCGGCTCAACTCTCACCGATGCACTTGCCGGTGTTATGAATGCTGAGTTAGAAAAAGCAATGCTTAAGCACACTCCTATGGGTCGACTTGGTCAACCCGAAGATGTGGCAGCCTGTGCACTATTTTTAGCATCACCCGCAGCTAGCTATGTTACTGGAGAAATTTATGGCGTGAATGGCGGCTTAAATAAAACGCCGATGGAAATGCCGCGCAGTAGCCTTTGATACATGTAATCACCACTACTATCTAGCTTTCTTTGACGCGCTGATAATAGTGGTGTTAATTGGTCAAATTTACTGAGTTTATTGTTTCTCGCGAGGATTTCTCGTAGCTGCATGACTCGCGGCTCTGCGACCTGAAAAAATACAATCGGCCAACGACAAACCACTCATATAAAGTTTAGAAGGGATACCCACAGCTTTTCTGCCTGCAGCATACAGGCCTTCAATAACTTGCTTGTCAGCATTAACGACCTGCCCGGTGGCCTCGTTAACGTCTAGTCCCCCCATTGTTAAAACAGTGCAAGGCAGAAACGGTTGTGCTAGAGAAATATCAATAACGTGGAACGGCGCTTTTAACAATGCTGCATCTTTTTTTGTTTTACCAAACTCGTCTTCAATTTCCCCTTGAGCCACTAGCGAATAGTTGTGTAATCTATCTTTCACTGTTTCATGGTCAAATCCAAAGTGTTTGCACAATGCCTCTACTGTATTAAATTTTTTTTTGACTACAAGGTGATTTAGCGCAGTTAGTATTTGCTGAAATGGCAAAACCTTACCCGGCGTAATTTCTTTCCAAGCTTGTTTGACTAAGGCGGAATCCAAAATAAGCCAGGCTTTTCCATTATTACGTTCAACCATAGCTTCGCCAATCGTCGCACCATAACTTGCTTCATTCACAAATCTAGCGCCCTGCTGATTCACGATCATCCCTTTTGACCATGCATGAGGTGGATTAATAAAGCGCCAGGCAGTCGCGTTTTGCATTAACTTAGTGGCTCCCCCTGCAGACTCGCCCAAGCGAATACCGCTGCCATCATCGGCGTGTGTACCTAAGGGCAGACCTTGTAAATATTTAGGGCAATAATGTTTGACCATTTTACGGTTGAAAATAAATCCACCCGCGCTAAGTACCACTCCTGAGCGAGCTCGGTAGTAAATCACTTCGCGCTCTGTCTCTTCTATTAATCTGACCTTGTTGCGAAACTTTTGCACTAGTCGGCGCATGGACTTGCCGCCGGGCAACATATTTGGAAAAAACTTGGCTAAACGAGCCGCCCACCGGCTGTAGCGTTGGTGTCGTTTTTCGGCATCACTACCTTTGATTAATTTGAGCGCCTTGATACCCAATACTCGGCCTTCTTCATCAACAATAAGTTGGCGTGCTTCCGTTTGCGTCTCTATGACAACGCCTAGCTTCTTTGCAGACTCGCGCATTGGCCAAAACAACGAACCACCTAAGTTTACTGCTGAGTTACCATTTTTAATGACGCCACGATGACCTCTAGCCGCAGGTCCGTGTTTACCACGATATCTGGGCAGCAATGAATTATCGGAGTGATACAGAAAATATTTCACGTTGGGATAGGATGTTTTTTCTTTGTAAACGGGTCCTGCGAATTTCACTCCATGACTCATCAACCAATCGAGGTTCGCCGAACTTTGCTGGCAAAATCGCATGAGAGTTTCATCTTTAACCACGCCTTGGGTTTCTAACTTTAAATAATCAAACATGGCCTGCGGTGAATCTACTTCACCAACAGATTGCTGCACGCTAGTTCCGCCGCCAGCATAAACGACACCGCCACTCATCACTGTGGCACCGCCTCCCGCAAAGCGGTCAAGGACTGTAACATCCAATCCGTTTTCACGCCCCTCTAAGGCAGCTGAAGCACCTGCGGCCCCATAGCCAACCACAAGTAAATCTGTTTCCTCAGTCCAAGCAATATCATGTTCACTGCTCACGACTTTGGCTTGTTCAATTTTAGAAAACCAGTGCTGGGGCTCTGCAGGCTTGTTCATTCATTTTCCCTTAAATAGACCTAGGCTCTTTCGGCATACCCAAACCTCGCTCAGCAATAATATTACGCTGAATTTCATTGGTACCACCGTAAATCGTATCCGAGCGCACAAACAAATACATCGCTTGCATTCTGGTCAAATTATACGGACCAGAACAGAGTATTTCAGCTTCAGGACCCAAAACATCCATTGCTAGTTCACCTAAATCACGATGCCAAGTAGCCCAAAATAGTTTATAAATCAGTGCTTCTTGTTTTAAATCACCTTCGCCGCCCCCAGACAGCATGCGCATGCTGTTATATCGCATTATCTTCAGTCCAACGTGAGCCTTAGCAATACGTTGGCGGATCACAGGGTCTTTGTTACGGCCATTAGTTTTAGCAGCTTCAACTATAAGGTTTAGCTCATTTTGAAACTGCATTTGCTGTCCAAGCGTAGATATCCCCCGCTCAAAACCCAGCAACGCCATAGCAATTGCCCAGCCTTTGCCGGGCTCACCAACAATGTCATTTGCGTCACATTCGGCTTCGTCGAAAAATACTTCGTTAAATTCTGATGTGCCAGTTAGCTGTTTAATGCCACGCACTTCAATACCAGGTTGGTCCATTTTCAGTAAAAAGAAACCCAGGCCTTTGTGGGCTCTCGATTTAGGATCTGTGCGGGCTATTACAAACACATAATCCGATTCGTGCGCTAAAGACGTCCACACTTTCTGACCACTGATAATCCACTTTCCCTTGGTATCATTAAAATGCGCTTTTGTGCTTACATTTGCTAAATCAGAACCTGCATTGGGCTCAGAGTAGCCCTGGCACCATAGCTCCTCGCCAGCTAGTATGCCAGGTAAGTATTTTTGTTTCTGCGCTTCGCTTCCAAACGCAATCAGAGTAGGTCCAGTTAAACCTTCACCAATATGCCCCACTCGTCCGGGTGCACCTGAGCGAGCATACTCTTCATGAAAAATGACCTGCTGCTCTATGCTGCATCCTCGCCCACCATATTCTCTAGGCCAACCGAGACAAGTCCAGCCTCCTTCTGCTAATTTCCGCTCCCATTTTTTGCGTTCTGCAGGAAACATGTGCTCATCTCCTGGGCCTCCACGAAACTTAAGCTGTTCAAATTCGTCTGTAAGGTTATCTGACAACCAACTTACGACTTCAGCACGAAATTTTTCGTCTTCGCGACTAAATCTCAATTTCATTTATGCTACCTTCACATCAATCGTCGTTAATCTAAGAGCATTTTTGCTATTTGCTCTCGGTGATAAGCACCGTTTCCAAGAAAAAGCTCAGATGACTTTGCTCGCTTAAAGAATAAATGCGCATCATATTCCCATGTAAACCCAACGCCACCATGAAGTTGAATAGCATCACCGGCATTTTTAAAATAGCTATCTGAGCAATATGATTTTGCTACACTTGCAGCCTCACTTAACTCATTAGCAAGCACCCCTCCAGTCGTCGCCTCTTCGGCGATGCATGCGGCATAATAGATAGCTGAACGAGCAACTTCAGTGCGCTGCATCATATCCGCGGCCTGATGTTTAACAGCCTGAAAAGCCCCCACTGGACGACCAAATTGAACACGGTCTTTAGTATAGGCTACCGTAAGATCGAGCACTTGTTGCGAACCACCCACCTGCTCAGCTGCTGCAGCTATCGTTGCCAATTGAATTATTTTACTCAAATTGGGCCAAGCAGTTGCGTACTCGCCCATTAGATTTGCGTGAGTAAGTACTACGTTTTCCATCACAATTTCCGCTTGTTTTCGGGTTTGGTCCATTGTGGGTAACCAAGTTCGAGTCATCCCAGGGGTATCTGATTCAACGGCGAACAAGCTGATCCCTTCCTCACCTATGCTGCCTTCTATGCGCGCAGCAACAATCAGTAAATCGGCAGTATGGCCGTCAAGTACATAACGGTAAGTGCCGTTCAACACATAGTCATCCCCCTTGGGGATCACGATAGTTTGTAAGGCAAGTGCATCCCATCGGCCATTGCTGCTGGTATAAGCCAAGGTCGCAGTTAATCGGCCCTCGCAAATCTGACTTAAGTATTCATGTTTTTGTTGATTAGTGCCGCACGTCAAAAGCGCGTTGGCTCCTAAACAAACCGTAGAAAAAAAAGGTGAACATAATAGCCGCTGCCCCATTTGCTCAAGCAGAACAACCAATTCAACATAGCCTAAACCCATCCCGCCATATTCTTCTGGAATATGGATCGCTTGCCAGTACATTTCCTCACAAATGCGATTCCATACTTTTTGATCAAAACCTCGTTCGGTTTCCATTGCACTGCGTATGCCATCGGATGTTGACACCTCCGCTAAGAAGGCTTGCGCTGTATCTCGGATCATTTTTTGTTCTTGGGTAAATGAAAATTCCAAATCTTAGGTCCTTCGTGTACGAACTTTATCTATGAGATATATTTTAGCAACTCAGCTTTTACAATTTTATTGGAGGCGTTTAACGGCATGGTTTCAATTATCTTTATTTGCCTCGGCACACGGTAATTCGCCATGCGCTCTCGACACCAAGCAATTAAAGAAGCTTCATCAATATTTTGTTCTGGTTTTACAGTAATAAAGGCACAGCCTACTTCGCCCATGCGCTCATCTTTAATGCCCACGACAGCAGACTGAGCTATAGCTGGGTGTTCAGTCAGTACGGCTTCAATTTCAGCGGGATAACAATTGAACCCACCGGAGATATACATATCTTTCAGTCTATCGGTAATACTCAAATAGCCATTTTCATCTATATGACCAACATCTCCTGTATGCAACCAACCATCCTCGTCGATAGCTTCAGCGGTAGCTTGTGGCTGCTCAAAATAGCCTTTCATGACATGAAAGCCACGAATACAAATTTCGCCTGTTTCACCCGCTTTAAGTGGTTGACCTTGCTCTGAAAAAATAGCGATCTCAGTGCCTTCAATGGCTCGTCCGCTGGTGTTGGCTATCGTATTAATATCGGTATCGATATCACAAATACTAGCGAGGCCGCCGCATTCAGTTAAACCATAAGCAGTAGTCACTATCTCAAAGCTTAATTGACTCCGCATGCGCTCAATTAAAATAGGCGGAATGGTGGCGGCACCGGTCACGGCAACACGCAGACTGCTCAAATCGGCGGTGTTTAAGCTCGGGTGTGCAAGTAGTGATAAATACAGTGTTGGCGGGCCAGGTAATACGGTGATTTTATCTTTGCTGATTCTGGCAAATACGTCGTCTGCGTCAAACACCGACTGTGGCAAAATAGTTGCGCCGGCAAGTAAGCAGGAAACCCAACCAGCCTTGTACCCAAAGGAATGAAAAAATGGGTTTACAACCAAGTATCGATCGCCAGGCACAATACCCAGGGTTTTAATAAACACATTAAATGCGCGGATCATCCCGCCGTGACGGCTCATTACCCCTTTGGGTTTGCCTGTCGTTCCAGAAGTAAACATGAGATCAGAAAGGTGCTGACCACCAATGCTCAAAGCAAGTTCACGCGCACTTTGCTCACTGACCCGTTCTTTTCTGGCAATAAACGCAGACCAATCAGTACACGTGGTTAAAGGCTTACCTTGGCGAGGTGTCAGGCTAACAATAGACAGCTCTGATGGCACAAACAATTGCGACAATTCTGCCGGATAATCGCTTTTTAAGAAGTCACCCACACTGAACACAAGTTTTGCACCACTGCGTTTGATAATCTCTGAAGCCTCTGCCGCTTTCATTCGCGTGTTGATAGGCACCAGCACTGCGCCGGCCATTTGTAACCCAATGGCCGCTAGGATCCAAAGCGCTGAGTTACTGCCCCAAATAGCAACTCGATCGCCCGGTGCGACCCCTGATGCGATTAGTGCGCGTGATACTGCCAAGCTTTGATTTGGCAAATCTCGATAGCTTATGATCACATTACCCTCTTCGATGGCCGTGCGGCTACCATGCTTTGCAGCTGCGGCGAAGACCAGCTTAGGTATGCTATCAACTGTGCTGTTTATCTCAGTTTGTGCCGGTGCATTGGTGTTCATATTCATTTTTCTATTCACTTCGCGTCGACGGCACGATTGACCGTGATATGGTTAGCGGCAATGTAACCAAAGGTCATAGCAGGACCAATGGTTGAACCAGCACCTGGATAACTCGTTCCCATGACGGAAGATGAAGTATTGCCAATCGCATAAAGCCCCTCAATAGCCTCTCCTGATGGGCGCACCACCTGAGCGAATTCATTGGTAAGTAATCCACCTTTAGTGCCAATATCACCAGGGTTAATCATCATGGCGTAGTAAGGTCCTTTGGTGATCGGTGCTAAACAAGGATTAGGCGTCACTTTAGGGTCACCGTAGTAGCGATCGAATACGTTGCCACCGCGATCAAATTCTTCATCCACTCCAGTTTTGGAATAATGATTCATTTTCTCTACGGTTGCAGCTAAACCTGCCGCATCAATCTTAATTTTGTTAGCGAGCTCATCTAGGGTGTCAGCTTTCCAGTAGACAGTTTCAAGCCAAGATTTAGAGGCCCGACTGTCAGGCATGATCTTGCCCGGCATTAGTGGCCCCATTGCATATTCGTGCCTAAAGTGTGCGTCAAATACAACCCAAGCAGGCACAGACTTACCTGTTTTTTGATGATTGCGGTACATCGCATCGCCAAACTCTAAGTAAGGCGCAGCTTCGTTAAAAAAGCGTTTACCTGAGCCATCAACAACAATCGCGCCAGGAAACGAACGCTCTGCAAATAAACCACGAGAACTAGGCTCTTTCGGCACTTTAATCGTAGGTGTCCACCAACACCAATCAAGCAAATCAGTAGCGGCACCGAGCTTTTGCCCAGCTTCTAATGCCGCTCCGGTGTTACCGCCCTTCGGAGTTGCACTCCAAGCTTGTTGGGATGGTGCGGGCAAGTATTTTTCGCGCAAGGCTTGATTTTGTTCAAAACCACCGCTCCCCATGATCACCCCATGGCGCGCAATGAGGGTAAGCTTTTTGCCATCACGCTGCACTTTGATGCCGCTGACTTTGTTGTCGGTCATCACAAAATCGGTAAATGCAGTGGAACGCCACATTGGAATATTGCGGTCTGCTACTGATTGACGAAGTGCAGCTACCAAGCTGGCACCTAAACCAGCACGACGGTCTCTTTTCCCTTTTTTACGTTGTTTAAAATCAAATTTATAACGGAGCATTAGACCAATGATCATTAACATCCAACCACGCTCTTTAGCTACAGCCATATGTGCTTGACGGGCTGTCCACGCCATTTTTCCCATCAGCAGCGTATTGCCTGAAGCCGGTTGTTGATGTTCCATTTCATCGCCTAAACCCGAGGTATCAAAAAGCTCGGGATCCATAGTGCGACCGCCAGGCAATGCACCTTCAAGGTGTGGATAATAATCAGGATATTTCTCAGCTACCGCAAATCTAACACGCGTGTTGGCTTGCAACTCTCGTAACATTTTTGGTGCATTATCTAAATACGCACGAATACGAGATTCTGCAACGCTACCTTGACTAGCTGCAGTGATGTAGGCTAATGCAGATTCGTAGCTATCTTTGCCACCTAGCGCTTTAAATTCATCGTTATTAGGTATCCAAATTCCGCCACCAGAAATTGCCGAAGTACCGCCATACTTATCGCTTTTTTCCACAATAAGTACAGAATTACCTTGATCGGCAGCAAAAATAGCAGAAGTCATCGCTCCGGCTCCTGAACCCACGATAATCACATCGTATTGCTTTTCATCATCATTGCTAGTGCTCATGTACCCTATCCTCTTCAACCGTGTTAATGCTTTGCTATGCACTTTCTGTCTGTATTAGCTCGTTAATTTCGCTATCCGCGCATTGTGACGCGTCATCAAACTCTCATGAATAAATCGCGTTTTTGATCTCGTTTCTCAAAAGCTTACCTGCTGGATTACGTGGTAATCTGTTAGCTGAAATATGAATTTTTGTCGGCACTTTATACTTAGCTAATCGATGTGCTAAATGCTCCAACAATGCATCTTGATCAATTGTTTCACCTGTAAAGGGAAAAATAACTGCGACAACCGCTTCCCCTGTTTCAGCGTCGGGTATACCAAATACTGCCGCTTCATCTACATGTGGATGCTCAAGTAAACAAGACTCTACTTCAGCAGCAGAAATGTTTTCTCCAGAACGAATGATCACATCTTTAATTCGGTCAACGATAAATAAGAAGCCATCCTCATCGAGGTAACCTATATCACCACTTTGCAACCATCCTTGACGGATGGCTTCTTGCGTCGCTGATGGATTACCTAAATAGTGCTGCATGATGCTAACACCGCGCATGCAGACTTCACCTACTTCATTGACTGGCAATGCATCGCCTTCTGGAGAACAAATACGCACATCCATAATGGGCGATATCAAACCAGAACTTTTCGGTTTAAAAGTAAATAGATTACCGGACACTGCAGCACCCACACCGTTGGTTTCAGTCATACCAAAGCCAATACCAATCATATGCTCGTTTAAGGTAGATAATGCCGTTTCAACTAAACTTGACGATAAACCTGAACCGCCAAAACCAAGTCCAGCAAAGGTTTCCATTATGCCTGGGCTATTAAACTCTGGCTCGCGGAGCAGTTGCATCACCATCGATGGAGCACCGTTGAATTGGGTAACTCGCTCGTTTTTAATCAATTCGAGCGCCTCGAGTGCATCCCACTTATGCGTAAACACCAAGCGACGTCCACCGCGCAAAGCAGTCAGTAATTGCGCATGCAAACCGCTGACGTGGAACAAAGGCACCGCAGTTAAGAGTGTGGGAATCAACTTTTTAGCCATAATACGCGCAAGCGCTTGTGGCGAGGTCATCGCTGATATTGCGCTAATAAAATCAATATTAAAAAGTGCCTGGCATACCGCTAGGTGGCTCGACACCACTGCTTTTGCTTTGTTTGTTGCGCCTGATGTAAAGAGTATTAAGGCTGTGTCAGTCTCTTCAATTTGAGGAAATACCAAGTTTATACTTGGGCTATTCAAGGCAACATCGAACTCGGTGACGTTTGCAAACGACAATAAATCCAGTTCAGTATCGTTAATCACCAGTGCATCACCCGACCAATTTTTACTTTGATTAATTCTCGACCATCGGGAACCGTCACAAATCAGCAGTTTCGGCTGCGTGCTAGATAACGCGTCGCAGAGTTCTTGCGCAACGCCAAAACTGTTCAAAGGAACAGGTACCGCACCAATCAATGCCGTCGCGCAAAAAGCAATCACCCATTCAGGTCTATTACGCATAGCAATAGCGACGCAATCACCTTTAACGATACCACTCTGATGCATCCAAGTTGCCAGGTTGTCAACATGCTCAAAAAAGGTTTTGTAACTCCAACGTTGGGTTTGATACACCAAAAAATTTTGTTCGTCTGTGCGGCGCGAGTCATTGATAACTTGGGCTAAATTTAATGGGGCATTAGCGTACACCTTGAATGTCTGGCCATTGACCTTTTTAGTCTTAATTTCAAAAGGTGCACCGGGCCCCAATAGTTGAGACTTAGCACTTTCAAGTGTATCAAGTAAATTCATAAGGTTTTCCTGTCTTGTTTAACTGTTGCTGCGATCAAATAAGTATTAATACCTGACTCGTTTTTTCGACAGCATACAAGGTCATCATTGCTCTCAAGCCAATTCAGGTGAGCCAAAGTTTCACCCAAGGCCATTAGTGTATTAATGGGGGAAAGTTTACGATTAAACAGCTCCTTCATCGCCTCAAAGGCAGTAAAATGTGGCATTTTATATGCGAAGCTTTTCAGGCGCTCTAAGGTTTCTAAATGATGTTCAATTAACTGTTGTGCTCTAACATGCATATGCCTAAACACAGGACCATGGGCTGGTAACACAAGCGTTGCAGGATGCAGTGATTGTAAGTGTCTTAACGACCGAAACCAAGCTTCGAGTTGCTGCCCTTGAGGTTCTAGCTCATTCACTAGAATATTGGAGCTTATGTGCGGTAGTAATTGGTCTCCTGCCAACAACAATCTCTCTTCTTCGCAATACAAGCACGCATGCTCTGGTGAATGCCCCTCACCAATCATAATTTGCCAACGACGGTTTCCTATTGTTAGCACGTCCCCACTGCGCAGACGTTTAAATGACGGTGGGCAGTTTTCGATAAAAGGGTCTTGTCGACATGCATCAAATATTGCCTCAACCTTATCTCGTGGCACGCCAGCTTTTTCATAAAACGCGAGCTGATTGCTATTACCTAGGCTTAACAAGCCTCTGCTGTTAGCAGAGAGAGTATAAAATTCGCCGTATGTCATATACAACGGAACATCAAAAGTCTGCATTAGCCAAGAGGCTAAACTACTGTGGTCATAGTGAAAATGTGTACAAATAACCGCTTTTATTGGTTTGGTTTTACAATAAGTAGTGGTTACAGCCTTCCAAAGTTCTTGTGTTTTCTCAGTATTTAAACCGGTATCTACTATGTACCAGCCATCGTCATCTTCGAGTAAGTATAAATTAATATGATCTAAGGCCATGGGCATTGGCATGCGCAACCACAGTATGCCAGGGGCTATTTCAACCGCCGAACCATCAGCATTTGGCGCTGGAATGGGGTACGCCAAGGCGCTGTTGCGATCATGGTCTGTTAGCTCTGTGCTAGCAAGCTGAGATTTCATTGAAGTTCCTGTAAAAAGATGGCTTACTGACCGATTTATCCCTATCACCAATAAGAAAACATTTGACGATAATGTAATACGTCCAAAAGGACGATGCTGAAATTCTTAGTGTCGTTAAAGTTGTGTGAAAATATTGTAAAAGGAAATGCGGTAGATGCTACCCAATCAAACCCAATTAAGCCCAGCAAGAACTCGTGTTACTTTGTTCTTGTTGGCTGTAATTTATGTTTTCTCATATATCGACCGCAATTTAATTGCGATTGTAATAGAACCCATAAAACAAGAATTTGGTGTTTCAGATACTGTAATGGGAGCCGTAAGCGGCTTGGCTTTTGCTGTTTTATATTCACTTTTTAGTTTTCCGTTAAGTCGTTTAGCCGACAGTGGTGTCAACCGCAGGAACATTGTTGCTGTGTGCTGTGGTCTTTGGAGTCTTGCGACTATGGCCAGTGGCATGGTCACACAATTTTGGCAGTTTGTGTTATTTAGAATGACGGTGGCTATTGGTGAAGCTGGCGGTACTTCACCTTCCATTTCGATGGTGTCTGACTTGTATCCTCCCCACAAGCGCTCTTTTGCTATTAGTTTGTATATGCTCGGGCCGCATATTGGACTCTTAGCAGCACTGGCGTTAGGCGGCTGGATTGCACAAGAATTTGGCTGGAGAGCTGTATTTATATGTTTTGGTGCGCCCGGTATCGTAATTGCAGCACTACTCTACCTGTTTGGTCGAGATCCCGGCATGGGAATTTTTGACACCGAAGCGGAAAAAAAAGTCAGACTACAGCCGCAAGGAAAATTTTTAAACGACCTTCGCGATATTATGAAAATTAGAGGTTTTTTACTGATTTGTATGGGAACAGCGATGGCTGGTATGGTCGGCTATGGCTACGGTATTTGGGCTCCTACGTTCATGGTACGAAATTTTGATATGACGCTCGCTCATGCAGGTTTGTCGTTTGGTTTGGCAAGTGGCATTTTTGCAGCGGCAGGTTCGATATTCAGTGGCTTTTATTGTGACAAACTTTGCCGGAAAGATACCCGCTGGCAACTGCGTATGCCCATGATTGGCGTATTAATTAGTATTCCTTTCGGCTGTGGTTTTCTGTTTTGGTCCGCTGATGCAGTTTGGCAATTAGGTAGTATCAAGATCCCTCACGCCATTGTATTTGCCGCTGGATTTAGCTTTTTTAATAGTTGGTGGCCAACCTTGTCATTTGCCGCTGTCAGTAATTTAGTCAACAGTAAACAGCGCGCAACCAGTGTCGCAGTACTAGCGCTATTTTTAACCTTATTTGGTGCAGGTATTGGCCCACTGCTGACGGGCAGTTTAAGCGATCTTTTATCTGTGGCTGACGCCGGTGAAGGCCTGCAATATGCCATCTTAATAATGCTGTTAATGTTGATAGGATGCGCATTTTTATACTATCGGGCAATAGCGCCTTACCATAAACACATGGCAGAAATGGTCGTAACTGCGAACAAAGCAACAGACGAAGAACGCAGCAATGCTGCACGTAACTGAGCAAATTTACCTATACTGATATAACAGGAGTCCTAATATGGCAACTGCACAAGACTATCGCCTCGGCGATTACACATTTCCAAGGGGGTGGTTTATGATCGCTACTGCGGAAGAAATCAATACGCACAAACCTGTAGCGGTGCGTTTTTTCGGACGCGATTTTGCCCTCTATCGCGGCAGAGCGACAGGCAGAGTGGTGCTACTGGATGCATATTGCCCTCATATGAAAACCCACCTTGCAGCTGACAATGATACCTCTTATGTGATCATTGATGGTGGTGGCACTAATATAGAAGGTGATAGCATTCGTTGTCCTTACCACGCATGGCGATTTGGTCCTGATGGTCAGTGTGACGATATTCCTTATCACGATGGTCCTATTCCAAAAACGGCCTGCATCAAAGCTTGGCCAGTAGCAGAGAGTATGGGGGCCATTTGGATTTGGCATGACCCAGAGAATGGCGAACCTGAATGGGACCACCCCAGCTTGCCTCAGTGGGACGACACAGCATGGGTTCAATGGCGCTTTGACGATTTAGGTATGCTAGAGCAGCATCCACAAGAAGTCATTGATAATATTTGCGATTATGGACATTTAAGCCCTATTCACGGCTCAACGGTTGAACGATACGAAAACGAATTTGACGCGCATTTAGCCATACAGCGCCAATGTGGCCCACATCGTACTTTAGTCGGTGAAGATGGTGAGAGTCCGGTTCTACATACAGTGACCACCTATCACGGTCCTGGTGTTCTCATTTCGCACCTCACTGGTTATTACGAATCCTATTTGATGATAACGCACACACCTGTAGAGGACGGTTCTATCCGAGTTTGGCATGCTGTGTTGGTCAAGTCACCTGGTGGTCACAAGGTATCAACCGTAGAAGACGGTATCGCGGCTCGCCAATTTCAAGATGCAAGCAAAGCAGCATTTATGCAAGACTTCCAAGTCTGGATGAACAAGGCACCGTGCCTGAATGGCTTATTTTTACCAAGCGATGGTCCATTCATGAAAGCGCGTATTTGGTATAAGCAATTCTATAACCCAAGAGTACGTAAAGAAGAGTTTCAGTCTAAAGTGAATGGTGTTTATATTCCTAAAGGCACAGTGGCATATAGTCAAGATTAATGTGAACCTTTACCGAGATAAAAAATGCAGCTCTATAGCTGCATTTTTTTATCCGCATTGCACTAATCTGCACACTCAGAAATACTAGTCTGCAGTAACCTGTGCAAGCATCATCGCTTTAAATTGATCGTGATGCGGCGGCAATAATCCCCACTCGCCTCGAGGATCATGTTGAGGTGCGACAAAAACAGTTCGTTGATGACTAAAGGCTAAGAAGCCTTCACGACCATGATAATGCCCCATCCCTGATGCACCAATCCCACCAAACGGTGCGTCGTGCACAGCGGCGTGCAGTAAACAATCATTTATAGCCACTCCCCCTGAGCTGGTATGTGCCAGTACATTGTCAAGTTCAGTTTGATCTTCACCAAAATAATATAGCGCTAGGGGTTTTTCACGCTGGTTGATATCTGCGATGACGTCGCGCATGTCATCGTAAGGGAGCAGAACGGCAACCGGACCAAATATTTCTTCATGCATAATGCGAGCGTCTTTGTGCGGCGATATCACTAATTGCAGAGGCAATCTTTTATCTTCATCAATGACTGCCGATAAATTTTCTAATTTATGGCTGCTGCGCACTTCGCATCCTAATGCTCGAGCCTGTTCGACTAAATCTACGACTCGTTTACAATGAGCAGCGTTGACCATAGGTACAATATCAGCGTTATTGCTAACATCTGGATAAAAGCGACGGAAGTTTTCCAGTAACAAGTCAGCCGCTTCGTGTAAATTATTTGTCGGTACATAAATAATATCTGGACTAACGCATACCTGCCCACCATTGTTACTCTTTGCAAGCGCCAGACGTTTACAGGTTTCAGCTAAATCACAACTTACACTGACGATGACTGGTGATTTACCACCCAGTTCTAAGGTAACTGGTACTAAGTTATCCGCGGCTGCTCGCATTATCTTTTTGCCCACCGTTGTGCTGCCAGTAAACACTAAGTGATCAAATGGTAAGTGACTAAATTGAGCACCCACGTCTGCCCCCCCGGTAACCACTGCGACCACTAAGGGGTCAATATACTGTTGGAAAAGGCGTTGCACAACAGCTGCGGTTTTAGGCGCCACTTCTGAAGGTTTTAATATGGCTCGATTGCCCGCACCTAATGCGCATGCGAGTGGCGAGAGTATGGTATATAAAGGTGCATTCCAGGTGCCAATGATACCAATACTGCCTTTGGCTTGATATTCAACTCGCGCAGTACTACCAAGTTGGTCATAAGGAGAGAATACTTCACGACTTTGATTTTCTAACCAATTTGATACGTTATCGCGGGTGTGTTTAAGGCTAGCTAGTGATCCCAATATATCATTCATGACCGAAAAGCCCTGACTACGCCCCGCAAAATCGATCTCCATGGCCTCAACTAATTGCTGATGATGCTCAACCACTACGTTGATTACCTGTTGAATGCGCTCGCGCCTCTCAACCGCGCTCACCGTCATATGCTGTGTATGCGCCTGTTTTTGCTGCTCTAGTAACGCTGCCATTGAGTCTGCATGGTTGTTCATGGGCTATATCCTTAGTAATTTGATAAGGCAAGCGCGGGGTGAATATTCATGATTCGCGCTTACATTTGTGCCGACGTTAAGCGACTACGCTACTTAATAAAAATTTAATTTTCCTCGTCCACTTAGACGAGCAAATACAGATACTCTTCATTCACGCTATTACAATGAAAATTTGAGATGCAATAATTAAAATAGATGGCACATAAAATGAGTCGATTACCAGTTTAGTCCATTGAGACGATGATGAAAAAGCAGTGTATCAGGATACTGATATGAAATATAAGTCAAAAGGCAAGTTATCATGGCACAAAAAGAGTTTGACACTATAGCATTTAGAAATGCGCTTGGCAGTTTCACAACCGGTGTGACCATCATCACAGCAACCGCGCCAGATGGCACTCCCGTCGGCCTCACTGCTAACAGCTTTAACTCAGTTTCACTCGACCCACCAATGGTTCTGTGGAGCCTTGCTAAAACATCACTCAGCGTAGACGCGTTCAATCAAGCCAAGCATTGGAACGTGCATGTTTTGTCTCAAGACCAACAAGACTTGTCAAATACATTTGCGTCGCGTGGTGAAAAGAAATTTGAACATATAATTCTCGATGCAGGCATCAGTGACGCGCCTTTGATACCCGATTGCAGTGCTCGTTTCCAATGTCGTAACATGGTTACTCACGATGGCGGTGATCATCTTATTTATATTGGCGAAGTACTCAGTTTTGATCAACAAAGCTTGCCTCCACTGGTGTTTCAACAAGGCCAGTATGCAATGACGGCGCGCAAGCCATGGGAAGAAGTAAAACTATCCTCAGCACCAAGCTCACCGCAATGCAGTTACAATGAAGATTTATTAGGTTACTTGTTGGGCCGCTCTCATTTTCAGATGCTGTTTCGAATGCGTAAAGTATTTGACGAACAAGCCCATGAAGATTCTCATTTCTTTGCACTGTCTGTGCTCAATATCCAAGAGCACTTAACGCTTGATCAAATAAATGACTACATCGAGTACACTGGGCATAGCTTAAATGACACAGATATTGAATTTCTGCTCAGTCAAAAGCTGATCCGAAAACTAGATGACGAAAGTTATCAACTGACTAGTTGCGGTCGCGAAACATCGTTGCTGCATATTGCGCAGGCAAAAGCCATTGAAGAAGAACTGATTGCTGAGCTAGGCGTAGGCGATGTAATGGCACTAAAATTACTACTGAAGCGATTAATCACTAAAACCGATCCTGGCCTGCCAGATCTTTGGCAAGCTCAGGAGCCAACATAATGACTAACTTACACAAGCAATTAGCAGCTGAACTGTTTGATGCGCAAAGGCAAAGAACGACGGTAGCCCCATTAATCTCAAGTTATCCACAATTGACTATCGATGATGCTTACAAAGTTTCATTAGAAACCTTAAGCCTGCGCATAGATGCCGGTGAAACTGTGATCGGCAAAAAGATTGGTGTCACCAGCGAAGCTGTGCAAAAGATGTTGAATGTCCACCAACCAGATTTTGGATTCTTAACCAGCAAGATGTCTTACCCCGATGGCAGCACTATCAGCCTCAAACAATCGTCGTTAATTCAACCTCGAGCTGAAGGTGAAATTGCTTTTTGTTTGAAAAATGACATTAAAGGTCCAGGGGTAACTGCTGAGCAAGTGCTAGACGCCACCGAATGGGTCGCGCCGTGTTTCGAAATTGTTGATTCGCGCATAGAAAATTGGAATATCAGCATCGTTGATACCGTTGCCGACAACGCATCATGTGGTGTATTTGTCATCGGCAAACAACGCATTGATCCTAAAACACTCGACTTAGCAAGTGTCAAAATGAGCGTGCAGCATAATGGCCAGCATGCGGTAAGCGGCACCGGTTCAGCAGTCCAAGGGCACCCTGCTCAGGCGGTTGCTTGGTTAGCCAACACCTTGGGAGAATATGGAATTGAATTTAAAAAAGGCGAGATCATCTTATCCGGAGCCCTAGCTCCACTTATCGATACTAAGGCCGGCGATGAATTCGTGATGGTCATTGAAGGTCTTGGTACCTGCTCAGTCAGTTTTTGTGACTAACACTCAACCCACAAGAGAAAAGACAATGAAGAAGATCAAATGTGCCTTGATTGGTTCAGGGAATATTGGCACCGATTTACTGTATAAACTAAAGCGAAGTGAGGTTTTGGACCCAGTATGGATGGTCGGTATTGATGCCAATTCTGAAGGTTTGGCGCGTGCCAAAGAACTCGGACTAAAGACGACTGCCGATGGTATCGATGGTCTAATCCCGCACATAGAAGCAGATGAAATCAAAATCGCTTTTGATGCCACCTCAGCTTACGTGCATGCTGATAATTCTGCAAAAGTAAATGCGAAAGGCGTGTTGATGATTGATCTAACGCCGGCCGCCATTGGACCATTTTGTGTACCGCCAGTTAACCTGACTAAACTGGACAACAACATCCAAAACGTCAACATGGTGACATGTGGCGGTCAGGCCACTATCCCAATGGTAGCTGCAGTATCTCGTGTGCAGGCAGTAGAATATGGTGAAATTGTCGCTACGGTATCATCTAAATCTGTTGGACCGGGCACACGCCAGAATATCGATGAATTTACGCGCACCACGGCAGGGGCTGTTGAGCAAGTCGGTGGTGCAAAGAAAGGTAAAGCGATTATCATCATCAATCCAGCAGAGCCCCCATTATTAATGCGCGACACGATTCACTGCTTAACTGAAACGCAACCTGATCAGGCCGCAATCACCGAATCTGTGCTTCAGATGATCAGTGAAGTGCAAAAGTACGTGCCTGGCTACAAACTCAAAAATGGTCCGGTGTTTGATGGTCGAAAAGTCTCTATATTTTTAGAAGTTGAAGGCCTAGGAGACTATCTACCTAAATACGCCGGCAACCTCGATATCATGACCGCATCAGCCGCACGCACTGCAGAAATGTACGCGCAACAGATGCTCGCTACTATCTCATTTGACAGTAAATAAAAGGAGCGCACTTGTGAATTTACATGGTAAAAAAGTTACCCTTCACGACATGTCATTACGTGACGGTATGCATGCAAAACAGCATCAAATCAGCTTAGATCAAATGGTTTTGATTGCAACTGGTCTTGATCAAGCCGGTATTCCCTTGATCGAGGTTACTCATGGTGATGGCCTTGGCGGCACATCTTTAAACTATGGTTTTCCAGCACACACCGATGAAGAATATTTGAGCGCAGTCGTACCGAAAATGACTAACGCTAAAATATCTGCTTTGCTGATACCTGGAATTGGCACAGTTGACCACTTGAAGATGGCTTACGATCATGGTGTCAGCACAATACGAGTAGCGACTCACTGTACTGAGGCTGATGTTTCTGAACAACATATTAAGGCCGCGAGAAAGATGGGCCTAGATACCGTTGGTTTTCTGATGATGGGACACATGATTAGTGCTGAAGAGCTTGCGGTTCAAGCTAAGCTAATGGAATCTTACGGCGCTAATTGTATTTACTGCACAGATTCTGCAGGGTATATGCTACCGGATGATGTCAGCAATAGAATCGGATTATTACGCAGTGAGCTAAATAACGACACTGAAATAGGCTTTCACGGCCACCATAATTTAGCCATGAGTATACCAAACTCATTGGCAGCACTCGAAGCAGGTGCAACACGTATTGATGGCTCAGTAGCAGGCTTGGGCGCAGGTGCAGGCAATACCCCGCTTGAGGTATTTACCGCAGTGCTTGATCGGATGGGTGCAGACCACGGCATTGATTTATACAAAATAATGGACGTTGCTGAAGATTTGGTTGTCCCAATGATGGATCAGCCTATTCGGGTTGACCGAAATTCATTAACCCTTGGCTATGCGGGTGTTTATTCATCATTTTTGCTCTTTGCGGAACGCGCGGAAAAGAAATATGGGGTGCCAGCGCGTGATATCTTGTTGGAACTCGGCCGCATGAAAACCGTTGGCGGACAAGAAGACATGATTGATGATACCGCCATGACCATGGCAAAAGCACGTGGGGCAGCAAAAGCTTGAGCGTAACGCTGTCGAATGGCCATCGGCACATATTGCTGTTGGTGTTAACTCTATTCTATATTGAAACCTTCGTTGGTCGTCAGATAATGGCGGTTATGATCGAACCAATTAAGGCGGAATTTGGCGCCAGCGATGCACAAATGGGCTTGTTAACTGGGCTTGCCTTTGCCATTGTATTTGCTTTAACCGGTTTGTCTGCAGGACGTCTTGCAGATAGAGTCAATCGTATGAAATTACTTGCTGCCAGTGCGCTATGTTGGTGTATATTTACTGCTATTAGTGGTATGGCGACGGGTTTTTTTATGCTACTGGTTATGCGGATGTTAATTGCAGTGTCAGAGTCGCCTGTGACCTCGGCCTCTTTGTCACTGCTAGCTGACACCTATCCCCTTGAACAACGTTCCTTTGCCATTAGTTGCTTTACGTCAGGTGCGACATTTTCAGCTATTATTGCACTTACCATAGGTTCGCATTGGGTTGAGCAATATGGCTGGCGTCACACTCTATTTATCGTATCACTGCCCGCATTGCTTATGTCAATTTTGTTCTTTTTCGTTCTAAGAGATCCTCGCAAAGATGCCGGCAGTCAAGCGAATCTTGATGCAGCTGAACAATTGAAAACCCATGCCATTGCTGGTTTTAGGGCATCAACCAAATCCTTGCTCAAACTCAAAGACTATCGAATGTTGGTTTACGCAAGTTCCATTGCTACTATCGGCGCGAACTCCTTTGGTATGTGGAACGCCACATTTTTAGTGCGTAGCCACGACTTAAGCTTGACTCATGCTGGCATGATGGCAGGTATTTTTGGTGGTGGTTCAGCTGCGCTTGGCATTCTCTTAAGTGGCTACTTGGCTGATAGAATCGCCAAACGCAAAGGTATTTTATGGCTACCTTTGGTGGGTCACATAATGGGCTGGTTGTCTATTGTTGCATATTTGTTATGGCCAATAGGTTTAGGCGATGAATTGTTGTTTGCTGGCATTCCTTTTGCCATGATATTTTGTGCCTCAGCAAGTTTCTTTTCAGTATGGTGGTTTAGCCCCAGTATCACCTTGCTGACGACAATCGTCCCAGCTAACCAAAGGGCATTGGCTATTTCTATGCAAACTGTGTCTATTACATTATTAGGTGTCGGTTTAGGCCCTATGTTAGTCGGCTTTTTAAGCGACCTCTTCTCTGATATTGCAGGCACTGAGTCATTGCGTTATGCCTTAATAGTCACGAGCAGTTCAACGCTGATTGCGGTACTTATTTTATTTAGGCTAAAGCATTTCCAAGCAAAACAAGCTTTAGACACCCAACATCCTCTCAAAATTTAAATAGCAGCAAGGAGATTTTTATGTCAGTAACAGCCGTCACGGGTTCAGCTTCAGGTATTGGCGCCGCCGTATGCCAACAATTGCGCGATGCTGGCCACACAGTGATTGGTATCGACCGTCAACAAGCCGAGGTCGTTGCCGATTTATCAAATGAAGAAGGTCGCAAAGAGGCTGCAGAACAAGTCATGGCAATCTCACATGGCAAACTAGATGGTCTTGTTTGTTGCGCAGGGTTGGGGGTAACAGCGCCAAGTAGCAGCCTCGTGGTCTCAGTTAATTACTTTGGCTCAACCCAGCTCATTGAATTACTGCAACCAGCTCTGCTTAAAGGAGACAAGTCAGCTATTACCATTATTGGGTCGGTAGCAGCCAGCCAACAAGCAGCCCAACCTCATGCTATTACACAACTTATGCTTAACAACGATGAAGCAGGCGCTCGCGCAGCAGCGGATGAACTTGGACAGCCCCATATTGCCTATGCCGCATCAAAATATGCATTAACCTTGCATTGCCGTCAGCTAGCAGTCAAAAATGGGAATACAGGCGTACGTCTCAACATTGTTGCACCAGGCGCTATTGAAACCCCATTGCATGAAGCGTCCAAAAATGATCCGCGTTTTGGTGAAGCAGTTCGAAACTTTATTGCGCCCATTGGACGCAACGGTCAGCCAAGCGAGATTGCAGATGCTGTTAGCTTCTTGCAATCGCCAAAAGCATCCTTCATTCATGGCAGCATTCTTTATGTAGATGGCGGAATGGACGCGATGATACGCAATGGTAAACTCTAGGAGCGTTTAGGTTGATGATGTCGACAACTACGACATCCATGTTTGCAAAAGTACAGAAACAACTCACCCTCACCATTGCTTTGTTTCTATTACTTTCATTCTGTGTCCGTCCAGTAAAACATATCTGCCAGAGAAATCTGGCCAGATGGTGTTTAACGGGCAGGCAAGGCACCAAAAGTTCATCACACTTATGCACATAGAGCGACTAGTCCAATCCTAATGTTGTTAGTACCAGTAAGATAAAGGCGTTAATGCTTGAGTTTACGATTGGGATATCTGGCAAGGTTGCCTGTGTATCGGCAACTATTAACGCCTTTATTGAAGATGCTAATGCTCACTTATTCATTCGTTATCGCTCTACCCAGTGTCACATCACCCTTAATCGTCGTGCGATTGATGACCCGATTTACACCTACTTTAGTGCCCGTTGTGCAATGCATTGCACGCCAGTTATCCCAAAGGACCATATCACCTTTGCGCCACTGATGAAAATAGGTGAATTCTGGCTGAGTAGAATGCTTAATTAGGCGTTCTAACAACTCAATTGATTCGTCATTCGATAAGCCAAACTGCTGAGGCGTGACAACTCTATCTAAAAATTGTTCGACCACTTCAAGCACTTTACGACCGCTTATAGGATGTGTAACCACCGCTGGATAAGCTGCATCAGGGAAATCTGGAAAGCCTATATCTGTTGGCTTTTTAGGGCTATCGGGACCAGGTTCATAACCCTCTAAATTGACATAGCGCATGTGTCGACGCTGCATGCTAAAACTGTATACAACTTCTAGTTTCTCTAGTATCGCTTTCGTTTCGTCATCAAGTGCATCGTACGCTTTTGCTAAGTCACCAAAACCTGTTAGGCCATCTTCCTCAGCTACAACAACAGCACGCAAAAGTGCACCATGGTTGGGACGAGCAGTATAATGCAAATCCATATGCCAATCTAACCGCCCCACTATTTCTTGTCCTTTATAAAAAGCGGTTTGAAATTTATCCATTGGACCGCCGTTTTTTAACTCAAATAATTCAGGGTATTTTTCGCTTTGTGTCACCTTAAGAGGATGCAGCTCTAGGGGTCCAAAGATACGGCTGAATTCGATTTGTTTTTCAGGTTCAACATCTTGATCACGAAAAACTAATATCGCATGCTCATACCAAAGCGCTTTTAGTTCTGCTTTTATGTCTTCAGTTAACGCGGCGTTGATGTCAAAACCTGATACTTCAACGCCAACATTATTAAGTGGGGTAACGGTAAGCTTCATCACTGATTCCTTATTCTTAACTCAATCATGTAAAGTATTTAGTCGACTAAATTGGGGTCGAGACGCAGCTCTTTGCGCGCCATTGCCTCCCAGATAAACGGAAATCCGTTTTCGTCAGCAATAGATACCTTTTTGACTTCTTCATCACTTAACGGTGTGCCACCCCCGCCTAATTCTACTTGATAGGCTCGCTTGCTGCGCCACTCTAACGTGATAGCACGCAGGTGCGCTTGACGCAGGTCTTTGCCAACTACCAGTGAGCCATGATTAGCGAGCAGCGCCCATTTAGCATCACCTAAAGCTTCAACCGCAGATAAACTTGTGGCCTCATTTTCAAAAGTACCCTCATATTCGTTGTATAAAGGGAGTTCCACACCACAATAAGCACTTGCCTGATCATAAACTGGCGGTATTCGCTGCATGCAGGCCCATATTCCGCTGTAGTGCGGATGGTTATGAATGACGACATGAGCATCAGGCCGCTTGGCATGCAGTTGCAAATGCAGTCCAATGGCCGGGGTCACGTTCCATTCACCATCGATGACATTACCTTTTGGGTCTAGGGTGACAATATCACTGGCGGTTAACTCTCCCCACGCTAACTCCCATGGGTTCGTTAGAATGTTGCCATTTGGCAGACGATAAGTAATATGCCCAGCGATGTGTTCATCCCACCCTTCACGAATGAGCATGCGACACATAAGGGCAACTTGTGCTTTATCACTGAGCTCTGGCAGCAAGGCTTTGCGTCCCGGGCGAGTTGCAAAGCGGTCGAGCATGGCTTGGTTTACGCCGTCATATTTTTTCATGATTAATATCACTCTGTCATTGTGTAGAATATGTTTAAGTAGCAAATGCGTAGTTAAAAAGCGCATTTCTTTAGATACCGCTGAGTAGCAAATACGAATCAACCTGAATTCGAGCTAATTACTGAATCAATGTTAACTATTTGTAAAGAGCATAATTGGTAAACAGAAAACAAGCTTGTCTAATCTAGCCAATTTTTTATCTCATATAGCCATAAATAAATGTTTGGCTGAGCACTCTTATTTTATTTTTATTTTTATTTGATTTTAAATAAGGCCTTTCGGAAGGTTCTGGGAGACATTCCGGTCCACTTTTTGAATGCTCTATGAAATCCAGAACTATCAGCATATCCCAACTGCTGGCCAATTCGGGTAATTGACAAGGTTGGATCGCTTAAATGACGCCGTGCGTGAATTTCTTTTACTTGATCGATTAGCTGCTGATATCGCCAGCCCTGAGCTAATAACTTGCGACTTAAGGTACGCGGACTGCAGTGCAATTTTATTGCAGCATCATGCAAAGACGGCGGTGCGGCTGGATCTTCCACAATAATTTGTGAAAGTCGCCATGCAATATCGCCATGATTGTGGGTCATACTTTTTTCTTCACAAAGGTTTTGATACAGCCTAATGCTCTGCGGACTAGCTTGTGGCAGCGCTTCATCTAAAATATTGGCATTAAAAAATAGCTGTGTCGCCGGGGAATCAAATTCAATCGGGCACTGAAAAATAGACTCGTAGCGCGCAGAATGAGGCGGTGCAGGATAATTGCATCGCAATTTAGTCGTTGGCAATGGCTGCCCGAGCACCCACCGAGCAGTGGTGATAATGTTAGTTAATATGTCTTCAATTGCGAGTAACCTCAAATCCCCAAGCGCTGCTTTGGCATCAATCTGATAACAGCCCTCTGTTTGGATTTCACTAAAAGAGGTGACTAGCAAATTGCCTGAAAAGCGCCCTGAATAATTTTGATACCTTAGCCCCGCATTGCTAGCCTCGCGCAAAGTGGCGCTACTAATCATTAAATAAGCGAGTTGGTCATGCGTCGCAATGGAACGTTGCAATCCTAAGGTTAAGCCTAAATCGCTGCCTGCATAGCTATGCTGAGCATCACGTAATAGCCCTTTATGTTGTTGCCCACTGATTAAAGTATTAGGATCGTGAAGCTTGCTCACATCAATCCCATTGTCAGCAGCAATAGCGTTGGTATCCATACCCAAACTCGATAGAAAATCGAGCAGCCAGATAATGTAACGCGGATCAGTATATATGACTTTACTCCTGATAATTAGCCAATTGCGCTAATGCGCAGCCAAGCAGGCCATCACTAGAATGACCTCACTAGCCACTATAAAGAATGTCACGCGAATGTATAGCGGCTTATAGTGTCTGCGACGCAAGCTGGCCGGTCTTGTTCAGCAACTTTAATAGTCACTCTAGTAATGACTTGAATACTGTCTTTGACTTCTTCAACGCTGATTATTTCTCCTGAAGCACGAATATTACTCCCCACCTTTACAATATTCGGAAAGCGTATCTTGTCACAGCCATAGTTGACGCCCATACTGATATTTTGCACCTCCATTAGCTGTGGCAGAAAGTAATTAACCAATGATAAGGTTAAGTACCCGTGTGCAATGCAGGCACCAAAAGGACCCTGTGCTGCTTTTACAGGATCGACGTGTATCCATTGATGATCGCCCGTTGCTTCAGCAAACATATTAATGCGGTCTTGATCAATACGCATCCAATCAGTAACCAGTAGGTTTGTGCCTGCAGCGTTTAATAACTGCGCTTTATTTGTAAATACTTTATTTGCCATATGTATAAGTCCTATGCGCGCTGCGAACTAACAGATATTGTTTCACCTGTCATGTAAGAAGAATAGTCGCTCGCGAGGAACATCATCACATTTGCAATCTCCCATACTTCAGCAGCACGTCCAAAGGCTTCTTGAGAAGCTAATTGCTCAAGCATGTCAGCACTCGCTGCTTTTTTAAGAAACTCATGCAGCGCAATTGATGGCGAAACTGCGTTTATTCTTATGCCATGATCTGCAGCTTCTAAAGCCGAACAGCGAGTAAAGGCCATAACACCGGCTTTAGCCGCAGCGTAATGAGCCTGTTCTTTTTGGGCGCGCCAGCCAAGAACTGAGGCGTTATTGATAATGACCCCTTTATTGCGTGCTTGCATAAACGGTAACATGGCACGGGTCATACGAAACGTGCCGGTTAGCGTGATATCTATTACCATATTCCACTGCTGATCAGTCATATCGACGACTGAAGCTTGCCCCCCTAAACCTGCATTGTTAATTAATACGTCAACACCTTCTAGCTTCTCCTCAGCGGCAGCAATGAGCACCTGAACTTCTTGTTCCTTGCTAACATCACACAATTGGCCAAACACTGCTTGCAAACCAGTTTTCTCTTTAATGCTAGCCACCGCTTTTTCTAAACGGCCTGGGTGGATATCAGATATCATTAGTGATCTGCACCCCTCTTCAGCCGAGCGAAGCGCAGCAGAAAAACCAATGCCTGCACCTGCCGCTGCAGTGATTAAAACAGATTTTCCACGTAACAGGTCGTGGCCTTTCACATACTCTGGTGGTGCTGTCATGTTTATCTCCGATAATATTAAGTGTTAGCTTACCTTGCTCAGATGACGACATCATATGAACAGCGAGTCTCAATTTTTTTTAAGGCACCAGATTCAGGGCCTGTACTATGTTATGCGGACGGCATCGTCATTAAACTGGGTTTGAAACGATGATCATGCCGCTTAAGAAATGGCGGGAGGACGTTTATCGGCCCACGGCGCAGCTTCTTCAAGTTGACTCGCCAACGACAATAATCCTGCGTCACCACCAAAAGGCCCCGCAAACTGCACGCCAATTGGCAGCCCAGCTGCATTCCAATGCAACGGGACCGACATCGCAGGTAAGCCCGTCATATTAAATAAAGCCGTAATAGGTGATGCTTTTAGTACGACTTGAACAAAGGAGTCGTAAGACTGATTTAAGCGCAATTCACCAATTTTCGGCGGAGCTGAAGTAGTGACCGGCGATAAAATAAAGTCGTAGGTTTTGAAAAAGGCATCAAAGACCCTACCGCCTTGATCAAAACCAGAACGGGCAGCCAACATTTGTTGCGCTGTGAAACTTTTGGCTTTTTGCAAATGCCCCCAAACAATCGATTCAAATTCGTCTTCTCGAGCAGCGCGACCTAAGTGCTTTTCTCTAGCTTGCACACGGTTCAACAAGCTACTGGAAGTCGCGATACCCATGCCTTTAAACATATCCTCTAGAGGCAGCACTGGCTGGTCCACTTCAACCGTATGTCCTAGACCTTCTAGTATCTTGACGGTTTTGTTAAGGGCATCTTTACAATCTTGGTGCACCGGATAGCCGAAGGGGTGCGTGTCCATGAGTGCGATTTTCAATCGTTTTGGCCTTGTATTAAGTGCAGCTAGCATATCGTCATTAGCTAAACTTATCCGCGACCCGAGCTCTGCGCCTTGAGTTAACTGCAATAACATAGCTGAGTCTCGAACACTTCTGCTGAGCGCATGATGTGCAGACAAACCCATCGAGCCTTCGAGGTGTTTTGGGCCCGAGGCAACGCGGCCACGGCTGGGTTTCAAACCAAACAAGCCGCAGTGTGCAGCAGGAATACGAATAGAGCCTCCGCCATCGCTGCCATGCGCAGCAGGCAAAATTCTGGCAGCTACCGCGACGGCAGAACCGGCCGATGAGCCGCCGCTACTGTAGCGTTGATCCCAAGGATTGAGGGTATTCCCATGCAATGTCGACTCACCTGTCGGCGTTTGACCAAACTCAGGACTAGTCAACTTCGCCATAATATTTAAGCCAGCCTGCTGGTAACGATTAACCAAGGTTGAGTTTTCTTCTACTCGGTTATCTTTAAAAAAGCGACAACCGTTGGTCGTAATGGTGCCAGCTAAACCGACACCTAAATCTTTTAACGCAAAAGGAACACCAAGCAAAGGCGAGGCATGCATTTTCTCTTTACGAGCGCTGGAACTTAGCTTACTTAAGTCTTTTGCTTTTTCTCGCGCCATCTCAAAATGCTCTACGGCAACGACATTTAGTACCGCATTAGCTTCAAATCTTGAAATGGCTGCGTCATTTAGCTCAAGCGGGCTAACATCTCCTTGACGCAGCAAATCTGCCATTGCTGTCATATCCCAATGTTCGTAATCGTCAAAGGAAGTATAAGCGGTCGAAGTTGTTGCTTGTGCCTTTAATGATAGACCGAGCACTGCTGCGCCACCTAGTGCACTGCCTACTTGTATAAGTCGTCTTTTTGCAACGTCTACCTTTTCCATTATTTACTGCCCCATACTTTTTGTGGTGCAACAGCCTGTGCGTTTAAGTTGGCAATCACATCCGCAATTTCATTCACCTTAAGTTTTGCCCCTTTGTCAAAGGTAGGTCCAGTTCGCCATCCGTCGCAAAGAGAAATACGCCCACCTTGCGACTCAAATATTTGACCGTTAACGCCACTTGAAGCCTCACTTCCGAGCCAAACCACTAATGGAGCGACATTATCCGGTGCCCATGCATCAAAACTGTCATCTTCTGGTTTCTTGACCACATCGGGCATCGCAGATTCAGTCATTGCCGTGCGTGCTGCTGGTGCAAGTGCGTTTGAGGTAATCCCATAACGGGCAAGCTCTGCTGCTTGCACTAAGGTAAGACTAGCAACACCGCCTTTTGCCGCAGAGTAGTTTGACTGACCGACTGAACCCTGCAAACCTGCACCTGAACTAGTATTAATAATGCGTGCAGCTACTGGGTTACCGGCTTTTGCCCGATCGCGCCAACGACGACTCAATATATTCGCTAGGCAAAAATGTCCTTTCAGATGCACTCGCATAACCATATCCCATGAATCCTCATCAGAGTTCACGAACATGCCGTCGCGTAATACACCAGCATTGTTTATCAAGACATGCACTTCGCCAAAAGCCGCTACGGCGTCATCCACAATTTTGTGTGCAGTGGCAGTGGTCGTAATGTCGTCACTATTGGCGATAGCTTTACCGCCATTGTTGTTGATTTCATCTGCCACTTGTTGAGCAGCGTCTAAGCGAATATCATTGACTACTACATTTGCCCCCTCGGCAGCAAACGCGAGTGCATAAGCACGACCTAAGCCGCCACCACTGCCGGTAATAATCACTGTGCGCCCTTGACAAATACCCATAATCTTTCTCCTAAATATTGTTCTTATTGCATTTTTATTAGCATTTTCTTATTACAATCTTTCGATAATACTGACATTTGCTAAACCACCACCTTCACACATCGTTTGCAAACCGTAACGACCTCCGGTCCTCTCTAATTCGTGCAACAAAGCTGTCATTAGGCGAACCCCCGTCGCGCCTAGCGGGTGGCCAAGCGCAATCGCGCCACCATTAACGTTGGTTTTTGCATGGCTATAGCCCGTTTCTTTTAACCACGCCATTACCACTGATGCGAAGGCTTCGTTTATTTCCACTAAATCAATATCATCAAGAGAAAGGTTTGCTTTTTTTAATGCCGCTTGGGTGGCAGGGATAGGGGCACGAAGATGCCAAATAGGATCATCACCTAACACGCTGATATGATGAATACGGGCTCTGGGTGTTAAATTGTATTTTTTGAGTGCATGCTCAGAAACTATCAACATCGCCGCAGACGCATCACAGACAGAGCTTGAAACTGCCGCCGTGATACTAGGATACATTGGATCGACAGGGTTCAACTCAGCCATCTTCTCTAAACTACTTTGACGAGGTGTTTCGTCTTTATTTAAGCCTTCAATCGGAATTATTTCACGGTCAAAGTGACCTTCTGCTGCGGCATGTAAAGCACGACGATGACTCTCTAGTGCAAAAACTTCCATATCAGCGCGACTGATACCCCAGTGATCAGCAATGCGTTGCGCTGCATAAAACTGGTTTACCGGTGCCTCGCCAAAGCGAGCTCCCCACAACCTACTTTGCGCAAACGGCGTTGTAAAGCCTAAAGGCTGACCAGCGAGCATAGCCGACGAGATAGGTACTTGGGTCATCGTTTGCACACCACCTACAGCGATCACGTCTTGTGTGCCACTCATTACTGCTTGGGCAGCAAAGTGCACCGCTTGCTGTGATGAACCACACTGTCTATCAACGGTAGTGCCTGGAACATTCATCGGCAAGCCTGCCGCTAACCAACTGGTGCGTGCAATATTGCCTGCTTGGGAACCAATCGTATCTACACAGCCAAAAATCACATCGTCGTAATCCTGTGCTGGAATATTATTACGTTCAACTAAGGGCTTTAAAACCGCTGCGCCTAAATCAATCGCGTGGACATGTGCTAAACTGCCATTGCGGCGTCCGGTAGGTGTGCGTAAAGCGTCTACAATATATGCTTGAGTCATTACTGAGCCTCGAATGTTTTAGATGGTGCTAGATCAACATCAGAATTGAGCACGTAATCTTTTACCCGCGCTTGATGCGAAATGCTATCGCCCCATGTATTATTTAATGCCCAACTACGTTTCATATACATCTGCAAGTCAACTTCCCATGTGTAACCCATGGCGCCGTGCACCTGAATACCATTGCGCGCAGCCAAGGCGGCAGCATCACTACAAAAGTTTCGGGCCTGAGATACATGGATATCGCTCAATGGATGGTTGTTTTCTAAAGAACAAGCTGCACGGTAGAGCACTGGTTTAGCTATTTCAATTTTACCTGCAACATTGGCGAGTTGATGCTTGACTGCTTGAAAGCTACCAATCTCTTTGCCAAATTGTTTACGCTGAAGACTATACTCGACGCTAAGATCTAACATTCGTTGGGCGAGTCCTAGTAGTTGACCTGCCACCGATAGCGCGCCTCTATTTAAGGTCTCTCGCCATATGTTTTTGCCTGCTTGACCACTCGCTACGCAAGTTTCAGGGCTTACCTGCCAATTTATCGTTGCCAAACGGCGAGATGCATCAATGCTAGGGTTAGGTATTTGTTCAATTTTATCGCGAGGCACTAAGTGCACTTCATCACCATGTTGAATTAACAAGACTTCTGCCAATTCAGCATCAGCCACTAAAGGACTGCACTCATGGCTAATAGCTAAACGCAACTGACCTTCACAAATTTTATTTAAATAGTCATCTTTTACAGTAACACTGTCGTCCAGTGCGCATATCAACCCTGCTCCAACATATGCGGAATTCGCCAGCGGGTCAGGAATAGCATAATAGCCAAGCTCTTGAGACATGAGTGACCACGCGATGTCGCCCATAGCTAAGCCACCATTCGCTTCAGGTATCGACAGCGCACTCAAGCCCTGAGCAGAAATTTGCTGTAATAGCTCATCAGTGGAATTTTGTTCAGTGCTCCAGATATCTCGTAACTTTTCGGGTGCAGCCTCGGTCATCAAAAAACGGCTGATAGTCTCGCGGAACAAGAGTTGATCTTCAGTAAAGGTAAAGTCCATAGATACACTCACTTTTTAGGTAGGCCAAGCACACGCTCAGCTACAATATTGCGTTGAATTTCGTTGGTACCAGCATAAATAGGCCCCGCTTGAGCAAATAAAAAGCCATCAAGCCAATAAGCATGATCGTTGGCAAGGGGCGATGATTTTAAGAGCTCGCCGGTGGCCCCCAATATATTCATCGCAGTTTGAAAAATGAGTAGATCAAGTTCTGACCAAAAAATCTTATTTAGACTCGATTCAGCACCAATCTTTTCACCGTTGTTGACACGACCCACGGTGTTATAGGCTGAAAGCGCATAGGCTTCTGCGTCTGACCAACACTTAGCAACTGCGGCACCAATAGAAGGATCACGGTCGGCAGACGCTTTATTATCACGATACAGCTGTACTAAACGGCGTGCAGGTTGCTGAAAGCGAGCTGGCGAACGCAACAACAAACCACGCTCAAACCCAGCTGTTGCCATTGCCACATGCCAGCCTTGGCCATCTTCGCCAATTCGGTTTTCAAGCGGTATTTTAACGTTATCAAAGAAGATTTCGGCAAACGCGTCCTCGCCATCTAAGGCTTTAATTGGGCGTATCGTTACGCCCTCGGCGTCTAAGGGGACCAGTAAGAAAGACAAACCATGATGACGCTGCGAACCTATCTCAGAACGAAATAAGCCAAAGGCCCAATCAGCATAAATAGCTCGGGTAGACCATGTTTTTTGCCCATTGATAATGTAGTTGTCACCATCAAGAATGGCTTTACTGTTTATGTTTGCCATATCTGAGCCTGCATTTGGCTCTGACCACGCTTGTGCCCACATATCTTCGCTTGATGCCATCTTAGGTAAAAAGCGTGCTTTTTGTTCAGGTGTACCAAACTCCATAATAGTTGAACCAAGTAACAGCTGACCATTTTGATTGACCCTACCGGGCGCACCGGCTCCGTAATATTCTTCTTCGAATATTAACCAATCGATTAAATCACAGCCGCGACCACCATACTCTTTCGGCCACATTACCATCGAAAATTTGGCATCAAACAACTGACTCTCCCACTGACGATGCAACGCAAAACCTTCTTTGGTGTCGTATGTGGGTAGTTTTTCTTTAGGCACATTAGCCGCGAGCCATTCACGCACTTCCATGCGGAATTCTTGTTGCTGGGGTGAAAATGTTAATTTCATAATTGCAATGTATCCTCTTTACAGCTGAAACCTAATTGTTGTTTAATTTGTAGATTTGATGTTTCAGTTCTGACCGGCACCAACTTTCTTACCCAGTAACAATTTAACAGGCGCTCGAATACAGAAACCTCCTCTTAAATCAAAATTTTGCATCACGTTTATCAACAAATGCTCGACGCGTTTCGGCCGAATCAGGACTGGTATAAGCCTGTAAGGTAAAACCTTGCTCCCAGCGATACTTCGCCTCTAAATCACCATCTTCTATGCCGTTGAGGCTTTCTTTAGCAATACGGATCATGTCTGAGCTTTTTGCTGCTATTTGAGTAGCGATCTCTATCGCATTCTGGCGTAACTCACTTTTTGGAACGATGCGTTCAATAAAGCCATATTTGTCGGCATCTTGAACGGAAATCGTCGCTCCAGTAAAAAACAAGTAGCGCACTTTTTGAACAGGAAATAAACGCTGAAGATGGGCACCGCCGCCCATTGCGCCACGATCCACTTCTGGCAGCGCAAAAGTCGTACACTCAGAGGCCACCACAATATCAGCAGCACCTGTAATACCAATCCCCCCACCAAGGACATAGCCATGCAGGGCGACAATGACAGGAATCTGACAAAGGTGCACTGCCTTAAAGGTTTCGTAATTACCTGCGTTAACACTAACAATACGCTCTGGATGCTGATCTAACTCTTTTATATCCACACCTGCACAAAAACCCCGCCCTTCAGAACGAATAATCAATACACGTGCTTCTTGATTTTTGCCGATACTGTTGACTAATGCAGCTAGTGCATGCCACTCGGCACTGTCTAATGCATTGACTGGTGGCTTATTAATGACAATTTCAGCAATGCCATTTTCAATTTGAGTTGTAAATGCTTGATTCATATTTAAATACTCCTTATTCGCGCAACTGAGAGGTACGACGAACGATCATCTGCTCAATGCAGCTATCTGCTTGAGTGATAATCTGTTGAATTAATGTCTCCACACTCGGCAGATTTTCAATCGCAGCAGCTACTTGACCACTCGGCATAATTCCGGCTTCAGCTTTTCCTTCCACCATCGATTTTTGCAGTAAAATAGGTTGATTCGCAGACATGATCAGTGTCGCCGTTGCCGAAGGATCTTCGCGTAAACCTTTGAAGAAGACGTTGACCATATGCATGCTCGACATGCCAGTTTCTTTTTGCCATTGACGCGCACTATTGATTGCTATCCATAGGCGCTTGATGCCACTCGCACGCTCCAACTTGTCAACAAAGGCGGTATTAATCATACGATGACGCATGCCATCTACCGCTGTTGAAATTCGAATGTCATTGGGTTCTTTAGTGTCTAAGTAACATTGTTGGATGTTTTTAGGGGTAGGCGCATCTGAGGTCAACATAAAACGTGTTCCCATGGCAACGCCGGCAGCACCAGAAGCCAGAGCAGAAGAAAGACCACGACCACAGGAATAACCACCAGCACTTATCACAGGAACAGACACTGCATTTAATACTTGAGGAAGCAGAATGGTGGTCGGCACGCTACCAGTATGACCACCGCCCTCACTACCTTGAATGGTGACCATATCGGCCCCCAACTCAACGGCTTTTATGGCGTGTTTAAGGGCGCCAACGGTAGGGATACACAATACTTTGGCTGCTTTCAGTCGCGTAATAGTTTCTTGATCTGGCCCTCTACCATAACTCACAGCACGCAATTTATATTGTATTGCAAGCGCTACGCACTGCATTGCGTTCTCTTGGAACATATGGAAATTAAGACCGAAGTTACTCGAGCCTGTGGCATCGATGACCTTTTTAATTTGTGCTTCAATGTCTTCGCTGGGAATGGTCGCGCCCGCTAAAAAACCAAAACCGCCAGCACGCGTGGTGGCAATCACTAAATTTGCGTCAGACACCCAACCCATTGCAGTTTGCACAATGGGATAACGACATCCTAATGCTTCTGTCAATGGCGTACTCCAGCGTCTATCGTCTTCTATCCTTTGGGAATAGGTCCCACTTACTTTAGCAAGTGCTTGGTCAGCATCAACATTTGAAGTGTTCGCAAGTGCTTGCGCATCACTGCTGCCTATCGCATTTTTAGCACTTTGAGGATTCTTCATTATTTATCCTTTGCAGCCGACTTATTAGCAGAAGCCATGGCTTTCGCGTCATAACCGCCTAAACGATCACCTGAAACGGTCTCGTTGTGCGCATGTGCGAAATGATGCAAGCCAAATGCCATGTCCATAGTTGAGCGTTTACCCATCAAGTCTTCAGCGTTGTTGATCACTTGTTTGGTTAATTGCAAACCCAATCTCGGCATTTGTGCTATACGTGCGGCTAAGGCCATCGTATCTTCGCGCAAACTATCCGTTGGCACAACACGGTTAATCATGCCCATTTGATAAGCGCGTTCAGACGACATGCGCTCACCAGTGAACAAAAACTCTTTCGCAATACGCGCATTCAATTCGTGCACATGCGCGAAGTATTCTACGCCTGGAATGCCCATACGCACCACAGGGTCTGAGAAAAAGGCACGGTCATCCGCTATAATTAAGTCGCAGACCCAAGCTAACATGAGGCCACCCGCAACGCATGCACCCTGCACCATCGCGATGGTAGGCTTTGGCAGTTCACGCCAGCGACGACACATGCCTAAATACACTTCGTGCTCACGCGCGTATAAAAACTCGCCACCGGGTTTATTTACATGGTCATACCAAAGATGGGTTCGCTCGAAACTCGTGTCAACATCGCGCCCCGGTGTACCAATATCATGACCCGCAGAGAAGTGTTTGCCATTGCCAGCAAGTATAATGACCTTTACATCGTCGTCATTGGTTGCTAACTGCAGGGCTTTATCCAGCGCGTAGGTCATTTGCGAGTTTTGAGCATTGTTATATTCAGGGCGATTCATCGTGACAATGGCAATTTGGTCTTGTACTTCGTATAGCACGACTTCATCAATTACGTGAACATCAGTCATTATTGCCCCTCTCTTTGTGAAACGGCTGCGCGCACGCCAGGAGGATTATCTTTTAACTGCTTTGCTCTTAGATTGTGCGGGTCAAACTTTGCAATAAGCGCCATTTGCTGCTCAGTTGGCGCAGCAGTGATAGGCGTATTTTTTTCAATGTGAATCGCAAAACCCGTTTTCTCTGCCACTTCATCAACACTGACACCAGGATGCACACTGACTAAGCGCAATTGGTGATTAGGTCCTTGCCAATCCATTACGCAGATATCTGAAATAACTAAACGAATGTCCACATCATTTAGCTGATAGCCCTTAGGTAAACGGGCCGGATTGTAGCCAATAGAGCACACTACGTCACACTCACCGCTAACAAACACGCGTTTATTATGGCTTGGTACAAAAAACGAATTGGCATGACTAATTGAGTTGCCGGGTAAACCACGTACGCCCAACATTTGAACCTTGGGCTTATGGTAGTCTGCTCCTAAGGCAGAGATATTACTCTGACCATATTGATCAATTTGCGTCGGTCCAATCATTGCGTGACGTTTTCGGCTCCACACATTATCAAATATACGAGAAAATCCCATCCATGTTTCATTTCGTTGTATAAAATCGTCGTCACGAGGACCCAATGGATTAGGTTCACTGAGTAAATATGCTTCTGAATCAGTCATCATCAAATCGGGGTTGCGGGTGCTCATGCACACGCTAGCAGCTAAGCGTGGAATAACGCCTATGCCAGTTGCAAGCACTTCACCATCGTTTTCAAATGCCTTAGCTGCCGCACAAATCATTAATTCTGCCAAGCTGTATTGAGTTGCTGTCATCTTAATGCCCTGCCTTAATAACTGGTGTGTGGAATTTGACGAATGGCATCGATACCGCCAAGCAATTCTTGATAGTCTTGCTCTGTTTTACCGTTTATAAATTCATCGCTATAAGCGCTAAAGCCACCTTCTTTCGCACATTTGTTGTAGTGTAGGAAATGCTTATTATCAATACCGTAAAAGGGCGGGCATGAAGTTGGATGAGCACCACCAGGCAATAAACACACAGCTGAAGTTAAGCTACGTTCCCAAAATACTTGGCGTGCAACCGCCGGGTTGTTGAAATGATCGCTATCGACAAGTTCATCACAAGATACATAGCTCTTTTCGGCAGCTCGCACAAACCAATCATCCATGTGATGATCAGGTGCTGAAATTCGGCATACTCCCCTTTCATCTGCGCGGTCGACATGCACTAAAGCAGCGTCCAGTTTCAACGCAGGCATAGCCACCCACTCTTTATCGTCGTATGGGCTATCAATCACTTTCAGGTTCGGATTGTTTTTGATGACATCAGTACCTAAACCAACTTGTGTAGGGATAAACGGACTGCCCCATGCTGCCGCTCTGAGGCCCAGCAAGAGCATGCCTTCGTCAATTTCCATCACTTCTACATCGCCTTGTTCCCGCGCCCTGCGAAAAAAGGGCTCCAATGGGATAAAATCGAGGGAAACAAAAGCAAAAATCAGTTTTTTTACTTTACCAGCAGCGCATAGCATCCCTACATCGGCTCCACCGTAGCTAACGATGGTTAAGTCTTTGAGATCTGAGCGCAGAATTTCCCGAATCAGTGCCATTGGCTTGCGACGCGGTCCCCAGCCTCCAATACCGATAGTCATGCCATCACACAGTTCGGCAACAATTTGTGCCGCGCTTTTTAATTTATTCATTTATTTTTGTCCTACTGAGAAGTCATGACCCCATAGACTAACGCGGCTGAACTCAAACGCACAATGTTCATCCCAGTTATGCACTTGAAGGCCGTCGTAACCATATTCAAGATCAAATCCAGAAGGCGTTTTCATGTAAAAGGAAATCATTTTGTCGTTCAGGTGTTGACCCAAAGTAGCAGACAGATCAACACCATGTGCTTGCTGACGATCATGGGCACGTCCAACTTCGGTCATACTGTCCACTTCGACCATGGCATGCACGCAGCCACTAGCGACAGGAAATTCGCAAATCGCTAGGCTATGATGGCGAGCATTGCCGCAATGCATAAAATAGATGCGAACATTGGGAGCATCGGGTGCAGGTTTAAAATTGAATAGATCGGATAAAGAAAAACCGAGTACTTCCCTTAAAAATTGATAGGTTTCATCAAAGTTTGGTGCTGGCAATACGGTATGGCCGAGGCCCATTTCGCCGGTAACAAAATTCGGCACTCCCTGCGGAGAGATGAATGGCTGACAATCTGACACGTGGCCCCAATACAACTCATGGCGGTTACCAGCCGGATCGTTGACTATCAGAATTTCTTGTGTGCCGCGCTGTTTACAAAGCGCTTTATCTGCTTCTTCAAAGTCCACAGATTTGTCTATCAATGCTTGCTTAGCATCGTTAAAAGCGGCTTGACTTGCAAGTTCCCAGCCTGAAGCAAGGTAACGTTTGTCCTCGCCCTTAACAATGAGCATACGGTATGGGCGTTCATCCATTTTGATGTACAGATCGCCTTGCTCAGTCGGCGAAGTCATCATCCCCAGCACCTGTTCAGCGTAATCTTTCCACTGTGCTATGTTGTCTGTTTGTGCAACAAAATACCCTAATGCGCGAATATCCATAAACCCTCTCATACGAAATTGTGATGGGTTCATTATCAAAGCAAAGAGCAAGACCTTCATCGTCCATAAAGACTAAAAGCAAGAAGGAATAAAGTACTTTAAAATCAAGCATTTAATAGAGATTAAAAAGTAAACCGCCTAACACTGACAGCATTAGGCGGCTATTTTTTTAAGGCTTAACTAGCGGTAAAGAATGACCAAATCGTTGATAACACTTGGTTTCTCGCTACCTTGGACGTGAATATTCATTTCTAGGGTTAACTGTACACCTTTGTGTGACATACTAATATCCTTTACCTTGCTGCGACCATGAATGATTGAACCAGCTGGCACTGGCGCTGGGAATCGCAAACGATTTGAACCGTAGTTCACCATTGTTTGAAAACCGACAATTTCAAATGGCAAAGCGATAGTGAGTTTAGACTGCAATACTTGTACTAAAGAACCGTGTGCAATAGTCGTTTTGAATGGACTCTCAGTTTTCGCGCGCTCCGGTGATGTGTGCAACCAATAATCATCGCCTGATAACGCAGCAAAGGCATTGATCAAGTCTTGATCAACTACAATGGTATTGCTCCATTCGGTAAACTTATTATCAGCTAAAGCATACAGCGCGCTCAAATTGCTTACCGGTACTTTTACTTGCCCTTTATCATTGCGCTCTAAGTCCTGCAGCGGGTCAACATATTCACGCACACCGCCAGCATTATCCGTTGAGGTAAAACGCAATAAAGTATCACCATCCTTGTTAACCTTATCAAATACAGGTTTAACAGCCATCCCTATTTTGATGTCCTCTTCAGACACATCAACTAGGGTAGTGTTGATACGAACCCCTTCAGCCAACTCAACCACAGCCAAGGCTTGTGGCATTTCATCATTGAATTCAGGCATAGTGGGAATGCGTGTTAAGGTATACGAATACAACGTCCCTTCACCACTAATTTGCTTCCATTCAAGGTCATGAGCAAAACAATGTGTACAGTGATTCCGAGGGTAAAAGACCCAGCCCTCACAGCTAGCACATTGCTGAATTTTTAATTTATCTTGTTTGAGTGCCTGCCAAAATGGCGCAGAAATGTTAGTCGCTAAAGGCATTGGTTTTAAAGTCGCCATGCTATCCCCCTTGTAGTATCAATGCGCCCTGCTCACTCATGACGCCGCCCGTGCCGCTGACAAATATGTTGTCACACGCTTTTAGCTGACGCTCTTGTGCAGAGTTAGAGATTTGGTCAAATGCTTCAATTACCTGAGAGAAGCCACCTGCCGCAGCAGACTGCCCAAAGCTCAGCTGCCCACCATGCGTATTTAAAGGAAAATCGCCTTTGAAGGTCAAGTTATGCTCTTTGATAAAGCGCTGCCCTTCACCTTTAGCTACAAAGCCAGCATCCTCTAGCGACAATAATACAGTAATGGTATAGCAATCATATATTTGCGCTGCGTGTATATCTTTTGGCGAGAGTCCTGCCATACTAAAAGCACGTTTTGCCGCTTCGGCAACGGGAGTTACTGTCATGTCTTTGGCATAGGAGGGGGATTTAAACGATAGTCGCTCACCAAATCCAGTGACAAATGCAGGACGTTTTTTGGCGCGGGCAGCTAATTCTTTAGAAGCGACAATCACTGCTGCGCCACCAGCAACCGGCATTACAATTTCTAAAATATGCAGAGGGTCTGCCACTAATTTAGAAGCCAATACGTCTTCAATCGTCAAACCTTTACCGTTGAAAATCGCGTCTTTGTGATACTGCGCGTTGAATCGCTGATCTACGGCAATTTTCGCCATAGCTGACTTATCATAACCATACTGGGCAGCATAGCGCTGTGCAATCATTGCGTAACCTGTGTTTTGGCCCATGTGCCCGTAGGGCAAATCAAACTCAGCTTCAGGTGCACCAAATGCCGTGCTATGACCACCAAAACGCATGGCTTGCGCCATCCACGCTGGGTCTTCATTTGGTCCTAATGGTGCCATCCTTGCCGGTATCACGCACAACACCGCTTGACATAAGCCCATTTCAATCGCCATTGCTGCCCGCCAAACTTGAGCTACCGCAGTGCAACCGCCTAAATCAACTACCTCGGCAAAATTAACTTCAATACCCAGGTATTCTGCAGCCATTGCCGGCACAAAAACAGATGCTTCATGAAAATGTGGGCCATTGATCACAAGGCCGTCGAGGTCGTCTTTATGCAAACCTGCGTCGTTCAATGCTTGATGCGCTAAGTCTGCCACTTGTTCTAAATGAAACATTTGCGGAGCAGTTTGGTATTTTTCGGGTTTATATTGCGCCGCACCCACTATGGCAGCGTTTCCTGCTAGTCCCATTATTTCTCCTCAGTACTTACGAATGGGGCAAAACCCACGGCTTTTAGCACACTTTCACTATATTTTTGATAACAGCCGGCTTTGTCATTTCTGACATAAAGGGGCTCATTACATGCTTGTGGATCGTAACCTTGCTTTTGCAAATCGACCTTACGCAACTTAAAAGTAGAGGTCATATCCGCAGCTTTGCTCACTCTCACAAACTGAGGTGCGGCATAATTTGGGATTTTCTCATTGGTTAAGGCATAAAATGCAGCCGGATCGAATTCGCGACCAGACTGCATTACAATGGCGGCCATGCCTGCGCGACCTTCATGGTCAGGCACTAGTACGCCGTATATGTTGACCAATTCGGCACCGTCGTATTCAGCCAAAGCTGTCGCCACCTCTTGAGTTGAAACATTTTCACTTTTCCAGCGGAAAGTATCACCTATGCGATCCACAAAATAGAAGTAACCATTTTCGTCGTAACGCAATAAATCGCCAGAGCGCCAATAGGCATCGTCCTTTTGAAACACATCGCGTAATATTTTTTTCTCTGTGTCGTCTTTTGAAGTGTAACCTTCAAAACGACCGCCACCAAATTCAGGATGATTGATGATCATACCCAAACCCTCGCCTACCTCACCCGCTTGACATAGTACATAATGACCATTTTCATCTTTCACATGGTTTTCGGTTTCAGTGTCAAACTTCACTAATCTAAAATTAGTTCTATCCCAGCGTGGCACACGACCGCATGCGCCAATGTAATTGTCGAGGTTAAGTAAATTGGTGTTAGCTTCAGTTGAGCCCCACCCTTCATAGATATCAACCTCACCAAAATACGTTAACCATTTACGCCAACTGTTTTCACTCAGGCCTGCGCCGAGCATACAGCGTAGATGATGTTCTTTGGGCTTAATGCCGCTAACCTCTGCATAATTTAGCAGATAGCGACAAATTTCACCGATGTATTGGAATACGGTAACGCCTTGGCTCTGAATCTCGCTCCAAAATTGGCGAACGCTAAATTTACGTCTAACCACAATACTTGAACCAGCAGCAAGTGCAGTTGAAGTCACAGAGGTAGCAGCAGCTCCGTGATATAAGGGTAAGCAGCAATAAAATACATCATCTGGTGTTGCGCTAATGGTTTCAACCATCACATCGCCGGATGTCAACCAACGCATATGACTATAGATAGCGGCTTTCGGTAAACCTGTTGTACCAGAGGTAAAAATCAGCAGGGTCGGTGTTTCACCTTTAGTGGAACTGCGAGAAAATGAATAACTTTGCTGAGTACAAGAGGCCACGTCAGCGTCAAAGCTTGTATCAATCCAATCTGGCAAACTTGGTTTTTCGGTCACTTCTGCATCAGAAATTAACCAGATCTTTTTGTGCGCGAGCTCAGGTGTATCAATAAAGCGTTCAACACACTCCTCACCCACAATGATAACGTCACTGCCAGTTGTTTGTATGGCATGTTCAAGCACATTACCCTGCACTTGAGTATTAATAAAGGCAACTACAACCCCAAGTTTGGTTAGGCCAAACCAAGTAAAAAAGAACTCTGGACGGTTTTCAATAGCGATGGCGCATACGTCGCCTTCCTTCAAACCTCTCTCTTGAATAGCGTTAGCAAATTTACTCGCTTGTTCGTTTACCTTGCTATATGAAAAGGTTTTATGCTGATAAATTAAAAACGGCGCATCACCGTGTTTTTCTGCCTGCGCCTCTAATCTATCTGCAATGCTGTACAGTTGAGATGGACTTACCGACCGCGCCGACATCGCACGTTTATCCATTTTTTCTTGCGTTTCTGCTCGTGGCAAAGGGGCATCGTCTAGTGAGCCTGCGAAAGGCATCTTAATGTCGTCCAAAGTAATATCTCCTTTATACTAAATCAACGAACGCGAATTTTGGGGGCAGGAGTACCACCGCGCATCGTGCGAAGAAAGTGCTCGAGTGTGGCTGGAGCCGCCACTTCTGGCAAAACATCATCACTGGGTCGAGTTTGCCAAAACGACTGCCAAGAAGGAAACAAATCATGAAAAGTACCGTTATAAGGTTCTCGTCCAGGCCAACGCATCTTCATATCGCCAACAGGCGCACTGTTTACGTCACTTGCATACCAATAGCACGGTAAGCGACGACGGAAATACCAAACGCCATCGATGCGCTCATAATCATCCCAGTAGAGCATTTGCATTAGCACCCACTCACGACCCGTTTCATGTTCGTTTTTAGAGTAAACAACGCCAATAGCATGGTCTGCATCTGCAAACTCAATAATATGCTGCCCGAGATGATGAGACGTACCGGTGAACTGATCACGTAAAGTGGAATCAACCCATGCTTTTAAATGCGCCCGTCCTGTTTTACCTCCACCAACACGAACATCTGGTGCAAATAACCCCACGTGAGCATCGATATCTCGCATATCTAATGACAAGGAATACTTGCCTGCCAGTTGACGGATCGCTTCGATAGACTCGAGTCTATCGATACGCTGTTCTAAGTTCTTCGGGCTTTTATTGCTCATATTCATTCCCTAAAGAAAGGCCATGCCGCCGTTAACTGCAATATTTTGACCCGTAATGAACCCGGAATCATCACAAGCTAAAAAGCTCGCCACCTTTGCTATGTCACTACTTTCGCCCATGCGACCAAGAGGAATATTAGCAATCATTTGCTGCGTCCATTCCTCAGGAACATCCGCCATCATAGGCGTGTTAGTAGGACCCGGAATAATAGTATTGACGCGAATACCAACAGTGGCTAATTCTCTTGAAATACTCCGGGTTAACCCCATTACGCCAGCCTTTGATGAGCAATAGTGGCTAGGGCCTTCCCCCGTTAAGGCTGCGGTACTTGAAATGTTAATAATAATGCCAGAACCTTGCTTTGCCATCACCTTAGCGGCTTCTCTGCAACAGTAGAAAGTCCCTGTGAGATTGACACCAATGACCTTGTCCCAGTGTTCATCAGGTGTCTCTAGGAAGGTATCGAATGATCCCACACCAGCGCAATTAACGATGACATCGAGTCGACCAAATTTTTCAACGACGCTCTCAATCGCCTCTCTCACAGACTCGCTGTTTGCAATATTTGCAATGAGGCCAATAGCATTATTAGGATTTGCAAGGGCGTTAACGGTTTCATTCACGGCTTCAGTGTTGATGTCGACAGCCGCGACTTTCGCTCCTGCGTTAGCAAAGTGATTAACAATTTCCTGCCCCATGCCCTGCCCCGCGCCGGTGACCAGTACAACTTGATCCTGATGTTTCATTATTATTTCCTCAAATAAACTGAGCGCTGAGGACAAACTTGGCCGCAGAGCTATTGTTGATTATGGGTCAATACTGAGCTACGGAATGCACAAGGGCATCGTCCAACAAGACTAAATTCAAGAAACACAGACAAAACCGCAGATTGGTCTAAATGGACGATGTTTTTAATCGCCTTGAATCGCAAGGTGTCAGTCATAAAAATTTTATTACTTTGAGCGCAAGACGATGCATTGCTCGCGCCAACCATAAAAAGAAGGAATACGTATTTTGGAAAAGCTAGATAACAAGCCGATTAACACACAAGATTTACCGTTACCAATTGGACACTTTGTTACACTCGATAGTGGACTTACCCTGCACTACTTAGACCATGGACAAGGGCCCGTAGTAATTTGGCTTCACGGCAGTGGTCCTGGCGCTAGTGGCTTTAGTAATTTCAAAGGTAATTATCCCGAATTTGTTAACGCAGGTTATCGTAATATTATTTTGGACTTACCCGGTTTTGGGCGCTCTGATAAACCAGACGACGTCAATTATGACCTCGATTTTTTTGTTGCCGCGTTAAATGGCTTTATTAGTGCATTAGCGTTTTCGAAGGTGATTTTGTTGGGTAACTCTCTCGGTGGTGCTATCGCCTTAGGGCAAACATTAGCGTTCCCTAATACAGTCGAAAAGCTAATTTTAATGGCACCCGGTGGCGTTGAAGAGCGTGAAACCTACTTTCAAATGGAGGGTATTCAACGCATGGTGGAAGTTTATGGCCGCGGTCCTATGGGCGTAGCCGAAATGCGTGAAGTCATGTCCCTACAGCTTTTTGATTCAAGCGGGCTCTCGGATGATATATTAGCGGAACGTTCTGCCGTTGCGGTGACTCAACCGGCCAATTTATTTAGCACTATGATGGTGCCTAACATGACCGAACAACTCTGTGAAATTAACTGTCCCGTATTAGGTTTTTGGGGAACCAATGATTTGTTTAATCCACACCAAGGAGTGCACAAATTTCTTGATAATCTACCCAACGCCAGATTTATTATGCTCAATCGCTGCGGTCACTGGGTACAAGTAGAGCACCAAAGAATGTTTAATACTACTTGTATTGATTTTTTGCAGCACGGTTAATTTCACCTTGTAACTTGGGTCTGTTGAAACAACAGCCCCTAATATCGATAATAAAAGGTTATCAGCAATGTCAGAATACCAACACTTATTAAAACCCGGCACGATCGGCGGTCTAGCTTTACGCAACCGTATAATAATGGCACCCATGGGTTCTAATTATGCGGAGAAAGATGGTCACTGCGGTGAGCGCATACAGGCATATTATGAAGCTAGAGCCAAAGGTGGGGTCGGCCTTATTACCATGGGTGTTGTTTCAATTGCATTTCCGGCTGGCACCGCAGAGCCTTATCAGGTCGGTATATCGAAAGACGAATTTATTCCTGGTTTAAAAGCATTGACTGACAGAGTGCATGCCCACGGTGCAAAAATTTCATTACAACTGCAACATGCGGGTAAAACTTCGGTACGAGATATGGCTGAAGGCAGAGATGTGTGGGTACCATCTTTGCCGCCTCCGCCTCCCACTTCAGATATGATGCAGTCAGTCACCCTTGCAGAAATAAGCACCTTTGTGAGACCTAGTAAAGACGTCCCAGTAACCATGCGAGTCATGGACAAGGACGACATAAAGCAAATGATAGAATGGTTCGCCAGTGCTGCAAAACGGGCACAAACTGCCGGATTTGATGGTATTGAAATACATGCTGCTCACACATATATCTTAGCAGGTTTCCTATCAAGCTATTACAACACACGCACTGACGAATATGGTGGAAGCATGGAAAATCGTGCTCGACTCTTACTTGAGGTCATTGGCGCCATTCGCGAACAAGTGGGTGACGACTATCCGCTATGGTTGAGACTCGACGCAGTTGAGGTGGGCAAAGACGGTGGTATCACCATTGAAGACTGTATTACCGTCGCTAAAATGGTTGAAAAAGCAGGCCTCAATGCAGTGAGTATTTCAGCCTATGCGAATTTGACTAGCGGCGCGGCTTTTACTGAAGCACCTATCGTGCATAAGCCTGCTGGATTTTTAGATTGGACAGCGCAAGTTAGCAAAGAAGTCTCTATTCCAGTCATTGCCGTAGGCCGCTTAGAACCTCAGATTGCTAATGACGCCATTGCTAACGGAAAATGCGACTTTGTTGCCATGGGTCGCAAGCTGCTGGCCGATCCTGAATTACCCAATAAACTCATTGCCAACAGGGCAGCCGATATTCGTCCGTGTATTTATTGCTATGTTTGCGTAAGCCAAATATTCATTAACCAACGCGTAAAATGTGCGGTTAACCCAACTACTGGGCAAGAATCCGAATTACATGTCATTATGACCGATAAACCTAAAAACATTGTTGTTATCGGTGGCGGACCAGCAGGAATTGAAGCGGCAATTACTGCCAGCAATCGAGGGCATAATGTCACCTTAATCGAACGCAGTCAGCGCCTTGGCGGCACGTTATTTTTTGCAACTTTGGCATATAAAGAAAACGGTAAATTACTGGATTATCTGATCAAGCAGTTAGAAAAATCAAAGGTGACGGTAAAACTAGGCACTTTTGTAAGCCCTGCATTGCTCGAGTCTTATAAGCCCGACGAGGTCTTTGTGGCGACCGGAGCGAGCAGAGAAATGCCTGACATCCGCGGCGCAGCTTTACCTCATGTTTGGTCCGGTGAGCAGTTACGGCAATTACTAACTGGCGAGGTCAGCCCTAGCACAAAAGCGCAGCTGAAACCCTTTCAGCGGTTAATGGTTAACACAGGTAATCTATTAGGCCTAACCAAAAGTATTAAGGCACTGCAAAGCCTATCACATGTATGGATGCCCCTTGGGAAACGTGTCACGATCATTGGAGGCGGACTTGTTGGTTTAGAATTAGCTGAATTTTTAGGTGAGCGTGGGCGTCAGGTTACTGTGCTTGAGCCCACCCGTGACCTTGGCAAAGAGCTCAGCATTGTTAGGCGCTGGCGAGTACTGGATAATCTTTCTCATTTAGGCGTTGAAGTCATCAGAGAAGCCGAAGTGCTTAGCATTGATAGTCAACACGTTCATTATAAAATCAAAGAAAAACAACTCGTCGCTCCGAGCGACACTGTTGTTGTTGCAATAGGCATTGCTGCAGACAGAAGCGTAGCCGACACCCTACGTAAAGCCGGACACAATGTAAAAATCATTGGCGATAGTAACGAAGTGGGCTATATAGAAGGCGCCCTTGATTCAGGCTACCGCGCGGGATTGATAGCGTAACCATGCAGCGTGCCAGAGAACAGAGATAAGCAGTTGATGTTATAGCGGTCGTGGAGAGCAGACAGCGGTTAGCTAAATATATAAGTACAGTCCCTTCCTCAAAGGCAATTGTATGGGTATTAGGTTTAAGTCAACATATAAAATTAAACCCGCAGAGATGCGGGTTTAAGGGGTAATTGACATTGACGAAGCCAGGCGTCAAAAATGCATGAAAGCCAGAATCAGTTATTGATACTCGCGTAGCGAGCCTGATGAAAATCCGCATCACCTAAACACACTTGTGCTACGCGAATGCGTTTGAGATACAGACCGATATCCATCTCATCAGTCACCCCTATACCACCATGCATTTGTATGGCCTCTGCAGTAATGAGATCTGCGGCCTTTGACATTTTCCACTTCGCTAAACTTACGCTATGCGCTAGCTCAGCTTGCGTATCATCGGCTGCTGACAGCGCAGAAATAATACAAGATTGCGCTAACTCTAATTCAACGTAGCATCTTGCAGCTCTATGCTGTAACCCCTGAAAAGTACCAATTTTAACGCCAAACTGCTCTCGCGTTTTAAGGTATTCAACCGTCATATCAAATAGGGCTTTAGAGGCCCCCAACATTTCACTGCTTAAACATAAGCGGCCTAAATCTAGTGCATAATTTAAAGCTGACGCTGAGTTTCCTGCGGTTCCTAATAGTGCTGATTGCGGTAATTGAAGTTGATTAAAATTGAGTTCTGCGTAGTTGCGAGAATCTACCAAGTTTATGCGTTTGACACTCACCTGTTCACTAAAGGGTATGATAAATAGACTGCAGCTTCCTTCATGCAAAGCGGATACAATCCAGCCATCGGGGCTCAAACCATCCATCACAATGGTTTTCTTTCCGTTGAGTATAAAACCGCTACTGTTGCTGACTGCAGTTGTTTCTATTCTATCAGGCTGGTGTCTTGCTTGCTCGTCAACGGCTAATGCTAAGCGTTTTTCACCGCTGATAATACCATCTAGCCACTCCCGCTGTTGCTCATTTGCCAATTGTTGTAATAATGAGCCACACAACACCACTGATGACAACATAGGTGACGCAGCAAGGTGCTTACCCATCACTTCAAAGACCGCACCTAAACCTTTATAGCCAAACTCCAAACCACCTAGGGCTTCTGGGAAGGTAATGGCTGACCAACCTAATTCAATCATTTGCTGCCACACGTCAGCGTCGTAGTTGAGCTCAGCTTTATTATCTCTCAACGCTCTTTGTGCCGAAACGGGACTTTTTGAAGAAAGAAACTCTGCGGCGGTATCGGCTAACATACGATCATCTTCGCTGTAAACTAAGCTCATGTGCTTGCTCCTTTATTTTCTGGCAATTGCAAAACACGCTTTGCGATGACGTTTAACTGCACCTCTGATGAGCCTCCGGCAATAGTTTGTGAGAAACTATTTAACCAAGCACGATTAATCGATTGCTCTTTTTCACTAAAACTGTCGTCTTCCCAACCAAGCGCACGATATCCCATCGCATCAAGTAATAGTTCAAACTTCACTATTTCTTGCTCGGTATGCACTAGCTTCATAATCGCCATTAAACCGAAGTTGTTTATTCCTGCCTGCATCTCTTGTGTAAGTCGCTGCACAGTTAAATTATATGCATTTTCATGCATTTCGGCTTCAACCGCCTTATTCATCAAAGATTGCTCACTGGCGTTATGCGGCGCTGGCATATAGTCTTTGATCAAGGACATCAAATCAAAATGCGTGGGAAGTTGAAATTCACCAAATTTCGACATTGCGCTGCGCTCATGCTGCAACAATTCTTTAGCCAGTTTCCATCCACCGTTAAGTTCACCAATGAGGTTGTCTTTCGGAACGCACACATTATCAAAAAACACTTCACAAAATGATGACTTACCGCTAATTAAATGGATAGGTGCTGTTTTAACGCCCTCAGCATGCATATCCAATAACAACAAGCTAATACCTTGATGCTTTGATGCTTTGGGATCTGTGCGCACTAAGGCATACATCCAATCCGATTTATCCCCGTAAGAAGTCCAAATTTTACTGCCATTAACGAGGTAATGATCGCCCATATCCACCGCGCTAGTGCGTAAGCTAGCCAGATCTGAACCTGCATTTGGCTCACTAAAGCCTTGACACCAGCGCACTTCACCCTGGGCCATGGGTGTTAAAAACTGCTGCTTTTGTTGCTCTGTGCCATGCTCTAAAAGCACCGGACCTAGCATCCAAATGCCTAAATTAATTTGCGGAGGGCGGCATTTTAGTTTGCGCATCTCGCTCTCTAACACGCTGTTTTGTTTCGAACTTAAGCCTGCACCACCATACTCTTTAGCCCAAGTTGGACAAAACCAATTTTTATCGCGCATGCGCTCAAACCACAGGCGCTGATCATCAAAGGTAAAATTCACATTTTTACCACCCCAAATCAATTCACCATCGGGTGTGGGTGTGCGCAATGACGCAGGACAATTAGCCTCTAGCCAGTCACGCACTTCTATTCTAAATTCGTCCAAATCAGTCATGTATCTCTCCTGCTAGCGAACTGCGCGTGGCATACCAATACCAAACTGGGCTATCAATTCGCGCTGTATTTCATTGGTCCCGCCGCCAAAGGTTAAGGTGACTGAAGCACGTACTTCATATTCCAACTCTCCTAATAGGAACGAAGCCGCTGAATCACCTTTTACCATGCCGTTTAGCCCAACAATATCAATGAGTTTGCGCAAAATATCAATAGCACATTCAGATCCATATACTTTGGTAATTGAAGCAAGTGCAATATCCATGTGACCCGCTTCTAAATCGGCTGCAATACGAAAATTAATTAGGCGCATAGCTTCTAGCTTCGAGTAGCATTCCGCTAAGGCTGAACGTACCCATGGATTGTCCGTAGCACGTTTGCCTTGTTCGTCTTGAGCATTAGCCCAAAGATAGACTCGCGAGTACAAACTGACGACTTTATCTGACCAAGAGCCTAAACCTAAGCGTTCATGATTGAGCTGTGCTGTGATCAATTTCCAGCCGCTGTTTAGCTCACCAACCAGCATTTCTTTTGGCACTTTCACATTATCATAATAAGTAGCTGCCGTTGGATTAGAACACGTTGGGATCACAGTGCTACTAAAACCTTCACTTTTGGCGTCGAGGATCATAATCGAGATCCCTTTGTGACGAGGAAGTTCTTGATCGGTCCGCGCAGCTAACCAAATGTAATCTGCAGAATCCGCTCCAGATGTCCAAAGCTTATTACCGTTTACTACAAAATGATCTCCCTCCAGACTAGCTTTGGTTTTTAACGTAGCCAAATCTGAACCCGCATTTGGCTCTGAATAACCGATAGCAAAATGAATGTCACCACTGGCGATACCGGGTAAAAACATTTCTTTTTGCAAATCAGTACCCGACTCCATTAAGGCTGGACCAACAGTACTGATCGTCACGAACGGAAGTGGTGCGCCGGCAATATTAGCTTCTTCAAAAAAGATAAGTTGCTCAGTGGCTTGGTAGCCTTGACCACCGTGCTCTTTTGGCCAACCTACAGCTAACCATCCGTCTTTACCCATCTGGCGAACAACTTTACGAAAGTTTTCACCACCCTCCTCGCCCCTCAATGATTGACGCAACTCAGGAGTCATTAATTGTGAGAAGTAATCTCTTATTTCCAGGCGCAAGGCCCTCTGTTCTGGCGTTAAATCAACGAACATGGTGCTCTCCTTAAACCTTTCCTAAAATCAAACCGCTGGTAGGCACGCCGGTACCCGCCGTCACTAACACATTTTCCACATTATCTACTTGATTAACTGAACTGCCCCGCACTTGCCTAACCGCCTCAGCCACACCATTCATTCCATGGATATAGGCTTCGCCCAACTGTCCACCATGAGTGTTGATGGGCAACTTACCACCTCTAGCATGATGACCAGCGCGAATAAAGTCCTTTGCTTGACCACGCTCTGCAAAACCGAACTCCTCAAGCTGTGGCAAGACAAACGGTGTAAAATGATCGTAAATAATAGCAGTTTGGAAATCCTCTGGGCCAAGACGCGATTGCGCATATAGCTCTTTTGCCACAACCCCCATTTCGGGTAAACCAGTAATATCCTCGCGGTAATATGACGTCATGATCTGCTGACCTTCTGCAATTCCTTGCGAAGCTGCTTTTATCGACACTGGTTTTTGCTTTAAATCCTTCGCTCTATCGGCACTGGTAATAATCATCGCAACGGCACCGTCTGACTCTTGGCAACAGTCGAGTAAATGTAATGGCTCACAAATCCATTTAGATGCTTGATGGTCTTCTAAAGTGATCGGCTTTTCATAAAAGAATGCGGCAGGATTGGTGGCAGCAAAATCTCTTGCGGCCACGGCAATTTTACCGAAGTCTTCAGATGTTGCGCCATACTCATGCATGTAACGTTGAGCAAACATTCCTACCCAACTTGCGGGAGTATGAAACCCATGAGGCATATACCAGCCATAGTTAGTATTTTCAAAAATAGGCGTTGCCCCAAAGCCATAAGTTCCGGTACCGAAGCGATACCATGAACGCTCGTTCATGGCTCTATAAACTACAACCGTCTTACAAACACCGGTGGCTACTGCCATTGCAGCATGCATAATGGGAGCGCATGCGGCGCCGCCTCCATGAGGAATTTGTGAAAAGAACTTCACCTCTTTACAGCCTAGCAAGCGAGCAATTTCATACTCAGGTACTTTGTCCACAGAATAACTGCTGAAGCCGTCTACTTCACTGGGGTCAATACCTGCATCTTTTAATGCCTCGAGTATTGCTTCCATCGCTAAGCGCAATTCAGTGCGACCTGAGTTTTTAGAAAATTCGGTAGCACCTAAGCCGACAATGGCGGTTTTACCGCTAATTGAATCATTCATTTTGTGTCTCCTAAGCTCATGGCAATACTAATCGCACAGTGCCATTAACATGTGTACCGTATTGGTTTTGACCCGCCAAACTGACCTCAACGGTTTTGTTTTGCACGTCGGTTGCCGTTACTTGACCTTTAAAAGTCATAGTGTCGCCTGGATAATTTGGCATGCCCAATTTGATGTCGATATCTTGGAAAAGACTATCAGGGCCACTCCAGCGTTCCACAAAGCTCTGTACTAGACCGTTAGTGGTCAAAATATTCATAAAAATGTGCGGTGAGCCTAGCTCGATTGCAGCGTCTTTATCATGATGCCCAGGAAAAAAATCACGGGTAGCGATTGCTCCACTGGTAATTAAGCCGACAGTAATAGGAATAGCTAGCTCAGGTAATTTATCGCCGATCTGAACGTCGTTAAATTGCATGGTTTTAGCTTGCGTTTCTTCAATCTGCATATTTTCAGTTTGCATAGTTTTCATCCAGGTTATATTTCCAACCAAGTTTATCGTTTGCGCTTAATACTTCGCCAAGCTTTGCTAACAATGCGGGACTGCCGCCTAAATTTAAACTGATCGCCCGACTCCAATACAAGTACCTGAAAATGATATAACTTACGTCAACACCAAAGCCGCCGTGCACATGCTGAGCCGCATGACCTATTTTATGGCCAGCATCACAAGCGTGCCACGCCGTAGCATAAGCTTCGTGCTCACATGCTAGGTCATTATCAAGTCGGTAGCATAGCTGCCATAAATTGCTGCGTAGCGCTTCCAGGGCGATTTTGGTATCCGCCATCGTCATTTGCACGGCTTGGAAGGTACCAATCGCACGGCCAAACTGTTGACGCTCAGTCACATATTCTACCGTTTTATTAATTTGTGCTTCGCTAACGCCCAACTGCAGAGCAGCCAATGATCCAAAAATTCGGGGTAGCACCCAGTTATTGGCTTTTGGTGCAAGTAAGGCTGAGCTAGCTATCACAACATTCTTCAGATGCATGTCTGCTACTTCTTCGCCATGGGTCATTTGTCCGGCTACCAAAGACAAACCTGCGACTTTGCTATCAAGGACTGCCCAACGGGTTACACCATTAAGGGTAAAAGGTAACAAAACAAAATCGGCTAAACCTGCAACTGCAACAGCCTGCACTAGACCGTTAAGTTCTATTGAATCACCGTTTTGCTGAGCAATAATGTCAGCACCGCTGGTCGTATTAACCAAATTAAATGCCAAGGTTAATAAATTACTTCCTTCTGCTGCAGCAGCCACCACTGCAGCGAAGTCGCTGCCAGCAAATTTAGCAATAGCGGCAGCCGCTACCTGGTGACGCCATAGTGGCACTTGCACTAACGAACCGCCTTGTGCTTGCAGTACTAAGCTAAGCTCCGTCATACCCAAATCAATGCCACCGTTCGCTTCAGGAATAATGACACCCTGCAAGCCTGTTTGAATCGATGCCGTCCACAAGTCAGACATCGTACCTTGCCCCGCGTCATCGTAGTCGCGCAAGTATTGATCGGTGCAGGTATCAGTGAACAGGCTTGTCGCCATATCGGCAATAGCAAGTTGCTCTTCTGTTAGATTAAAATTCATGACGACTCCTTGATTGACATCAGTCTAAACTGTGGCAAGGTTAAATCACCTTCGTAGGTGTGAAATTCTACTTCAACCTCTTGACCAATTAATGGTGCTACGCCCTCTTGAACACCCAATAAACCTGCCGCAATGCGGACGCCCTCTTCAAGCTCAATAAGGCCAATGGGATTAGGATTGTCAAACGGTGGAACGTGCGGATGGTGCATCACTACAAATGAATAAAGTTGACCTTTACCACTCGCTAATTTATATCCTAACTCAAAAGAGTGACAGTGCATGCAAACCGGCGCCGGTGGGTGCTGAAGTTTATGGCAACTTTTACATTCTTGAATACGCAGCTCATTCACATCACAGCCTTCCCAGAAGAAGCGGTTATCGTCACTGATCCCCGGTTTAGGTCTCAACATTTTGGGCATTGCGTTGTCCGAACTACCTGAATTTTTCTTTTCTGGCGGGTTAGCCGGCTTAAATTTGAACACGCGAAACAGCATCTCACCGACTTTTTCTTCGTCTTTAGCGTTGCTGTGCTCAGAAAAATACACCATCTTCAGCGTCACAAAAAATCCGGTACCCAAGGCCGTAGTTTTCTCTTCGCTAATGCTATCAAAAGTAGTGGTGTAATAGAGTTTCTCACCAATAGCAATGTAACGATCAAAATGAAGATTTGAATTAACGGCAACCACTGCTGGATAGCCTTGAGCTTCAAGTAACTTCAGCACACCGTAAGGGTTCTCTGTAGTTGAACCGGGTGCTAGTGTTTCGTTGAAGCCTGCTAAACACCATGCTTGCAGCATTGCAGGGGGCGCCACTAGGTGCCCGTGTTGACTTTTTGCTGCATAGTCAGCATCAGTATAAATAGGATTCTCAACAGACATCACTTCACACCATTGCCGAACCATAGCCTCATTGACTTTATCCCACGCATAGATACGACCATATTTGTGCCCTACCATTGCTTCGATTTCTGCTAACCATTCATATTTAGCCAATGTTCGTCTCCTACATTTATCAAGATGAAGTCTTAAAGTGAAATAAATTAACTACTTGCTTTCGCTAGCGTTGAGAAAGGCAGGCATTTCGCCGCCGCCATTTAATAGTAAGTTGCAGCCACTAGTATAACTGGCTTCAGGTGATGCCAAGAATAAGCATGCATTGGCAACATCTTCAGGTTCAGCCATGCGCCCTGCAGGAATAGTGGCGCTAACAGCGGCAATCCCCGCATCATCACCATAGTGCAGGTGAGAACTTTCCGTTTTAACTAATCCTGGGCTAAGCGCGACAATACGCACTTTTGGTGCCCACTCTACCGCCAAGGTTTTTACTAACGATAGGATACCCGCTTTCGCCGCTCCATAGGCGGCGGTGCCAGGAGATGCACGCATCGCGCTGATACTGCTAATGAAAATAATAACGCCACTGCTTTTTTGCATAATTTGATTGGCCTGCTGAGCAACGTTTAGTGGCGCAATCAAGTTGAGTTTGATAATAGATTCATGAAACCGAGGTGACGCTTTGTCGGCCAGTGCAAAAGGGCTGCCTCCTGCATTATTGATCAGCACATCGAGAACCCCATACTGCTCCTCAATTGCAGTAAACATGGCTGAAGTGCTATCTAAATCTTTCACATCGGCTTGTATAAAATGCGCTTGCTTTCGTTCACCGTTTAGTGAAACTTCAGGCAGACGGTCTGGCTGTTTACGGCCGCATATAAGCACCACAGCGCCAGCGGACAAGAAACCCATGGCAATGCCAAAACCGATACCTTTAGTGCCCCCGGTTACGAGTACAACTTTATCTTGATACTTCTGATTAAAATTCGCAGTATTTGCAGACATTACTGAACCTTATATTAATATCATGTTGAGCAGTGTACATTGCACCTTAGTCAAGCAACTTCGTCTATATGGACGATGCTGGCTCGAACAGCAAAAAGTAACAATAAAGGTAGAAAGAAATGTGTAGAATGCGCGTCAATAAGACTGTCGCAAGGTTTAGGAGACATAGATGCCCGAACATAATGAACCAACAGTTTTATTGAGCTACCCAGAAGAAGGTGTAGCTGAATTAAGGTTAAATCGCCCGCAGGCGACTAATGCGCTGAGCTTAGAGTTGCAAACCTTGCTATCAGAGTATTTTATCGAACTGGGCAATAATCCCGATGTTCGCTGTATTTTGTTAACAGGTGGTGACAAAGTATTTGCTGCAGGGGGTGATATCACCGGTTTAATTGACGCTGACCCGATAGAAATTTATCAGCGTCACACTGAACGACTATGGGCCCCCATTGAACAATGCCCCAAACCCGTTGTAGCTGGGGTATGCGGATACGCCTATGGCGGTGGATGTGAGCTGGCTATGTTGGCCGACGTTATTATTGCAGGTAAAAGCGCTAGTTTTTGCCAACCTGAAATTACCATTGGCATTATGCCTGGCATCGGCGGAACACAGCGCTTGGTAAGAGCTATAGGTAAAGCAAAAGCCATGCAAATGGCATTAACCGGCAAGCCAATTAGCGCGCACGATGCATGGGTAGGCGGTTTAGTAAGCGAGTTATGCGAAGATATCGATGTTCACCGTCAGGCGCTAGCAACTTGTCGACGCATTGCGCGAATGCCCCCATTGGCGGCCGAGCAAATTAAAGAAGTTATTTTGGCTGGTATGGATGCGCCTTTAGCGAGTGCGATGGCATTAGAGCGCAAAGCAAACGCGATATTGTTTGCCTCCCAAGATCAACGCGAAGGCATGCAAGCTTTTTTACAAAAGCGCCACCCTGAGTTTAAAGGTAAGTAAAAGCTTACTATGGTTAATAAGTATTTAGCCAGCTTATGCTGGCTTTTTTACTCTCTTATAACGGGTTTCGTTGAGCATTCAACTCACTTAATTGTTTGCTAAATAATTGCCGTTGACGATTAGCTAGTGGCCCCATGAAACAAATAACGGCGACTACGGTGGCGCCAAAGGCTAACACCAAAATGCTATGATAACCTGATGTTGCTAACCAGCCGCCTAAAGCAGGCCCTATCATCGCACTCACGCCAAATGCAGCAGGAATCAACATAATTGCGCGCCCTTTAGGGTCGAGTCTTGCTATTGCTGCGGTTTGAAACACACACCCCCAAGTAAAGGCCACTTCCCAAATCCACGCCCCCAAGGCAAAAAGCGTAAATTGCTTAGCGCCGCCAGCAAACGACAGCCAGATTAAATAAAGCCCGATAGTCAACACAATAAACACGATCAAATACGGTTTGTGCAAACCTAAGCGACTTCCCACTAGTGCCACTGAGAAAGCGGCTGCCCCGCCCAACAATTTAAGCACCGCAAATACCACTCCCATCTGAGTAGGGGCTAACTCAATGCTGTTTCCCATGCGTTCTAAAAATGCCCACAAGGCTATGTTACCAGTAGCAAAGATCAAGAATACTGCGAGTGCTAACCAAGCACCAAGTGGAATATCCAATTGAGTTTTGATGCTGCTATCTGTCGTATCGAGATGTGTATTTTTAGGTAACCAAAATACGCTAATGCTCAGCACTAAAATGATAAGAGATAGGCTCACTGCTGTACCCGCATAGCCGAATGCAGTGATCACATAAGCCGGAATCACAAACAATACCATTGCGGTAACACCAAGCTCAATGCCCTGACGAACTCCCAATGCGCGCTCTTTGTTAATCATCTGACCGATAACCCTCAAACCAAGACACGTCATTAGGGCTGCAAAAAAGCCAATAAAAGCCCATAGTGGCATTTGCCAATTTGCATCTGATACTGACGACAACAGTAGCAACACCACTGAAAATACCGAGCATGTTATCGTTAATTTTCGTAAACAAAATCGACTAATAATCACAACAGATAATAAGGTGCCGAGTAAATAGCCCGCAAAACAAATAGACCCTAACATACCAATGGCCTGCATCTCAAAGCCAAAAGAATCAGCTAACGAACCCAACAGAATCGGCAATGAATTGAAGGGGAGCCCACCAATGGTGGAGGCAAAACTAGCGGCTAGAATCAATGCAGCAGATTGTTTGTACGCTAAGCTCATATAAACCTCGTAGAAAATACAGCAATAAATTAAGGCGCAAAGCTAGAGCGATTAACCATTGGCTAACACCGTGATGCACCCACAAAATTTAGTTCTCTGTGTCTAGAGTAGAGATAACTGCGCAGGCTTCATGATGCATATGGACTAATAAGTTAAATAGTTGTTAAAAATGTAGCATCGTAGCGCAGACTTTTTCATATAGCTTTATTGCTAATAAAAAATATGATAGTTGGGGAAAATGTTTTGGCGTTAGAAAATTAACTCTACGACCATTAATAATCGCTGCCAGTTTACCTCAAGATACTGATTGACGTATCTCGAGGTAATACGTTTTTTGAGAACAACATGATTAATGTGGTTCCGCTGACTCGTCGTATCCCAAAGCAGCAACACTATTGAGAAACAAGCGCACTAGCTCAGTTTGACGGCGCACTCCGGTTTTAGAAAATATAGAGCGAAGGTGAGCTCGCGCAGTATTTCGACGTATATTCAAAACTTCTGACGCTTCTTCTAGTGATAAACCGTTGATAAGTTGTAGTGTTAGCGCTGTTTCGGCTGGCGTTAAGCCAAAAAGTTTTTTAGAAAGGTCGATACTCGTCGTAGATTTACCAATAGCATCTCGTATGTATACCACGGCTTTTCTATGGCCTTTACCCTCAGCCCAATCTAAAGACGGAATAACCTCAATGACTAAGCCTAGCGCTATTTCACCCGATGGTCGTGACACCGACATCGCCTCCGGCACGGTTTGGCCTGCGCCATGTTCAAAAGCCGTTTTAATGAGACGTTTAAGTTCACTATTGTCTGTATGATGCTGAGCAGTCAGTTTACCTGCTGTGATTTTAAGTCCGTCTGAGGCATCCAGAATTTCGCTAGCAAACAGGTTTTTATCTAACACTCGTCCCGTCTCATCTATGGTAATAGTTGCGATAGATAGCCTGCCAATCGCACGAGAATAAAGAGAACCGAGAGAAGCGCTACTATGTAAATGCAAAAAAGTAGTGATAGAACGTCTAAAATGAGGAATGAGCAGTTCGCATAAAGCCTTATCAGATTCTGAAAAATTTTCTTGCGATGCATCGCGAGTAACTCTGAACCGTAAATTACCGTGGTTTTCAGTGCTAATATCAACGCTCATCACATGATACACATCATTTACAGCGCACCAGTGCTGCCGATATGAACTGGCCTGCCACTCGCTTTCAGTCATAAAGTCACTCACTGTAAAGACTTTATCGAGGGCTTGGTCAGTAAAAGGGGTCAGTTTATATTGATAGGGCAAACTTTGTACGCTTTGTAACTCAGTAATATTTTTACCGACCGCCACCATCAGGCCCAAATCGTCTTCTTCGGGTAATTTTAAAATCAAAGTGACGTAGTTGGCTTTAAAGGTACGCTGTAATATTTTTAGCGGCTTCGTCCAACTCTCGGAGGTGGTGTCATTAGAAGCTTCGTATAATAAATTAATGAATTCATTATACTGCTCAAGATCAATATTTATTCGTGCCATGTCTATTCGGCCTCTCGTTATTATTTTAAATCTGCCGCTTCACGGCAAAATAAACGTCAAGCGTTAATATACTATAAATTTATTGTTAAATTTAGTTTTCTCTTCACGAATAAGACCAATGTTGTTTAAAACAGTTCATGCTTCTGCATAATCTGAATAACCAAGTGCTCCTGGTGTATAAAGCGTTTTACGATCAAATCTAGTCAAGGGCAAGTTTTCAGCAATACGCCTAACATAATCAGGGTTAGCTACATAATGTCGTGCAAACGACACTGCATCGGCTTGACCGCTTGATACTGCGCTGTCAGCTGTTGGCGCATCAAAGCCATCATTCACAATCAGTGAGCCAGTATAAGCCTTTCGGCCAATTTGAAAGGCATTTATTGACTCGACTGGTGCTCTCATCATGTGCAAATAGCCTAGATTTAGATTTTCAACTGCATGCAGCAAAGCAAGATGACTTTGTTCTGGATTTTCGTCATTAGTGTCGTTAAAGCGGTTGCCTGGATTCATTCTCAAGCCAACACGGCCAGCACCAAATACTGTCGCCATTGTACGTAAACATTCCGCTGCAAATTTTGCCCGCGCTTGCGCACTACCTCCAAATTCGTCTTTCCGTTGGTTTGAATCTGAACATAAAAACTGCATGGGTAAATAACCGCTGGTACAATGCAGTTCTACGCCATCAAACCCTGCTTCTAACGCATTGACAGCAGCTTGGCGATGTTCTTCAATGACTTGCCATACTTGCTCTGTAGTTAAAGCAATTGGCATATCGTAGGTCTGCATCCCGGCACTATCAGTATGCACTTCACCTCTAGCCTGAATGGCTGATGGTGCAACCGTTGGCACTCCTTCACCTTTTATATGATGTGAGCCAATACGGCCAGCGTGCATAATTTGCAAGACTATTTTGCCACCGGCTTGATGCACAGCATCGGTTACCGCTCGCCACCCTTTGATATGTTCTGGAGTTTCGATACCAGGTTGACGGTTATATGCTTGGCCTGCAGCAACTGGCCATGTCCCTTCAGCCACAATTAAGCCTGCACTCGCTCGCTGACTGTAGTAGTCGCGCATGATGCTATTGGGCGTACCATCGGCATCAGCGCGATTTCGAGTCATCGGCGCCATTACCACGCGGTTTGCTACGTCGATGTCGCCTAGTTTGCCCGCACTTAGTAAGGTGTTTATATTCGTCATAATTGCCTCCTAATCCAAAGCGGTTACCAGCACACAAGCTCGACCGCCATCCACAGGCAAACTGGCACCGGTGACGTATGAAGCATCATCACTAGCCAAAAATGCGATGGCACTTGCGAGTTCATCGCTACGGCCAACACGGCCCATAGGAATGAGACGATTAGTATTATTAAGCATCCCTTGATCACTCAGCATACCTGAGGTTGCCGGAGTTTCAACGACGGCCGGCACGACCACGTTAACGCGAATATTATCACTAGCGCCTTCGGCTGCTGCGGCTCTTGAAAAGTTAACTATTGCCGCTTTAGCCGCACTGTAACCAGACATCATTGGTGTACCTAACTCGCCGCAAATTGACGAAATATTAACTATCGCACCGCCTTTCCCTTTCATCAGTTTCATTGCTGTGCGCGTGCCCCAAAAAGTACCGTCTACCGAGGTGCGAAAATTGCTGTGCCAATCTTCTGTGCTCATATCCGTAATGCCGCCATAAGAATATGCCATCGCATTGTTTACCAACACATCCAAGCTGCCATGTTCGTTGGCTGTTTGTTCTAGCGCAGCCACAAAGGCACTCTCATTACTAACGTCAACCTGCACTGAATAAGCTTTGCCTCCGGCCTGTCGAATAAGCTCAACTACCTCATCTAGATTTGCTTGACGACGCCCGCAAATAACAACCGTAGCACCTTCTAGTGCTAAACGCTGAGCCGTTGCTGCGCCTATACCACTGCCGCCGCCTGTAACAAAAGCCACTTTATCAGTAAAACGTGCTTGCATGGATAACTCCTGATTATGTTAGGGTGCAGAACTTACTGCACATTCTGATTCTGATTCGAATCTGTCGCAAGTTACTGATGCGTAGCACGTAACTTAGGTATATTTAAGTTTTAACTCTGCCGTCAGGGGCACTGCTTGGCAACTGAGCGTTAAATTATTGGCTAAATCTTTATCATCGAGCACTTCGTTATTGTTAAGTTTTACATTGCCTTCGATAACTTCGCAAATGCATGATGCACACATGCCTTCACGACAAGAATAAGGTAATTCGATGCCGATTTTTTCTGCTGCATCAAGCACTGTTTGACCTGGCTCACATGCAATCACATGATGTACGCCGTCAATTTCAAGTTGAACGGTAGCAGCAGGAAGTTCTTCTTGTTCGTTCGCTATATCGCCTTCATTATTTTGACTTGGATCTGCAGACTTCTCATTATCTGTCGAGGATTTTGCAAGCACAAAACGTTCAACATGAATCCTATCCTCTGGCATATCGGCCTGTTTCAATGCGCTAGCCATTGCATCCATAAATGGGCCTGGACCACAAATAAATGCCCTACCGTGCTGCATCCCCTGAGCTAGCGAAACTAACAAGTTTAAAGACGGGATACCTTGCAAAGAATCTAACAGATGAATTACTTCTAAACGCTCTACATATTCTTGCCCAAGCGCTTTGATCGTTTGCTTGAAAATAACAGACGCTTCGTCTCGGTTTGCATAAATTAAACGTACCTTTCCAGAACCATTGACAAGAACGTGCCTTAAGATTGACAACACAGGCGTAATACCGCTGCCACCAGCACATAACAAGTGGTCTTCAGACAAGTCCCGAGTGACGAATAGCCCTGCTGGCTGCATTACCTCAATTTTGCTCCCCGCTTTGAGATTATCACATATCCAGTTGGAGCCTCTTCCACCCGCTACTCGTTTTACCGTAACACGCAATTGGCAATCAAGATTTGGTGTGCTAGACATGGAATAGCAACGCTGAAGGTGCTCGTCCTCATAAGGGAATTTGAGTGTAATGAACTGGCCTGATTGATAGCAAAATTTGTCTTTTAAGGTCGCGGGGATGTCAAATAAGATGGAATGCGCATCGGCGGTTTCTTGAATAGCATCGGCAACGGTTAGATTATGATAACGGGCCATAACAACTCCTTGATTGGGTCATAGTGTCCAGAAAGCGTAACGCCCTGACTGACGCTCTGTCTTTAACTAGTGCACTGTTTCGCCTTACTTTGCCGATTAGTTGTAGCCCTGAAAAGAGCTACGCACAATAGGCGGAGTTGACAATAACTCCTATTTCATTGTGGCAATGTTTTCACAGAAATCATAAACCATTCATCGTTTATATGGACTAAGCAATAAAACGTAGAACCGGCAATATAAGGAAATAAAAATTAGTCAAAAGGATTCAATATGCAAAGGTTCACCAATAAAGTCGCTTTAATCACAGGCGCAGCCTCAGGAATAGGTCGTGAGACAGCTATTCGTTTTGCACAAGAAGGCGCTAATGTCATGCTCTGTGATATTGATGAGGTAGGCTTGCAAATAACTGCACAGGAATGTCAGCGAGATGATTGCAAAGCGCTAACTCAAGTTTGCGATGTGTCTGATTATGACGCTTGCGCCAGCGCAGTGAAGGCGTGTATCGAACAATATGGTCAACTTGATATATTGTGCAATATTGCGGGCATTGCACAGCTAGCGCATTTTACTGATATTAGCGTGGAAACTTGGCAAAAGATGTTAGGTATTAATTTGTCCGGTGTTTTTTATCTGTGTCAACTAGCGGTGCCACATTTGATAAAAACCAAGGGTAACATCGTCAATATGGCCTCTTCTGCTGGTTTGGTCGGCCAGGCTTACACGTCGGCGTATTGTGCTACGAAAGCGGCAGTGGTTAACTTATCTAAATCACTCGCGCTAGAGTATGCGGCGCAATCGGTAAGAGTGAATGCACTCTGCCCTGGAAATGTAAAAACACCACTTTCGGCAAACATAATCATGCCTCAAAATATAGATAAACGTTTGCTGAGCAAAATGTTTCCGCTCTTAGACGCAGCAAACGCGCATGAAATTGCCAGTGCTGTAGCTTATTTAGCATCACATGAAGCGCGATTCATTACGGGAAGTGCGTTACCCATTGATGGTGGTCAAACAGCCGGCTAAGCTGCCTGCTGACTATTGCTTTGCACACAAGCAAGAAAAGCCAATGAATGCAGCGTTCTCCCTATCTATAGGGTCAAGTGCCGCGCCAAACGCTGTGCGTCGATGGTCTGATACTGCATCTTATCTGCGGCAGAATTATCGGCTATCCATAACAATACCTCAGCTATTAAATCAGGCTCAACAAGAGATTGAGCAAGGCCTTTTATACCCTTTTCACCAATAGTGGCGCGTAAAGTTTCGGTGTTCACAACCCCTGGGTTAACTGTAAACGCTCGAATACCTTGTTTGCCATGTTCTCTGCTGATAACGCCTGATAAGCGAGAAACTGCTGCCTTGCCCGCTCCATACGCATAACCCCAGCCGCCTTGAGACGCAGTGATAGGTGGATCTTTTTCGCCAGCCCCTGAGGTAATATTAATAATACAGCCACTACCTCGTTGCACCATATGCGGAATTAGCGCCTGAGCAATTTGAAGCGGTGCCGAGATATAAGCTCTAGCAACATTGTCAAGTGTTTGTGGCGTTAAATCTAGCAAGGATGCATTTAAATCTGGACCTTGGTAAATGGCATTATTAATAACGACGTCTATACAGCCAAAATGTGCAAAGACTTGAGCAATTGCCTTATCTACCGATTCCCGACTAAGCAAATCCATTGGTACCGCGAGCACCTCACCTGATAAGCTTTCAATCATCTTAGCGGTTTCTTGTAAACCACCCCCAGCATCACTGGCATTGCTTAGCGTAAACTTAGGTGAAATTTTATTCTCTAGCTCCCGAGCAGTGCATGCCACCCGATAACCTGCTTTGGCAAAAGCAAGAGCAGTCGCCCGACCTATACCGCGGCTAGCTCCCGTAATAAAAACGACTTTTGACATTGAAATACTCCTTTTTCATCAAAACTTACCCTAACATTGGCATCAAACATCGTTCATATGGACGAGCATCGTTTTATCTAATATTGTCGAGAAAAAGCGGGCAACTCAGAGAGAAATAATGTCGAGGGCTAATGTATAAATAAACGCATTGATCGTTAGCGCAAGTTGGATTGAAAAAAAAATTTAGCTAGTGGCCTCATATTTAACGGTAAATTATTATGATAAAGAGTTAATTAAATGCATTTATTTACAATTTAGTTTCTAATCAGAGAATGCCAACATTTGCTTTAAAGCAAAGGAAAATTCAATTAAAAACCGCCGTTTTCATTCTTATTTCAAATTAACTAGTCCGAATAGACGTTTCTGCACCTACACATTTGTACAAATATCAGATCAAGTTAGTAACAAAATAATAACACAACATCTGAGCATTGATATCACACATCAACTGCAGAACAGTTAAAATTAGGAGAAAGGTATGAATTATAACGGGCAAAAAGACAAAGCGAAGACAGCAATAAAGCCCCTAGCGTTTGCAGTTGCTTGTGCGCTTTCAGGTCAAGCATTTGCGCAACAAGAGCAAACCGCTGATCAAGAAACCGATAAAAACTTCGGCGTTGAGCGCATCTCTGTTACTGCGCAAAAACGCGTGACGCCATTGCAAGAGACGCCCATCGCTATTTCGGCATTCGGAAGCGATACTATCGAAAAGTTAGGTATCGAGGATGTCTCAGATCTTAACAATTTAGCGCCTAACACCCTTATAGTTGCTCCAATTGGTAGTGCTTATAACGTGGGCGTAAACATTCGCGGAATAGGGACTGCTTCGCCATCGTTAGCCATCGACCCTAAAGTAGGCATTTATGTTGACGGTGTTTATATGGCACGTAATGTTGGTGCCATTCTAAGTATTATTGATTTAGAAAGAGTAGAGGTATTGCGTGGCCCGCAAGGCACATTGTGGGGAAAAAATACCACAGGTGGCGCTATCAGTATGGTTACGAAAGCCCCATCTGAAGATTTCGAGTTTAGCCAACGGTTTACTGTCGGCAATTTTGGTCTTAAAAGCTCGGTGACATCTATTGATAGCGGCGAATTTAATGGATTTACTGCTAAATTCACGTATATGACCAGCGATGAAGATGGATGGGCAACAAACACATTTATCGGTGCCAAAGAAAAAGATCTTGGCGCGAAAGAAACAGACGCAATGCGTTTTGCATTGCAATATAAAGGAGATGACTTCTCCATTAATTATGCATATGACGACACCGACGGAAGTGCTGTATCAATCCCGGTTCAAGTCAGCAATGTTCGTGCTGCATTTACTAACCCAGCGGTTCCAACTCTCCACATGGGCACCGGTGTATTTTACGGTGGCAACGTTTTTGCACAAATGGCGGCCAACGAATTTACCGGAGGCCGACAAGACGTTTTTGAATTAGACGCCCACGGTCGAGAGTTTATTGAAATATCTGGACATACCTTAAACGTAGAGTGGGATTACGCTGAAAATCATCGCTTTAAGTCAATCACATCGAAGCGCGATTACCATTCGCTTATTCCTGACGGCGTAGACTCAGATGGCGGCGCGTATTTCGGTGCTGAACTCGATGCAACCTTCCAACCAACAGGCAATTTTGCACCTATTCCAGCCTTTCATTTTACTAACGATAAATCACAAGAACAAACTTCCCAAGAGTTTCAATTCTTAGGCAGCTTTATGGACGGTAATCTGGAATATGTTGCTGGTTACTTCTACTTTAGCGAAGAAGGTGACGAAAATAACCCGTGGGAAATTGGAATCTTTACAGGTCAAGGTGCAAATTTATTGTTCGCTCCCCCGCTGGGCTGGGGTGGTTTTTATGAAGCAACGTCAGATGCTGAAGCCGTATTTGCGCAATTGGATTACAATGTCACTGATAAGTTAAGCCTAACAGTAGGTTTACGTCACACTAAAGACGAAAAATCGATTACCCAATTAGCCGCTCCAGATCCTATGTTGCGCAACAACTTGCGAGCGGAAGCAGATTGGAGTAAAACCGTTGGTTCAATTATTGCCAATTATACAATGGATAAGGACACCACAATTTATGGTTCAATTACGCAAGGCTATGCAGCAGGTTTATTTAATCCTGGCACGGTTGATCGCTTTGCATATTTAAATCCTGCCAACTTGGGAGAAGCCAATTTTGCAGGTAGCTTAATTCCAGGTAACCCAGAAGATACCACGGCATACGAAGTTGGCGCGAAGATGTTTTTGTTAGATGACCGTTTGATGCTAAACACAGCGGTTTTCTTCAATGACAATACCAATCTACTAGTTACTGTGTTCGACGGCTCGATTCAGCGCGCTCTGAACTCAGGTGCGTCAGAAACCCTTGGTTTTGAAATAGATGCGCAGTTTGGGGTTACCCCAGATCTTCTACTCACGGGTAGTTATGGGTATCGTGATACTGATTACTCGCTCGACCAATTCACTGACGTTGACGTGTTCTCAGCTACCTTTGGTTTGGATTGGACCGTAGCAAAATTTGATTTTGCAAGCCTAAATCTAAATGTTAACTATGTCATGAACGACGAAAACCAATTTACTGCCACTGATCCAAGCCTTGTTGGTGAGGCGTATGACTTACTCAACGCGCGTCTTACCTTATCGGATATTAAACTAGGTGAGCGTTCTAGCCTCAAAGTGTCACTTTGGGGGCGGAATATTACCGACGAAGAATATGTGATACATGGAGCAAATTTTGGATTTTTCGATGCACAAGTTTACGGTACACCTGCTACCTACGGCCTTGATATAAGCTTTAATTATTAAGTAGCTAATCTTTCAGGTACATAAAGGCCTTAGTATTTTTATTAAGGCTTTTTTTATGTCAGAGAAAGCACAAGTGAACACACTTTTAGTGAACACACTCTCCTAATTTAATAACAATACCAACTGAGGTGAAAATGAAAATATTAGTACCGGTAAAGCGCGCTATAGACTACAACGTGAAAGTGCGGGTGAAATCGGACAACTCTGGCGTGGATTTAGCCAATGCAAAAATGGCGATTAACCCATTTTGTGAAATAGCCGTTGAAGAAGCCATTCGCTTAAAAGAGAAAGGTATTGCCACTGAGCTTATCGCCATATCTATTGGTGATAAAGCTTGTCAGGAGCAAATTCGTACAGCATTGGCATTAGGTGCTGATCGCGGGATACATATAGACACCAGTGAAACCTTAGACTCACTGCAAATTGCCAAACTTTTGCAAAAAGTGGTAGAACAGGAGAAACCTGAGCTGATTATTTTAGGCAAACAGTCGATTGACTCAGATAACAACCAAACCGGCCAAATGCTCGCTGCATTATGCGGTATGCCGCAAGGAACATTTGCCTCTGTCGTCAATATTGAAGATGGCCATATACAAGTCACTCGTGAGGTAGACGGCGGCCTACAAACCGTTGAGCTGTCTCTTCCCGCAGTGGTAACAGTTGATTTACGCCTTAATGAACCTCGCTATGCATCGCTTCCTAATATTATGAAGGCTAAAAGGAAACCTCTCGAAGTGAAGGCTGCGGCGGATTTTGGCGTTGACTTAATCTCAAAGCTCACGGTATTGAAGGTAGAAGCTCCGACGCAAAGGAAAGGTGGTGTAAAGGTTGCTAATGTAGCCGAGTTGGTCGAAAAACTAAAAACTGAAGCAAAGGTAATCTAATGACAATTTTAGTATACGCAGAACACGATAATATTCAGCTGAAACCAGACACGCATAAGTTAGTCAGCGCAGCAAGTCAAATGGGTAATGAAATACACGTCTTAGTCGCAGGCGAAAACTGTAGCGAGGTAGCCCAAAAAGCAGCAGAGATTGTTGGAGTAGATAAAGTATTATTAGCAGACAACGCCGTCTATGCACATCAGCTTGCCGAAAACATTGCCGATTTAGTTTTAGCGCTCGGGAAGAATTACAAGCACATACTTTGTTCAGCAACCACTACTGGCAAAAATTTTATGCCCCGGGTAGCAGCCTTGTTAAACGTTGCGCAAATATCCGATATCATCAAGGTAGAAAGTGCTGATACGTTCGTTCGCCCTATTTATGCTGGCAATGCAATTGCAACAGTCCAATCGGCTGATGACGTAAAAGTGATCACTGTCAGAACCGCATCATTCGATGCTGCGAGCACTGGTAACAGTGCTCCAATTGAAGCGCTAACTGAGTGTAAAGCCTCCTCTAATTCTAAGTTCGTATCAGCTGAACTAACAGTCTCAGAGCGTCCCGAGTTGACGGCTGCTGAGGTGATTATTTCAGGTGGCCGTGGGATGCAAAATGGCGAAAACTTCAAGCTACTTGATGGTATTGCAGACAAATTAGGTGCAGCTATGGGAGCTTCACGAGCTGCTGTTGATGCTGGTTTTGTGCCAAATGATATGCAAGTAGGTCAAACCGGTAAAATCGTTGCGCCGCAGCTATATATTGCGGTGGGAATTTCAGGCGCCATTCAGCACTTAGCCGGTATGAAAGACTCTAAAGTTATAGTTGCAATAAACAAAGACGAAGAAGCGCCAATATTTCAGATTGCTGACTATGGTTTGGTTGGTGATTTGTTTGAAATACTGCCAGAATTAGAAGCGGCTTTGTAACAAATCAAACCGCTGAGACGCAGTACTCGCGAGACGGTCATTCACTCTTAACATATTCAACCCACCGGAAATTAAACCTGTGGGTTTTTTATTAGTTACATAGTTACTTGCGTAATAATGTCCCTAGCCTTTTATCTGTTATTTCAATACCTAAAGCTTTTGCTGTAGCCCAATGCAATGCAACATCAGCAGATAATACTGGCACACCAAATTCTTGTTCTAGCTCGTCAATAATGTTCAAGAATCTAACACCCGCACCGCCTACTAGCACCATTTCAGCATTCGGCGCCGATGCCCTAGCGAGTCGAATACTCTGTTTAATTTCGGCTTCACTAAAGTGATAATGACGAGCGTCAACGTCTTTTTGTGACGCAAATAAGCCTTGTTCAGTGAAGGTCTGACAGCCTTCAACCACTATATCGATTGATTGTAAAAATGTTAAGAAACGTTTTTTCCATTGTTTATCGTAATAAGGACAGGCCAACACTACACGATGACAATCTAAATCAAGGATAGCATCAAGCATAGCAACACCGTTGAGTATCACCTTGCATCCACAAGCATCCGCTAAACGCTGTTGCAAAGCTCTAGCCCCTGCCGATGTGTAGTCATTAAAATATGCAAAAGCGGGACCCACTTGAATGACCACTTCGCTGCCAGTCTCTTTCAATAACTGCGCTGCATATTCAAGATGGGGTTCGGCTTGTTCTATTTGTTCAAAGCTGTAATCAAAACCCACGGGAGGCATAATAGTTTGAGCTATATCAATCCTCTGTTCGCATAAGGAAGAAAATTCCCTAGCGGTTGGATCAATCCAGCCAGGAGCTGCAATCACACCTAATTTCGGAATGTTATAGGAAGGGGCTCGCATAACCCTTTTAGACAAAGCTCTCATAACAAATACTCTGAAACAGTTAGAAGGATAGCGCCATTTAGCGTGGCACTATTGTAGATATTAAGTTTGCTAATTATTAATTCGGATTAACTCGCTCCATAATCTTGTTTTAATGAACTCAAGAACGAGTAAGTCATTATCATATATACAAATAAAATAGGTAATGACACAACTAAAACAGCAGTTTGTGCAACTTTAAGGCCGCCAACATACATTAAACAAATAGGAAGTATTGCCAGTGCCAAGGCCCAAAATGTTCGGTGCAAACGATGGGGATCTTCCCCAACAGGAAGTTCAGCAGTGGCGCTACTAGCGAGAACATAAGAAGCTGCGTCATAAGTTGTTGCTACAAAGATGATACAAACAACGCAGAATAAGCCAATAATGAGATTAGATAATGGTAATTGTTCAAACACGGTAATAATTGCTTCAGGTATCCCACTTTCATTCATTAGTGTTATTACATCCAAATTACCGGATAGTTGTTGATATAATGAAAAATTACCAAAAATCATATAAAACAGTGAGCCCCCGATAGTGCCAAATGTCAGCATCCCAACGGTGACTTCTTTGATCGTTCTTCCTTTTGATATTCTGGTAACAAAAATACCAACAAATGGACCAAAGGCGACCCACCAAGCCCAATAAAAAACAGTCCAGTTTTCAACAAAATGAGAGTCTGTAAAAGGGTCTACCCACGTATTCATTTGAATGAAATTTTGTAAAACAGTGCCTAGACCGCTTATACTCGCTTTCAAGATAAATACCGTTGGCCCTGCGCATAAAAGGAATGCCAGCAATAAGAATGATAACCAAACATTAGCTGAACTTAGCCTTTTCATGCCTTTTTCTAAACCAAAATAAACACTAGTTGCAAAAATCGTAACGCACACGCAGACAACAATAACTTCAAGCGTGAAATTTGACTCCATACCAATTAATCGCGCTATACCTTCCGCAATAAGCGGTGTAGAGAAGCCCAAAGATGAGCCTGCTCCACCAATCAACGCTACCCGAAAAAGAAAATCAATAAATCGAGCGGCAATAGCGTTTTCTTTACCACCTAATACATGATGGCAGCTGATACTGAACTTTAGCATTGGAATTTTTTTAACGTAATAAGGGTAAGCAATGGCTAAGGTAGGCAAACAATAAAACGCCCATGCACTAATACCCCAATGAAATAATCCATACGATGATGCCCACTTGGCCGCTTCTATTGACATCGGTTCTGCACCAAACGGTGGAGTTTGGTAATAAAAAGCCCATTCAATCGTGGCCCAATATAGTAATCCAGCTCCCACACCAGCACAAAATAACATTCCACTCCACGCAAAATTATTATATTCCGGTTTATCATTTGCATCACCGAGTTTTATACTGCCATATCTGCCGAAGGCTAACCAAAGAAGCAAAGGTAATATCGTCGCGGCAAGAAATACATATAGAAAACCAAAGTTACTGCCTATGTATTCATAAGCTCGTTGCATAACTTTTGAGGATAATTCTGGTGCCATCATCAAAGGTACCGTCATCAACAACATGACAGCAATCGTTGCGATAAAACCGAGTTTATCAATTCGTTGCTTCAACTTAATTCTCCTCTATTATTTCTATTTTTTTTGAGTTTTGTTGTAAGATGGGAAATATTTTCCGACAATTTGAGAAGTCCGGTGCCGCAATTACGGATATTGGCGCTGATAACGCTAATACTTTAGGATCGTTTTCATCAAATTGAGGCCAGTTAGGCAGATCACTAGATGTTGGGTCATTGGGATCTCCATTTTTAGCAAAATTAGTCCAATACCTCACCATCGCCGTTGTTAGCGTTTTGTCCTCTTTATCGGTTGTCAGCCAGTTATCATGGCTATCAAAAACATAGGGTATCTCTGCGCCATGGTAAGCCTGTAACTGCTCCCCTCCTTTACCTGTTCGAACACGCTTAAAGCGATAAATATAAGCGCGTTTATCTGATTTAACTATTTGCTGTGCATAAGCATAGCCCGGACAAACCATATCAATTAGGGTGGAGGCTTGATCATGTCCACGCGCAATACCTTGCTCTTGTTGGGCTCTTTTCTTCAATACACTTTGGATTTCTTTAGGATAGGAATTGATCATTTTGGTCAATTTTTCAGGAGAATTATCCAAATACATTAACCATTCATCTTGATTGTTACCGATCAGCAGATCGACATGTAACTTTCGGTTGAACAGCAAATTTAGGGCTGTATCAGGGAGCACATGACCATCAATGGAAGCACCATAGTAATACTCCGGGAAATCGTGTTTTGCTGTGTTAAAGAGGACTGTTGCAGATTCTTTTTTTAATGTTGAGAGTGAACGGTCATTCGTATTTAAGGAATTAGCTAAGTCGTGACCAAATGTTTGTTGTTTTTTTAATTCAACATTGTTCCACAATTGAAATCCACCACTTTGGCTGATTGCTTTTTGAAACAGTCCATGAGCCAAGGGCGACAAAATTAAGTTACCAATATTGGCCGCACCAGCTGATTCGCCAAAGAGCGTTATATTTGAACTGTCTCCACCAAATTGCTCAACGTTTTTATTGATCCACTTTAATGCTTCAATTTGATCTAATAAACCAAAATTTGCGGGGGCACTGTTGTGGGTTAATTCAGGGTGAGAGAAAAAGCCAAAAACACCTAAACGATAAGCGATACTGACAACGACAACCTGTCCTTGTTGCGCAAGTTTAGCACCAATATAGTTTGATTCGTATGACCAACCTGCTTTATTACTGCCGCCATGTATCCAAACCATGACAGGTAAATTCTTATCTTTACTCAACGAGGGCGTCCAAATATTTAAGTAAAGGCAGTCTTCACTAAAGTTTGGATCGGTAAATACCTCAGGAGGTGCACCAAAAGCTGCTCCCACCTGCTGATACCATCGAGTATTGTAGTTATCTTGATAACAAGCATTCGCAAACCGAGTTGCTAGCTGTTTACCCGCTCGTGGTTGATGTTTTTCTGGTGCTTTCCAACGGCGCTCTTCAGTTGGAGGCGCTGCATACGGAATACCCTTGAAAGCAACTACAGTGGCAGTTTGATCAGCATATTCGCCAATCAAGATTTCACTGCCCGCGGTTAATTCAACCGCGAAGGACTCGTTTGCACGGCAAGCTTGAACGATAATAAGCGGGGGTATGGCAATAATAGTTAGGCCCCAACGAAGAAAACAAACAAATCTTTTAGGAAGCAACAATGTTTTCATAATGAGTTGGGTCCTTTAAGACTAAAATTTACGCATCAATATCAACGACAACACAACCGCGTAATCCACTCTTCTCTATTAACTCATGACTTTTTGCCATTTGTGTAAAAGGCAGCACATGCGTCACTCTGTGTTGTAATAGTCCTTCGGCTAAAGCCTTGTATATATCGTCAATAGCTTGCTGTTTAGCTAATTCTGGCATCGCGTACACTATGGTCATGCGTATAGTTAGATCCATAAACATCATTTGGAAAAAAGGTAATTTTGGTTCTTTGATCTGGGTATTACCATAAGTGGCAATAACACCACTAGTGCGAATACACTTGAGTACTTCGGGTAAGTTAAAGCCAAACTCAACATCAATAACCCGATCTACTTTTTCACCATCATTCACTGCTTGAACTTTATCGCCCCAGTTAGCTTCACGGTGGTTAACCACTAAGTCAGCTCCTGCTTGAATACAAGTTGCTTCATCTATTAGGTTACTTGCCGTTGCAATGACTTTCGCTCCGGCGAGTTTAGCCCATTGAATAGCATAATAGCCGACACGGCCAGCTCCGCCGGTAACTAAAACCGTCTGTCCATTAACAGAGCCATCCGATGAGACAACCCGATGAGCAGTCATTGCTGGAATACCTAAACAGGCACCAATTTCAAATGATGTATTGCTCGGTAAAGGGGCAGCTCGCGACGCATCAATCGCTACATATTCAGCCGCCGTTCCTAAAAGACGAGCATACTGCGCCTGATAGACCCAAACTCGTTCACCAATTCTGCTCTCAGGTACGCCTTTACCAACGGCTTCGATTGTACCTGCACCGTCGCTATGTGGGATCACATGACCATTATCCAGTAAATTAGGAAAAGCGCCGATACGCTTTTTAACGTCTGAAGGATTAACGCCTGTGGTTTTTAATTTTACTAATACCTGCCCAACCCCAGCTACGGGCTTTGGTTGCTCACCGAGTATTATTGTATCTGCTGCTGCACCGAATTTTTCGAACCAAGCTGCTTTCATTATTTTCTCCAATTTTTAACTGCATAGAACTGCGTTGCGTTGAGCTATATTTAATTAATCAGTATCGATTAAACTAAGCGCGTATCACATTTAAAATTTGCTTGATAAACTTTCGGTATGCCCATCAATTCCAATAGCCTGTCCCGAGAGACTAGCGCCCAGTTCAGAGCTTAAAAATACTGCCATGTTAGCGATATCATCCGCACTGACAAAAAGCCGCAGTGAACTTTGCTCTGCGTAGATGTCTCTCACCACATTAGGTTCAACACCACGTTTTTCGGCATCAAGACGAATGACATTGTCAATTCGATCGCCTTTGACACTCCCTGGGCATAATGCATTCACACGAATATTATGCGGACCTAACTCCATCGCCCATGTTTTTGTTAAACCGATCAGTGCCCATTTAGATGCGGCATAAGGCGAGCGCATAGGAAAACCGAAAAAACCAGCATTAGATGAAATATTGATAATGCTGCCCGAACCATTTGCCTTAAGTAACGGCACGGCAAACTTAGTGCAATGAAACTGTCCATTCAAATCAACATTGATGGTGTGTGCCCAATCGTCAGGGTCTATATCTTCAACAAACGCTGTCGGACCTGCTATCCCCGCATTATTTACTAACACGTCAAGATGCTGATAATGAGCCATTAATTCATCGAACATTTGTTTAACTTGCGTAACATTTGCAACATCAGCCACCGAGGCTGTCGCGCTAGGATTGGCTTCCATAAAGTCGGCTATGACTGTCTTATCAATGTCGCAAACATGCACTTTACAACCATATCCCAAAAACTTTTCTGCTATTTTACGGCCAATGCCGCTGGCTCCAGCGGTAACGAGCACTACATGCTCAGAGCCCAACCCGTTATTAACTACAGTCATTAGGATGTCCTTCTATTACATAAATAAATACTTAAAATTAGAAAAATAAAGGTGCGTGTCAAAGTCAATTTATCGAAACTGTCAAGACACGCAAAAAATATTTATTCAAATAACATGTGATACCTGATCCCCACATTGCGCGGTCTATTAACGGTTACAGTGCTATCATAACTTGCACCACCACGTGATAACTCGGCGCGTTCATCAGTCAAGTTATCGACGTACAGATTGACTCCCCAACCGTCCATATTTATTCCAGCAGACAAATTAACAATGCTATAACTGTTATTAATATCACGTCTGTCTGAATCTAAATCACTGGTTTTATATTTGTAAATATCGCTGTATGTTTCGCCCACATAGGAATAAACGATTTGCGCAAAACTATTATAATTTCCAAGAACAAAGTTATAACGACTGGTTAAATTCCCCTTAAAATCAGGCACATTTGGAAGTTCAGTGCCGTCAGGTGATAAGTTGCTTCCCACCAATAAATCAGCAGCTAACTCCGCTTGATTAAAATTAAATGCGGCAGTTACAGTCCAGTCTGGTGTTAGTAAGTAGGTAAGATCGGATTCCACGCCGATAATTTTTGCCTCACTGGCGTTTACTGTTAAACCAACAGGAGAACCATACGATGAATCATAGCGGGTAAACTGCATGTTATCCCATTGCATATGATAGACAGCGCCATTCCACCGAAGATTATTATCCAACCACATGGTTTTCCAGCCTAGCTCCGTATTTGTGACAAAGTCAGACTTATAAATACGCCCGACCAGAGCTGTTTCATCTCTGTTTATACCACCAGGGCGATAACCTTCTGACAAAGTAAGATAGACCATCTTTTTATCATCTAGTTTATAAGTTAAATTGAATTTAAAAATACTATCACTATCATCGTCTTTACTATCAACATTAATGATAGGGAAGCCCGGAGCAATGAGTCCGTAACCAGACACACCCTCTAAGGTACTTTCATTTTTAAACCACCTAGCACCAAATGTTGTAGTGAGTTGTTCTGAAAATGCATAACTCAATTCACCAAACAATGCAGACTGCTTATCTGCACGCTTTTGATCCGTTAAATACCAAAGATTAGAAACGCCAAACTGTCTAAAGTCGGCGCCTTGCGCCATTCCATCCATTTGCCATTCTTGACGATAATCATGGCTGGCATCTTCGTAATATAAACCCACAATATATTGCAGCGGGGTATTGTCTGTTGACTGCAAACGCAGTTCATGGCTATTACGTTTGTATTTATTATCATCGTTATAAAAAATAGCCATACTTGAACAGTCTGCATCGGCAGTACCATAGTATTCACAGCCATAATATTGAATCCAACTAGTAGAAAAATAGTCTGCATAGTCAGAGTAATCATTAAAGTACTGAACATCTCTCTCCATAAACGAGCCTGCATACACAAGACTAGAAGAACCGAAATCCCCCTCTATAGTGAGAGCTGCTTGATTAAATTCATCATCCATTGAATCAGGAAAGAAACGCTGAATTTCCAGGTCATTCACTTCACCACTCGGATTTTCTGAGTCTTGAAACCATACTCCCTCAGTTTCCTGTTTTTGAGTCAGGTAACTAGCTGTTGCGGTCCAATTATCGTTAAGGTTTACTTTTAAGGCCACTCTGGCGCCACTATTGTTTAGCTCATTGAAGTTTTCTTTTATTAACTGGTCATTATTTTCTTCGACTGTTGAGAAATTTCCACCATCAGTGAACAAGCCATAAGTCCTCGTACCGGCAATATTATCAATGTAACCACCATCTTTCTTCTTCCAAGCAACTAAGCGAATTGCCGCATTATCAGTGACCGGAAGATTAACAAATCCCTCTAATGAGTGGCTAGCATCACCACTCTTGGTCGTGCCATAATTGATATCGAAACCACCTTCAAAAGTATCTATTTGGGGCTTATTGGTGATAATTCTGATCGTGCCTGACTGTGAACTTGCGCCAAATAAACTACTTTGAGGTCCAGCAAGTGCCTCCACTCGATCAATATCATAAATATGTAAATCAAGATTTCGTCCGATAGCTGTTACCGGCTGCTCATCTAAATAAATAGCAACACTTGGTTGCGAGCCTGATGCATTTCCACTGCCACCATCTGATGCTCCGCGCATATAGACTTGTGACAAACCAGGTCCTGCAGATTGATACGACAGGCTAGGCAACATTAAAGCGTAGTCATCGAAGTTCTCGACACCCAATTCATCTAATTTGGTAGCACCTAATGCCGTGATACTTAAGGGGGTATCTTGAAGATTTTCAACACGTTTACGTGACGTCACTATTATTTTTTCTATTCCCTGAGACGACACCGTATTATCATTTTCAGCTCGAGCAATATCTATCTCTTGTGCAGTGGCGCCGTTCATCACTGACATACCACTAACCATCAAAGCTGATAACGCAATACTGTTAAAATTTTTGTCGTTAATTGAGTCACGTATCGCAGCAATTATTGGATTTAATCGAGTAGACCTGGTTGTATTTTTTAGATGCTTATCAGTCATTCTGTGTACCTTTTATAATAAATATATCAAACAAGTCACCAATCCAACGAAATAGAATGTAGACTCGTAACACCACCATAAATAGTTAACGAATACTTAACGATTTATTTACAATAATGTAATGTTAGCAATAGGCAAACCGTCAGAACAAACGATTATATCTCTCCTATAGTTGAATAAAAATAAATCATAAAAAAATAACTCACTAATAGACACGCACAAACTCTCCTTTTAATTAATTTAAATTACTGAATTATATAAATTAATTATTTTAACAATGCCATTATAGATTTAACGTCTAAATTTATAGGTGTTTTTTTTTGAACCAAAAAAATACAAAAGCGGTTACTTGTTCTTTCAGCAAGCCTTTTTTCACTCTATATAAATATGTAAGCCAGAAATGATCACAGTATTGATGACAATTTGCTTTGTAATGGGGTTAGAAACTCTTCAAAAGGCTTCCATGCATCGAGCCCTTTTGTATTGATAGGTTGCCTTACTTGTTCAGAGCTAGCGGTGTTTACCGCGCGAGAATTATTATAAAACTCAAGACAGCTCTGCTCAAAAGGCAAGCCACAAAAATCTAGCACTTGCCTAATTTGATTTTCAAAATCATTTACTACATCTTCATAAGAGACAGTAAGCACCTGATTTGGAAGTACTTTGTGCCAATGATCCATTAAGTGTAGGTAATCTTGATAGTAACGAGCAATATTCTCTAAGTCATAACTAAAAGCCTGTCCGGTAGAAAACAATTGTTTAAAGCCACTAAAGCAAGCGGCCATTGGATGACGACGTGCATCAATTATTTTTGCATTTGGCAATATAAGCTTAATTAAACCGATGTGCGCAAAATTATTAGGCATTTTATCAATGAAGAAAGGGGCATCACTTCGGTGTCTCTGAGTTTTGCTTATATATTCATTGCCCAAAGCCAGACGTTGCTCTGGGGAGAGTTGAGCGATAACCTCTGGGTATTGAGATATTTCATTACGTTTTTTACGATCACTTAATTTTCGAACCATTGCAATAATATCTGGCAACTCCTTGGTACCATCCACCATTGAGTGACTTGCTAATATTTGCTCTAGCAGCGTAGAGCCAGATCGAGGAAGTCCGACTATAAATATTGGATCGCCTCTACTGCATCCTTGCTCCCAGTTATTTTCAAAAAGGGGGGCTTGACACGTTGTAATCGTTCGTTCAATTAGTTCGGTCGTTTCGTCTGCATCATAGCGTTCAATACTTTGTTTAAATTCATTACCTAATTGATAATAATGAAACGATTGTCCAAACTCTTTGCTGTCCTCAAGCGCCTTACCTAACGCAAAACATATATTAATCCGATCAAATGAAGGAAGCTGTTTTATCTTCATTTGTTTTTTCATTAGTTGTATTTCAGACGGTTCAAAACGAAAGGTCTTTAGGTTAGCTAAACTCCAATAAGCTTCTCCGTAACTTGGAGTGCATACGATCGCTTGTCTATACGAAGCGATAGCCGCTTCTTGCTCTCCAATGGTTTTGAGGGCGTGTCCTCTGCTGGTATAAAGATTTGCTTGTTGAGGTAATACAGTAATTAACGCATCATAAAGTGCTATTGCTTCTTCAAATTGCCCTAGCCTCACCAAAATAGCAGCTTTGAGTATTTGTTGGGGCGGTACATTGGGCTGGTATTTTTCCAACGTCGCTATTTCTAAGAGTGCTTGTTCGCTTTTTTCTTGTTTATTTAAAACATGCGCATAATTCAAGCGGGCAAGATGATAATCAGGTGCTAAGCTTAAGCAATGCAAAAGCAACTGCTCAGCATCCTCGAATACACCTAATTTAATTGCTATCTCAGCAAGTAACCTCAATGCACTCACATCATCGGGTGATTGCTTTAGATAATCGCGGCAGTGGCGCTCACTCAGCGCTAATTTACCATCGATAAAAGCTTGCAATGCTTTTCCTAGAAGAGGGTGCTTCGCAGAAAAACGTAAGTAACTATTATAGGCTTGTTCTGAAGCTTTGCTCTCACCAGTAGCAAGCAGTAATTCAGATAACAGTTTCCAACTGTTAATTAAATTAGCATCAATGGTAACAGCATCTTTCAATGATATTATGGCCAATTTTATTTGTTTTAAGGCATGCAGTGTGAAACCAAGCTCTTGGTGCGCTAGTGCAAAATTAGGTGTTTGTTTAACTAAGGCCTGTAGGATTTTTTTAGCGTCAATAAAACGTTCTAAGCCTTTAAGCGCTACACCAACGATAAAAAGCGCATTGGGTTCGTTGGGAAATAATTTTAGAATTTCCCTACCTTGTTGCTCCGCAGAAGCGAAGGCCTTGTGTTGCAGCATTTCTTGCGCGTGCTGGACCGCAACACGAATATCATTAGTACTCTGTCCGTTATTATCTTCGTATTGAGTCATCATGGTCCTCGTTTTTAAAATTATATTGACATGCATAATTTGCTCTGACAAACTAATTTTACTTATTAATAGTTGAAATTAATTCAACTATAATTAAACCTTCGAGGTTAAAAAGGTGTTAATTTGCGTAAAAAGATCCCACCTTTAAATTCTTTAAAAAGTTTCGAAGCGGCTGCTAGGCATGGTTCATTTAGAAATGCAGCCGATGAACTTTTTGTATCTGTTTCAGCGATAAGCCATCAAATAAAGCAATTAGAACAGATACTTAATGTCGAATTATTCATTAGAAAAACACGTTCAGTAGAACTGACTAAAATTGGCAGACAATATTACCCTATTCTTCGCGATGCTTTTGATAAAATTGCAGAGGGAACCGACTTAATTTTAAAACCAACACGATCAGATGTATTAACGATTCAATTATATTCAACATTAGCGATTCGTTGGCTGATACCGAGACTGCCCGACTTTCAGAGTAAACATGAAAATATCAGTGTTAGATTAAACACTTCACAGTTCGATGTCGATTTTGATAAAAGTGACGTTGATGCCTGTGTGATGATTGGTAACAAAGCCGCCAATGGTTTGCATTACTCATATTTATTTTCTAGCGATGTGTTTCCCGTGTGTAGCCCTAATTTACTCAAAGGAAAAGACCGGCTGGAGCGTCCTGAACAACTAAATGAGTATACTATACTGCAGGTTTATCCTTCAGATAGGGACTGGTATATCTGGCTAGACGAGGTCGGATGTACTTCTGTTGATCCAGACTCCGGCCTGCAATTTGATAGCTACGATCATTCAATTTCTACGGCATTGCAAGGCATGGGAGTGGCACTTGGTATGCAGCCTTATGTCAGTAAAGAGTTAACGTCAGGCATGTTGCTCGAGCCTTTTCCTGAAATGCGCGTTAAACATCACAGTGATTGGTATTTCGTTTATCGGCAGGAAAAATTCGAGCAGAAAAAAATTCAACTATTCGAAGCGTGGTTAATTGAGCAAATAATAGCTGACCCTGAACTCCGGATTTCACGAGAAAGAAAAACAAATGAATAAGCTCCTCTTTATTTCACTGGGTTTGAGTATGCACTGTTCGACTATCAGCTAATTCTGACTCCGAAGTCATATCAATTTTGTTGAGTCTGCTTTTACAGTAAAGATAAAAAACCTTCTGTCCTGCTGGCTCAGGTTTTAGTGAGCAATGTTTAATCTTGCAGTTAATTTAATGCATTTCATATTTTACGAATTTGTCACTTTATTTATCCCAATGCAATGAAACTCAATTGATTCCGCTTATGCCTATTCATCTATTGAGCCGTGGTGAATTTTGCTTGAACCACCTCAAAAGCTAACCGAGCAGCTAGTTTTGCAGTGTGATTATCGACATCAAAAGTCGGATTCATCTCAGCCAAATCGGCGAGTCGCCAGTTAAACCCAAACTCCTTTTGAGACTGAGCCAACCAATGCAGCATGTTAATCACAAACTGTGGCAATATGCCCAAGGCATTGGGTGCGCTAACGCCTGGCGCAATACTGGCAGGAAAAGTATCCAAACAAATAGTGACATATAATTCATCTATCTCTTGTAACATCGGGATCAAAAGGGTTTTAGCCCCTGCTTCATGGCATTCCATGTCACTTAAATAGCGAGTTTGGGTGGCTTTTGCTATATCAAATAAAGCGGGCGTATTGGCCGCTGCAGACACGCCTAGGCAAGCATAGTGAAAGGGCTGATTTTGTTTTTTACAGTGCTGGGCAATTTGCCAAAAAGGCGTGCCTGAACTGTTTTCGGGTGCGGGTTTACGTAAATCGAAGTGGGCATCAAAGTTAATAATACCGATTTTTTTGGCCGGCGCGTAGTTATCAAGATGTTGGCGTAGACCAAGATAACTTGCCCACGCAATTTCATGACCGCCGCCTAGTCCTATAACAAAACTAGATTCGCCTAATGTTTCATTTAATAAGTCGGCAAACTCTTGCTGAGCAGTGTCTAGCTTATCTTGGGCTGTAATATCTCCTTTATCCAGTAAAGCGGTTGGCGCATGCCAAGCCATATTTGCTAAAGCAGAACGGATAGCAGTTGGCCCTAAAGCCGCCCCCTCTCTACCTTTATTGGCTTTGACCCCTAAATCACATGCAAAACCGATAAGTGAGCAACTTGTGGCAAAAGCACTGTCATTATTGACTACCTGATGCCACCGTAATCCTCTTTCTGCATCTTCTGCATCAATGCGTCCTTGCCAATTAAAATCGTATTTTGCCTTTATCATAATGTACTCAAACGACCTTTATACCATTTCTTAAGCGGACGATGTTGATTGATTCCGTAGACTAATTCAACAGGATGATTGATATTCCACAAACAAAGATCAGCATCGAAGCCCACTGCGATTTTACCCTTACACTCTGCCAAGCCTAGAGCTCTGGCGGCATGAATGGTGGTGCCTCGTATGGCTTCTTCCGGAGTTAGTTTGAATAATACACAGGCCATATTCATGGCGGTTAAAATCGAACTTAGTGGCGAGCTACCCGGATTCAAATCGGTTGCTACCGCCATCGGTACACCATGCTGACGCAATGCCGCAATAGGCGGTAATTGGCTTTCATTTAAAAAGTAAAATGCGCCGGGTAACAATACCGCCACCGTGCCTGATTGTTTTAAACAGGCCACATCCTCTGTTGCCAGATATTCGATATGATCGACTGACAAGGCATTAAACTGTGCTGCTAATTTTGTCCCTTTTTGGTTTGACAGTTGTTCAACATGGGCCTTAACTCTTAAACCATGCAGAGCTGCAGCACTAAACACCTGGGTGCACTGCTCCAGTGAAAAACCGATGCTTTCACAAAATACATCCACTGCGTCAGCTAGCCCTAGTCTGGCGATTTCAGGTAGTACGGTTCCACATATATATTGAATATAGTCATCAGCGCGCTGTGCGTATTCAACGGGCACGGCATGAGCACCAAGATAAGTGGTCATAATGTTCACATCGAGGTGTTGTTCAAGTTGTTTAGCCACCTGTAGCATTCTAATTTCTGTATCGCAATCCAGACCATAACCCGATTTAACTTCAATGGTGGTTACGCCTTCTGCGGCTAAACGTTTAGCGCGACTTAGGGCACTTTGCAATAATTCTTGTTTACTAGCGGCTCTGGTAGCGTTTACTGTGCTGCGAATACCGCCGCCTTGTTTGGCAATGTCAGCATAACTTTGGCCGAGTAAGCGTTGTTCAAATTCTGTTGCCCTATCGCCGCCATAAACCAAATGAGTATGACAATCGATAAAACCGGGTAACAGGCATTGACCTTGGCCATCAACAACATCATAACCTTCAGGCAGAGTGTCATTCTCGCCAAAAATGCCAACAATCTTGCTGCCACTAATAGCAACACTGGCGTTTTCTATCAATCCATAGGGCTTGTCGTTATCCTGCATAGAAGCAAGCCTTACGTTGCGTATCAAAATATCGTTTTGCTGAGCCATGGTTTTGTTTCATTTTTACAAGCGTGCCGTTACTTTACTTGTACATACTTGTATATACAAGCTGGTTAGTATAAATTCATTGGCCATTGCGCTAAACAGAATGAACAATATGCAGCCACGTTTTCAACATATTAAGTCAGTATTACTGGATAAAATTATCCATGGTGAAATGCAGTCAGGCGATCGCGTCCCTTCTGAAAATCAATTAGCCGAGCAATATCAAGTCAGTCGGATGACGGCTCGTCGCGCCCTTACTGAATTAGTCGATGAAGGCATATTGGCTCGGTCTCAAGGTTTAGGAACCTTTGTAGCCGATCACCGCCCCATGAGCTCAATGTTAGAAATTCGCAGTATTCAAGACGAGATTAAACAACGTGGACACAAGTACGGTAATCTACAAATCATTAAACAATCGATTTTGGCTACGGAGCAACAAAGTGCCTGGCTAGGTGTTGAGCACAATAGCGAAATCTTTCACACACAAATTGTGCATCTAGAAAATGATTTGCCGGTGCAGGTTGAAGACCGACTAGTTAATCCAGCATGGGCCCCCAACTATTTACAGCAAAACTTTGCGCTCACATCGGCCAATAAATACCTTAATAAGGTCGCTCCGCTGACTCAAGCAGATCATATTGTTGAAGCTATCCTGCCCAATGTGCAAATGGCTGAGTTATTGAAAATTGAGCTTAACCAGCCCTGTCTTAAAGTCTGCCGTCGCACCTACTCTGTTAAAGGCATTGTTAGTTATGCTTTGCTTTATCATCCAGGTAATCGTTACCGCTTAGGTAGCCACTTAGAATTCAACACTACAAATAAGGAGTCGTTATGAATCGACACGATCCAAAACGCGTAATTCGCGCCGCCCGCGGCACACAACTCACTGCAAAAAGCTGGCAAACAGAAGCGGCCATGCGCATGTTAATGAATAACCTCGATGCTGAAGTTGCCGAACATCCGCAAGATCTTGTGGTATATGGGGGCATTGGTCGTGCTGCCCGAAACTGGGCTTGTTATGACAAAATTGTTGAAGTGCTGACTCGTCTCAATGACGATGAAACCCTGTTAGTGCAAAGTGGTAAACCGGTAGGCGTTTTTCCAACCCATGCAAATGCTCCACGGGTTTTAATTGCCAACTCGAATCTGGTGCCTCATTGGGCTAACTGGGAACACTTTAACGAATTAGATAAACAAGGTTTGATGATGTACGGTCAGATGACAGCAGGTTCTTGGATCTACATCGGTTCTCAGGGCATAGTACAGGGCACTTATGAGACATTTGTGAGCATCGCCAAAAAGCATTTTAAAGGTGACGCTAAAGGTAAATGGATACTCACAGGTGGTTTGGGTGGCATGGGTGGTGCGCAGCCATTGGCCGCAACCATGGCTGGTTTTTCAATGCTAGCGGTCGAAGTAGATGAAAGTCGAATTGATTTTCGTCTCAAATCTGGTTATCTCGATAAAAAAGCCAGCTCTTTAGAGCAGGCTCTGGCCCTAATCAATAAAGCTAATGCGGCCGGCGAAGCGGTTTCCGTTGGTCTATTGGGTAATGCAGCAGATATCTTTAGTCAAATACTTGAGCTACACATCGTACCCGATGTAGTAACGGATCAAACCAGCGCCCATGATCCTTTAAACGGTTATTTACCCCAAGGCTGGACAATGCAGCAAGCCGTTGAGTTGCGCCTAACAGATGAGAAATCAGTCGTTAATGCTGCTAAACAATCGATGGCGGTGCAAGTAAAAGCCATGTTAGGCCTACAACAACTTGGAGCTGCTACTGTAGATTATGGCAACAATATTCGTCAAATGGCTTTAGAGGCAGGGGTAACTAATGCCTTTGATTTTGACGGTTTTGTGCCTGCTTATATCCGTCCTTTATTTTGTCAAGGTATCGGACCTTTTCGCTGGGCGGCATTGTCGGGCGACCCACAAGATATCTATAAGACAGATGCCAAGGTAAAAGAGCTCATCCCAGACAACACACATTTGCATAACTGGTTAGACATGGCTAAGGAGCGCATTCAATTCCAAGGTTTACCCGCGCGTATTTGTTGGGTCGGTTTGGGTGAAAGGCAAAAACTCGGTTTAGCTTTCAATGAAATGGTAAGAAGTGGCGAATTATCTGCTCCTATCGTTATTGGTCGTGACCATCTAGATTCGGGTTCAGTGGCCTCACCCAATCGTGAAACAGAAAGTATGTTAGATGGCTCAGATGCAGTGTCAGATTGGCCTCTACTGAATGCTTTACTCAACACTGCGAGTGGCGCAACATGGGTCAGTTTGCATCATGGTGGTGGCGTAGGTATGGGTTTTAGTCAACATTCTGGGATGGTCATTGTGTGCGACGGAACTGATGATGCCGCCATGCGTATTGCCCGAGTCCTGCATAACGATCCTGCCACTGGAGTGATGCGCCACGCTGATGCTGGTTACGACATTGCCAAAGATTGCGCACGTCATCACCAATTAGATTTACCCATGTTAGAGGCGCAATAAGATAATGAATAAGTTGATATTACAACCCGGCCAGCTGGATTTGAACATCCTTCGTCAAGTTTACCGTAAGCACATTCCGCTCAAACTATCTCAAGATGCCGAACTTGGCATCAATGCGGCTGAAAAAGTGGTTCTAGACGTCATAAAACAAGGTCGCACTGTTTATGGCATTAATACAGGCTTTGGACTATTAGCCAATACCCGTATTAATGTCGATCAACTGGAGTTATTGCAGCGCAGCATTGTATTGTCTCATGCTGCGGGTACCGGTGATTTTATGTCAGAAGGTACGGTACGTCTGTTAATGCTACTTAAAATCAATTCTTTAGCGCGCGGCTACTCAGGTATTCGTTTAGAGGTTATTAAAACCTTAATTGCCTTGTACAATGCACAAATTTACCCTGCTATCCCAGAAAAAGGCTCGGTAGGCGCATCGGGTGACTTAGCTCCCTTAGCGCATATGAGCGTGGTATTACTGGGCGAAGGGGAAGTATTTCATCAAGGGCAGCGCTTATCAGCCCAACAAGGCTTGAGCATAGCAGGATTAAACACAATCACTCTGGCACCTAAAGAAGGACTGGCCCTGCTAAATGGCACACAAGCGTCAACCACTTTTGCCTTACAAGGTTTGTTTTATGCCGAAACGGCCTTACACAGTGCCATTGCAATTGGCGCATTAAGCGTTGATGCCGCTCAAGGCTCTCGGGTACCTTTCGATGATCGAATTCAGCAAGCCAGAGGGCACAAAAGTCAAATTGACATTGCCAGTGCATATCGAGGACTGCTAGATGTATCACAAATTGGTTCTTCTCACGCGGGCTGCGAAAAGGTCCAAGACCCTTATTCTCTGCGTTGTCAACCTCAAGTGATGGGTGCCTGTTTGCAACAAATCCGTTTTGCTAGTGAGACCTTGGTGACTGAAGCGAATGGTGTATCAGACAATCCTTTAGTATTTGCTGACAGTGGTGACATCCTGTCTGGAGGCAACTTTCATGCCGAAGGGGTAGCCATGACGGCAGATATGCTCGCGATTGCCTTATGTGAAATTGGTGCTTTATCTGAACGGCGCATGGCTTTATTGATTGATCCTAGTTTAAGCAAATTACCCCCATTTTTAGTGAATAATGGTGGGGTTAATTCTGGCTTTATGATTGCCCAAGTAACCAGTGCCGCTTTGGCCAGTGAAAATAAAACTTACGCCCATCCTGCTTCGATTGATTCACTGCCCACGTCAGCGAATCAGGAAGACCATGTTTCTATGGCTACCTTTGCAGCGCGTCGCTTACGTGATATTTATGACAATGTAGCAGGCATATTAGCCATAGAATGGTTAGCTGCCGCACAAGGAGTGGACTTCAGAGCGCCTTTACTTACCAGTGAACCGTTGGAGAAAATTAAAGCTTTATTACGTGAAAAGGTTAGCTTTTACGATAAGGACCGTTATTTTGCACCAGACATTGAAGCTGCTAAACGTATGATTAAAAACGATCAATTAGCCGACTTAACTCAACTGAATTTATTAAATTAGCGTACTTTTGCGATTACCAAACATGCTGGCTAAATGCCATCACTTCTCAGCAGCTCATTGCTAGTGAATAAGCTTGCCTGATTTTCTGGTTGATAGTGGCCCGTTATCTTGCAAGTTTATTTTTACCCCTTCAACCACTTAGGCACTAGTTTTATATATACCTGAGGCTGTTGATGTCATATTTAATTAGATATCATTTTTATATAAGGAAGGCACTTTTTAAAACTTACATTACCAGCTACTTCTTTCCACGATGAGCAAAAAAGATCTATGTTATCTCCAACATTTATTACCTCTGCATCATCAAATGAAGCCATTTCTGCTGAGCACCCATTCCATAAATCGACATCGCTTTTGATTACGACAATTGCATCTCCATATGTCACATTAATATCCGTAGCAATGCCCACCACCCTGTACTCTTGATTAAGAGGATATTGACGTATCGCACGCACTTCATTTGCGTTCAACGCAGAGATCATGTTGTCGCATAGCACTGGTTGCATATTCATAATATTTTGACGACGTTCTTGTGCTTCACGCTTTTCTCTGGCTATTCTAATTTGACGTTGTTGCTCAAGCTCTGTGGCTTTTGCCTCTTCTTGGCGTTTCTGCTCGGCAATCCTAATCTGTCGTTTACGTTCACGCTCTGCAGCTCTGGCCTCTTCTTGTTTTTTCTGCTCTGCAATTCTAATTTGACGTTTACGCTCAAGCTCCGCTTTTTCAGCTGCTTCTTTTGCTTTGTATTTTTGAATTAATTGAAAATATTCATCAGAGTTCAAAGTCTTAACAACATCCCTAGCATCTGAGTATCTTCCACTTGACAAGGTTACTAAAATCGCTTTGTGATCATATCTATGTTCATATCTATCTAACAATTCATATAAGTCATAACCAGAATACTCATCATAGCCTACATACTCATAATTTTCTGCGTCTGGACCTCCATTTGCTGGAAAAAAAGTTCCACCTACTTCGTTTTTAACTGATGCGCATCCAGCCAAAAAGAGTAAAGAAAATGACAATAAATATGCTTTAAATGTATTCTTATTCATGTTGTTATACCGATTCTATAACATATAATTATATTTTACGTACGTGACCTTATAACTTATTGATCACTCCAAATAACCAACTTTTCAAACACCAACAACTAAGAGCATCTTTTTACACGCTAGGTGCTACGAACTGCGGGGGAGATGCTTCACCGAATATCACGAACTAGTGAGTAACACAAAAGGTGCAACATTTAGGCAAAGCTTAACAGAAGCCATGAGGTTATCTGCATTGTCTATAGTCCTAAGAAGTTGAGCAAACTCTGCATCTTCAATAATTGCCGGCATGTGTTTTATCTGAGGCTTTTTGGTACAGCCCTGTAGTGGTTGTGCTGGATTGCTTTCACAGTAAAGATTTTGTACACCATACTTAAAAATCTGACTGAGGATGGCACCTTTGTCATCCTTGATTGCGCTATACGGATCAAAGAATGGCTTAAGTAGATAAACTTTTCGACTAGTCACAAGGCGGTTTTTGCGCGTCAAAGAGGTTAGTTCTTTATGTCCGGTTTCCGCCCTGAGCTGATCGTCAGCGTATATTAGCCATATGTCCGTTATTCGCCCTTTGGAGCCATACAACTTAGTTCACCAATTTTAATGTTTTGGTGCCAGTTAGACTCATGTTGCCATTTGCTGCTTGCTCAATATGAGAAGACCACCAACACATTAACTTCGTGCGGCGTTCGATATAGTCGGCACGATTGTAGGCTCTTCTAACGCCATTTTTATCGACATGAGCCAATGCGCTTTCAATGATATCTGGGTCATGCCCTTGTTCGTTGAGTGTTGTGCTTGCTAAAGAGCGTAGCCCATGAGCGACTAATTTTTTATGGAAACCCATACGCCTTAAGGCCATATTCGCGGTTGACTCATTTACATGGCTTTTAGGGTTCCGATCACCAGGAAAAACATACTCACGATGGCCACTAATCGGCTTAATAAGTTCTAGTAACCTTAAAGCCTGTTCGGTTAATGGCACAATGTGTTCGCGTTTTTTCTTCATACGCTCTGGTGGGATAGTCCACAACTTGTTTTCAAAATCTATTTCATCCCAACGAGTACCAGCAGCTTCACCCGGTCTCACCATTGTATGTAATTGCCATTCGAGTAAACAACGAGTCACTATCTTTATGCTGGCTGTATTTAATGCGGTCATTAGTTTGGGTAAATCTTCTGGTCTCAGACTTGGCATATTTGTTTTAGAGGGTGCTTCAAATGCTTTGCTAATGCCAGCCAACGGGTTGTGATGTAACACACCTGTATTAACTGAAAAGGTCATGATCTCGTTTAGGCGCTGACATAATCGTTTTACGGTTTCTAAGCTGCCTGCCGCAGCCAGTGGTTTTAGCACCTTAATTGCATCAACAGCATTTACTATTGATATCGGCGTTTTGCCCATTAAAGGAAAAACATGCTTTTCTAAGGAGCGGATTACATCTTCGGCATAAGCAGGTGTAATCGATGTCTTTTTAACCGCAAACCATTCAGTAGCGACCAACTCTAGTGTATTGGAAATGTACCAAAGCTGATATTTGACCGTTTGTTGTTATGAGGATGGTAATAGTTGAACAACCAAGTTTTCGTGCCGCTGCACTTGACTCTAAGTGCAAGGCCACCACCATCAGACAAATTGTATTCTTTGCCCTTTGGTTTAGCCTGGCTGACTTCAGTATTGGTCAACGGTTTAGTAAGTTTTGCCTTTGTCGTAACACCAGAATATTAACATTGAAGTGAGTGTTACCTCAGATGTTACTATAAATACCGGATGTTACAAGTCCCCACAGGACGTTACCAGCAATAAAAAACCCGAGAACCCTCTGTAAATATAGGCTACGGGTCTTTATTGGTTCTTTTCGAACCTGTGTATGGCGGGAGGAATGGGACAAGTATGGGCACTGGAAAGTTATCATACAAATAGCAAGTATATAGCTACTATGAAGTATGATGTTAATTTTAAACAGCAACATATTTTTCTACAGCAATGACTTGAGTATAAAAATATCCGATCATTCTGATGACGTCGATGTGTATTAAAGGCGTTATCAAAATGATAACGTTGGTGTATGCAAAAGCATTACCAAAACGATAACCCATCTTTTCAGATTCAAATTTTATTTAAGCAAGGTTTCAGTTCATCCCATAAAACTTTTCTTTCGGTCCGCACTGATGGAAATTATACCGAGGCTTAATATAAACTTTCTAGTTTGTCTCAAGTTTTTGGATGTCGGTAGCAGGGTCAAGACTATTTTGTTAATTTGCAGTCCAATTTGAGCCAGTCTTGCATTCATTAGTTGACCCATCTAATCTAGCTTAATGGCAAGACGAATATATGCTCCGGTTTTTATTAACTGGTTCAATGTTCAGTGCAAATCCCCCCTTAAATGAGTCAACTTGGGATGCAAAGCAACAGTCCTAACACACCTTCTGTACCTGTGAGCTCCTCAGGATATTTGGCTTCTTGTGATTGAAGCCTATCTTTTCTGGGCAGGCTCGATTGCCAATTAAGAAAAAGCTGTGGTTCACATCTTCCGTTTCTATTTCATCACGTTCATTTTGTAGTCATTCAATAAAGTCTGCCCTTCTACTCAAAGCTGATGATCTAGTCTTTTCAATACTTTAAGAAAGTGCAAAAGCCACAAAAGGTTCACCTGCTCACTCCACTTGATATCTACAAGACCGCTAGTTAACCGTAGACTAGACCATGTAGAATGCTTGATGTACCTCCACTCTGGATAATATAGTTGGGTTGGCGGACGCGAAGTTTAACTTTTCAGGCGAATCATAACCTAGACGAACAGCCGAGCTCAGCGCATCTACTACTTCAGCAGTTAAATTCTCTTGTTGCTCGTATGGATTTATTTCCGTTACAACTCTAGTAATCAACCCCATTAAAAATGAAAGCCCCCTTGGTAGTACTGTACCCACCAACTCTCGGGCCCTAGGGCAAGATTTAGAAGCTGCATTTTTTGAATCAGGTGCCCCTCCCAATGAAAGCTCAATTTCTCTCAATGGCAAACCCGATATCCAAGAATTTATACCGAGAAGTAATTCATTTAAAGTGTCGCCAGTCAGTTCTCCATCTTTTTTTCCACCAGTTGCCCCAAGAATAGATGATCTAACATCGAAAAATAGCAAATCTCTTGTTTCGGTATCGACATTCAACCAGTTGATCAGCCATGAGACCCATTCTGCAATCGTGCTTGGTAAAGTGCCGATTTCTTCTTCAATCTTTGACTTTAATCGAGAAAGAATTATCGGTGGTAAACCACTCTGAGACGCAAGAATTGAAAGTGACTTGTCAATTTCATCGTTCGCCTCCAATTTAACTAAGTGAGTTAGCTTTTCTAGCTGCTCATCGAAACGTTGCTCTTCGCCTCTCTCTTTTAATCTAAAAGCCGCGAATGAACGCCCGAGATTAAACAGTGTATCTTCTTCTTTATCTGGATCATTTAATGTTGCAAGCCTATTAACCATGTAAATAACATCTTTGTCAGCTGTGTCTCCAACAGATATTCGGTCCAAAATAACACCAAGTGGATCGCTAATTTCGACACACCGATCATTTTCTGGAATTAATGCTTGTAGTTTTTCGACTACTTCCCCGTCGAGGCTCTGACTTTCTGGAAAAGAGAGCACCGGCTCTGGGACAAGAAGTACAATTCCATTTGCCAGGTGACCGGCTCTACCAGCCCTAGCTGCAGCATTAAGTAACTCATGAGCCTCTAATAATTCGCGCCCACCAGTAATGACTTCGGCTCGTTTATCTCCAGCTAATATTGCTAATTGAGCTGGTAGATTGAGGCCTTGCGCTAACGTTGGTGTGGCAACTATAACCATTGCCCCATCTTTTCGTTTATACATTCGCTCTGACAGATCTCTCTCGATGCGAAGCATGGAGGCATTGTGAGGAACGGCGGCATTGCCCTTGGTCAACAAAGAGTGCTTTAAGTCACCAAGTTCATGTTCAAGGGCTTCCCATCTTCGGCTCTCATCGTCTGTGGGAACTATTTCTATTGATAAAGCTTCCGAGATAGCTCCGGCGGTCGAGATCGCGTGAGACTTTTGATTAACAAAAACAATAGTTTTAAGATTTTTTTTAGCGCTTTGCTCGGCAATCTTTGCTGAGACTTCGTTTGCATTAGGTTTTATAGCTAAACCGAAGCGGTTAAGAGATCCAGAAAGAAGCACAGAGCGGTCCATTAGTTTTGTGAATGTGCAAGCCGCGTGATTTTTATCACGGTCTAACCAATTGTGCTGTAGCCCCCATATGGCATATGGCTCTATCGTTAATTCCTTCTTCGCGTCTTCGCGAAGGTTGGCCGCGACCTTCTGTTTAGATTGGTTTAATTCATTCTGGCGAGCTAGTGCTTTACCCTTAATAGTTTCAATGTCATTTTGTTTATAGATAACAATGCCTCGGGCTTGCCTACTAGGCTTCCACAATAGATCCACACTAATGCAGTTTCTCCCAGTCAGTTGAGAAATCCAATTGGCAAACTCCTGACCGTTTTCAACCATTGCAGATAGAAATAACATGTCTGCTTTAGGTGAAATTTTATTGAACGCAAGCAAGCAAAGCATGCTGTCAAGGGAGCGTCTTATCTTCCCAGACTGAGGACTTAATAAATGACATTCATCAAAAACTAAAAGCCCTACTTCATCAAAAGAATCTGGAGAAAAAGAAAGCATCGCCAAGCATCTCTCTGGCGTCATTACTTCAATTTCTGGAAGTACGGCGTCAACTTGGAAAAGCAAATCGAAATCACTGGATACGGAAGAACCTAATATCTCTTTGGGGAACATATCCTGTAAATCAGCAGTTAGCTGCTCTACAAGCGCATGCGTAGGTGCAAGAAATACCACTTTTTTATTTTGGGCAAGGACACTAGCAATCTTAATTGATGATACCGTCGTCTTTCCTGCACCAGTCGGCAAAACTAATACAGCAGAAACACCATTCTCGTGGAAGCCATCATTTAAAGCTTCACGGTGATTGGGCCAGATGTAAGGAAACTTGTTGGCTCTAAATTCTATCCAATTTTTCCAGAAAACCGGATCGGAGCCATTGGGCGCGAGTAATTTTGTGAGAGATGAACCAGCTAAGCCATCATATGTAGAAATAAGCAATGACGCTAAATGATAAAAGCCTGGGTAACTATACTCAATTCTAGGGGACATATCATTGCCTATTATTGAGGAAGAAAGAGATTTAACTCTCTCGAAAATGGAACGAGGAGAAGGTTCGTCTGCATTTTTTGATACGTTCCCAAGGATCTCTGATGCCATCAATTCGATACCATATGATAGTGTATGTAGAATTGCTTGTGATGCTGTAGCCTCGTTAGGTGCTAAAGGTATTGGCCCTAATTCTACTCTTTCTGTGCCGCGAGATATGACGCTAGAAAGATTTCCTTTCGCTAGATCTATAATGTTGTCTGTGATGATAGAAGTTAAGGAAGTTTGTGCTTCTCGATGTGTAGGAATTTGTGAGGCTGCTTCGTGTGCATCAGCATATTGTTCTGCTGATAAAAATAATAGTATCGCAGCCAGTTCTGGAGCCAATCGGTCGCGGCTAATGTTGGCCGGAGATACATCATCTTCAACAAGGAGTTTCTGTCGACGCGCGATAATCAATTGTGCACTTGCTGCTACAAATGCAGATGGACGCCTTACTAATGGATCGTTATTAATAGACACAATTAGTTCATACGTGTCAGCTATGTTATCAAGGCTCCAGCCCTCTTCCTCTTCATTTTTTTCTTCACCACCAAGCCTGATAGAAACAATTTTTGCATAGTGATCGGTAAGTAACCGAGGTAGGTCGTTTGAATCAAGATTTGGTAATTCTGGCGCAGAGCGAAGTAATGATGCGGTTTCTGGATCGTACATTATACTTGCTCAACATCTAATTGTTGGATATAGGCAATAATTAGAATTGCTAGGGAATCAAACCAATCTCTCAAGTCACCATCTACAATTAAGCTTGCCCCAATTCGTTGCTCTTTTTGTATTTTTGTTATTTTGTTGTATCCCTTAAATAGAGCTTTTTGCGCAGCTTCAGTATCAAATCCTTGAGTTAAGGCGAAACCAGCACGATATTGTCGACAGTTATTATCTAGAACCTTAAATGATATTTCCATGGCCTGTAGTTCAGTTACCCCACTTAATTGAATTAGAGCCGCAGCAGCAGCTATAAGCTCTGCGCTTCTTGTATTGCCATGTCTGTCAAGAAAGCCTGGAATTACTTTGTCTCTGAAAGTGTTCCTCGGGTTTTCAGAGCACTTATCTTCGAAAATTGTAGATTTTAGTAAGTCGTTCCTGTCGTCATTGAGCTCAATCATTATTCCATCCAAGCCCTGAGATGTAGCACTTATATGGGGATCTTTTAAAAAGCAATTTTTCCCAGAAACCTGCTTAGCTGCAATCCAAGATATTATCTCAAATATTAATCCATCTCGTTGATACCTCGGGTATCCTATCCTTTGTGTTTGGCTCTGCTCTTGAACAGTGAACTTTATTATTGCCTCGTTCTTGAGTGCATCAGTAGTAAATGCAGGTGCAGCAGGCAATAGCTCGTTGATAATATGGGCTGCTTGCTTTGCTTGCCCCATAACAACTATCGCAATCAACTGCGCCAATTGTTCTTTATTGTCCACAGTCCACTTCGAACCCACACAATGTTCATCAATAGGGAATTCAGTAATATCGAGCGCTTTGCTTCCTGCATTGTGGGTCATTAATAATATTCCCGAATGTAAGCATATGCCTGATCAAACAACGCTTGATCAGTATGTAATTTGTATTTCAAAAGCGTTTTCCGCAGTGATTTCTGAACTTCACGCTCTCCGCCAGTTGTCGTCTGCCACCCTGGAAAGCGCACTATTCGCACAATACCATCAATATCACTGACAATGCGCTCGACGACGGCTGGTGTTTGTTCGCTTTTTAACTCCAAAAAAAGCTCTGTCAACGCGGCTTTAGGCGACTTTTCTTGAATCTCTGTTTCTAGTTCTTTTTCAGCCTGTAGAGTTTCTTTAGCAATCTTACATAGCTCTTTAACAAAATCGATTGATGCAATCAGTCCTTTTTCAGCCTTATCTCTAAGCGTTTCCAGTCGTTCACTTAGGGACTTAAATACCGGCAAATCGACACGGTCTTTGAATCGTTTAGCTAAAGCCTTCTCAAGCTGTTTGGTTTTTCTTGGGTCGGGATTATTAAAGATATCCTCGATGACATCGGCATCCATCACGAACTCATCCAGCGTATGCACTTCGCCAACATGAATATTATCGTGGATTAGTTGCGTAGTCTGAGCGCCTAAAGTGAGCCATAACAACTTACCAATATTGTCAGATGCAGGTTTAACGGATTCGTATACTTGAGCTAACCATTTATAATCTTGGTTGTAAACGTCAAGAATATTGTCAGGTGAGAGCGACTCCCAAAGCTTAGCTAGATATTTGAAGTCAGCGGCAAAGGCGTCTTTTTTCTCATCATTATTAATGGCATCCTGCGCAGCTTCTAAGCCTTCAAATCCCTCTAAAGTTCGGTCTACACCCTCAAAATGCGCAAGTGCATCTATCATAGCCTGTGGTAACTTAGCGCGTAGCTCTGCCAAATTCGTAATGACCTGTTGTAGACTTTCTTCATCAAACTCTAATGCCTTTGCTGCGTCATCGAATACGCCGAAGTAATCGACAATTCGTCCAAATGTTTTATGCGGATACAAGCGGTTGGTGCGGCAAATTGCTTGAAGCAATGTGTGATCTTTTATGGATTTATCCAAATACATCGTTTGCAATATGGGGGCATCAAACCCTGTTAAGAGCTTAGCGGTCACAATTATGAATTTAAGGTCGGACGTAGCATCGTTAAATTCATCAACGACCTTCTCTTGTTGGCTCTTATCAACGCCCCATTTCTTCTTAAATTCGAAATCGTCATTCGCAGTGGTCGATATTACAACCTTGCTAGCCTCTACCGCAAAATGTTTATCTAATTCTTCTTTGTACTGAACACAAGCGTGGCGATCAGGCGTTACGATCATGGCTTTAAAACCGTGCGGTAATACTTTCTCTTTGAAGTGTTCAGCGATATCAGTAACGATTTTTTCAACGCGCTCAGGCGCTTTAAGGAAAGCAGCCATCTTTGCAGACTTCTGATTTAGAGCATCAGCCTCTTCGTCAGTCAGTCCAGCACTTTCCTTCAAATTTGTGAAGGCTTCATCCAATGAGTCCTTATCAACATGAACATCGACAAGACGCGGTTCAAAGTGGAGTGGCAGGGTCGCTTCATCACGGATAGAGTCATGGAAGGTATAGCGGCTCATATAGCCACCCTGATCTTCTTCTGCCCCAAACGCCCAAAACGTATTTTTGTCAGCCTTGTTAACGGGTGTTCCGGTTAACCCAAACAAAAATGCATTGGGCAGTGCCGCACGCATTTGACGGCCTAAGTCACCTTCTTGTGTTCGGTGAGCTTCATCCACCAGCACGATGATATTCTCGCGTGTATTCATGTTGGGCTTAGCATCACGAAACTTATGGATCATCGAAATAATGATCTTGCGGGTATCGCGCTCCAGCATCTGTTGAAGCTCTTTAATGCTTTCGGTGCTTTCAACATTAGCAACGTCTGCGGCATTAAAGGTGCCGCTGATTTGTGTATCGAGGTCAGTTCTGTCTACCAGAACAATAACAGTTGGACTCTTGAGTGACGCTTCACGGCGGAGCTTTTGCGCAGCGAATACCATCAACAACGATTTGCCTGAACCTTGGAAATGCCAGATCAACCCCTTTTTGATTTTCCCCTCAATAACACGCTGAACAATCTTGTTAGCGCCTTCGTATTGCTGGAAGCGTGGAATTATCTTGATACGCTGTTTCTTATTGTTACTGGTGAACAGTGAGAAGTTACGCATGATATCTAACAATCGCGTGGGGCTCAGTAAATCGTTAAGTTCTTTACCCACACCAACTAAGCCAAAACTTTTTGCTATCACTTCATCGTCATTTTCTAATCGCCATGGTGCCCAGAATTCTAATGGGCAGCGTATCGCGCCGTAAAACAGCTCTTTTCCTTCAGTCGCGAACGACAATATATTCGGCACGAATAGCTGAGGAACAGCATTTTCGTAGATATTGTGGACTTCGTTCGCGCCATCTAGCCAGCTAACCGCTGGACGTATTGGTGTTTTAGCCTCACCAACCACCACTGGAATACCGTTAATCAACATTACCACATCGGGTATCTTGGTTTCGCGTTGATGAATACGGAACTGATTAGTAACTATGTATTGATTATTGGTGAGGTTATCAAAGTCGATTAAGCGCACAGGTACATGGCGATTGTTCACGCCAAATGGCATGGTCTTTTCGCCCATAAGCCATAAGAAGAATTCTTCATTGGCTTTGACCAGACCAATTTGGTTTACCGAAATTAAAATAGCACGAAGTTTGTAAATAACTTCATCGGCAAGCTCTGGTCTTGCCTGAATTTCAGGGTTTAGGCGTAGCAAGGCGTCTTTAACTTGCGCCTCGATCATCACCTCATTCACACCACGGCCAAGCCGTTCAGGCGATTGAAATTGCCATACGGCACTATAGGGCTGCAACGGTGTTTCAGCGACCTGACCTTGATTGAGATTTACACCAGTAAGTCGGTTGATGATGTAATTCTCTACGCTATTTAATTCGGTAAATCCCATACCTAAAACACCTGATTTATTATGCTTTTTTGCAACAGCTTGTATATGTCAATTTTTCTCTCTACTTTTTTTCGTAGTAACACAGCCTTTTTTAATTCAATAGTCGCTTTCCTTTGCTCTGAGATAGTCGGTACTAAGAAATACAGTTTTCTCTGTGTCGTAATAGGAACCTGATTCCTAGTCGATTGAGTCATTACTCGATGCAATTGCGATTGAAATAATCTAGAAGCCATGAAATGGTACAGATAATCTCTATCCATTTTATCTGGATTCACCCTAAAGTAAGTTAGAGTTGTACTCAATATGACTTTTGGCAGGTCTGTTTCTAAAATACAAACGGGACCTACAGTAGCGTTATGGGCTAGCAGAACATCTCCATTAATCGCAACACCCTTTTTAAAAACAGATGCTCTTTCTTGAGTTAAATACTTAGCTTTTGAGAAAGAAATTCTGTCGTCTTCAATACAATTTGCCGATATATATGGTACGCCTTTCTCAACAAACTCATCATTAGTTGGGTAAAATGACCCGTGATTTCCATCTAGGTGTGAAACTATGAACTTTTCTTTTATTAGATTCTCTAGAGTAAGGCACTGCCAATTTTTATTGATTCGTCCAAGAGGGGTCTTAATTGAGTCGGTTGGCTTGCTTGACAAAAAAATTGATTTTTCTTCAGATTTTTCAAATTTCTGAGCTTTACTCAGTAGAGCCTTATCACTTTGTAATGAGGTGTCTAAAGATGTTAGTAGATCTACAAGCACAGTTTGGTGATCAAAAGAAGGCAAAAGAAACTCATACCCAGCCAAATCCTTCCAATTTACATAGGGATTAACAGACCCCTTAGAGTTACGAATGGAATGTTGAGAAAAACCTTCTGATAGCATAATAAATGGTAATAATCGCTTATCGATCCGCTTATTTTTTGCCTTGATAACGAATGTTGTATTTGAAGTAATTCCATCGAATGGCGCAATCACCACTTTCCGCAAATATGTTCGACGAGACCCATAAAGGATATCGCCCTCTTCAAACTTCCTAATAAAAGCAGGCCCCAGATATTCATCTTGCAATTCACCCCATTCACGCAAGTGAATATCCTCCGAATGCATATGCTCGCCCTTCACATAGCGAGTTAGATCTGTATTTTCTCGGTCAACTGTTTGTTTCTGCTGAATGGCTACATCACCAAATTTAACTAACTGCCAATCAGAACGATCTAGGTTTAGCCCATCAATGCCTTTTTCAAGTAGCTCCTCCATTACACAACCTCCTTTAGCAAGGCATTCATAGAGTCCTCTAAATCATTACTGGCCGTCACCCAATTGTTTAAGGTTTCTTTAAAATCTACTTCATTAGCGGAGTTATCACGTTTAACGTAAAAATTAATATTCATATTGCCATCAAAGTCCATGATTTCATCCAAAGTAGCGACTTTGGCGTAGTGAGGTATATCCGTGAAATCGGCATATGCTTGATATAGTTTGTTAATATGATCTGACGTTAGGTAAGCTAATCCTTTGTTATCTACGACATCATCTTTGCCATTAACAAACAGTACTTTTCCTTTTCTCTGCTCAGGCTTATTAGTGTTGCCCACCAAAATCATGGCTTCCATAGGAGAGTTGTAAAACAGATTAGCTCCCAATCCAATAACAGCCTCTATCTGATCAGATGCCAACATTTTTCTCCGCATTTCCGCTTCCATATCACGAAATAAAATACCGTGTGGCCACAGAATTGCGTAGCGCCCATTTTTTTTATCTAGGCTTTTATGAATATGCTGCTGAAATGCGTAGTCCGCGCACCCCTGCGGTGGTGTGCCCCATAAGTTCCGGCCGAATGGATCATTCTCAAAAGATTTTCTATCCCAAGACTTAATCGAATACGGCGGATTTGCCAGAATGACGTTGAACTTCTTCAATTCGTCATTCTCTAGCAGACCTGGATTGGCCAAGGTATCGCCACGAATAATGTCGAACTCTTCTATGCCATGCATAAACATATTCATACGAGCGATGGCTGAGGTAAGTAGGTTTATCTCTTGGCCGTATAGTTTTAGCGTTCGGTATTCTTTGCCTTCTTCTTTCAAATGCAGGGCGCAGTTCAATAGCAAACCACCAGAACCACAGGTTGGATCGTAGACCGACTCGCCTGGTTGCGGGTCCATGATCATGGTCATTAACTTGACGACTGTCCGATTGGTATAGAATTCCGCTGCGGTATGGCCGCTATCATCGGCAAATTCCTTAATAAGGTATTCATAGGCATTACCGAGCTTGTCGTCAGGCACATTGCTTAGGTTCAATGTTTGCTGAGAAAAGTGCTCAATCAGGTTGGTGAGCATTGCGTCAGAGAGGCGATCTTTATTGGTCCAGCTCGCATCGCCAAAAATACCGTGTAAGGTATTTGGGTTTGCTTGCTCTATAGCACGCATGGCGTTTTGTAAGGCCAAGCCTATGTTGGTTGTAGTTTCACGCACATCATTCCAATGCGCACCCGCTGGTATTTGAAAGTGATGGTTTTCGGCAAAGGCTGCGTATTCCATATCCCAATCGGATTCTGCTAGGGCATTTTGAAATTCTTCATCGTATACGTCTGAAATACGCTTAAAGAAAAGTAAAGGGAAAATGTATTGCTTGTAGTCGCCAGCATCGATTGTGCCACGCAAAGCCGTGGCCGCACCCCAAAGGTATTTTTCTAGGGACTTTTGGTCTAGTTCTTGGTTTTCATTTGCCATTAGAGAAACTTCTCCAGTACTGCTTTAAATTTTTCTTCGGCTTTTAGGCTTGCTTCCCATGCACTTTTTAGTTCAACCATAGCTTCTTCTACGCTAGGCAAATTATCTTCAATGATTTTTTCGACATAGAGAGGAATATTCAAATTACAGTCATTTTCGTCTAAGTCTTTCAGCGAGGCGACTTTAACGTAGTTTTCTACATCCTCGAACGCTTGATACCATTTGTGAATTTGTTGGACATGCTTAGGTTCCAAATGGTTTTGGGCTCGACCTACACGAATTTGATCTGAAGCATCTATAAACAAAACCTTGCCTTTTTTCTCTGTCTCTTTGTTTTGCTGGAAGACTATAACGCACGCAGCTAATTGCGTGCCGTAAAACACATTGGGACCAAGACCAATGACTGCTTCTAGTAAATCTAGGTCAAGCAACGCTTTGCGAATTTTTCCTTCAGCGCCTTTTCGAAACAAAGCGCCATGTGGCAACACCACTGTCATACGACCGGTGCTGTTCATGGATTTGACCATGTGCTGCACCCAAGCCATATCACCATTGCCTTTAGGGGGAACTCCGGCAATGTTTCGGCCATACGGATCATTGGCCCAATTCTCTGCTCCCCATTCCTTCAAGGAGAACGGTGGGTTTGCAATTACACAGTCAAAAGTTTGAAGTCCGTCCGCTTCGAAGAATGCTGGGCTGCGCAAAGTATCACCGCGCAAGATTTTAAAATCTTCAATACCGTGCAAAAACATGTTCATACGAGCGATTGAGCTGGAGGTGAGGTTCTTCTCTTGGCCGAAAAGCTTAAGGGTGCGGTAGTCTTCATTGTTATGTTTGAGGTGATCAACACACTCTAACAGCATGCCGCCTGTGCCGCAGGCCGGATCATAGATTGTTTGGCCTTCATGTGGGTCTAAGATTAAACCCAGCAAATGAACTACAGAACGAGGTGTTGAACTCCCCCGCTTTTTTGTTCGTTAAGTCGGCGAAGTGTTTGATTAGGTATTCGTATGCTTGACCGAGCATGTCAGGGTCAACATTTTCATTGCCAAGATCGTATTGTGAAAAATGCTCTACAAGGTTTATTAATAGAGCGTCTGAGAGTTTGTTCTTGTTGCTCCACTGTGTGTCACCAAAAATGCCATACAAGAACTCCTGATTGGCTTGCTCAATACCTCGCAAGGCATGCTCGATAGCAAGTCCAACATTTGTGGTAGTCTCTCTTACATCGGTCCAATGGCAACCTTGTGGAATATCAAAGCGATGAAATTCAGGCAGTAATGCATAGTCCTCGTCACCATCTGATTCTTCCAACGCAAAACGATATTCTTCATCGTAAACATCTGATATCCGCTTGAAAAACAGCAATGGAAAGATGTAGACCTTGAAGTCAGACGCATCTACTGGTCCCTTAAGTATCCAAGCGGCTTTTGAAAGGTATTGCTCTAGCTGCGATAAGGTTAGTTTTTCACCTGACATCTAATTTAAATTTCCTATTTCCATGCACTTATCTATGAACTCTTGTTCGATGCCTTCTTGTCTTCAATCCATTTGTGTACATCTTCACGTTTAAACCGCCAACTGCCGCCTACTTTAAATCCCGGCAATTTGCCTTCAGCAGCTAGTCTATAAGCGGTTTTTTCTGCTAACTTGAGATAGTCAGCGACCTCTTTCAAGGTCATAATTTCATCGGACATAGTTTTACCTACCATGAGACTATAGGTGAGAATATGAGAAAATCGGGGAATGAGCAAGCAAGTAATAAATAATTATTAAACTGAGAATAGCACAAAACAGATCTTAGTATGACCAGCAACATTGACTGAGTGGCCGATTAGCACTGCGACTTTACAAAGAAGTAAGATGTAACTTGCGACAAACCGTTTTTATTATTTTGTTAAAAATCATTTCTTAGTATTTGTTAATTGTCTTGTTGTTTTGAAAAACCTTACGATTAGAAAACTTAGACCCACTCAAAATCAAGCTAGATTCTCTCGCATAGTCGTAATCAAATGCTCCTCATAAAAAACCAGTAAAACGACATTGACTGATGTAAATAGTAAATATGCACTTTTCAAGTTAATTGCAAATTCTTACTCGTTAACCACTCCCAACTTAACCATATAAACTTTCTATCTTGAATACAAAAGCCACCTAAATTGACTTTCATTAAGCACTTAAACCTAGATAAAGATAAACATTTAATAGACTAAATTAGAATAAAACATTTAATCTCTATTTATATAAGATATATAGCGTTATAAAGATTATAATATGCAAACTTAACTTAAAAAATATAATTAATAAACCACTGTTTTATATGTATTTATTTTTATAAAAATAGTTAAATATAGTTTATATGTAATAATATATACAAAACTCCTATATTTGCAATACTTTATGAAAGGTTGTAATAATAGTTCTAAGTTAAATAACTGTCTGGTGAAATATGAAATCAAGAACACTATCCGTGGATGGAGCGACTGTCAAAATCAAATTTAAACCATTAGGAAAGTCTTGCATATTCTGGGGCAACGTGAACCTCTATTCTGGCCGAACGTGAACACTCATACTGTTTTATCGTGAGCACTGATTCTGGCCGGAACGTGAGCACTTTTTTGCCTTTGTCCAGAATAGGTGTTCACGCTCATCCAGTATGAGATCCCCGCATTGATTTTGTAACTGATAACCTACTTCCTTTTTTGCTTGAGGGAGCAGGTTATGCCAGCACAGAGATCATCAATGCGTAAATTAAGAGATATATTGAGGTTGAAGCTGCAAGCTGACCTTAGCATTCGTCAAATAAACAGAAGCCTGCGAATAAGCGTAGGCTTAGTATCTAAAACCATAAAGAAGGCGCAAGCCTTAAACCTTGACTGGCCAAGCGTTGAAGCGCTCGACGAGCGGAGCTTAGCCGAACTGTTCTACCCAAAAGCCGATGTTGCTCTATCAAGCCAGCGCGAAATGCCTGACTGGTTTGCTGTGCGTAAAGAGCTGACTAAGCCGGGCATGACCAAGTATTTAGCGTGGGAAGAATACGCCGAGCAGTACCCAACGCGCAGCTACGGTTATGCGCAGTATTGTCATCACTTCTTAGTGTGGAGCAAAAAGCAAAGACGCTCCATGAGGCAAATCCATATTGCAGGTGAAAAGCTATTTGTGGATTATGCTGGGCAAACCGTTGCGATTGTAAACAGCCTAACTGGGGAGGTGCGCACCGCTCAGATATTCGTGGCAGTGATGGGTGCTTCGAACTACACTTATGCGGAAGCGACTTATACACAAACGCTGTCGGATTGGGTGCAAAGTCATGCACGCTGCTTTGAGTTTCTTGGAGGAGTGCCACAAGTGGTGGTGCCCGATAATTTGAAAAGCGGCGTCACGAAAGCCTGTAATTATGATCCCGATATCAATCCTGCCTATCAGCAAATGGCTGCCCATTATGGTGTAGCAATAATCCCTGCCAGACCCTATAAACCCAAGGATAAATCTAAGGCCGAAGTCGGTGTGCAAATCATTGAGCGTTGGATATTAGCGCGAATACGACACATGACCTTCTTCTC
>CBFIAR010000005.1:0-156604 GCA_965660625.1 Glaciecola sp. | reverse complement strand
GGTCAAGCGTCTGAAGGGCTGTAGGCATTTCGGGCATTAACATGAAGTATTTGTGAGCTCCGCTTGACCGGGGTTTTTTTGTATCTAGCGTTTAGTAAAATAAACGGGATAGATTGAAGTATGGGCTACACGCCCTTTTTTTGTTTCTGGAGTGTAAATTTGTCGCAACTTGAGCGAAAACTGACAGACATGCTAACGCCTCCTGTCGAGGCACTTGGCTTTGAGCTTGTTGGTGTAGAATTTGTAAGAGCAGGTAAACATTCGATTTTAAGAGTGTTCATCGACCACGAAAATGGGATCGATGTAGATGATTGCGCTGATGTAAGTCATCAGATTAGTGCTGTAATGGACGTTGAAGACCCAATTACAACCGAATATAACTTAGAAGTTTCATCGCCCGGTATGGACAGACCGCTATTCAAGTCTGAACATTATGCACTGGTTGTAGGTGAAATTATTACAGTGAAGTTGTCGATACCACAAGATGGTAGACGCAATTTTAAAGGACTTTTATTAAAATGCGAAAATGACACCATTTTAATAAAAGTAGACAACGATGAGTTTTCTTTGGCAATTGCTAATATAGAAAAAGGCAATTTAGTTCCAAATTTTGATTAACTATTGGGGAGTGTTTGCTTCTTCTAGGAGCAATCTGTGAGGCTTATAAAATGAGTAAAGAAATTTTGTTGGTGGCTGAAGCCGTTTCAAATGAAAAACAAGTGCCAAGAGAAAAGATATTTGAAGCACTGGAATTTGCTTTAGCTAGCGCTACTAAAAAGAAAAATGAAGGCGAAATTGAAGTGCGTGTCGCTATCGATCGCGAAACTGGTGATTTTGATACTTTCCGTCGCTGGTTAGTGACAGAAGATGACAAAGAACAAGAAAACCCTTACGCAGAAATGACGATTTCAGCTGCACAAATTGATGAGCCAGACATTCAACTGGGTGACTACGTTGAAGAGCAGATTGAATCAATCTCTTTTGACCGTATTACAACGCAAACAGCAAAGCAAGTTATCGTACAAAAAGTACGTGAAGCTGAGCGCGCTCAAATGATTGCAGAATACGAAGACCGTGTTGGTGAATTAGTCACAGGCACAGTGAAGAAAGTTAATCGTGATAATGTCATTATCGATTTGGGTAATAATGCTGAAGGTGTTATTTATCGTGATGATATGTTACCGCGTGAAACCTTCCGTCCAGGTGACAGAGTGCGTGGTTTACTTTACGTTATTCGTCCTGAAGCTCGAGGTGCACAACTATTTATCAGTAGAACTCATCCAGATATGTTGGTTGAGTTATTCAGATTAGAAGTGCCAGAAATTGCGGAAGAGACGCTTGAAATCAAAGCGGCTGCCCGTGATCCTGGTGCACGAGCTAAAATAGCAGTAAAAACTAACGACAAACGCCTCGATCCAATTGGTGCCTGTGTAGGTATGCGCGGCTCTCGTGTTCAGGCAGTTTCTGGTGAACTAGGTGGCGAACGAGTTGACATCGTGCTGTGGGATGAAAATCCAGCTTCTTTCGTTATTAACGCAATGGCGCCGGCTGAAGTTGCTTCAATTGTCGTCGATGAAGACTCGCATACCATGGATGTCGCTGTTGAAGCGGATAATCTTGCTCAAGCAATTGGACGCAGCGGACAAAACGTACGTCTAGCGAGTCAGTTAACCGGGTGGGAACTTAACGTAATGACAGTCGAAGCGCTAAATGCTAAGCATGAAGAAGAAAATGCAAAAGTGTTAGGTGTGTTTACCTCTGGATTAGATATTGATGATGATTTTGCATCGATTTTAGTAGATGAAGGTTTTACTTCATTAGAAGAAATTGCTTACGTACCAGTAAGTGAGTTATTGGCGATAGATGGTTTAGATGAAGATACCGTTGAAGAGTTGCGTAGCAGAGCCAAAGCTTGGTTAACCACTCGTGCATTAGCAAACGAAGAATCGTTGGAAGCGTCAGAACCAAAACAAGAATTACTCGACCTTGAAGGCATGAACAGACATGTTGCATTCGTTCTTGCGAGTAGAGGCATTACTGATTTAGAAGGGCTTGCAGAGCAAGGTACTGATGAAATTAGTGATATTGAAGAATTAGACGAAGAAACTGCGGGTAAGCTGATTATGGCTGCACGCAATATCGTTTGGTTTAGTGAAGATTAGGTCAACAGGGGGATAGTAAAGAATATGGCAGAAGTATCCATAGAAAAACTCGCCACAGATATTGGCACAACCGTTGATCGTTTGGTTCAGCAGTTTAAAGATTCTGGTGTAACGAAAGCCGCAGGTGAATTAGTTACTGAGGAAGAGAAGAAAAAGTTGCTTGATCACTTGAGCAAGTCTCATGGTGGTACAGGTATGGAAGCGCCGAAGAAAATGACACTTCAGCGCAAGACGACTAGCACGATTAGCTTAGGTAAATCGAAAGCTGTAAAGGTTGAAGTTCGCAAAAAACGCACTTATGTCAAACGTACTGACGTTGAAGAGCAGCGTTTAGCTGAAGAAGAAGCAGCGAGAGTTGCCGCTGAAGCGCTGGCGAAATTTGAAGCTGAAAAACAAGCTGCTGATGCAGCAAAAGCTGCAGCGGAAGAAAAACTTGCGAAAGCTGCTGAGGCACGAAAGGCGCAGGAAGTTGAGCGCGCAGCTCGAGCTGAAAAAGCGAAGAAAGAAGCTGAAGAGCGTAAGAAGAATGAGCCAACTATGTCCGCAGAGGAAAAGAAAGCTCAAGAAGAAATACGCTCAGAAGCCGAGCGGATTAAGAAGCAGCAAGAAGAAGAAATTCAACGCAAACTAGAAGAAGATGCGAAGAAGGCTGCTGATGAAGCCCGCAAGTTAGCTGAAGAAAATGACAAACGCTGGAAGGAAGAAGAGATACGTCGTAAAAAGCAAGAAGCTGAAGATGTGCATCTTCATTCTAACCGTTATGCGCAAGAAGCGGAAGACGAGCAAGATATGCAAGTTGAACGCTCTTCACGTCGTCGCAAAAAATCGAAGAAAAACGCAGGTGAAGATCTTAAGCATGGCTTTAATAAGCCGGCACAACCGGTTGAAAGAGTTGTGAAGATCGGCGCCACCATTACTGTAGGTGAACTTGCTAGCCGCATGGCGAAGAAAGGCACTGAAGTCATCAAAACGATGATGAAAATGGGCGAAATGGCAACAATAAATCAAGTACTTGATCAAGACACTGCCGTTTTAGTGATTGAAGAAATGGGTCACAAGTACGAGCTAGTTAACGACAATGCGCTTGAAGACGAGCTAATTGCTGATTCTTCAGCACAAGGCGATAAAGTCGCTCGTGCTCCCGTGGTTACTATCATGGGTCACGTTGACCACGGTAAAACATCGTTGCTCGATTATATTCGACGTGCAAAAGTTGCTGACGGTGAAGCTGGCGGTATTACGCAACACATCGGTGCCTATAGTGTCGAAACTAACAATGGCCGAATTGCTTTCCTTGATACACCTGGACATGCGGCGTTTACTGCAATGCGAGCTCGTGGTGCCACTGCAACGGATATAGTTATCTTAGTTGTTGCTGCTGACGACGGCGTAATGCCGCAAACAAAAGAAGCGGTTCAGCATGCTAAAGCAGCCGGCGTGCCGTTAATTGTTGCGGTAAACAAGATGGATAAGGAAAGTGCTGACCCTGATAGAGTTAGAAACGAGCTTTCACAACTCGACGTTATTTCTGAAGAATGGGGCGGTGAACATCAATTCGTACCGGTTTCAGCAAAAACAGGTCTAGGTATCGATGCATTGCTCGAAGCAATTTCATTGCAGGCTGAGCTACTTGATTTAAAAGCGGTTGCGACGGGTCCTGCTCGCGGCGTCGTTATTGAATCTCGTTTGGATAAAGGTAGAGGCCCAGTTGCTTCTGTCTTAATTCAAGAAGGCGAATTGAAAGCTGGCGACATCCTATTGTGCGGCGAAGAGTATGGTCGTGTTCGAGCGATGCGCGATGAGCATGGTCAAGAAATTAAAGTTGCGGGTCCATCAACTCCGGTTGAAGTGCTCGGTCTGTCGGGTGTGCCAATCGCTGGCGAAGACGCGCTTGTCGTTCAAGATGAACGTAAAGCGAGAGAAGTTGCTGCAAAACGTCATACCAAACAGCGCGAAGTTAAATTAGCTAAGCAACAAAAAGCAAAACTAGAAAACATGTTTGCAAACATGGAGTCTGGTGATGTGAGCGACTTGAACGTAGTCCTTAAAGCCGATGTTCAAGGCTCAATTGAAGCTATCGCAGAAAGCTTGATTAAATTATCTACCGATGAAGTAAAAGTGAACATTGTTGGTAGTGGTGTAGGTGGTATCACTGAAACTGATGCAAGTTTAGCTGCTGCTTCAAATGCCATCGTAGTTGGTTTTAACGTTCGTGCTGACGCAAGTGCGCGTCGCATTATTGAAGCTGAAGAAATTGACTTACGTTACTACAGCATAATCTATGAACTGATTGATGAAGTGAAACAAGCGATGAGCGGTATGCTTGCGCCTGAGTTCAAGCAACAGATCATGGGTCTTGCAGAAGTACGTGATGTATTTAAATCACCGAAGATTGGTGCAATTGCCGGTTGTATGGTCACCGAAGGTGTCATTAAACGTAGCAATCCAATCCGAGTGCTGCGTGATAACGTGGTGATTTATGAAGGTGAGCTTGAATCATTGCGTCGCTTTAAAGACGATGTTCAAGACGTTAAGAAAGGTATCGAATGTGGTATCGGCGTGAAGAACTATAATGATGTTAAAGTTGGCGATCAGATAGAAGTATTTGAAATCGTTGAAGTCAAAAGAGAAATCTAAAAGACGACTTAACACACCAGAGAAACCAAAGACGGGGGCTATTAGCCTCCGTTTTTTTCATTATACAAATGATGTGTAATTGAATTAGGAGAATAATATGGCGAGAGAATTTTCTCGGACAGATAGAGTAAGCCAGCAAGTTCATAAAGAAATTGCCAGTATCTTACAAAATGAATTTAAACATCGTGAACCTCAAGTTGGGATGATCACGATATCGAGTGTAGAGGTGTCGCGAGACCTAGCTCACGCTAAAATCTACGTGACTTTTTACAACAACGACGAAGAAAAGATAAAAGACGATCTGGCAAAGTTACAAGACGCTAAAGGATTTATTCGCAGTTTACTGGCGAAGCGAATTCGTATGCGTGCTGTTCCGGCTGTGCACTTTTTTAGAGATGAATCTATTACTGAAGGTATCCGCATTTCAACGTTAGTTAATCAAGCTAGAGCCAAAGACGAGGCAAAAGCAAAAGACGCACCTGAAGACGAGTAGAGACTTAACAAGAGTATGGCAAGAAGAAAAAAAGGCAGAGCGATTAATGGCGTCGTTCTTGTTGATAAATACACTGGCGAGTCATCCAATTTCATCCTACAACAAGTTAAGCGCTTGTATGGCGCAGCAAAGGCAGGCCACACAGGTGCGCTTGATCCGCTTGCAACTGGCATGCTGCCCATCTGCTTAGGCGAGGCAACAAAATTTTCACAGTTTTTATTGGACGCCGATAAAACTTATATTGTAACTGCAAAGCTTGGTGAACGAACTGACACATCAGATTCTGATGGTGAGATTGTCGAAACAAGGCCAGTAAGCGTAACACTACCTGACATTGAAAACGCTGTGAAGGCTTTTCGTGGGCCTATTAAACAGATCCCCTCTATGTTTTCTGCGCTTAAATATCAAGGTAAACCCTTGTATTTTTATGCTCGGCAGGGGATGGTCATTAATCGCGAAGCTCGCGATATTACTATTCATTCTTTAGGTATATTGCGATTTGAAAATAACGAGTTGGATATGCAAATAAGCTGTTCGAAGGGAACCTATATTCGTTCTCTCGTTGATGATCTTGGTCAGTCTTTAGGCTGCGGCGCACATGTTACAATGCTTCGTCGAACTAAAGTAGCGGATTATCCAACGGAAAATATGATTACGGTTGATGAGCTACAATCTCTGTCAGCGGATTTGAGCATTGATAGAGAGTTTCGTGGTTTCGATAAATTGGATGAATTATTGTTACCAATGGATACAGCGGTCTCAAATCTTCCTAGTTTCGATGCAAATAACGCGAGCATTGAACGATTTTTGCACGGCCAAGAGATACTAGAAGAAAATCTATTTTCTAAAAGCGACCTAGTTAGGATTTATCGAGCTTCAGACAAGCGTTTTTATGGTATGGCAGAGGTTGACTCTGCTGGAAATTTACAACCCAAACGAGTGGTTGTTTATAAAGAAAGCTATTTTGGCGAAATCTGAGCTAAAGCACTTGTGTATTGTCACTTCACGGGTATAATACGCGCTCTTTTTGGCATGACTGAATTAGTGATCGGCGTGCTGTTGTTTAAACCATCTATCTATATTGGAGATAATTATGTCACTAACCACAGAAGAAATCGGTACTATCGTATCTGAATACGGCATTAAAGAAGGCGATACAGGTTCATCAGAAGTTCAAGTTGCATTGTTAACGCATAACATTAACAAGCTTCAAGGGCACTTTAAAGAGCATAAGAAAGACCATCATTCACGTCGTGGTTTATTGCGTATGGTTAGCCAACGTAGAAAATTGCTAGATTACTTGAAAAGTAAAAACGTTGAGCGTTATCAAGATCTAATCAAGCGTTTAGGCCTGCGTCGTTAATTCGATAGCCAAACGTTAGATATAAAAAAGCACCCTCGGGTGCTTTTTTTGTGCCTGAAAAGGGTATTAATACTTATAAGTAATGAGCAAGACCATGATTATCTATCTGGATCACAAGCTTAAATCTTTAGCTTCATTATTCTGATTACGAAGGGATACTGTCGGTATGATTACCGAACGACTTTGGTAATCATACCGATATACCTAGGCGTATTAATAGCAATAAAAATGGACACTCAAACACGGCTTGGACAGGTGCTTCAGTTTCAAACTGTTTTCTTTGCAATTTCTTGCAATAGCGATTCTAAATCAGATATCTTTTCAAGCAATGTTGAATTTTTTGCTTCCAAACTTTTGACTTTATCGTTCAGTGATTTTATTTGTGCTGTTTGGTTATTTACTTTCTCACCTGCTTGTTCAGCATTCACATTGGCGGTAAGTATATCGTTTGCTTGAGTCGACAGTTTTTCATTTAAACCATTTATGCGATTCAACATTTGTTGAACATCTGTGATATTCTCTGAAAGCGACGTTTGCATAGTCTTGATATCGCTGGCAAAATTACTTCTCGTGCTAACTAGTTCATTTTTCAAGGTCTTGAGTTCTTCTTGATTACGTCTCCAAGCAGAGGCCCAAAGTTTATCCATCTGTCCCCATAACTCTTCAGTTTTTTGGGTTAATTCCGTGACCTTAACACTAAGCGCAACGGTTGAGTTGCCCATTTCTTCATCTGTGGCTGAAAGGCGCTGTTCAAGGGATTTGATCCTGCTTTCGGTATTTTCTGCTAATGTATTAGCTTGTTCCAATTGTGTATAGAGAAATGCACAACCAGTACCGGCAGCAATGGCGAAAACTAAGGCAAGTGACGAGAGTAGATTTATCCCTTTTGATTCGGGCACATTGGCTTGTGGTTCGGGGACTCTATTACCAAGTGGGCGACGCTCGTCAAGTTCAATGTTAATGGGCGCAAAATCTTTATCGTTTTGTGACATAGTTATGATTTCTTATAGTATTCAGCATCTCGTGATATGGTAAATGAAAAGTGTAAACTATTCATGTTTAAATTCACTTCGAACCCATAGTTTTAACGTAGATTCAAGGATGCATAGGTATATATTTAAGATCGCATTAATCATTGAAAGGTATAGACACCTATACTGCAATAACATATATTCAATTTTGCGCTCATAAATTGTCGAAAAATCATATGAAGTTGGCCAGCAAAATATCTTTTACCTTAGGTATTCGCACACTTATTTTGGTATTACTGTTAGGTTTTGCGATGTCATTTTTACAAACTTATATCGATTTTAAAAATAGACAAGCAGAAGTCAATAGGTCAATTGAATCAGTTATTGATGCCTCAAAAGACTCGGCAAATAATGCCGTTTGGAAGTTAGATACCGATTTAGCTGACTTAGTGATTAAAGGCTTGACCTATTTCAATCATTTTTCATACGTCGCAATCCTAGATGAATGTGACAATGTGTTAGCGGAATCAAACGAAAAAGAGCTTGAGCAAACTAATAAAGTACTTTCATTTTTTCTTATTCCTGATTTCAGAGAAGTCACTGTACCTCTTACTCACACCGATGCAGCAAAAAATAGCAACGTAAAGTTGGCCGAAGAGTCAGGTAAACTGGTGGTAAGAATCAACATTCACTCTTCCCTTAGCGAGGTGTATGACCGAGCGTTACGAACTTTTGTTATTTCGCTCACCGGATATATCATTATTTCATTCGCATTGGTTTTATTCTATCACTTCATGCTCGCTGCTCCGCTTATGCGGCTCGCGAGTCGTTTTGAAAAGGTCAATACTGCTTCGATAACGGAACAAACGATTAGCAAACTCAAAGGACATGAATCTGACGAATTCAGTAAAATTATTGATTCTGCTAATGCCTTGCTCGGACGAATAGCATCGGGGCAAATTCTCCTTACTCAACGTAGTCAGCGTTTTAGATTAATACTTGATACCGCACCCGCTGTTATTTACTCACTGGATAATAAAGGTAAATTTGTATTTGCGAATAAAGCGACAGCGTCTTTCTATGGGTATTCTGTATTTGATTTAAAAGGGAAGTCAGCATCCGAAATAATTGAGCCAGTTGATTCATCTTTGATGAAATTATTAAACAAATTTCTAAGCGACAATGCGCGACAAATGAATACAGTCGTTGATGCTTACGATTCACATAAAATGAAATGCGTGATGGAAATCTCGTTTGTTAAGTTTCACACCTATGATGGGCAAAGTATTTTAGTTGTGTGTAACGACGTTACCAAACGTGTTGAAGCGGAAGAAAAAATTGAAAATTTGGCATACTGTGATTCACTGACTAATTTGCCAAACCGGAATAAAGTGTATGAAAGGTTAAATGCTCAAGATGTAGCTGTTGCTAACAATCAGTACCAAGTTGCGATACTCGCTGATTTGGATCAATTTAAGCGGATTAACGACACGTTGAGCCACAGTGTTGGGGATCAGCTCATCATAAAGCTTTCTGAGCGACTTTCGGCTGAGTTCAAAGATATCGGTTTTGTAGCGCGCTTGGGTGCCGATGAATTTTTACTTCTCAGCGAGCCAGTATCGAGTAATCGTACGATTGCGGATGCCACGGCTTTTGAACTGGCGGAAAAATTACGAAGGTGTGTAAATAGAGAAATAGATATTGGCTTACATCGATATAACTTATCTGCAAGTTTAGGTGTTGTTGTCTTTATACTGGGTTTTGAAACAGCGGACGAAATTCTACAGTATGCTGATACAGCGATGTATGAATCTAAAAAATCGGGTCGTAATTGTTCGACATTGTTCAAAGATAAAATGGCAACTGAAGCTGCCAAGTTGCTCAAATTAGAGCGCGACATTAGCGCCGCTATGTTTAAAGATGAATTCTTTTTTGTCCTACAACCACTTGTGTCTTCGGTAACAATGGAAGTGACATCCGCTGAAGCACTTATTCGCTGGCAACGCGATGATAGGGTAGTTCCGCCAGATCAATTTATTCCTTTTCTTGAAGAAAGCGCTCTGATCATTGATGTGGGTGAGAAAATGCTGGCTAAAGTTTGTGAGTTTTTGTCGCAAATGAAGTCCCAAAAACGGTTGGCGAACACGTTTAAAATTGCAGTAAATATAAGTGGGAAGCAACTCTCTGAAGTTGACTTTATAGAGAAAGTAACCAATGTATTGAGAAAGTACCAGATGCCAGGTCACTACCTTGAATTTGAGATTACAGAGAGCGTCGCGTTAGGTAATTTGAATGATACTATTAAAAAGATAAATGAGCTGAAGCAAATTGGTATTAGTTTTAGTTTGGACGACTTTGGCACTGGGTATAGCTCTCTCAGTCATTTGAAGGATTTGCCGGTCGATAAACTAAAAATCGATCGCTCGTTTATTAACGATATTAATGTTGATAAACAGGATGCAAACCTTGTTAAATCGATTATTCAACTCGCCGATAACTTGGGCATAGTAACGGTTGCTGAAGGTGTTGAAACGATAGAGCAAGTGAATTGGTTAAAAGAAAATGGCAATATGCTGTTGCAGGGCTATTACTTCAGCCGCCCAATTTTACCTGGCGACTTTGTTGAAAAGTATCTAAAACTAAGCGCTGAAACGATAGACTAGGTAAGTATAAGCTATTTGGGAATATAGTCGATGGGCACCACTTAGCTTTTCATCTCGATGGAGCTCGCTTATTTAATGCAGTGGTTTCGCAGGGCGTTATGTTAACGAGATCACAAGGCCCTTCGACTCTATTTCAATTTGTTTATCGAATTGATAATAAGAGAAACATTATGAGTTTAGCTATGCAAGCGGCTTTATGGATGCTGGGCGCTATCTTCAGTTTTACGACGATGGCAATTGCTGGGCGCGAACTCAGTGCTGGTTTTGATACCTTCGAGATAATGCTATATCGTTCAGCCATCGCCTTGGTGATTGTAGTGGTATTAATATATGCAACCGGAACTTACCGAAAAATAGGTATTCGTGCGTGGCGTACGCATCTTATCCGCAATATTTTCCATTTCACTGGTCAGAATTTATGGTTTTATGCCTTGGCGGTTATTCCATTGGCACAGGTGTTTGCGTTTGAATTTACCACACCACTATGGGTTATTTTGTTATCGCCCTTGTTATTGGGGGAACGTTTTACAACCATACGACTTATCTCTGCACTCATGGGCTTTATCGGTATTTTAGTTGTTGCGCGACCTGATATCGACAATCTACATCCAGGCGTTGTGGCTGCAGGAGCTTGCGCTATTTTCTTCGCACTTACCTATGTGTCCACGAAACGGCTGACTAGGACTGAAAGTATTTCAGCAATCATGCTTTATCTTTGTGTTTTGCAACTCATTTTTGGTCTGATTTCAGCGGGATTCGATGCTATGATCGCTGTTCCTCGTATGGTCGATTTACCTCTCCTCGGATTACTCGCTGTTTGCGGCTTGTTAGCGCATTTTTGTGTGACTAAGGCGTTAACATTGGCACCTGCCACCGTTGTGGCTCCGCTTGATTTTGTGCGTTTGCCCTTAATCGCCGTCGCCGCCATGTTGATCTATGATGAGTCGATCGATATTTATGTTTTCGTTGGTGCCATTATCATCTTTGCGGGGAACTACCTCAATATCTGGTTTGAAATCCGCAAAAAAGCGTGAATTAGCCTCGTTCTTAATGAGCACGAGCTATTGATAATTATTAGTGGTGGGACGGGACGCCGGTTTGGTTTCCACAATAGGAACTGAATTAGTCCCTCAATTGCTTTAGTAAGCTAATGCGGGTTGATGCTTACGCAGGAGCTTCGGAACTATTGTGTGTTTTGATTGTTCAAGGCAAGCGAGAACATTATTGATAATTCTCTCTGTTCGTTCATCATTCTCCATGACCCATCGATAAGCGTCAGAGATTTTTGGTCGCTCTTCTGACTGGACTAATTGCCTTGGCGGGGTGTCATAAATTTGATGAACAACGACTTGTTGCTCAAATTTCTCTTCGGTCGTGCTTTTAACCTTGTGACGAATAGGCCCAGCTGCCATAAAGATGATTTTCTGATGGCCATCCTGTCGTTCGGGAGTGGCTGTCAAGCTGAGTACATATTTGGCTCAAACTTCATTTAGTACCATTTCAAAGCGTGGCGCGGAAACGTGGTGGCACTCATCAACGAACACATGTCCATAACCTTGAACGATCTCCGATACAGTATTGTCCTTATTGTTGTCGTGCATTAACGGATAGAGACCTGCCACTTTTTGCCCAGCTAAATGGCTATAAATGACCTGGTTATTTAACTCTGTGAATTGTCGGTGATTACAATCTTGGCATTTGACGCGTGGCTTGTTGCAGATACCCTGTACCCACTCGTTATTGCAAGCTACAGAGTAGCCACTGCGGCCTTGTTTATTTTGCCAGCGGTTAGCAAATATATCCGTTCGCCCGCGAAACAAACCTTTGAAAATGGGGATCTTCTGTTTTGGCGTATAGAATTTTGAGTCAGGCGTAATTAGCGAGGGCTGTTGAAGTTGTTTTCTGAGAGCTAGAAGCTGGTTTTTCTCATCTTCAAGCTCAGAGAGTCTCGCATCAATCTCAGTGGTGCTTTGATAGCCTTCATACTTAAGCATGCCCTTGCGGCGGCTTGATCAGGGACTCTGCTGGAATACCTAATCCCTCATGTAGCTTCCAAATCATTTTCAGAGTAAGAGAGCGTTTATGGTTGAGAATCTCATACACTCGATTACTCTTACCAATCATGGGTTCAAGATCTTTTACCGTTAACCCTTTGCGTTCCATCTCGAATTTGATTGCTTCAACGGGGTCGGGCAATTCAATTGGGAAATGCTTCGCTTCATAGGCCTCGATAAGCGTCACCATCACATCCAGCTTTTCACCTTCTGGTGTGTCTGGACCAGCCATCATGAGGCTTTCAATTTCTTTTAATGCCGCTCGATAGTCGGCATTAGTTTTGATTGGTTTGATGTCCATAATTTTTACCTCTCGTTTCTACCTAGGGGACAATTAAATAGTTTGTACGTCAATTTTGTCGTATTGCGCATGGGTGCCGATGAACCGGATGTAGACCACGCGATAAGCGTAGTTGATCCACACGACCAAACGGTACTTGTTACCTGCAATATTGAAAACCACACGCCCGTCTTTGAGGATGCTGGCATTTCTGAAGTCCTGCTTAACGTCAGCAGGCGCGATCCAGTCAGCCGCTAATGCATGTCGATACCAAGCAAGTATTGACTCTTTAGCATCCATGTATTCTGGATTCTCTTCCCAGAAAGTTTTCAGTGTCGATAAGGCAATGGTTCTCATAAAGTCAATAATAGTCCCAAATTGGGACTTTATCAACTAAAATATACTGGAGAATCAATATGAATGAATATCAATCACTTATGACGCAAAGAGAGCTTTGTAATCGTTGGCAAGTAAGCGAGGCGACACTGGAGCGCTGGCGTTCAGAGGGGATAGGCCCGATTTATGTGAAACTTGGTGGTCACGTTAGGTACAGGCGATAAGATGTGCTGGAGTATGAGGCCAGTTGCTTGAGAAGGAGTACGTTTGAAGCCGTTTGAAGGTTGGTTAGTACGCAATTGCCCGCATCAGCCCTAATTTCTTGATAGTAAGGTTGCGGGTTAATAAAAAGCCCTAATGGCCGGTGAGGGCCCATTAGGGCTTTTTACAAATTGGTGGAGCTGGCGGGAATTGAACCCGCGTCCAGAAAGCGTCAACCTTTGGTACTACATGCTTAGTTTGTCATTTGTTTAATCCTATGGACCCCGACAAACAGGGTTCCTTCGGACTGGCCTAATACTATTTCGCGGTTCAACCTTAGACAAGTTTCCCTCGCTATTTCACTAGTATGACCTTCCGTACCTCAGTTAGTGAAAAGAACTTGAGTGGAAGGGCCTATGCAGGGTATTAAGCTGCTAGTGCGTAGTTTTCGTCGTTTGCGACTATTTTTTTGCGGCTTTTTAAAGAGGCCAGCCGCACCTCTGCATGCACCTCCAGCATCATTGAATCCTGTCGAATCCAGAGCAGCCCCGAGATAGAATTCGATTATAGCATGCTTAACTGGTGAGAACAGCGATATTTATTTCGCTTTCATCCGTCACTGATACAAATAAGAATATATTCCATCTTGTCGGTCGACAATAAGTTGTTTACCATGGCGGGCTCGTGCAGGAAAAGCACCTTGCACACATAAATAAATCTGGAAAATAATCATTCGTTGACTATTCTGTACGTATAGTCAGTGATTTTCTAGGTGAGTTTATGCGCCTCATACCATCAAGCAATGTTTATAAACAGACAGAATTATCAGTCAGTAATAATTGCGATTTTGCATCCTCGAAGAGCACTCTTTGAATACCTAGGAAAACCTCTCTAGTGCGGCAAAATCTGTCGCAGCCTGCTGCTGCTCTGTAAGGTCGGTTTTGGTGAGTCTCAATGGCTAAGTCACTCAGCTTTTATAAGCCTGCCAAGCATCATACGCTTTCCAGTTAGATACCCACTCAGGAATATCATCGGCATTGATGGGTTGTGCAATGCCATAACCCTGCGCCAACTCACAGCCCAGTTCCAACAATGCTACTCCGTGTTCGATGGTCTCGACTCCCTCGGCAATGACTTCGCGCTTGAATGTTTTAGCTAAACCAATGACGCTTTCAACAATCGCTAAATCGTCAACATCTTCCAGCATGTCACGCACAAAGCTCTGGTCGATTTTAATCAAGTAGGCTGGTAGACGTTTGATATGGGTAAGCGATGAATACCCCGTACCAAAGTCATCTAAGGAAAAGTAGACACCTAAGTCATGGCAAGCACTCATGGTGTCAAATACTTGGTTGATGTCACTTAATACACTGGTTTCTAGTATTTCCAATTCTAAATAATGCGGATTAACGTCAGGATGGGCTGCCAACAATGCGGCTAAGCGAGTGGAGAAGTTAGGTTGTTGTAATTGATAGGCGCTAATATTGACGCTGATAGGTAGCGTTAAGCCCATGCTTCGCCATTGATTTATTTGGCTCAATGCTGTGTGTATGACCCATTCGCCAATTTCCAGACTAATGGCGTGACCTTCTATCGCCGGAAGGAAATCCAAAGGAGGGACTAAACCACGGACAGGATGCTGCCAGCGGATTAACGCTTCTACACCAATAACTTCGCCAGTGTTCATATTCACTTTGGGTTGATACTGCAGCACAAACTCACGTCTATCCAACGCGGCACGAATATCGTCGATACTTTGCCCATGAGTCTTGATCGCATTATCCTGTGTGGTATCAAAAAAATGATAACGGTTTTTTCCTGCTTGCTTAGCAACATACATGGCTTGGTCTGCGTGACGCATGAGTAGGCCTGCGTCTCCATGGTCTTGTGGATAAAAGCTGACACCAATACTCGCTGAAACTTGCATTACAGCATCACCCAAAGTAACAGGAGCAGCAGCGGCCTTTAGTAGTCGTTTTAATACAGGTTCACTATCTTCAATGTTTTCCAAATCAACCATGACCGCAATAAATTCATCGCCGCCAATACGTGCCAGCGTATCACCTACACGTAACGCCTCTTTCATGCGCTGTGCCACTTCAACGAGTAGTTCATCCCCCACATTATGACCATAGGTATCATTGACGACTTTGAAACCATCTAAATCCATAAACGCAACGGCTAATGACTGCTTACGGCGTTCACACTGTGCCATCGCTTGGCTTAATCGGTCTGACAGTAATACACGGTTAGGTAGATTAGTCAGTAGGTCATAATGGGCGATGCGTTCCAGCTCGGCTTCAGCATTCTTGCGAGCGGTGACATCATATGCAACCGCATATACTTTTCCTCCGCTCTCAAAATTACGAGCTGTCCATTCAAGCCACTTAGTGGAGCCATCTTTGCAGATATAACGGTTAGGATATCGTATAACTGGCTCCCCCATACTGAGGGGCGCCAAGTTATCGAGAGTAGATTGTTTGTCACTCGGATGAACGAAGGCAACAAAAGGTTGAGCCAAAAGCTCTTTTTCAGAATAACCAAGGGTTTCAGTAAATGCAGGGCTAACCTTCAGGAGATACCCTTCAGTGGAGGCAATGCAAACCATGTAGGCAGATAAATTAAAAACCCTTTCAAAGTTCTCAGTAGTCAGCTTCAGTTCGTCTTCGGCTTGTTTACGATCTGTGATATCTGTGCGAATAGCGACATACTGGAGGGGCCTACCCTTATCATCTAGGGTCGGAACAATCGTCGTCATCACCCAATAGTCTCTGCCCGTCTTGCTGGTATTCTTGATATCGCCATGCCACGTCTGACCGCGAGAGATAGTCTTCCACATATCCACGAAAAACGCGTCTGGGTGCTCATCTGACTTAATGATATTATGCCTATTGCCCAGCAGCTCTTCACGGCTATAACCGCTGATAACACAGAACTTGTCATTGACATAGGTGATGTCGCCCTCAACATCGGTGATACTCACAATAGCGTGTTCGTCCATTGCATGCTTTTGAAAGATTAACTTTTTATTCATTTCTACGACCGCTTCGGTCGCTTTGATTAGAGCGAATTCCTTCTCTTTTTCAGCGCTTATGTCGCGTGCAGTGATAACCGTCTTTTTATCCTCAAGTAAGATAATACGGGCGTTATAAGTACAATCGCCTGATGGCATTGGCAGCATGTAGTCGAATGACACTAACGCGTTACTTGCAATTGCCTCATTAAATGCATTTTTAAATTGCTCGGCTACTTGTATTGGAAGTACCTCATGTATCTTTTTCCCAATAAATTCAACAGGTGGCAGATATAAATCTTTATCATCATGCACGTGATATTTGACTATGACGCCATCACTGTCGAGAACGAACTGTATATCTCTGCTTGACTCATACACTGCTCGCAGTAAATCGTTTGCCTCGTTAAGTTCCTTGCTTTGAACTTGAAGTTTTGATGCAATAAATTTACGTTCCCTGTCATTTTGATAAGACTTTATTAGAAAACCTAGAAAATTCATCAAAAAATATAAATCATCAACAATTTCTTGAGTATAGCCATTAGGTCGATTTGAAATACCTATCATACCAACCAGTTCATCATTACAACGAATCGGCAAACCTAAGTAATGATTTAGTGGAGGATGCCCCTCAGGCAAACCTCCAGATTTAGGGTGCTCTTTCGGGGAGTTAGCAATAACAACCTCGCCCTTCGTGACCGTCTGACCAAACAGTGTATTATTATTAAAAAATGCAAAGCCACTAGGAGCATTCATGTCAAAGAAGCTTCTCGTTTCATCATTCCAAGCGATATTGGTAATAGCATGTGTCTGCAAATAAGGTTCTTTATCCGCGTTGTGAAGGATTTCACCAATAAAACCATAGTCACTTTGCGTATACTCTAAAAGTGCGTCGAGACCACGCCCAAAAACGTAATGCGCACCACGGTCTGAAATACTGTTTTTTTGTAAGTCATCAATGATTTCAATTAAAGAGTTCTTTGACCCGTTGGTTGGGGTGTTTCCTGAATGATTGGGAATAATTTTCAGATGACATAGATAGGTATGCTTAGTTTGTTTCTTTTTGTTGTTATCATCTTCCATAAGCCATGCTAACAGTTCAATAGCTTGGTTATTTCCAATGCTTTTGGCAATAATTGCTTTACCGTGCGCATTCATTTTAGCTGCATCACTAACAGCAGCAAAATGCTGTTGAATATTTACAACAGACTCAAGTTGTATTTTCTCACTCAGTATTGCTCCTACAATCTGACTACCTGGCTGATTAAATAATACTTCACAGTCTATGTTAGCAGTCATTATTGTGCCGCTTTCATCGCAAGTCAAAACTGCGTTTAAATGCAGCTGCTCTGTGGCCATAAAATACCTGTGTATAGGAGGAATAGCATTTAATTTTTCGTAATAATTACGATACGTGAATATTCTCCGTATTACTAGCTTTTGTAGAGCCATAAGTGAACTATCCCGATTAGCAGATTGCAGATGTTCAGCAGAAAAACTTCTCGGACAAAGGAATATCACTTTTGAAGAAACTCCTATGCGTAAAATTGCATGGCTGGAACTGTCTTTTCTTGGGGCAACGAATGTCAATAAAAATCTAATCATAAAAATAGAAGGTGTCAGTTTCTTTTACAGTCACATTATCTAAGGTAACCAAAAAACTTAAGTTATTGTTATTTATTGGATTTAATTTCTGGTATGTTTTTGGTTTTCCAGCTCAACGTTGGGCTGATATATTTAAGGTAATCGCACAAAATGAATAAAAAAATAAAAAAATAAAAAATATCATCGTTTTATTAGTATTTAGCGGATGGGTTGGGGTAGCAAACGCATCATTAATTTTTGACTTTTCGTTTGAAGACACAACGGGAGTAAAAGTTACCGGTGAAATCTTAGGATTAGAAGATAATGCACTCGGGTTTGCGACTAGTTTCCGTGTACTTACTAACACGTTGGGGTTTGGGATTGCTGAATATAGGAGTATTCCCGAAGAATACTACCTTTTCTATGGTTTTCTGCCTGGGTTTGAGGTTAAAAACGGGGTTTTGCAAAGCGGCGCTTTTGTGGGTGCGATTGATGGTGATCCGGAAACACAATTGTGGCTCAATTTAGCAACCATTAGTTTTGATGGTTCGGATTTTCTACCCTCCGTTTCCCTCAAAAATACTACTGATGCTTCGCTCTCATTCGAGAGTCTCCTCAGTGATATGCAGTGGTCTATTACACAAAGGATCGATGAAACAGGACCGCAAAGCGTCCCTGAATCAGGTTCGCTTATTTTCGAGCCTTGCAACTAATCAACCTAATCAAGTGTAGCGGCTCTGTCTAGAGCCGTTTGCGTTTATTTATCAAATGAACGTGCTTTATTAACCGGGTTAACTATCGTTTTGAACGTCTTGCCGTTTCCATCGCGCGTAGCGGCAATAGTGTAAATACGTGCTTAGTATCATCATCAATGACGTGAGTGACCACTCAGGGTAAGAGCATCGCGTGCTTCTTGTTAGTCAATACGGGGTGCGCGACTATGATTGTTCTTACAAACTATTCATCAATGTGACTTGAAATGTCGATGAATGATACCATTGTGCAATACGAATGTACCGACTCAGGCCTACGCTTTATGAAAGCATTTTCAACCCTTGCACTGCCGAATGGAATAGAGATAAAAAATCGACTTGTTAAAGCCGCGATGGAAGAAAATATGGCGGAGGATAATCAGCTCCCCGGAACTGCGTTAAAAAACCTCTACGCAGCTTGGGCTAAAGGGGGGGTAGGTATGATCATTACAGGCAACGTGATGGTTGATAAAATGGCAATGACTGGGCCTGGTGGTGTTGCACTTGAAGCTGACACACCACTTCAACCTTTTAAAGAATGGGCTGAGATAGCAAAGCAAAACAACACAACTGTTATCATGCAAATTAACCATCCTGGTCGTCAGGTGTTTAAAAAAATGGGTGGAAAAGTTCTTTCTCCATCTAACATTGCATTAAAAATGGGCAAGCACAGCAGTTTGTTTACTCAACCAAAGGCCATGTCTGAAGCAGAAATTGAAGACGTAATTGCCCGCTTTGTCAGCACAGCAAAGCGGGCTGAAGAAGCGGGCTTTCATGGTGTAGAAATTCACGCTGCTCATGGCTACCTTGTTAGTCAATTCTTATCACCGTTGACCAATGTTCGGGAGGACCAGTGGGGTGGTGACCTACAATCACGCGCTAAATTATTGTTTGATATTGTTCGTCAGGTTAAAAGTAGTTGTGGTGAGCATTTTATTGTTTCAGTAAAGCTCAACTCAGCCGATTTTCAACGCGGTGGTTTTGATGTTGAAGATGCAATCGAGGTGGTTAAACTATTAAATAACATGGGGTTAGATTTTATCGAATTATCCGGTGGTTCATATGAAGCACCCGCCATGCAGGGTAAAAGTGGCGATGATAGAACGCTTGCTAGAGAAGCCTATTTCTTAACATTTGCAAAAAAAATTGCGCAGCATAGCAGCATTCCTGTGATGACCACAGGCGGAATTAAGCGTTTATCAGTTGCAAATGAAGTATTGGACAGCAATATGGAATTGGTTGGTATCGCATCAGCCTTAGCTTACAATCCCGCGTTAATTAACCAATGGCAAGTTGACCAAGATACAATGGGCTATATTCCAGCAACAGCATGGAAAGATAAAACCTTGAGTGGTTTGGCGAATATGGCTTTGGTGAAACGACAACTGCGTCGTTTAGGTAATGGCGATAAACCAAAGCTAAATTCGTCACCGTTGATAACGCTTATTATCGATCAGCTTCGAGCTGCAAAATTGACAAAAAGATATCGCAAACAATATGTAGATTAGTATTGTAGAGTGCATCGCACTGGTATCTGGTTTTTGCAAAAACGGCGAAAAGCGCCGCAGCTTGCTGCACGGGCCCTGTCAAACTAGTGCTTTCTTGTTTCACACACATGCATATGCTTTCAATTACAACAGCGTGGTTATGCGCTATGTTTCATCATTCGTTCTTTCTGGCGTGCCCAGTCCCTGTCTTTTACAGCATCACGCTTATCGTGTTCCTGTTTACCTTTCGCCAACTGAATTTCCAGCTTGATCCAACACGCTTTCCAATACATAGCAGTAGCGACTATAGTCAGCCCTTGTCGGTCTAAGCCACCCATTAATTCTTCTATTTCGCGTTTTTGTAATAATAATTTGCGGACACGAGTAGGGTCACTAATTACGTGTGTAGATGCCTGATTTAACGGCATTATATTAATATTGCTGACATACGCTTCGCCGTCTTTTATAAAAACGTAACTGTCTGTAATATTTGCCTTACCGGCTCGTATTGCTTTTACTTCCCAGCCCTGCAACTGCAAACCCGCTTCGAACTTGCTCATAAAATGATATTCGTGGCGAGCTCTCTTATTTAGAGCGATGGTGTCATTTGTGTTTTTTGATTTTTTCATAGGCCTCATTATACGTAGACTTATTTACTTTGTCTTTATAGATTTTAACTTGGATGTTTTTGTAGGCCGGTTTAACCCTCAGTTGATAGGTATTTTGCATCGATGATTTTTCGTCATGAAAATTACAAATATCGTGATAAACTACAAAAAATTGAAATTTGAGGTTGTATTTTAGTAATGCCCAGTATTCAAAGAAATGCATTAGTCGCATATAGTGCAAGCCAAATGTATGAGCTAGTCAATGATGTTGAAAAATATGATAGTTTCTTGCCCGGTTGTGTAAAAAGTGAAGTGTTAGAAACCAGTGATAATCACATGCTGGCGTCAATGGTTTTATCCAAGGCAGGTGTGCAGCAAAGGCTCACCACGTCGAACACACTAATAAAAGACTTATCAATTCATATGGATTTATCTGATGGGCCTTTCAAGTCGCTTTCCGGAGGGTGGCGTTTTACGCCTCTGTCAGATGAAGCGTGTAAAATTGAACTTCAACTCGATTTTGTTTTCTCAAATAAGTTGATGGAGATTGCTTTCGGAAAAATATTTAATTCATTGGCCAGTAATATGGTCAGCGCATTCAGCCAGCGCGCAAAACAGGTATATGGATAATGTCGAATGCGATTAATATTGAAGTTGTTTACGGCTTGCCTGAAAAGCAAAGCTTACTGAGTGTAAAGGTAGCCCCGGATAGCACTGTTCTGCAGGCAATTGAAGCATCCGGAATACAAAAAATTTACACTGATATAAATTTAAACGAAAACAAAGTTGGTGTGTGGAATAGAACTTGTAAGCTCAGTGACATCCTGCGTGAAGGTGATCGCGTGGAAATTTATCGCCCAATGATTGCCGATCCAAAAGAAGTGCGTAAACGCAGAGCAGAGAAAGCAAAGGATGAAGGGCGCGCTGATAAAGTCACGGGCGGCCGTCCAAACCCGATGAAGAATAATAAGGCAGAGCACGGCGAATAGTATCCGAATTGCCGATGTCGCTTGTTTTGAAGATGCTCGGAGCCAGCACGGTTTGAGTTTAACGCACAGCCACGGCATCGTCTTAAATAGAAAAATCTATTAGTATTTTTTTCGCTGCAATCCAGTCGTTGCTAAGATTTTAGCGGAAATTTCTTCAATCGAGAATTTAGTGCTGTTTAAGAATGGGATTTTCTCTTTCCGGTACAGGTTTTCTACTTCACGTAACTCCATTCTACACTGCTGCATTGATGCATATCGACTGTTAGCCTTGCGTTCAGAGCGAATTTGATGCAATCGATTCGCATCAATGGTGAGTCCAAATAGCTTTTTTTGAAAGCCTCTTAAGGACGCCGGCATTTTCAAAATGTCGCCCATATCATCCTCAGTAAAAGGGTAGTTTGCTGCTTTAATGCCATATTGAAGCGCTAAATAGAGACTCGTCGGCGTTTTCCCAGAGCGTGATACACCCACCAAAATAATATCGGCTTCATGATAGTCTTTTAAATTTGAACCATCATCATTGGCCAATGCATAATTAACTGCTTCAATCCGTATGTCATACGTTTTCTCATGAATACTGTGCGTTCGATGTTTTTCGGGTTTAGATGGCACCCCAATCACTTTTTCGAGTGGAGCAACAAATTGATCGAGAAAATTGTAGTTTATACCCACCGATTCACTCATAAGTCGTCGAATTTCACTGTTAACCATCGTATAAAATACGAGTGGGCGCTGTCCGCTTTCTTCAAAGTGCGCTTTAATTTGTTCAAGCACGGTTTCAGCATGTTGTTCTGTTTCAACAAATGGGATCGTAATGTGTTGAAACTCTACCGGAAATAAAGACAACAAAGCATGCCCAAAAACCTCTGCAGTAATGGCTGTACCATCGGATATATAAAAAGCAGCTCGCACAACATCTCCTTAACATTGGTGTAAATTAATTACGAAATAAAATTAAATTTTACTTTAGCATTGAGGTCAATTTAGAATCTCCCGTGAGCATTGTATACATGTATTTACTACTGTGTATTAATGCATGAAATTAATCATACCTTGTTACAACAAATCGTGACAAAACTTATCGGCAAATAAATGAACTGGAGGCTTTAGCAGTGCAAGAATTCATACTTTGGTATCAAGAGTTGGGGATGGACGATGTTAGCCGTGTTGGTGGTAAAAACGCGTCATTGGGTGAAATGATATCAAATCTGTCAAATGCAGGTGTTCAAGTTCCAGGTGGTTTTGCAACAACATCGCACGCTTTTAATCAATTTTTAGAGCAGAGCGGCGTAGAAACAAAAATTCATGAAATATTAGATGCACTTGATGTAGATGATGTGAATGCTTTGGCTGAAGCGGGGAAAACTATTCGTCAGTGGATATTGGAAACGCCATTTCAAACTGAATTAGAAGACGAAATTAGAACGGCTTTCGTGAAACTGCAAGGCGAAATGGGTGAAGAAGCCTCTTTTGCGGTGCGTTCTTCCGCCACTGCTGAAGATATGCCCGACGCTTCTTTCGCTGGGCAACAAGAGACATTCCTTAACGTGAAAGGCTACGAATCCGTGCTGGTTGCAATAAAGCACGTGTTTGCTTCACTATTCAATGACAGAGCTATCTCATATCGCGTGCACCAAGGATACGATCATAAAGGGGTCGCATTGTCTGCCGGGGTTCAGCGCATGGTCCGCAGTGATTTATCTGCTTCCGGTGTTATGTTCACTATAGATACCGAGTCTGGGTTTGAAGATGTTGTTTTCATTACGAGTTCGTTTGGTTTAGGTGAAATGGTTGTGCAAGGTGCAGTGAATCCTGATGAGTTTTACGTGCACAAACCAACGTTAAATAAAGGAAACCCTGCAATAGTGCGTCGTAATTTGGGTAGTAAATTAATCAAAATGATTTACTCAAACGATTTAGAGCATGGAAAGCAGGTTGATATTGTTGATATAGACAAAGCAGACAGCATGCGATTCTCTTTGAATGACGATGAAGTGATGGAATTAGCCAAGCAAGCTCAAGTCATTGAAAAGCACTACCAGCGTCCGATGGATATCGAGTGGGCTAAAGATGGTATAGATGGTAAGTTGTATATTGTTCAGGCGCGTCCTGAAACGGTGCGCAGCCGCGAAGACATGCAGGTTATTGAACGTTATCAATTAAAAGGCGATGCAACAAAAGTGGTGTGTGAAGGCCGTGCAATTGGTCACAAAATTGGTGCAGGGAAGGCAAAAGTACTTGGCTCAATTGCTGAAATGGACATGATTGAGGCCGGTGATGTCCTTGTTACTGATATGACAGATCCTGATTGGGAACCTATCATGAAGAAGGCTTCTGCGATTGTAACTAATCGTGGTGGACGAACTTGTCATGCCGCCATCATCGCTCGCGAAATGGGCATTCCGGCTGTAGTCGGTTGTGGTAACGCAACGGATAGCATTGCTACGGGTGACGCAATAACGGTGAGTTGTGCTGAGGGTGATACCGGCTTCATTTATAATCAAGAGCTGGATTATGAAGTCATTACATCTCGTATCGATGCTATGCCTGATTTACCGCTCAATATCATGATGAATGTAGGTAATCCAGACCGCGCTTTTGATTTTGCTCGTTTGCCACATGAAGGTGTTGGATTGGCTCGCTTAGAGTTCATCATAAACCGCATGATTGGGGTGCACCCGAAAGCGCTACTTAACTTTGATGCGCAACCTGCAGAATTGAAGCAAGAAATCACTGAAATGATTGCTGGTTATGAATCGCCGGTTGAATTTTATATCGCGAAACTCGTTGAAGGGATTGCGACTATTGGTGCAGCATTCTCTCCTAAGAAAGTCATTGTTCGGATGTCTGACTTCAAGTCTAATGAATATTACAACTTAGTGGGCGGCTACCAATACGAGCCTCACGAAGAAAATCCTATGTTAGGTTTCCGTGGCGCGAGTCGTTATATTTCTGAAGATTTCAGAGATTGTTTTGCGTTGGAATGTGAGGCTATAAAACGCGTTCGTAACACGATGGGGCTAACTAACGTTGAAATCATGATCCCGTTCGTAAGAACATTGGAAGAAGGTGAGCAAGTTATCGAGCTGTTGGCAGAGCAGGGACTCGTCAAAGGTGAAAATGGTTTGCGTGTCATCATGATGTGCGAATTACCATCCAATGCACTGCTAGCCGATCAGTTCCTAGATATCTTTGATGGCTTCTCTATTGGTTCTAACGATTTAACACAGCTAACTTTAGGGCTCGATCGTGACTCAGGCCTTATTGCGCATTTGTTCGACGAAAGAAATCCAGCCGTGAAAGCACTGCTATCGATGGCGATAAAAGCCGCTAAAGCAAGAGGCAAATATGTTGGTATTTGTGGGCAAGGTCCTTCAGATCATGAAGACTTTGCTGCTTGGTTGGTTGAACAAGGCATTGACTCTGTCTCGTTGAATCCTGACACCGTCGTTGAAACTTGGTTATATCTTGCTGAGAAGCATGGATAAATCAGACTAATACAAAAAAGCGACAAGGTAGTGAAAGCTCAGGTTAAATTGAGTTATTCACTTCTTGTCGCTTTTTTTTTAAAGTCAGGTTAAACCTTGGGTGGCTTGCACAAATTGCGCTAACAGTTTGACCATGTCGCAGCCCAAAAATCATTTGTCGCTCAAGCTTGGTTCATGCGTACTTTCGTTTTAGTAGACTCAGATCACGTTTTCTGGAGCGGCCCTGGCGTTGTTTAGCTTTCTGCTCGCTCATCATGTATGATTTTGTATAACTTTTTGGTTTTGACGACCTTGCAGCCCATAGAGCCTTCAACCGCTTTTCTACCGAGGAATGCAACCGGTGCATATGGATGGCGTTTCTTAAATATTTTCTTTAATAAATTTTTCATTTTTAACTCCAAGTATTTTGTTGCTCGCACCTTTTTAATGATGTCGTATGGCGGCAACTCGATCTTAAATCCGTTTATTAACTTTAATCGACCGCGAGAGTGTAACCTAAATAGGTATGAATAGCCATATGTAAATTGATGTTAGCTTTTAGTCACAGCTGATTTTACTGGCTCTTAGCCATTAAGGACTCATAATAGGTGTCGGAATTATCGTCATTAGTCGTTTGTTTGAGCGCTAAAAATATTTGCATTTAAAATAAATCACTTGGGTATAAGCGATATTTAAATGATACATAAACCGACTAGAGGATTTGCTCCGTACTGTATATAATAGCGGTGCTACTTAAGGAGAGCCTTGTTGACTGAACTAACAGCTGTTTTAGATACGAAATTGACTCGAAACTTGCCTCTACTGGCGCCTCAAAGTGCGCTTAATCAGGATGTTTACGATTATATTATTGAACTAGAAAGATCTGCATATGCGGGTGATATTGAGCTTAGTTATTCAAGCAGACTCGCTGTAGCGACAGATAATAGTATTTATCAACAACTTCCACAAGCCGTGCTGCACCCTAAGTCAACCGAAGACCTCAGTGTCTTAGCAGCAGTCGCCAACAAGTGGCCCAAAGTAAGCTTTAGTGCGCGAGGTGGAGGTACCGGCACTAATGGTCAGTCTCTCACGCCTGGCATTGTGGTGGACACTTCCCGGTACATGAATAAAATTCTCGAGCATAATATTGCCGAGGGATGGGTAAGAGTTCAATCAGGTGTTATAAAAGATGCGTTGAATGATTTTTTAAGGCCATTTGGCTACTTTTTTTCGCCCGATTTATCAACGAGTAATCGCGCAACCATTGGCGGCATGATCAGCACAGATGCGTCAGGGCAAGGTTCATTAGTATATGGTAAAACAAGTGACCATGTACTTGCACTCACCTCCGTGCTTGCGAATGGCGATGTTATTGATACACAGCCTATGAGTTTGCAAGATGCAATGGTTCGGGCGCAAGCTAACGACAGTCTTGGCACTATTATTCAACAAATCTTGCACACCTGCGTGCAGAAGCGCGAGCAAATTGTTGCGAAATTTCCTCGTTTAAACCGTTTTCTCACCGGATATGATTTAGAGCACGCCTACAATGTAAATGAACAACTTATTGACGTAAGTCGACTAATAACGGGGGCCGAAGGTTCACTAGCGTTCGTGTCAGAAGCCAAGCTAAATATCACGAAAATTCCTAAATACACGGCGTTAGTTAATGTCAAATATGACTTATTTGAATCTGCGTTACGACATGCACCCAGCATGATTGCGGCAAATGCGACCTCTGTTGAAACTGTTGACAGTACCGTTTTGAATATGGCTCGCGCTGATATTATTTGGCACAGCGTTGCTGACTTAATTACCGATGTTGAGAATAAAACAATGCTTGGCCTTAATATGGTTGAGTATAACAGTGATGATAAAGAAGAGATTGAAGCTAAAATTGCCATGCTTTCCAAGAGACTGCAAACTGCAGCTGATGATGAAATAGGCGGTGTCATTGGTTTCCAAGTCACCTATGACAGGGCTGATATCAATAAAATCTATGCAATGCGGAAAAAATCAGTCGGCTTGCTAGGAAAAATAAAAGGCATAAAGAAGCCCATCGCATTTGCTGAAGATACTGCAGTTCCGCCAGAAAATTTAGCTGATTTCATTATGGAGTTTAGAGATCTGCTAGACAGCCACGGACTAAAATACGGTATGTTTGGTCATGTTGATGCGGGTGTGTTGCATGTTCGACCAGCGCTAGATCTTTGCGATATTGACCAAGAAAAATTAGTAAATCAAATATCTGATCAGGTTGTGGCATTAGTCGCTAAATACGGCGGCCTTATGTGGGGTGAGCACGGTAAAGGGTATCGAAGCGAGTATGCACCAGAGTTTTTTGGAGAAGAACTGTATGCTGAATTACGCAAAATAAAGTCTGCTTTTGATCCATTCAATAAAATGAATCCAGGTAAAATTTGTACACCAGTTGATTCCTCAGCGATTATGGTCAAGGTGGCAGATACCAAAAGGGCGACTTTTGATCGCACGATCCCAATTGCATTTAAAAATGAATTTGAATCGGCTATGAGCTGCAATGGTAATGGATTGTGTTTCAATTATGAGGTCACATCTCCTATGTGCCCTTCAAGTAAAATAACACACGATAGAAGGCACAGCCCAAAAGGCAGAGCCGGTCTTATCCGGGAATGGTTGCGATTATTGGGCAAGGAGAATGTGGATACGTCATCTCTCAGTTATCATCAATTTCAAAGCAATTGGTTGAAGAAATTAGGCAATGCTAAAACGAAAAAAGACGACTTTTCGCATGAAGTTTTTGAGTCTATGAACGGTTGCTTAGCGTGTAAGTCTTGCTCAAATCAATGCCCGGTTGGGGTGGATGTGCCTGACTTTAGAGCGAAGTTTTTGTCCATTTACTATCAACGTTATTCAAGACCACTGAAAGACTATTTTGTCGCGAATGTCGAAATGTTAGCACCTACAATGGCTAAATTTCCGCGTTTCTTTAACTTTTTCCTTGATTCATCAATTGTAAAAGCGGGCATAAAAAAAGTGATCGGGTACGTTGATGCCCCATTGTTATCTTATCCAACATTAGCGAGCAGGGTAAGCAGTATAGAATGCACTCATGACATAGCAGCCTTACAGCAGCTGAGTGAGGTTGATAGAGCGAACTATGTTGTGATAGTTCAAGACCCTTTTACTAGCTTTTATGATGCACAATGCGTTGAGAAAATGATTCTTGTAGTGAAGAAACTAGGATATGAGCCAGTGTTGCTTCCGTTTTCTCCTAACGGCAAAGCGCAGCATGTAAAAGGTTTTCTAGAGCGATTTGAAAAAACGGCTAAAACAACGTCTACCTTATTAAATAAAATTTCGATGCTCAATATTCCAATGATTGGTGCAGATGCCTCGCTAGTGCTTTGTTATCGAGATGAATATGCCAAAATTTTAGGCAAGGCACGGGGCGACTTTTTAGTGAGCACCCTAACTGAATGGTTGTCTGAGGTACCACATGAGCGCATTGCACCCGTAGTAAGTAGCATAAAAATGCAAAATAAAGCGGACGTGATCGTTACAAAAACGAGCTATAAATTATTGGCACATTGCACCGAAAAAACGGCGTTGCCAAAAACAGAGTCACAATGGCAGGCGCTGTTTACCTTGTTTGGTTTGAAGCTTGATATTGTGCCAGTTGGCTGTTGTGGAATGGCAGGTACCTATGGACATGAAGTTGAACAACTAGAAAATTCTAAAGGGATTTACGAATTGAGTTGGTCGCAACAAGTCAAGAGTGCTACAAAAAATAAAAATAAAGTATTGGCTACCGGCTATTCTTGTAGAAGCCAAGTGAAACGATTCGATAATGAGAGACCCCAACATCCTATTGAAGCTATTTGCGATATATTAATGGAAGTAAATTAACGCAAATGTGTAATAACACGAGAGGTTAACTAAGTTAACCTCTCGCATTATCAAATATTATTCTTCAGATTCAAGCGCTGCCGTTGAACGATTGTCACTACTAAGAAAGAAGAAGCGAGCTTGTGGCATATAAGGTTTTTGCGCCAAAAGCATTTTTACGTCTTCCTCGAAATCGGCTTTATCTATCACTAAGCTGTCATGGCTGAATGATTCTTTGATAAGCTGCATAGTCATGGCTTTGTCGGTAACAAGATCCGTTGTCGCATTTTTTGTTGCATTTACTGTCCCTGTAAACACGGTAAGTGCCAATATTAACACTATTGATTTATTCTTGATTTTCATTTCTTTGCCTTAATTTTATTTGTGACTTATTAGTTGTTTCTGTTATTATTTTATTAATATCTTGTAAAAACTTTATTCCTTTAAATTACAAGGTGTTATTTATAATTTCAGGGCTTCATATTAGGCTAATCAACGCAAATAATATAATGATAAAATCTTTTCTTATTAGTTAGAAAAACTAATGTATAATTAGCGCAATTAAACGAGCGGAAAGTATCAATGGCAAAAAGATTACCACCACTAAACGCACTAAAAGCCTTTGAAACTGCAGCACGGCATTTGAGTTTTACTAAGGCGGCAGAGGAGCTCTTTGTCACTCAAGCAGCCGTCAGCCATCAAATTAAATCATTAGAAAGCTATTTGTCGACAAAGCTGTTTTTGCGACGCAATCGTAAATTGTTGTTAACGGAGGAAGGTCAGTCGTATTTCATGGAACTCAGGGATATATTTTTGCATTTGCAGGACGCAACCGATCGATTGCTTGCTTTGGGCTCTAAAGGGGCGATTACAGTTGCTGCGCCGCCGAGCTTTGCTAGTCAGTGGCTGGTTTCTAAAATTAGTCAGTTTTCAATTCGTCACCCTGATATTGATGTTCGTATAAAAGCAGTCGACCTTGACGATGGCTTTTTAGATGAAACCGTTGATGTTGCCATTTACTATGGAAAAGGAAATTGGCCCAGAGTTACAGCAGTTAAATTACATACGGAATATTTAACGCCAATGTGCTCTCCTTTGCTGTTTCAACAAGCCAAACCGCTTGATAGCCTCAACGACTTAAAAAAGCATGTGTTATTACACGATAGTTCGCGAACAGCGTGGAAAAATTGGCTGAAGCATTTTGGCGTTAAACAAGTTAATGTGAATCAAGGGCCCATGTTCAGCCACACCATGCTTGTTCTGCAAGCTGCGGCGCTCGGACAAGGTATTGCATTGTCTAACACTCTTTTGGCTAAACCAGAGATTGATTCAGGTCGGCTTATTTGCCCCTTCGAAGAAAGCATAGAAAGCAAAGATGCTTTCTATTTAGTCTGTCATCCTGGGCAAGCTGAGGTAAGCAAAATACAAATCTTTACTGACTGGATGCTAGAGCAAGTAGAAGATGAACAAGGGCATTAACCCTGTTTCACAAGTTAAAATAGGATAAGTGAGCAAATGCATAATGAACAATGAAGAGCAGTTAATCGGCTTTGTGAAAATGACGAAAGACACCAAGCTGGGTATTTTTCTCGGCGCATTTTATTTGAGTACCGGTATTATGCTGGGCGCGTTTGCTGCGCATGGCTTGAAAGGCATGTTGAATGAATATCAGATGGCTATTCTGCAAACAGGCGTAAAGTATCAACTGATTCACGGTGTTGCGCTATTAATATTAGGTTTGTTGTGTTCTTTATACCGGCAACGAGCATTTTATATAGCACTGCTGTGTATCGCGTTTGGTGTAGGCTTATTCTCGTTTTCATTGTACGGGGTTGCGCTTCTCGGTATTTCCTTTCTGGGGATCATTACCCCGATTGGTGGTGTTTTTATGATATTCGGTTGGTTGATAACGATGTACGCTGTTTTTAGGAATAAATAACATGGCCTCAAATATTGTTGAGCAGGAGACCAATAACAAGGGCTCTGTTAATCAAGGTTCTGCCCTCAAAGGCTTTACGCTAGACAGTAAATCTATGCTTTTTTATTGTCGCGAAGGCTATGAAGCCGATTTAGCCGCGGAGCTTGAGCAAGTTTCGGCTAAACAGCAAGTGTATGGTTATAGTCAATTTGTGCCCAAAAACGCTATGGTGCACTTCAATTTTTATCAGACATTGAGCGTCAAACAGCTATTTGAGAGCTTTGCCTTGGATGATTGCATTTTTGCGAGACAGCGTCTGTGCGTGATTGGCAATATAGAATTAACTGATGCAGCAGACCGAATCAGCCCTATAATTGATTACTTGAAAAATAATACTGAACTGAGTCAGCAAAGTTTAGGTGATATTTTCGCTGAGCATGCCGATCATGAGAAAGGTAAAGAAGTAGCGAAGTTTTGCAAGAAGTTCACCGTACCGCTTCGTCAAGCTCTGAGAAGAGAAGGGTGGCTAACGAGTAAGCCGAACTCAGGTTTGCCGTTTATCCATTTTGTTTTTTCGGATAGCAGAGAGTGTACGCTCGCTTTTTCATTTCCTAAAAACCGTCATTCACAACCGCTAGGGATCTCCCGACTTAAATTCCCAAACGATGCGCCAAGTCGTTCAACCTTAAAGCTTGAAGAGGCTATTCAACTCTTTATGACGCCAGCTCAGCAAAGTCTGTGTTTACAAAAGGGAATGACAGCAGTAGATTTAGGTGCGTGTCCCGGTGGATGGACTTATCAACTTGTTTCCAGAGGTATTCATGTGGAAGCGGTTGATAACGGTGCGATGGCTGACACATTAATGGCAACGGGTTTAGTTAACTATCAAGCTGCTGATGGATTTAAATATCAACCTCTAGATGGTCATGTCGATTGGTTAGTGTGCGATATGATAGAAAAACCTGAGCGGGTTGCCGATCTAATGACTCATTGGTTGTGCGATCGAAAAGCGACGAGTACTATTTTTAATTTGAAATTACCAATGAAGCAACGATTTCAAACCGTCGTAGGATTGATAGCAAATATTACTGACACGTTAAATGAACGTCAGATAAAACATCAATGTCGTGCAAAGCACCTTTATCATGATAGAGATGAAATTACTGTAATGATACTTACAGGCGCCCATTTACTTGAATAGTGTATGAATTTAAACACACTGTTTTAATGGTTAATGCAGACAACATGGGGCGATTTTAGGCCAATATCTGTCGAATAATTGGCCCTGATTTATGTGTTCTTATAATTCTTTTTAAAGAATATCGTGAAAAGAGTGTAAATTGATTGCAATTATCTATATAATTCGGCACGATTTTTTAGAACCTATAAAGTGGAAACATGTCTGATTTAGCACATTACAGAAACATTGGTATTTTTGCTCACGTTGACGCGGGTAAAACAACCACAACAGAACGAATTTTGAAACTTACCGGTAAAATCCATAAAACCGGTGAAGTTCACGATGGTGAATCAACCACGGACTTCATGGAACAAGAAGCAGAGCGCGGTATTACTATTCAGTCTGCTGCGACTACGTGTTTCTGGAAAGACCACCGCATGAACATTATCGATACTCCTGGACACGTTGACTTCACTGTTGAAGTTTACCGTTCATTGAAAGTACTCGATGGTGGCGTTGGCGTTTTCTGTGGATCAGGCGGTGTTGAACCGCAATCAGAGACTAACTGGCGTTATGCAAATGACTCAGAAGTGGCTCGTATCATCTTCGTAAATAAGTTAGACCGTATGGGCGCTGACTTTTACCGCGTTGTTAAACAAGTTAAGCAAGTATTGGGTGCAAACCCACTTGTCATGACTTTACCTATCGGGATTGAAGAAGATTTCATCGGTATCGTTGATGTACTTGAGAAAAAATCTTACATTTGGGATGACACGGGTCTTCCTGAGAATTTCGTCGTTGGTGAAGTTCCTGCTGACATGGTTGATAAAGTTAACGAATACCACGAAATGCTTGTTGAAACGGCATTAGAGCAAGACGACGAGTTGTTGATGGCGTACATGGAAGGTGAGACTCCTTCGATTGCTGACGTTAAGCGTTGTATTCGTACTGGTACTCGTAAGCTCGATTTCTTCCCAACTTACTGTGGTTCTGCATTTAAGAACAAAGGTGTTCAAAACATCCTAGACGCAGTTGTTGATTATTTGCCAGCACCTGCTGAAGTTGATCCACAAGATTTGACTGATGAATACGGTGAGCCAAACGGCGAGAAAGCAATTGTTTCTGCTTCAGAACCTTTCCGTGCATTAGCATTTAAAATAATGGATGACCGTTTTGGTGCACTTACCTTTATCCGTATCTATTCAGGTATGTTGAAGAAAGGCGATAGCATCCTTAACTCATTCACTGGTAAGTCAGAGCGTGTTGGCCGTATGGTTGAAATGCACGCAAACGACCGTACTGAGATCAGCTCTGCGCAAGCAGGTGATATCATCGCGATAGTCGGCATGAAGAATGTGCAAACTGGTCATACTCTGTGTGATCCGAAGCATCCTTGTACACTTGAGCCAATGGTGTTCCCAGATCCAGTTATCTCTATTGCCGTGGCACCTGCAGATAAAGGTTCAACTGAGAAGATGGGTATTGCTATCGGTAAAATGGTTGCAGAAGATCCTACTTTCCAAGTTGAAACTGATGAAGATTCAGGCGAAACCATTCTACGCGGAATGGGTGAACTTCACTTAGACATCAAAGTGGACATCCTTAAGCGCACTTATGGTGTTGATTTGACTGTTGGTAAGCCTCAGGTTGCTTATCGCGAAACAATCACTAAAGAAGTTGACGATTCTTATACGCATAAGAAGCAGTCTGGTGGTTCTGGTCAGTTCGGTAAAATCGACTATAAAATTCGTCCTGGTGAGCCAAATTCAGGCTTCACATTTGTGTCCAAAGTTGTAGGTGGTAACGTTCCTAAGGAATTCTTCCCAGCTATCGAGAAAGGCTTTAAGGGTATGATGGGCGAAGGCGTTATGGCTGGATTCCCAGTACTGGACGTTGAAGTTGAGTTGTATGATGGTGGCTTCCATGCCGTCGATTCATCTGCTATTGCATTTGAAATCGCAGCGAAAGGTGCTTTCCGTCAGTCTATCCCGAAAGCAGGTCCTCAGTTAATTGAACCAATCATGAAAGTTGACGTTTATACGCCAGACGACCATGTTGGTGATGTTATTGGTGACTTAAACCGTCGTCGTGGCATGATTAAAGACCAAGAAGCCGGTGTTACTGGTGTTCGTATTAAAGCTGACGTACCACTTTCAGAAATGTTTGGTTACATCGGTTCACTTCGTACAATGACCTCAGGTCGTGGTCAGTTCTCTATGGAGTTCTCACACTACAACCCTTGCCCATCGAACGTTGCTGAGTCAGTAATTGAAGAAGTGAAAGCAAGAAAAGCAGCTAAGAAATAATTAGTTGTTAGCCAATAAGTAATGAAAAACCCAGCGAAAGCTGGGTTTTTTTATGGCGTGAAAAAAAATACCTTAGGCAGTCTGGAAGTTATGCTAGTTTGTTTCAGTGATACGTAAATAGGATTAATATTCGGAACTCAAAGCGCGTTTCATACTCAAACAAAGCGGTAGTGCAGGGGTAGTGGAGTAGTTTAGGATTAGCGCAGTCTTCTATTCGTCTTTGAATGATGACCGTATTGTCATTACGTGTTTATGCAGACGAACTTGCAGCGAATCGAAGGGCGTTTTTTGTTCAATACTTGTATATTTCCACTCGTAATACGCTTTGATTACCTGAGCAAGTGCGTTTGCTGCTGGCTCTGGCAACTGCGTTTGAATACGCTGATTAAATTGCTGCAACGTTTCATAGTCAGCACGATGTATTTTCTGCCTTTCGAATATCAGAAATAGCCTGTTTAGCCATTTCATTTCGTTTGAGACCTTTGGCTTTCGTTTGGGTAAAAACAATAAGCCAATAAATATGCCAATAATGACGAAACTTCCAATAAGTGCATAACTAAAGCTCTTGGGATTCATATTGCCAAATATTTTATTGAACAAGGATTTTTGGCTATCTTGGTTGTAACTCAATATTGATTGGTCCCAAGTGTGATCAATCTTCGCCATCAATAAGCGCAACTGATTGAATAGTGCATATTCCTTCAAATTTGTAAGAGAGTAGGGAGACTGCTCTCTGAATTCTTGTCTATTTTCGAATGAGCTGAGTAGACCCGATAACACTCGGTTTGGTGCAACAATTGCTGTCGGATCAATTCGCACCCAGCCTTTGTTATGATGCCAAGCTTCAACCCAAGCATGGGCGTCATATTGATGAACGCTAACGACATTCCCAGACTGAACTTCACCACCCTGGTATCCAGTGACTATGCGTGCAGGAACATTTGCCAAGCGCAGCATGTATGTGAGCGCAGATGCATAGTGCGAACAAAACCCAGCTTTATTTTCAAACAAAAATTGATCGATAGGCGCCGACTGCATTAAGGGCGGTGATAAGGTGTAGCGAAAATCATTATTTGCAAACACGTCGCTTAACTTACTTATTTTTTCTGTTGTCGTCATGAATTCATTTATGTTTTGTTTCACAAACTCAACAGTTTTGGGGTTTCCCGCAGACGGCTTTTGCAAATATAGCGAGAGGTCTTCATAGTCCTTATAAATATTTAAGGGTTGCTCCACAAACGATTTCAACGCGTATAAGGCCTGAGTATACAAAGGTAAACTACCCGATAGCTGAAACTGATGATTGGTTGAAATTGTTTGCGTAGAGAGCCCTTTAATGACTACAGGTATATCTAATGAATATAGCCATTTAGTTGACGTTGGTTCTGCTATCACAGCATAGTCCAATGATTCGCCGCGAAACTCTGCGGTTGTTGCTCCATCAACTTGTTTGTTTACTGCCGACATAAACCAAGTTTTGCCATCGAACTTGTCTAAAACAATGGCTCGCCAATAGCGCTGCTGAACAGTAGGCAAGCGGCCAGTGAATTCAGCTCTGAAAACTAGTTCATCTGACTTTGCCAAAGTTGCGATATCACCTGGCGTCATTTTTTCTGATAATCCAGTTTTAGTAGATTGATTGACTGGCATCTGCCATAGAGGGGATAACTTGGGAGTAACAAAAAATAAGAGACTGGCGATTGGCAGGGCTTGTAACAGAAGAATAATAGTATGCCTCGCATATCTCTTGATCCCCGTTTCCTTTATTTTTATCGCGTGGAGGACGCAAAAAATTAAGATAACTAAGAATGCATAAAATAGACTGTTGAGTAAACTTTGGTTAAATATGAGCCCACACGCAACTAAAAATAGTTGAATAGATGCAACCATTTGATAGTCACCGGTGTGGTGTAAATTAATAATTTTTAAGCAACAAGCAACCACGAGTAAATTAATCATGGTTGTCAATAAACCGTAATCTGTGGCTATCCAAATTAAAATTGAGATACACAAAATAGCCAGTAAATTAAGAATGGAGTTTTTCAGCGGTGTACTTTGTTTAACTGACTTATAAAGACTTATGCAAAATGAACAGGCACATAATACCAGAACCCAAGCCATTAATGCTTCTAAGAGGGATATTATCAAGGCAGAAAAGGTTACCAGTGTGGTAAAAGCAGCAATTTTTCGATTATGGACTTTAATTTTTTGCACCTTATTGCTCGCCCATTTTAGCGTCATCAGTATTATTGAAGCTTTGCAGTGCATGTTTATGACGATATACAGCAACAGCTTCTAAACATCCTTGTTGATGCTGCATGCCTGAACTTGGCATTATCTGCTGATTGCCTATAGACAGCCCAAAGTTGGCGTTTTGCTTGCTCAGTTCGAGTATTTGAAACGTTATTTCACGTAAAGCTTGCTCTGCGTCTCCACTAAAGTAGTCAGTGAAATGCAACCAGCCTGATATCCCAGAGCGTTCGCTAAAATCTTTACTGAGCAGGCCTTGCCCTTTGGCAAAGTGCTTCCATGAAATGTGGTGTATCGGGTCTGAATCTCGGTAGTCCCTGATACCCTGCAGATCTTCGGATGATACTGATACACCTGTTTGATGGCCCGTCTTGCCTTGAGTTTTTTGCTGTCGGAGCTTTAAGCGACAAGGGATAGGATTTGGAAAAACAAAAAACTGGTTAGGTACCCTTAGGTGTGTCCAGCATCGAAACAAGCCAAAGGGGAAAATACTTTCAATTGAAACTCTCTCCAACTGGTGCCGTCCTCTTGGTAAAGAACAAATGGAAAGCGTGTTTGAACCGGTGTTTACATACTCATATATAGGATAGTTTTTACTATATATTGCGATATTAGACAGTGAGTGTAGGGCCGATCTATTTGGTTTATGTGACAATGTAAGGCTTAATTGAATGCACTGATTTGCAAAGTAATTGTCGATAGTTTTAAAAGTAACATGGAATTGTACAAAGTTTACGTAACTATGGAACAGAGCAAGCAGCAGCAGCGCGCACACAAAGTAACAGAACATCAAAATCACATTATTTTGGTAGTTTGTTCCGAGTATAAATAAACAGGTCATTAAGCCAGTGACAGCCCAGCCGAAGCGGGTAGGCAAGATGAACGTGTTATTCACATCCATTTGGTATGCGTTACTTGCTGGAATACGCTTGTCTAACCATTTATCTATGCGAGTTTGAGTCCTCGATTTCATCAAAGTATCCTTACGCGGCAATAGGATCGACTTTTTTTAATAGCTGCATGCTGAGTAAGTTAGCATTTTGAGCGCACTGCTCTTGTCCTCGCAAACGATGCTCAGCGACCGATGGAAAGATCATTTGTACATCTTCTGGTATAACGTAATTTCTGTCATGAATAAACGCAAAGGCTTGTGCACAATGATAAATTGCTTTTGATGCTCTTGGTGATAGCGCATTAGGAAATTCTTGGTTGTTTCTGGTTGCACTTACCAGTGCAAGAATATAGTCAACAACTGCTTCACTCACGACAACTGCGCTCACCTGTTTTTGTAAATCTAATAGCTGACCGGTGTTGATAACTGCTTGGTTAAATGGTTTGGCATTGTTGTCCAATAACATTGACTTTTCTGCTTCAACGTCAGGGAAACCTAATGATAGCTTCATGGTGAACCGATCGATTTGTGACTCAGGAAGTGGATAGGTACCCGATTGAAATAGTGGGTTTTGCGTTGCAATCACAAAAAATGGGGTTGGCAGCTTATAGCTATTACCGTCAATAGTCACTTGGCTTTCTGCCATAGCCTCAAGCAGAGCGCTTTGGGTTTTTGGGCTCGCTCTATTGATTTCATCGGCTAGCAATACTTGATGAAATATTGGACCTGGATGAAAGCGGAATTGGTGGGTATCTGGTTCGTAAATATTGACGCCTAACATGTCTGCAGGAAGCAAGTCTGATGTAAATTGGACTCTTGCATAATCCATACTGAGCACGGAGGACAAGCACTGGCTTAGTGTTGTTTTCCCCATACCTGGAAGGTCTTCTAGTAACAAGTGCCCCTGGGCAAGCAAGCATACAAGTGCGAGCTGTATTTGCTCGTCTTTGCCTTTAATTTTCTGCCTTACTGCTGCAACACAGCTTTCTATATCTTTTCGCATAGAGTTATTGTTTACGCCGTTTATTTTTAGAAATATGCTTTATCGTCATGCAGTGTAGTTGAATTAATCATGAACTACCTTTGTGAGATTAATACCTATGTATGTAGGATTTTCAAGCGATTAAGGGTAATATATTAGGGTGCTAAATCTTTAAAAAGGAATAATATGAGTCTTCACCCTATGGCTGGAAAGCTTGCCACTCCCGATATGCTAATAAATGTGGCTCGTCTAATATCAGATTATTATGCATTTCAGCCTTCAGTCGATATTGCCGAACAGCGGGTGAGTTTCGGCACATCTGGACACCGTGGCTGCGCCTCTCTGATTTCCTTTAATGACATTCATATTGCTGCTATTTCACAGGCGCTTGTTGAATACAGAGCTGCAAACGATATTACCGGTCCAATTTATATTGGCATGGACACCCATGCCCTGTCTGAAGCGGCAATAACGACATGTATTGAAGTTCTGGCTGCAAACAATGTAAATATTATTATTCAAGAAAATAACGGTTATACGCCAACACCGGTAATTTCACACTGTATTTTAACTTACAACAAAGGCCGTAAAAGCGCGTTTGCCGATGGTATTGTGATTACGCCATCACATAACCCGCCGTCCGATGGCGGCTTTAAATATAACCCTCCTCACGGCGGACCCGCCGATTCAAATGTCACTAATCAAATTCAAAGGAGAGCGAACGAAATCATAGCTAATGGTTGCCAGCAAGTTAAGCGGGTAACCATTGCAAAAGCGATGCAGTCAAACCAAGTGACGCAGATTGATTTTGCTACTGCGTACATTAATGAACTAGAACAAGTAATCAATATGTCTGCTATTGCCGATGCTAATTTGAAGCTTGGCACCGATCCATTAGGTGGTTCAGGTATTTACTATTGGGACCGAATTGCAGAGCAATACAAATTAAATATTGAGGTAGTCAATAATAAAGTCGACCAGCAGTTTAGTTTTATGCATTGTGATAAAGACGGCAAGATCCGCATGGACTGTTCGTCAGCCAGCGCAATGGCGGGTCTCATCAACCTGAGAGATAAGTTCGACTTGGCTTTCGGCAATGACCCGGACTTTGACCGTCATGGCATAGTGACACCAAGCGCAGGATTAATGAATCCAAACAATTATCTTGCGGTGGCGATAAACTACTTATATCAACATCGACCTAAATGGCCTGATAGTTTGTATGTTGGTAAAACCTTAGTGTCGAGCAGTATGATAGATCGCGTTTGTTCCAGCTTAGGTCGTGAAGTGAAAGAAATGCCCGTGGGCTTTAAATGGTTTGTTGAGGGATTAAATGCGCGCACCATCGGTTTTGCGGGTGAAGAGTCCGCAGGCGGTATTTTTTTACGCAACGATGCAACGCCATGGGCCACAGACAAAGATGGTTTTATTATGTGTTTGCTGGCGGCTGAAATGACTGCAGTTGTTGGTGATGACCCATCGCAACAATATGAAAAGCTAACACAAATTCATGGTACTCCTTGTTATACCAGAATTGACGTAGCGGCTACATTAGAGCAAAAAAATGTACTGTCTAGCATGACAACGGATATTGTAACTGCAACACAGTTAGCCGGAGAAAAAATTACTAATATACAAACTCATGCTCCAGGCAATAATGCTGCTATTGGTGGTGTAAAAGTGAGCACCCAAAATGGTTGGTTTGCGGCAAGACCCTCAGGAACTGAAAATGTATACAAAATTTATGCAGAAAGTTTTTTAGGTGAAACTCATTTACAAAAACTGGTAAAAGAAGCCGAAGAATTAGTTTCTTTAGTACTGAAAAATGCCTAGTTGTTATAGTTATGAATTTAAATTGTTGTTAAAATGTAAATATATTACAAAATAGAAAGGAGTTAATTTAAAAAGTCTAATAATTTTACATTATATTAACAGTTGTGCATACGTTTGCATGAGTTTGTGATGGCTTTATATCACTGCCTGTAATAAAGTTACAGGCAGTTATTTTCATAAAGAGAGATAAAATTATGGCATCTTCCAATAAAGCCACCGGTTCTTCTAGTAAAGCAACACCAAGAAAGTCAGCAAAAACGCAGAGTATAAATACGTCTGAAACTTCCTATTCTAAAGCTGACATCAAGCAGGCTATCGTGAGGCATTTGCACTCCACATTAGGAACCGATGAAAATAAAGCGGATAATCACGCATGGTGGAAAGCCACCAGTGCAGCTATGCAAGAACTCGTATTAGAACGCCTCCGTACAACGCAAAAAACACACTATATGAATGATACGCGCGCTGTTCATTATTTTTCTGCTGAATTTTTAATGGGGCGGCTTCTTTCTAACAACATGCATAACTTTAATTTGTTCGAGACTGCCGACGCTGCATTGAAGGAATTAGGTGTTGAACTAACCGATGTGCTTGAGGAAGAGCCTGATATGGCATTGGGTAACGGAGGCTTAGGTCGTCTCGCTGCTTGCTTTATTGACTCGTTAGCAACCATGGAACTTCCTGCTATTGGTTACGGTATTCACTATGAGCACGGTTTGTTTCGCCAAGAAATTAAGAATGGTGCGCAAATCGAAAGGCCTGATAGCTGGAGAGATTACGGCAACCCATGGGAAATTTGTCGCCCTGAGTCGATTCAAGAGGTGCCACTTTTTGGCTACGTGGAAACCAAGTATGGTGAGAACGGACGTGTGCAAAAAGAATGGCACCCGGGGAATATCGTCAAAGGCGTTCCGTGGGATATTCCTATTGTCGGTTATGGCGCTAAAACAGTGAACGTGTTGCGTTTGTGGCAAAGCGAATCGTCAGATTACTTCAACTGGGATGTTTTTAATTCAGGTGGTTATGTTGACGCACAACGAGAAAACATTCAAGCCGAAACGATTTCTAAAGTGTTGTATCCAAATGATGAAACTGAAGCAGGCAAAGAACTGCGTCTAATTCAACAATATTTCTTTTGCGCGTGTTCTCTAAAAGATATTATTCGTCGTTATAAGCGGGCTCACGGTGATGATTGGAGTCGTTTCTCTGAACAAGTTGTCATTCAGCTTAATGACACCCATCCAGCGATAGCCATTCCTGAATTAATGCGTATTTTAGTCGATAGAGCTGAACTTGATTGGGATACCGCTTGGGGTATTTGCAGCAAAACATTCGCCTATACAAATCATACCTTATTACCTGAAGCCTTAGAAAAATGGCCAGTGAGAATGATTGAAAAAATCTTGCCAAGACACATCGAGATTATTTATGAGATCAACCATCGTTTCTTAGCCCTAGTTGAGAAAAAATGGCCAGGCGATAATGTGATGAAAGCGAAGCTTTCTATCATTGAGGAAAATACAGAAAAAATGGTGCGAATGGGTAACTTGTCTGTTATCGGTTCGTTCGCCGTAAATGGTGTTGCAGAAATTCATTCAAAATTAGTAAAAGAGAATTTGTTTCCCGAATTTGAAGCACTTTGGCCTGGTAAGTTAACTAATGTTACAAATGGCATAACGCCCCGTCGCTGGCTGAAGGCATGTAATCCATTATTATCTGACTTGATTGGTAAAAAAATTGGAGATGATTGGCCTGCGGATCTTACGCGCTTAGCCAAACTGTCCGAATTTGCTGACAACAAAACCTTTCAGAATCAGTTTATGAAGGTGAAACAAAAAAATAAAGAGGCGCTCGCCGCTGAAATTAAGCATCAAACGGGTATTAGTGTCGACACCAAAGCTATCTTTGATATTCAAATTAAACGTTTACATGAATATAAGCGTCAACATTTAAACTTACTGCATATTATGGCCTTATATCGGAGATTGTTGGAAACTCCCGACTACGACATGCATCCTCGTGTCTTCATTTTTGGTGCTAAAGCAGCGCCAGGCTATACATTGGCAAAAGACATCATTTTTGCAATAAATAAAGTAGCGGATAAGATAAATAACGATCCTCGAGTTAACCATAAAATTAAGGTCGTGTTTTTACCAAATTACCGTGTGTCACTCGCTGAAAAAATGATACCTGCGGCGGATGTATCTCAACAAATTTCTACGGCAGGCAAGGAGGCTTCTGGTACCGGCAATATGAAATTAGCGCTCAACGGAGCGGTCACGATTGGTACACTGGACGGAGCTAATATAGAAATTGCGGAAGAAGTGGGGGATGACAATATTTTCATATTTGGCATGACAGTGGATGAAGTTACTGCACTATCAAGAAAAGGTTATAATCCGTACGATATTTATTATCAAAACAAGGAAGTGAAAGCAGTATTAGATTGGTTAGACGGTGATTACTTTACTCCTGGTCAACCAGGGGCACTCTCATCATTAAAAAATAGTATGTTAGCGGGCGGTGATCCATATATGTGTTTAGCTGACTTTGAATCTTATAGTGAGGCTAACAAGGCACTCGATGCAGCATACAGAGATAAATCAAGATGGGCTAGAATGGCGATTTTAAATACGGCTAAAATGGGTAAATTTACCTCCGATAGATCGATTGCCGACTACGTCGAACGTATCTGGAAGTTAACGCCGTGTGAAGTGAGTTAATCAATAAAACACACTTTTACTTTTTAAAGCCAACTTTTTTGTTGGCTTTTTTATTTAAAATTTCATAAAAACAGTCTATGTCTTTACACTGTCGGTTAGGGTGCTTACAGTAAATTTCTTATTCACTTTTTTCGGCGCATATTTTTATATAGCTCGCAAGCACCGAAGTATGTCAACGCTTCCAAATAGAAATCTCTTTATTGATATGATCGAAGGGGTAGCAGCGTCACACCCACATTTTTCTCTAATGTTGGTGGACGTTATGCGCTTTTCGGACGTTTCGAGTGCTTTTGATCATAAAGCTGGCGACGATATTTTACTGCAGATAGTGAATCGAACTCACGTTCTCTCTCCCGGTAGCCTAATTGAGGCAGCAGAATCATATAACATGATGAACTAGTTAGGGCACCGGACAATATTACATGCTTTTAAACGAGTTAGAAATTTAAATAGCAAAGGCATTAATATTACCGTTTCAATCAATCTGTCACCGAGTCAGTTATATGATAATGAGCTTTCCAAAGTCCTATCAGGTTTGCTTCAAGAATATATGATATGATTTGGCGGTGTTCAACCATTCTCATTAGAAGCCATGTCAACAGATTCAAACACCTTTTTAGCTCGCTCAAGATTTTTTCCTGAGACAATTCAACCTAAACAAAGTTTCCAATTGAGTAATGGCACGACAGTTGAAACCTGCTGTCCGGGCGTTATTACATTTGCCCCTGCGTCAATCCAATCAACTAAAAGTATTGTGCTTTCCTCAGGTGTGCATGGCAATGAAACTGCGCCCATAGAAATTTGTGAAGCCTTAGTTGAAGCGTTGTTGCAAGAAAAAATAAAGACTCAACACCGTATTATGTTCATTTTTGGTAACTTACCAGCAATAAATAGTGGGGAGCGATTTGTTGAAGAAAATCTAAACAGGTTATTTAATGCTTCGCTCTCTATCGATAATCAAGAGCAAGTGCGAGCACAAGAACTAAAGCGTGAAGTACATCGCTTTTTTGAGAATGATTCAACACATCCTTCATCTCATTCAGACTCCAAGCGTATTCACTACGATTTGCATACCGCTATTAGAGAATCAAAAAACCAGAAGTTTGTTGTTTATCCTTATCTGCACGGACACGAATACAACAAACAGCAGTTGAGATTTTTGTCAGCCTGTGCAGTACATACTATCCTGCTCTCGCAATCGCCGACATCCACTTTTAGCTACTATACTTCGCGCAATTATAACGCGCACAGTTTTACTATAGAGCTAGGTAAAGTGAAGCCTTTTGGTCAAAATGATATGGCAAGCTTTAGTAAGGTGATAGAAATGTTGACGCAACTTATTACCCAGCAAGAGCCTATTCTGCCGCCGCTTGATGAATGCCCACTTGATGTATTTGACGTTAAACAAGTTATTGATAAGCACACTGCTGATTTTAAACTGCATTTTGCTGACAACATCCCAAACTTTACAGGCTTTCAAAAAGGAAGCTTATTAGCAACAGATGGTGATAAAGAATATCGTGCTCTTGAGGACGATGAAGCTATTGTGTTTCCAAATGCTAACGTAGCTCTGGGGCAGAGAGCATTATTGACGGTGGTGCGCTGTGAGATTTGAACTAGATGAGCGTTTACAAAATGACAGCTACTTTGTGTGTCAATTATCACTTTCACAAGTTAGGTTGATCAACGATAGCCAATTTATTTGGTGTGTGCTGATACCTGAGATAAACAATCTTGTTGAAGTTATTGACCTGAATGAATTGCAACAAAGTCAGATGTGGCTTGAGTCAGCTCTTCTCAGTAAGGCATTAAAAGGAGGCTTTACTCCGGATAAACTGAACGTGGCAGCTATTGGAAATGTGGTTTCTCAACTGCACGTGCACCATATTTGCCGATTTAAAACAGATGTGGCTTGGCCGGCTCCTGTTTGGGGGCGTCAAGCGATGGTAAATTATCAGGAAAGTGAAGCTTTAATATTGATTGACAAGATCCGTGATTCATTAAAAACACAAGGAGCGGTGTTTTAATAAGAGAGCAATCAAATCAGACCACTGCTATCGTCCTTCTTATCTTTGTTGTTCGATTGTTTCGCTTGCGCCTCTTCAAACTCTTCCGAAAAATGAAATGGCTTAGATTTGAGTAATGCTGTGATGGTGCTTATGATAAAGGCTAAAACAATCACAATAATGGTAACAACAACCCAAGTGCTCATTTGCTTCCTCGATTTAACGTATAACGCTCAAATAACGAATTAAGATGCAACAATACAGTATTCAAGCCCAAAATGCCTGATTCAATTAATTGCTTACGCAGTAATTCGACAGAAAATGCCGTAATAATCTGCGACGCTACGGGAGTGTAGGACAGATGCCAAGGCTCAGCGGCGACGCCACCTGCGTATTCAGCATACGGTAGTTCAAAACCAAATTTAGTTGCGTTTACCAGCACCCATTTGGCTAATTCAGCACACGGACCGTTACTCTCATATTCTTCTGTGACAAGTTCAAATGGCGCACCACAAGCAGCTACTTTGGCGCGGTCATAAATATCAAAATCAGTTCCCCAGTGATGGCGGCTTCCTCCAGGCAGTGCAGACCAGAGCAAGACTGCATGCATTTTTTGAACGTCGCTTAAGGACTTTGTATCGAGGACGTCGCCATCAAGAGTGTTTAGTTTCAGTTCGCCGCTCCATTTTCGATTCCAAATACGGGCTTGCTGTGAAAAGCTACGATAACTGCTCGCTATTTGCAAATCATGGCCTTCAAAGCTTGCCGCTTTTTGCATTGCTAAAAAAGCCTTTTTGACGGCAGGTTGTAGCCGGTGCTTATCATCAACCTGAACAACATGCTGATCATTTAAGCCAAGTATTTGCTGTGCGGAAATCATGCTAGAACACGCACTAATGTGGCGTAATATATGTTTTCTAGTGACTTCAGATTGTCAATATTAACGCGCTCATCCAATTTGTGGATGGTCGCATTTTCTGGACCTAACTCAATAACTTGTGCACCTGTGGGCGCAATGAATCGTCCGTCTGACGTTCCTCCGGCTGTCGATAACTCAGTATCTATACCTGTAATATCTTTTATACTTTGAACCACCGCATCAATCAATGTGCCTCGCTCTGTTATAAAGGGTTGTCCATTAAACGTCCACTTAATATCATAGTCGATGTTGTGCTTTGCAAATATGTCGATAACTTTTGCTATCAGTTCTTGGTCAGTGACTTCCGTTGAAAATCGAAAGTTGAAGCAGACTTCAACCGTTCCTGGCACAACATTCCCCGCACCGGTTCCAGCATGTATATTTGATACTTGAAAGCTAGTTGGTGGAAAAAATTCATTGCCTTGATCCCATGTCGTAGAAGCTAATTCAGCCAATACCGGGGAAACGGCATGAATTGGATTTTTTACTAAGTGAGGATAGGCTACATGTCCTTGAATACCTTTCACGATAAGATCGCCAGTTAATGACCCTCTTCGTCCATTTTTAATCACATCTCCTGTATAGGTTGTACTTGAGGGTTCACCAACAATACAGTAGTCAATTTTTTCATTGCGAGCTTCCAAAGTATCAATGACTTTAGTTGTGCCGTTGATGAAAGGGCCTTCTTCGTCGCTGGTAATCAGATACGCGATAGAGCCTTTATGATTTGGGTAATCTTTTACAAAGCGTTCGGTTGCGCACAGCATCGCGGCCAAACTTCCCTTCATGTCGGCAGTGCCACGACCATAGATAAAACCCTCTGCAATGGTCGGCTCAAAAGGGGGATACAGCCATCTTTCGGCAGGCCCCGTTGGCACTACATCTGTGTGTCCAGCAAAGCAAAAAACCGGTTTATTCTTGCCTTTGCGCGACCACATATTCGTAGTATCTTCGAACACCATCGGTTCATTTGTAAAACCAAGAGGCTCTAAAATAGCATTCATATAAACTTGGCAGCCTTCGTCTTCTGGCGTAACTGAGGGACGAGAAACTAAATCGAATGTCGTTTGAATAACGTCGCGCATCATGCAAAAACCGCGCTGTAGTTTGCTGCACTAAAGCCAACATAATAGTTACCTTCCGAAAGCAGAATAGGGCGCTTTATCATGGCTGGAAATTCAAGCATAAGTGCCAAAGCCGTTTGTTTATTGATCGCGTTTTTTTGATCCTCAGGCAATTTTCTAAAAGTCGTCCCGCGCGTATTGAGCATATTTTCCCAACCCAGTTTTGTTTCGGTTTCTGCGAGCCACTTGCTGTCTATTCCATCTTTTCTATAATCATGGAATTGATATTCGATCTCGTTTAAATTCAGCCACTTCTTCGCTTTTTTGATAGTGTCGCAATTTGGTATGCCGTATAGCTTTGTCACTTGTCTTGTATCCTCGTATTTGATTACTTTTCAATATTAACAAACGTTACTTATTGGATGATGTCGTAGCGCGCTTTTTTTAGTGCAGCAATGGCCTTCGATAATGTATTTGATTTTACCAAAAAATAGTCTGTTTCGAACGTGGAAACAACAAATATACTTATTTTTGCTGCGGCGAGAACAGCTCCAATTTCAGCCATAATGCCTACCATCGAAAGGTTGAGAGGGCCTAATACCTCAAGTACCCGCCAATCGTAGTCAGATTCAATTGCTTCAATTTGGATCTCTTGTTTTACTACCAACGAGAGTTCGTCGTGTGTTTTGCCGATAAAATAAAAGTCACTACTGAGCACCGATGAAGGTATTGCTTGCTCTTCACTCAAGGAATGAATTGCAAATGTAGACTCTAAAACCGAAAGTGTTTGTTTTCCCAATGTTATTCTCTCTTATCCACGAAAGTTGTGGATAACCTTGTGTGCGACTTATGCCTAAGTGTATAACACCATGTTTTAAATAGTAAATGTTAATTGTCTATATAACGTGCACTTCGATTATTAATCGTTAAATTGCATTTTTAAAACCTAATAAAATGTCTAATTGAACTGTATTTACGTCTTGTTTTAACGCAAACTATACAGCGAATTTGTATACACTGGAAAGGATGATCGGGCCTAGATGTCTTCACTCAATATTTATGCGGGTAGCGTTGCACGTAAAAGAATTCAAGAAGAAGGCTTTCACGCTGGACTATTTGGTGGGTTTTTGGGGGCTTCTGGAGGACCCAAGTGGTTTGTACTAGCCGGTTTAGATAAAATTATGTTTCCCGAATTTCTCGATTCAGCGTCTGCATCAATTGATATCATGGGCAGTTCAGCGGGTGCTTTTCGTGCAGCTTGTTTAGCACAAGATAAACCTGCTGAAGCAATTGAAAGGCTAGCCAATAACTATGCCCGAACTGTGTATTCAGAAAAACCGAAGGCCAAAGAAATTACTGAAAAGGGATATGAGCTCTTATACAGAATGCTTGGTGAAACCGGTATTTCTGAAGCGCTTAACTCAAGCAAAAAAAATGTGCACTTTTTTGTTCAGCACTGCCATGGCTTAGTTGCTTCTGAGAGAAAAACATCACAGTTATTGGGCTTATCGATTGCCGCAGCAAGAAATATGGTAAAACGAAAATCCATCTCAAGGCAATTTACGCGCGCCGTGTTTTCATCTAAACCAAAGCAAGATTTATTCTCTGACCCTTATCATTTTCCAACAGACTATTATTTGTTAGGTGAGGATAATTTCGTACCGTCTTTGATGGCTTCGGGTTCAATACCTATGGTATTAGAGGGCATAAAAGACATACCCAGTGCGAAGCCGGGAATTTATCGTGATGGTGGTATTATTGATTATCATTTTGACCTTGCTTTTCAACAATCAGAATTGGTGCTTTATCCTCACTTTTATAATACGCCCACGCCGGGCTGGTTTGATAAAAATGTGCCAAGTAGGCAATGCCACGAAAGTAGCTACGAAAATGTCGTTATGTTGGTGCCAAGTCATGAATTTGTAGCTAAGCTCCCTTACTCAAAAATACCAGATAGGCAAGATTTTAAGGACATGGATGCTGATCAAAGGATCAAATACTGGCTTGAGACCATTAAACAATCAGACCGTCTTGCTGAAGACTTTTTACGCCATTTAGAATCTGATGACATATTGTCGAGCATCCAACCGATAAACTTGAAGAGAGATAGGAAGCGTTAATGCTCTGTCGTCATGCTGATTTTTAAATAAGACTAAATTTTCTCGATTAGCCATCGGGTCGTTACTATAAGAATCGGGCGACTGACCCCTAATCTCTAGCTAACAACATATTTGGGATGATCATTTGTGGATGAGTAAGCACATTTTTATGTGAGTTTCTGGAAATCAAAATATTTTAAAAAAGCGCTTGCGCATTCTGATGTGCATCGTTATTATACGCGCCGCTTACCGCAATACGACTATAGCTCAGTTGGTTAGAGCGCTACCTTGACATGGTAGAGGTCCCCAGTTCGAGTCTGGGTAGTCGTACCAAATCTAAAGGCTTTCAGCCTAAGTAGTAACGAATATTTACCGAATAAAATAAATATGAGCCAAACTCGGCCACCTAAACTTTTAAGCCTGCGACAGCCAACTTCTACACCCTAAAATCTTACTTGCTATATACTCTCATCATTGTATGAAAATTAAACTTTTTACTGTCAGATTATTTAACACTTTTTGTTAATTGAAATTTTCGTACAATGTATGTCATTGTTATTTATAGATAAAAATAATGGCTTAATTAATGCTTGCTAAGTGTTAATAAAAACAACTCAAAACAATAACAACAAACCTGATGATTCAGGTAGCGTGTAGAAAAGAGGACTCATCATGAAAGATACAATGTTAAAAGTTACTATTGCAGGATTGTTATTAACCGCCGGCGGTTTTGCTAATGCTATACCGCCATCGCCCGTTCCAGTTTCAGAACCATCAATTCTAGCGATCTTTGCACTTGGTGTGATTGCTCTGTGCGTCCGTCGCTTCAAAAAGTAAGTTTAACAATTTTCTAAAAGCGCCTCTCGTTTGATAGGCGCTTTTTTTATGTCTGTTTTCAATATGTCGACATGTTTATTGCATATTAGCGCTATGAATGGATCTGTTATACTTTTTAGGTATAAAAATAATGAAGATGAATTTTTTCTTTTATTAGAAAGCGGGGAACTTACAATATGAAATTAATGGCTCTTACAAAAGTGTAAAGTTGTTCTGTGAACCTGTTTTGAAAAGTAAAAGTTAATAAAATAGTATGTGATTTATAACTGAATAAAAATTCCGCGTTTTAATGTCAGCTTTCTTTACAATTTTCGCATCTTAAAATTAAATTGTAACGTATGTTGTTGTTATTCAATAATAAAAATAAACGGTGTGATTTATGCATTTACGAATAAATACAAAGATATTATCAAGTCTGATAATTCAGGAAACCGATACACACAAGGATAGCAATATGAAATTTAAAATGATAAAAGCAGCTTTATTAGGGTTCGCGTTATCGGTTAGTGGTTTTACAAACGCAACGCTCATTGATTTTCAAACGAGTAGTGGTGTAACCCAATCAGGGTTCAATGGCGTTAATGCAAACAATGCTACTGTCGGTGGAATTACATTCACTTTTGACGGAGTATTGTATAATCGAAACACTTTGTCTGACGCTGGGTTATTTAATTTTTCCAATTTGTATAACGATTTTCTTTATGATAATACTGCAGGGCCGATGACGCTAACGTTGAGTGGGTTAAATGCAAATAGCTTGTTCAATATCACGTTTTTTTCATCGGACCGCTTTAACGGCGCTCTTCAGTGGGCAACTGACATGAAAAATACCTTCACTCCGGTGATTGGTTCTGGTGGTGTAGTTGACATTACGTGGAACAGGCTTGTCGACCCAACCTCTAATTTAGTGAATAGTGGAACCGGAACATTTATGAGTTCAGATAACGGTACGCTATCATTCGAAATTACGGGTGTTGTAATGGATACCGACCAATCTGGTTCACCATTTGTTCGTTTAAATGGTTTGGAAATTAATGAGGTCCCAGAGCCATCAACACTTGCCATCCTAGCATTAGCCTTGATTGGTCTAGGCGCACGTCGCTTAAAAAAGTAATTTGAACAATTTTCTAAAAGCATCTTTCATTCGATAGGTGCTTTGTTTTCATATCATACGTTTTCAAAATTTCATCTGCTAGTTCGCTAAACTTTTAATTTAGTTTAGCGCGGCTTTAGGTCGTTAAATATAAATCTGAAGCAATACTGTTGGCAATTTTAAGTCGAGGATTATGGTGCCGCATCATAAGCTAACAGCATGGTTGAGGGTATTATCCAAACATGAACAAATCTCAGCCACAAGTTAAAATTGCGAGGTTGGCTTGTTGCAGGTTACGTTGCTAAAGATGCTATGGCTAGAAGAAGCGCTTATGTAACCATGCTGGTTTTGGCTTTCCTCACTTCGGTAACCGGAAAGGCAGATGAGGAAATTTAAATCCCAAGTCAGGCTCACCGATTTGTGTCATGCTGCGGTGTGGTTAATAATCTGTTTAGGCTTTATCGCCATTGAATGCAGGCAAGTATTGACAGCGTTTTCCGAGATAGAGCTTTTGTAGAGTGGGGCAGCGTAAGGTGTGTCCAAAATTTGGAACAGGTAGTCAAACTGCCATTAAATTCATCCGATGTCGGTAACTTGACACTTCCTAAATTTGAAAGTAGCGTCCAAGGAAAAATAAAGTAAATACTATGACTTTTGATACACAATCACTTAACAAGAGCAGACAAAACCTACAGACATATAATGAACTATGGGTATTTGGATACGGCTCATTGATTTATAAAGTTGATTTTGAGTATATTGAGCGTAGACCTGCAAATATATACGGTTATGAGCGCAGACTTTGGCAAGGAAGTAGCGACCATAGAGGCACAATTGAAAAGCCAGGGCGTGTCGCTACTTTGGTCTCATCTAACAACACACCATGTTTTGGGATGGCTTATAAAGTTAATCCGACGGTTTTTGAACATTTAGATCACAGAGAAAAAAACGGTTACCTGCGAGAAGAAATAGACATAGAATTTGTATCAGGCCGTAACATCGGACAAACAGTCAGCGGTCTGGTTTATATAGCGAACCCAGAAAACCAAGCATATTTAGGAGAAGCTACTATAGATAAACTCGCTGCGCAGATACACGCAAGTAGAGGACCAAGCGGTGAAAATAAATGCTATGTATATGATTTGGCAAATTCACTGCGAGAATACGGTGTTAACGATGAGCATATAATGGCCGTTGAGTTCGCTTTGCGGTTGTTAGATTCTAATCTAAATGAAGACAATACCTAATTTTTGTATCTGACTACTGCGCTCAAAAAGATGACCGAAACTATTCCGAACTTAGCAGGTTCTTTTTCTGGTTCGCATAGGACAAAGTGAAAGAAAATTAATGATATTTCTCAACCGAACACTGAACTTTTACTGAACTGCTATTGGGGTTAATTTCTCGAGGTGAGGGATGGGCAGCAGAAAATGTGAAATTCTGGAAAACAGCGAAAACTGACTGTGCGCATATGACGCCTTAGGGCAGATTGCCGACACTGCCATAAAGTACTATTTCTGGAGTGAAATGTTGATTTGACGAGAATACCTGACCGGCAAGTCACATCCAAAAGCCGCAGTTGAACGGCAGAATATTAAAATTAATTCTGTGACAACGATTGCAATTATCCGATGCGCAGCTGCGAGCAAATTGGAGACGGTCGTAATGTGACCGCTGGGCTACCGCTTTAAAAAATTGCGATCATTGAGCGTTTTTAGCGTTGAATTAGTTTGATTATAAAAAGCAGACTTTCAGATATTTAATGATCTTTAAAATCGAATGATTAAATTTCTTGGAAATGCTTGTAAGAAAGTTAAGAGTAATACAAACGATCTTCACTATTAAAGATTTGCTTCTGAAAGCTGTAGAGATTATCTAAAATGTTTGAATTTTTCTGCGTATATGCACTTCCTTTGGATTTATTGAACGTGTTGTGTAACGTTTTATAGCGCCAGTCATAAGATTGAAAGACCTTCCAATTATTCAGCTTAAAATTTTCTTCATGTTTCGGCGACATTTTAGCGACATTTGCTTTGTTAAACTCCTTGGGAATCACCAGACAAGAACAATCAATTTAATAAGGTATTATTATGTGTGAAGAGTTGAAATTGAAATCACGGCTAATACATAGAGGGATAACAATATGACAAAGCAAGTTAAACTTAGCTTAATATTGAGTCTGTATGCCCTCTTTATTGTTTTTCCGATAGTTGTCCAAGCGGAAGAATCTCCTGGCGCGTTGACGATAGTTGTTAAAGACCAGATTACTGAACGGCCAATCGCAAGTGCTAAAGTCACGCTACAAGAGCGTGACACAGCCTCAGAACAAACACTACAAACAAATGAGCAAGGTCGCATTATCATTGAGCAACTCAACCCTGGTCTCTACACGGTAAACGTAGATAAAGTTGGATTTGCAACATTGTTTGAGCCAAGTGTTCGTGTACTTACACGGAAAAACATTAGGTTAAATGTTGAATTAAGGGCTGACCCTATTGAAATAGTGGAGGTCAGAGCGCGACAGTCCGATTTATCTGCTTCTGGCTCTAGTACCTATATTAACAGAGAGGCTCTGCGCAGTGCTGTTGGAGGCGGAGCTGATCCATTGTTATCACTAGACGGTTTGCCTGGCCTAGCGTCTGCAAGTGAGTTCGCTAGCTTTAGTGTGCGCGGCAGAGGCCCCAGAGACAATCTGATATTTGTTGACGATTTTCCTTTTGATAAAGCTGTTCACTTTGATGCAACTTTGGGTGAAGAAGAAGATGTTGGAGGCGGCGGTAGATTCTCTATTTTTGCACCTAACGTTATCAGCGGTGCTGAATTCTCACCGGGTGGATGGGGACCGGCCTACGGTGGCAGAGCAGCGTCACTGCTCAAACTTGATGTTGCCGACGGTAACCCAAGCCCGTCAGCAAGTTTCCGCTATGATCTTGCAGGTTTTGAGGTAGGTTATGATGGCCCTATGGGTATTGCAGAGGATTCAGCATTGCTCGTTTCTGCAAGAAGGTTAGATTTTGGTGAATTATTTGAAACAATTGAAGAGTTAGACATTGGTAACCCTGTTCTACGGGACGTTATTGTGAAATCAGTGATCCCGGTAAACCAGAATCATACATTTGAAGTTTTATTGGTAGACACTTATGAAGAATATGAGAGGGATGTCACACATGTTTTCGCATCACCCAATTTCGAAGATGTGGACTTACTTGACTTTAAGCAAGACAGTGATCTGTATGGCGTAACATTGCAATCGCTAATTGGTGATAACGCTGTTTGGACTAACAAAATTTACTACCGTAAAAGTGACAAGGTTAGTTCGCAAGGTGAAGCATTTCCCGACCAGGTTGCTCTAGGATCACCTGCATCAAGCTTTCCAGTGCGCGAAAACATTATAACTATCGGCGAAAATGAAACTGAAATTGGTTGGCGCAGCGATTTTGAAACAATTAATAATTGGGGAATATTCAGTGCTGGCGCTCGCGTTACACAAGTTGAATTAGATTACGACACTGTTTTAGATGGCGACTGGATTCGATTTGTCTACGATAGAGATGATTTCAGACCTGACCCCGCGCAACGCTACATTGTTCTAACCCCTGAGAACATTAATTCTTCGATACTGCAAAAAGAGACAAACTATGTTGGCTACGTTGACCAAAAGTTTGATTTTGGTGAATGGGGTTTTGGTGCAGGCTTACGAGTTGAGCAGGATGGTTTTGCTGACGAGAGCCTAGTTTCCCCTAGATTTAGCCTAAACTGGCAGCCCAGTAAGACGATAAGATATTTTGCAACAGCAGGCCTATTTCACCAGTCACCAAGATATCTAGAGCTAGCAGCCAATGAATCGAATAAACTGAAAAATGAAACAATTACTCACACGAGTTTTGGGTTAGAATCCTTTGTGAATAACGATTGGTCAGTGCTGACGGAAGCATATTATCAAAAACTCGATGATCTAGTTGTTGACCTTGATCGCGCAAACGGCACGTTTGCTAATACGGGTGATGGGTCATCCTATGGGCTTGATGTTGTGCTTAATGGTACAATCCAAGAAGGTTTAATCGCTACAGCAAGCTATTCTTACAATGATGCTGTAGTTGATCGAAAAGATGGGCGAGGAGATGTTGACGCTGAGTTTAGCCGAGAACATGTCGCTACATTGGGCTTAACTTGGGAAATCAATGATCGCTGGAAGGTTGCAGGTCGATATAAATATCTTTCTGGCAGACCTGATGACATATTTATAATTCACTCTGATGTATTGGGGCCAGGTCAGCCTTTACGCTTTTCCAAAGAGATTACTGAGCAGAACGTCGGCCGAAAAGGTAGTACTAGCTTGTTAAACGTTCGTGTAGACTATCGCCGAGCTGTTGGTCCAGTTGATATTACCGCGTTTCTTGATGTCATTAATGTTACTGAAGCTTCATCCAGTGATGACAGTGAATTTGATTATCGTAGAGGCGTTGAAGTAATAGACAGTAGCGAAGCCGAGCCATTGATTGGATTGCGACTAGATTACGCTTGGTAATGTGGAGAAACTCATGCTTCAGCCGCTTGGTACAGCGCCTATTAGGGTATTGATTATTGAAGATAATCGCGATATTTGTGACAACATAGCCGCGTATTTAGAAAAGCATAATTTCATACTTGATTTTGCCTATGACGGTATAAGCGCAATGCACTTGGCGGTAACGAGTTTTTTTGACGTAATTGTACTAGATTTGACACTTCCAGGGATGGATGGTCTAAGCTTCTGCCAAAAGCTGCGAACTGAAGCTAAATTACAAATACCGTTACTTATGCTAACAGCGAGAGACACGCTAGACGACAAGCTTAAAGGGTTTGAGGTAGGAGCTGATGACTATTTAGTCAAGCCATTTGCATTGCAGGAATTACATGTTCGACTTAAAGCGCTGGTCAATCGAAGTCATGGAAAAGCTGAAAACATATTAACGGTCGGAGATTTAACGTTAAATAAATCGACGCTACAAGTTCATCGCACTGGACAACGAATCGATGTTACGCCTACTTGTATGAAGCTACTTCAACGATTAATGGAAGAATCCCCCTCTGTTGTAACACGAGATACACTAGAGACACTGCTTTGGGCTGATGAACACCCTGATGGTGACGCACTGCGGTCCCATATGTACAAGCTAAGGCAGGCTGTCGATAGGTCATTTGATTACCCACTTATTCACACAATACATCGCATCGGATATCGAATTGCTGAGGATTTTTATTAGTGTATAAACACGGTCTACGTAAGCGCGTCGCCATTGCGTTTGCAGTGTGCGTTGCTCTATTGAGTATAGTCTGGGGTTTCGCATTTTTTAGTGGAATTAGACTGAGCGAAGACCGAGTGTTGACCCAACAACTTAAAGTCGCGGCCGAAAGCTACCCTGCACTAACAACAAACCTGCGCGGATACACTGAGATTGATAGTTTGCCAAAGTCATTGAGAGAGTGGGCGCAAACCAATCCGGAGGAGGGGCTTTATGAATTTGATACTGAAGAACTGCACGTAGCAGTGATATCTTCTTCCGATATAACAAAAAAAGCGTTTATTGTCTTTGACGTTGCTGGGATTGAAGCCGAATCATCTGAAGATTGGTGGTTATTGCTCGCTATCACTGGAGTCGTCGGTAGTTTAGGTCTCTTTGGTTTTATCTTGGGACTCTTTATTATGCGTAGGGCAGTAGCCCCAGTTGTCGAGCTTGCCAATTTGGTCTCGGGAATAGACCCTAAAGAATTCTCCGCAAATGCTCACAAACGTATTAGGTCCAGTCGATTTGGGCATGATGAGGTAGGCCTGCTTGCAGTGACGATTGAGAAGACTCTCGAACGTGTAAGCGATTTTGTTGATAGAGAACGTAATTTTACAGATGCAGCCAGTCACGAACTACGAACGCCGGTTACAGTGATAACCGGTGCAATCGAAATTCTTGAGCAAAGTGACTTGTCTCAAGCGGATAAAAAGACCCTTGCTAGATTGAGGCGAGCAACGTCAGACATGAAATCCATGATTGAAATGTTCTTATGCCTAGCACGGGAAACAGACGGCGGACTTTACGGCGAGGAGTTTATGGTCATACCGTTAGTGCATAAGGCTATAGACCAGCAGCACCATCTTTTGAGAGGCAAATTAGTCGATGTCGACTTGGACGAAGTTGCCAATCCCTGTATTTTCGGACACTCACAGGCTTTCTCCATAGCTGTTACTAACCTAGTGCGAAACGCATTTGAAAATACCCTTGATAATCATGGAACAGTCACTCTGAGAATCAACGACAAAGAGCTAATGGTAAAAAATCAAATTAATAGAAATTCTTACAATTCAGAATCACTGCCCGACGCATTGCGGTTCAATAATCATGGTCTAGGGTTAGGCATTGTTCGTAGACTGTGTGAGAAGAATAACTGGGTTTTTTCACTATCTGCGAGCGATACACAAGTAGTCGCTAGACTAGCTTGGCGACAAAATGCATGTGAGTAGGATAATCACTAGCATTGCCCCGAAACTATCGGCCGCGATTGGAAAACATAGATTAAAGCACTAAAGGCAGCCTTGTCGCAATCGCTTCTTTATCAAAAGACGCTCGTTATGTCCGCAACACGTAAGAAGAGACCGTCGAAACCATTCAATCGCTATGTCGGTAAATGGCGCGTTACGAGCCTCAAAAATTAATTTCCATCCAACTGATGTTTTCTCAAAGTAGGACCGAAAAAAGGTTTTCCAACCTTATATTGCAAATAGCCATTATTTATTCTCTATACCTAACCTTCAATAACACCTGAGCCAATAGCTTCACCCAATTTGTCAGAAGGATTTTGATTGACAATTAAAAAGCAAAACGCACGCCCACGTTCAACGTTGTGATTTTTCCGAATTCGTAGCCTGTTACCAGTGACATGTTGGGAAGGAAGTTCCAACGTCCGTTCACGCCGATCAGGACATCTGTTTCGAAGGGGTCAGAACCACTAGAGGCGACACCCCCAACTGCGGTATAACGCGCATGACCCTGAAGATGAAATGTCGGAGTTGCTGCCCAGATGACACCAATCTCCGACCCGATGCCGCTATCGTCAGCGTCGATGTCAAGATTAAACGCTGCAACGCTCGCATCCTTTAACTCTAGCTGGTCAAGACTTAGGCGTCCATAGTAAGCCAACGTTTCCGAGACATTGTATTGATAACCAACTCCAATGCGCCAACGCACCACATCATACTCACCTGTAGCAGTGTTGTTGTCATCGCGGATTTCTAGTTTTTGGCCGAGAGATGCATACTCACCAAACAAGTGCATTTGATTACTAAACTGCCATGCACCGCCAATAAACCCACCACCATCGGCGTCACTCTCTAAGTCGAGAGGGCCACTTCCCATGACCGCTCCGGATGTCTCTATGTCGTTGACAAAGCCACCGATAATTCCTCCCTCGATGTAGGTGAGGCCGATATCGTCTGATTGCGCTTTAGCATTGTTAGATAGGATGGTAAATATAGTTAAAACCAAAACCGAGTTATTTTTCATTTTAATGTCTCTATTGTTTATATAAGCATAAAAGAGTTCTGCTCTTTTCTTGTCATAAATATAGGTTAGTTCTTACAGAAAAGCTCAGTTGACGTCTGTTAAATTTGTGTAATCTCTGCTGTTGCAGCATGTTACCTCTGATTGAAAAGAAGCATAATATCGCAAAACCCAAAAAGGTGACTGTCTGGAAACTGCCTCACAGGAGACAGTCAATGATCCAATTCTAATAAATAAAAAGCAGTATGGATTTTTGCAGAATTTTAAGTGCGTATGACCGCTATTGCCGTGAAGCCGAAATTAATAAAAGTATCAGCAATGACGACTGGCCCAAACTGGTCGTTGAACTTTGCCTCGATATTTTTTAACTTTAATGTCACAGTTTCAAACTTTGTTGTCTAGTTTCTGTATTTTATTTATTGCATTCTGATATCAGATGATGCCGTGAAACTTGTGTCATATCGTAGTTATTTTTACGATATTTTGTCTCTAGGTTTTTCAGAAAAACAGAATCACAGAGATGAACTGTCGCTAGACATCAATTATCAAAAATACTGATTGGGGTGAATTTGAGTAGAGTGTTGTTATTATACAGTCGGGATAAACTATTGCTTTAGGTGGTAATACACAGGTAGCTCTAGTAATGAGTTTTAATGATAGAGAAGGTGATTTTTGCAGGGAATATAGATTGTCGCAAGCAACAAGCGCTGAACAGACGGTAGCCTGCAGTATTAATGGCAAATGGGAAACACGGGTTAGTCACAGGATCCAAGCCGCTGTCAGTCAGACGTATCAAACGGGCTCAAGCGCAAGCTCAGCAGAAATTGAACAATGGTTCGATGAGAATATGGTGGACATTCCGTTTAGCACCCAAATGGAGCGTAAGAGCTTAGCAAAATAATAGAATGCGCATAATAAACTATCGAAGAGACATGGTTATGCTCACCGAAAAATAATTACTTGGATTAAGTCGACTTGAACTTTTGTTGGAAAATTAAAATTATGCCGCATTCAAGTCATCAGGGTACTGCATCAGAGTCTGGACGTTCCGAAGCATTTGTAGTGCTGTATTTGAGGGCTCATCTAGGCTATTAATTTCCCTCTATCCTGGAGGCAATAATTAAACCTGCATATTATTTTTTATTCTGCATTAGAATGGTATATTCCTTTACAAGTATACGCGACGTTCAACAAAAATTAATGACCAAAGTCCAACAACATCGACTTCTCTCACAAAAAAATCTTTTTATCCTGATCGCGATGCTTTTAGCGGTAGCAATAAATTTCATACGCTTGCCATTGATTGCAGGTGCTGAACTAGTATTTGGGCAAGCTATAGCATTATTGATAACAGTTCGTTACGGTTTGCGAGCAGGCCTTTTAGTATCTATTGCGGCCTCCTTGATGACATACTTTTATTGGGGCCACTTATATATATTACTCCCCTATATTCTCGAGATATTTTATGTTTATTGGTTGCAAAAACGAGGCAAGACGCTTTTCTATTTTGTTGTTTTTTACTGGTTAAGTATTGGGTCAGCCATCGTTGCAGTGCAGTATTTTTGGCTTGGCGACTTTTTGCCAATTACGAATGCCGCTATTGTCGTTAAATACATTATCAATGGCTTGGTAAACATTGTTATCGTAAACCTGTTAATAAGCTACTCAATATTTGGCTCACAAAATGCGAATACAAAGCCCATTGAATACCGTGAATTTATTGCAGTAGCCTTTATTAATTTAATGACTATAGCAATGGTCGTCACTAGCTATTTCTGGATTAGGACTGTTCAGTCGGAGAATTTGTCGAATTTGCATATTCAGTTAGATTCACACGCCCAACACAGCAGCGTATTTGCGACTGAGTTAATTAATAAGAACCTTGATGCCTTGAGATATATTATGTTGCAGCACGCCATAGAACCCGAGGCTAACATTAACTGGCCGGCGCAATTGGAAAGGCTCTCGCAAGTGTATCCTAATATTTTAACTATGTTAGTCACTGACGAATATGGCGAAATTACGTATGCACATCCCGCCATACTTTTAGAAAAAGCTAAAGAAGAAGGTTTTACTAATGTAGCCTACCGCTCCTATTTCAGAGGCCCTGCAAGCGGCGATGCTTTCCACATATCAGAAAGTTTTGCCGGCAGAGGTTTTGGCGATGACCCCTTAGTTGCCGTATCAGTGCCACTTAAGCGCGAGAATAAGTTTCAAGGGGTGCTAGAAGCATCTCTGAACTTGTCTACACTCAGATCGCTCGATACAAAGGGCATGGGAGAAACTCAGGAACTGATTATACTGGATGCCAATCATTTAGTCGTTTATGCATCCGAAAGTACGGGCTACAATTTTTTGGATGATTTGTCTGATAGTCAGGTTTTGCGGCACATTGACAGTCCAAGCAATTATTATGTTGTGACCGATAAAGCCAAGCATCGAATAGTAGGAAGTGTAACTTCTGACGAAATGGACTGGACAGTCATTGTTGGTATCGATCGCTCTACCTATGAGGCCAAAATAGCCAGTTATGCGACATACTCGATTATGCTAATGATTTTAGCTATTTTGGTGTCGATAATGATTGCACGACGACTTGCGGATTACCTATGCAAACCTATAGTGGGTTTAAGTAACTTATTGGTGAAAGCCGGGACAGAAAAAGACTTCGCTAGTTTACATATTTCGCAAAGACATTCGAAAATTGTTGAGGTAGATGTTATGTACGAGGCTTTAACGCAATTTAGTCAAGAATTGCGGCGAACCATCAATGAACTGCAAAATACAAACATTGAAAATAAGACACTGAATAAAGAACTCGAAGGAATCAACGAAAACCTTACCGTGCTTGTCGAACAACGAACAGAGAAGTTAGAAAAAGCGAGTCAAGCTAAGTCAGAATTCCTTGCAAATATGAGTCATGAAATACGAACACCTATGAATGGCGTAATCGGAGTCTTACATTTAATTAAGGAAACAAACCTGAGTGAGCAGCAGCGTCAATATGTTGCGGTTGCTCAGTCAAGTGCGGAATCGTTGCTGACAATTATCAACGATATCCTTGATTTTTCAAAAATTGAAGCCGGTAAATTGGAATTAGAGAACATCGAATTAAACTTGCAGGAGATCTTGCAACAGTTTTCGCAAGAGGCGCAGATTATGGCCGAAGAAAAGGGATTGAACTTTAGTCTTGAGCTAGTCGGTTTAAATGATAGCCAAGTAAAAGGTGACCCAGTAAGAATTCGTCAGATAATTTCTAATCTAGTAGGTAACGCTATAAAGTTTACTCAAAGAGGGGACGTAAGTATTCGTGCAGAATTAAGTCAGCCTAACATTGGCGATCGACGCTCAGCTAGCAATGTGAAGAAATTTGTCTGTTCTGTGAGCGACACGGGTATTGGCATAGATGAGAAAAGTGTTAGCGATCTCTTTCAGTCTTTCCAGCAGGTGGATACTTCTACTACACGCAAATTTGGTGGGACAGGTCTAGGTTTGAGTATTGTCAAAAGTTTATGTGGAATGATGGACGGACACATTTCCGTAAACAGCACTGCCGGTGAAGGTAGTGTATTCACTTTTACTATTTATCTTCAAGCATATGAGCAAGCCATTGTGAGGGATAATGGTGCTATTGATTTAGAACTCCCAAGCCAATTAGCCGAACTTAAGGGAAAGAGGCTACTGCTAGTTGAAGACAATACGATTAATCAAATAATAGCGGAACACATGTTGAGTCAAATGGGACTTTTGGTTGATATTGTGAGTGATGGTCAGCAAGCCCTCGACAAGTTGAGTGAAAGCAAGCAAAGAAACGTTTATTGTGCAATTCTGATGGATTGCCAAATGCCCGTGCTAGATGGTTATCAAACAACGGTGCTTATTAGAAAGGGTAACGCGGGAAAAGTATGGTGTGATGTACCAATTATTGCGATGACAGCAAACGCGATGAAAGGAGATAAGCAAAAATGCATAGATGCGGGTATGAACGAATATATTTCTAAACCTTTTACCCCAGATACCTTAGCAGCGAAAATTGTAGAGGTATTGCTAGTCTAAATCTTCTTTGACCACGTTTTTTCTGCCAAAGCTTGCTAGAACACGGGTTTTTACATCCAGCTATTTTTTATGCTGAAATATGCCATTTTGTCTGAATTAATCAATATCATCGGTATTTATTAAGATAGGGTTCTACAGATGGCTCAGTATCATTGAGTTAAAGTAGATAATCGCATTGGCCATTAAACTAGCACATGTCCCGAATATAATCCGCCTCTGAAAGGTCGCATTAGAAAGAGTTATAGAGAATTATTTCCTTAAATCCCTAGAGCTCCAAGTTGGGGTTCTAGGGATTTTCCGTCTTAAAAAGACATAATTCGCTGTAAGCCTTATCAGCATTACTCTACAGTGCTATATTACTTTTTATTTTAGTCTAATCATCTACGATTGGCTTTTTTATTTCACTGGTATCCGGTGATTTCGAGTGTAAGTAAAACTAACGCTATACGCTACCCTTCGTTACAGCTGGCTTTTAGTTTGGCTGGATGTTCGTTGCGAAGGTGATTTAGGGATTTTGGCTAATTGAACAGTTTTCATTGTATGGTCTTTTCAAGTCTTTGATATAGCAATAATGGAATTTGAGCGCATGTTGCCCTACCATTTCAGAATCTATTTCTTATTATCTTATTTTGCTTATTGTCTACGCCCCAAAGTTGAAGTCGCGTTGAATATTGAAGTCGTGATGTTCATCAGGTTGTGCACGCAAAGGTGGTAATAGCGTTGTTTGTGAAGAAGTAGGGTATTTTTTGAATACGTGGCTATCTATAACGCAAGCGATGACGCTTACATTGTGTTGTTGGCATTTTTCACGCTCGGTAATATCGATGTTGAATACTCGTTTTAGTCTCTGAGTCCAACTCATCGCCATAGCGTGGTTAGGTTTTTCTGATGCCTCATTTCCTTTTTTGGCGAGTACAGGGCTGTTCTTACCTCGCTGTGATGCGGTGACTTGTGCTCGAAGGTTGCTGTTTGGCGCAAATACCCCAAAAAACCGAGTGAGGTTGAGTCTTGGTGGTGGGATAAGCGATACCAGCTTGCTAATGAAATCAATAGGGTCGAAAAAAATATGGGTTGTTCCGTCACGAGAGGGTGTGTTCAATTCATAACGCACTTTTCCATGTTGCGTCATGTTTAGGCGCCGTTCACTGATGGCTGGGCGACTGATGTAGAGGCAAAGCTTTTCTAGTTTTTCAGGCTCATCGGCATTGGCAAACACTCCCGCGTGAAGCGAAAAGCCAGAAGTATTTGCGAGTTGCCCATATTCACTCTCGGAGCTTGCTGGAAAGGTTCGCAGCGTAAACACCTTCTGCACTTGTTGTGGCCCCTTTGCAATGCGGTAGCTGACAGATACGCCTTGTAATTGCAACAGACTATCTTCATCATCGATGGGTAAATTCAGGTAACTGTTTTTTATGGAGTGCTGCACCAGCGCGACTTTTTCTAAATATTTAGCAATGCGCTGACTGATGGTGTATACAAGTTTGACCATATCATCATGAGAGGGTGCTTTGATGCGAGTGAAGATGGTGCCACCCCAAGGGTTTTTACTGCTAGCGCCTTCAAGGAAAAGCATATGAAACTGAATATTTAAGTTCAGCGCGCTGCCAAAACGCTGAATAAGCGTCACTGTTCCCGTCTTTGCTTGTTTGTTTGAAAAGCCAGCCCGGTTTACAATGTGCGTTGAGATGGCACGGTAAATAATGCCCATGACTTTACTCAATTCGTTTGGATATCGAGCCAATAGCAATCTCAAAGGGATGGGTAGGCTGAGCACCCACTGGCGTGCCGGGTAGACGCACAATACGTCATAGACCATCAACGCAGCGCTATCCGCCATTCTTCTTGCACCGCAACTCGGGCAGAAGCCCCTGCGCTTGCAACTAAAGGCAACGAGCTTCTCGTGTTTGCAATCACCGCATACCACTCTTAAGAATCCATTCTCTAGGCGACCACAACGTAAAAAATCATCAAACTCTCGCTCAACATACTTAGGTAAGTACCTGCCTTGCTCGGCTAAGTTTGCGGTAAAGTCGGGATAGTTGGGATAGTCGAAATAGTTGGGATAGTGCCGTTCGATCAATTGATAAAGTAAAATGGTTTCTGGTCGGTGGCGTTTATATTGCTCACTCTGTTGCACTGCCAGCACATTCGTTCATCCTTGAATTGTGTGCAGACAAGTGTGGCAAAAAGAGGCGTAATTAACGACTGGCTGAATGACTGGTTTGGAGATGCAACAGCCCATCAAAATTTCCAATCTCAATGGTTTCTTATGGCGAAAGTTTTTCATACATATTTGAACGGCGAATGACCGCTCACACCGTTATCTTGCCATAATACCTGGTATTTGATATTGTCAAATTCGGATGTTGAGCATTCCCCCAATTTCCTATCATTAATAATTAATTTAAAACTTTTTTAAAGTGTTAACAGGAATTTACTGCATGGAATTTAAGCGGGATGCAAATATGATAAGGCATTCTATCAGTCGGTTAATAGTTGTGCTCGCGTTGAATCTTTTCGGTGTCACAATTGTAAGCGCAAATACTGACCTTGCAATATTAGATATAGATGTATTCCAAAACCCACTCAAGGTCTATGAAGACAGTGCCAATGTTTCCCAAGCTCCCTCTGTTATCGATCAACTCCATCTAGCATTCGCTAGGCTATATTTGGGTAAGGATGACGAAGTCAAACAACAAATTCCTTATTTGTTAGAGAATACAAATAACGATTCTGCAGCCCGAGTCCTGGCATTGTTTCTATCAGCGATTATGGCTGAACGCGAAGGGGATTACGTCACTGCATTGCAGGCTTTGAATAGTGGTTTGGGCACAAAGGCGGTTACAGATTACCCTGTTTTGCGAGTATTACTCCTGCAGGAAATTGGCTACACACACTCGTTAAGTGAAGATTTTGCTTCAGCCTACGAAGTTCTACAACGAGCTTATCAGCTTGCACGCTCGATAAAATCAGAATTTGGTTTGGCGTTAACTGAGCAAAGTCTTGGTGCTGTATATGGTTACAATGGGGATGAACAGCATTCGCTCGAAAGTTATCAAAAGGCACTAGAGCGTTACCGTAACCTCGATTACAAACCCTATATTTCTGAGACACTGGAGGGTGTAGCATCTACTTATCGCAATAAAGGCAATTATCAAATGGCGCTATTGGCTTATCAAAAATATGAGTCGGCCCTAGAATATCAGGGTAAATATAAGAATCTATTGTACATGCATTACGGTCGAGCGATTGCTTTAGCACAAAGTGGTCAATGCTCTTTAGCGCTCGCAGAAATCCAGATAGCCCTAAACAGCGATGCTCCAAGTGCGTACGCCAGTGAGCTCTACAAGGAGCAAGCTAGTTGTGCCATTGCAACAGAGCAGTATGATTTAGCAAGGCAGGCTCTCACAAAAGCCGAAAATCTAATAGATGCCCAGAGCAGTATTGAGGGTACCCTTTGGTCTGCTAAGCTAAGCTTAATTAAAGCAAGGTTGTATGCGGCAAACCAGCAAAATGAAGATGCATATGCTAACTATGAGTTGTACCTGCGGCAATTGGAATCGGCATTGTCTGCAAAATACTCCAAAGAGCTTACCCAGATTAAAGGTCGCTATGAAGGTGAGCGCAAAGATTTAGATATAAAGCGCTTGAAGGCAGAGTCAGATCTAAATGAGCTTGAGAAAATTCATCAACAAAGTAGTGCTAAATTTCGAAATATGATCACCATGTTTAGCATTTTTATTGCAGTATTGCTTCTGGTGTTTGGGTTGGCACAACGTCGTCGCTCTAAGCATTTTTACGCACAGTCAATGACCGATACACTAACGAGCCTGGGCAATAGACGTGCCGCATTGGAGAAATTAAAGTCTTTGCAAGAGCGGTGTGGGGCAGGAGGTTTTACGTTTTATTTGGGGCTCATTGATATTGATGATTTTAAATCTGTCAATGATACCTACGGACATGCTGTGGGTGATGAGGTGCTTATTAGCATTGTCAATATTATTACCAAAAGTTTACGCCCTGGTGATATTGTCGCTCGTTACGGAGGCGAAGAGTTTTTAATCGCTATGGAGCGAATCTCAGAGCAAGATTGTCAGCGCATTCTTGAACGGCTGCTTGAGAATATATCGCAATCCTGCGTGGTTGTGCGTGGTAATGAGATTGTTCGCACAGTGTCAATTGGTGTGACGATGATCTCTGACGAGCAGATGCAGATTGAAAGTGCTTTAGATAAAGCGGACCAGGCCCTTTATGAGGCTAAGCATAAAGGTAAAAATTGCGTTGAGTTTTATGTAGAGTAAATGAGTAAGTATATAAAAATGAACATGCACGAACTGGATAAGCCCTAAGCACGTCATCAAACAGCAGCGCCGCACTCTCACCCATCCGCCTTGCCTCACAGCTGGGGCAAAAGCCTCTGCGCTTGCAGCCTCGGTCACCGACAAAAAAATTGGTAACTCACGCCTTTTTGGTAGGCTCATTATTTAACCCAGGCATGAATAGTCAGCGAAAGCCGTTTTAATAAGCAATTACAGCAAATGGGGCTGCTTACTAAAGACGAGTTTAGCATGCTGAATGTCGAATTACGTGTACCTGGAAATGCACCGTCGCTTACCTCCTCCGCAAACGGCACCATAAATGAACGGCCAATGACCTATATGGTGCAACAGGCCCTCAAAGGCGAAGATGGAGTCAATCTTGAGGGATATTTGGATTATCGCGGTACGAAAGTCGTCGGCGCCTGGGTATGGAACGAAAAATTAGGCTTTGGTCTCGCCACCGAAATGGGTTTCGATGAAGCCTACGTTACGGTTCGTACTTCTCGCTATATTTTTGTGTTCTTTTGTTTGTCGCTGGTCATTGGCTTTGTGGCCGCCATGGCAATTACTGAACAACGTCGTTTTAGACTACAGAGTGAGATTACAACACGTAAATTAAAAGAACAGCAATTGCGCGACAGTATTGAGAAAAACAAAGAGTTAATGGTGAGTTTGAACTTTCAAAAGTCTGCCCTTGATGAGCATGCCATTGTCAGTATTACCGATAGCAAAGGCAACATTAGCTACGTTAACGACAAATTCTGTAAGGTGAGTGGGTATAGCCGTGAGGAATTAATGGGGCAGAATCAGCGTATAGTTAAAAGTACAGAGCAGTCCCCCTCTTTTTATCAAGATTTATGGGAGATTATCTCCAGCGGCAAAAAATGGCACGGAGAGATTAAAAACCGAAGCAAAGATGGAGGCGATTATTGGATAGAGATGAGCATTTTGCCATTTTTAAACGAGCAAGGAGAACCCTATCAGTTTTTCACGACAATCTGTTGAGGCCTTCAGTCCGGTAAATGTTGGCGATGTGGTCAAGCAATTTAAGGAACTTATCAGTAAATCTTTAACGGCAAGTGTTTCTATCGAAGTGTTCTGTGCAGAAGATTTATGGATGGTGGATTTAAATCCTGACGACTTTGAAGATACCCTTATTAACCTCTCCCTTAATGCCCGAGACGCTATGCCAGAAGGGGGCAAACTTGTTATTGAAATTAACAATGTGGTGCTAAGTGGCAAATATGTGCATTTCAAAGAAGACTTAGAGCCTGGTGAATATGTAGAAGTGACAGTGAGTGATACTGGTACCGGAATGCCCAGTGACATCGCTGAAAACATCTTTGACCCGTTTTTTACTACCAAAGGTAAAGACAAAGGTACTGGGCTGGGATTGTCGATGGCTTATGGTTTTGTAAAGCGCAGCCACGGTTATATCGGTGTGTATTCAGAAGTTGATGTGGGCACCACCTTTCGTATGTATTTACCTCGCTCTGTAGACAACAGCCAGCACGCTCCCGTCACTGTTGACGTTGATACTGTGCTACCAAGGGGCAATGAAACTATTTTAATAGTGGATGATGAACTTGAGCTTGCCGCTATTGCCCAGGATATTCTCGACAACTTGGGTTATACCACTATTTGTGCTCATAGCGGGCCCGAGGCTCAGCAGATGTTGGCAGATAATCGTGGCATCGACCTGGTGTTTTCTGACGTGGTGATGCCTGGAGGCATGAGTGGTTTTGATTTGGCTGATGCAATAGGTAAAGAATACCCTGATTTGAAAATAATATTGACCTCGGGTTTTACCGGTAAAATCAACTCTTCTGAAAGCGCTAAAAAACTGATAAAGACGATGGTGATGAAACCCTATAGGGATATAGAACTTGCCAATAGGGTAAGACAGGTGCTGGATAGTGTTCAATGAATATGCCAACCAAAAAGCTCTTTGTAGTAGATGATGAAGTTGACTTCGCAGCGTTTGTTGCCGATGTAGCAGAGCTCTCTGGCTTTGAAGTCAGCTCAACATCTGATGCCGCAGCCTTTGCTAGCATATGTAACCATGATATCGATGTGGTTGTGCTGGATTTATATATGCCCGGCATGGATGGTATTGAGTTACTGCGCTTTCTGTCGGGTATCAAAAGTCGCTCTTCCATTATTTTTATGAGCGGCAAGGATAAGGGCGTGCTTCAGTCGGCAAGGGAAATTGCTCTGGAACAGCGTATGTCGATGTTGGGTGTCTTGCAAAAGCCATTTTTTGCCCACGAGTTGGAGCAAATGCTTGCCACATATGTTCGCCCAGGAGCGGCTCTAGTTGAGAGTCTTAGTGTGCCACCCACAGTTGAAGAGTTGCGAGATGCCATAGACAAGGGCGAATTATTCCTTACCTACCAACCGCAGATAAACATCAGTAATCGAAAGGTCATGGGCGTTGAGGCACTGGTTCGTTAGCAACATCCCATAAAGGGGATAATCTCACCTGTTTTTTTTATTTCTATAGCCGAGCAGCACAATTTAATTTCAGAGATCTCCTCATTCGTGACTCAAACTGCCATTACTCAGCAACGAAAATGGCAAGATGAGGGAGTTTACCTGCGTCTGTCCATTAATGCGTCACCTTTGATACTCGATGACCTGGCTATGCCGGAAAAATTATCAAACTATGCGGCAGAAATTGGCATTGATCCATCATGTATCACAATTGAAGTGACTGAAACGGCTGTGATGTCGGATTTAGTTCGTTATATCGATATTTTGGCCCGCTTACGGATGAAAGGCTTCAATCTCTCGATTGACGACTTTGGTACGGGTTACTCGTGCCTGCAGCAATTGATCCGAGTACCGTTTACCGAACTCAAGATAGACCAAGCATTTATTCGCAATGTTAATTTAGACGAGGAATGTAGAACCATCGTTAAGATATCAATAATGCTGGCCCATGAACTGGGCATGAATGTTGTGGCTGAAGGCATTGAGGACGCAGGCGTATGGAACACCTTGAAAGAACTCGGCTGCGATGAGGCACAGGGCTATTGGATGGGAAGGCCAATGTCAGCAGAGGACATAGGACTTTGGGTGAAAAATTGGTCGGCGGCCTAGGCCTTATATTTTCGGATATTTTAATCTTCCCTGGCCAAAAGCATGCTTAACTGCATAACGACGAAAAGTAATCGACGATTTCTTGATCGCTTATTTCACCATGATTGACGCCAACTTGAATTTCAATCATTAATTTTGTTGTCTTGGGAAAAGCAGAGAATTGATTAAAAAGTTTGATACCCATTGCTTGGTTGAGCTTTGTTGCTTTTTCAGTAAGTTGCTTGATATTGCCTTCTATAAAAACAAAAAAACCGTTTGTTTGCGGCATGTTTACCTCTAGTTGAGGGAACTGTTCAAGTAGGCTTGCTATTCTTTTCGCCCGCTTTACCCATTCAGGCATATGCTTGAGTCTGTTATCCAGCCCCTCTAAAGCCCCAATGACCATAGGAAACGATGTGAAAGCATTACCGCCTAATCGACTTCTCCAAACCTTACAGCGTTCAATGAAATTCGTTTCGCCTGCTAAAACGGCTCCTCCTATTGCCCCTAATCCTTTGTATAGTGAAACATAGACTGAATCAAATAAAGCGCAGATGTCCGCTTCAGTAAGTTTATAATACGATGTTGACTCCCACAATCGAGCGCCATCCATATGAAAATGAATGTGCTTAGTTTTACACCATTGGCTCATTAGCGCCAACTGATCCCATTGGGTCAATTTAAAACCCGCACGACGGATAGGTAATTCAACACAAAGCGTTGCAAATGTTTCTTTAATTGCCGCAACATCCTGCATAGTAAAAGGACTAGTATGGTCGCCAACAGTGATGCCTTTCAAGCCTAAAAGGGTTTGATAAGCGTCATCTTCATCTAACACCATGTGCGACATGGAGTGCAGAACAAGCTTATCATTCTCACGCTGTTCAGCGGATACTTTGAGAGCGCAAAGTTGCGCAACAGTCCCTTTTGGAAAAAACAGACACGCAGGTTTGTTCAAAAGCCTCGCGACGCGTTGTTCAAGCTCATGAACCCGACCCTCTTGATTATAAACATCAATGGGACCATCTGCATACACAGACGCTAGTAGTTGAGTTAAGGACTGTTTCTGTGTATCGCGTGGCATACCCAAAATTCTCATATTCTCTCCGGAAGATTCGTAGTTTGATAAAACGTTGGTAATGGCCAGCTCAATAATAGCGCTAACTGTTGTTCGCTCACTAGACCTTCAGCCATAAGATCGCGAAAAAAGGCCGCAGCTGTGGTAATTAATGCGCCAAATATTGAAATATTTGAGCAATAAAAAACCGTAAGTTACGAACGTTCTAACTTACGGTTGTTAAATACTACTTCAGCCTGAATTGTATTACGACTCACTTTCTATTTTGTCACTTGTTTTCAGTTTTTTCCAGATGAGAAGCGTGCAATGATGGAGCGAAGGTTGACAACCGTTTGGGCCAATTTTTCGCTTGCATCAAAAGCGGCTGTGGCAGAGTTTTGCGTGAGTGAGGTATTATCAGCAATTTCTACAATTTGTTCATTGATATGTTCAGAAACTGCACTTTGTTCTTCGACCGCAGCTGACATCATCTCAGTTAACTCTGTGATTGTGCGCACCGAATCACGAATATTACCAAGTGCATTTCTAGTATGCTCAACGGTCTCAACTCCGTGTATAGCTGCCTTTTCACCTTTCTCGGATGTACCGACCGCACTCATTGCCCTTGTTGTTAACACTTCTACGATTTTGTGGATTTTGTCTGTTGACTCACGAGTTTTACCCGCTAAGGCTCTAACTTCATCTGCGACAACGCTGAATCCTCGTCCCTGTTCGCCGGCACGTGCAGCCTCAATGGCCGCATTTAGAGCGAGTAAGTTTGTTTGATCTGCAATTGCAGAAATCAGATTAGCAGCCTGGCTAATTTCGTTGGTAGAATCAGCGAGCTCGCGCACGGTGTCGGCTATGCTAGCGACTGAGGTGCTTAATGCATCGATAGCGGTTTTGGCATCATCTGCCAATTTTGCACCATCATCAACACTGCCAAGTGCGTTTCGTGCGCTGCTGGCATTGTTTTGCACATTACCGGCTACTTCCTGTATCGCAGCAGACATTTCTGTTATTGCCGATGCAATTTGTTGTGTAGCGTGGCTTTGATGCGCTACAGCTGTTGATGTAGATTCAGATTCTTTTTGAGTATTTTGCACTATTGAATCCAATACTGAAGCTGCATCAGCGATGCGAGTGAGGGCTGTTCGACTTTTAGCTATTTCGCAAGCTAAAACTAATTTAGCTTGTGCCTTGCTGCCAGTATCATCGAAGTAAGTTTGTGCAACGGTGACATCTGAGTATGAGTCAGGGCTAGTGCTAATAATATCTAACAATTGTTGTTTTTGTTGATACGACATCCATATCGAAGATAAGACAGTTGCAAAGAATATCGCGCCACTCATCATGTAGGCAGACATAAGGTAGGCGATAATTGAAGTAATCAGACCTGGGATAATAACGGGAACAACAGATTGCAGTATTTTGACTGCCCTATGCACTAACGATACGCTAGGCTTACCTGCACGGATGCGAGCATAAGCCGTTTCTGCTCGCACTTTTTCCTCGTTAAGTGGCACGACACGCACAGATTCATAGCCGACGACTTTGTTTGCTTCGAACACTGGTGTGACAAAAGCACTAACCCAATAATGGTCTCCGTTTTTACGTCTATTCTTTACTAAGCCCATCCAAACGCGCCCTGAAGAAAGGGTTTGCCACATTTCTTTAAATACGGCAGGGGGCATATCAGGGTGTCTTATCATATTGTGCGGTTGACCAATCAATTGCTCTTCTGTGTAGCCACTGACCTCGACAAAAGCACGGTTGCAATAGGTAATGTTACCCTTGGTATCCGTTCCTGAAATAAGTCGGTCTTCTGCATTAAAACGATATTCTTTTTGTGTAACGGGTTGATTGTTTCTCATCGTACTGCCTTTTGTGAAATACCATAATCACTCATGTATACTAAGTTTATCGGCCAAATTTGAAAAAGATTACTATTAATATTCTCTAACATAGTATCAATATCGACACCCAGCCTAACAAATATTGATTAGCGAATAACGTGCTTACTTCATTTTTATGTAATTTAGTCACAAAGCAACACGCAACTCAGCCCGTCACTAATAATGTTTAAAGTTCGTGGTCACGACTTAACATGCATTACTAATCACATTTTTTAAAAATCCGTTGCCACATGTTGATATGAGCAAGCATTGCGTGCTGGTATTCATCAAATGCCGATTGATTATATCGCTCTATCGTCGATGTAAAATTGCGAGGGAGATTCTCATCACCACTGATTTTCAAAAATTCAGGTTTAAAAGCATAATGATACTTGTTTATTTGCGCAGCAATACTTTGTACTTCGTTGATAAAAAATAAGGTAAAAACTTGACGAATTATTGCTAATTTTTCCTTATCCTTGCGAGTATGACAAGTAAACGTCGATGCCCAAGCTGATATATCAACCGTCATTTTTTGAAGATAGTCACGCAACAAAATTTGAGAACGCCACAAGCGCGCGTAAATGCGATGTTGTTGAATAGACTTTAAGCTAGCTTCCATTTCCACAATGTTGGAGGCCTGGTCATTTTTTATCGCAATCACATTTTTTAAATCAAATAAGCCTTCAGTAAAGTTGTCTTTCTCGTTACCGTCAATAAATCCGCCAGAGGAACTGATACCCAAGTAAAATTCGTCACTTTGCGTCAGCATGTTAGCCCATATTAATGGAAATATTGTTTGTTTCTGCGAAAGCCAATCTTGCATTTTTGCTGTTAGCACTTCGTTTTCAGCATTTACGTCACTTTTAATGCATTCTCTTAAAAGCTCAATCAGCTTCCACTCATAACTAAGGCGAACCGACGGCAATTGAATTTTACCCAGTGCGGTGTTGCGTTCCGCGATCAATTGCTTAATGGCGCAACTGTCTATCGCATAAAACTCTCTCATTTTTATATTTAATTTAGGTAAGTCAATAGCAAACGCGCTCTTATCTTCAAATGCCAGTGTGGAAAATGTTGGGATATCTTTTTGTTCAAGGTCTAAAACCTTGTACATTCGGTTGCTATACTTCTCTAGTGCATTTGGTAGTGCTTGATAGCGCTGGCAGGATTGCAGTATTAACATTAGAAAAACTGCAGCAATAAAGCGAGTCGCTATTGTATTGCTGATTTTCTTTTTACTCATTTTACTGCCCGCCCTTATTTTTAATGAGTGATAAACGATGAATGTTTTCAAAGGTTTTTTGTGTGCCACTCATTAATGTATGTTTTAGCAAAAATGCTGGAATAGCAATATCCACATCAGCTGAACCGACATAGCTCAATTCATAGTGCCCGTCTATGAGCGAAACGCGCCACGTGCCACTGGGGTTTTTTACTATGACTGTGTCCTTGAGAACATCCGCTGTTGGCTGCAAATTGGATGCACTCACATAAACGGCTACTTCAGATTGTTTCCGATTATATTCAATGACAGATTTAGTTAACATCAAGCGGTCACTAAAAGGCCAAGGACTGTCGAATCGGGTTTGAATTTCTCTGATATTGCCATCTGATTTTTTGAGTAAGGTAACCGTTTGGCAATTGTGCATCCAAGAGCAGTCGTTTGGCGCGCTATCGAGCAATTCAATAAAAGAGACAGCTGACATCTGCGTCTGCATTTTAGCCTCAACTTGCCATTGTCCGTGGATATCTTTTATCGAAATATCTATTGTTGGCGCTTCATTTGCGGCGTTAACGAAAGGAGCAAAAGCCACAAGGAACGCAATAAAGTATCTTGACCCTTTGGCAATTATATAGTGTGCAATAAATGGTTTTTTCAAATTACATAATTCTCTTGAAGTAAGTGCTAAAGGTTTGTTGATAATGAATTAACCTGAGTTAATAATTGCATGTTCGACATTCATATCGGTATAATTTCGTTTTTTGGGTGTTTAGTGGATTCATCGTGAATGGCCAGTACACATCTGCTCGTGTTCGATCGTTACTTTTCAAAAGTAATGCATCGATGTTTATTATACGTCATTTTAGACAAATTATATCAAGTGGCACATCGTAGGTGTCACCACTGTTAAGGATTTTTATGCCAGTCATTACCCTTCCTGATGGAAGCCAGCGCAGTTTCGAGAACCCAGTTTCAATTGTAGACGTTGCCATGGACATTGGTCCAGGTTTAGCGAAGGCAACTATTGCCGGTAAAATTAACGGTAAATTGGCAGACGCCTGCGACATGATTAATGCAGATGCGACCCTGCAAATTATCACTGCAAAAGATGATGAAGGTTTAGAAATTATTCGCCATTCATGCGCACACTTAATTGGACATGCGATTAAGCAGCTTTACCCCGACGTTAAAATGGCAATAGGTCCAACCATCGACAATGGTTTTTATTATGACGTTGATCTCGACCAAGCCTTAAATCAGGAAGAGCTCGAAAAAATTGAAAAGCGCATGATGGAGTTAGCTAAAACAAGCTACCCGGTCGTCAAAAAGGTAGTGAGTTGGCAAGAAGCAAGAGATACGTTTGAATCTCGTGATGAAATGTACAAAATGCAAATACTCGACGAAAATATAGAAAAAGATGACAAACCTGGTTTGTATCATCATGAAGAATATGTCGATATGTGTCGTGGTCCGCATGTGCCGAATATGAAATTTTGCCAACATTTCAAACTAATGAAAGTGGCTGGTGCATATTGGCGCGGCGACAGTGACAATAAAATGTTACAACGGATTTATGGCACAGCGTGGGCCGATAAGAAGCAATTAAAAGGCTATTTGCAGCGTCTTGAAGAAGCTGAAAAGCGTGACCACCGTAAGATAGGTAAAACCCTTGATCTCTGGCATTGGCAAGATGAAGCCCCAGGTATGGTGTTTTGGCACAACGATGGATGGACCATTTATACTGAGCTAGAGAAGTTTGTGCGCCAAAAGTTACGCGAATATGACTATGACGAAGTTAAAGCACCATTGATGATGGACCGCTCGCTGTGGGAAAAATCAGGTCATTGGGACAAATATGCTGAAAACATGTTCACTACTGAATCTGAAAAACGTGAATATGCAATTAAGCCAATGAATTGTCCCGGTCATGTTCAAATATTCAATCAAGGCCTTAAGTCCTATCGTGATTTGCCGCTTAAGATGGCTGAGTTTGGTTGCTGTCACAGAAACGAACCAAGTGGCTCTTTACACGGTTTAATGCGTGTGAGGGGATTTACCCAAGATGATGCGCACATTTTCTGTACTGAAGACCAAATATTGGCGGAAGTAAGCAAATGTATTCAAATGGTTTACGATACTTATGCCGCATTCGGTTTTACCAATATTGCAGTTAAATTATCTACACGACCAGAAAAACGCGTGGGCTCGGATGAGGTTTGGGATAAGTCTGAGCAAGAGCTGGCAGAAGCGTTAAAAGCAAATAATATCGAGTTTGAATACTTGCCGGGCGAGGGCGCGTTTTATGGTCCTAAAATTGAATTTACGTTATATGATTGCTTAGAAAGAGCATGGCAGTGCGGTACCGTACAGCTCGACTTTTCAATGCCAGGCCGCTTGGGTTCTACTTATGTGGCAGAAGACGGTGAACGCAAAACACCGGTCATGATCCACCGAGCTATTCTAGGTTCTCTCGAGCGCTTTATTGGTATCCTAACCGAGGAGTTCGCAGGAGCTTACCCTCTATGGTTAGCGCCAACCCAAGTGGTTGTTGCGAATATCACAGACAGTCAGTCAGAATACGTGCAATCGGTCGTTGCAGAATTGAAAGCAGCCGACATTAGAGTCAAATCTGATATACGAAACGAAAAAATAGGCTTTAAAATACGAGAACACACTTTACGTAAAGTACCTTATTTCTTAGTCGTTGGTGATAAAGAGAAAGAGACGGGTACGGTGGCTGTAAGAACACGTAAAGGCATTGATTTGGGTATCATGTCGGTCGCCGATTTTGCGGTTCTTTTACAAGATGAAATTAAAAGTAAGAAAATTCCATAGCAGGAATTGTAAATATAGGTATAATATGCCCGATTCGAGGAGTGAACACATAAAAATAGCTTCTCGGTTTCTTATAATGTTTTGGAGGAAATGCAAATTAAAGGCGCTAATAATAAAGCACAGAGCGATAAAGCTCGAATTAATGATGAAATAACAGCCACTGAAGTTAGATTAATAGGCAAAGACGGTGAACAAGCAGGAATCGTCTCATTAGCTGAGGCTCAAACTATTGCTGTTGAAGCGAGTTTGGATCTAGTAGAAATTAGTCCCAATGCAGCCCCGCCCGTATGTAAGGTAATGGATTACGGGAAGTTCTTATTCGAAAAGAGTAAAGAGCAGAAAGAACAGAAAAAGAAACAAAAGCAAATTCAGGTCAAGGAGATTAAATTTCGCCCTGGCACTGATGAAGGCGATTACCAGGTAAAACTGCGCAACCTGCGTCGCTTTTTAGAAGGCGGTGATAAAGCCAAGGTAACGATCCGCTTTCGCGGTCGTGAAATGGCTCACCAAGAGATCGGCATTGATTTACTAAAACGCGTTAAAACCGATTTAGAAGACATTGCTAATTGCGAATCTTTCCCCCACAGGGTAGAGGGTCGTCAAATGATCATGGTGCTTGCCCCACTCAAGAAGTAGTAATGGTCTAAAGTAGATTAAGCTGCACACTTAATCTCACCTTGCTGCTAAATATGAACCACTAACAGGGTCTGCAACCTCGTTAGACATTAACAATGCGGAGTTTTAGCAATGCCTAAAATGAAATCCCACAGCGGAGCTGCCAAGCGTTTTAGAAAAACTGCTTCTGGTCGTTTCAAAAGTAAACAGTCTCACTTGCGTCACATTTTGACCAAGAAGAGTTCTAAGCGTAAACGTCATCTACGTGCTAAGAAGCTTATTCACACCAGTGATACGGCTCTTATCCAACGTATGTTGCCGTACGTATAACCTTAGAATTAGGAGACTGAACAATGGCTAGAGTAAAACGCGGTGTAGTAGCACGCGCACGTCACAAAAAAGTATTAAAGCAAGCTAAAGGTTATTACGGAGCTCGTAGCCGAGTGTATCGCGTAGCGGTACAAGCGGTAACAAAAGCGGGTCAGTATGCTTACCGAGATCGTCGTCAACGTAAGCGTCAATTCCGTCAACTATGGATTGCTCGTATCAATGCAGCTGCACGTCAAAACGGAATGTCTTACAGCCGTTTCATCAACGGGTTGAAAAAAGCCTCTGTTGAAATCGATCGTAAGATCCTTGCTGACATCGCTGTACACGACAAAGTGGCATTCACTGCACTAGTTGAAGCAGCAAAAGGCGCATTAGCGTAATTCATTAACCAAGCTAACACATGTTAGCGAGTTTAAGTTCTTTTTGAAAAAGCGAGCAGGATGCTCGCTTTTTTGATCGTAAAGAAAACATGTTTGAGTACCCAACTTAAATTTCTTCTATGCATACGCCCTGAAATAATCCCACTTAATCCACAATAAACCTCACTTTTCTTCAAAAATCTTGCGTAAATTCAAGTAAAAGCGTGTAAAATGCTCGCCTTAAAGAATCAGTTTGTGCTTTCATAAAGCCAGAGCAAACCCCAACGTTCAAGAAGAGGAAGTAATGGAGCTTGAAGCCATAGTAGAAGAAGCGCGCTCAGCGGTTGAAAACGCCAACACCCCAGCTGAATTAGACGCGGTTCGTGTCACCTATATGGGTAAAAAAGGTAAGATAACCGACCTAATGAAAGGATTAGGTAAGTTGTCGAACGAAGAGAGGCCCGCTGCAGGCCAAAAAATTAATCAAGCCAAGCAAGAAGTTCAGGCTCTGATTAATGCCAAACTTACAGCACAACAAGAAGCTGAGTTGAATGAAAAACTGGTTGCCGAATCCGTAGACGTTACGCTTCCGGGGCGCTCTCCTCAAGTGGGTAATCTTCACCCGGTGAATAGAACTATTGCTCGCATTGAATCATTTTTTGGCGATTTGGGATTTGAAGTGAAAACAGGTCCTGAAGTTGAAGATGGCTTCCATAATTTTGATGCCTTAAATATTCCTGCTAATCACCCAGCAAGAGCAGATCACGATACGTTTTACTTTAATCCTGATGTGATGTTACGTACACAAACTTCTGGTGTACAAATTCGCACGATGGAAACGCAAAAACCGCCAATTAGAATCATTTCTCCCGGTCGCGTATATCGCAACGATTACGACCAAACTCATACGCCGATGTTTCATCAAGTGGAAGGTTTAATGGTTGACAAGAAAGTCAGCTTTGCAGAATTAAAAGGTATTTTGCATGACTTTCTAAATCACTTTTTTGAAGAAGAGATGACGGTTCGTTTCCGACCTTCGTACTTTCCGTTTACTGAGCCTTCGGCAGAAGTGGACGTCATGAGTAAAGACGGAAAATGGTTAGAAGTGTTGGGTTGTGGCATGGTTCACCCTAACGTACTCAAAGCAGTCAACGTTGACCCTGAGCAATATACGGGCTTCGCGTTTGGCATGGGTGTTGAGCGTTTGACCATGCTACGTTATGGCGTAAACGATTTGCGCGCATTCTTTGAAAACGATCTTCGTTTCCTCAAGCAATTTAAGTAAGACAGATTTTAATAAGAGCTTAATAATGAAATTCAGTGAACAATGGTTAAGAGAATGGGTTAATCCTGCAATATCAACAAATGAACTGTCAGAGCAGTTGAGTATGGCAGGACTTGAAGTTGATGACGTTTCGCCCGTTGCTGAGGAATTCACCGGAGTTGTTGTTGGTGAAGTTGTTGAATGTGGCCAGCATCCCGATGCAGATAAACTGCAGGTAACAAAGATTAACGTTGGTGGCGAAAACCTAATTGACATCGTATGTGGTGCCCCAAATTGCCGTTTAGGCTTAAAAGTAGCGGTTGCTATGGTTGGCGCAATATTACCAGGTAACTTCAAAATTAAGAAGGCAAAGCTGCGTGGTCAACCGTCCTTTGGTATGCTTTGTAGCTTTTCAGAACTTGGTATGGGTGACGATCACAGCGGCATCATGGAATTGCCTCTTGATGCGCCAATCGGTGCTGATTTAAGAACATACCTAGATTTGGATGACAAAAGTATTGAAGTTGATTTAACACCAAACCGCGCAGACTGTCTTGGCATAAAAGGTATTGCCCGTGAAGTGGGTGTGTTAAATCAATTAGACGTAACTGAGCCGAAAATCCCAGCTGTGCCTGCAACAATAAACGATGCTCGTGGCATCAAATTGGCCGCTCCACAAGCGTGTCCACGTTACTTAGGTAGAGTTATTAAAGGCGTTGATTTATCTCGTCCTAGCCCATTGTGGATGCAAGAGAAATTGCGTCGAAGCGGAACGAGAAGTATTGATGCAGTGGTAGATGTTACTAACTATGTGTTACTTGAGTTGGGCCACCCAATGCACGCATTTGATAACGCTAAGTTGGAAGGCAACGTGGTTGTTCGAATGGCTGAGGAAGGTGAAAAACTGACCTTGCTTGACGAAAATAAAGTGAGCTTAAAAGCAAACACTTTGGTCATTGCTGATGCTACAAAAGCACTTGCAATCGCTGGTATATTTGGTGGCTTAGATTCAGGCGTAACCTCTTCTACGACTGATATTTTCTTAGAAAGTGCTTTTTTTGCTCCAGATGCCATTATGGGTAAAGCACGTCAATATGGACTGCATACCGACGCATCGCATCGTTATGAGCGCGGTGTTGATTCATCATTACAGCTACAGGCTATGGAAAGAGCAACTCAGCTTCTCATTGACGCTGTTGGCGGAAGTGTAGGCCCCGTGATTGAAGTAAAAGATGAGACACATTTACCAAAAGCAAAGTCTATTACGCTAAGAGCAGCAAGACTTGGCCATGTGCTTGGCATCGACATTGCGCCTGATAGAGTGACTGACATCCTAAATCGATTAGGACTGGCAGTAACAATAAAAGACGGTGCTTGGGAAGTCATTGCACCCTTATACCGCTTTGACATGAATATTGAAGAAGACTTGATTGAAGAAGTGGCCCGAGTTTACGGCTATAACAATATACCTAATCAGGCACCAGTTGCGAGTTTGCAAATGAGAGAGAGCAGTGAAGCATACATTGCCACTTCTCGTTTTAAAGATTTGCTAGTTGATCAAGGTTTTCAAGAGGCGATTACCTACTCATTTGTTGACCCTAAAAAACAAGCTATGATGTTCCCAGACGTTGTAGGCTTGGTTTTACCTCATCCTATTTCAGCGGATATGTCAGTAATGCGGTTAAGTTTGTTGCCGGGTTTATTATCTGCATTGTCATACAATCAAAAACGCCAACAAAGCAACATTAAGTTATTTGAAACTGGCTTGCGTTTCACGCCATACGAAGCAGAAAATTCGGGTGTACAACAACAAGAAATGATTGCTGGTGTCATGTCTGGTAATGTTGCTGGTGAGCATTGGACAATTCCTTCGGCTGCCTTAGATTTTTTTGATATAAAAGCAGTCACTGAAGCGTTAATGGGTCTCGGTATGGCCGCCCAAGACATTGAATTTAGAGCTGAAAAACATTCCGCTTTCCATCCAGGGCAATGTGCTGCTGTGTATAAAAAGGAGAAATGCATCGGTTTTGTAGGTGCAATTCATCCAAAATTGGAAAAAGGGCTAGGTTTAAGCGGTAAGACCTTTGCTTTTGAGTTGGAATTGGTTAGTATTTCAACAAGGGCATTGCCCTGGGTAAAAGCAATTTCTAAATTCCCAGTGAATCGAAGGGACATTGCTGTTACAGTAGAGGATAGTGTCGGTACAGGTAACATATTAAAATGTATCGAAAAACTTGGCGTAACTGATTTGATTGGCCTAAACTTATTTGATGTATACAAAGGGAAGGGTATTGAGCCTGGCTTCAAAAGCTTGGCACTTTCAATTTGGTTGCAAAGCTCAGAACGAACACTAGAAGATGCAGATATACAAAAATCTGTCGATACAGTAGTTCAAGCGCTGGAAGTTAACTTTAGTGCATCTTTGAGAGATTAATCGAAATGGCATTAACCAAAGCCGAAATGGCTGAACATTTGTTTGAAAAATTGGGTTTAAATAAGAGGGATGCAAAAGACTTAGTCGAAGCTTTCTTTGAAGAAATAAAATCCTGCCTCGCTGCTGGAGAGCAAGTTAAACTCTCAGGCTTTGGTAATTTCGATCTGCGCACTAAAAATGAACGTCCTGGTCGAAATCCGAAAACTGGCGAAGATATTCCAATTAAAGCCCGCCGAGTGGTTACGTTTAGACCAGGTCAAAAACTAAAAAGTCGTGTTGAAAACATTAAAGCTGATTAGTAGTGCCCCTGATAAAGCGCTTACTTTTAAAAAAATCAGCCTAGATGTGACTAAAATGCCAAAACGCTTACTTTATGTGAGCGTTGTTTTGTTATCGGTGGGATGCCAACCAGAGGTAATCGGTACTGCTACAACCAATACTTCAACATCCATCTCAATCACAACAGAAAAAGATGTCGCTGTCGCGGTTCCTTTACTGACTTTGGACGAACTGCTCAATGCAAGTGATTTTCAAGCAGGTATCAGGCAAGCTGTCATTAATGACGATAGAGTGTCACTCAAAGACTGGCAAGGGCAATTGCTTGCTGTAGCAAAGGAAGTTCACTTAAGTCTGCATGATGTTAATTTGATAAGTGGTGAGCGGGGTCTCGTTTTCATAGAATTTGAAGCTAAAAAGCAGCTGTTTAATGATGAGTTTATTGAGCGGTTTATAACATTTGAAAGCATCGACGAACTCATTCAAAAATACCCTTACTTAACTGGAGTGCATGAAAGAGCGCTATCACTTATCGCAGCGCGTGATGCTGCAATAATACGTGCCACAGCCATGCTATCTGAAGACGGTCTGCAGGGCGATCTTAACCAAAAAGCTAGGACACAATGGCAAGACTACATGATAAACAGCGGTAGGCTTGACTCCTTAAGAAACTAGTAGTGCAAACTCGTGTGCTACTCGACATGCTTTTACTTTTGCTTGGCGATTAGTTTATTATGGCGGGTGAAATACGGATTGTATGCCTCGCAACACCCGGTAATAAAGGTGTATTCTCAGCCTCAGCGTAGTCGTTAAAACCAGCGCTAAAAAATGCTGATAAAGGATGCCCAGACTGGCCTCCTGGAACAGTTAAAATTGCCTTATCTTCATTTCCTGGACGCACTATCAGTCTTTGCGATGCGCCAAACTTTGATAGTTGGACTGCAGGCATATAACTATCACCAAATCCATCCACTTCTGGCATGTTTAATAAAGCACCCAAGGGACCGAGCTGACCAGCGAACGGGTGCTGTACTTTTAGTTTGTTTACTTTACCCCACTCTAGGCCCTTAAGTGTTTGTTTATCTGCACTATATTGTTTGATAAGTTCTGCTTTCGTACTTTCATAACTTGCGAAAAGAAATTCATCATAGGACGCAAATTTACTTGGCAACCAATCTTGCGCTTCTTTGTCCAATAGCTGCCAAATAGCAGGTTCGATGCTACGTAATGCGGTTGATAGTGAAAGCGTGTTGTCTTGCATGTGATCGTAGATAGGAGCCAGTAGCGAGTTGATCACGGTTGAGCGGTAACGCCGCGCTAAGGTGTAAGCAATTGACTCAGGGCATGCGCAGTTGTTCCATTGCTTTAGTATTTCAAGATCGTTGCCGTATATCTTTGCCTTCTTATTTAATAAATTAGTCAGTTTTGTATGCCATGGCATAATAAAACGAGCTTCGTTATCCATTTGAATCGCGTAGAAATCTTGTTCGTTAAATGTTTGTTTCTCAAAAAGGCGATCTCTAATTTGTAGTCCTCTAGCGCCAACTGCATAACCACCATCTCCGTATCTAAGAAAATCATCGGCGGAAATAACCCGTGCATTTGCCGTCCATAGTCGTCCGTGACTAGGATTAATGTAAGTTGGTAAGTTTGCTTCCTGCTGCAGCCAGAGATCAGAGTAGTCCTTTTCATCAATAGCGAAGAGAGTTGGACTTGGTCTTGCTGTCACGGCGCCAATGGGACGCCATCCGGCATTGCCTTGTGAATCTGCAAGCATGAAGTTCTGCACTGGGATACGTACTTTGTCTGCAATAGTAAATGCTTCCGGTAAATTTTGGGCCTCTGCCATTTCCATTATTGAGAGGTTAACCGCATAGTCTTGATGCGCAACCCAGGCTAAGGCATAGCGATTTCCACTCATGGTTTTTACAGGGCCATATTGACTCATTTCAATTTCGAGTATTTCTTCGCTATTTTTTAATTTGATGACTTCCTTTACGGCGTGAGTTTCTGTGCTCTCGTTTAGCCTTACCCAGTCAACATTGTCTAAGTTTGCGTTGGTAAAGCCCCAAGCAACATGACCATTCGAACCAACGATGATAATCGGTGTGCCGGGCAATGATACACCTGTGATCGTAGTATTATTGTCATCGGTTTTATAATTCAGCTGAGCACGATACCAAATGGGAGGTACTCTCAGTCCTAAGTGCATATCGTCGCTGACCATTGCGCTAGCAGTGTCGGTTAAGTTGCCGGTCACGGCCCAATTATTACTACCAATATCAAGCGGTTCTGGAATGCGGTTATATGTCAGTAAACCGTTTTGGATATCGCTATTACTTGCTGCTTTACTTGAATTTATAGTTAAGCTAGGAATATCAGGAGTTGCTCCTCCAACAATCGTGCCGTCTAGCGGCGCTTGATATGGGCTTGGCATATTAAGAAAGTCCAATAATCCGTAGCCAAACTCTTCAACAAGAAATGTATTCACTAAATCTCTTTCTACCTGATTACCCTGCAAATCAAGATACATGCTGTAACTCACTAGTAAGCTATCTTCAGGCAGCCATTCGCTAAATTTGGTGCTCGTAAGTAAATACTCAAAAGGTCGTGCGCTATATTCACTAGCTGCTAAATTTACGCCTTTCGCGTAGCTTTCGAGCAATATTTTTTGGTCTTCTGGCAGGTTCTCAACAGCTTTTCTTGCACGTTGACGAAATTGATGAAAGCGTGCTTTTTTGTCTACATTGATGGCTACATTACCTACAATCTCAGACAGTTCGCCAGCAGCACTTCGACGCAGCAGGTCCATCTGAAATAAACGATCCTGCCCATGTACATAACCGAGTGCGAAAACTGCATCAGAATGCGATGTTGCGGTAATTTTAGCTACGCCAAGACTGTCTCGCTCAATGGTTGTGCTCGCTTTTATCCATTCGCTGGTAAACTCGTTATCCAACGACGGTAAACTTGCGCGCAAAACTGTATATACGACGATAAAAATCAGAATGGTGAGAGATAACATAGTGAACAGTAGAGGTTTGACGTACTTCATTTGTTTTTCTTTTTATGTTTAACCTTTATGATGGCTAAGGCTAAGCGAAACCTACTTAGCTTACAAGTTTTATCCTTAACATGGTTTTGAAGCATTAAAAAAAGTACTTAACAAGGAACCCTATGTCACCCCTTATTCTTGATGTGCACAGTTTTGAACTCAGTTCGGTTGAACGAGAAATGTTACAGCACCCATTATGTGGTGGAGTGATCCTATTTAGTCGTAATTATGCTGAAAAGCGGCAATTGTCAGCATTGATAAAAGACATAAGGCGAACGGTAAACAAACCTTTCCTTATTTCTGTTGACCATGAGGGAGGTCGAGTTCAGCGTTTCCGAGAGGGATTTACGCAAATTCCCGCAATGGCTAATATTGAAAGATTTGAAAAATCGCAGAATGAGCAGCTTGTTTTGGCACAGAGCATGGGATTTTGTATGGCTCATGAACTATTGCGATTAGATATCGACATCAGTTTTGCACCCGTCCTTGATCTTAACGGGGTGAGTGAGGTTATTGGTAGCAGGGCATTTTCGTCGGACCCAGACCAAGTCATTCTGTTAAGTGGGGCTTATATCGACGGAATGCATAAGGCGGGTATGAAAAGCACGGGTAAACATTTTCCTGGTCACGGCTCCGTAAGTGAGGACAGCCATATTGCGATGCCGATTGATAATCGCAGTTTCGACGATATTCAGCAGCAAGATATGCGAGTTTTCCAGCAACTTATTACGGCTAAAAAAGTAGACGCAATTATGCCAGCGCATGTTATCTATCCTAACGTAGATGACAAACCCGCCGGATTTTCTGAGATATGGATACAACAAATATTGCGTAAGCAACTCGGTTTTGAGGGCGTCGTATTTTCAGATGATTTATCAATGCAGGCGGCAAGTGTTGCAGGCAGTGTGATTGAACGTGCTGAGCAAGCAATTGAAGCGGGTTGTGATATGGTCTTAGTCTGTAATTCTCCTTCACAGGCCGAAAAAGTGCTAGATGGATTGAGTCAACAGAAGGTTTACAGCCAACGATGGCATGAATTGTTGCAAAAAGTCAGTCAGCAACGAGGCCTCGATAAAAATCAAAGAGAAGCCACTTATCTTGCGAGTACTAAGGTCATTAATAGCGTGAATGAACAATTTTCTTAAGCTATCCTTAGGTGCTTCTGTGAGAACAAAACCAAAGGGTTCCATTTCACAAGAGCACGCTATTTGATAATAAGGAGTATATTGGTTTCTCTAAACTTCAATATCTGCAATTTTTGATCTAGAGTTTAATGCTCTAGCGGCAACGAAAAAGTAATCTGATAAGCGGTTTAAATATTGAATACAAATGTCTGGCACGCTCTGTTGTTGCGATACACTAACAATTGTGCGTTCTGCGCGTCTAGTGACGGTTCTACATATGTGCGCTTGCGCTGCTAACTGACCGCCGCCGGGCAAAATAAACTTAGTTTGTGGGGGTAACTCTTGCTGAAGTTTATCAATTGCGTGCTCTAGCACCTGCGTCGCATTTTCATCAATTTGTGGTTTGTCAGAGATAGCGAAACCAATACTGAATAACGTTTTCTGAATACCGAACATGAATGATTGGCTCAGATAGGGCTCTTCTTTGTTGGATGCCTCTTTAATTAACAACGCACTCAACAATCCGATGTGACTGTTTAATTCATCAATTGAACCATAGCATTCTAAAATGGCGTCGTTTTTAGTTAGTCGAAGCACTTCAGAGGTATAGACTTGCGTCGTTCCTTTGTCACCGGTTTTAGTATATATCTTCATCGTTTACTTCTTTTAATTCTTTTGGCTGTTCATAGCGTTCAAGTCTCATGATTATCCCTATTTTAGGGTGATCAAAATAATGTATTTGTTTACTTATTACACGCCTACGTTGCTTAAACGGGTATTGTTTAATTTCAGCTTCGCCAACACTATTTAGTTCGAGCTCGTTGAAGCCGAACTCTGAATCAATATGTAAATAAGGCACTCTGTTAACATAATTTAAGTAGATTTTTACCTTACCATCCAGTTCCCAAATGTTATCAATTGCGGTTTTTGAATCCGAACTGCTGGCTTGTATATTCTCTCTGTGTTGCCAATTAACAGCTTTACCTTCGGCTAACTGCTGCTTTAGTTCGGCAAAAAATGTTTCTGAATTTTGATCGATAACATTGTTTTGTTCAGGATCGTATCTCTCTTTCAACGCGGCATAAGACGCTACAGGCTCATCTGGCAATCTTAGTTTATCACCCGAAAATACACGATAGAATTTAGCATTATTTTCGCCAAAAACAACCGGTTGACGCCATGCTATATGGCTGAGTGCACTGATGTCACGTTGAGCAAACACCTTCTTCGCGTAATCAAGGAGTGTTAGCTGAGTGTCTGCTAACAAATGCGTATTCTCAGAGATAGTAAGAACAGGTTGTTGTAAATAAGTTGATATGTTGTTGCTGTTATTAATGATAAGAAATGAACTCGCTAGGTCTTTTTTAGCTGTACTGCAATTTTGCTCGTCATACAGGATAGCGAAACGTTCTTCGGTAGTTAACACTGATTCAAGTGTTTCAAACTGTTTATTAACTTCATTATTTACCTTGCCGTAAGCGTTTACGTCTACTTCTATGCCATTATTTGCATTGGTGACAGCGTCCAAAGCGGCAAGCTTCGAATGAAATATTGAATGGTTCAATGAGCATTCGTAAACCATTTGTTGTAAGTCAATTAATGGATTTGCTTCGCGGTATAGAGGCAGACTAATTAAATCAGTGACATTTTCAAGAGATACTTCTAATCCTGTATAACTGAAGTCCTCCTCAAGGGGCGAGCTTGAAGTATTGCGTTTAAAAGCAATTATTTCCACATCAAACCACCAGTCTTCGTCTTCTGCCGAAGATACTTGCGATGATGTGTGCATCGGTGCCGATAAAATCGATAGTGCAATAGCAAAAACGGTGATCTTTGGTAAACGCGGTTTGATATTAGCTACGCAGCTTACAGCAGTTTTTAAACTCGCACTTATATCGCGCCGACTAGTTGCGAGGCGATTGATGCAGAGATTGCTCACTACGGCGTTAGCTTGCATGACATTCCTTTAATAATTTGTCGAGTAACTCCGTGACATGATCCAGTTTTTGCTGCGCACTGTCGAGCTTTTTCATAAATCTTAGTTTTTGAGGACCGTCAAATTTATACTCACGCGGATGCTTTTGAATCAGTTGTATTAAAAAGCCGGCGTCAATGCTTGTCGTCTGCTCGAAATCAATTAGACCACCAGTCTGTGTAGCTTCTATTTTTCGAATACCTATTTTTTGGGCGATGAGCTTCAGGCCTGATTGTCTGACTAAATTTTTAGCGCTATCAGGCAATAAACCAAAGCGATCGATTAATTCAATTTGGTATTCATCAATGTCGTTTTGGTTTTTGCAACCAGCCAATTTCTTGTATAGTGACAAACGTGTATTTACATCACCGATATAATCATCAGGAAGAAGCGCGGGTATGCGTAAATCAACTTCAGTCTGAGCTGCAAGTACATCGTCTAATGACGGTTCTCTGCCTTCTCTCAGTGCTTCGACAGCTTGTTCTAACATTTCCATGTACAGGCTAAAGCCAATAGTATTGATTTGCCCTGATTGGTCATCACCTAATAGTTCACCAGCCCCTCGGATTTCTAAATCGTGCGTTGCCAGTGCGAAGCCAGCGCCCAGATCCTCAAGGGAGGCAATGGCATCAAGGCGTTTTGCTGCATCCTTAGTCATTCGTTTTGGGTGAGGCGTTAACAAGTAGGCATAGGCTTGATGATGCGACCGGCCTACGCGTCCTCGTAGCTGATGTAATTGTGCTAAACCCAAATGGTCTGCACGATCCATTATGATGGTATTCGCGGTAGGCACATCGATGCCGGTTTCAACAATAGTAGTGCATACCAACACATTATAGCGCTGGTGATAAAAGTCATTCATCACGTTTTCGAGTTCACGCTCACGCATTTGACCGTGGCCGATAGCAATGCGAGCTTCGGGTATAATTTCTTCAATTTCTTTCGCAGTTTTTTCAATCGTTTTGACTTCGTTATGCAGGAAGTACACTTGACCCCCACGCAAAATTTCGCGCATGATGGCTTCGCGAATGATGTCAGTTTGTCGCACCTGCACAAACGTTTTGATGGCCAATCGTTTAGCGGGCGGTGTTGCGATGATAGATAAATCGCGCATACCGCTAAGTGCCATATTCAACGTTCGCGGAATAGGCGTAGCCGTGAGTGTGAGAATATCTACATCGGCGCGCAACGCTTTAAATTTCTCTTTCTGACGTACGCCGAAGCGATGTTCTTCATCAATAATTACAAGTCCTAAGTCTTTAAACTTAACGTCGTCTTGCAGCAACTTGTGAGTGCCGATAACAATATCACCTTGTCCGTCGGCAAGGTCTTCAATGACCGCTTTTTGTTCTTTAGCAGAGCCAAAACGAGAAATGACCTCAATTTTAAATGGCCATTGTGCAAAACGATCTTTAAAGTTTTCATAATGTTGTTGTGCTAACAGCGTTGTTGGCACCAAAATAGCAACTTGCTTGCCCGTCGACGCCGCTATAAAAGCCGCGCGCATAGCAACTTCAGTTTTACCAAACCCCACGTCACCACATACTAGTCTGTCCATCGCATTTGGACTGCCCATATCTTGCAGCACTGCATTGATTGCTGTTTTTTGGTCTAAGGTTTCCTCAAACGGGAAGCTGTCCTCAAATGTTTTATATTCATTCCAATCAATAGGGTATGCATAACCTGGTTTTGCTGCACGCTTAGCATAAACGTCCAAAAGTTGTGCCGCTACATCTCGTACTTTTTCTGCCGCTTTTCGTTTAGCCTTACTCCACGTATCGTTTCCAAGGTTATGCAAAGGGGCGTGGTCAGGATCACCGCCACTGAAACGGCTAATGAGATGAAGACTGGATACCGGTACATATAATTTTGCCTGCTTTGCGTAAGCGATGGCTAAATATTCGGTGGCCAGGCCGCCTGCATCAAGGGTTTGCAAACCTAAGAACCTGCCAACACCATGATCAATATGAACAACCGGTTGACCTTCTGTTAGCTCAGCCAAATTTCTAACAATCGCATTCTCGTCTGTAGCCTTGCGTTTATCCTTTAATTTTCGCTTGCTCACTTTATGGCCAAGCAGTTGTGTTTCAGTGACAAACAAGAAAGCATGTCTTTTATCACTAAATTCGAAACTGTTTTCGACCATACCCACACAAATAAAAACAGTGTGGCTTGACTCAGTAAGAGCTGCATCAAAAGAAGGACTATTAACTGGAAATATCTTGGCTTTGTGCAGCACATCCATTAAGTTTTCTTTTCGCCCTTGAGATTCAGCGCAGAAAATCACTTTTTTGCCTTTATCTTTTGCCTTCTTTACTTCAGCTTGAATTGCTTGGTAGGGATTCGTTGCGCTTAAGTCAATACCAATACCTTCTATTGGGTGGCAGTCAAAATTATGTTTTCCTACCTTTTTCGGCAATGAGCCACTCATTATTTGAGCACTTGGCCACTGTTTAAGTCGACCCATTAGCTCATTAGAATCAAGGTATAAATCGATAGGCGATAGCAGTGGTCTTGCCAAGTTACAACGATATTGTTCGTAGCGCTGCAATAAATCTTTGTTAAATCGTTCCGATGCTTTATTTAAGTCACCGTAATAAAGCATTAAAGCGTCATCATTTAGATAATCAAATAAGGTGGATGTTTTTTCGAAAAACAAGGGTAAATAGTACTCTATACCGCTGGGCATTGTGCCTTTGCTAACTTGGTAAAAAATGGATTCTTTGTCGGCGGTATTGCTACGCTCAAATTTATCGAGATAGCGTTCTCTAAAGCCAGTGATCGCATCTTTATCGGTAGGAAACTCTCTAGCAGGCAGCAAACGTATTTCTTTAGTTTCCTCAGAGCCTCGCTGAGTGTCTGGGTCAAAGTATCGAATCGAATCAATTTCATCATCAAACAAATCAATTCTAAAGGGTTGGTCGCTGCCCATCGGAAACAAATCAATAATGCTACCGCGTACCGAAAATTCACTGTGCGTCATTACCTGACTGACATGCAGGTATCCTGAATTTTCAAGTTTGCGTTTAAATTCGTCGGTGTCAATAGTTTCGCCAACCTTCAAATACATTAAATGTTGACCAACATAGTCTACTGGTGCCAAACGCTGCAAGAGAGTATTAATTGGAACAATAAATATGCCGGGTTGTTTTTTGCTCAGTAAGTAGAGTGTTTCTAAGCGCTGCGAGACAATATCTTGATGCGGTGAGAAACCATCATAAGGAAGTGTTTCCCAGTCGGGAAATAATTGTACGTGCACTTTTTGATTACGTAAAAAAAAGGCGAGCTCTTTTTCTAGTTTAATTGCACTAGGGCTGTCCTCTATTAATACTAACAAAGGTCCATTGTGTTGTTTTGCTGCGTTGGCAATACTGAGTGCTTGGCTGGCACCTTTGAGTTCGCCCCATTGAATATGATCAATAATGTTTGAGCTATTCAGTGATTTTGCCTTCGGTAAAGGCACAGAAAATAGATTCGACATGCTGCTAAATTGCTTCTCTATGGTTAGTTAACGATTGTTTCGCAATTGATGGGTTTGCAAATGCAGGCTCGCCCGAACAAGGAGTTCTTGGTCTTGTTCACGGATGTGCGTGTAAACGTAGCTAACCTGAAAAAGATCATCTACTGCGTCTACGTTAATGACTTCTGCGAGACAATAAATTGCTGCAGCTTCTTGCTCGAGAAATATTTTTACTTCTGCTGTTGTGCCTATATCGATAGCGGATGAGTGATTCACAATAATACCGCCACCACCAAATTTAACCGCCTCTGCACGACTACTTTCATCATCTTGCTGCATTAAAATATAGGACATCATGAGATCAATTTTGCGTGCTTGAAGTTGTAAATAATTAACTAGTTCACCAAGCTTATCACCCATGGAGCGCAGAGGTTTTAGGGCTTGTGACTCAATTTCCGAGAGTTCAGATGCTATTTTGAATGCATACGGCATGTTGCTTTCAAACTCCTGCATAGATTGCATTGCCTGTTTCTCATTAACAAGACTAATGTTGACTTTCGTTGGATGTTTGATTAAGAAAAATGACTCAAATCGCTGTTTTTTTTCTTCTAATGAGTTCAAATGCAATGTCCTATGCAAAATGTCTGACAATGTGAGTTTTTATTCACCGTTTTAAATCTTTTAGGATAAATTGTTACTATCTTGTATCAGATGTTTATAATAATGCGGTCTAAAGCAATCTCAGAGACAAGACAAACGCAGCAATGCTGCCAATTTACCGTTCATGACTGTACCAAAAAACGACTCAGGTTTCACTCAGGTTTGCGATCCTTTGTCTTTAAATTAAATAAATTACGCTGAGCATCCTTACTTTAGGGGGCAACGCAATAAAATAGAGCACACAACTAAGCTTATGCGTTTTTCCAAACTTCCCTCTTTGCCTATATCGGCCATCATTGGTTTACGTTATTCGAAAACATCAAATAAGCGTAGCTTTGTTTCCTTCATCAATTTGTTTTCGGTTGTTGGGATTGCCCTTGGCATAGCTTCATTGATAACCGTGCTATCGGTTATGAATGGTTTAGAGGGACAATTAAAACAGAAAATCTTAGGAATTTTGCCACACATTGTTGTAGATAACCGGGGTCCGATAATACTGCCAGAAGACCTACAAAGCGAAGTTTTGGCTTCCACTGATTTTGTAGAACAAGAAGTCATTGTGCAATCGAGTAAATTGATCAAAGGTTTATTTTTACAAGGTATCGATACCTCAGTTGAAAAACGTCCTTCAATCATCGCAAAAAACGTGGTTGCGGGTGAGTGGGATGCGCTGCAAAGCGGCAGTTTCAATGTGCTAATTAGTCAGTCATTGGCTAACCAACTGCGCGTGTCGATAGGGCAAAGATTGCGCCTCATAAGTCCTTCAGCGAGCACATATACCCCTCTGGGGCGAATGCCTAGTCAACGATTAGTTACGGTTGCTGGCATGTTTCAATTAGACTCAGAAGCTGACGACAAAGTCATGTTAATGAATATAAATGATGTGGCTAAGCTATCGCGTCAACGAGATTTATCTTTCGTCGGTACGCGCTTGTATTTAAGGGATGCTTTCCAGTACCAAGCTATCGTTGATGAACTAGACAAGCAAGGACTCAAATACACAACGTGGCGTGAGCGGCAAGGCCCTCTCTTTGATGCTGTTGGCATGGAAAAAAACATGATGTCTCTTATGTTATTTTTAATCATCGCGGTTGCTGCATTTAATATTGTGTCTGCGCTCGTCATGGTAGTGACAGAAAAAACCAGTGATATCGCAATTCTACAAACACAAGGATTAGTGCCTACTGATGTGATGCTGATTTTCATTCTCAACGGTATTTTTAATGGCATAAAAGGCGTTGTATCAGGCGTATTAATTGGCTTAATAGTCGTGTTTTTCTTAAATGATATTCTGGCGGCAGTGGGTTCTGGACTTGCTTTTGGTCCTAACGGTGTTGGTTTACCCATCGAAATGAACTTGTCTGAAATTATAATTATTTCTGCAGGTTCATTAGCTTTATGCATACTCGCCACTTTGTATCCTGCGTATAAAGCGGCTTCTATTCAGCCGGCAAATAGCTTACAAACACAATAAACGCTATACTCTGCGCAATTATAGGATTTAAGTTGTGATGGCTGACTATTTTGCTTTAAGGTAGCGCCGAAGCATGAATGCATTTACGCCTGAACCTCTTTAATAAATTAATGAAGTTACCAAATATAAAGCGAGAAAACCCAGTGATCTTTAGTCGCAGGGTCATTCACTTGAACATAAAAAGAGAATCCATACTTTGAGTAAAAATTACATCAGCTCTCAATCATTATTAGAAGACAGTTTCCGTCTTGCATCTAAAGTTTTCAACGATGGTTTCCGTCCTGACTTTATTATAGGCATTTGGCGAGGTGGAGCGCCAATAGGTATTGCAGTGCAAGAGTTTTTTGAGTACAAAAACACGCCAACTGACCATATTGCTGTTAGAACGTCGTCTTATTACGGCATAAATCAGCAGTCCAAAGAGATCAAAGTGCATGGTTTACATTACCTTATCGAGAACGCAAATGCAGGAGATAGCTTGTTGATTGTGGATGATGTATTCGATTCAGGTCGAAGTGTAGAAGCACTTATAAAGCAAATTGAAGTACTAATGCGTTTGAATACGCCCAAAGAAATTAGGATAGCGACGCCTTGGTACAAACCATCTAATAATAAAACCAATATCGTGCCTGACTACTTTGTTAACGAAAGTGACGAATGGTTAGTCTTTCCGCATGAATTAGCAGGCTTGAGTAAAAAAGAAATCATACAAGGTAAGTCAGAGTTATCCAATATTTTAGATGTGATCTTTGATTAGCATCTGAACCTTCTGACTGTATTAATACGTTCAATTGCTGCAAAAAATGAAACCAATGCATGTAAAACGTAAAATATATTTTGTAGAAATAGCAAAGACAATGGGGCTCAATCATCATTGTCTTTTTTTACTTCTATCAGTTGTTAATTACCCAACTCAATATACCCGACTTACTCAGCAAGACCGAATTCGTGATTATTTCCCATCGATATAAAACTTATCATGGAAGGTATAAACCCACTTAGGTTTGTGCACGACCAAAGATGTCATCGTAAATCCATTGAAAAAGGCCTCAGAGAAAAGCAAAAGTGGTATCAGCAGCACATAGTTTTGGAAGATAACATCCCAACCTAAATCAGTGTCCAGTTGAAAATAACCTGCCATTGTCAGTATCTTAAGGGAAACCGTTATAGCTCCTGGAAAAAAAGCACATACAAAAAGATAGACAAACAGGTTTTTTGGCAACTTGTGGAATGACCAACTAAAAATCGCATAAGTGACTGAAATTGGCATGAGTGTACCGATGATCCAATTTACACCTAACATCGAGTACTTTTCGTAACCAACAACAGTAACCCCAATTAATACAATGCTCGATGATATGATAGCCCATCTAAAGCCTAAAATTAGCGCGAGCGATGTTAGCCATATAAAATGAACTTGCAGTTCATCGACAATACCCACTCGAAAAATCCAAAGAACAAATACCGCCGCTGTTGCACCGAAAAGCCGATGTTGGAACCCCGTATCGTTCACCAGTTGTTTGAATTCAGTATTTTTAATGATGATAGCCAAGCCAATTACACTGGCTATGGCACCTAGTATCTGTAGTTCAGTCATGCATGTTCTTAATATATTGCTCGTTTTATTATAAATCTGGCTAATCTTCGAGAAATTATAACGTATTACTTTCATTATAGTGCGAAGGGTTTAATATTCATTGAGTATTTTTAGATTAACCACAATAGTGCGAAGGGTTTACGTGTTCAAAAATCAATTTCCATTTTTTTCAAACAAACCTGAGCAGGTCTATTTAGACAGCGCCGCAACAACGCAAAAACATGATTCAGTTATTCAAGCGGTAAATGACTATCACTTTTCCTGCAATGCAACGGTGCATCGTAGTGCGTATGCTATCGCTAACGAAGCGACAACGCGTTACGAAAATGCACGTAATTTGGTTGCACAACTTATTAATAGCGCCTCAAGTGCACAAGTTGCGTTCAACAGTGGGGCAACTGAATCTATTAATACCATTAGTGCTGGCCTGCAGGCTAAAATGCTAAGTGGGAACAAAATACTAATTTTGGCCAGCGAGCATCATGCCAACATCTTACCCTGGCAGCGTCTTGCCAAAAGGCTAGGGCTGACTATTGAAGTGGTTGATATATCCCTTCAGGGCCAATTCATGCAAAGCGATTATGAAACCCTGCAAAAGCAGCTCGATAAAGATGTGGCCATTTTAGCAATGGCTCATGTCTCCAATGCTTTGGGAAATATCTATCCTGTCGAGGAAATCTGTCAAATAGCGATTCAACAGAAGATATTGACTGTCATCGATGGCACCCAAGCTATTGCTCATATGACTGTTGATGTGCAAAAAATTAACTGTGATTTCTATGTATTCAGCGGCCACAAAATGTACGCGCCAACGGGCGTTGGTGTTTTATATGGAAAAATTGAATTGCTAGATACCTTGTTGCCACTTAGGTTAGGGGGTGAAATGATAACTCGGGTAACGTTTACAGAGGCTAACTATCAAGCGCCACCGTTAAAGTTTGAAGGAGGCACGCCTAATGTTGCTGGGGTAATTGGTATTGGCGCAGCAGCTAAATTTCTGATGGCAAACATGGATGAAATTAAACATCATGAAGCCGCATTATTTGAGTTACTCAGCAAAGGCTTAGATCGTCGCAATGATATCCGTATATTTGGCAACGTTGGTGTGAACGGCAATCACTCTAGTGACCCTGTAACGGATAATAAGACCTCGATAAGGTTAAACCAGTCAATCGGTCTGCATTCTTTTGTTTTCAATAATCATCACTTGAACGATGTTGCGGCCTTACTTTATCAAGCAAACATTGCGGTTAGAGTAGGGCATCACTGTGCAATGCCATTAATGCATTTATTAAATATTGGTGGAACGATGCGGGTGTCAATTGCTTGTTATACCACGGAACACGATATTCAATATTTTCTGACAACGCTAGATCGTATTTTAGTCAGTTTAAACAATAACGAAAAAACGCTTGTTCACAGTGTAGTGGAAGATAATACATGTGGTCTCAATAATGACAGTTCAACCATGACAAATAAAAATCAGGCACTAGCGCTCGCATGTAAAGTAAGTCAGGCGAAAGGATGGGATAACCAATATCGACAGTTACTCTTAGCGAGTAAATCCCTCAACCTGTTGCCGCTTGACATGCGAATAGATGAAAATGCGGTATTTGGATGTGAGTCAGAGTTATGGATCGCTTATGAGAATAATCAGCTTTCTGCCTATTCTCAAAGTAAGATCGTTAGGGGAATACTGGCTGTTCTTATAGAGAAAGCGACGCAGTTAAATGGCTCAGTTGCAATACAAGCTAATCACCAGCAAAGTCTTCCTGCTGTTGCCTTCGACTATTTTGCCTACTTAACGGAATTAAATTTAACCCCGTTCTTCAGTGTGGGTAGACGAGATGGCATCCAGAATGCCATCTCAGCTATAAAAGAGACCTTAGGAAAACTACATTGTTGAGTCATCAATCTGAACACTGAATCTGCTGTAATCGAGTTTTAGCTTCAATCCACTGGCTCATGTATTTAGTACTATTAAGGGTATGATGCTGCAACACTTGGCCTAAAAAATGCTGCTGACGATGTTTCGTTAGCTCGGCTCGAATAGCATCAATCGAATCTATTAAATTTTTTGATTGTTGTTCATAATTAAAAACAGCTGAGTATAAACGCTGACTTTGCATGCTGGCTTTCGTCCACTTATCTTCGTTGGAGTAGAGCAGAATGCATGATGCTATAAATGCATCATATGAATGTTGAATATTATGAATAGCGCCCGGCCACAACTGTCTCTCATCATCGGTATTATTCTGTGCGGGTAACAGACCTTCTGAGCCAATTTCGGTGGTAACGGAAGGAGTATAACATTGCATTGCGTCTACTAGTTTGCCCTTAATACCAGCTCCAAAATGCAAGGGGGCTAGCAATATACGTGCATTGCCAATCACTTGTTTTGCGTCTTCAACAAAACCATGTACCAGAAAACCCTGCTTTTTATTTTCTAGTTGTTTGGCTTTAGGCGTTAGGTATGAACCATAAATATGGCAACGTGCTTGCGGCAGGGCTTGATGAATTATTGGCCATATTTTTTGCTTTAAGGTAAGTACTGCATCCCAATTAGGAGCATGCCGAAAACTACCTATACTAATAAAATCAATACGTTGTGCATATGTTTTGCCTCGTTTAATGTCGGCACCCGGAAGTAAAAAAGGGCAGTAGTGGAGAAGCGTTTCTGGAACCTTGAAGGTACTCGAGAGCAATTTATATTCATATTCAGAAAGTAAAATACTCAGGTCACAACGTAAAATAGAGGCTAACTCTCTCTTGCACATATCATTGTACAAATACCCCTGAACCACATCATTTGAAACAACCCTATTGCTGCGCTGATTCGCGTCTTTATAGGCTTGGTGTCTTGCATCACGGAGAAAGTGAAGGTCTTCGCAATCGAGTATTTTCATGCATAGCGGGGCAGCCAAAGAAACGCGCCACCCAAATTGTTCTTCACTAATAAAACGATCGAACACAGTAATATCGGGCTCAAATTGACCCACAAAATTGTCGAAGCTACTGTCGTTTAGGGTGATTTTTTGTTCTTTTACCCCCATGCTTGTTAACGGAGCTGACTGTTCTGTCTGCTCTGCAGCGCAAGCAAAAGTGACCTCATAACCATTGACGATAAATAAATTAATATAGCTTAGTATGTTTTGGCCGGCAGCAGTTGACTTGGGTTCAGGCCAAACTAAACCAACAAAAAGTACTTTATGTTTAGCCAGTTCTAACACAGTTTCGTCCGCCTTTTTTCGCCTTGTACAGCGCAGAGTCTGCTCGCTTAATCGCGGCCTTGAAATCGCTGCTGCCATGCATGCTTTCTGCAATCCCAAAACTACAGGTGACTTTTACAATGTCTTGCTTTGCTGTTGCGGGCTTTCTATTTCTTAATTCGGCAGTTGATTTAGTGGATTTACGCTGAATGCGGATTGTCATTGGATAAGATTCTAACTGAACGCGCAAAGCTTCTATGGTTTCACGAACATCATCAATGCGTTTACCGTCAAACACTAATGTGAATTCTTCACCACCATATCGAAAGGCCCTTCCTTTATTACCTGCTTTTGCAATCTTACTGGCCACCAGCTTAATAACATCATCGCCTGCGTCGTGACCGTATTTATCATTAAATTTCTTAAAAAAATCAATATCGATCATGACTACTGCAAATTGCGACGAGAGTTCTTCAGAATATTGCGTAAGCGAACGACGGCCAGGAATACCGGTTAACTCATCGTTGAATGCCATATTCCGGCTACTGATGATTGCTGAAGATAAACAAAGGACACTGCTAAGAATGGCAAATAAAATAATACTCAACGACGACAAATGTGCTACTGCAAAAGCGGCTAGAAATGCAATGGCAAGTAAATAACTATTATGGGCTGACTTGATAACAAGTATGCAAAGCGTTATTGCACTGATGCTGATTAAGGCAAATTGCAGAGGTGAGAACCATAAGTCTTGCAAGAGGAAATTCATCCCAATTTCACTTAACGCATTTTCAGCAAAATGAAGAGCTGGTAACTCCATTCGTGCGATGACATAACTGAAGAAACCCCAAGTTATCAAACTGCCAATAAGGTAAATAATACTTTTTAATATTTTGTGCGCAGGAATTTTGACGAGACCAAAAATAGGTAACAAAGCAATGAATGACAATAAAAGATGCTTGGTATTTGCCACCAGCTTAAAGTGCTCATTGGAAATTCTTAAAGCTGGAATGACGTAAAAATGTGCAATCATAATCAGAGCTATGAGGCTAGCAACGTGCATTGTCAATGCTTGTCGCATAGATAGGTTGAAGATAATAATCAAAACCAGACTTATCGAAACGAAAGGAACAAGGTCCGCGACTGGAAACGAGAATAATGAAGCTGCATTACTGTTAACGAAAATCATTGCAGCAACAGATAGGAAGGCCATAAAAATTATCGGGAGCGTGCTTTTATTTGCTGACATAACTCTTCTTATTTTTCGCAGGTCGCTTGATTAACTGCAGTTAGCTTAGCAGCTTTCTATTATTAACATTTATTCCAATCATTTCAACTTGGAAACAGATATACCGCGCTTTCTCTATGCATGCTTTAATCATCAGCGATGAAGCGTCTGAATACGTGCTTGGCGGCGTATGTGTTAGTCAAATATCGCCACTGTCTGTCTACTCACTGCAATGAGTTCGCCTTGTTGATCCCAAATATTTGCTTCTGTATGACCATAACCATTAGCTGCTTGGCGAGTATGAGCTTGATAAGCCAACCATTCATCACCGGCAATTGGTCTGTGTGGATGAATAAATTCCAAATTCCAACTCACTGAACTTGCGGGTGCTGGCCACTTTAGCATTTGTAAAACTGTGGGTGGCCACGCATCGATAATACTCACTAGATGGGCATCAGTGAATATTGAAGGCGACTTTGTAAATCGCATCCATCCGTGAATATGCGAGGTCTCTCTCCCCGTAAAAGGCAAGCCACCTTCTTGAGTGAACAGGTCGAAGTGCTTTAAAAATTTAGGTGTTACTTTAGGTATAGGGGGGATGAAATTAGCTTTCTTTGGCAGTGTCATGTTATGTGTATCTTTGTTTGGCACTGAAATTTTTGATTCACGAGCATTCCCAAAACAGATTTGTGAGACGACACAGGTTTTGCTGTCTTGTATGGCTCGCGCCATAATTTGGCTAACATTCTTTCCTTCACGTACGATTTCTACAGTAATGGTAAACGCTTGGTCAACCAAAAGTGGGCCAACAAAATTGGTTGAGTTAGAACGCATTACTCGACCATCCGCAACATATTCACGCGCGGCTGCATATAGAAGACCGGCTGATAACCCCCCATACACAGTGCGACCCTGCGACCAAACTGAAGGTATTGTTAATAGTAAATTTGGGTTAGTCTTGTGAGTTTGTGCCAATGCGAGTAATTGATCAATATGCATTAAATGCCTCAATAATAACTGGTCTGATAAGTCTAGTTTGTATTTAATACTCAAGAGTTGCAAGTAACTTCACCCTACTAATGCTTATGTTCACAAATAATTAACATCAAGTGGCAAAATGACTAAAGCTCATTCAATATATAGCGCAAACAACAATCTTGGAGTGCTTGTGGCTGATTCAATGAAAATACCAGACGTATCGCAGGGGGCTAGACAGCCAACTCGAGCTTATCGTAACTATGTTCTCATTATCTTAACTTTGGTTTATGCCTTCAATTTTATTGATCGGCAAATTATTGGTATTTTATCGCCCTTCATTAAAGTTGATTTAGGCCTGGACGATGCGCAATTAGGATGGCTTAAAGGCTTTGCCTTTGCATTACTGTATACCGTCGTCGGTATTCCTATTGCTTGGCTTGCAGACCGCTATAATCGGGTCAATATCATTGGCATTTCACTGACGCTGTGGAGTGGTTTTACCGCGCTTTCAGGCTTTGCTGCTAATTTTTGGCAGTTGGCTATATTAAGAGTTGGCGTTGGCATTGGGGAGGCGGGGGGAAGTCCACCAAGTCATTCAATTATATCGGATTTGTTTGATAAAACAGAACGAGCCAAAGCCCTGGCTGTTTACTCATTGGGTATACCCTTTGGTATTATGGCTGCTTATTTTGCTGCTGCATTTTTTCTTGATGGTGGTTCTGCCGATTGGCGAATTGTCATGATCAGTGTTGGGGTGCCCGGTGTTGTCCTCGCCCTTTTACTCAAATTTACCGTCAAAGAACCTGCAAGAGCGAAAGTGTCAAACGGTCCTCAACAAATGGGCTTCATAACCTCAGTAAAACGATTGCTTAACATTCCGACTTGGTGGGGTATGTGTTTAGGTATTTCTTTTGGCTCGTTTGGCAATTATGCGATTTCAACATGGATCATTGATTTTTACGTGCGTATCCACCCTGATATGCCTATACAAGAACTGTTAATTATCTTTGGTATTGTCAATGGCACAGCTTATGCCTTGGGGGTTTGGTTAGGGGGCGTAATTGCTGACAAGTGGGGCGAAAAGACCAAACGAGCTTATGCATTGTTGCCTACCTATGCCATGATCGTAGGTGTCCCTTGTTTCTATTTGTCGCTACACGTGGGTAATGTGTGGCTATCAATCGGTTTACTAACGGTAATGCTGTTTGCCAGTGGAATGTATCTTGGACCTTGTTTCGCTATCGCGCAAACCTTAGCGCCTGTTAATGCCAGAGCAATGTCTACCGCTTTGTTTTTCTTTGTGTTAAACATCATAGCGCTGGGTGGTGGCCCGACAATTGTGGGTATTTTGAGTGCTGCATTGTCAAGTACAATGGGGGAGGCTGAAGCGCTGCGACTGTCTCTGAGTTGGCTGCTCTTACCTTATATAATTTCGATAGTCACGTTCTACTGGGCGTCGACTAAAATAGAACACGACTGGCATGAAGCAGAAAGGATGCAGGCGCTAGATTAGGCGCCTAGTATTTGCAGAAGAGTTCCACACTTGTATAGATTTCCTGCATCGCGCAGTAAAGAGGGAAGGTAGCAGGTTCACAAGATGACTGCAAAAAGTAAAGGAGCAGAAAGCGGTGACACTTCTCACTATGTAAAATCGGTCATAAAAGTAGCCGCGATTCTACATTACCCAGATTGTACTAATCTTAGAAAAACGATTAAAATGTTGTTTGGCGATGCTCTTAGAGAATGGCGTGCAAAAAATAGGAAAGAGAATGCAAGCGAATGAAGTCCTGCAATTAAAAAAAGAGAAACAGGTCATAGTGCATTTTGCTCATGCTAATGGTTTTCCTGCAAAAAGTTATGCAAAATTATTCGCTCATTTAAACGATGATATTGAGTTAATTGCCTTAGATAAATTTGCGCACAATCCACAGTTTCCGCTCAATAATAATTGGGAAAATCAAGTCGATGAATTGATTCATTTTGTCGAAACCAAGCAAAGGGAAATAAATCTTGAATTGCCTGTGGTATTGGTAGGGCATTCGTTCGGCGCAGTGATTTCCTTTTTAGCTTGTTGCAAAAAGCCAATTCTGTTTTCTGGCTTGGTAATGCTCGATCCACCATTAATAACGGGTCTAGCAAGTTGGTTGTTTAGGTTTGCAAAGAAAGGGAAGTTGATTGATAAAATAACGCCAGCAGGTAAAACAAAAATTAGAAATACAAAATGGCACCATAAAACTGACCTCGTACAGTATTTTGGTCAGCGCGCATTGTTTAAAAATATGGATACCGAATGTATCGCTGATTATGTTTCGGCAGTGACACACGAACATCAAGGGCAAAGAGTGCTGCATTTTGATGTTCAAGTCGAGGCAGACATATTTAGAACAATCCCTACTAATTTGCATAAGCAATACGGTAAATTAAATACACCCAGCTACTTGTTAACTGGCAAAAACACTGAGGTTTGCATTGAAAAGCTTCGAAATTCGTTTATTAAGGGGAACTCTATGATTACTCACGAAGCCTTAGCGTTTGGTGGTCATATGTTTCCTCTTGAAAAACCAATTGAAGTTGCAAATCGACTCAATACATTGATTGCGAAGTGCATCGCTGATTGAACTTCCAGCAAGGAGTCAGTATCGCTGTAAATCATAATTTAGTTGCTTTTTCAACCGAGCAAAATTAACAAATTACCCAACTATAGTTAGATAAAATTATTAATTAGCCGATAATATATTGTTGGATTGTGATCTGTCGTAGGGCTTTGTTAGATTCTAATAGACATAAAAAACCCGCGGAGTAGGCGGGTTCAACGCTAAGATAATCTTAGTTTTTTCTTCGCTTGGTAAGACTAAGTAATATAAGTGACAAACCAAATATAGCGAGCGTACCAGGAGTTGAAACGGGCGTTGCGGAAACTGAGACATTGTCGAAATTAATTTGAGTTTCATCTGACACTAATAACACCCCAATCTTCTGTCCAAAAAAGTTACTAAAATCAACCTCGGTAGCAGAAACCAATCGCGTTTCAAACGTGCCATCAACAGGTTCAACTAAGTCGAAAGAAGCTATTATGTTAGATGGAATGTCAGCAAATATGCTAATCCTTCCAGCTGGAAAACTTGTGCCTATTCTATTTCCGATATCGACGCTTAACGTATATTTGTACCCTGCTTCAAAAATCGATGATGTAAGTTGCCAAAGTTGGCCACCATTGCTCCAACCGACGCGGCCATCTGCTTCACCCGCATTATAAATTGCAGGAGAAGTAGGAGCGTAAGTACCTCCACTCCCAACAACAGTCCACCCTGCTGCGCCATATGCCCAAGGGCCTTGCGCCACATCAACTTGGTTAAGCACTACGCTCTGATCTTCAAAATCACCATTTGTCACTGTAATAATACTAGCGAACGAATAAATGGGGACGAGTAATGTTACCAAGGCTCCCAAAATTTTTACTAAATTCATTTTATTTCCTTATTTTATATTAGCTTGCTTAACTCTCTAAGCATACTAAGCATATTTCGCGCTAGGATGTAAATTTCATATAAAACAATGTGTTATGCTAATGCACATACTATAAAAATAACGTTGTAAAAAAGCTGACAAGCTGCATTGTGAAACGGGTAGTTCATCAACACGTTAGTAGGTGGCAGTCTATGGCACAAAAGGTGATTAGGTAATTAAAACTGACTGTCTGCATATCTCTGAAATGCGGCATTGCTGTAAAATTTTCTGACAACCCCTTACTTATAGAGCATAGGCTAGCTGTTATCAATATGAATGCTTAGCTACTTAACGCTATTTTAATCAGCTCGCGTAATACTAGCCTTTTAGCAATCTTGTTTTAAATAAAACTAGTACGCTGATGACTCAAAAATTATCAAGGATAATGGCTTGTTAACAACTATATTGTTGTCCGACAGTTTTGAAAATTATTTTCCTAAGCTTCCAAAAAAATAACTATCGAGGAAGGAAGACCTGTTGCAACTATTAAGTAAGTAATGATGTAAAGTACTATAAAAAAAAGGGGCCTGGAGCCCCTAATATTAATAGTGCTATTCTACAATTTACAATTTACAACTTATCCAACTCCGTTTTGGTAATCAGTACGACACCATTTTCAGATACTCTAAATCCTCTAGCTCGGTCGTTGTCGTGATCGTGTCCTATGATCGTTCCCTCTGGAATTTGACAGCCTCTATCAATAATGGCTTTCTTTATTTTCGAATTTGCACCAATGGTCACTTCCGGTAATATTACGGTCTGCTCAACTTTACTGCCTGACATTACTCTAACGTTACTAAAGCAGATGCTTTTAATTAAGGTGGCACCCGAAATAATGCAGCCACCAGAAACAACCGAGTTTAGCGCATCGCCTCTGTTTTCATTGCTTTCCATAACAAATTTAGCGGGCGGAAGCTGCTCTTGATAAGTCCAAACAGGCCATTGTTTGTCATACAAATTTAGTGCAGGAACTGGCGCGACCAACTCCATGTTGGCTTCCCAGTATGAGTCAAGTGTGCCAACATCGCGCCAATAAGAGTCATTTTTGCTACTTTTGGAAAATTCAAATGCGTAGACATCATGATTATCGATAATTGCAGGAATAATGTCCTTGCCAAAGTCTCTTTCTGAGCCCTTTGTTTGCGAATCGCGCTCTAGCTGCTCGAACAAAAAGGCGGTGTCAAAAACATAGTTACCCATCGACGCTAAACAGTAACCAGGCGAACCTGCAAGAGGGGTTGGTTCTGAAGGTTTTTCAGCAAATTCGATTATTTTGTTATTTTCGTCAACCGATATTACACCAAATGCATTTCTAGCTTGCTCGATAGGAACAGCAATGGTGCTTACGGTCATCTTTGCACCTGACTCAACGTGTTGCGCTAGTATGTGTCCATAGTCTTGGCGATAAATATGATCGCCTGAAAGAACCATCACATACTTTGGTAATTCATCTCTTATAATATCAATGTTTTGATAAACAGCATCCGCGGTACCTTGATACCACTCTTCTGAAAAGCGCTGAGACGCCGGCAATATTTCAACCGATTCGCCTAATTCTTTTTTGAAATGACCCCAGCCCCGCACTAGATGCCTGATTAATGAATGCGACTTATATTGCGTTAAAACACCAATGTTTCGTATGCCTGAATTAACACAGTTGGAAAGAGGGAAGTCAATAATGCGAAATTTACCACCAAAATAGAGCGCTGGTTTGGCGCGCCAGTTAGTCAGTTCAAATAATCGAGAACCTCTACCGCCTGCTAATACTAAAGCATAGGTATCCTTGGTTAGATTACTAATATAGCGGACGTTATCATTCGTTTTAGGCATCTAGGCATTCCTTTACAAAAAATTCATGAAAAAGTGAACTCTCTGTGTAAGATTAGTAAATTCACTTAACTCTAGTAAATATACTCTTTTTGAGGAATTTGTATAGAAATCATAGCTACTTATTGCACAGATTGTCTTTTGAAAGTCATTAATAGGTGACATTGCTTCTTGTTGTTTTAACTTTTTATGCCATAAATAAAAAATGCTTTGGTGATTGCGTGTTGAATTTTTAAAGTTTGTTCAGCTTTTTTACAAGCCAGCTACGCCCACTTTTGAACCATTTTTACGGTTGAGTTTTAACGATATTGAATTACCAACCTGAATGAGTTTGTCTAGATTGATACCTGTTTCAATGCCCATGTTATGCAGCATGTATACGACATCTTCCGAAGCAACATTACCAGACGCTCCATTAGCATATGGGCAGCCACCAAGACCAGCAACCGAACTATCAATTACTCGTATACCAAGTTGGATAGCAGTAAGAATGTTAGCCAGTGCTTGACCGTAAGTGTCATGAAAGTGCACCGCCAGTTGATTATTGGGAACAACCTGTAAACACGCTTCAATAAGTACCTTAGTTTTTAATGGTGTGCCGACGCCAATGGTATCCCCGAGAGAAATCTCATAGCATCCCATGTCTAACAGCGTCTTGCTCACAGAAACGACATCTTGGACCTTAATATCGCCTTCGTATGGACAGCCTAATACGCAAGATACGTAACCTCGAACGGGGATGCCTTGCTGCGTTGCTTTTTCAATCACCGGAGCAAAACGTTCAAGGCTTTCGTGAATACTGCAGTTAATATTTTTCTGTGAAAAACTTTCAGAGGCTGCACCAAAAACAGCCACTTCCTGTGCATTGGCCAGCATAGCCAAATCGAAACCTTTCATGTTAGGTGTTAGTGCACTGTAGCGAACCCCTGTAATTCGTTTAATCGTCCTTAATACTTCGTCAGAAGAGGCCATTTGTGGCACCCATTTTGGCGAGACGAAGCTACCCGCTTCTATGCGCTTGACACCAACCAGAGAGAGTTGATTGATAAAATCTATTTTGTCCTGGGCGGTCAAGATGATTTTTTCATTTTGAAGCCCATCACGAGGGCCAACTTCTACGATTTCGACTGTTTGCGGCAGTAAATCAAACATTAGTTAACACCTTTATTTTACTTATTTGGCCCAAGAATATTGCAACTTCGCTTTCTACTCTCTCATCATTATTATTCTGCATCACTTTCAATTATGTCAATTAAAGCAATACCACCGCTGACCAAGTCCCCGTTTTTAAAGAAGCACTCCGCAACGGTGCCATCATAGGGGGCTTTAATGCTATGTTCCATTTTCATGGCTTCGACAATGATGAGTTGCTGACCTTTTGTCACGTTGTCCCCGGCTTTAACGAGTAAAGCAACCACGGTGCCATTCATCGGAGCGACAACTGCGTTAGTATGAGCATCCTCGCCAATTTCACCCAAATCAGGCCCTTTAATGTGCGCCGTCAGCATACCTTGTGCGGTAAATAAACTAATGGCGGCGTCATTGAACATAATAGGAGACGCTGTTTTCACGCCATTTAAGGAACATGTAAGTATGTCGTCAGTGATGTTTCCTGAAACAGTCATCACTATTTCATTGATACGCAAGGTCCAATGCATAGCACCTTCTACCGATGCTATGTTTATAGTAGCACTAACGCTGTAAAGCTTGTCACCAATGAATAATTCAATAAGCTCAGGATTTGCTAAGTTACTGCGATAGCTGTCGTGTATATTCCATGGTGAATCTTGTGCTTCACCCTCTAGCTTAGTTTGCTCAGACAATAAGTAGCCCAAAACGATAGCCGGTAGGTAGGTGTCGACGTCGACACTGGTTGTCGTACTAATATTATTGCTATGACGCTCTATAAAGTCAGTGCTTAGCTCGGCTTGTTTGAAAGGCCTTGACCCTGCAATTCTGCGAAGATAATCAATGTTTGTTGTTACACCGCCAATGGCATAATGCTGCAGGCAACTTTCTAATCTAGATAAAGCCTTGTCACGATTTTCATCCCAAACAACCAATTTTGCTATCATTGGATCATAGTAGATGGAAACGTCATCACCTTGTCCAACACCGGTTTCGATTCTTACGTTGGCGCTAATTTCTGGCGTTTTGAGTAGGTGTAATGTGCCGGTTGCTGGTAAAAAGTCATTATTTGGATCTTCAGCATAAATACGGGCTTCAAATGAATGTCCATTTATACTCAGCTGGGATTGTTCTTTCGGTAATAGCTCATTGTTAGCGACCCGTATTTGCCATTCAACTAAATCTTCGCCGGTGATCATTTCTGTCACTGGATGCTCAACCTGCAAGCGTGTATTCATTTCCATAAAATAAAAACTACCGTCGGTATCGAGCAAAAACTCAACCGTGCCAGCACCAGAATAATTGATAGCGAATGCTGCTGTTAGTGCTGCTTCACCCATTTGGGCTCGGAGTTCTTCGGATATATTCGGCGCGGGGGCTTCTTCAATGACTTTCTGATGACGGCGTTGTATTGAACAATCACGCTCGAACAAGTAAACACCATTTTTATGGTTGTCACAAAACACTTGGATTTCAACATGACGAGGTTGGGTAAGGTATTTTTCAACAAGCATTTTGTCGTCACTGAAACTTGACATCGCTTCTCGTTTTGCCGCTGCTAAAGCGTCATCAAACTCGGGTTCAGACCAAACTTGGCGCATGCCTTTGCCGCCGCCGCCAGCTGTCGCTTTTAGTAACACGGGATAGCCCATATCATTGGCGCTTTGTTTAATTAAAGCGGGGTTTTGATCGTCGCCGTGATAGCCAGGCACAAGTGGTACGCCTGCTTCCTGCATAATTTGTTTTGCAGCCGACTTTGAACCCATCGCCTCTATAGCTTCAATTGTTGGGCCAATAAAGATAATACCTTGTTCAGCGCATGCTTTTGCAAACTGCGCGTTTTCAGATAGAAAGCCATAGCCTGGATGGATAGCGTCAACGTTCATCGTTTTGGCTTTTTGTAAAATTAGATCGCCGCGCAGATAACTGTCTTTTGACGGTGCAGGGCCGATACACACGGCTTCGTCTGCGTGTTTTACATGTAGCGCGTTAGCATCAGCTTCGGAGTATACTGCAACCGTCGATATGCCCATCTTCTTTGCCGTTTTTATGACTCGGCAGGCGATTTCGCCGCGGTTAGCAATCAGTATTTTCTTGATCATACTTTTTTCCAATTCGGTGCGCGTTTTTCTAAAAACGCAGTTAAGCCTTCCTGTCCTTCGTCTGAGACGCGAACGCTAGCGATTAAATCACTGGTTTCATCAATCAGTTTGTCATCAATTGCGCAATAGCTAATCTTGTTAACCAGCTGTTTGGCAGTAGCAACAGACACTGGCCCGTTATTAATCAGCGGAAAAACAATACTCTCTACGCTTGAATCGAGTTCTTCCTCACTGACAACCTCACTTAACAATCCAATGCGACGCGCTCTAAGTGCAGACATTACTTCCGCGGTCATAAAATAGCGCTTTGATAATCTTGGTCCGATCGCTTCAATAACATATGGACTGATTGTTGCCGGCACGAGACCGAGTTTGACTTCACTTAAACAAAATTTACTTAATTTGCTGCCAATCGCAATATCACAGCAAGCGACTAATCCTACACCGCCTCCATATACCGCACCTTGTACACGAGCGATGGTTGGCTTGTTGAGCTTGTAAAGCGTGCTAAAAAGTTTGGCTAGTTGCTCCGCATCTTGGCGATTTTCAGCATAGGAATAACTGGCCATTTTTTTCATCCAGTGCAAATCAGCGCCAGCACAAAATGATTTACCTGTGGCAGCAAGAACCATCACTCTGACATCATTATTTTGGTGGATAGATTCGAATGCATTGATTAGTTCAACAATAACCGTGTCATCAAAGGCATTGTGAATATGTGGACGATTAAGTGTTACTGTGGCAACACCCCGATCATCAATGTGTATTGTAATTGCATTTTGTTGTGTCATTTTTATCTCCATCGATGATTCAGTTTCAATTGTTTTTGTCTTTCAAAAACTGCTCACTATGTTGGTGAGCGTGTGCCGAGGTCATGTCGTGTAGCTACATTCTGAATACACCAAATTTCGTTTCTTCTATTTCTTTATTTAAAGCTGCGGAAATAGCTAAGCCTAACACTCTTCTTGTGTCGGCCGGATCAATAACACCGTCATCCCATAAACGTGCTGAAGCATAGTAAGGGTGCCCCTGTTTTTCGTAAGTATCGATTACGGGCTTCTTCACTGCTTGATCCTGCTCATCCGTCCATTCTTCACCGGCTCTGCTTGCTTGATCTTTTTTCACTTGAGCTAATACGCCTGCGGCTTGTTCGCCACCCATCACCGAGATGCGAGCATTTGGCCACATGAACAAGAAACGTGGATCGTATGCACGGCCGCACATTCCATAATTGCCGGCACCAAAGCTGCCACCAATCAAAACGGTGAATTTGGGTACTTTTGCACAAGCAACGGCAGCCACCATTTTGGCGCCATGCTTTGCTATGCCGCCGGATTCGTATTGCTTACCAACCATGAAGCCGGTAATGTTTTGTAAAAATACTAAGGGTATTTTGCGTTGTGAGCATAGTTCTATGAAGTGGGCGCCTTTTTGTGCGGATTCTGAAAATAAAATACCGTTATTTGCCACGATACCCACATTAAAGCCCTCGATACGAGCGAAGCCGCAAATAAGGGTGGTACCGTATAATGCTTTAAATTCGTGGAATTCCGAAGCATCTACAACGCGGGCAATTACCTCTCTTACATCGTAGGACTTTTTGCTATCTTTGGGGATTAAGCCGTATATTTCGCAAGCGTCGTACAAAGGAGCGACTGCGGGTTTTTTATCTGCTATTACTGGACGACTGCGATTTAAACGTGCCACTGCGTCTCTAGCAATTTGCAGTGCATGACGGTCATTATTAGCTAAATGATCTACTACACCTGACGTGCGGCAATGCACATCGCCACCGCCGAGCTCTTCCGCCGAGACAACTTCACCGGTCGCAGCCTGCACGAGTGGGGGACCACCTAAAAATATGGTGCCTTGTTCTCTCACGATGATTGATTCGTCGGCCATTGCTGGAACATATGCGCCACCTGCGGTGCACGAACCCATTACCACAGCTATTTGCGGAATATTTTGTGCAGATAAATTCGCTTGATTGAAGAAGATTCGACCAAAATGCTCACGGTCTGGGAATACGTCATCTTGGCGAGGTAAATTGGCACCGCCTGAATCGACTAAATAAATACAGGGAAGGTTGTTTTGTTCAGCAATCGTTTGTGCCCTAAGGTGTTTCTTAACGGTAAGCGGGTAATAGGTTCCGCCTTTTACTGTTGCATCATTTGCCACAATCATACATTCAATGCCGGAGACGCGGCCTATACCAGCAATTACACCGGCACAAGGAACATAATCGTCATAAACTTCCCAAGCCGCTAATTGTGAAATTTCCAGGAATGCGCTGTTTTTATCAATCAACGCATTAATGCGATCTCTGGGCAAAAGTTTACCTCGTTCGGTGTGACGCTTACATGCTTTTTCACCACCACCCTGAGCAAGTTGGCTTACAAGGCAATTTAAATCGTCAACTTGCGCTTGCATGTGCGCAGCATTTTCAGAAAACTCTTGGCTATTGATATTTATTTTTGAAGTAATTTTGGGCACTGATGCACCTCGTATAATGGCATTTTAAGGCAAACTTAATTTTATCACATCGAACAAAACGACATAAAATGTCGCTATGTGTTGAGCGACGCTAAACGCTTTCTTTTACTATTTTAACGCACGGTTTCTATAAGTTATTTCCATGAAGGAAAGCTTTCGATAAGCCAACGCGAGCAGTTGTCTTGTATTAGGTTGACTCTTTAAATAGTTCTCTACCAATTAACATGCGTCGTATTTCACTCGTGCCGGCGCCAATTTCATAAAGTTTGGCATCTCTTAACAGGCGTCCGGTTGGGTATTCATTGATATAGCCGTTACCGCCTAACAATTGGATAGCATCCAAAGCCATTTTAGTTGCCAATTCAGCGCTGTATAATATAGCGCCGGCAGCATCTTTACGGGTTGTCTCGCCACGATCACATGAGCGCGCAACAGCATAAACGTAAGCTCTTGCTGCATTCATCTGTGTGTACATATCAGCCACTTTACCTTGTACCAATTGAAACTCACCAATAGATTGGCCGAATTGTTTGCGGTCATGAATGTAAGGCACGACAACATCCATGCATGCTTGCATGATGCCCAATGGCCCCCCTGATAACACTAAGCGTTCATAGTCCAAGCCACTCATTAGTACTTTCACACCACCGCCTAGTTCACCCACTATATTCTCTGCAGGTACCTCGCAGTCTTGGAAGACTAACTCACACGTATTAGATGAACGCATACCAAGTTTGTCTAGCTTCTGTGCTTGTGTAAATCCTGGAGTGCCTTTTTCGACGATAAAAGCAGTAATGCCGCGTGCACCAGCTGTCGTATCAGTTTTAGCATAAATGATGAATACATGAGCGTCAGGCCCATTCGTAATCCACATTTTATTGCCATTTAATATAAACTTATCGCCAACTTTCTCAGCCTTTAACTTCATGCTGACGACATCTGAACCGGCATTCGGTTCGCTCATAGCCAATGCACCTATGTGCTCACCAGAAACGAGTTTAGGTAAGTATTTTTCTTTTTGGGCTTGAGTTCCATTTTTAGCTAGCTGGTTTACACACAAATTAGAATGTGCGCCATAGCTCAAACCAACGCCAGCCGATGCTCTCGAAATTTCTTCCATTGCTACGGTGTGTGCAAGATAGCCCATGTTAGAACCGCCAAATTCTTCGCTTACGGTGACTCCTAACAAGCCCATATCGCCAAATTTAGTCCATAGTTGATTTGGAAACATGTTGTCTTCGTCAGCTTTCTGAGCCAGAGGGGCAATTTCGCTTTGGGCGAAATTATAAACGTGATCTCGGAGCATATCGATGTCTTCACCAAGACCGAAGTTCAGAGTTGGGTAGGGTGCGTTCATAGGTTATTACCTCTTTGCAATTCAAGTAGTTCGTCTCTACAACGTGCTTCCACGTCGTCCAATTCACTCATAAGCATTTGAATGTCACTTAGTTGTTGATTCAAAACGGCTCGTTTTTGTTCAGTTAAGGCCAACATAGTCTCAAGCTGAACAGCACTGGTTAAGTTGGTATCGTATAAATCAAAAAGTGTTTTTATTTCAGCTAATGAAAAGCCTAATCGTTTCCCTCTTAGAATTAACTTGAGGCGAACTTTATCCTTCAAATGATATATTCGATTTTGTCCTTGCCGTTCAGGAACCAATAAACCCTGCTCTTCGTAAAAGCGAATAGAGCGTGCAGTAATATCAAATAACTTGGATAGCTCGCCAATTGAATATTGCAGTTCTTGAGACATCGTGTCACCTTTTTGTGTTCTTTACCTTTACGTTAACGTAAAGCTGAGTTAACGTAAAGGTAAAGCAAAGTTTAGCGTAGATCAATCAAATTTAATCATAAAGTCTGCGATCAACAAAGTTAGCTTAAAATTGTAGTAGAGCAGACCCATGCTAAGGCGTGAAATATATTGTCAATAATAGGAAAAGTATAATGAGTGATTCAATTGTAATAGTGGCCGCAAAACGAACACCAATGGGCGGGTTCATGGGCGCGTTGTCAACAGTTCCGTCAACACAGTTAGGGGCACTAGCCATTGCCGCTGCGATACATGGTATTGATTCTACTGAAATTGATGAAGTTATCATGGGTTGTGTACTGCCAGCTGGTTTAGGACAAGCACCCGCGCGTCAAGCAACCTTGGGGGCAGGCTTACCGTTGTCAGTCGGCGCGACGACGATTAACAAGGTATGTGGCTCAGGAATGAAAGCTATCATGCTTGCGCATGATTTAATTAGTGCAGGCAGTGCCAATGTTATCGTAGCAGGCGGCATGGAAAGTATGAGTAATTCACCGTACCTGCTGCCAAAGGCAAGGGCAGGTTATAGAATGGGACACGGACAAGTTTTAGATCATATGATGTTAGATGGACTTGAGAATGCTTATGATGGAAAAGCAATGGGTTGCTTCGCACAGGACACGGCTGACGAAGAGGGCATTACACGAGAACAAATGGATGAATTCGCTGTTAATTCATTGTCGAAAGCGAGCAAGGCCATTGCCGATGGCTCATTTGCTGATGAGATTGCCCCTGTTACTGTAAAAGATAGAAAAGGTGAAGTGACGGTTGACACAGACGAAGGTCCGAGTAACGCCAAACCCGAAAAAATACCGGCGTTGCGCCCGGCTTTTAAAAAAGACGGCACCGTTACCGCTGCAAATTCAAGCTCTATTTCAGATGGCGCCGCAGCATTAGTTGTCATGAGCGGTTCCAGAGCTGCGGCTTTAGGCTTAACACCGTTGGCAAAAATTGTTGCTCATGCAACTCACGCCACCAAGCCAGAAGATTTTACCGTTGCTCCTGTTGGAGCAATTGCAAAAGTGTTTGCTAAAACTGGATGGGCAAAGGAAGATATTGATCTATTTGAGATTAATGAAGCTTTCGCTATGGTTACCATGTTAGCTGTCAATAAACTCGGTTTGGATGCTAATAAAGTTAATATTAAGGGCGGAGCTTGCGCTCTTGGTCATCCAATTGGTGCCTCGGGTGCGAGAATAGTTGTAAGCCTGCTACACGCATTGAATCAACGGGGTTTAAAGAAGGGGGTTGCTGCTTTGTGCATCGGTGGTGGTGAAGCTACCGCGATGGCTGTAGAGATGCTTTAAAATAGTGCCAAAACCCATACAGTCGCTTGAGCTTATTTAAAAGGCGTCGCTTCATTCGAAGCGATGCCTTTCTATACTAGTTGATGAGAGGAGTAAACTGCCATTTCCCATCCTCAAGGTTGACGATAGATTTTAAATATTCTTTTTCAGAACGCCAAGTACGCTTGTTCATTTTTATTGTTACGCCAGAGAATAATTCTTTGTAGGCAATGACTCTGGCATTTTTTTCATAATCAATCTTCGCTTGATTCAACTCGGCCTCAACCGATTCTAGCCACTTGAGAAGGTGTTTCTCTGACTCTAAAACAGCATCAATTTTGGTGAGTTGATTAAGCAAGCCATTAGGTATGTGTTTCGCGTGCAGTTCCCGCAACTTAACCTGATGATCAAGATTATTTTCTCGCAGATTCTTCAAGGACGTTAATATAGTGTCATATCTAGCGTTCAATGTGTTAAGCCCTTCACTGAAGTCAATCGTTAATGAGCTGCCTGATACCGCTCCAACAGTTCCTGCATAGACTGTAGAACCGCACTGAATGGTGCTAGCGAATAAATTGCCCATAGGTCGGTCAGGGTCACCGATAGTGACAACTCCGCCACATTTCACTCGAGAATACGCAAGTTGCTTACGGACATTTAGATTTTTGTTCGCTACAATATCAAGGCCTTGTCCATGTTGGACAAATACACTGCCTTTCGCGTAAAGCTTACAATCTTCATCATTCATCTTGCCCATAGCGCCTTCGGTAATAATAATATCACCTCCGGAGCTTATGGTAGCAGACTCGACGAAGCCATTTATAGTGATATCGCCCTTTGCAATAACCTGCATACTTTCTGTGACATCACCATTAACTATGACTGCACCGTCGTAATCTATATTGCCTGTGCCAACATTGACTCCTTTTGTCTGAAAAGTATTGTCAACATTCATTACGTCGTTTTCGAACTTTGGTTGACCGCTAACCTCAGCCAATACAATATTTTCATTGTCAGGGCTAATACTTGTATTTTCACCTAACTTTATAGCGATCCATTGGCCTTCAGTTGGAAGCATTGGGGAGCCCGTGACAGTATAACCCACTCGACCTTTGCCTGGTGGTTTTCTTTCCGCCACCGCTGCTTTTACTTGAACGCATAAAATGTCGCCTAAATTACGCATATCAACTTTATTATTTCCCACTTCTTGTGGTTGCAGGATCCTATCTAACGCGTTGGGAAATAGTGACTTTAAACGAGACGCTTTACCATCTCTTGCTGGAAGTCCAATGGCGACAATATCAGTTAATTTGGTACCACTGTCCGCTTCGGAAGCTTGGAATAACAAATTTTTCAATCGTTTTTTGCTGATACCTCTGTTAATACCTTTTTGACGCAACAGAGTTAACAGCTCGTCATAAGTGGGGATCGAGCCAGCGTAGGGCGATTCTATGGTCATCTCTACTGACATTTGGTCGTTAGAAATCGTCACACTCACTGAGGCGTCTCTCATTTCTCCAACAGGTAGTTGGAGCTCATCTACACTCTCTGATTTCTTAGCGGCGTTGCCTTGTTCACACAGTGACGCCAATTCGTTCTTCAATAAAAAGAACTGTTTATATTCGGATTCTAGGATAAAAGATTCAATTGCTTTAGGTTGCAGAAGGCCCTCAACCAATGATGGGTTGATTGTAGCTATCAAATGTTTAGCGGCTTTATTTACGGTTAGTGTTACACCCTTCATATCTCTTTTTTACGCACCTTTAACGCCATCGTTTACCTTTTGCATGTTAGCTGTCTCTTTTATCAGTAATTTGACCGGATTACAATTGCTCAATGTAAAGTGTTATCGAAGATAATAATTTCATTTTTTTACCATCACCTGTATGTTTTTCCGCCAGTTCAGTAATCTGAGATTGGCATTCTGAAATGGAAAGACAGGTTTTTTTGTTGTCCGCCGTGAATCGAGCTTTTCGGTGTGCTTGCCACTTATCTAATTCTGATTGATCCAGTGTGTGGGGGAAATTCCTCGCTCGGTAACGCATTAGTTGCTCTGCGTACAGCAAATTAGGAGCGCGGTCCTGCCACACTGTTAACTGTTCTGGTAGACATGATTTTACTTCTGCCATCCACTGTTTATCGGAAGTAGAAGCAAAACCGCGAGTATAAAGTGACGCATCTACGTCAAGCTCAGCATGTTGTCTGCTGTCGTCATCAAAAACAACCGATAATTTTTCGGTAATATCAGTTATTCCCTTTATCAATGCGTGGTTTTTCAAACAGTCATCACGACTGATATTGAGCCTAGTTGCATGCTCGGGTGTGAGTGTTTTCGCAAGAGCTACGAATGGCGATTTATTGATGTGGATAAGTTTGATACCAGGTTTTTTGATACCCGATGGAATATCGTCCGTTTTAGTGTAAAGCAATGTTTTTATTTCGTCTGGACTCATGGATTGAAGTGCAGACAAGTCTGAGGATAAATCAACGCAAATAACCGCATTTTTATTGCTTGGGTGCATTGTTATTGGCATGAACCAACTACAACAGCCTTGTGACGCAGGGAGCATACCGCTTATATGCAAAAATGGTTTCTGATTGGCAATATCAATATTTTGCATCACCGTATTTTTATTTCTTAATGAAAAATAATAATCGAACAATTTTGGCTGTTTTAGTTTTATAAGTTGCGCGAAAGCTATCGTTGCTTTTACATCAGAAACTGCGTCATGTGCCGATTCGTGAGCGATGCCGTTGGCTGCAGTAAGTTCTTCTAGTTTAAACGAAGGATTACCATCTTCTCGCAGTGGCCACGCAATGCCATCTGGTCGCAATGCATAACAGGCTCTCGCTAAATCAATAATATCCCAACGGCTGTTGCCATTTTTCCATTCTCGCTCATAGGGATCATAAAAATTTCTGTAACGTAAAAAACGGGTGACTTCATCATCAAACCTGATGCTGTTATAACCAACAACACAGGTATCCGGTTTATTCATTAGTTGAGCGATTTTTTCTGCAAATTCTGCTTCAATATAACCATCGCGCAAGCTTTGCTGAGGAGTGATACCTGTTACTAAACATGCGATGGGGTGGGGAATATAGTCATTTGGTATTTGACAAAAGTAACTCACGGGGTTGCCAATGATATTTAAGGCTAAGTCGGTTCTTATAGCAGCAAACTGGCATGGGAAATCATATTTTGGGTCAACCCCCCAAGTTTCGTAATCATGCCAGAGTAACGTGGGTCCAGAAAACTGAGCATCATCGTTTCTGCTATTTTTACGAGAAGACATATCGACTAATATATCCTTAAAGGTTTCCCTCACAGCGCTGTTTTTCTCAGAACTGTCTTTTAAGGGAGTGTCTTTGTCGAAAGATGAGGTCATGTTGGCCGTTGTTAACTTCTTTTTATTATTTCTATGCCTACTACTTTATCATGACTGAACCAACATTGAACCTGACCGTTTATAAATTTAAGATTTAATTGAGTTTCTATCGCTCTTTACCGTGTATAAATATTATTTTTTTGTGTTTTTTAAGCTTGCTTTTTGCTGCGTTCAATTTTTTAAAAGGACTCGCATATTCATAATAGTGATTAATGCCTTAAGCTTAATTTTTTAATCATCGTTACGGTGGGTGTATTTTCAAATGTAACTATGAAGTTGCTTGTTTCTATTGGTTATTATGTTTCCTTATTTAAAACATAAAATTAATACTATTTTTCTCTAAGTGCCGAATGCTCAATTTGATGATATCAAAGCAGGGCTAGACGGAGTCTGCTTTCTATGTTTCCAAAGATTTTTTAGGACAAACTAATGTTGTTTTTAGTTTGTTTCGTTATATAACAACTTCGTATTTTCGGTCTATGCTTAACACTCAACATGTTATTAGGGAATCGCTATGCGCGAAATAATAAAAATGGATCCAGACCTATCTTTCGGTGATGATAATAGCAGAGCGTCGCACGCCGACTCTTATCTAAACTCGAGTATTGCCCCATTTTTCTCAATAAGAAAACTGCGGCTTATTTACAATGAATTACACAATACAAACGACTTCGAATATCATTCTTTCGACGCTTTTAAGCATCAAGTACTGTCAGCTGCAGCGCCTGAATTAGAGTTAAATAAATGGCAAGCAATCTCTTCGCGAAGGTAAACTGCTTGGTCGTGATCTTGGGGGCCGCTTGACCTTAACGATAGTATTTCTGGGTTCGTATTGTTAGTGATTAATAGCCAATAACCAACACTTCTGTTAATCTTAACCCACGATAAACGCGGTCTCGCGTGAATGTTGCTTTTTTCCTCAAAAATAAATGAACCCTATTACGTGCTAGCTGTATATATCTGATGCAATTCAAACTAAATAATGCACTTGAAAAGTGCCTAATCAAAGACCGTTTTCCACTGAAACGACAGTATCAAAGACTTGAAAAGCTATCCGATGGCGACGAGAAATTGTTAGCCTTTGAACAGTTTCTTCTGCGCGTAGATGAATCTCAGGAAGCCCGACAGAATCGCAAAAACGCGATGCCCATTATCGAGTATCCTGATCTACCAGTATCTGATAAACGAGAAGATATTAAACAGGCTATTGATAATAATCAGGTGGTTATTATTGCCGGGGAAACAGGTTCAGGTAAAACTACGCAAATCCCTAAAATGTGCCTAGAGTTAGGTCGCGGGATCGACGGCTTTATCGGTCATACTCAGCCTAGGCGATTAGCCGCAAGGAGTGTCGCGAGTCGAATTGCTGAAGAACTGCATTCTGAGATAGGTAAGGAAGTTGGATTTAAGGTTCGTTTTAGCGACAATGTGAGTGAAAATAGTCACATAAAACTGATGACAGATGGTATTTTGTTGGCGGAAATTCAGCACGACAAGTACTTAAATCAATACGACACGATTATTATTGATGAAGCGCATGAACGAAGCCTCAATATTGATTTTTTGCTTGGTTATTTCAAACAGTTGTTGCCAAAACGCAAAGACTTAAAGCTTATAATTACGTCCGCCACCATCGATCCTGAACGTTTCTCAAAGCATTTCTTTGATGCGCCTATAATTCAGGTCAGTGGCCGAACCTATCCAGTTGAAATTAGATACCATGAGCCCGCTTCTGCAGCAGACAGTAATGCAGATGAGGAGCAAGACCAGACTACAGCTATATGTGATGCAGTTGACGAGCTTTTGCGAGAAAAGCCAGGTGATATACTGATATTTTTGAGTGGTGAAAGAGACATAAGAGACACACAAGACGCTCTGTCGAAACGCCAGTACCGAAATACTGAGATAGTTCCTCTTTATGCTCGATTGTCTGCTGCTGAGCAAAACAAAATTTTTCAATCTCACACCGGTAGACGAATCGTGTTGGCGACCAATGTTGCAGAAACGTCACTTACAGTACCCGGCATCAAATACGTTATCGATCCGGGCTTAGCAAGAATGTCTCGCTACAGCCATAAAAGCAAAGTGCAGCGTTTACCAATAGAGGCGATTTCACAGGCTTCTGCAAATCAACGAGCAGGCCGTTGTGGACGTGTATCCGACGGTATTTGTATTCGACTTTATTCTGAGCAAGACTTTCTTTCTCGCTCAGAATTTACCGATCCTGAAATAATTCGTACACATCTATCATCCGTGATTTTGCAGATGATGGCGCTTGGTCTAGGAGAAGTCAGTCAATTTCCCTTTATACAGCCACCGGACAACAAAAACGTTAATGACGGAATGAAACTCTTGGAAGAGTTGCAGGCTATTGAACGAAAACAAAACCGGCATGTATTAACGCCATTGGGGCGAAAAATTGCAAGGTTACCCGTCGACCCTCGTTACGCCAGAATGGTAGTAGAATCTGGCTCGCGTGATTGCGCAAAAGAAGTGATGATCATCACTGCGGGCTTAAGCATTCAGGATCCTCGAGAGCGCCCGCAGGACAAAAAACAGGCGGCGGATGATAAGCATAGCGAGTTTGTCAATGCAGAATCAGATTTCATGTCGCTTTTAAATTTATGGATGGCATTTTCGAATCATCAAAAAACACTTTCAAATAGCCAGTTGAGAAAGTGGTGTAAAGAACACTTTGTGCACTATTTGAGAATGCGAGAATGGCAAGATATTGTCAGCCAAATGAAGAAATCACTGGTGGAAATTGGCTTTCGATTGAACACCAGTGAACCAAGCTATGAGGCTATTCACACTGCCATAGCTACAGGTTTATTATCTCAAATTGGTTTTAAAGATAAGGAACGTGAGTATTTAGGATCTCGCAATACCCGATTTATGATTTTTCCGGGCTCGGGCCTAAGTAAGACTAATCCAAAGTGGCTACTTGCAGCAGAGCTTGTTGAAACGTCAAAATTGTTTGCTAGGAATGTTGCTAAACTCGACCCCAAATGGCTTGAACCGATTAGTCAGCACTTGGTCAATAAGCAATACTCAGAACCGCATTGGAGTAAAAAGAAAGGCGCAGTGCAGGCTTATGTCACCGTAAATCTCTTTGGCTTACCCATTGTCAATAAACGCTTGGAAAACTATTCGTTGGTTGACCCAGTCGTTTGTAGAGAAATATTTATTCGAGAGGCCTTAGTAAACGGGCAGACGAACTTGAATTATGCTTTCTTACGAAAAAATCAGTCGTTAATCGAAGAAATTGAAATATTAGAGCAAAAATCTCGTCGCCGCGATTTATTGATTGATGAAGATGACCTGTGTAACTTTTACAGTGAAAAGTTACCTGCTGATGTTTGTAACGAGGTTAACTTTAAAAAGTGGTGGCAAGTTGTAGCTGGAAAAATGCCGGATTTACTCGATTTTTCAATTCAAGCACTTCTCAAGAAAGATGCGTCAGGGATTAACAAGATTGATTTCCCTGACGAATGGAAACAAGGTAATTTGCGCTTGCCACTCTATTACATTTTTGAGCCAAACGATGTAAACGATGGCGTCAATATAGAGATTCCTTTACCTATCCTGAACCAACTTGTTGATATTGGTTTCGACTGGTTAGTTCCAGGCTTCCAACATGAGCTAATCGTATCGTTAATAAAATCGTTACCGAAGAAACTGAGACGCAATTTTGTGCCTGCACCGGACTTTGCACAAGCTTGTTTAACTGAAATACAGCCGCTTGATAAAAATGGCGCACCACAAAGTATTGCACAAGCGGTTGCGAGAAAGTTACATCGCATGACAGGAGTGCCAATAAGTGCTGAAGATTTTGCTGATGCTGAATTACCAAACCATTTACAGTTTAACTTTGTTGTGGTTGACGACAAGCGCATTGCCTTAACTCGGGGAAAGAGTCTGTTGCAGTTGCAGGAACAGTTAAAAGGAAAGGTTAAAGAGACTTTAGAATCTGTTGCTACGCCTGAACTTGAACGTCAAAATTTAGATACATGGGATTTTGATAGTCTGCCCTTGGCATTTGAGAAAAAACATGCGGGCTTCGAGATCAAAGCGTATCCTGCGCTGGTAAAAAGAGCGAGCAAAGTCGACATAGTTTTGTTCGATAATAAACAGGAAGCGGAAATCTCTCATCGCTTGGGTGTTTACCAGTTGATTAAAAATAGCGTGCCTTCACCACTAAAATTTTTACAACAAAAGTTACCGAATAAAGCCAAGCTGAGTTTGTACTTTAATCCTTTTGGACAAATCAATATATTGATTGATGATATTATTTTGGCAGCAATAGATCAGTTGGTAAGAAAGTTTGAGACGGACAGCGCAACATCGATAAGAAATAAGGCTGACTTTGAAAAAGCATGTGATATTGTGCGTGAAAATATTAACGATTTGGCGCTGCAAATGGCGCAAAAAATTGAAAAAGGGCTCACCGTTGCTCATAGCATTCAAAAACAATGCAAAGGGAATATTCCACTAAACCTATTGACCAATATTGGGGCTATAAAACAACAGCTAAATTTATTGGTCTACAAAGGCTTTGTTTTTGATTTTGGCTATGCAAGGTTAGATGATTGGAATCGCTATGTTATAGCGCTGAGTCAACGCTTTGATAAATTAAAAGTAGACATTAATCGGGATAGGCTGAACCAAATCGATGTTGATAAAGCGGTAGGGAAGTACGAAGAAGTACTCACCAGACTGCTAAAGAGTGGCTCCGACATTGCACCGTTAGAAGAAGTAAAGTGGATGATTGAAGAATTTAAAGTTTCTTTATTTGCACAACAGCTGGGTACCAGTATGCCTATCTCATTAAAGCGTATTAGTAATCGTTTAAACGAATTTTAGTCTAGTGGTTGACTTCTAGCCGATAGCGCAATATAACTATCAATAACGTTGCTATAAAAAGTCTGGAGTATTGAATGTTAGGCTATGACGATAAACGTAACTTTTACAGAATGATGGTTAATTCGCCTTGCGAATTAGCCTTGTTGGACGACCCAGCGCAACGCAGTATACTAGCAATTTGCAAGGATATAAGTGCAACGGGCATGTCACTTGAAATAGAACAACCGTCTATGGAAATTGGTACCTTACTTGACGTCTCGATTGAATCAAATAGTGACAATATACCGTCTCTTAGCGCCAAAGCGAAAGTTATTAGATGCACTGCAGAAACTGAAAATACCTGTTTATTGGGCGTGGAAATCAGCGAAATGAAGTAAAGAGCAGTAATCCTACCTCCTCCTTAAATTAAAAAATCATGTCAAAAAACCACAGTTCATTATCCGTGGTTCGTCATTCTACACCTTACATACTAAGCCCTTGAGATAGTATCCTTCCGGAAAGTTACCACTCACAGGGTGGTCTTCACTCTGCGCTAATCGCTGTACGAAAAACACGTCACGTTGAGCGTCTAAAGCTGCGTCAGCAATGATTTTTTGAAACAAGTCTTGGGGCATCAATCCAGAACAACTGAAAGTGAGCAATGTACCGTTATCATTGAGTAATGATAGGGCTAGTCGGTTTATATCTTTGTAACCCCGTGATGCTTTGTTTAGATTGTGTTTACTGTCGACAAATTTGGGCGGGTCGAGCACAATGACATCGAACGTTGTTCCTGCTTCTTTATAATCCCTGAGAAGTTGAAACACATCTTTTTTAAGATGAGTAACTTTGCTTTTATCCAATCCATTAATTTCGATGTTTTTACCGCTCAGTCCCAAAGCTGATTCTGAAGCATCAACATTAATAACATGACTAGCACCAGCAGCCAGTGCATATAAGCCAAACGTTCCTGTAAAACTAAAGCAATTAAGAACACGCTTACCCGCACAATAAGACGCGGCAATACGTCGGTTTTCTCGTTGATCCAAATAAAACCCTGTTTTGTGTCCATTAATTAAATCGACATAAATTTTGACGCCATTCTCTTCAATAATGACTGAGTCAGGAAGTTCACCATGAAGTGTTTGTACCAAGGGTGTTAGCCCTTCCTTTTTACGCACATCTACATCGCTGCGTTCATGTACGACCGCATCTGGATATAATTGCAATATTGCCCATAAAATTTTACTGCGATGTTTTTCAGCGCCCGCGCTGAGCAGCTGCACAACAACCACGTTAACATAAACGTCTATCGTTATACCTGGCAAACCATCTGCTTCGGCAGCGATGAGGCGAAAAGCATTGGTGTTGTGCTTTTTTAAAATTTCCTGTTTTCTTGCTAATGCTTGTTCAAGCTTGCGTTTAAAAAAAACGTTATCAATCGCTTCTGATTTTGTAAATGACCACACTCTAGCTCTGATTTGTGATTCGGGCGAGAACGCCGCTTTTGCCAACCAAGTGCCGTCACTCGCTAAAACATCTACGGTGTCACCTGAGTTCATGCGGCCTTCTGTTTTTTCTATCGCTCCTTCAAAAATCCAAGGATGACGACGCAACATAGACTTATCACGCTCTATTTTTAATGTAATGGAACTCATTGGTTTCCTTTTTCGTATTCGTGGTCGGTGAGAAGATCTGACGAAGAAGCTGCATCTCTAGCCAAATCATCGACTTCTTCGTTTTCCGGGTGACCAGAATGTGCTTTCACCCAGTGCCAATTAACTTCATGTTTATTAACCGCGTCATCAAGCTGCTGCCATAGGTCTGCATTTTTAACCGGCTTGCGATCTTTGGTTCGCCAGCCATTTTTTTTCCAGTTGTGGATCCACTGACCGATGCCATTTTTGACATACTGGCTGTCAGTATAAAGGTCAATGGTACAGGTCTCTGTCAAACTATTAAACGCTGCAATGGGCGCCAACAATTCCATTCTATTATTCGTTGTCAGTTTGAACCCTTGAGATAAGCGTTTTTTGTGTTCTTTGAAAATTAATAAGGCGCCGTATCCGCCAGGTCCAGGATTTCCCAAACAGGATCCATCGGTGTAAATGCTGAGTTTTTTCATTTTTATACTGAATTGTGATTGTCTGGTGTAAGTCCGGCGAAGTATACTAGCCAGTATGATAATTAAAAGAAGTTTTGTATGCGCCAAATAGTTTTAGATACAGAAACCACAGGTATTAACCCTAAAGAGGGACACCGTATCATTGAGATTGGCTGCGTTGAAATGGTCAATCGGAAACTAACTGGAAATACTTACCATGTTTATATCAACCCCCATCGCGATATTGAGGAAGAAGCGATTGCGGTGCATGGCATTACCAATGAGTTTCTGAAAGATAAACCTGCGTTCAAAGAAATAGCCCATGAATTTATTGATTTTATAAGGGGTGCTGAACTCGTTATTCACAACGCACCATTTGATATTGGTTTCATGGACAATGAGTTTGCGCTTAACAACAGCGCTATCAAAAAGACAAGTGAAATTTGCACCGTATTAGATACCCTAGCGCTCGCGCGCGAAATGCGACCGGGGCAGAAAAACAACTTGGATGCGTTGTGCAGAGTTTATGGCGTCGATAATACAGCACGCACCTATCACGGCGCTTTGCTAGATTCAGAAATTCTAGCTGAAGTTTACTTGTGGATGACGGGTGGGCAAACCACTATGAGTTATGCTCATGAATCGGAAGGCTCTGATCCTAAGAATAAAAACGCACCACGCGTGGTTAATTTTGAGGGTATCTTAAAGGTTGTTAAGGCCTCTGCCGATGAAGTGAGTAATCATGATGCATTCTTGGATAAAATTGAAAAAAAATCTCAACAAGTTGTTTGGCGTAGCTAGTAGCCAACATTACAATATTCTGCGAAATGCAAGCCAGACGATCATTCTTGTTGCGAGTGTTTGTGTATTGGTGCCAACATCTTTTGGGCAAGAACAATCATTACTCAACGTCAATAGCGCAACACAAAATGTTCAGCAACATAGAATAGAATCAAAGAGCACAGCCTCACCTATCTCTCCTTTAGGCAACGATTTTCAAAACAGCATACAGTTTTTAAACAATCGGTTTAGAGTTGATAGCGATGTTGAAGAAATTACCCTGGTGTTTTTCAGGGAAGACGGCTCTGCTCCTATCGTTCTTGTTCGCCCCGACGGTTCAAAGTTATTCATCGAAAATGACGATGACGATCCAGATATGCGTTGGTATGAAACCGAAAAATACGACATGATCTTAATAAAAAAACCAATGCCAGGCCCATGGCAAGCCATTGGCGAGATACTTGAAGGCAGCAAGATCATGGTGCTTGCTGATATCGTTTTAGATGCGCAACCGATTCCTCGCAATATATATTCCGGTGAAATAATTAAGCAAACTGCTGTGCTCACAAATAATGGTAACCAGGTCGATTTTTCGCCATTTAGAGATGTCGTCAGTTTAACCATCGATTTTGTCAGTAATAATAATCCAAATTTTGAGAATTTTGGTTTAGGGTCAAGAACCATTGCTCGTTTCCAAGATAACGGCGAAGGGCTCGATGAAGTGGCCGCGGACGGTGTTTTTACTGGCCAATTTAACCTCAGCATTCCAAGCGGAGAGTGGCGTCCTACTTTCGGCGTCAGAACACCCATGTATACACGAGAGCAAATAAACGAAACGGTCATGTTGCACCCGACGCCAATTTTCATTAATGTAAAAAGAGATGAAACAATAGATGAAACTGTCGCAGGAGAACATGTCATAACCATCGACACTGACGCAGAGCATATTAAACTCGATTCCCTGTTGCTCGATGGTAAAGTCACTCATCCAAATGGTGACATTGACACGGTTACCATGACGGAGACCAATAATTCTCTAAAAGTGATTAGGGTAAAAAATGACAGCTATGGTATTTACCGCGTAAAGTTGACCGCATTTGCAACAACCGTCGATGATAGGGAAGTTATCATCAATTTACCCGAATACACTTTCTTGACTTCAGAACCTGCGGAACCAGAACCTGAAATTGACGAGAGTCAAGTTGCTGAAATGCCTACGCAGCCAAAACCCGTTGAACCTGTGAATGACGAATGGACAACAACAAACACTGTGAACCTTATCATAGCAATTAACTCATTTATCTTCCTGTTTGGCGGAATGGTTGTCTTCTTGATCCTGAATAAGCGCAAGTATCCTAATGACCACGTTATGCTACGGTGTAAAATGGCGTGTATGGGGTTCTTGGCTAAAGTCAACGCGTTAAAGAAAACCAAGTCGAGTAAAAATACCGAAGAAAAGGGTGCGTGAAGCAAACGCCTAAGACAAATTTGTATAAAATGCGTGCAGAGTTTTTGTTTGTTAATGTAATTTGCTTATTTTTCCATCAAGCAAACAATGTTTTTGAAAAAGCAGTTGACTCACTAAGGATGAAACCGTATTATCTGCGCCGCAATGTAGGGACGAGGTTCAAGCGAATCGAGTAACTCATTGATTTAGCTTGTTAAAGCGGAGTGGTAGTTCAGTTGGTTAGAATACCGGCCTGTCACGCCGGGGGTCGCGGGTTCAAGTCCCGTCCACTCCGCCAATTACAAGCTTTATGACGCATTCAGTGGAGTGGTAGTTCAGTTGGTTAGAATACCGGCCTGTCACGCCGGGGGTCGCGGGTTCAAGTCCCGTCCACTCCGCCAATCGTTGTAAAGCAAGCTAAGCATATACCACTGCGGAGTGGTAGTTCAGTTGGTTAGAATACCGGCCTGTCACGCCGGGGGTCGCGGGTTCAAGTCCCGTCCACTCCGCCATTTATGTAGAATTCCTCAGAAAAACAGCATCCAAACTTGTAGCCAATCCAGAAGCATGTAAACTACTAATATATTTTTATTAGCTAGTTTTAATTGATGCCTTCTCCTCTATTTAAGTGCGAAAACATCTGTAAACAATACTCAGATGCCAACAATACGCTACAAATTCTTAATAACGTCAATTTCTCTATTTCAGCGGGTGAAAAAGTCGCGATTTTAGGGGCCTCAGGTTCAGGTAAGAGTACGCTTTTGCATATTCTTGGTACGCTCGATAGTCCAGATTCTGGCGACGTTTTTTATAATGAAGAAAGTCTTTTTACAAAGTCTAAAAAGCAACAAGCACTTTTTCGTAATGCTGAACTTGGTTTTGTTTATCAATTCCACCATTTGCTCCCGGAGTTCAGCGCGGCGGAAAACGTTGCTATGCCATTGTTCATAAAGGGCGATAATCGGCAGAAATCGCTGGTAAAGGCTAAAGATTTGCTCGCAAGAGTGGGGTTGCAGGACAGAGAGCAGCATCGTCCGCATCAGTTATCAGGAGGGGAGCGGCAGCGCGTTGCTATCGCTAGGGCATTAATCAATCAGCCGGCAATGATTTTCGCCGATGAACCTACTGGTAATCTGGACGATAAGAATACAGCATCTATCTATGCGCTGATTAGCGATATCAATGAAGAATTTAAGACCTCATTTCTACTGGTAACACACGATCTGCTGTTAGCGAAAAAGATGGATAGAATTATGTACCTTGAGAATGGTCAGCTGCGGTTGATGGAAAAGGACTAGTATGAATTTTTCGTTAGCGTGGATATTTGCCAATAAATTTAGACAAAGTAAGCAGCAAAGTGGTTTTATTTCTTTCGTTTCAGCATCGTCAACAGCGGGTATTGGTTTAGGTTGCTTCGTCTTGATTTTGTTACTTTCGGTTATGAATGGTTTCGAAAAAGAGTTACGAAATACGCTACTTTCGTATATTCCACATGCTGAGTTTATTGCTGCCAGTCCAGATGGTGTTTATTTAGATGATGAGACTACATTAAAAGCCGCGGCCGATCCGCGTGTACTCCATTTGTATGCTTACACCAAAGCTTCTGGTCTTTTACAAAATGGATCGAAAATGAAGTCGGCAGAATTACTGGGGGTCGACGATAATTACCTAAAAAGCAAACCTGCAATAAAAGTCGCTGCCGGCGCGTTTAACGATCATGAAAACGGCGTATTTTTAGGCAAAGGCGTGGTTGAAAAACTAGGCTTGAGCATTGGTGATAATGTGCAGTTGTTGCTTCCCTCTGCAACACAAGACCTGTCTTTTGCCGCTCCTAAAGTCGTTTGGTTAACCGTGCTTGGTGTTATTTCCCTCGGGGGTGAAGCAGACGATTTTATTGGCATTATGAATAAGCAAACACTTTCAGTGGCTTTGGGTGTGAAGCTTGGCGCAACAAACATAGAGTTCCAACTTGCTGATCCATTCGCTGGGCGACCGTTAATTAGAGAGTACGGTAACGCTTTCACTCAGGCTGTTTATATGTCGGATTGGACATTAACCAATGGTCACTTATATCAGGATATACAGCTAGTTAGAACGGTGGTTTATATCACGCTAACCTTAGTTATCTGCGTTGCTTGTTTTAATATTGTTTCATCACTAGTGATGTCAGTTAAAGAGAAGACGAGCGAAATTGCTATGTTGAAAACCATGGGAGCTCAAGATGGTTTTATACGCGCAATTTTTGTTATTAAAGGAATGATAAATGGGATCTACGGAGCCAGCATTGGTAGCTTTTTAGGTGTGTTTGCGGCGCTATACTTAAATGAAATTACTGGATTTATTGAAGATTTATTTGGTTTTAGATTGTTAGCTGATGGTATCTATTTTATCAATTATTTACCCTCTGATTTAAGGTTAAGCGATGTTTTAGTCACTTACTTTGTGGCTATTTGTCTTTGTGTTATTGCCACTATTTACCCTGCATCTAAAGCGGCAAATATTAAACCCGCTAATGCTTTACAATAAAACGGCCTTCAAACGAAGGCCACATTGATTACTCAACCTAATTATTACTCTATAACACTCTTTTTAGATACTAGCGATCTGTCGTTGTAGACATCTTCATCTAGTTCACCCTCTGTTTTTGCGACAATTGTAGCAATAGTGCTATCACCAGTTACATTCACAACCGTTCTTGTCATATCAAGTAAACGGTCGATACCAATTATCAATGCAATGCCTTCTACCGGTAAATTAACCTGCTGTAATACCAACGCGAGTAAAATCAATCCGACACCGGGTACACCCGCTGCACCAATTGAGGCAAGCGTTGCAGTCAGCACTACCATGAGTAAGTCGACTGTAGAGAGCTCAACAGAATACACTTGAGCAATAAATACGGTGGCAATGCCTTGCATAATTGCGGTGCCGTCCATGTTGATTGTCGCGCCTAGCGGGAGCGTGAATGATGACACAGAGCGACTGACCCCAAGTTTTTGTCGAGCGGTGGCCATTGTCAGTGGTAGGGTTGCACTACTGCTAGCAGAACTAAATGCAAACATTGCTACTTCTCGCATCTTTATTAGCAGAGTAACAGGGTTAAGCCCAGTTGTTATCTTCAATAATAGTGGATAAACAATCACGGCATGCAAAATCAATACCACGAAGACATTCATGAAGTAATTAAAAATTGCAAATATTGCACTTGAATCGACCGTCGCCGCTAATTTCGCAAGTAAACAGAAAACGCCATAGGGTGCGAAGTTCATGACGATGTTAACGATGTTCATTATCACGTCGTTAAGATCATTGAAGAAGCCAGTCAGTCGTTTACCAGCTTCACCTGCATAAGTCATCGCAATACCAAATAAAATGGCAAACACAATAATGGGGATCATCTGTCCTTCTGCCATCGCGCTGATTGGATTACTTGGTACCATATCGATAATAACTTGAACAAAGCCGGGAGACTCTTTTGCTACATAATCGGCTGGGGCTTTATCTGGATTAAAACCTTCGCCAGGTTTAAATAACAGTGCTGTTGTCATTGCAAACGCAACCGCAACAAATGTCGTAAACATGTAAAGTGCAATCGACTTCCCGCCTAAACGGCCCAGCTTTGATGGGTCGCTCAAACTACTTGTTCCACATACTAAAGATACGAATACTAATGGGACGACGAGCATTTTCAATGCGTTGACAAAAATTTTGCCGCCAGCATGAAATATACCTTCTACGAAAAATCCATACGTAGAAAACGTCATTGAGAATATATTGAAATCAAGATCTCCTATAAGATAGTTGCCGACTTGCAGGAGGACACCAATAAGGATTCCGGCGACCATGCCGATAAAGATCCTGGTGGTTAAACTTAGTTTTGTGTTGTCTTCGGACATGTATAGACCTTTTTTATTTTCGTTATATGTCTGTATACCCAAAGACTACCAATTCTTGACTCAAAGCTAAACATATTTTGTTTTGGTGCCTGTTAATTGGCTAATTTACTAGCAAGAACTCAATAGGGTAATTAAATGAACGCGTTAATAAAATTTCTTGTAGTGTGTGCAACGACCTTGATGCTTTTTGCATGTGGTGGCGGCAGTGAATCTCTCAGCAGAGATGGTGGCGGTGTCATAACAAGCACGCCCGATCCGGATCCTGTGGTGACTTATTCAGTGGCTGTGGGTATTGCAGATAGTCAGGGTAATGCCTCTAACGTGGTGGGTGAGGGCAGTCCACTCACGATTACAGCAACGTTGTCGGCGACTAATGGCGGCAGTGTAAATGACGTGTTAGTGTCTTTTTCATTGAGTTCTCCTGAGTTAGCTGCATTTAATAATGACACTGCGACAGCATTAACGAATGCAGACGGCGTGGCAGTTATTGGTCTTGAAGTTGGGAACCAGCGCGGCGACGGTATTGTAAGTGCCACAATAGACGCTGGTGCATCTGGCACAGTAGGCTTTAGTTCAACGGGTATACAGCAAGCACAAGTTGTACCTGCTTCTTTAGAGCTTTTTGCCACACAAGTGCAAATGGCGTCAAGTGGCGATGACAAAGTTGAGTTGATTGCTATCGTAAAAAATGAACAGAATGTGTTACTAGAAGGCGTTGTCGTTTCATTTTCAGCAGATGCGGGGGCATCAATTGAGAATGTGCAAGGCACCACCGGCCCAGATGGCAAGGCAAGCGCAACCCTAACGACTGAGAATAACCGCACAAACAGAAACATTACCGTGACAGCAAGCACCTCCTCATTAACTGACTCTTTAGTGGTAGGCGTTGTTGGTACAGAAATCAATGTTAACGGTGCCAATTCCGTCATCATTAACGATCAAGCACCGATTACTTTTAACTTGGTAGATTCCTCCGGTATCGGTATATCAGGACAAGTCCTCACACTTTCTACGGATGTAGGTGCACTGGACAACCTTTCTCCAGTCACCGGTGCGAACGGTCAAGTCACTGTGAATTTTACCGCAACAACGTCTGGTCAAGGCACAATAAGCGCAACTGCATTGAACGCGACAGGTTCTTTGCAAATGACCGTGCAACAAGATGATTTCTCTTTTTCTTCGTTACCAGATGCAGACATACCACTGCAGACAGATCAGAATATTTCTGTTCGCTGGTTTAAAAATAACGCAGCATTCGCGAATGGCTCGGTGACGGTCACGACTTCAAGAGGGATAATTGCGACACCGACGGTAACAACTGATGCTTCGGGTATTGCGACGGTGAGTATCCGTTCTGAATTTGCGGGGCCAGCTTCAATTTCTGCAATTGGCACCGATGCCAACGGCGATAAAGTGACCGCTCGTGCCAATATTGAATTTATTGCGACACAGGTTCAAAGTGTCTTTGTAGATGCGACGCCAGATTTGATTGGTCCAGAAGGACAGACTAGTACCATCAGTGCTGTAGTTCGCGATCCAAGCGGTAATCTAGTGAAGGGTAAGGTAGTTGATTTTACTTTAATTGACTCTAGTGGCGGTAGCATTGAACCGAACAGTGCAACAACGGGAAGTGACGGCATCGCATCTACGGTCTATACATCTAATGCAGTCAGTCCTGAAGACGGCGTTACTATTCAAGCAACAGCAGACAGCGTCGTTGGTCAAGTTGATTTAACCGTCGGTGACCGAGCGTTTGATATTTCAATCGGCACTGGTAATGAGATTGGAGACCAAGATGCGTCAACGTACGTGAAAGAATTCGCTGTTTTTGTTAGTGACTCAGTTGGTCGGCCTGTTGAAAGTGCTTCTTTAACTGCTTCGGCAACACCAATAAAAAGAGTCAATGGCGGCGTTTATACAAAAGGATACTGGGCCTGGAGCGCAGTGAATGCAGTGTGGGAGCCAATACCCACTGCCGTGTGCGACAATGAGGATATTAATAACAACGGTCGTCTTGACGCAGGTGAAGATATCAACAATGATGGTGAGTTAACGCCGGGTATTATTGGCACAATTAGCTTTCAAAACAGTATTTCTCAAACGAACGCGGCAGGTCAGGCTACATTAGAATTAAGATATCCAAAGCAATTTGCGATTTGGGTTGGTGTTGAAGTGTCAGTGTTTGGTCAAAGTTCAGGCAGTGAAGCAAGAGACAGTCAGTCTTTGATGCTCCCAATTGCAAATTCTGACCTAACAAGAGAAGATAATAAACCGCCGTCAAATCCATTTGGCGCAAGCAGTTTATGTACCAATTCAAACTAAGATCATTAGTATAATAAAAAAACCGCCAATTGAGCGGTTTTTTTGTCAATCATTTTGAAAGGGATAGACACTACCATAACCCAATATGTGCGTCAGCTCGTCAAGCGCAGTGCGCGACTCTATCAACAGCTGGGGGTCAATTAACTCAGCAACATGCAATTCATCACGATAATGCTTGTTAACCCATGCACATAGCTTGTCATAGCTGCTGTTATTAATAAATGTGTGCGGATTTACTTTTGTTTTCTCTGCTTCGGTCATTGCAACCCGAAGTCTTAAACAAGCGGGGCCACCTCCGTTTTGCATACTTTGTTTAACATCAAAATAATGTACTTCTTTTATCGGCGTATTCAAAGTGACTAATTTGGCTAAATAAGCAGATACTGCTGCATTATTTTGACATTCTTTTGGCGCAATAATAGCCATGTTTCCATTTGGTAAACGAATAACCTGCGTGTTAAATAGGTAGGTTTTCACTGCGTCATAAACAGACACTTCACTATCAGGGACTTCGATGAAGTGGAAGTCGTCTGAACCGAACTTTTTCAGTATTTCTGTTTTTATTTCTGATGTATTTAAAAATGCTTGCTGATGATAAAACAACACATTTTGATTGCCTACTGCGATCACGTCATTGTGAAAAACGCCAGCGTCAATAACATCTGGATTTTGCTGTGCAAAAACAACATTATTTTCGCTTAAACCATGTAGCCTCGCGACGGCTTCACACGCTTCAAATGTATGTCTTGCAGGATATTTTCTGGGTGCTGGTTTCGATGCATCAAAAGCGTAGCGACCGAACACGAATAACTCAACGCCTTTGCCACCATATTCTTGACAAAAGCGTGTGTGATTTGCTGCACCTTCGTCGCCGAAATGCTCATTGTCAGGTAAATGTTGATGATGCGCGAAATAATCTGGATCGGCGAATGTCGCCCTTAAGATGTTTCCTGTAACCTGAGGTTCTAGTGAACGATGGTATTTGTTGGTTAAATTAGCAGGGGTAAAATGTATTTTACCATCGCTAGTGTCACCACTGGGTGATACGGTTGCAGCATTCGCTGTCCACATACTAGAGGCTGAGCAACAGGCTAGAAAAATATGCGGAGCTTGTTTATATGCTTGCTGCATGACATTGGCGTCGCTTCCATTAAATCCAAGTCGACGAAGAGCATAAATGTCGGGTCTCTCTTGCGGGGCTAATACACCTTGTACCATACCCATATCGGCAAGCGCCTTCATTTTTTGCAGACCTTGTAAAGCGGCCTGTTTCGGGTTGCTCACTGCATTCGCATTGCTTTTTGACGCAACATTGCCGAATGACAAACCCGCGTAGTTATGGGTAGGGCCGACTAAACCGTCGAAATTAGCTTCAAATTGCGTCATATAGGCATCTCCAATAGTTGTCTTATATTTTCTCAAGTCGGTTAGAATCGCCGAGTCGAAGTTAATAAAGCATAGTGTTCATTGTGCGAATTGCTGTTGAATTATACGCAGTTTATTTAACATGCCAATTTATAAATATGAAAAAGTCATAAAAAACAATGAGTTTAGTCATTTTTAAAATATAAGTATGTGGAACAACTTGTTTTCTATTCACTTTGTAGATATATGTAAAAAAGAGAAATTAATAACGTAGTTGATTGCGCTCGGCGCTTTTTATAAATAAATCACTGTATTTCATAAGGTTATTTCCATAAATGGGTAAATCACTGGTAATAGTAGAGTCACCAGCCAAAGCGAAAACAATTAATAAATATCTAGGTAAAGATTTTATTGTTAAATCGAGTGTTGGGCACGTGCGAGATCTTCCAACTAAGGCTTTAGGCTTAGTTGAGCCTAAAAAACCAGCGAAAGAATTGAGTAAATGGACAGATAAAAAGAAAGCAGAATATCTCAAAGACTATGAATATCAGAAACTCGTTGATCGAATGGGCGTTGACCCAAAGCAGAATTGGATGGCGCATTATCAAATTTTGCAAGGTAAAGAAAAAGTTGTAGCAGAATTAAAAAAGCTAGCGAAAGATGCAGACACTATCTACCTCGCAACCGATTTGGATAGAGAAGGAGAAGCGATAGCTTGGCATCTGCAAGAGCTACTTGGTAGTAAAGGCAAAACGTATCAGCGGGTCGTGTTTAACGAGATTACGAAAAATGCAATTCAAGAGGCCTTTTCGGATCCCGGCGTTGTGAACATTAATAGAGTGAACGCCCAGCAAGCAAGACGGTTCTTGGATCGTGTCGTTGGTTTCATGGTGTCTCCCTTACTATGGAAGAAGGTTGCTCGTGGTTTATCAGCAGGTCGAGTACAGTCAGTAGCAGTGCGTCTTGTGGTTGAGCGCGAACGTGAAATTAAAGCGTTTGTTCCCGAAGAGTTCTGGGATATCCATGCGGATTTGAGCACGCAAAACAAAGACGCCCTGAAAATGTTAGTTGCAAAACATAATGGTAATGCGTTTAAACCCATTAACAAGAAGCAGGCTGATGAAGCCGTAAGTGCCCTAGAAAATGCACAATACACAGTCGCTAGTCGCGAATCTAAACCGACACAAAGCAGACCTTCAGCGCCTTTTATTACCTCAACCCTGCAGCAGGCGGCGAGTACTCGACTTGGTTATGGTGTAAAGAAAACGATGACTATGGCGCAGCGTTTGTATGAAGCTGGGCATATTACTTACATGAGAACAGATTCGACCAACCTGAGTAAAGACGCGATTGAAGGCTGTCGTAATTATATCCAGAAAAACTTCGGTGATAAGTATTTTCCTAGTAATCCATTAACTTATGGAAGCAAGGATGGTGCTCAAGAGGCGCATGAAGCTATCAGACCGTCGAACGTTGCTGTCAAGGCAGATTCACTAAAAGAAATGGAACGAGACGCTCAGCGTCTCTATGAGCTCATTTGGCGGCAGTTTGTTGCGTGTCAAATGACACCTGCAAAATACGATGCAACAACCATCCGAGTTGAAGCAAACAACTATGAATTAACGGCCAAGGGCAGAGTGTTGTTATTTGATGGCTGGACTGCTGTACAACCTCAAATAAAACGTAAGGGTGATAATGAATTGTTGTTACCGGACGTGAAGCAGGGAGACACACTCAAATTAAACGAGTTAGACCCAAAACAGCATTTCACAAAGCCTGTCGCTAGATTTAATGAGGCATCATTAGTTAAGGAACTCGAGAAACGAGGTATTGGTCGTCCGTCAACGTATGCAAGTATTATTTCAACGATACAGGATCGCGGTTATGTAAAGCTTGATAGTAAACGTTTTTATGCTGAAAAGATGGGTGAAATTGTTAATGACAGACTAGTTGAAAATTTTTCTGACCTCATTAGTTTTGACTTTACAGCTAAGATGGAGCAAAGCTTAGACGACATCGCTCACGGCGAAACTAAATGGAAAAGCGTTTTAGATAACTTTTATTCAGAGTTCTCTGAGCAGCTAGAGAATGCTGAAAAATCGGTAGACGATGGCGGGATGAAACTCAATCAAGCTGTGCCGGTTGACATTCAATGCAGTAAATGTGGTCGTGATATGAATATTCGGACGGCTAGCACAGGTGTTTTTCTAGGGTGCTCCGGCTACAATCTACCGCCAAAAGAAAAATGTACGAATACCATGAACCTCACTCCCGGTGATGAAGTGATCAAGGTTGATGACGAAGAAGAATTAGAAACTGAAGTGCTTCGCGCAAAACGTCGTTGTGACAAATGCGGTACCGCAATGGATAGCTATTTAGTCGACGAAAATCGCAAACTACACGTTTGCGGAAACGCTCCTAGCTGTGAAGGTGTGTTTGTAGAGCAAGGCACGTTTAAAATAAAAGGTTACGATGGTCCCATCATTGAGTGTGACAAGTGTAAAAGCAACATGGAACTCAAAAATGGTCGATTCGGTAAGTATTTTGGCTGTACTAATGAAGAATGTAAAAATACCCGTAAATTATTGCGCAATGGAGAAGCTGCACCACCAAAAGAAGATCCGGTGTTTTTACCTGAATTAGAGTGTGAAAAATCGGAGGCACATTTTGTTTTGAGAGACGGCGCTGCAGGGCTGTTTTTAGCTGCACATACATTTCCTAAATCACGCGAAACACGCGCTCCTTTGGTGGAGGAGTTAGCACGTTTTAGAGATCGTATTTCCCCTAAATTTTACTATCTAGCGGATGCTCCCAAAGCTGACCCAGATAAAAATCCAACGATTGTTCGTTTTAGCCGCAAGACTAAGCAGCAGTATGTGATGTCAGAGGATGGTAAAGGTAAAGCCACAGGCTGGTCTGCTTGGTATGAAAATGGGAAGTGGGTTGCTGATGATAAACGTAAAAAAGCTAAGAAAGAGCCTAAAAAATAATAGAGAGTAATCATGGCATTATCCTTACAAGAACAATTGCTGAAAGCGGGACTAGCCGATAAGAAGAAGGCTAAAAAAATTAAGCAGGAAAAGCATAAACAAGTTAAAGCAAAACAGCATAACAATCAGGAAATAGAGAACGAAGCAAAAAGTGCAGCGAAGGCCGCACTCGCTGCAAAACAAGAAAAAGACCGTTTGCTTAGTGAAAAGCAACGTGAAGAAAGAATTCGAAAAGAAATTATTGCGCAAGTTATTAATTTAATTAAAGTCAATGCGCAAACTCGCAGAAGAGGCGATCTTGTCTTGAATTTCACTGACAATAAGCTTGTAAAGCGAATGTATGTTGACCAAAAAATACATAAACTCGTTACGCAGGGTAGGCTATCTATTGTTAGTTGCGAACCGGATGTGTACGAGTTAGTGCCAACACCGGTTGCGGATAAAATTAAAGAGCGTGTTCCTGAATCTGTAATTTATCAAGCGACTGAGGTGCCCGAAGATAAAGAGAGCAGTGAAGACAACGATTGGTATGCTGATTATGATATTCCAGACGACTTAGTCTGGTAGATAATGCTCCTCTAAGTGTGGTGCTGGCCTTTCCATTAAACCAAAAAAAAAGCAGAATCAAATGATTCTGCTTTTTTGCTTTTGGTGCTAATTACATTTAGTCTACAGAGCTTGGGTTCTTCATTGGAGAGCTCGCCTGGGATTTTGCATTCGCAACAGTTGCTGACTTACCAGCATTTTCAAAACTGCCTCTAATCTCATCAGAAATCGCGCCGACTGTTTTTGTTTCCGTTGGCATGATAACTTTCGCAGGCGTTGCCATCGGATGAGAAACCGATTTAACAGCAACCTTAATGTAAGGACCAGCTTGCTTTGTTTCCTTTGTCTTTGTTTCGACTTTAGTTACCGCAAGCGCAACTGCTTCTTCAGCTTTACCAATAGCCTCTGCTGCTGGTTGAAGCTCAATAGTATCCTTTGATTGAATTGGGGCTTCTTCCTTTTTAGGTTCTGCATCGACGCTTATTTCTTCAGAGACAATCGGCTCAGGAGAAGCAGTGTTGGCATCCAGTTCAATTTCCTTTTGGACAGGTTGGGTTATAGCAGCCCCATTTTTTGCTTCAGGTGCATCGAATTGAAGTTCATCTTGGACTGAGTTTGCATCGTTACTAGTTTCAGCAGCGTTCTGCTCATCTTTACCCTTCTTGCGGCGCTGCCCGGCAGCTCTCACGTGTCTGGGTGAACGTCTTCCTCTGCCTTTAGGCGTATCGGTTTCGTTATTCGACGCATCACTCGCTTGTATTGCATTTTCATCAACATCAGGTGTCTCAGCTGCTGCCTGCTCAACCACGTCAGTTGTTTCAGTTGACACTTGTTCAACAGCATCACTCTTAGCGGGTTTCTGTACGTTTGCTTCCTCTACCAATGCCGCTGGTTGACGCACTTCTTCAGCCTGACGAGTATCAGAAATATCTGTGCTACTTGAGCTCGAAGGCTCTGCTTGATTGCCAGGTGCTGGTGCAGCAGAATCGTCACTCACTCGAACGTTTCTTTTGGTATCTCTGCGCTTTCTTCGTTCAGCAGGGGCACGTTTCTTAGCCGGTTTAGGCGCCGAATTACCCTGCGCTACTTCCGTAACACCTTCTTGCTTATCGGTTGCCGCGTTGAGTTGCTCGGTTGTAGGCTGTTCATTACGCTCATTATTAGTGCGACGTTTCCGGTTGTTCGGACGCTCACCTTGAGGCTTGTCTTGACGTTGTGCACTGTCAGATGATTTATCTTGACGATTGCCTTCTTGACGTGCGCCGTCTGGACGAGCTCCGCGAGGACCGCTTCTGCGCTTATTGTTGTTCCTGTTTCTATTGTTGTTATTGCGTCGCTGGGGAGGTGTCTCTGGTTGTTTTTCTTCTTCTTCAAACAGAGACTTTACCCATGCAATCGCATTAGCAAAAACAGAGGGTTTAGCGACCTTTTCTTTTTTAGACGTTGTTGCTGCAGAAGATGGCGCTGGAGCTTGTGTTACTTGCTCTGGCGCTGACATACCGGATAAAGCCGGCTCTTCACGTTTAACAACTTTAGGTGCAGTAGTATCTGCAGCCGTTTGCGGAACTTGAGATAACTCAATGTTGTAGCTAATATCATCAATTTTATCATCTGGTCTACGACGCACAATTTCGTAATGCGGTGTTTCGAAGTTTGGATTTGGAATGATTAATAGTTCAACGTTATGGCGTTTCTCAACACTGCGCAACGCTCGTCTCTTTTCATTTAAAAGATAAGTCGCAACGTTGATTGGCAACTGAGCTTCAATTTGCCCTGTGTTGTCCTTAATGCTCTCTTCTTCAATGATACGCAGCACTGATAGGGCGAGTGATTCAGTTCCTCGCACAGTTCCATGGCCACTGCAACGCGGGCATACGTGATAAGCTGATTCACCCAAAGATGGACGAAGACGTTGACGAGACATTTCTAGCAAACCAAAGCGAGAGATACGCCCTAATTGAATTCGAGCTCTGTCGGGTTTGACAGCATCTTTCATTCTATTTTCTACTTCACGTTGATTTTTGACCGGTGTCATATCGATAAAGTCGATAACAACCAAGCCGCCTAAATCGCGTAATCGTAACTGCCGAGCGATTTCATCCGCAGCTTCTAAGTTCGTGTTTAATGCTGTTTCTTCTATATCACCGCCTTTAGTAGCCCTGGCTGAGTTAATATCAATAGAGGTTAGGGCTTCAGTTGGGTCAATAACAATCGAGCCACCAGAAGGTAAACGCACTTCGCGTTGAAATGCTGATTCAATTTGGCTTTCAATTTGATAATGACTGAATAACGGGACGTCGCCTTGGTATAATTTAACGCGACTAACAAAGTCAGGGCGGACTAATTCAATGTGAGCAAGTGCTTTTTCATAGATGGCTGGTTTATCGATAAGAATTTCGCCAATGTCTCTGCGTAAATAATCTCTGATAGCACGCACGATCACGTTACTTTCCTGGTGGATTAAGAAGGGGGCTGATCTTGTCTCAGATGCCTTCATAATGTTTGACCAGTGATTCACTAACACACCTAAGTCCCACTGCAACTCTTCATAAGACTTTCCTACTCCGGCAGTGCGCACAATCAAACCCATACCATCAGGCAGTTCTAATTGCCCCAAAGACTGTTTAAGATCGGTGCGCTCATCGCCTTCAATTCTGCGCGATATACCACCAGCACGAGGATTGTTAGGCATTAATACCAAGTAGCTACCTGCAAGAGATATAAAGGTGGTTAACGCTGCACCTTTTTGGCCTCGTTCTTCTTTATCAATCTGAACGATAACTTGTGTGCCTTCTCTAACAACGTCTTTAATGTTAGGACGGCCCTCAAGCTTATAACCGGAAGGAAAGTATGTTTTTGCTATTTCTTTTAATGGAAGGAAACCGTGGCGGTCAGCGCCGTAATCAACAAAAGCAGCCTCTAAACTTGGTTCAACGCGTGTGATCGTACCTTTATAGATGTTTGCTTTTTTCTGTTCATGACCAGGGCTTTCAATATCGAGATCGTAGAGTTTCTGTCCGTCTACAAGGGCTACACGCAACTCTTCTGATTGAGTGGCATTGATTAACATTCTTTTCATTGTATCTAACTCTGTATAGGAATAATCCTAGAAGATACAGTTTTGAATTAACTGATTTACTGAGCCTCACGACTGAGTCAAATTGTACTTTGACGTGATATCAAGATTTACAAATTCCTGTTTATTATAGTATTTATTTAATAGTATTGATAAACTTTCATTGTGCTAAAAAATACAACACCCGTTTATATTCGGATGTCCATCTACAATCTTTTGAACTAATGAGCTTACTCACTAGCGTTAATTCAAATCTGTTCAACAGTCAATTATTGCCTGTTTAATTTTAACCTTGTTGCATTTGTTTTTGAATGCAGTGCATGTCTTTCTCAGCACTCTTTATCAAGGCGCACATTCATTCTATTTTAGTTGAATGTTGGTAATTGGTGTCGTGTCGCCTACAAATACTCGTTGGGTATGCAGGGCTGACTTATCAGTTTCTCTATTTTATAACAGGCCATTGACCCGTTGTTTTGTTGTGAATAGCTAAATACTGTCGCACCAGACCGCATTATTGCTTATATTGCGCTCACAAACAAGTAGAAAACAGTTAAAAAGCACCTTAAAAAAACTAGAAAAACAGTGATTTGCGGGCGTATTCAATCTAAAGGTGGGATATACTATTCGTATGAATGAAGAATATAACAATGTGCAGTTGCTTGAAATTGATGAAGACAATCAATTTCAGCGTATAGATAACTTCCTTACCAGTAAGCTAAAGGGCGTTCCGAAAAGTATGATTTATCGGATCGTTCGTAAAGGTGAGGTAAGGGTAAACAAAAAGCGTGTGAAGCCTGAGTATAAATTGGCGATAGGCGATGTTGTGCGGGTTCCCCCGATTCGAACCGCGGTTAAAGAACAAAATAATGTTAACTTGAACAGAGTGTCCACGTTGGAAAGTCACATCATCTTTGAAGATGATCGCATCATCGTATTTAATAAACCTTCAGGACTGGCAGTGCATGGCGGAAGCGGCCTTAATTTTGGGGTTATTGAAGGATTGCGTGCCTTGCGTCCGCAACACCAGTTTTTGGAGTTGGTGCATCGCCTTGATCGAGACACATCAGGCTGCTTGTTAATAGCAAAAAAACGCTCAGCGCTGCGTGATCTGCATGAGCAGTTGCGCAGCAAGCAGGTTGACAAACGATATCATGCGCTGGTTGCTGGTGAGTGGCCTACCAATTGTTTTAAAGTAGAAGCGCCGCTGCAAAAGAACGTATTGAAAAGCGGAGAACGACTAGTATCAGTATCTAGCGAAGGTAAACCCTCAGAAACGCGCTTTAGGGTCTTACAAAACTTCACACACTCGACGTTAATTGAGGCAAGCCCCATAACAGGACGAACGCATCAAATTAGGGTGCATTGTTTACATGCGGGACATCCAATTGCAATGGATAGTAAGTATGGTAATGACGAGTTTGATGCGCACCTCAAACAATTAAAGTTTACCCGATTATTTTTGCATGCAAAGAGTCTCTCATTTAATCACCCCGTTACTAAAGAGCGAGTAAGATTTGAAGCCGACTACGATAGCGCATTAAGCAAATTGATAGAGACGCAAAGCCATGAAATTTGAATACATCATTTTTGATTGGGATGGTACGGTGATGGATTCGGCCGCTAAAATTGTAGCTTGTATGCAAAAAGCTGCGGCAATTGGGCAGATCGCTATCCCTACGAAAGAGCAAGTTGAGCATATTATCGGTATCAGCCTGCATCCCGCCATTAAACAGTTATTTTCGATTGATAATGATAAAGCGGATGAAATCGTTACCCATTATAAGAGTGTATTTCTTGATCAGGATAAAACGGCGTGCCCTTTATTTGCTAACGCGAGTGAAACACTTAGCCACCTGAGTAGAAGAGCAAGATTAGCTGTAGCAACGGGGAAGGCTCGTCGTGGCTTAGAAAGGGCTTGGGAGAATACGAATACAAAGCATTTTTTTGAATTATCTCGTTGTGCCGATGAAGCTGAATCAAAGCCAAGCTCTGACATGCTGCTGCAAATAATAAAAGCCTGGAACATTGAACCAGAGCAAGCTTTAATGGTAGGTGATACTGTTTATGATATGCAGATGGCAGAAAATATTGGAATGCCGCGAGTAGGCGTATCGTACGGCGTGCATGATAAGACGGAATTACTAAAGCATAAGCCATTAAAAATTATTGATAGTTTAGACATGATGAAGTCGTTTGTTAGCGAATAGATGTTAACCAATCTTAGTGAACTATTTCAGTAAACTATTATAGCCAAAATTAATTAGTATGTTGTTCAATGCAATGAGTGGTAGTCCAATTAAAGTATTTGGATCAGTAGACTCAATTTTGTCAAATAAGGTAATGCCAAGTCCTTCCGCTTTAAAACTGCCAGCGCAATCCAGCGGTTTTTCGATGTCTATATAGTTTTTTATTTCAGGGGCAGTCAGTTGCCTGAACGTAACGTCTACATATTCGGTAATGATCTTCGCATCATGTTGCGGTGAAAGGCAGCATAAGCCGGTGACGAAGCGAACTGACTTTCCTGAGCAAGCTGTTAATTGCTGAATTGCATTAGCGATTGTTTTTGGTTTTGTCAGTATGTTGACATCGAAGAGGCTAATGGCTTTGCCTTGTTCCTTTATATAGGCAACTTGGTCAGATCCTATAATAGTCGACTCAGGAAAAGACGCTTGTACTGCTAATGCCTTTTGGTAACTGAGTCTTTTAACTAAATCTACAGGTGTTTCGCTGCATAGCCGCGTTTCATCAATATTAGGCGACTGTGTAGTGAACTGATGCCCTAACCGGGCCATTTGTAATTTACGATAGGGAGAGGAGGAGGCGAGTATCAAGCGTTCATTGTTTGTGTCCAAAGTGTATTATTTCCGATTATGTAAACTAAGAAGGGATATTCTAGCGGTATTTGGTCTGATTCGCCTAAAAACTTTGACTCAACACATGTAAACCTTTAGAATGCGCGCGCTATGGATAAAGTGAAACTGCCCCGACTAATAGATCCACTGAAAAGTGCGATGAAACGCTCAACCTACGTTGGCGTTTATTCTACCTCTTTAATGGAGCGATTCGTTGGGTCTGTAGTTGCTTGTGAAGACAACGTTTTCGTGGATGTTAAGTTTTTAAAAGACGCGCAGAGTCTTACTTACTTCCTAGGAACATCGACGACGCAGGTAACATTGCTTTGCCAGAGATGTAACCATGAATTTTCTCACCCAATTAACGTTGAGTTTTGTTTCAGTCCTGTGCAGGGCACTGATACAGAGGAAGAGTTACCAGAAGCATTTGAACCGGTAGAGGTCAATGACCATGGAGAAATCGATCTACTTCAATTAATTGAAGACGAATTGATTTTGTCACTACCTATTGTTGCACTTCATGCAGAAGAAAATTGTAGCGTAGGGCCTGATGATATGACATTCGGAATAATCGAACCGGAACAAGAGCGTAAAAACCCGTTTGCGGTTTTAAAAGAACTTAAGCGAGACTAGGAGTATAACCTATGGCTGTACAGAAAAATAAAAAGACTCGTGCTAGACGCGGCACGCGTCGTTCACACGATGCACTAACAGGCGCAACTTTATCAGTTGATCAAACGTCTGGTGAAACTCACCTTCGTCACCATGTGACGGCGGATGGTTTCTACAAAGGCAAAAAAGTTATTGCTGATTAATTCGGCTAAAAACATTGTCTGACGTAAAAATTGCATTAGATATCATGGGGGGCGATCACGGCCCCCATGTTCTTTTGTCTGCTGCAGAAAAATCCCTAAAGCAACTCCCCAAGCTACACCTCACTATTTGCGGTCATCTAAGCGAGTATGCTCATTTTAAAAATGGGCTAGATGCTAAAGTATTGTTACGAGTCGATTTTGTTGATTGCGACGAAGTGGTTACCATGAGTGATAAGCCAACAACTGCGCTTCGCAAGAAAAAGCAGTCTTCTATGCGTAAAGTCATTGATTTAGTGCAATCAGGAGACGCACAGGCATGCGTTAGTTCTGGTAATACGGGCGCACTAATGGCCATGGCGTTTTATGTTCTCAAAACGTTACCAGGGATTTCGCGCCCTGCGCTCATCTCATGGCTGCCGAAAGGCCAAGGTAAAAAAGTACTTCTTCTCGATCTCGGTGCTTCGGTTAACTGTGATGCAGAAGGATTATTTCAGTATGCTGTTATGGGGTCAGTGCTAGCTGAACAGTGTTCTCACATTCATTCACCTAAAGTCGCCTTATTAAATGTAGGAGAAGAGGACATTAAAGGAAATACTCTTGTTAAGCACGCCGACCAGCTTCTGCGTGATTGTCCTAGCGTCAACTATATCGGTTATGTGGAAGGCGACCAAATTTTTTCTGGCGATGCGGATGTGGTTGTTACTGACGGTTTTACCGGTAATATCGCGCTTAAGTCAAGCGAAGGTATTGCTAAGCTTGTGCTTAGTGAAATTAAGCAAGCCACAACCGAAACATTATTTGCACGAATATTAAGCAAGTTAGCTCTACCATTACTAAAAAAACTCTATCAACGCATGAACCCCGACCAGTATAACGGCGCCAGTCTGATAGGATTGCGCGGAATTGTTGTAAAGAGTCACGGAAACGCTTCGGCAGATGCTTGTTATTATGCAATAAAACAAGCTTATGAGGAGGCAGAAAATGCGGTTCCAGACAAAATAAAAACAAAAATAGAATCAGTCTTGATGGAGCACTAATTGATGTATTCACGATTTATAGGAACGGGAAGTTATTATCCCACCGATGTGCGTTCAAACGCTGATTTGGAAAAAATGGTTGAAACCTCAGATGAGTGGATTACAGATCGCACAGGTATTAAAGAGCGTCGAATAATTGGTGAAAATGAAACTGCAGCAACAATGGGAGCTGAGGCTTCCAAAAAAGCGCTAGAAGCGGCAGGGATCAAAGCCTGCGATCTGGATATGATTGTTTGTGCAACAACAAGCGGGCGCTATTCTTTGCCGAGTACGGCCTGCGAAATTCAAAAAATCCTCGCAGTCGACAATATTCCGGCGTTTGATATTGCAGCTGCTTGCGCTGGCTATTGTTACGCATTGAGTGTTGCAGACCAATATATAAAAAGTGGTATGGCGAAGCGAATTCTTGTCGTTGGCACCGACTGTCTTAGTCGCCTTATTGATCCTGCCGATAGATCGATGGTTATTTTATTTGGTGATGGTGCCGGCGCGACGATTATAGAAGCCAGTGAAGAGCCGGGTATTCTATCCACTCACATTAACGCTGCTGGTTCTCACGGCGATTTGCTTCGCATCGGCAACCCAACGCGCGGCGATGAGCAGTCCGTGCATGAAAATTGGGGCGAAATGAAAGGCAATGAAGTTTTCAAAGTCGCGGTAACAAAACTGAGTCAAATAGTCATTGAAACTCTAGAAGCTAATAATCTAAAGAAGTCAGATATTGACTGGTTAGTGCCGCATCAAGCAAACTTTAGAATTATAAAGGCGACAGCTAAAAAACTGAATATGTCACTTGATCAAGTTGTTATGACACTCGAGAAATACGGTAATACATCAGCAGCAACCGTTCCCACTGCACTTGATACCGCTATACGAGATGGTCGTATTCAACGCGGCCAATATCTTTTATTAGAGGCTTTTGGTGGGGGGTTTGCTTGGGCTTCTGCACTAGTTAAATACTAATGTAATACTTAATGACAACGAATTTGTGACAACCCAACTTTTTGCAAAACAGTGGGTTATCAAAAAAATTAAACAGATAGGATGAACAAATGAGTAAAACAGCCTGTGTATTCCCCGGACAGGGTTCACAAAGTGTTGGTATGCTAAAAGCCTTAGCTGAACAATTTACAGTTGTATCAGATACGTTTGCTGAAGCTTCAGACGCATTGGGTTATGACTTGTGGAACGTTGTGCAAAATGACGACGGGACACAACTAAATCAAACTCACATTACGCAACCTGCATTATTAACAGCCAGCGTTGCTGCATATAAAGTGCTTACTTCTGAAAAAGACATTTCACCGGTATTTTTAGCTGGGCACAGTTTGGGGGAGTATTCAGCACTGACTTGCGCAGGCGTTTTCTCATTGCAAGATGCCGTTAAGCTTGTGCGGGCGCGCGGTGAGTTTATGCAACAAGCGGTGCCTGCAGGAACGGGGGCTATGTATGCCATCATCGGATTAGATGACAGTCGTATTATTGAAATCTGCGAACAGGTATCGCAGGAAATGGGTCAGGTTGTTGCGGCAGTAAATTTTAACTCTCCTGGCCAAGTTGTCATTGCCGGACAGTCTGATGCGACCGATAAAGCCGGTGTTTTGTGTAAAGAAGCAGGGGCGAAGAGAGCATTACCACTGGCTGTCAGCGTACCTTCTCATTGTGCTTTAATGAAACCGGCGGCCGAAAAATTAGCGCAACTATTTAATGACATCACTCTCAATCAGCCGCTAATACATGTTGTCAACAATGTTGATGTTAACGTCGAAAACGATGTGGGAAAAATAAAAGACGCACTTTTACGCCAACTCTATTTGCCGGTTCGCTGGACCGAGTCTGTCTTATATTTGAGTGATCAAGGCGTGACCGATATTATTGAAGTTGGACCGGGTAAAGTGCTTACTGGCTTAAACAAGCGGATTAATAAAAGTGTAGTGTTATCATCTTTTAGTCAACCAAGTGACTTATAACTAATTTGTAGAAAGGTAAACAATGTCTAGTTTAAATGGAAAAATAGCCTTAGTAACGGGCGCAAGCAGAGGTATAGGCAAAGCAATTGCAGAGCAGTTAGTATCAATGGGCGCTACGGTTATTGGTACAGCAACAAGCGAGAATGGTGCGGCTGCAATTTCAGACTATTTAGCTGTGAACGGCACTGGAAAAGTGCTCAACGTGACTGATGAAGGTTCAATGGCTGATTTGTTAACACAGATTAATGAAGAATTCGGGGCAATTGATATTTTGGTCAATAACGCCGGTATCACGCGTGATAACTTGTTGATGCGCATGAAAGAGGATGAATGGAACGATATCATTCAAACAAATTTAACCTCGGTGTTTAAGCTGTCAAAAGCGGTATTGCGCGGTATGATGAAGAAAAAACAAGGTCGAATTGTCAATATTGGTTCGGTTGTTGGTTCAACTGGGAATGCTGGGCAAGCTAACTACGCAGCAGCTAAGGCTGCGGTCATTGGTTTCAGCAAATCCATGGCAAGGGAGATTGCATCGCGCGGTATTACTGTTAATGTAGTTTCTCCTGGTTTTATTGATACAGATATGACCAAAAGTTTAACAGACGATCAAAAAGAAGCTATTTTTAAAGATATTCCAGCAAATCGATTGGGTTTACCAAAAGAAATTGCTGCAACTGTTGGATTTTTGGTCAGTGATGAGGCAGGGTATATCACTGGCGAAACGATTCATGTAAATGGTGGCATGTACATGTCATAACTGCTTAAACATTGTTTTTATTACAATAATAAGTAAAATACAAAAAAATGGGACTGTTTTAGTCGTCTCGGCGACAGTAAAATTGTGGTTTGACCACAGCGATTAATGCGGGAAAAACTTGCAAGCAGCTAGGTAGGCAAATAAACTACCGCTAGATTTTTTATTAGGTACGTAAAGGAAACCTGAAATTATGAGTAACATCGAAGAACGTGTAAGAAAAATCATTATTGAGCAATTGGGCGTAAAAGAAGAAGAAGTAAAATCTGAAGCCTCTTTTGTTGATGATTTAGGTGCAGACTCTTTAGACACTGTAGAATTAGTCATGGCTTTAGAAGAAGAATTTGATACTGAGATTCCTGATGAAGAAGCGGAGAAGATCACAACAGTTCAATCAGCTATTGATTACATCAACGCTAATAAAGACGCGTAATTGGATCTTTAGAAAAACGGCTCTTTACGAGCCGTTTTTTCATTTCTGAGTTTTATAAAAAAGTATTATGGAGACTATCATGACTAAACGTCGTGTAGTAGTGACCGGTATCGGCATGCTTTCCCCTCTTGGCAATGATGTTGATTCTACTTGGAGCAACATCTTAGCTGGAAAGAGCGGCATATCTGACATCACTCGATTTGATGCGTCAGCGTTTTCTACTCGGTTTGCAGGTGAAGTGAAAAATTTCAACCCTGAAGACTATATACCGAAGAAAGAAACAAAAAAGATGGATCGTTTTATTCAATTAGGTATCGCTGCGGGTATACAAGCTCTTCGTGATGCTCAAATAGATATCCAACAATTGGATGCTGAACGAATTGGCGTTGCCATTGGCTCAGGTATTGGCGGACTAGAACTGATTGAGGAAAATCACAGCAAGTTATTAAATAGTGGTCCAAGGAGAGTTTCTCCATTTTTCGTTCCTTCAACCATCACCAATATGATTTCAGGCTTTATCTCTATAATGGAAGGCTTGAAGGGGCCAAACTTAAACGTTGTTACTGCATGCACAACGGGTGTTCATAACATAGGTATCGCGGCGCGTACCATTGCATATGGTGATGCTGATGGGATGTTGGCGGGCGGTGCGGAAGCAGCGATTACACCATTATCAATTGCAGGTTTTGGTGCGGCAAGAGCATTGTCTACTAATAATGAGAATCAACAACAGGCTAGTCGGCCGTGGGACAAAGACCGAGATGGCTTTGTTATGGGCGAAGGTTCGGGTGTGATTATGCTTGAAGAATATGAGCATGCAAAAGCACGTGGGGCAAAAATTTACGCTGAGTTGGTTGGCTTCGGTATGAGCGGCGATGCTTATCATATGACATCGCCTCCTGAAAGCGGTGAAGGTGCAGCCTTGGCTATGAAGAACGCATTAAATGATGCAGGTATTGAAGCAAAGCAAGTGGGTTACATTAACGCTCATGGCACTTCAACACCGGCTGGAGATGTTGCTGAAGTGAGTGCTGTAAAAAGTATTTTCGGTGATGCAGCAAAAAGCGTTAAAGTAAGTTCAACAAAATCAATGACTGGTCATCTTCTTGGCGCCGCCGGCTCTGTAGAAGCAATATTTACAATACTGGCGCTGCGTGATTCTATCGCACCACCAACGATTAATTTAGACAATCCTGGTGAAGGTTGTGACTTAGATTTCGTTGCTCACAACGCCGCTAAATTTGCTTCTGACTATGCGCTGTGCAATTCATTCGGTTTTGGTGGAACCAACGGGTCTTTGTTATTCAAGAAGTGGAATAATTAAGTGGAATAATTATATTGTATACGTTAATGACTATCATACAGACAGCATCGATAAGAATGATGAAAACTGTCACGATAAATATGACGAAAAACTAGTTACCGATGTTCACAATTTGTTATGATTAAAAGCCACGATTTCGTGGCTTTTTTGTATTTGCTTTGATAATGGTAAACACCTTGAATAATATATTTTGGATCATAGGTAGAAGATGATAAATGTATCAGACTGTGCAGTTACTCTGGTGCCTTCAATAAAAAGTCGCGCACTAAATTATGGTGACGGTTGCTTCAGCACCATGCTGAGTAGAAAGGGTGATGTACAACTGCTTGACCTTCACGTAAAACGCCTTATCAATGACGCTAAAAAACTAAAAATTATCAACAATAAGGTGGTTTTTTCTTCAAGTGATGTGAAAACGCTGATTAAAACCTTTGCGATGGATAGCTATATTACAGCTAGACAAACTGCAGACAAAACAGACATACAAACAGAATGGCAAATCGTTAAACTGATAATAGCTCGCGGTGATAGTGAACGTGGTTATGCTCCCTCTATAGATAGCGTTCCTGTATTCATACCATCAGCGAAAGACTATTACCAGGCTACGGATCAGACATTACGTGTCGGGTTGGCCGAGATGAAGCTAGCTGACCAATCATTGTTATCTGGTATAAAGCACTTAAATCGGCTAGAGCAGGTGATGGCTAAAATTGAACTAGCCGACCATACTGGGCTAGATGATTTAGTATTAACCAATGCACGAGGAGTGATAATTGAGCTGACGTCATCTAATATTTTTTATTGTGTAGACGGTATATGGCATACTCCTTGTGTTGAGAAAGCAGGAGTAAATGGCGTCATGAGGCAATACGTTTTGGATTACATGCAGCGCAATCAAATTGCTTGTAATGTGAGTGAAATGAATGTGTTAGAGCTGGTAACTGCTCAAACTGCGTTTAGTTGCAATGCTGTAAGCCAGTTGGTGCCGATATCACAGTTCAGCATCGGTGCTGAGTCTACTCTCTATGATATTCTGCCGAGTGAATGTTTAGCTCAGAAAATTTCAGATGAAATAGCAAAGGATGAAGCATGAAAAAACTGGCTGTTTTTTCTTTCGCTATGTTATTTATGCTCGCCGCTGCATTCTTCGTCTATCAAAGTATTGATCAATATGGAATCGAAAATACGTATAGTGCGGAAAATGGTGCGATTTTAACTGTTCAATTAAAATCTGGCGATTCAGGTTCATCATTGCTCAATAAGTTAGAAAAAAAGAACGTTGTTACTAATCCATTATTAGCAAAATTGTGGCTAAAGCTCCACCCTGAATATAGCTCCGTAAAGAGAGGCTATTATGAATTTAAGTCTGGTGCGAGCATTGAAAATATTTTTAATGCAATTTCGAAAGGTCAGATTAAGCAATTTTCTATAACACTTATTGAAGGACTAACATTAAAACAATGGTTAGTCCTTTTAGCCGATAATGAAGCAATTAACTACGACATAGAAGATGCAGCGGCACTGTACGATAAGGTTGTTGGCCCATCTTATAATGTTAAGGGTAAGGAAAGCACACGGTCTAGTATCGAGTTGAGTAAAGAAGCGACTACTTTGCACTCTTCTTTTTGTCATAACCAGTATCAAACGCTAGAAGGTTGCTTGCTTGCAAATACCTACTTTTTTGATTACCAGACCAGCGCCTCAGATATTGTTAAGCGTGCCTATACTAGCATGCAAAATTTAATCAGTAAGGAATGGCAAGGGCGGTATATCGATACTGTCTATGACTCCCCGTATCAAATGTTGATTATGGCCTCAATCATTGAAAAGGAAACAGCAGTAGAGGATGAGCGTGGTTTAATCTCTGGTGTGTTTGATAATAGGTTAAAACTAAACATGCGATTACAAACTGATCCTACGGTTATTTATGGTGTGGGCGAGCATTTTGATGGTAACTTAACACGCAAACATTTAAGAGAGAAAACACCATACAATACTTATGTCATCAGAGGTCTACCCATTACACCCATCGCAATGGCAGGGCCGGCATCTATCAGAGCGGCAGCGAAACCTGAAGTAACGGAGGCAATTTACTTTGTTGCTAAAGGGGATGGGACTCATCAGTTCTCAGAAACGTTATCTGAACATAATGCCGCAGTTCGTGAATATCAAATGAAAAAAGGAAAGTAATGAACCCATCATTTATCGTTGTCGAGGGTTTAGAGGGTGCCGGGAAAAGTTCTGTTATCGAATTGATTCGTTTATTTTTAGTTGCTAAAGGACATGAGGTAGAGTGCACTCGTGAGCCCGGAGGCACCCCAATGGCGGAGGCCATTCGTGAGTGCGTTAAGCAAACTTGGGATGAGGTGGTAACTCAAGAGACTGAATTGTTGCTAATGTATGCGGCGCGAAGCCAGTTAGTTGAAAATAAAATAAAACCAGCGATGGCCCAAAATAAATGGGTGATCGGTGACCGACATGATATGTCTTCAGTTGCCTATCAGGGCGGCGGAAGAGGCATAGATTTGAGCGTATTAACTACTTTGCGGAAAATGACTTTAGGTTCCTTCGAACCCGATTTAGTCCTGTATTTAGACGTTGAACCTAGCATCGGTCTAGCTCGTGCTAGAGGGCGCGGTGAACTTGACCGAATCGAGTTGTCAGGATTAACATTTTTTGAAAATGCGCGTAAAACATACAAAACATTAGTTAAAGACTCTACAAAAGCAATTGAAATAGACGCGATGCAAGAAATGGAAGCGGTTCATTCAGATGTCACTGCAGCTCTTGAGAGCTGGTACGCTGAGTATATCTTAGCTGCGAACCAAGCTAAAATTACAAGAGTAGAACAATAATGTATCCTTGGTTAGAAAACACTTTCGATAGCTTAATAGCGCGTTATAGACTAGCAAAGCTACATCATGGTTTATTGTTTATGGGGGTAGCAGACGCAGGTAAAAGTCAACTATGCCATCAAATAGCAAAGTCTTTGTTGTGTAAAACAGTAACAAGCACAATAAAATCTTCTGTTGAAGTGCAAAGCAGCGGCCTATTTGAAGCTGAAGATGTTTCGCTACAGCAGACTAATGATGTTCACAAAGCCTGTGGTATCTGCAAGTCTTGTCTACTCATAGATGCGGGTTCACATCCTGATTTGCACGTCATTACAACAGAAAAATCGCAAATTGGTATTGATGCAATTAGACAAACAATTGGCAAGGTGACGCAAACAGCACAGCTAAGCGGTAATAAAGTGGTTATTATTCCGCAACTCGAATTGATGTCCGAGTCCGCGAGCAACGCCTTGCTTAAAACATTAGAAGAACCGACGCCAAACACCTATTTGTTGATGACAACAAGTGAGGCTCAACGCTTGCTTCCAACCATACTAAGCCGTTGTGAAAAGCAAACTATAGCATTACCAAATTACGAACAGAGTTGTGATTGGCTGGCAACACTTAATATATCTATACCGAGTAGGGCAGCTTTATCAGCGCATGGATCATCACCAATCACATATAAGAACGACTCAGAAGACGCCGATAATATCGGTTTTGATGATTTCTTAGGGACATTGCAAGGATTGAAACAAGGAAACGACACTGCCAATAGAGCCGCTCTAAAATGGCAGGGAGAAGCGCTTAAAGTCGTTAAATGGTTGGCTCAACACTGGTTAGAAGTCTATAAAAACAACCAAAGTGCATTAGTCTATGACAACTATCAAGCCTGCTTACTTGCGTCAAGACGCATGAGTCACCCTGGTCTGAACAAGTCATTAATATTGACCGCATTGTTTGATCAATTACGTACACAAAAAGTGTCGTCTTTTGCCTAGGTGACTACGCTCGACTATTTCTGAAATACAGCGTTAATAAATAAACCTTCAATTGTATCAACAGGAGAACTTCTTTGTTTGTAGATTCACACTGTCACTTAGATAGACTAAAAAAGAATGATGATGAATTAATAGCAACGGTCGCTGCGGCTCGAAAGAGAAAGGTGCAGCACATGCTTTGTGTAGCGGTCTCCGTAAAAGAGTTTAACGATATGAAGGCAAAAGTGTCGAAATTTGACAATGTTTCCATGTCTTGTGGTGTGCATCCTCTTCACAATGAAGATGTTTGTACTTATGATGAGTTGCTCAGCAGCGTGAAGCAGGATGATGTTGTTGCAGTTGGTGAAACTGGCTTGGATTATTTTTATAGTGCTGAAACTCAAGATATTCAAAAACAGTCTTTTATAGACCATATAAAAGCGGCAAATGTGGTTCGAAAGCCGCTAATTATTCATACTCGAAATGCCCACAAAGACACTATTGAACTATTAAAAAAGCACAGAGAGCCTGCTACGGTAGGTGTGCTTCATTGTTTCACTGAATCTTTAGAAATGGCACGCGAAGCCATAGAAATGGGTTTTTATATCAGCATATCTGGCATTGTTACTTTCGCTTCAGCGCATGAACTCCAGGAAACTGTTAAACAGATACCGCTGCATCGGTTATTAATAGAAACCGACAGCCCTTGGCTAGCGCCTGTACCTCACCGAGGAAAGGAAAATGAACCTGCAAATGTCGTTGATGTTGCCTATTTTATTGCAGAGTTGCGAGGTATTTCGGTGACAGAGTTAGCTGAAGCAACTACCGCTAATTTTTATAAATTGTTTCCAATGGTCGCTAAACCAAATGTCTGACTGTAAAGTCCCCAACTGGAGACAAAGACTTGCTCGTAGCCTTCACGTAAATCGTAGCCAAGTCGAATCTAAATACTTTCAAGTGGCCACGGTTTCTAGGAACGGATTACCTAAAAATAGAACAATGGTGTTTAGAGGGTTTGTACCGGATTCTTTGAATTTACTCTCAGTAACCGATATTCGAAGTGATAAAATTAAAGATTGGAAAGTTAGTACCCCAAAAAACGTTGAGATATGTTGGTATTTTGCAGGCTCACGAGAACAATATCGCATTGCAGGACACGTTTCCTTAGTTTGCAATAAAATAATCGGCGATGCGGATGATGGAGAGAGTCAGAGGACATCAGCCAATCACTCACAGCCATTTTTACGCGAACATTGGACAAACCTTTCTGCTACTTCAAAAGAGCAGTTTTTTTGGCCTACGCCTAAAGCTCCCGCTCAAACTGAGACTGATATAGCGGATTTGCGGCCTCGCACAGAAAATATCGATGAAGATATTAGTGAAAATTTTTGTGTTGTCATTTTTACACCCTTGACAGTTGATTATTTAGATTTGAAAAACTCTCCTCAGTTGAGGTGTTTATCTGACTTTGAGAATGATTGGTTAGAAGTGGTTGTGAATGCATAGCTGCGCTGCAGGCCATTACTGCCTTTATACTCCTAAAGAAGCGACCTAACTAAGCTTACCTTTAACTACGAGGCGCTTTGTCCGCGATGCATCTATAATTATGATACTCACGTCTGCGCG